>NZ_JAAXLS010000072.1 GCF_012328925.1 Amycolatopsis acididurans
TGTGTATAAGAGACAGGTCCCCGGCCGCCCCGATGCCCGCCGCCGGTACCGTCACCACGGTGACCATCCCGGCCACGACGTCGGGGTTCCAGGCGCGCGAGGCTCACCTGTACCTGCCGCCCGCCTACCGGGCCGGGCAGGGCACGCCGCTGCCGGTGCTCGTCATGCTCTCCGGCGTGCCCGGCGACACCGGCGACTGGTTCGCCGCCGGCGACCTCGCGGCCCGGCTCGACGCCTACGCCGCGGGCCACGACGGTCTGGCACCGATCGTCGTCGCCCCGGACGACACCGGCGCCGGCGACGAGGACCTGCTGTGCATGGACAGCCCGCTGGCCAAGGTCGACACCTACCTCAGCCAGGATGTGCCGCGATGGGTCGGCACGCAGCTGCATGCCGACCCGGACACCGCGCACTGGGCCGTCGGCGGGCTGTCCTACGGCGGCACCTGCGCCTACGAACTCGCCGTCCGCCACCCCTCCCTGTTCCCCACCTTCCTGGATTTCTCCGGAGAGAACCGCCCCATGCACGACACCGTCGCCCAGGCCATCGACGACGTCTTCGCCGGTGACGCCGACGCCTACGCACGCCAGGATCCGCTGGCGATCCTGGCCCACACGTCCTTCCCGTCCTCGGCCGGTGTGCTCGCGGCCGGGGACGAAGACGAGCCCTACCATGGAGAACAACAGGAGGTGCTCGCCGCCTGCCGCCGCGCCGGGATGTCCGTGCAGTGGCGGGAACTGCCCGGCGGGCACGAATGGTCGCTGTGGACGCGTTTCTTCCAGGATTCGCTGCCCTGGCTGGGACACCGGCAAGGGCTGGACGGAGCGGCCCGGTGAACGTGGACCTGGTCGATCCCCAGGTGCCCGGCGACGTCGCGCGCCATGCCCGCGAGATCGGCCCGCTGGAATCACCGCTGATCTGGATCACGCTGGCCGTGCTCGCGGGCCTGGCGGTGATCGCCGCGATCCTCGTCCGCACGCGCCGCCGCCCCCGCCGCGCCGCGATCGTCACCGCCGTGTGCTGCGCGCTGCTCGCCGGAGTCACCGGGCTCAACACCTACGTCGGGTACGTCCGCACCGGTCACGACCTCGGCCGGGTACTCGAACGCGGCGGCGGTCCGATCGCCGCGCTGGGGCGGACGCTCGACGACGGCCACGACGAGACGACCTCCTCCGGCGATTCGCGCCGCCGGCAACCCGTCGTCCCGGCCGACGGGCCGGGTGCCCCGGCGATCGAGACGCTGAACCTGCCCGATCCGGCCGACGGGGTGCCCGCGAGCAAGACCTTCGTGCTCCTGCCGCCCGGTTACGGCGACCCGGCCGAAGCCACGCAGCACTATCCCGTCGTGTACCTCGTGCACGGCTATCCCTACGGCACCGCCGAGGACTGGCTCACCGCGGGTGACGCGCCGGGAACCCTGCGCCTGCTGAACAACGATCACGCGATCAAGCCGATGATCGTGGTCAGCGTGGACCTCACCGCCGGCCAGGTCAGCCGGGACTGGGAGGGGCTGAACGTGCCGGGCGGGCCGCAGCTGGAGACCTACCTCGGCCGCACCGTCCTGCCCGCGATCGACGCGCGGTACCGCACGATCGCCGACCGGGACCACCGGGCCCTCGGCGGCATGTCCGGTGGCGCGTTCGCCGCGCTCAACATCGGGTTGCACCACGTCGACGAGTTCAGCGTGCTGCTGCTCGCGCTGCCCTACGACGAACTCGGCGACGACGCGGGCCTGGTCCGGGGCGACCCGCAGCGCCTGCGGGAGAACACCCCGCGGACGTACCTGGCGACGATGCCCTTCCCCAGCCGGGTCTCGGTCCTGCTCACCGCCGGTGCCGGCGCACCGACGGACGTCGCGACCGCACGGCGGATCGCGGCCGCGTTCCAGGCGCGCGGGCAGGAGGCGGTCGCGCACGTCGAGCCGGGGTTCAACCACACCTGGCACACCGCGCGAGCGACGTTGCCGCACATGCTGATGTTCGCGGACCAGGCGTTCGACCGCGCGACCACGGCACTCACCGCCGCGCTGCACTGACTCCGGCGGCCCGGCGGCCGCTCTCCGCCCGGTCGGCCCCTGCCGGCGCGGAAATCCCCCGGCCCGGCCGTTTCCGGGCACACGTGGTCACTCTTCAGTGTTGACGTTGCGGCGCGCTCCTTCCGCAACGCCGCGCGGTGTGGTTCCCTCACCTCTTCCCGAGGAGCACGCCTTGATCAAACAGCTGAGCGCGGCCGAGCCATGGGCCGCCGCGCGAACCGGGCACATGGTGACGATCGCGGCACCCGCGCCGCCGGGGCCGTGGCCGCTGCTGGTGTGGCCGGGGCGCGGGCTCGGCATCCTCGACACGCACCTTCCCGCGTTCTACGAAGCGATCGCCACGGTCATGAAACAGCCGACCTATCCGCACGCGCTCGGCTCGCGGGCGGCATCGGCATGGTCCGCCGTCCGCCTCGATGCCGAAGAAGGCTTCGCCTACCTGAGCGGCCCGGCGCGCTCCGGCCGGACCGCCATCGGGTACCGGCCCGCTCGTGCGGTCACGGTCGCGGTCGCCGACGTGCGGCAGCTGCGCATCCGGATCGCCGCGTATCTCGGCGAGAGCGGCCGCCTGTAGACACGTGACCATTTGGTCACCTATTCTGGTCTCGTGACGGACGACGACCGGGTCTTCAAGGCACTGGCCGACCCCACCCGTCGCTTCCTGCTCGACCTGCTGTTCGCGCGTGACGGCCGCACGCTCTCCGAACTGGAGTCCGAGCTGGAGATGACGCGGTTCGGCGTGATGAAGCACCTGCGCGTGCTCGAGGAGGCCGATCTCGTCATCGCACGCAAGTCCGGGCGGGAGAAGCGGCACTTCCTCAATCCGGTGCCGATCAGGTCGATCCACGACCGCTGGATCGACAAGTACACCGAGCGCCAGACAGCCGCGCTCACCGAACTGAAAACGGAATTGGAGCAAGAACCATGACGACGGCACAGACCGTGGTGACCACGCAGGTCTACCGGATCTACATCAAGGCCGAGCCGCAGCGGGTGTGGGAGGCGATCATCAAGCCGGAGTGGACCGACCGCTACGGCTACGGCGGCCTCACCGACTACGACCTGCGCCCCGGCGCGAAGTTCGCGACGCGCCCGAGCGAGGCGATGGTCAAGGCCAGCCAGGAGATGGGCTACCCCTGTCCCGAGTCGATCATCGACGGCGAAGTCATCGAAGCCGATCCGCCGAGAAGGCTGGCATTGTCGTGGCGGATGCTGATGGACCCCGGCGTCGCGGCCGAGGGCTTCACCCGGCTCACCTACGAACTGACCGAAACCCCCGGCGGCACGAAACTCACCGTCATCCACGAACTGGACAACGCACCGAAGCTGGCCGCGCTGGTCGCCGGTGAGAACGAGGAGCAAGGCGCCGGGGGCGGCTGGCCGTGGATCCTGAGCGACTTGAAGTCATTGCTGGAGACCGGAACGACGCTGGCTGGATAGTCCGGAAAGGACGGAGACCTCACGGCAGGCAGGTGTGTGCGTCGTTTCTCAGTCGCGTCGCCGCGGCCAGGGTCAGTGCCAGTAGCACCGACACCAGTTCCTGTTCCCCCGGTGCCTGGTCGGCCAGTTCCGCGTCGATGCGTTCCAGTGCGCCGCTCGCCGCGTGGCGCACCACCCGTGCCGCGACGACCGTTGCCCGTTCCGCGCCGGGGGCGGTCGTGGGGTCGTCGTGTTCGCTCAGGGTCCTGGCGCCGCCGTGGGTGGTGACAGTGACCGGCTCCTGCGCCCGTCCCTGCCCCAGCACCAGGGCGAAAGCGGCGATCGCCTGGTGACGGGTGCGGCGGTCCGGCAGTTCGCGGTGCACCTGGCGGGTCAGGTCGAACGCCAGGCGCATCGCCGGGCGGTCTCGCTGCCGCCAGCCCTGCGCGACGAGACCGGTCAGCGCGCTGATCAGACCAGGGCAGCCCGCTTCCTCCGCGGCTTCGATGAGCATGCCCCGCGCGACCAGGTAGTGCGAGGGCAGGATGTCCTCGGGCAACGACTTCGCGATCGTGGTGAGCATGATTCTGGCGAACGGGACCTGCAGCGCCCACGGCCACGAAACCACCTCGGCCACGAAAGCCTCCAGGCTGCGTGTCCTGCGTTCGTGCGCGTAGTCCAGGAAATGTTCGATCGCGACAAGCCATTCGCTCATGTCGCGCCGCCACAGCTCGTCGACCATCTCGGCCGCCAGATCCTCCGGCGTGACGGTGACCAGCAACCGCACCCACAACGCGAGCAGTTCTTCGTGGTGCGAGCTTTCCCGCAGCACCGCCTCGAGCCGGCCGTATGCCGTCCCGCGCACCGCAGTGGCGCACTGGTCGGCGGTCCTGGCCACCTCGACGACGGTGTCCACTTCGTGCTCGACCATGCGCACCGGCTTTCTTCGGGAGCCTGAAGGTGCAGCGTATAACTCAATATTGAATTTCGTAACCCACCGTCGCGGGTGAACACGCGTGGTTTCCCTCGCGCCGAATACGGGCAGTACTGAACAGGCGAGGTCGATCTCCGCGAAAGGGCCGAAACGATGGACAGAATGCAGTACCTGCTGTTACTCACCGCGTGCGTGGTGGTCACCCTGCCGCTGGAGCTGACCGGCACCCGCGTCTACCGCCAGCCCGGCAGGCTCGCGCGCGCCGTCCTGCCCGCGGCGCTGATCTTCCTCGTCTGGGACGTCCTCGCGATCACGGCCGGCGTCTGGACCTACAACCCGCGCTACCTGCTCGGCGTTGACCTGCCCTTCGCGGTCCCGCTGGAGGAAGCGCTGTTCTTCCTGGTCATCCCGCTGTGCGGGCTGCTGACCTACGAGACCGCCGAGCGCATGCTGGCCCGCCGATGATCGGCTACACGCTGCCCGCCGTCGCCTCGGTACCCGCGGTCGCCGCCGTCGAGCTGCTGTGGCTGCGCACCGGCCTGTTCCGCCGCCCTGCCTACTGGCTCACGATCGGCATCGTGCTCGCCTTCCAGATCGGGGCCGACGGGTGGCTGACCAAACTGTCCGCGCCGATCGTCGAATACAACCCCGCCCAGTTCACCGGCGTCCGGTTTCCCTTCGACATTCCCGTCGAGGACTACCTTTTCGGCGTCAGCCTGATCACGCTGACACTGCTGCTGTGGACCCGGCAACGGGAAAGGACGATCTCGTGAGTGTGCCCGCCGCCTTCGACCAGGACTCCCGCGTCTACGACCGGCTGGTCGGGCTCAACCCCGGCTACCACGCCCACCTGCGCCGCTCCGCCGCCGCGATCCCGCCGCAGGCCCGCCGCGTGCTCGACGCCGGATGCGGCACGGGCGCCTCCACCCGCGCCGTCCTCATGGCCGTGCCACACGCGCGGATCGAGGCCGTGGACGCCTCGGCGGGAATGCTCACCGAGGCCCGCCGCAAGCGCTGGCCGGACACGGTCGCCTTCACGCACAGCCGCATCGAGGACCTCGGTGAGGCCGGGATCACCGGCCCGTTCGACGCCATCTTCGCCGCCTATCTGGTGCGAAACCTCCCCGAACCGGACGAAACCCTCGTCGCACTGCGGAAACTGCTCCGTCCGGGCGGGACACTCGTCGTGCACGAGTACAGCGTCGCCGACAGCCGCGCCGCGCGTCTGGTGTGGACGGTCGTGTGCTGGCTGGTGATCATCCCGCTGGGCAGGCTGTTCAGCGGAAACGCGGCCCTGTACCGGTACCTGTGGCGCAGCGTGCTGCGCTTCGACGGGGTGCGCGCGTTGTCCGCACGGCTGCGACGCGCCGGATTCGCGGCGGTGCGGACGCAGACGATGACCGGCTGGCAACGTGGCATCGTGCACACCTTCACCGCCGAGGCGCCATGAGCGACCGCCGACGAGTCCACCATCCGGCGCGTCCCGGATTCGCCCATGCCCGCGAGCTGGACCGCCTACCACGTGCCGTCGTGGTGGGCGGCGGAATCGCCGGGCTGACCGCGGCGACGGCGCTGGCCGAGCGCGGCGTCGCGGTCGAGGTGCTCGAACGCGAGCAGTACTGGGGCGGCCGGGTCGGTGGCTGGACGACGACGCTGTCCGACGGCACCACGACCGGGATGAGCCGCGGCTTCCACGCCTTCTTCCGCCAGTACTACAATCTGCGTGCGCTGTTGGGCCGCGCGGAACCCGAGCTGATGCCGCTGACGGACTATCCGCTCGTCGACGAGCACGGCCGTACCGACACCTTCCGCGGCATCCCCAGTACGCCGCCGTGGAACGCACTGGGTTTCGCCTTGCGCAGCCCCACGTTCAGCGTCGCCGACCTGTTCCGGGTCAACGCGCGCGCGGCGCTGGATCTGGTGAACGTGACCGTGCCCGGCACCTACGAGCGGCTCGACGCGATGGACGCGGAGTCGTTCCTCGCGCGCGTCCGCTTTCCCGAAGCCGCGCGGCATCTGGCGTTCGACGTGTTCTCGCGCAGCTTTTTCGCCGCCCCCCAGGAACTTTCGGCCGCCGAGCTGGCGGTGATGTTCCACCTGTACTTCCTCGGTTCCGCCGAGGGCCTGCTGTTCGACGTGCCCCGCGCGCCCTTTCACACCCTGTGGTCGCCGCTGGTGTCCCATCTTCGCGGCCTGGGCGCCGAGACCCGCACCGGCGTGGCGGCGACGGCGATCGAGCGGCGGGCTGGCGGGTTCACCGTGCACACGCGCGACGGGACGCACGAGGCCGACGCCGTCGTGCTCGCACTGGACCTGCGCGGCCTGCGCGATCTCGTGGCCGCCTCACCTGGGCTCGGCACCGAGGCGTGGCGCGCGCAGATCGCCGAACAGCGCACTGCCCCACCCTTCGTCGTGCGCAGGCTGTGGCTCGACCGTCCGGTGCGCGCCGACCGGCATCCGTTCCTCGCCACCGGCGGCCTGCCCCCACTGGACAACATCAGCGTGCTCGATCGCTACGACGCCGACGCCGCGGCGTGGGCGCGCGCGTCCGGAGGTTCGGTGGTGGAGCTGCACGCCTACGCCTCGCCGGGCGAGGACGTGCCCGCCCGCCTGCTGGACCGCCTCCGCGAACTGTATCCGGAGACCAGGGACGCGAAGCTGGTCGACGATCGCGTCGAACGGCGCGAGGATTGCCCGCTGTTCGCGCCGGGTACCTACTTCCGGCGTCCCCCGGTCCTCACCCCGGTGCCGGGCCTCGCGCTCGCGGGCGACGGGGTGCGCGCCGACCTGCCGGTCGCGCTCATGGAACGAGCCGCGACCACCGGCTGGCTGGCCGCGAATCACCTGCTCGGCGGCTGGGGGGTGGCCGGCCATCCACTGACGACCGTGCCCACCAGTGGCAGGCTCGCGATGTTCCGCGCACTGGCGAAGGTGATGTGATGCAGACGTTCCTGCCGTACCCCGATTTCACCGCGAGCGCGCGGGTGCTCGACACGCGACGGCTCGGCAAGCAACGGGTCGAGACCCTGCAGGTGCTGCGCGCGATCACCGTCGAAGGCTACGGCTGGCGGCATCATCCCGCGGCGAAGATGTGGCGCGGCTACGAGGAAGCGCTCACCCGGTACGGCCTGCAGATGTGCGAGGTGTGGTGTGCGCAGGGGCGGGCCGACACGTGCGCGGACAAGCTGCGCGAGGACCTGACGCGTGCCACGGGCCTGACCGTCGTGCGCACCGAACCCGTCCTGTCCGAGGCCGGGGACATGCCGAAATGGCTGGGCGACGAGGATTTCCATCGCAGTCACCAGTCGGCACTGGTGCGCAAGGATCCCGGGCACTACGGCCGGTGGTTTCCCGGCGTGCCCGACGATCTGCCCTATCTCTGGCCGGATTCCGACCGCAGCGCGTAGCGGCGTTCGGCGTAGGCGAGGTCGTCACGCCACAATCGAGTGGCGGCTCGCCGCATCAGCGGGCGCAACAGCGGGGAAACCTTGCTGGCGATAGCGAAACCCGGCCGTTGCGACGTGGCGACCACGGCCTCCAGCACCGCCGTGCGCGGCCTGCCGTCCTGGCCGCGGCCGAGCGGGGTCGCGTGGGTCTCCACCACGCTACCCGCGCCCTCCCCGTCCACAATGGACATCGTGACGGTACGCGGGTCCGGGCAGCTGAACTCCGCGCGCACCGGCACCCCGATCCGGCCGCCGAGCCGGAAGGTCACGTCGACGACGAACTTGTCGTCCTCCTCGGTGGGCGTGCTCACGACATCGAGGTTGGCGAACGAGTAGGGATGAAACCACGCGCCGTGCCAGGGGTCGAGCCGGTTCGCCACGATGTCGCCGGGTTCGCACACGCCGACCAGCCTGGTCACCGCGGACACACTGCCGGGCAGCGCGGGCCGGGGCCCGAGCACCGGTTCGGGCAGCGCGGCCTCGTCCGCGCCGTCCAGCCGGACCCACACGAGCACGCCGTCGTCGTGACCGGGCAGCGGTTCCCAGCCGGAGCGGCTGTTCTTGCCCACCGGCAGGCCGTGCCAGCGGCACACGACCGCGTCACACACGATCTTGCCGTCGGCCAGCGACGCGCCGAGATGCGGGCATTCGCCGGGCCCGACGATCAGCGCTGCGTCGCGGTCGCGCCACGCCACCAGCTCACGGCCCGCGACCCGGGTGCCCAACGGCCGCGAGCCCCGCACGTCCGCGCTGGCCGCGAACGCGTACCAGTTGCCGGACGGGCGCGCTTCGGCGCGCTTGGCCGCCGACGCGATCAGCTCCGGCACGGCCTGCGCGAACGTCGGCCGGAGTACCTTGCGCGGCACGCGCTGGACCGGCCACCTCTGCTTCGCCACGGGCCAGGATTATCCCACTCCGGCTCGTGATAAACCACGCGAGAAAGTACCGTCGCGACCATGGCGGAGATCTGGCAGCTGCGCGAGGCGGTCACCCGTTCGGTCAGCCCCGAGAACTTCACCGGGGCGAAGGGCGCCGGCGGGATGGCCACCGAGGGCACCGGTGCGGGCGCGGCACGTGAACTGGGCCGGGGCTGGAAGGTTTCGCCGTCCATCGACCTGGCCGCCGGTGCCACCGCCACCCTCGCCGATGTCGCGGGCCCCGGTGTGGTGCGCCACATCTGGCTCACCACCGACCGTTCCCGGCTGCGGCAGCTGGTGCTGCGCATGTTCTGGGACTCCCGCGACACACCCGCCGTGGAAGTGCCGCTCGGCGATTTCTTCTGCAACGCCTGGGAAGAGCTGGCGCTGCTCGATTCGGAGATGATCGTGGTGCTGCCCGCGGGCGGGCTGAATTCCTACTGGCCCATGCCGTTTCGCGAACGTGCCGTGATCACGCTCGAGAACACCAGTGGCGGCGGCGTACCGGTGTATTACCAGGTGACTTACACGGGCGAGGAACTTCCGGAGAACACGGCGTACCTGCACGCCGCCTGGCATCGTTCCCACCCGCTCGGCACGCCCGCGGTGCACACGATCCTGCGAACGCGCGGCCGCGGTCACTATGCCGGAACGTATCTGGCGATCTCGCCGGGCGCGTCCGGCTGGTGGGGTGAAGGCGAGGTGAAGTTCTTCCTCGACGGTGACGAGGAATTCCCCACGATCTGCGGCACCGGTACCGAGGACTACTTCGGCGGCGCCTGGAACTTCGACATGGGAGGCCACTACGTCGGCTACTCGACCCGCTTCCTCGGCCTGCCCCAGATCCTGCCGCCGGACAAGATCTACCAGGCACGGCAACGTTTCGGCCTGTACCGCTGGCACGTGCCGGATCCGATCACGTTCGATTCCGACCTGCGGGTGAGCTTGCAGGCGCTGGGCTGGCAGTCCGGCGGACGTTACCTTCCGCTGGAGCGGGCCGACATCGCGACCACCGCCTTCTGGTATCAACAGGCACAGGCTTAGGAATTCCGGACTGCGGGTACAGCAGCAGAAGAAGCTGTCGAGGGAGGTCGTTTTCGTGCGCCGTGGTGCGGCTGTGAGCAAGCTGGCCGGCTTGTGCCTGCTTGCCGGGATTCTGGTGGCAGGGCTGATTTTTCCGGCCGCCGGCGGGCTGGGTGCCCTGTCCAACCAGGTCAGCGCCGCGGTGCCGGAGATGGCGCGGCAGCTGCTCAACACACCGGCACCACAGGTCACCCAGGTGACCGCGGCCGACGGCAGCCCCATCGCCACGCTGTACGACCAGTACCGGCTACCCGCGCGGTACGAGGACATCTCGGATCCGATGAAAGCCGCCGTGTTGTCCATTGAGGACAGGAATTTCTTCTCCGAAGGCGCGATGAACCCCCGTGCGGTGGTGCGTGCCGTGCTGAACAACGCGGGCGGCGGCAGCACACAGGGTGCGTCCACGATCACGCAGCAGTACGTCAAGAACTACCTGATCAACGTGCTGGACCGCAACGATGCCAAGTCGCAGGAGGAGGACCGCTCGGACACGATGGCGCGGAAGCTGCGTGAGGCGCAGCTCGCGGTGATCGTGGACCGGTCGCAGAGCAAGCAGCAGATCCTCGCCAACTACCTGAACGTGGTCTCCTACGGCAACCAGACCTACGGGGTCGGCGCCGCCGCGCGGTACTACTTCGGCGAAACGCCCGACAAGCTGAGCATCGCCCAGTCCGCGATGCTCGCCGGAATGGTCAACAACCCCAGCCGGTACAACCCCTACACCTATCCGCAGGAAACACTGCAGCGGCGCAACGTCGTGATCGACGCGATGGCCGCCGCGAAGTCGATCACGCCGGAGCAGGCTGCCGCCGCGAAGGGGGAAGCCCTTGGCGTGCAACCGGAAAAGTCCGCGCCTCCGGCCAGCTGCTACGCCGCCGCGCCCGACTCCGGTTTCCTGTGCGACTACGCCGTGGACTACCTGGAGAAGGCCGGGCTGAGCCAGGAGCAGATCAAGTCCGGCGGCTACACGATCCAGACCACTTTGGACCCGCGGATCAGCCGCGCCGCCAAGGACGCCGCCGACCGGCGCGTGCCCAGCACCCAGCAGGGCGTGGCGAATCCGTTCGTGATCGTCAAACCCGGCCAGAGCTCGCACGACGTGGTCGCGATGGTGTCCAACCGGTCCTACGGCACCGACGCCCACGCCGGGGAGACCAGCTACAACCAGCCGGCCAACGTGAGCGTGCCCTTCGGCGCGGGCTCGGTGTTCAAGCTGTTCACCACGGCCGCGGCGATGGAGAAGGGCACCGCGGGCCTGTCGACCCCGCTGCCCAATCCCGGCGCGCAGTGCTTCCCGGTGCCCGGCAGCAGGTCCTGCGCGACCGTGCACAACGACGGCGGCTACCCCAATCCGATCCCGCTGCGGGATGCGCTGGCCACCTCGCCGAACGTCGCGTTCACCGACCTCGAACTGCGGACCGGTATGCCGGATGTGATCGCGACGGCCGCGAAACTGGGGCTGCGGCAGACCATGCGCACCAACATGCACGGCGACTCCCCCGGCCCGGCGCCGGACGGCGCGAGCGTGCCCTCGACCTACACGCAGCCGCAGGACCAGTTCAACCAGGGCAATATCGCGTTCACGCTGGGCTTCAGCCCGTTCAGCCCGCTGGAGCTGACGAACGTGGCCGCCACGCTGGCCGACCACGGCCGCTGGTGCCCGCCGAATCCGATCAAACAGGTCACCGACCGCTACGGGACGCCGGTGCCGATCGCCCAGCAGCCGTGTGAGCAGGTCGTGCCGCCGGGGCTGGCGAACACCCTCGTGCAGGGGCTGGGCAACGACGTCAAACCCGGTGGTACGTCGGCGGAATCCGCCCAGGCGGCGCGCTGGACGCGGCCCACGGCCGCGAAGACCGGGACGACGCAGGACAACGAGTCGGTGGCGTTCCTCGGGATCACCAACTCCTACGCCGCGACGTCGGTGGTGTATGCCGACGGCTCGCACCCCGGCACGATCTGCGCGACGAACCCGCCGGTGATCCAGAACGGCTGCAAGGGCGCGTTCGGTGGCACCATCGCCGCACCCACGTTCTACGACGCGCTGGGCCAGGTGCTGGGCGGCCAGCCCGCGCAACCGCTGCCCCCGGCCGATCCGAAGTATCTCGCTGCCCGGTGAGGGTTCACCGCGCGAGGCGTTCGGCGAGCCAGCGCCGCCACACCTCGGGCAGCAGTTCGCCGGTGACCTGGTCGAACGGCAGTTCCGGGGTGCCGTCCTCGCGGGCGGAAAAGCACGCCGCGACACCGAGGGTCATCAGCAGTGTCGCGTCGTCGGGTTTGGTGAACGCCGTGCGTGAGCGGAAATCGTCCCACCAGCGCAGGATGTCGTGGTCGTAGTCGCGCAGGACCCTGATGATCTTGCCGAACTCCGGAATATAGCACAGTTCGTAGAGAGCGTCCCCGGCGTGCGTGGCCAGCGCGCCGAACAGGTCCGGGCGCAGCATCGGGGTGATCATCGCGCCGAAGCCGCCGGAGGATTTTCCCGTGATGGCGCGGCCACGCGTCGACGTGGACGACGACACAGCCCGGCGCGCCGTCGGCGAACACGGCGTCGGCGGTCTCGATGAACGGCTGCCGGAACGGCGTGCGGTTGGCCCACATCGAGACGTGCCCGGTGTACCCCCTGGATCACCTAGACCGACGGGTAGCGCGCGGTGGAGTCGTCCCAGTCAAGCACGCCCGGCAGGCTCGCGCCGCCGGTTCGTCCCGGAAAACCCTTACTCCGCCCGGGTAACCGGCAACCGGGACAGGTCCGCGCGCAGCTGGTCCAGGTCGTCGTACACCCGGGCGGCGCCGTTGTCGATCAGCTCCTGCTCGCCGAAACCACCGGTGCGCACCGCCACGCACGGCAGCCCGATGCGTTTCGCGGCCTGGCAGTCCCACACCGAATCGCCGACCACGACGGCCTCGTCCTCACCCGCCTTGGCCAGTGCGGCCTGGATGAGGTTCGGCTCGGGTTTGGTCGCCGACACGTCCGCCGAAGTGGTCCAGCCGTGTGCCAGCTCGCGCGCGTCGAGCAGATCGAGGTAGCGGTCGACGTGGTCCGGTTTGCCGGAACTGGCCAGCACGACGGTGTATCCGGCGCGGACCGCGTCCTCCAGCAGCCGACGCGCGCCGTCGATCACGCAGACCTCTTCCAGCAGCCCGTCGACCTCCTTCTTCCACGCCGCGCGGACGGCGTCGCCGAGTTCCTCCTCGACGCGCCGCCCCGCGACGGCGGGCACGAGCTGGTCACCGCCCATACCGATGGCACGGTGGATGCGCCACACCGGCACCGTCACGTCCGACCGCCGGAACGCGCGGAACCACGCCAGTGCGTGGTGGTAGTTGGTGTCGACCAGGGTGCCGTCCACATCGAGCACCAGTACGGAAGCCATACCGCACTGGTTGCCCGCGCGGTCAGCCTTGAAACGGCCGGTCACCCGCGATGGCGACCCGTTCGGCGACGCGGACCTCCGGCGCGTAGTCGTTGACCGCGTAGTGCTGCGTGGCGCGGTTGTCCCAGAACGCCACCGCGTTCTCCGTCCAGCGGAAGCGCACCTGGAATTCGGGCACGTGCGCCTGCGCGAACAGCAGCCGCAGCAGCCGGTCGCTCTCGTCGCGGTCGAGGCCGACGATGTGGGTGGTGAACGCGGGGTTCACGAACAGCGTCCGCCGTCCCGTCTCGGGATGGGTGCGCACCACGGGATGCTCGACCGGCGGGAACTCGTCTTGGCGCGCTGCCAGGAAATCCGCCTCGCTGAACCGCTGGAACCCGGGCACGAAGTCGTGCACCGCGCGCAGGCCGGTGATGCGTTCGCGGACGCCGGCGGGCAGATTGTCGTATGCGGCGGCCATATCGGCCCACATCGTGTCGCCGCCGATCGAGGGCACCCTGACCAGCCGCAGCACCGACCCGAGCGCAGGGTTGGGCCGGAACGTCACGTCGGTGTGCCAGATGTTTTCGAACCCGGGCATCGCCGCGCTGCGCGAGAACCGGGTCACCTCGTCGGAATCGCCCTTCGGCAGCAACGGGTTGGTCTCCAGCGGCCCCCAGTTCCGGGCGAACGCGCGCTGCTGCGCGGGCGTGATGTCCTGGTCGCGGAAGAACAGCACCTTCCACTCCAGCAAGGCGCGGTTGAGCTCCGCGCGCAGCGGCGCGGTCAGCGGTTTCGCGAGGTCGACGCCGTCGATCTCGGCACCGATGACCCGGCCGAGCGGCCGCAGGCCGAACTGCTCGTAGGGCCGCTCGTCGGCGCCTTCGGGCAGGCGGCGCAGGACGCGCGGGCCTTCGACGATGGACTCGTCGGGTACCTGGGCGTGCCGGAGCGCGGGCGCGGCAAAGTCCACAGACATGAAGAATCTCCTTGCTGCGTAAGGGAAATGAATGGCGACGCGGACGTCAGCCCGGCGGAGAGCCGAGGCGGCCGCGGCGCAGCAGCAAGGCGACTACGCCGGCTCCCACGGAATGTGAAGGAACGCAGCGATTCGGCATACGAAGATGATCACCACACAACCCCGGAGTCGTCAAGCTGTTCCGCTACCCGGGACCTGGCGGGTGTGCTTGACTTCTCAGGCGACCGCAACCGGCTTGGAAAGGGACCTCGTGGCGACCTGGCGCGAACTCCAGACGTTCATCCGGCAGTCCTACCGCGTGATCCGGGACGAACCCGAGGAGATCAGGATCCGGCTCCGCTTCCGCAGGGATGCCGACGAGGAAGAACGCACCCAGATGGTCGTGATCGCCCGCGAGGTGCTCGACAAGCGCGAGGAATGGGTGCAGATCGCCACGCCGTTCGCCCGCGCCGACGAGGTCGACCTGCGCGCCGTACTGGCCGAGATCGGGCACACCACCGTCGTCGGCGGCGCGGTCATCATGGGCGACTGGATCGTGCTGCGTCATTCGCTGCCGCTGGTCAACCTCGACATCAACGAGTTCACCGACCCGCTGGAACTGGTCACCGGAGCGGCCGAGACCCTGGAAGAGCAGATCACCGGCCGCGACGACTACTGATGGCAGGATTTTGACGCAACCGTGCGGCTCTGCCACTCGTGTTCGCGCCCCGGCGCGCGGACCCTTGAGGCATGAGCAGGCACTTCATGGCCCGGTTCCGCGAATTCCTGGCCACCCAGGCCGAACTGGCCGAACGCCAGGCCCTGCTGAACAGGCCGTGGGAAGAGGAGTTCACGCACTGGGGCGCCGACGGGCGACTACACGGTCATCTGCCGCCGCCGCGCGGCAAGCCCCGGCACGCGACCACGCGCGGGGGCTGGTGTCCCGGGCTGCGAATGTCCACTGAGGACGATCACTCGATCGGCGTCCGGTAGCGCGCGAGATAGCGCTGGCGGGCGAGTTCGTCCTCCTCGGCGTGCGCCTGCCTGCGCATCCGTTTGCCCGTACCGCGCGGATACCCGTGCTTGGCGAGCCGGTTCTCCGCGGCTTCCTCCATGTAGACGAACGAATAGAAGTAGCCGACGAGGCCCGCCATCAGCACCAGCAGCAGGCGCAGCCACAGCGGGCCGGGAAGCAGCAACCACACCGCCATCAACGGCCCGAGCAGCACCGTGGTGCGCGCGGCATGACGCAGGACCCACGTCCGGGACGTGGTGTCGTGCAGCACCCATTCGCGGCACCCGTCGGGCAGCCTGCCGCCGAGGGAGTACCAGATCCATTGCGCCGGGTTCGGGCGCTGCCTCTCGCTCACGGTCACGACACTAATATTTAGCGTGCTAACGAAGCCAGCGGAGGTGACCATGGCGACGATCGACCTCGGTGAAGATCCGCTCGCGCTCGACCGGCAGGTGTGTTTCGCGCTGTCCGTCGCCGCCCGCAGCGTCATCGCCATCTACCGGCCGCTGCTCAAGCCCTACGGCCTGACCCATCCGCAGTACCTGGTGCTGCTCGCTTTGTGGGACACCGCGCCGCGCACCGTGAGGGACCTGTGCAAGACGCTGCGGGCCGAACCGGCCACGCTGTCCCCGCTGCTCAAACGGCTCGAGACGCTGGGCTACATCTCGCGCGAGCGCGACCGCGCCGACGAGCGCGCGCTGCGGATCGACCTGACGGAGGCCGGCCGCGGGCTGCGCAAGGAAGCCGAGAAGATCCCCTACCGCGTCGTGGAGGAACTCGGCATGGAGGTCGCCGAACTGGAAGCGCTGCACAAGGCGCTGGGCCGGGTCATCGCCGCGACCGAACGGTGAGTCACCAGCGGTCGTGCACCTGCGCCCGGATGCGCCGGTCGTAGAGGTCGCGCACGGCCTCCAGCGTCGCCTCCGGCAGCGGCGCCAGCCCGGCGGCGGCAGCGTTCGCGCGGGCCTGTTCCGGGGAGCGGGCACCGGGGATCACCGAGGTCACGCCCGGCTGCTGGATGATCCACCGCAGTGCGGTCTGCGCGGACGTGGCCTCCGACGGCGCGAGCCCGGCGAACTCGGCGGCGGCCTCGACGCCGGTCGCGAAGTCGACACCGGCGAACGTCTCACCCTGGTCGAAGGCCTCGCCGTGCCGGTTGAACGTGCGGTGGTCGTCGGCCGCGAAGACGGTGTCCTTTGTGTACCGTCCGGACAGCAGCCCGGACGCGAGCGGAACCCGCGCGATGATGCCGACGCCCGCCTCCGCCGCGGCGGGCAGCACCCGCTCGAGCGGCTTGCGGCGGAACGGGTTGAGGATGATCTGCACGCTCGCGACCCCGGGCCTGGCGATCGCGGTCAGCGCCTCGTCGCAGGTTTCCACGCTCACGCCGTACGCGGCGATGCACCGTTGCGCCACCAGCGTGTCGAGCGCGTCATAGACCGGGTCCATCGCATAGACCGGCGTCGGCGGGCAGTGCAACTGGACGAGGTCGAGGGTGTCCACGCCCAGGTTCTCGCGTGAGCGGTCGGTCCAGGCGCGGAAGTTGTCCAGCGTGTAGTTCGCGGGATCCAGGCTCGCGCGCCGGCCCATCTTGGTGGCCACGAAGATGCCCGGGTGCTCGCGCAGGTACGCGCCGATGAACTTCTCGCTGCGCCCGTCGCCGTACACGTCGGCGGTGTCGAAGAAGGTGACACCGGCCTCCACGGCCGCGTCGAGCACCGCACGCGCCTCGTCCTCGCCGACGGTGCCCCAGTCGGCCCCGAGCTGCCAGGTGCCGAGTCCGACGACCGACACGTCGCGGCCGGTCCTGCCCAGGGTTCGCTGTTCCATACGGCCAGCCTAATCACGCGCGCGGTGGGCCCGATCCTCAGCGAACCCTCACGAAGCGCCCGTAACCTGGTGATCGTGAGCGCGACGTCCGAGGCCATCCCCACGACCACCGCAGGCCGTGCGCCCGGCCTGCTCGGGCTCGCGTCGATCGCGGCCATCGTCGTGGGCGCCGCGCTGATCCTGCTGCTGCAGTTCATTCCGCCGACCGACGCGATCAGCCCGATGCGGCGCACGATCAGCGAGTACGCGCTGTCGGCCAACAAGTGGATCTTCGACGCGGCGGTGGTGCTGATCGCCGCGGCGAGTGCCCTGCTGTTCACGCTGCACGTGCTCCACCGGAGCCTGCGGGCCTTCTCCCCCGCCGTCGTCTGCGGCGCACTGTGGACGGTCAGCCTGCTGGTGATCGTCGCGTTTCCCAAGACCGACTGGGCGGTGGGCCCGAGCGTCGGCGGCATGATCCACCGGTACGCGAGCGTGGCCGGCTTCCTCTGCCTGCCGGTCGGGCTGCTGCTGGCCTCGCGCGCGGTGTTCGCCCGCCGCACCGGGTGGTTGTGGACCGCACGCGTCCTGAGCCTCACGTCACTGGCGTGGTTCGGGGTGATCCTCACCGGTGTCGCCGTGATGCTCACCGGCGGCGGGCCATGGTGGACGTTCGTGCCGCTCGGCCTCGTCGAACGGCTGATGGCGGTCAACGAACTGCTCGCGATCGCGACACTGGCGGTGCCGCTACTACGCTCGCCCGAGTGACATGAGCTACACCACACAGCCGGGGTAAGCTGTTGGCGGTAGCTTTCTAAGCGCTCGCTTAGCCAAGCGCACTCAACGCTGAGGAGGAAGCACGTGACCGAATCCCACTCCCGTGTCGCGATCGTCACCGGAGCCGGCCAGGGCATCGGCGCCGCCGTCGCCCGCAAGCTCGCCGCCGACGGGTTCGCCGTGGCACTGCTGGACCTGAACGAGGCCAACGTCAAGCAGGGCGCCGAGGCCATCGTCTCCGGCGGCGGCAAGGCGATCGGCGTCGGACTGGACGTGTCGGACACCGAGCAGGTCGAGGCCGCTGTCACCCGCGTCGCCGAGGAACTCGGGGCGCCCACCGTGCTGATCAACAACGCCGGGATCACCCGCGACAACCTGATCTTCAAGATGACCGACCAGGACTGGGACGCCGTGCTCGGCGTCCACCTGCGCGGCTCGTTCCTCATGACCCGGGCCACCCAGAAGTACATGACCCAGCAGAAGTGGGGCCGCATCGTCAACCTGTCGTCCACGTCGGCGCTGGGCAACCGCGGCCAGGTCAACTACTCCGCGGCGAAGGCCGGTATGCAGGGCTTCACCAAGACCCTCGCCATCGAGCTCGGCAAGTTCGGCGTCACCGCGAACGCGATCGCCCCGGGCTTCATCGCCACCGACATGACCGCCGCGACCGCCGAGCGCCTCGGTGTGTCCTTCGACGACTTCAAGGCCGCCGCGGCCAAGGAGATCCCGGTGCAGCGCGTCGGCACGCCCGACGACATCGCCAACACCGTGTCGTTCCTGGTCAGCGAGGGCGCGGGCTTCGTCTCCGGCCAGGTCATCTACGTCGCCGGCGGACCGAAGGACTGATCGCGATGCGCACCTTCGAGAACATGGACGAGCTGGCCGCGAACGTCGGCAAGGAGATCGGCGTCAGCGAGTGGCACACGGTCACCCAGGAGCAGGTCAACACCTTCGCCGACGCGACCGGTGACCACCAGTGGATCCACGTCGACGTCGAGAAGGCCAAGCAGGGCCCCTTCGGCGCGCCGATCGCGCACGGGTTCCTGACCCTGTCGCTGCTGCCGTTCCTGGGTTCGCAGACCTACAAGGTCGACAACATCAAGATGGGCATCAACTACGGGCTGAACAAGGTCCGGTTCCCGCAGCCGGTCAAGGTCGGGGACAAGGTCCGCGGCCGGGCCGAACTGGCCGAGGCCTCGGACGTGCCGGGCGGCAAGCAGTTCGTCACGCGCTGGACGATCGAGATCGACGGCGTCGAGAAGCCGGCCTGCATCGCGGAGTTCGTCACCCGCATGCTCGGCTGAGATCAGGCCGTGGCGGGCGGCGCACTGACGCTACGGTAGGACATACCGACTGGTCGGTACCGGAACGAAGGAGATCCCCGTGTCCCAAGAAGACCCGCCGGGCCTCGACCTGGCCAGGCTGCGTGCCTATCTCGACGAGCAGGCGCCCGGTCTGGTCGCCGGCCCGCTGACCGGCGAGATCATCGAAGGTGGCCGGTCGAACCTGACCTACATCGTCGGCGACGGCACCACGCGCTGGGTCGTGCGCCGCCCGCCACTGGGCCACGTTCTGCCGACCGCGCACGACATGGGCCGCGAGCACAAGGTGATCAGCGCGCTGGCGCCGACGAGGGTGCCGGTGCCGGAAACGATCGCGCTGTGCCAGGACACCGAGGTGCTGGGCGCGCCGTTCTACGTGATGGAGTTCGTGGCCGGCAAGCCCTACCGCTCCGCCGAGGAGCTGACGGTACTCGGCCCGCAGCGCACGAAGGCGATCGCGGACAAGCTCATCGACACCCTGGTGGACCTGCACGCGGTGGATCCGGCCGAGGTCGGGCTCGCCGATTTCGGCCGCCCGGAAGGCTTTCTCGAACGGCAGCTGCGCCGCTGGAAGAAGCAGCTGGACTCCTCGCGCAGCCGCGACCTCGAGGGTGTCGACCAGCTGCACGACCGTCTCGCCAGGGCGGTCCCGGTCTCCGGCCCGCCGGCGATCGTGCACGGCGACTACCGGCTGGACAACGTGCTCGTCGATTCCTCGGACGAGATCAGGGCGGTACTGGACTGGGAGATGTCCACGCTCGGCGATCCGCTCACCGATCTCGCGCTGCTGGTGGCCTACGCCGAGCGAGAGAAGGTCAACCTGGAGGTCGTGTCCAACGTCAGCTCCGCGCCCGGCTATCCCACCACCGACGAGGTCATCGCCCGCTACGCCGCCAGTTCCTCGCGCGACATCTCCGCGCTCAACTGGTACGTCGGGCTCGCGTTCTTCAAACTGGCCGTGATCCTCGAAGGCATTTACTACCGATTCAGCCACGGCCAGACCGTGGGCGCCGGTTTCGAGCAGATCGGCGCCGCGGTCGTCCCGCTCATCCGCCTCGGCAACGAAACCCTCAAGGACCAGTGATGGACTTCGCCTTTGACGCACGCACCGAGGAACTACGCGGCACGCTGCTCGAGTTCATGGACTCGCACATCTACCCGGCCGAGCCGGTGTTCGACGAGCAGCTCGAACAGCGCACCGATCCGTGGTCGGCGCCGCCGATCGTGGACGAGCTCAAGGCCGAGGCACGCAAGCGCGGCCTGTGGAACTTCTTCCTGCCCGGCGAGCACGGCGCGGGCCTGACCAACCTGCAGTACGCGCCGCTGGCGGAGATCACCGGCCGCAGCCCGCACCTCGCGCCGATCGCGCTCAACTGCGCCGCGCCGGACACCGGCAACATGGAAGTCCTCGCGATGTTCGGCACCGAGCAGCAGCGCAAGCAGTGGCTGCAACCGTTGCTGGACGGGGAAATCCGGTCGGCGTTCGCGATGACCGAGCCCGATGTGGCCTCCTCCGACGCGCGCAACATCTCCACCAGCATCAAGCGCGACGGCGACTCCTACGTCATCAACGGCCGCAAGTTCTACATCACCGGCGCGATGAACCCGAAGTGCCAGATCTTCATCGTGATGGGCAAGACCGATCCCGACGCCGAACCGCACCGGCAGCAGAGCCAGATCCTGGTGCCGCGCGGCACCCCGGGGCTGACGGTCGAGCGCGGCATGAAGGTCTTCGGCTACGACGACAGCTCGCACGGCGGGCACGCCGAGGTCGTCTTCGACAACGTGCGGGTGCCGGCGGAGAACCTCATCGCCGAGGAGGGCGACGGGTTCGCCATCGCGCAGGCACGGCTCGGCCCCGGCCGCATCCACCACTGCATGCGCTCCATCGGCGTCGCCGAGCGCGCGGTCGAGATGATGTGCCGCCGCACCCTGGGCCGCAGCACCTTCGGCAGGCCGATCGCCGACCAGGGCGTGGTGCAGGACTGGATCGCCGAGTCGCGGGTGCGCATCGAGCAGTTGCGGCTGCTGGTGCTCAAGACCGCGTGGCTGATGGACACCGTCGGCAACCGCGGCGCGCACACCGAGATCCAGTCGATCAAGATCGCCACCCCGCTGACGGTGGAGTGGATCCTGGACAAGGCCATCCAGGCACACGGCGCGGGCGGCCTGTCGCAGGACTTCCCGCTCGCGGAGATGTGGGCGAGCATCCGCACGCTGCGGTTCGCCGACGGTCCGGACGAGGTGCACAAGCGTTCCCTGGCACGCCGAGAGCTGAGGCAGTACAAGTGAGCACACCCGAAGAGCTACGTGGCAAGGTCGGCGAGTTCCTCGCCGCACACGATCCGAAGACCACCGACCGGCTGGAGTTCCTGCGTGCCCGGTTCGACGCGGGACTGGCGTGGGTGCACTACCCCGAAGGTCTCGGCGGCCTGAACGCGCCACGTGCGCTGCAGTCCGTTGTGGACGCCGAGTTCGCGAAGGCGGGCGCTCCCGACAACAACCCGAGGCGCATCGGCATCGGCCTCGGCATGGCGGCGCCCACGATCCTCGCGTTCGGCAGCGAGGAGCAGAAGAAGCGCTATCTTCGTCCACTGTGGACTGGCGAGGAGGTGTGGTGCCAGCTGTTCTCCGAACCCGGCGCGGGCTCGGACCTGGCGGCACTGGGCACCCGTGCGGTGCGCGACGGAGATCACTGGGTCGTCGACGGGCAGAAGGTGTGGACCTCGGTCGCGCACATCGCCCGGTTCGCGATCCTGGTCACCCGCACCGACCCGGACGTGCCCAAGCACCGCGGCATGACCTACTTCATCTGCGACATGACCGACCCCGGTGTGGACGTGCGGCCGTTGCGGCAGCTGACCGGCGAGGCCGAGTTCAACGAGGTGTTCCTCTCCGGCGTGCGGATCCCGGACGCCAACCGGCTGGGCGCGGTCGGCGAGGGCTGGAAGGTCGCGACCACGACGCTGATGAACGAGCGCGTCGCGATCGGCGGCAATGCGATGCCGCGCGAGGGCGGGCTGATCGGCATGGTCGCCGGCACCTGGCGTGAGCGTCCGGACCTGCGCACCCCCGACCTGCACGAGCGGCTGGTGCGGCTGTGGGCCGAAGCCGAGGCCACCCGCCTGGCGGGCACCCGGTTGCGGCAGCAGCTGGCCGCCGGTCATCCCGGGCCGGAGGGTTCGGCGATGAAGCTGGCGTTCGCGCGGTTGCAGCAGGCCCTGACCGGCCTGGAGGTCGAACTGGCCGGCGAGGACGGGCTGCGCTACGACGACTGGACGATGCGCCGTCCGGAGAAGGTCGACATGCTCGGCCGCGAGCCGGGCTACCGCTATCTGCGGGCGAAGGGCAATTCGATCGAGGGCGGCACCTCGGAGGTGCTGCGCAACATCATCTCCGAACGTGTCCTGGGGCTGCCCTCCGAACCCCGCGTGGACAAGGATGTCGCCTGGAAGGACCTGCCGCGGTGACCGATCTGCTGTATTCCGACGTCGAAGAGGACCTGCGTGCCAGCGTCCGCGATCTGTTCGCGGACAAGGCCGACGCCGCGTCCCTGCTCGCGCGCATCGAGAGCGAAGAGCCCTACGACCTGAAGCTGTGGCGCACGGTCGCCGGCGAGCTGGGGCTGGCCGGACTGCACGTGCCCGAGGAGCTGGGCGGGCAGGGCGCCTCCACCCGCGAGCTGGCCGTGGTGGCCGAGGAACTGGGCCGCTCACTCGCGCCGGTGCCGTTCTTCGGCAGCGCGGTACTGGCCACCTCGGCGCTGCTCGGCTGCGACACCTCCGCGGACGCGGTGTCCGGGCTGCTGCGCCGGCTCGCGACGGGCGAGACGATCGGCGCGCTCGCCGTGCCGCTGGCCACCTGGCCCGGTTCCGCCTTCCCCACGGCCGTTTCCGCCACCGACGGTGTCCTCAATGGACAGATCGGACTGGTGGCGGACGCCTCGGTGGCCGACGTGCTGGTGGTCGCGGCACAGACGCCGGAGGGACCCGCCCTGTACGCGGTGGACGATTTCACCACGGCCGAGGCGACCTCGCTGGATCTGACCCGCAGGCTCGCCGACGTCACGATTTCCGGCGCCTCGGGCACCCTGCTCGCCTCGGGTGAGCAGGCGGCCGCGGCGCTGAACCACGCGCTGACCGTCGGGGCGGGGCTGCTCGCGTCCGAACAGCTCGGCGTGGCGCAGTGGTGCCTGGACGAGACAGTGGCCTACGTCAAGCAGCGTTACCAGTTCGGGCGGCCGGTCGGCTCGTTCCAGGCGCTCAAGCACCGGCTCGCGGATCTGTACCTGGAACTGGTCACGGCACGGGCGAGCGCCCGCTACGCCGCCGACATGCTCGCCGGTGGCGACGACGACGTTCCGGTCGCCGTGGCGCTGGCGCAGTCGACGTGCGGGGGTGTCGCGGTGCACGCGGCGGAGGAGGCGATCCAGCTGCACGGCGGGATCGGCATGACCTGGGAGCATCCGGCGCACCTGTATCTCAAGCGGGCCAAGAGCGACGAGATCGCGCTGGGCACGCCGGGCAGGCACCGCGCCGCGCTGGCGGGTCTGGTGAACCTGCCGCCGGCCTGATGTGGCGACGCCGATCTGCTGTTCAGGCCCGCAGGCCGTCGAGCAGCAGATCGGCGTAGTGCTCGGCGACCTGGCGGGCGGAGAGCTCGCCGTCGTCGCGGTACCAGGACCCGAGGTGGTGCACCGAGCCGAAGAAGAAGTCGACCACGATGTCGGCCGGTTTGTCCCCGCGGAACACGCCCGCGCGCTGTCCCTCCTCGATCAGCGACCGGAAACGCTCGTGATAGCCGCGCCGCTCGGCCCGCACCGAGCGGCGTTTCTCCGGGCTGAGCAGGTGCATCGACTGCATGAAGATCGTGGTGTCGTCGAGGTTCTCGATCGTGCTGACCACGACGTCGGCGGCGGCCCGCCGCAGCCGCTCCAGCACCGGCGCTTCGGTGGTGGCCACCTTTTCCAGCTGCTCGGTCTGCAGGCGCAGCACCCGGCCGTAGATCTCGGAAAGCAGGTCGTCCTTCGAGCCGAAGTAGTGATACATCGCGCCCTTGGTCACCCCGGCGGCGGCGACGATCTCCTGCACCGAAGTGCGGTCGTAACCACGCTGCGCGAACAACCGCGTCGCCGCCGACAGCAGGCGGCGCGGAACGGTTTCCTCCGACGCGTCGTGGGCCATTTCCCCAGCATACCGACCGGATGGTTTACACAACGACGCTGACCCGGCGCGAGGGCCGGGTCAGCGTCGGTACGGGCTGGTGATCAGCGGGCGGTCAGCGGCACCACCGGCAGGATCGTCCGCTTGAACGTGCTGTTGGTGACGCTCGCGAAGGACGCGTACCAGGCGAGCACCGCGGTGACCAGTCCCAGCCAGCCACCGATCTTGGCGGTGCTGTCGGAGCCGGAGAGCTCACCGATCGTCAGGAACAGGAACGTCAGGAACAGCAGAAGGAACACGCCGATCAGCGCGACGCTCGTGCGCAACGACGCGATCGTCATGTAACCGGTGAAGATCGTGAACACCAGCAGGAACATGCCGGTCGCGGTCGCCGCCTGGTCCTTCGGGATCTTGTCCGCGAACTGCCAGACGTAGAAGGCGAACGCGAGCCAGAACGGCCCGTAGGTGCCGAACGCCGTGGCGCCGAAGGTGTTGTTCTTGCGGAACTCCCACATGCCGGCGAGCAGCTGCGCGAGACCGCCGTAGAACAGCGCGAGCGGCAGTACCACCGGCTCGATCGACTTGGCGACCAGACCCGCGTTGACGGCGCTGAGCACGAACGTCGTGGCGGCGAATCCGGCGAGGCCGAGCGGGCCGGGGTCGGCGATGTGTTTCGTCGGGTCAACAGGCTGTACAGCCGAGCCACCCGAGGTGACGGTGGTGCGGCCGGTGTCCGTTGAGGACATCTTCCCTCCCTGGGTCCTAAAAGGATTGTTCAGTCTTCTGCTTTGCCGGACTTGAGTCCGGTGGAGATGAGGTCCATGACGCTGGAGTCGGCGAGGGTGGTGACGTCGCCGATGGCGCGGTTTTCGGCGACGTCGCGTAGGAGGCGGCGCATGATTTTGCCGCTGCGGGTTT
>NZ_JAAXLS010000073.1 GCF_012328925.1 Amycolatopsis acididurans
CACACAGTTGTAGGCGACGTTCAACTTCCCGCCGACAAACCACTTCGCGAACGGCGCCCCCGACCAATCCAGCACCCGAGACCACCTCGTGTCCCAGTGCAACCGCTCCGCCTGCTCAGCCCAGAACATCTCCCTCGACGTCATGACCGGAGAGGCTGCCGGGCCGACGTTGGCAAGACGTTGGAACCGTCCACGCGGGTAGGTGCGCCCGCGGCGATCGTCAGGCATCATGGAGCACCATTGCGCCAGGCACAAAGGACGATGAGGTCGCGGACATGGCAGAGCGTAGTGTGCTCCACCAGCGCCGGGCGGCACTGGAACGGGAATGGGCCCGCTGGGTGCCGGTGCAGGCACGCCCGGAAAACCTGACACTGCGCAGCGAGGTGGCCGAATCGTGGGCCCGTTCGCTGTCCTTTGTGGACCCCGCGCGGGACAGCGCACCCGCGGCCGACGACGAGGTGCGCGCACGGTGGCGTGACTCTCCGTTACGCACTCCGGTCACCGAGCTGGCCGACGAGCTGCGCAGCATCGCCGACGACGCCGGATTCGTCGCGGCCGTCACCGACGAGTCCGGGACGATCCTGTGGACCTGCGGCGGAAAGGTCATGCGGAGCAGGGCCGAGCGGGTGAACTTCGCACCCGGCGGACGCTGGGACGAACCGGACATGGGCACGAACGCCCTGTCGCTCGCGCTGCGCACGGGCCGGCCCAACAGCGTGTTCTCCGCCGAGCATCTCGTCGCCGCCCTGCACGGCTGGGTCTGTTACTGCGCCCCGATCCGGGACCCGCGCGGCCGTCAACTCGGTGTGCTGGACCTGTCGACGACCTGGGACCGCTCGCATCCGCTGGCCATGTCGACCGTGCGCACACTGGTCACGGCCATCGAGTCCCGGCTTCCCGCCACCGCACCGGCACCGGGCGTCGAGCTGTCCTGCCTCGGCCCCGGTCACGCCACTTTGGACGGCGTACCGCTGCGCCTTTCCCCGCGTCACCTGGAAATGCTCACCCTGCTGGCGCTCGAACCCGGCGGGTTCTCGCCGGAAACGTTGCGCGAAGCCATCTACGGCGACCAGCCGGTCACCACCACGACACTGCGCGCGGAGGCCTCCCACCTGCGCCGGATGCTGCGGGGCGCGCTGACCAGCCGGCGCTACACGCTGACGGCCCCGGTCGCCTGCGACGCCGCCGCCGTACTGAGCGCGCTCAAGGCCGGGGACACCGAGACCGCCGTCCGCGCGTACACCGCCGCGCTGCTGCCGGCCTCGGAGGCACCGGGCATCATCCGATGGCGTGACCACCTGGAGGTCGCCGTGCGCGAGGCCGTGCTCGCCTCGAACCGCCCCGACCTCGCCCTCCTGCACGGCGAGCGGCACCCCTTCGACCTGGAAGTACACGAGTACGCCTACAGCTTGCTGGCCCCGGGCGACGGCCGCCGCGGCATCGCGGCCGCCCGGCTACGGGAGGCGCTGAGCGATTAAGGGCTCTATGAGCGGCGGCGCCGCTTGCTGTGAGGACGGCGGCTTGCACCGCTACCCGCACCGCCGCGCAAGCCACATCTGGAACAGTCTCTAACCCCAACGTTTTCCCAACCTGGGCACTGCACGGTGGCACCCATCACACCGACGTGATCGAGTGAATGGAGTGCTTCCATGGCCTATGCCAAGCCCGGTGCCGACGGCAGTGTCGTCAGCTTCGCCCGCCGGTACGACAACTTCATCGGCGGGGACTGGGTCGCCCCGGCCGAGGGACGCTACTTCGAGAACCCGTCGCCGGTCGACGGCAAGGTGTTCTGCGAGGTGGCGCGCTCGTCCGCGGCCGACATCGACCTCGCCCTCGACGCGGCGCACGCCGCCGCGGAGAAGTGGGGCGCCACGTCGACGACCGAACGCGCCAACATCCTGAACAAGATCGCCGACCGCATGGAGGACCACCTCGAGGAGCTGGCGGTCGCCGAGACCTGGGAGAACGGCAAGCCGGTCCGCGAGACGCTGGCCGCCGACCTGCCGCTGGCGGTCGATCACTTCCGCTACTTCGCCGGCGCCATCCGCGCCCAGGAAGGCAGCATCGCCGAGATCGACGCGGACACGGTGGCCTACCACTTCCACGAGCCGCTCGGCGTGGTCGGGCAGATCATCCCGTGGAACTTCCCGATCCTGATGGCCACCTGGAAGCTCGCGCCCGCACTGGCCGCGGGCAACTGCGTGGTGCTCAAGCCGGCCGAGCAGACCCCGGCCTCGATCCTCAAGGTCGTCGAGCTGATCGCCGACCTGCTGCCGCCGGGCGTGCTCAACGTGGTCAACGGTTTCGGCGTCGAGGCGGGCAAACCGCTGGCGTCCAGTTCCCGCGTCGCGAAGGTCGCGTTCACCGGTGAGACCACCACCGGGCGGCTGATCATGCAGTACGCCAGCGAGAACATCATCCCGGTGACGCTGGAGCTGGGTGGCAAGAGCCCCAACATCTTCCTGCCCGACGTGGCCGACGCCGACGACGACTACCTCGACAAGGCCGTCGAGGGTTTCGTGATGTTCGCGCTCAACCAGGGCGAGGTCTGCACCTGCCCGTCGCGGGCGCTGGTGCACTCCTCGATCTACGACGAGTTCATCGGCCGCTGCGTCGAGCGCACCAAGGCCATCACCGGCGGCAGCCCGCTGGACCCGTCGACCATGATCGGCGCGCAGGCGAGCAACGACCAGTACGAGAAGATCCTGTCCTACATCGACATCGGCAAGGCCGAAGGCGCCGAGGTGCTCACCGGCGGCGGTGCGCGTGAGGTCGCGGAGCATCCCGGTGGCTTCTACGTCGAGCCGACGATCTTCCGTGGCACCAACAACATGCGGATCTTCCAGGAGGAGATCTTCGGCCCGGTCGTGTCGGTGACGACGTTCGACTCGGTGGACGAGGCGCTCAAGATCGCCAACGACACCCTCTACGGGCTCGGCGCCGGTGTGTGGACCCGCGACACCAACACCGCCTACCGCCTCGGCCGCGGCATCAAGGCCGGTCGCGTGTGGACGAACTGCTACCACGCCTACCCGGCGCACGCGGCCTTCGGCGGGTACAAGAAGTCCGGTATCGGCCGCGAGACGCACAAGATGATGCTGGAGCACTACCAGCAGACCAAGAACCTGCTCGTGTCCTACTCGCCGCAGAAGCTCGGCTTCTTCTGATGCCCCAACGGGTCGCGATGACCGGGGCCGCCGCCGCGTTGTTGCGGCGGCTGGTCGAGCGGCACGGTCCGGTGATGTTCCATCAGTCCGGCGGATGCTGCGACGGCAGTGCCCCGATGTGCTATCCCGAAGGCGAGTTCCGGGTCGGCGACTCCGACGTGCTGCTGGGGCATGTCGGGGACGGCACACCGTTCTGGATGAGCGCGGACCAGTTCGCCTACTGGCGGCACACGCACCTCACGGTCGATGTCGTCAGCGGCCGCGGCAGCGGGTTTTCCCTGGAGGCGCCCGACGGCGTGCGTTTCCTGATCCGCTCGCGGCTGCTGACCGACGACGAACTCGCCGTGCTGGACAACTGAAATACCGCCGAAGAGGGCCCGGACAAACGTCCGGGCCCTTTTTCGTGCCTGCGCCCCGCCCCCTCCGATCGGGCAGGTACCTGCCCGGCCGGACGTGCGGACTCGCTGTCCCGGCCGAGGAGTATTGGCGCGCAAGCATTTCCGCGCGGTCGCGCCGGGAGATAGCTTCGGTGTGCGCGTCACCACAGTCGCCGTCGCGCAGGAAGGACAAGTGCGGTCATGCAGGTCGACGAATTACTGAAGCCGTTCCCCATCAAGGAGTTCCACCCGTTCCCGCGTGCGCTGCTCGGCCCGGGTGCACACGAGATGATCGGGCCCGAGGCACTCAAGCTGGGCTTCAAGAAAACCCTGGTGATGACGAGTGGCCTGCGTGGCTCCGACATCGTCGGAAAGGTCACCGAGTCGATGAAGTACCACGGGCTCGAGGTCGTGCTCTACGACAAGGTCGAGTCCAACCCCAAGGACTACAACGTCATGGACGCGGTCAAGCTGTACCAGGAGAACTCCTGTGACAGCTTCGTGTCGATCGGCGGCGGGTCCTCGCACGACGCGTGCAAGGGCGCGCGGATCTCGGTCGCGCACGACGGGCGCAACGTCAACGACTTCGAAGGCTTCAACAAGTCCGAGAACCCGCGGAACCCTCCGCACATCGCGGTGTCCACCACGGCGGGCACGGGTTCGGAGACGTCGTGGGCCTACGTCATCACCGACACCACCACCGATCCGGACAACCCCCACAAGTACGTGGCCTTCGACGACGCGTCGGTGACGACGCTGGCGATCGACGACCCGGTGCTCTACTACGACTGCCCGGTGGACTACACCGCCCAGTGTGGTTTCGACGTGCTCGCGCACGCCTCCGAACCCTACGTGTCGCGGCTGAACTTCGAGCCGTCGCTGGGCAACGCGCTACGGGCCATCAAGCTCACGGCGGAGAACCTGCGTCAGGCCACGTGGAACCCGCAGGACCTGGCGGGCCGCGAGGGCATGATGTACGCGCAGTACATCGCCGCGCAGGCGTTCAACTCGGGCGGGCTGGGGATCATCCACTCCATCTCGCACGCGGTCAGCGCCTTCTACGACACCCACCACGGCCTCAACAACGCGATCGCGCTGCCGCGCGTGTGGGCGTTCAACATGCCGGTGGCGTACAAGCGCTTCGCCGACATCGCCGAGGTGATGGGCATCGACACCCACGGCATGACCGACGTGCAGGCCGCCGACGCCGCGCTCAACGCGGCGATCCGGTTGCTGCGCGACGTGGGCATCCCGGAGAAGTTCACCGACGTCACCAAGGACAGCTACTCCAAGAACCGGCTCGGCCAGGGCCCGACGAAGTACTACCAGAACGCCTCCGTCATCAAGGGCGACGACGAGGACGTGGACCGCATCACCAACCACGTGCTCGGTGACGCCTGCACCCCCGGCAACGCCAAGGAATGCACCTTCGAAACCGTGCGTCCCGTCGTCGATCACTGCCTCAACGGCGACCTCGACGACCTCATCAGTTGATCAACTCGTGCCGCGGTTTGCGTAGCGGTGCGGGTAGCGGTGCGAGTCGCGTGCCCACAGCAAGCGGCTCCGCCGCTTATGAAGCAGAACGGACGGGGGCGGGCCGAAACGGCCCGCCCCCGGTTTCCACGACAAGGAGGGTCCGGCGTGACCGCAGGGGTGTTCGATTCGGTCGAGGAGGCCGGGAAAGCGCTTGCCGCTCAGGGATATCTGACCGATCAGCGGCTGGCGACGATGGTGTTCCTGCTGACGAGGCTGGAAAAACCGGTCCTGCTGGAAGGACCGGCCGGCGTGGGCAAGACGGAGCTGGCGAAGTCGCTGGCCGCCGCCACTGGCCGCAGGCTGCTGCGCCTGCAGTGTTACGAGGGCCAGGACGAGACCAGCGCACTGTACGAATGGGACTACGGCAAACAGCTGCTCTACACCCAGATCCTGCGTGAGAAGATCGGCCAGCTGGTCGCGGACGCGCCGGACCTGCACGACGCGGTGGAGCGGATCGGCGCGCAGGAGAGCGTGTTCTTCTCCGAGCGGTTCCTCGCCGCCCGGCCGCTGCTGGAGGCGGTGCGCTCGGAGGAACCCGTGGTGCTGCTGATCGACGAGATCGACCGCGCCGACGAGGCGCTGGAAGCGGTCCTGCTGGAGATGCTGGGCGAGTACCAGATCTCGGTGCCCGAGATCGGCACCTTCACCGCCCGCAACCGGCCCTACGTGATCCTCACCTCGAACAACACCCGCGACCTGGCGGCCGCGCTCAAACGCCGGTGCCTGCACCTGTTCCTCGACTACCCGTCGGCCGAACGTGAGCTGGACATCGTGCGCAGCAAGAACACCGGCCTGCCCGAGGCACTCGCGCGGCATCTGGTGGACATCGTGCGCGGGCTGCGCGAGCTGGAACTGCGCAAGTCGCCGAGCATTTCCGAGACCATCGACTGGGCGCGCACGCTCGCCGTGCTGGGGGTCGACGAGCTGACCGCGCCGGTGCTCTCGGACACCGTCTCGGTGGTCGTGAAGTACGACAAGGACGTGCGCAAGGCGCTGGACGCGCTGCCGCGGCTGGTCGATCCGAACGCCGAGATACCCGAGGCCGCGCACGGTCACGGGCACGGCCACGGGCACGGGCACGGGCACGGGCACACACAGGAGGCGCCGAAGGTCAGCGCGGATCGTGGCAGCCGGTCGTTCGGCCGGTCCCGGTCCTAGGAGCGCGCGATGGAGGCCAGCCTGCACCGGTTCGTCCGGCTGCTGCGGATGCGCGACGTCCGGATCTCGGTGCCCGAGACGCTGGATGCCCTGCGCTGCGCCGCGGAGCCGGGAATCCTCGCCGACCGTGCGACGCTGAAGGAGGCGTTGCGGCTCGCGCTGGTCAAGGACCACCGCGACGATCCGGCGTTCGACGAGATCTTCGACGCCTTCTTCGCGCTCGTCCGGGTCGGCGAGGACGAGCACGGGCACGGCCACGGACACACGCACGACGACCTGTCCGACACCGGCGAGCTGGAGAGCTTCACGTTGTCGGAGGAGCCGAGCGAGACGCCGCAACAGGGCCACGAACACGGCAAACCCAGTGATATCCGCGACTACTTCGATCCCGAGGACCTGGCGCAGCAGTACAACCTGCACCAGGAGGCGAACAAGATCGACCTCACCTCGATGACCGACGAGATCGTGTTCTCCAAGGACAACACCGTCACCGGCGACGCGGGCTACCGGGTCCAGCTCGACACCGACCGGCTGCACGGCGCGGGCGTGCCGGGGCAGCTGTCGCGAGACACCGGCACGAAGGTCGACGCGGAGCTGACCATCGCCGAGCAGGACGCGCTGCTGGGCTGGCTCGACCAGGCCGGGGACTCCGACGGCGACGAGGACGACGCCGCGAAGCTACGCCGCCGCCTCGCCGGGGTGCTGGCGAACCTGCCCGAGGCGCTCAAGAAACATCTGGAAGCGTTGCTGGAACTGGAGAACAAGGTCGTCGAGTCGCGGGAGCGGCGCGCGGCCGAAGTGGACACCGCCGGCGAGCGCGAGCGCGCGGAACTGGAGGAGTCGCTGCGGCGGCTGGCCTCCTCGCTGCGTGGCGCGCTGACCCACCGCAGGCGCATCGCCAGCGCCGGCCGCGTCGACCCCGGCCGCACCATGCGGCGCAACATGCGCTTCGACGGCATCCCGTTCAGCCCGGTCACGGTGCGGCGTGCCGAGGACCGGCCGCGGCTGGTCGTGCTCGCCGACGTCAGCCTGTCCGTGCGGGCCACGGCGCGGTTCACCCTGCATCTGGTGCACGGGCTGCAGAACCTGTTCGCGCAGGTGCGTTCGTTCGCGTTCGTCGACGGCATCGCCGAGACCACGGAGCTGTTCGCCGAGTATCCGGTGGAGCGCGCGCTCGGCCTGATCTTCGGCGGTGACGTGCTCGATGTGGACGCGAACTCCAACTACGGCGCCGCGTTCGGCGATTTCCTCGCGGAGCATTCCTCCGCCGTGACCCGCCGGACCACGGTGCTGGTGCTGGGTGACGGCCGGGGCAACGGCAACGACCCGAACCTCACCGCGTTCGGCGAAATCTCCCGGCGGGCACGGGAAACGATCTGGCTGACCCCGGAACCGCGCTACTCGTGGGGGCTGGGCGGCTGCGATCTGCCCGACTACGCCGAATACTGCTCGAAGGTACGGGTCGTGCGCGATCTGTCTGGTTTGGACAGAGTCGCGCTCGATCTGGTGACGCGATGACCGCCGCGCTGGATCCGCTCGAGGACTACCTCGACGATCTGGTGCGTGTGGTGCGCGCCGAGGACGACGGCAGGCCCGCGGTGGTACGCACCGACCATTTCCGGCTGCACCGGCTGGGGCGGCGCATCGAGATCGGTCACCACCTGCGCCCGGACCAGCTCGACAACGGCCTGACCGGGCTGCTCATCGACGAGCTGTTCACCCCGGGCTGGCTGTGCGGGCAGGACATCTTCGAGCGCGTGTTCACCGGCATCGTCCGCAGCACGCTGCCCGATCCGCGCCTGGCGTGGGGCACGTTCTACGCCAACACGCTCGCGCACCTGAGAGATCCCCGTGCGGCGCCCAGGCTCATCGCGGACATCGCACCCGTGTACGCGCGGGTGCTGCGCCTGGTTCCGCCCGGCAGCGTGCTGGATCTGGGGTCCTGCTTCGGTTTCCTGCCGTTGTTGCTGGCCGCACGGCCGCGGACGAGCGTGATCGCCTCCGACATCGTCGGCGGCGCGATGCGGCTGCTGGACACCGTCGCCACCGCGCGGAACACACCGTTGCGCACCCTGATCTGTGACGCCTCCCGCGTTCCCCTCCCGGACTCCGTTGTGGACACCGTGACGGTGGTGCACCTGCTGGAGCACCTCGACGAGAGGCGCGGGCAGGCCGTGCTCGCCGAAGCGATGCGGCTGGCCCGGTCCAAAGTGGTCGTCGCGGTGCCGTTCGAGGACGTGCCCAGCGCCGACTACGGCCACGTGCGCCGCTTCGATCTGGCGACCTTGGCCGCGCTCGGCGCGGGTACCGGCTGGCGTCACCGGGTCTCCGATTTCCACGGCGGCTGGCTGATCCTGGACCGCCGCCCGGCCTGACCGGAAGCAGGGGCACCCGCGCCCACCGGGTCAGTTCTGGCCGGGGCCGCGCCGGGGGACGCTGGAGGCGACCGTCCACTCGCAGCTCAACGAGGAGCATCGATGTCGACTGCTGTTGTCACGGAAACGCCCGTACAGAAGGAAGCCGGCGCACCCGAGGGTGATCCGGCACTGATCGGGGTGCCGACGTTCATCGTCGGCGCGATCGCGCTGGGGCTGGTACTGACCGGCTACGTACCCACCGGCGCGGTCGGCGCGTCGATCGCGATCATCCTGCCCGCGACCGGGGTGGGCCAGCTCGTCGCCGCGGTGTGGGCCGCGGCGCTCGGGCAGAGCGCGGTGGCCGCCGTGTTCGGCGTGTTCTCCGGATTCTGGTTCAGCTACGCCGCCCTCGTGCTGGGGCTCATCCACGGCTGGTTCGGCATCTCCGCCGAGGCCGCGACCGCGACGCAGGGCCTGTTCCTGATCGCCTGGCTGGTCACCATCGTGCTGCTGACGCTGGCGACCCTGCGGCTGCCTGCCGCGTTCACGCTGCTGTTCGTGCTGATCGACGTCGCGCTGGCACTGGTGCTCTACGGCACGGTGGCCGGTTCCACGAGCGCCACGACGGCCGGTGGCTACGTGGTGTTCGCCTTCACCGCCGTCGGTGTCTACCTCTTCGCCGGGGCGATGTCCGCGGGCACGGGCGGCCGCGGACTGCCGCTCGGCCGCCCCGTGCTGCGGTAGCGCCGGCCGCCGGGTGGAGGCCCTCAGATGAGGCCCATCTTGCTGGCCTCGTAGACGGCCTCCGCCCGGCTCGACGCACCGATCTTGCGCATGATGTTGCGAACGTGGAACTTCACCGTCGTCTCGGAGATGTAGAGGCGCGCGCCGATGTCGCGGTTGGACAGTCCGCGCGCCAGCAGTTCCAGCACGTTCTGCTCACGGCTGGTCAGCACCGGTTCCTCGGGCGCGGTACGGATGGAACGCACCATCGCCGAGGCCGAGCGGGAGTCGAACGCGCTCTCGTTGCGGGCCACCGCGCGGATCGAGGACACCAGACCGGTCGTGTCGACGTCCTTGATGACGTAACCGCGGGCGCCGCGGTGGATCGCCTCGACCACCAGCGCGTCGTCGAGGAACGTGGTCAGCACGAGCACGCCGACCTCCGGGTAGCGGCTGGTCAGTTCCGCGCACACGTCCAGGCCCTCGGTGTTGGAACCGGTGGACAGCTTCAGATCCAGCAGCACGATGTCCGGCCGGGTGCGTTCCACCACGGCCCTGGCCTCGGCCGCGGTCGCCGCCTCGCCGATCACCGAGATGTCGTCCTCGCGCTCCAAAATGGACTTCAGCCCCTGCCGGACGATGGCGTGGTCGTCCACCAGGACGATCTTCAGCGTCCGCGCACCCGTGATCATCATGGCGTCCTCTCCCCCGGTAGCGGCAACGGAATCTCCAGCAGCAACAGGATCCCTCCGATCCGGGACCGCCGGATCGACAGTGTCCCGCCCAGTTCCTCGGTGCGCGCCCGCATGTTCGCCAGTCCCCGGTGCGCGCCCGCGAGATCCGTCGCCGAGGACAGCCGCAGCATCCGGCGCAGCTGCACCGGATCGCCGTCACCGTCGTCGGAAATGGCCAGCCGGATGGACTCGGGCCGGTAGTCGAGCCGGATCCGCGCGCGGGCCGCGTTGGTGTGCATCACGGTGTTGAACAGGGCCTCGCCGGTGATCCGCAGCAGCGAGTGCTCGGCCTCGCCGGGCAGCGGCACAGGCTCGCCGTGCACCGACACGCTCACCTTCAGGTCGGTCGGCAGGTGCACTGTGGACAGTCGTTCGAGCAGCACCGGCAGCGAGCCGGACGGCTCGGAATCGGTGTGGTGCAGCGCGTAGATCGCCGCGCGCAGCCGTTCCACCGCGTGCCGGGTCAGCCCCTTGGCCTCGACGAGCTTGTCGCTGATCACGTCGGTGTCCGCGCCGGGGTCGGCGAGTTCGGCGCGGCAGATCTCGATCATCATGCCCGCCGAGAGCACGTCCTGCGTGACGCTGTCGTGCAGTTCGCGCGCGATCCGGTGCCGCTCGTCGTCGAGCGCCTGCCGCCGCATCGCGTCGAACAGCCTGCGCTGTGTCTCCTGCAGTTCGGCGTTGCGCGCGGCCAGGTCACGGGCCTGCTGTTCGGCGGCCTCGGACAGCGCCTCGGTACGCCCCCGCAACCGCACCGTGGCGTGCACGAGGTAAGAGTTGTGCAGCGCGACCGCGGCCTGGTTCGCCAGCACCCGCAGCACCGCGAGATCGGTGTCGGCCACGTCCATGCCCGGTGCCGGCAGCGCGGCGATCCCGCCGACCGGTTCGCAGTCCAGGGTCATCGGGACGCGCACGCCGGTCTCGGCGGGCTCGTCGGCCTCCCACGGCCGCGACCGCAGCACGCGCAGCTGCGCGAGCGCGTCGGAGGGGAACAGCCGTTCGTCCTCCACGAGGTTCTCCCCCGACAGCAGCAAGAATCGCGGGCGGGCGGCGCGCAGCGCGCCGTCGGCGACCGCGAACAGCAGCCAGTCGGCCTGCACGTGCTCGGCCGCCGCCCGCACGACCGCCTCGACCAGCGCACGGGGCCCCTCCCCCGTGCGCACGAGCGCCCGCGAGATCCGGTCCAGCGCACCGACGGCGCGTTCCAGCCGTTCCGCGGAGCGCACGTACTCGGGATAGAACGAGCGCTTACCCGACCGCACGCCGGTGAGTGCGCCGAGATAGTTGTCCGTCGCCATCGCCGCCCTACAACGCCTGCCGGAACAGCGCGGCCACGTCCGCCGCGGTCGCGGTTCTCGGATTGGTCGCCAGGCACGCGTCCTGCAGGGTCGTGCGCGTGAGGGTGCCGATGTCGGCCTCGGTGACGCCGAGCGCGGACAGGCCGCGCGGCACGCCGACCGCGTCGGCCAGTTCGCGCACCCGGCAGGCGAAGGCCTCGGCCACCTCGGCCGCGGGCCTGCCCGCGACGTCGATGCCGGTCGCGGCGGCCAGCGGGACGAACCGCTCCGGATCGGTGACCGCGTTGAACCGGATCGCGTGCGGCAGCAGAACCCCGTTGAGCACCCCGTGCGGCGCGTCGAGCAGCCCGCCGACCTGGTGGCTCATCGCGTGCGTGATGCCGAGGATCGCGTTGGTGAAGGCCATCCCGGCCTCCAGCGAGCCCTGCGCCATAGCGATGCGCGGCTCGGCGGCCTTCGGATGGACCATGGTGTGCAGCAGGTTGCGGGTGACCAGCGTGGCCGCGTGCAGGGCGTGCTGGTCGGTCAGCGGGTTGTGCGCGCGGGAGACGAACGATTCGACCGCGTGGGTCAGCGCGTCGAGCCCGGTCGCGGCGTTCAGATCGTCCGGCATGGTGATGAGCAGCCGCGGGTCGACGATCGAGATGTCCGGTACCAGCGTGCGGCTGATGATCGTGATCTTGGTGTGCAGCGTGGTGTCGGTGACGACCGCGAACTGCGAGACGTCCGCGCCGGTACCGGACGTGGACGGCGCCATGACCAGCGGCGGGATGGGCTGCACGACCCGGTCGACGCCGGCGTAGCCGAGGATCGTGCCGCCGTTGCCGGACAGGATCGCGACCCCCTTGGCCGCGTCGATGCACGATCCCCCGCCGACGGCGATGATCACGTCGGCGCCGACCGCGGCGTACTGCTGGTAGGCGGCCTCGATCTCGTGGTCCTTGGGGTTGGGGGTGACGCCGGAGAACACGACCGGCCGCAGCCCGGCCAGCTGCAGATGGCTTTCCGCCTCCTCGACCCAGCCCGCCTCGATCAGGCCGGGGTCGCTGACCACGAACGGCCTGCGGGCGCCGACGCGAAGCGCCGCGTGCCCGAGCTCGGCGAGCGAGCCGGGGCCGAACACGACCTCCGGTACGTGGAACTTGGCCAGTTCCGCGGGCTCGGTCCTGGTGGTCGCGACGCACGGACCGGTCAGCGGTTCGGCCTGGTCGAGGACAGGGCCCGGCACAGCAACCTCCCGCGATTCACGGTCCCCGCTCCAGTGCGGCGACCGCCTCCACGGTACGTCACGAACCCCGCCGGGCAGAACACCGCCGGTCACGGCACCGGGAAGTTTCGGCAGGTCGGACAGTCGTGGCATGGGATGCTCCTCGTCGTTCGACCGACCTGACGCTACCGCCACAGTGACGGCCGACACACCCTCCGCCTGGCCACCGGTACCTACCCGATCGGAGAGGTTCTCACCCGAGGAGACAGCGGTCTCCTCTCCGTCCGGGCAGTGCCCGGCGCCGCGTCCGGCTGCGACGGTGCTGATGTCGGCGACGAAGCCGGCCCGGCGGAGGGAGCAGGACATGGCGGCGCTTGACCGGCGGGGATGGCGCACGATCACCGGGATGTCCGCGGTCATCGCGCTGCTGCACGTACTCGGCTGGGGAACGCTGATCCTGCTGGTGGTGCCCGGACATCACGCGATCGGGCAGTCGGGGGTGTTCGGGGCGGGGCTCGGCGTCACCGCCTACACCCTGGGCATGCGGCACGCCTTCGACGCCGACCACATCGCCGCGATCGACAACACCACGCGCAAGATGATCGCCGAGGGCACGCGGCCGCTGTCGGTCGGCTTCTGGTTCTCCCTCGGCCATTCCAGCGTCGTGTTCGGGCTGTGCCTGCTGCTGGGCCTCGGCGTGCGGACGCTGGCCGGCCAGGTCACCACGGACACCTCGGCGCTGCACGCGGTGACGGGGCTGATCGGCACCCTCGTCTCCGGTGGGTTCCTGCTGCTGATCGGCGTGCTGAACCTGGTGTCGCTGCTGCACATCGCACGGGTGTTCCGGCGCATGCGCGGCGGCGAGTTCGACGAGGCCGAGCTGGAGCGGCGGCTGGACGAGCGGGGGCTGCTGAACCGGATCCTCGGCCGGGTCGCCCGGTCCGTGCGCCGTCCGTGGCACATGTACCCGCTGGGCCTGCTGTTCGGCGTCGGTTTCGACACCGCGACCGAGGTGGCGTTGCTGGTGCTCGCCGGCGGCGCGGCGGCGTTCGCACTGCCCTGGTACGCGCTGCTGACCCTGCCCGTGCTGTTCGCGGCCGGGATGAGCCTGCTGGACACCGCGGACGGGGTGTTCATGAACTTCGCCTACGGCTGGGCGCTGGTCACCCCGGTGCGGAAGGTGTTCTACAACCTCACCGTCACCGCGCTGTCGGTGGCCGTGGCGCTCGCCATCGGCGGCATCGAGCTGACCGGGCTGCTCGCCCAGCGTCTCGACATCACCAGCGGCCCGCTGGCCTGGGCGGCGAGCCTGGACCTCGCCGACGTCGGCTACCTGCTGGTGGGCCTGTTCGCGGCCACCTGGCTGATCGCGTTCGCGGTGTGGCGCAGCGGGCGGCTGGAGCGGCACTGGGCACCGGAGGCGGTGGACTGAAGGCCGGGGCGGGTGCCGCCCCGGCCGTGCGCGTCAGGCGACGGTGGCGTCCACGGTCACCGGGATGTTGCCGCGCGTGGCGTTCGAGTACGGGCACACCTCGTGCGCCGCCGCGACCAGCTGGTCGGCCGTGCCCTGGTCCACGCCGGACAGCTCCACGTGCAGTGCCGCGCTGAGGCTGAACCCGCCCTCCGCGGTGGGGTGGATGCCGACCTCGGCGACGACGGCCGAGTCCGCGACGGTCACCTTCCGCTGCGCGGCGACGGCCTTGAGCGCGGAGTGGAAACACGAGGCCCAGCCCGCCGCGAACAGCTGCTCGGGGTTGGTCGCCCCGCCGGGGCCGCCCATCTCCTTCGGGATCGCCAGTGTGACGTCGAGCAGCCCGTCGTTCGTTTGCGCCCGGCCTCCCGCCCTGCCGTCGCCGGTGGAGGTCGCGATGCCGGTGTAGAGGGTGTCGGACATGTGTTCCCCTTGTTCGGAAAGCAGGTAGACGAACTAGTACGTCTACTACGTTAGCACCGACCGGCCCTGCCGGCGAGGGGCGTCTAACCTGGACAGGCGACGCAGGACGGGGATGGGAGTGCCGATGGCGCGGGCGAGCGCGACACCAGACGCGGCGACATCGCGGCCGTCGCCGGTGCGGGAGCGCATCCTGGCCGCCGCGGACGAACTGTTCTACGGCGAGGGCATCCGTGCGGTCAGCGCCGACCGGATCATCGCCGCCGCCGCTGTCAGCAAGGTGACCTTCTACCGCCACTTCCCCACCAAGGACGACCTGGTGCTCGCCTACCTCGACGGCCGGGCCGCGGCCGAACGCGGCGCCCTCGACGGGCTGCGCACGGGTGACGCGTGCGCCATGCTCACCGGCATCGCGCACGCCCTGGCGGACGCCAGCTGCGCGTCCGGTTTCCGTGGCTGCCCGTTCATCAACGCCGCCGCCGAATACGCCGACCCCGGCCATCCGGTGCGGCAGGCCGTCGCCGCGCACCGCGCCTGGTTCGCCGGACTGCTGAGGGATCTGCTCGCCGAACTCGGCATCGGCGATTCGTCCACTGTGGTCGATCAGCTGATGATGCTGCGGGACGGCGCGATGGTCGGCGGCTACCTCGGTGCCGGATCGGACTCACGGGCCGGCGCGCTCATCGAGGCCGGGCGCGCGGTGATCGAAACCGCCCGGCGCTGAGCACGGCGCTGCGGGGCCGGGCCCGATTGGCGACAATGTCGCGCATGACTCACTACGCCCTCACCCAGACCGTGGCATTGGCAACCGAGTTCGAGGCGCGAGGTTTCCTCGGCACGGTGGGAAAGATCGCGGCGGCCACGATCGTCTTCTTCATCGCCATCGGCTTGATCGTCGGCCTGGTGCTCGGCTATTTCATCGGCCGCTCGGTGGGCCGCAACCAGGCCGGCCGCCGCTGACCGCGCCGCCTCCCCGCGTGTAGGCGGCGCCGCCACGGGGAAACCCGGGGGAAGTGGCGCCGAGCAGAGGGGGTCGATGTGCCCACGACCGAACCCGATACCCGAGCGCCGGACGACCTCGCCCGCATCGTGCTGCGGCCCATCGCGAGCAGCGCACCCGTCGGGTTCTACGCGTTCGGCGTCGGGACGATTCTCTACACGGCACTGGAGCTGCACTGGGTCCCCCTGACCCAGACCCACACGCTGGCGCTGGTCCTGTTGTGCTTCTCGGCACCGTTGCAGGTCGTGGCGGGACTCATCGGTTACGCCGCACGTGACGCTGGGCTGGCCACCGCCATGCTGATCTTCGGGCTCGTGTGGGCGACGCTCGGAACGACCGGGCTGACCACGCCGCCCGGCGGCCGGTCGGCGGTGCTCGGTATCTTCCTGCTGGTCATCGCCATGGTCGTGACCGGTATCGGTGGCGGCGCCGTGCGCACCCGGCCGCTGCTGTCCGTGCTGGCCGGCTTCGCCGTGGTGCGATACGTGTTCACCGGGATCTACGAGCTCACCGGCGTCGAGGTGTTCGCGCAGATCTCGGGCTGGGCGGGGCTGCCGATCGTGCTGATCTCGGTGTACGGCGGCACGGCGTTCCTGATCGAGGACAGCACCGGGCGGACCGTGCTGCCGCTGGGCCGCCGCAACGCCGCACGCGTCGCGTTGCAGGGCGGGCTGAGTGATCAGCTCGGACGCATCACCCAGGAGGCCGGGGTCCGGCACCAGCTTTGAGCACCGCGCCCCCGGCCGCCTGCCCCGGTTTTTCACGGGACGGGCTAAGCGTCGTCCATCCAGCGGTTGTTGAGGAAGTCGTCGTCGTCCTCGTCGACCTCCTGGCGGGCCTGCCGCGCCGGACGCTCCGGCGCCGGGCGGGCCGCGACCGGGACCGGCGCGGCAGGCGCCTCCGGCGGAGCCGGTGCGGCGGGCGCCGGTGCGGGCGGGGCCGGTGGCTGCGGGGTGTCCTCACCGGACTCGGCGAAACCTTCCGGCTCGAAGTCCAGCTCGGTGATCCCGTCGTCGGGCTCCTCTTCCTGCCGGCCCAGTTCCCGGCGCAGTTGCACGTACCGTTCGGCCGCCTGCACCTGCTTGGTCATGTACTCGTCCGAGCGGGCCTTGATGTCCTCGCCCTGACGCTCGCGCAACGCACGCCGGTCGGCCTGCTCGCGGAGCAGACCGTCCATCGTGGCCTGCAACCGCCGGATCTCCTCGGAGACCATGAATTCCTCCTGTTACGGCCTCAGCGCTTCTTGACGGGCCGGTCTCCGTCGTCGTCCAGTGAACCGATGATCCGGGGGCCCGGTTTCTCCCCGGCGTCGAAGATGCCGCCGTCGATCCGGTACGCACGCGAAGTGCGTTCCTGGTTCTCGCCGCCGCCCTGGCCCGCACCCATGCCACCCATCCCGGCCATGCCCATCCCGGACATGCCGGCGGGCGACGAGCCCGCGTCCGGCAACGCCGCCGCCTGCGGTGCGGCGGCGGGTACCGCGGCCGCCGCCGCACCCGCGCCGCTCTGCACGCCGGTGCCCGGCGACGCGGCGTCGCCGGAGCTCACCGCGCCAAGGCCGCCCGACGAGGCGGAGACCGGGTCTGTCCCGGGCAGCCCGCCGCCGCTGAAGCTCGGCGCGCTGATACCGGAGTGCGCGGCGGGGGACGACACATCACCGGCCGGCAGATCCGGGCTGCCGGTGGCCGGCAAGGCGGAGGCGTGACCGAGGTTCGGCGTCTTGTCCGAGTCGCCGAGCGTGTAGGTCGCCGGGCTGCCGCTGCCGTCGTCGACGGTGACCTTGGTGGGCCCGTCCGGACCGTCGGGCCGTTCCGCGGTGATCTTCAGGTCGCCGTCCTGAATGTGGATCTTGCCGTCCGCGCCCGGATGGTAGGCGCCGTCGGCTCCCGGCTGCCCCGGATCGCCGGTGTCCTTGGTGCCGGACCAGTCGAGCCGGTAGTCCTTCGGATCGCCGGTTCCTTCGCCGACCTTGATGTCCATCTTGCCGTCGGTGCCGGGCTCGGTCATCTCGAAGGTCTTGCCGCCCTGCTCGACCTTGAGCGTGTCCGGGTTCGCCTCGCCCAGCGAATCGCCTTTGAGCCCGTCGGCGCCGGTTGCGCTCCCGTCGCCACTGTAGGAGTCGAGCGCGTCCTTGGCTTTCTGTTTGGCCTCTTCGAGCTTGGCCGCATCGTCCTTTCCGGACGATGCTGGCGAACCGGAACCGGAACTACCCAGACCCGCACTCGACTTCTCGGTCCCGGAGCCGGAACCGCCGCCGCCCAGACCCGAATCCGTCTTGATCGGATCACCACTGTAGGAATTCAGCGCGCTTTGCGCCTTCTGCTTCGCCGCCTCGAGCGCGGCCGCATTGTCCTTTCCGGACGATGCTGGCGAACCGGAACCGGAACTTCCCAGACCCGCGCTCGACTTCTCGGTCGCGGAACCGGAACCGCCGCCACCCAAACCCGAATCCGTCTTGATCGGATCACCACTGTAGGAATTCAGCGCGCTCTGTGCCTTCTGCTTCGCCGCCTCCAGCGCCGCCGCATCGTCCCCACCGGACGAACCCGAGCCGCCCGATCCCGAACCGCTCGACCCCGGTGCCGGACTTCCCGCCGGTGGCGTGGACCCGAGCCCGGAGAGTCCGGACCCGGCCGAGGAGGTGTCACCGGAGGGCGTCGTGCCCGACGGGAGCGAGGAATCCGCACCCGGGCCGGAACCTGAACCGAAGTTCCCGCTGGCGCCCGCGGCGCTGGTCGATCCCGAGCCGATCCCGGACACGTCGGTGCCGCCGCCAGGAGAACCCGGGGCGCCCGAGGAGCCGGACACCTCGGGCACGTCGAACTGCCCAGCGCCCGAACCGGTCGTGCCGGAGCCGCCCTGGCCCACGCCGCCGGGCCCGGTGTTGCCGGCGGTGCCCGGCTGATCCGCGTTCTGGAACTCGTTGCGCACCTGGCTCATGACCTTGTCGAGCTCGTCGTAGGCCTTGTCGACGAGCTCCTTGGTGTCCTTACAGGTCTTGTCGAAGCTCGTCCAGATGCGGTCCCACATATCCGGGTTGAACGCGTTCTGCACCCACTGCTTGGCCAGGTTCTGGCCTTCCTTCTGGATGTCGTCGTCATCGCAGCAGCCGTCGTCGTTGAGCGTCGAGACGAGGTCGGTGCCGAAGTTGAGGTCCATCCACCCCGCGATCTGGGCGAGGTCGTCCTTGCTGCCGTGCTCGCCGTTGGCCACGGCCATGACCTTCTGCGCCATCGTGTAGTCGGCCTTGCCGACCAGATCGGTGTAGAGGTCCACGACCGCGTCCGCCTTGTTCTTGCACAGGCTGAAAACGGTGCCGGCTGTGCTCGACGTCGCCTGGCTCACGTTCTCCAGCGTCTGCACGAGCTTGTTGGCCTTGGGCAGGATCTTGTCGTTGTAGTTGTCCGAGGCGGCGTCGGCGCCCGCGCCGGTCCAGGTCTGGAACACCGTGCTCAGCGCCGAACCGGTGTCGGAGATGTTCTGCTCCAGCGTGGTGGAGCCCGTCCTGAAGTGGTCGGCGTCGGCGAGGAAGTTCTCGAAGCTGATCCCGCGCTGCTCGTCGAAACGGCTCCGCACATCCTTGTCGAGATCCAGTGCGCGCGTGTTGCCGCGGCAGTCGTCCGGCACCTTCGCCAGCAGCGAGCCGAAGGTCTCGAAGACCTTCAGCGCCGGCGCGGCGGCGTCGAACAGCTCGTCCGAGGTCTTGGTGCCCACACCCCCGGACGCGGGCGGCTGCTTGTCCTGCAGCTGCGTCTTGCCCTCGTCGACGGCCTTCGTCAACTGGTTCTCGTTGTAACCGGCCTGGTCGGCGGCCGTTTTCGCATCGTCGTAGGCGTCGTCCACCGAACCGCCGATGAACGGGTTCGCGTTGTAGGCATCGGCGTACTTCTGTGCCTCGTCGCGTTCGGCCTGCGGCTGGTCCGGGTTGTCGTTGATCCACGCGCTGATCAGCGCCGTCTTCTTGTCCGGCGCGAGACTCGGATCGTCGAGCAGCGCCTTGACATCCGCCCAGGTGCGGGCCATTACAGCGTCCCCGCATTCGTGATCGCCCCGGACTGGGTGTCCTCGTTGTGACCGTAGGAGGAACCGGCGCTGCCGATGTTCGTGCCGAAGGTGTTCAGCGTCTGGCAGTAGCCCGTCATCGAGTCCCACAACGTCTTCACGCCGGTGGTGTACTTGTCCGCGTGCGCGCCGTGGACCCGGCCGAACCCGTCCGCCGTGATCGGCGTGCTGGACAGATCCGGGTTCGCGTCCGGCAGATCCTCGGCCAGCTGGGTGATCTTCCTCGACGCGGTCGCCATCGCGTCGGTGCTCGCGGTGTACCCGCCGCTCATGCCTCAAGCCCCCTTGTGTCAGGTCCTTCGGACGTTCGTAGGACGCCTCGCCGACGTGCCCGGTGCCGTTGCGAGTGCAACGAAGTTGATCATTCGTCCGCGCGCTGGTCGCGCAGCGCTTCGGCGAGCACGCCCGCCACCGCGCCGATGTCGGTGAGCCGATCACGTTTGTCCAGGTCGAACGTGACTCCGTAGTGGACCTCGAGCGCGGCGAGCAACCGGATCCGTCCCTTGGAGTCGATACCGAGCTCCTCCAGCGGAGCGGTGGTCTCGACCAGCGCGGGATCGAGCCGGAAGGTGTCGCTCACGATTTTGCGCACCTCGGCGATGTGATCACCCACGGCCGCCACCATACTGTTTTCTCGCCGCCGCGCGGGCGATCTTGCCACTGGATGTCCGCGGAAGTTCACCTTGCCCCACAAGCCGTACGGTACGCAGGCTCAGCTCGTGTGCGGCGGCCACCGCGCGGAACACCGCCCTCGTCACCTCCTTGGCCCCGGTCCGCGCATCCCATTCCGCGACCACCACGACCCCTTCGCCACGCTCGTCGGAGACGCCGAACGCGGCCACCCGGTCCCGGCGGACCGACGGATGCGCCTGTGCGGCGGTGGCCTCGATGTCCTGGGGATAGTGATTGCGTCCGTCGAGGACGATCAGGTCCTTGACCCGGCCGGTGAGGTACAGCTCGCCGCGATGCCAGGCGCCGAGGTCACCGGTGCGCAGCCAGCCGCCCCGCCCGTCGAGCACGGCGCCGAACGACTCGCCGCCCCGGCGCCAGTACCCGGCCGCGACGTGCGGGCCGTGCACCCAGACCTCGCCCAGTGTCCCCTCCGGCTGCACCTGCCCGTCCCGGACGACGCGCACGAGCTGGCCGACGGGTGTGCCGACCGAGACCAGGCGCTGCCCGTGTGCGGCTTCGACCGCCTTGCCCCGCGCGAGTGCGTCCCGGTCGAACGTGGTGATCGTGGGCCCTTCCGGGCCCGCGCTCGACACGTACACCGTCGCCTCGGCCAGGCCGTAGGACGGGCGGTGTGCCTCGCGGCGGAAACCCCAGGGCCCGAAGGCTTCCTGGAAGTTCGCCACCGTTTCCGGCCGCACCGGCTCGCTGCCGTTCAACGCGATCCGCACCCCGGACAGGTTCAGACCTTCGCGGGGCGCGGCCGCGACGGCGAGATCGAAGGCGAAGTTGGGGGCGGCGGTGAACACCTCTGGGTGATCCGACAGCTGGCGCAGCCACCGCTGCGGCCTGCGCACGAACTCGGCGGGCGCCATGAACACCGAGCGGGCACCGGCGAAGACCGGCAGGCACAGCAACTGGATGAGACCCATGTCGTGGAAGAACGGGATCCAGCCGGCGCACGTGGTGTCCTCGTTCACCGCATAGGCTCGCGAGGCCTGCCAGCAGCTCGCGACGATCGCCCGGTGCGGGATCACCGCCCCGGCGGGCTCGCGGGTCGAGCCGGAGGTGTACTGCAGGTAGGCGGGGCTTTCCGGATCGAGGGGAACCGGGTCCGCGCCGGGGCCGGACAGCTCGTCCACCACGACGAGATGCCCGGGCGTGCCGAATTCGCGCACCCGTGCGGCGGCGCGTGCGGAGGTGAGCCAGACGGTGGCCGCACAGTCGTCGAGCGCACTGGTGAGCCGGTTCCGGTGCGCGCGCGTGGCGGGATCCATCAGCGGCACCGCGACCATGCCCGCGGCGAGCGCACCGAAGAAGGACACCGGATAAGCCAGTTCCTGCCCGGCGAGAATCGCGACGCGGTCCCCGGGCGCGGCGACCTCCCGCAGCCGCGCCGCCACCACCCGGACGCGGCCGGTGAGTTCGGCCCAGGTGAGCCCGTACTCGTCGCCGGAGGGAAAGTCCTGGTGGGTGAACAGGCGGCGCCGGTCGTCCCTCCGCGCGAACAAGTGCTCGACGATGGACGTGCGCAGCACCTCGGCCGGGACGGTCTCCATGCGGGCAATCTATCCAGCGCGCCGTGGGACCGACCACCGGCTCAGCGCAGGTCCTGCTCCTGCCGGGTGGCGCTCGTCGTGGTGTGGGTACCGCCGAGGTGCCGGGCGGTGTTGACCAGGCCGACCATGCTGAACGCCTGCGGTGTGTTGCCGACCTGGCGCCCGTGCGCGGTGTCGTACTGCTCGCTCAGCAGGCCCACGTCGTTGCGCAGGTCCAGCAGATGTTCGAACAACCGCCGCGCCCGCGCACCGCGACCGGTCGCGTGGAGGGCGTCGGCGAGCCAGAACGCGCACACGAGGAACGACCCCTCCCCGCCGTCCAGACCGTCCACACCGCCGTCGGCCGCCGGATCGTAGCGCCGCACCAGACCGTCGTGCCCCAGTTCGTGATCGACCGCGTCGACGGTGCCCCGGACGCGCGAATCGTCCCAGGGCAGGAAACCCACGCGCGGGATGAGCAGCAGCGCGGCGTCCAGCCCGTGCGAGCCGTAGAACTGGGTGAAGGTGTTGCGATCCGGGTCGTAGCCACGGTCGCACACCTCCCGGTGCACGCGGTCGCGAAGCTCGCGCCACCGGTCGGCGGGCCCGTCCAGGCGGTGCCGTTCGACCGTGCGCACGGCCCGGTCGAGCCCGGCCCAGACCATGACCTTGGAGTGCACGAAATGCCGGCGCGGCCCGCGGATCTCCCACAGGCTGTTGTCGGGCTGATCCCATTGTCCCTCAAGGTAATCGAGCAGCCCGCGCTGCAGATCCCACGCGGATTCGATCGAGGGCAGCCCGGCCTCGCGGGCCAGATGCAGCCCGTCGAGGACCTCGCCCCACACGTCGAGCTGGAGTTGCCCGGCGGCGGCGTTGCCGATGCGCACCGGTGCCGACTTCTCGTATCCGGCCAGCCAGTCCAGTGTGGACTCGGGATGCCTGCGGGTGCCGTCGAGCCCGTACATGACGCGCAGCTCTCCCGGATCGCCCGCGACGGCCCGCACCAGCCATTCGCGCCACGCCCGGGCCTCTTCGGTGTAGCCGGTGCCGAGCAGTGCCTGCAGGGTGAACGTGGCGTCGCGCAGCCAGCAGTAGCGGTAGTCCCAGTTGCGGGAGCCGCCGAGTTGCTCGGGCAGTGAGGTCGTGGCCGCGGCCAGGATCCCGCCGGTGGGCGCGTAGGTGAGCGCCTTGAGGGTGATCAGCGCGCGCTCGACCGCGCCGGACCACTCGCCCCGGTAGCGGCACCGCGCGATCCAGTCCGCCCAGAACCGCCGCGTGTCGGCCAATGCCGCCTCGGGCTCGGCGGTCTTGGGCTTGGGCAGGTGGGAGGCGCGATGGGTGAGCACGAACGGCACGCGCTCCCCGGCGGCGACGGTGAACTCGCCGCGCACGTCGCCGCCGCCGCTGGCGAGCGGCACGGGTGTGCGCAGCCACACGGCATCCGGTCCGGCGATGGCGGCGAACTGGGCGTCGACGTCGCGTTCCCACGGGGTCACGTGGCCGTAGTCGAACCGCAGGCGCAGCAGGGTTCGCATGGGCACGCGGCCGGAGACGCCTTCGACGATGCGCACCACGTCGGGTGCCTCGCCGCGCGGCGGCATGAAGTCCAGGATCCGCACCGTGCCCTCCGGCGTGTCCCACTCGCTGGACAGGATGAGCGTGTCGTCGAGGTAGGCGCGCCGGATCGCCGGTCCGCCGGAGGCCGGGGCGAGCAGCCACGTCCCGGCTCGTTCGTCGTCGAGAAGGGCGGCGAAGCACGCCGGGGAGTCGAACCGCGGCAGGCACAGCCAGTCGATCCCGCCGTGCCGCGACACCAGGGCGGCGGTGTGCAGATCGCCCAGCAGCGCGTAGTCCTCGATCAGCGGCATCACGTCACCACCTGTTCGGCTCGGGTTTCATGCTGCTTCCGGAACGGTGTAGCCGGCGATGTCCGCGTTCAGGCTGTAGCCGTGACCGGACACGGTCGTATCCGGCGCGACCCGTCCGGTGGCGGGGTCGAGCGCGCCGGCGAAGAACTCGGTCTCGATGCGGTCGTGGTCGGCGAACCATTCGATGTGGCGGAAGTTCGGTGTGGCGGCGGCGATCTGCGCGGAAAGGTTGGGCGCGCAGTGCGCGGACACGTCGAGCCCGGCCGCCGCGGCGAGTGCGGCGATGCGGCGCCACTCGGTGTAGCCGCCGCAGCGCGTGACGTCGATCTGCACGCAGTCGACCGCACGCGCGCCGATCATCTTGCCGAAGTAGGCGAGATCGTATCCGTACTCCCCGGCCGCGATGTCCATCGTGGAACCGCCACGCAGTTCCGCCAGCCCGGCCAGGTCGTCGCTGGACACCGGCTCTTCGAACCAGCGCACGTCGTGTTCGGCCAGCAGGCCGGTCATCCGGCGGGCCTGACCGACGGTGTATCCGCCGTTGGCGTCCACGTAGAGCTCCACTTCGGACCCGATCGCGTCCCGTGCGGCGCGCACCCTGGTGAGATCTCGCGCGATCTCGGTTCCCCACGCCTCCCCGATCTTGATCTTCACGCGTGGCACCTGACGCTGGTGCACCCACGAGCCGAGCCAGGCTTCGAGCTGGTGCACGCATTCGGTGGTGAACCCGCCGCTGGCGTAGAGGGCGACGTCCTCGTGTTCCCGGCCCAGCAGCCGCACCAGCGGAAGACCGGCCGCGCGGGCCGCGGCGTCCCACAGCGCGATGTCCACAGCGGACAGTGCACACGAGACGATGCCGGGGCGGCCGAGGTTGCGGATCCGGCGTCGCATCGCCGACCACGCCGCGGGAACGTCGAGCACCGGCCAGCCACGGATCACCGGCGCCAGCACCCCGGTGATCAGCGGCACGCACGAGACGTCCGCATAGGTCCAGCCCAGCCCGCTCACCC
>NZ_JAAXLS010000074.1 GCF_012328925.1 Amycolatopsis acididurans
TGCTCGTCCAGGCCATCCAGCCCGGACACGGGGTTCAAGTCCTCAGCGTTCTCCACGCCGGACATCATGTCGGTCATCAGGTGCACTTCCATGATCGGGAATTACACCGCTCGTTTTACAGTCCCGCCATCCGAGGAAAGTGGCCGCAATGATCGTCTCCCAGCCTCGCCAGCCGAGCGTGAGGCCAAGCAGGGCCGCGAGCTTCACGTCGCCGGCGCCGAGTTGGCCCGCGAAGATCAGCGCGAGGACCAAATAGAAGCTGAACAGTGCCAGCATGCCTGCGAGGGCCCTGAGGAGATCCGGCATCCGTGAGTTGCTTACGGCGTCAGCCATAAACAGACCGCCGACGACGAGAACTCCGAAGTAGACGAGCGGGCTCGGCAGGCGCTGTTCGAGGATGTCGATCCGCGCGAGCGTGATGCCTAACGCGGCGAAGGCGCTGTAGGGAAGAAGGTCGAATTGATAGCCGATGCGCGACGCCAGGAGCGCGAAGAGAGCGGCGGTCAGGGCCGTGCTCGCGAGTCGCGCACTGAGTGCTGCAACCCGAGATGAAGGCGATGGTCGCCGATAAGCGGTGAAGGCTCCGCCTGCGAGTAATCCTGCGGCCGCCCACAATGCGATCAGCAGCGGTCCAGACATAAGTTAGACACCGCCATTGGCAACGCCCCGTGACAGGCGGGCCATTATCTCGGCTCTCGGAAAGCGCTGGTCATACCCTTAGTGTGCCTGGCGATGAATGCACAGGGTAATTCAAATACTCCGGATGAGTGAAATTTCCTGAAACGGGCCTTTCCGACCTCGAAGTCGGTCCCTACTGACTTTGAAGTCAGTGAGGGGTCGTGGTGTAGACGTAATGGACGATCTTCATAGGCTCGGAATTCTAGGTGGTGAGGTTGTGGGAAGCAGATCGACACTCGTGGCGCGGAGTGGTCGAGCCGCGGTGTTGTTCGGGGCGGGTACGGTCGTGGTCGCACTCGCGGCGTGCACCTCCGAGGCTTCGAACACGCCGACCGCCGAGACGTCTGCCGCTGCATCACCAACATCGAACGTAGTGGCGCCAACCACGACAACGTCCATTGCGGGCCAGGCCCGGGCAGAGGCGCTCGCCGCGTACCGAGGCATGTGGCAGGATTTCGCTCAGGCCGGCCATACGTCAGACTGGCAGTCCCCACAACTGGGTCGATACGCGACGGGAATCGCGCTGACCAACCTGTCTCGTGGCCTGTACGCCGATCACTACAACGGGCTGGTAACCAAAGGGGAGCCGGTTCTCAGCCCGCGCGTGACGTCAGCCGATCCGGCGGACGACCCCGCGAAGATCGTGATCACCGACTGCGGCGACTCGACGCACTGGCTCAAGTACCGGACAGACAACGGCCAACTCGCCGACGACAAGCCAGGGGGCCACCAGCTGATCAACGCCATCGTCGAGAAGCAGGTCGACGGCTCATGGGAGGTCACCGACTTCGGCGTTCATGATGTGGGGACGTGCTGACGATGGGACGACGAATCGCGACGATCGCGGAAATCGCACTTGTCTGTGTGCTTGGCGCAGCAACACCTGCCTTGGCTGACGGCGGCTGGGGAAGCACGGACTGCAGCCAAGTCCCCTCGCCTGTCTGCGATCTCGGAGCTGGCACCGGCGGTGACGCCGGCAAACCGGGGACAGGTTCGGGCAATGGCAACAAGCCCGCACATCCGGGCTCAGGAAATTCCGGCGACAGCAACAACGAGTCCCACCCGGGAGACACGATCGTGGGCGGCGACTCGAGCTTGGCGAACTGCTCTTATGTCAAGAGTGACTATCAGCCTCCCGCCGGTGGCGCCGTCAACATCGGCCTCACGACACGCAACGCCGGCGCCGTCGCCGTTCGGCCGGTCGGCCTCGCCGTCCGGAGGCAGGCTGCCGGCCAATCCGGGGCCTGGTACGTCTGGCACTGTGCGGGCGGCGGCGTGGCCGACACGTTCTATCGGGCGCCGGTGTGGATTCCCGACGGGCAGCAGCCGGGGGCCGCTGCGTTGCCCTCGCCGGCGGAACTCGCGGCGATGGCTCGCAAGCAGTTGCGGTTGCCCATGCCGACGGTCGCGGCGAATCCCGCCGGTGATCAGCTGGTGAATCTTCCGACCTGGCTGTGGTTGTCGACGGGGTGGGGTCCGGTGTCGGCGACGGCTTCGGTGCCCGGTGTCTCGGTCACCGCGGTCGCGACGCCCACGTCGGTCACGTGGTCGATGGGTGATGGCAGCACGGTGACCTGTACCGGTGCCGGTACTCCATTCCAGCCTGGCGCGGACCCGAGGGCACCGTCGCCGGACTGCGGGCACACGTATCGCTCGTCCTCGGCAAACCAGCCGGGGCAAACGTTTCCGGTCACCGCGACGGTCCACTGGACGGTCGCCTGGTCCGGGGCCGGCCAGGGCGGCACGTTCCCCGACATGACCACGACCGGCACCGCGGCGTTTCGTGTCGCGGAGTCTCAGGCTTTGAACAACGGCGGCGGCTAAGCCCACGGGAAGGCTCTTTCACAACAGCACAACCATCACTCGTTTTCCGCTCGCTGGATATCTGGGCGACGCGGCGCACTACCCCCTTGCCTGGAGGTACCACCATGACAACTCAGCTGGACCCGCATCGACCTGCGGCTTCGCTCGGCGGTTCCTGGGCAAGCGATGCCACCGAGTCCACGTCGCGGGTGCGGGCGGCGAAACGGCGGCGCAGCGTCCCGCACCTGCTGTTGGGCACGTTGCTCGTTCTCGCCTGCGCGGTCGCGTTCACCGTCGTGTCGTTGAACTCTGGGGACCGGGAGCCGGTACTGGCGCTGGCCCGTCCGGTCACGGTCGGACAGGTGCTGACCGCACAGGATCTCAAGCAGGTCAACGTCGCTGTGGACCCCGGGGTGTCCGTTGTGGACGTCAATCAGGCCGCGTCCTTGATGGGCAAGACAGTGTCGACGAATCTGCCCGCCGGGGCACTACTCACCCGGGACGCGGTCAGCGGGACCGGCGTTCCCGCTGCGGGGCAGGCGCTGGCGGCGTTGTCGTTGAAGGCGGGCCAGTTCCCGGTGGAGGTGTCGCCGGGCTCGCACGTGTCGGTCGTGTTCGTGCCCGGCCAGTCGGGCAGCGTGCTCGCGAGCCCGCCGGCACCGGATGCGACGACCGGCTGGCCGGCGGTGATTACCAGCGTGGCCTCTCCCCCGAACCAGCAGATCACGGTCGTATCGGTTCAGGTGAGTCAGGCCGCGGCCCGGCAGATCGCGGCGGTGCCCGCGGGGCAGCTGTCGATCGTGATGCTGGCGGGCGGTGGTCAGTGATGCTGGTAGCCGTCGTGAGCGTGAAGGGCTCGCCGGGCGTCACCACCTTCTCCGTGGCGCTCGCCGCGCGGTGGCCCGCGCCGTCGCGCACGCTTCTGGTGGAGGCAGACCCCTCGGGTGGCGATATCGGTATCCGGTTCTGGCTGGAGGCTACGCCGGGGTTGGTGAGTTTGGCCGCCGCCGCCCGCCACAGCGAGGATCCGACACTGCCCTGGCAGCACACACAAGCCCTGCCCGGTGGTCTGCCCGTGGTGACCGCACCGCCCGACGCCGACCGCGCGCGAGCCGCGCTGTCCGCGCTCACCTCGGAGCCAAGAGGCGTCCTCCGGGCCGCGGCGAATGCGCTGGACGCGACGGTGATCGTGGACTGCGGCCGGCTCGATCCCGGATCGGTGGCCGCGCCGATCGTGCGCGCGGCCGACGCGATGATCCTGCTGACCCGTGCTCACGCGGATGACCTCGCCCATCTGGCGCGCCGCCTGCCGGTCCTCGGCCGCTGGACTCAGCATCCCGCGATGATGCTCGTCGGCGAGGGCTACTCGCCAACCGAGATCACCCGCGAACTGGGGGTCTCGCCCCTGGGCCGGATACCGGACGATCCGCGCGGCGCAGCGGTGCTGTGCGGGCGTCCCGGTGCCTGCTCGAGCCGCTCCGGCCCGGCACGCTCCAGGCTGGGACAGGCTGCGCACAAGGTGGCGAACCTACTTCTCGCCGCACACGCGCCGTCGGAGGCCCCGGTGCCGCAACAAGGTCCCGCCGAGCAGCATCCAGTCCCGATCTTGCGGGCCGTGCCGGGCGTGCCGCCCGCACCGGTGGCGCGCGGCGGCCTGCGACTCGCACCACCACTCCCCCACCCGCAGGACGCCCCGGGCACAGGACGCATGCCATGACGCCCTCGACCAACGGCCACCGCCCGCAAGACCACGGTTGGCGGGCGGAGCAGCAGCCCCGCGTCAGCGGGGAGCCGCCGCTGAGCGACGAGTCCGTTACGCGACTGCGCCAGTACCTGCGCGACAGGCTCGGCGCGGAACTGCCGCGGCGGGTCGAGGCGCAGGAACGGCGCACGGGTGCCGCCGTCACCCGGGAAGGGCGCCGCGAGCTGGCGCGCGCTGTGTTGGACGAGGCCGTGCGCGCGCACAGTGAGAACGAGCTGATGGCCGACCGGGCTCTCGTCGGCCGGGATACCGAACGGCGTGTGATTGGTGAGGTCGTCAACGAATTGTTCGGCATGGCCGGGCTGCAACCGCTGCTGGATGACCCGGCGGTCGAGACGATCAACGCCAACCGCTACGACCGCGTGTTCGTCCAGTACGCCGATGGCCGCCGCGCCCAGGTAGCGCCGATCGCGGGCTCGAACGAGGAACTCACCGACCTCGTGCGTCTGCTCGCGGCGCGGGCGTCCAGTCAGGAACGTCGTTTCGATTACGGTTCCCCGGCGGTCAATCTCCAGCTTCCGGGAGGGGAGCGGTTGTTCGCGGCGACGGGTGTCACGGCCGGCGGGATGACGTCGTTGTCGATTCGCCGGCACGGCTACCTCACCGTGACGCTGCCAGAGCTGCGTGCTCGCGGCACGCTCGACCCCGGTCTGGAGCAGTTCCTGCGCGCGATGGTGCGGGCGCGTAAGAACATCCTGATCACCGGCGGCACCGGCGCCGGTAAGACCACCCTGATCCGAGGCTTAGCGTCCGAAATGGACTGCATGGAGCGGATCGTCACCATCGAGGATGCGTTCGAGCTCGGTTTGGAGCGGGATCCGGCGATTCACGCCGACGTGACCGCGTTTCAGGCCCGTGAGCCGAATGTCGAGGGTGAGGGTGAGATCTCCCAGGCCGAGCTCGTGCGCTGGGGCCTGCGGATGAGCCCGGACCGCGTGATCGTCGGCGAGATCCGCGGCCCGGAGGTCATCCCGATGTGCAACGCCATGTCGCAGGGCAACGACGGCTCGATGGCGACCCTGCATGCCTCCAGCTCGAGGATCGCCTTCACCCGGCTGGCGTCTTACGCCGCGCAAGGGGCCGAACGTCTGCCGCTGGAGGCCACCAACCTGCTGGTCGCCTCGGCGGTGCATTTCGTGGTGCACCTCGCCCGCGGTCTCGATCGCGCCACCCGGGTGGTGTCCTCGGTGCGGGAGGTCGTCGGCGCCGAGGGCCCGCAGGTGATCTCGAATGAGGTCTACCGGCCCGGGGCGGACCGGCGCGCTCGCCCGGTTGCAGGTGCACTGCGCAGCGACACGCTCGGCGAACTGGTCGACGCGGGCTTCGATCCCGGTCTGCTGGACGAGCCCGAGGGGTGGTGGCCGCGATGACGATCACCGCCTCGGCCGCGCTGGCAGCCGTGCTCGGGCTCGGCGCCGGTGTCGGGCTGGTGTTGATCCTCGCAGGCCGGCGGGGCGTGGAGCGCAGGGGGCTCCGCGGCCGCGTCTGGTCCCGCCGTGGCTCGGGGTCGCGGCGGGACCAGTCCAGGCTTGTCCGGGCGGCGCTCGCACTCGCGGTCGGCGTGGTCGCCGCTCTCGCCACCGGGTGGCTGGTCGGCGGGGTGCTCGCCGGGCTGGCGGTGTGGGCGCTGCCGCGCGTCCTGGGCCGGGATCGGGAGCACGCTCACCGGATCGGACGGATCGAGGCGATCGCGACCTGGACCGAGATGCTGCGGGATACGCTCTCGGCCGCCGCTGGTCTGGAGCAGGCGATCCTAGCGACCGCGCCGCTCACACCACCGACCATCCGCGACGAGGTCACCGACCTAGCCACCCGCATCGAGACCGGCGAGCGCCTGGCACCCTCGCTGCGTGTCATGGCCGATCGGCTCGCCGATCCCACGGGCGATCTGGTGATCGCCGCGCTCGTCCTGGCCGCCGAACAGCACGCGCGCCAGCTGTCCGATCTGCTGAGCTCGCTGGCCCAGGCCGCGCGGGAGCAAGCCTCGATGCGGATGCGGGTCGAGGCCGGGCGCGCCCGAACCAGGACGTCGGTACGCGTGATCGTCGGCACCACACTGAGCTTCGCGGTGGCCGTGGTGCTGCTCAACCGCGGTTATCTCGCCGCATACGACAGCCTGGCCGGCCAACTCGTGTTGCTCGCGATCGGAGTCCTTTTCGGACTCGGGTTCACCTGGCTCGCGCGGATCGCGGCCGTGCGCGAACCCGACCGCTTCCTCTCACCGGCCGGGGCAATCCCGCTGGTTCACGAAAGGCAGGTGTAGCAGCGTGATCACCGCACTGGTGTTGGGAGCTGGGTTCGGCCTCGGGGTCTGGGCCCTCGCGGTCTGGCTGTTCCCACCCCGGCCCGCGCTCGGCGTGGTCCTCGCGCGCACCACGACGCCGCCCGCGCCGGCGCCGATCGTGGCGACCAGTGATCCCGGCTGGGCGGCCAAGGCCGGCAGTCCCTTCATCCCCGCCTTGCGCGCCCTCGGTCTGCCCGGGCCTCGCCTGACCCGCGATCTGACCGTCATCGGACGCCCGGTCCAAACGCATCTCGCCGAGAAGGCGACCCTCGGCGTCGCCGGACTACTGGTGCCGGTGCTGGCCGACGGGCTGCTCTCCCTCGCCGGGCTCCCCCTCGCGGTCGGGTTGCCCGTCGTCGCCGGGCTTGTGCTGGCCGCGGCGGGTTTCGTGGTGCCCGACCTACGCGTGCGTGCGGAGGCGGCGACGCTGCGCACGGGCTTCCGGCACGCACTGTCGGCCTACCTGGATCTGGTGTGGATCACGCTCGCGGGCGGCGCGGGCGTGGACAGCGCGCTCACCGACTCGGCCGACATCGGGCGCGGCTGGGCGTTCGAGCAGATCCGCCGGGCCCTGGACACCGCACGCCTGACCAGAACCACGCCGTGGGCCACACTGCGCCAGCTCGGCGAAGAACTCGACGTCACCGAGCTCGCGGAACTGGGCGCGTCGGTCAGCCTCGCCGGCACCGAGGGCGCCAAGGTCCGCGCCTCGCTGGCGGCGAAAGCCGGCGCGCTGCGCACCCACCAGCTCACCGACGCCGAAGCCCAAGCCCAGGCCGCCACCGAACGCATGTCCCTGCCCGTGATGGCGCTGTTCCTCGGCTTCCTCGGGTTCATCGCCTACCCCGCTCTCACCCAAGTCCTCAATGGACTCTGACCGTCCTCGCGAGGAAAGGACATCCTATGCACGCGCACATCAAAACGGTGTTTTCATTCTTGAAAGCACGGTGGGACATTCTGCGCCGCGAGCCCGAGGCCGGCTACTCCACCGAAACGGTGCTGGTGACCGCCCTGCTGGTCGCGGCCGCGCTGGTGATCATCGCGATCATCGTCGCGAAAGTGACCGCCAAGGCCAACGGAATCACACTGTGAGACCCGAGCGACGCGATGCGCGAGCGCGGCCTCGCGGACAGCACGGTCGCCTGCGGCGCGTGCTGCGGGGCGATCGCGGCGCAGTGAGCGCCGAGCTCGTCATCGCGACACCACTGCTTCTGCTCATGCTGCTGGCGATCGTGCAGTTCGCCCTGTGGTCTCACGCCATCCACATCGCCCAGTCCGCCGCCTCCCAAGGGCTCGCCGTCGCGCGAGCCCAGAACGGCACCGCGGCCGCGGGCGGCGCGAGCGCGCAGCAGATGCTCGACGACCTCGCGCGCGGCCCCCTCTCAGGCACCACGATCACCGCCGACCGCACGGCAAACGCGGCCTCGATCCGCATCACCGGCACCGCCACACCCGTCCTTCCGTTCCTGCACCTGCCCGTGCACGCCGAGGCGGCCGGCCCGGTCGAACGCTTCGTCCCCGACCTGGCCGGCGGGTGAGGCGACCATGGGCACCAGACGCGGGGCCATAGAACGGTTCCAGGGGCACGAACACCATCCGCGGGAATGGGTGGCCTGGTGGCGGGCGGACCGCGGCTCTGTGGCGGCGGAAGTCACGCTGGCAGCTCCGTTTCTGGTCATGCTGCTCGTGTTCATCGCCGTGCTCGTGCACCGCGGTGTCGACGCGCGGCTCCGGCTGGACGGCGCCGCGCACCAAGCCGCCCGGGCGGCCAGCATCCAGCGCTCCCCCGCCACCGCGACCGCCGCAGCGCAGTCCACGGCCGCGACCGCTCTGTCCTCGGCCGGAGTGAGCTGCGTGTCGCTGGACGTCGACACCGCCACCGGCGGGATGCGCCCAGGCGGCACGCTCAGCGTGACCATCACCTGCACCGTCGACTTCGGTGACGCGCTGATCCTCGGCGTCCCCAGTCACAAACGGTTGTCGGCCACCGCGACCGAACCCATCGACACGTGGCGCTCAGCCACTATGGCCATCATCGGAGGCGGCTCATGACTCGCCGCGGGTATTCGGCACACCGACAGTGGTGGCGAGCCGACGAGGGCCGCACCACCGCGTTCGTCGTGGTCCTCACCATCGGGATCCTCACCCTGGCCGGGCTGACGCTCGACGGCGGACTGGCGCTGGCGGCCAAGGTCAAAGCCAACGGCCAGGCCGAGGCCGCCGCGCGCGCCGGTGCCCAGGCCATCGACCTGACCGCCTACCGCACCAACGGCACGCTCCAACTCGTACCCGCCCGGGCCGTCGCCGACGCGCACAGCTACCTCGCCACCGTCGGCGGAGCCGGAACCGTGACGGTCTCCGGCGACACCGTGACCGTCACGATCGCATCCACGCAGCCGACCCAACTGCTGGGCATGATCGGCATCTCCAGCCTCACCGTCCACGGAACCGGCAGCGCCCATCCGCAACGCGGGGTGCTCACGATCGAACCGTGACCACCTTCCGGTCAACGAAAGGAGACAACGATGCCCACGGCCGAAGAGATCCAACGCCGCGTCGAACAGAACGACGCGGCCCGCAGTATGCAACGCGCCGCGGCGGCGAAGCGAGTCGGCGAACTCGTCCAACGCCGCACCACCATCGCCGAGGAACTAGCCACTGTGGACCGAGAACTCCACGACGTGATGGTGGAGGCCCAGAAAGTCATCACGATCGACGAACTCGCCCAGTTCACCGACACCGCGGCCACCGACCTCACGCACTGGGCGACCGCATGCAAGCCGGCCCGCGCGAAACGCAAGCGCCCGGACGCACGGCGGAAGACTCCCCCGACCTCGACAAGCTCGGTAGCCGCTGAACCAGCATCGCGGGTCCCGGCGGAAGTGTGATGACGCACCCCGCGCGCGCGTGGTCCGTGCTCGTCGCTGGTCTCCGGCTCCTGAGCCGGACCCTGCGAGGGCTGATCGCGGCCGCCGTACTGCTCACGCTCGAGGCGGGGCTGCCGTGGGCGTTGTGCCACTACATCGGCTGGCCGCTCCCCGACCACATCCCGGTGTGGGCGGAGGTCGAAGGAGTGTTGCTGGCGCCGATGACGACCACGTTCCTGCTGGACGTGCTGGCATGCCTGTGCTGGATCGTCTGGGCGGTCTTCACGCTCGACGTGGCCCGGTGCACTGTCGACGCCGCGCGCGGCGGGATCAATCCCACTCGAGTCGCAGACCTGTCCGCGACCGGCCCGATGCGTGCGCTGGCGGGCCTGTTGATCGGCGCCATCCTCGTCGCCGTCCTCGGACACCGCCCAGCCGCGGCATCCACGGTCGGGCAGCACATCGTGGCAACAGCGTCGGCCTGGCCGAGCTCCACTCCGACCGGCCCCGTGCCGACCGTGCAGGCCGCTGCTGCGCAGCCTGCGTCGGTGGTTGTTCTGGCGCCGAGGAACGGGATCCATGACTCGCTCTCGCGCATCGCCCAACGCACCCTCGGCGATGCCGCCCGTTGGCCGGAGATCTTCGACCTCAACAAGGGCAAGGCACAGCTCTCCGGCCGCTTCTTCACCAACCCCAACCTGATTTACCCCGGCGAAGAACTCATACTCCCCGGCAGCAGCGCCGCGCCTGCCCCGCTTCCGCCGTCCGCCCCCATAACGGTGGCGCCTGCCCCGGAGCCCAGTCCGATCCCGCCGGCCCCCGCAGCCGCGCCGGCCCCCGCCCCGCCGGAAGCTCGGGAACCGAGCTTCAGCTGGGGAGCCGGCATGTTCGTCGGACTCGGCCTCGCAACGGCGGTGAGTACGGCGCTAATACTCGCGCGCCGCCGCTACTACGCCCGCTACCGCCCGGGGAGCGGGGACCGTGATGACCTTGCGGTGGCGCCTGTGGTGTACCAGCTGCGGTTGGCGCATCTGCGCTCCGAGCGCGACGACGAGATCGACCTCGATGACGACGACACCGCTGATACCGGCCGTCCGCCGCGAGACCCACCGCCACCCGCCCTCGTGGTCGGCACTCCAGGTCAGCGAACCGTCCACGCTCCTGAGCTGGGCGTCCAGGACGGTCGTGCGATCGCACTGGACCTCGCCGCCGCCCGTGGCCTCGGCCTGGTCGGTGCCGGCGCTCCGGCAGCAGCTCGCGCGCTGCTGGTCGCCGCCCTCACCACGGCGAACACCGGCTCCGTCCTCGTTTCCGCGGATGATCTGCCCAGTGTGCTCGGCGAACGCTCCGCCCTGCCCGCGGCGCTCCGCGTCGTCGATGACCTGCAGGCCGCGCTCGACACGCTGGAAACCGAGATTCTGCTCCGGGCAACAGACGCCTCGGACGCGGAGCCCACTTCGCCGGGCTGGCCGCCGCTCCTGCTCGTCGCGCGGCCTCCCGCACACCACCAGCGGCTGCAGGCCGTCCTCGACAACGGCGCCCCCTTCGGCATCACCGGTTTACTGCTGGGCCAATGGCAACCCGGCGTGACCTGCTACGTCCGCGACGACGGCACCATCTCGGCCACCGGTCCCGGCCTGGGCGAAGCCCTGCGCGGCACCCGCATGTTCCACCTCGGTGAGGACCACACCGCTGACCTTCTGACGCTGCTACATCAAACCGAGTCCAATCCCGCTCCGGGCGAAGACAATCCGGGCGCCGCGGACCGCATCACCGACCTCGAAGTCACCGCAGCCGTCGCGCCACCAACCCAACCCGACGGCGATCTCGAAGTCCTCGAAACGAGGGATTCGCCGTCACCCGACGCTCCCCCACACCCAGCCGCGACAGACACAGCAGCGCCGATCCACATCACCATGCTCGGCGCCCTTCAGGTGCACTGGCGGCCTGACCGCGACTCCCCCGGACAGGAGATCACCGGGGCATTGCAGCCCCGCACCAAGGAACTCCTGGTGCTGCTCGCCCTTCACCCCGCCGGCACCACCCGCGAAACGCTCACCTCGACCTTATGGGGCCAAGACCCACCGACACGGCCCACGAACGCCCTGCACACCGCACTCTCCCGCCTGCGCCGCGATCTGGCCGCCGCCACCGCCGGCGCGGTCACCGGAGTCGTCTCCATCAGCAACGACCGTTACCAACTCGACCCAGAGATGGTCACCGCCGACTACTGGCGTTTCGACCGGGCAGTCGCCGCCCGCCGAGCGGCCACGACCGAAAAGCAGCGGATCGAGGCCTACCGGGGCATCGTCGACAGTTACGGCGGCCCGCTCGTCGAGGGCATCTCGAGCATGGAATGGATCGAGCCGGCGCGCGAAGCCAGCCGCCGCGACGCCATCGACGCCGTGGCCGCCCTGGCTCGTACCTTGGTCGAGAAGGATCCGCAGCAGACGCTGGACCTGCTGGAAATCGCGCGGGCCTTCGACCCACACAACGAAACCGTCTACCGCGACATCATGCGGCTGCAGGGGCGGCTCGGTCAGTTCGACGCCATTCCCCGGACCCTGACTCTGTTGGCGACCCGGCTGGCCGAGATTGACGAGACACCCAGCGAGCAGGCGATTGCCCTCGCAACCCAGTTACGGCAACGCCCACAGCTCACGGACACAGCCACCCAACGTCCATCGCGCCCACCGACACGCGAACGCCGGCACGCCGCAAGCTGAGGCCGGTCGCCCATGTCTGTTGTAGACGCAAGGTGATGCTATTCGCCCGTGCCATCGGCACCGGTCGATTGGCGCCGCCGATGAGCCTGAGCCCGACCGATAAGATCCGCGTGACGACGAGACCACTCCCGCACCGGACCGACCGCGGCCAAGAATTCCTCCATCGGCGGAGTCAGCGAGTAATACACCTCGGGCGGAAAAGTCGTGGTATCGGGCTCCGTCCGCACCAAAAGACCTTCTTCTGTCATTCTCTTCAGCGTCCGCGCCAAAATGCTATCCTGCAGCGGCGCATTCCGATCCGACCATTCTTCACCATAGGAAAAAGAATGAATCGTAGAAAGGATGTCGACTCGACGCATCCTGCCCTCAGCAAGGGTGACCAAGATCGCCGGAGCCCATTTATCGCTCAGCAACTGCTTCAGGTCGTAGAACTGCCGGAGCAACTCGCGATCCACGGCCATGAGCACCTCCCCACGCGCGGCGCCACTCCCTCGCCGCGCTGCTCGTCCCCTCGGTCGACCAAGTCCCCCTCGGCCACTCAACTACTCGATCGTCCCTGGTCAGCACCCGCACTACCGCGTCACACCGCGCTGTGCACCGACGAGGTTACGCCAAACGGACGAAGATCGGCCACCGTAGTCCTACTCATCCGGACCAGAGTAGGAATGACTGATGGTAATCACGGCCGCCTAGGCCAAAACCGACAGTGACGTCTTCTTTCTTCCTCCGTTGGGGGTTCATGCGGGGGATCATGTTGGGGTTCATACGGGGGATCAGGTTAGAGCGCCACCCCCTGCGCCTGGTGAAGCCGCTGCTCACCGGGGCTGTAGGGGGATCCGCTGGTATCCTAGACTCGCTTGTCCACAAGCCGGTAGACACATCGGGGCGGGCTGCGTGGTCAACCCCCTCGGTGTTCCGCACTGGTCACCTTGCCGTTCTGTCTACCTTGTCCCTCGCTCACCTTCCTCATGTGTTTATTTCATTCATTATCCTTCATTGACACTATTCCCTTGTGGTTCGCGTAGCTATTTTCGTCCGCGGTGGCCGGCGCGATCACGCCCGCCGGCGCCCCCGGTGATCGCGCGCGCCGGTCACAAAACCTGTTCCGCACATTGCCCAAGCGGCCGACGTAGGGAATCGAGCGAAGGCTAAATGTGGTTGTGGCCCAACGGGTTCGTTGTTGGGCCACAACCACATTCGCCATGGTGTCCGGTTAGTTCGTCGGTGCGGCGGCAGTGGCCACTTCCGCCGGGGCGAGTGCGAAACGCCTCGGCTTGTCCTGGGTCTTCACTGCGGTGCCGTCGGCGACCAGCTTGTCCAGCGCGTTGCTCACCGCACCCGACGATTTCCCGCCCAGGGCCTTGGCGATCGCGGTGGGACCGAACTGCTCGCCGGGGTGGTCGCGCAGGTGGTCCTCCACCATCCCGCGCAACGCGCCCGGCGCCAGCCGTGTCGCCTTGTCGTCCCCGCCGCCATCTGTCGCCGGGTCGCCGTTGGTCGCCGCGCCGCCGCCGGTGGACTCGGCCGCCTCAGCGGCGGCGGATTCGGCCTGCGCCGAGTCGCTCGCCTCGGTGTCGGCGCTGTCCAGGGTGTCACCGGCAGCGGCGTCCGCCGGCTCGGGGTTCGCCGGTTCGGTTGGTTCACCCCCGGCGGGCGCGGCGGGGTCGGTGTCGTCCGGGGCAGCCGGGCTGTCCGGGTCAGCCTGCGCCGTGTCCGCCGAGTCGGCGTCACCCCGGTCGGCGGCGACCGGGGTGACGCCGAGGTCGGTGATCGCCCACCGGTCGGCGGCGCGCCGACCGCCGTCGGCGATCCCGGCGGTGCGGGTGACGCTGCCGTCGCCTGCCCACTTGACGAGGATCTTCTGGGCGGTCGACTTCCCGATCTTCGCGGCGGCCGACAGGTCGGCGGCGGTGCTGTTCGGGTTAGCGTGCAACGCCTCCCACAGCCTGTCTTCGGTGTCCGTGCGGACCTTCTCAGTGGTCACGTCGGGCACCGACCGCAGGGTCCGGGCAGAACCGGTCGTGGTGGCCGTGGTGGTGGTGCGGGTTTTGCGGGTGCGGGTCCTGCTGGACATGACGTTCCCTCGATTCGCATTTCGTGATCGGTGGTGGGTGGTCATGCCCCGGCCGGAGCGGGTGCGGCCCCCGGTACGCTGCCGGTGTGTTCGGGCCACACGACTATGGACGCTTCCTTCGGCGCGAAAAGCAAGCGGGTTCGGCAAACAAGACATCTATCCTGTGTAGACGATAGCGCTGACCTGGGAATCGTTGCGCTGCGACTGTCAGCGGTATCTGTCACTGGCTGTTGGCCGCGAGCTGTGGGCTCGGTTGGTGTTGTCAGCGATGGTTGTCACCAATTGACAGCGCTACTTGTCACCTGGGGCCGTTGTCGAGGTTGTTGTCACCAGATCGGCGAGTCGCGGTGATTGGATCTTGTTGCTGCGCCTCCATTGTGGGGTGAACGCGACGGAGCAGCGCGAGCGAGTGGTCGGCACCGTTGGCGACGTCGGCGCCGTGGTCGCACAACTGCCGGTGGGACCAACTCGCGGACTCGATCAACGGGTTCGATGATGTCCGCGAAATGCTTGTGCTGGGCCAGAATTGACTACGTCGTTGGACGGCGTCCTCGCGGTATGCGAAGGCACAGGTTCTTTCGACGGTGCGTGATCTGGCGTCGTTATCGGCGGCTAGTTATGCGCCGGTTCGCCGGTTTCCGTTGAGTCGGGGGCAAGCAGCACCGGTCGGGAATGCAGTTTCTGGTGAGCACGCGCCGGCTTCGCCGAGCCGCACATCGATACGCTCGCGCTCGATCCGCCGGTCGCGCGCGTGCTCGCGATCAACCCATCCCGCCAAACGTCGGACCTGAGCGGCCTAGACCGGGCATGATGCCGCCATGCGGCAGCGAAACAAGACCTGGATCACCATGCTGACCATGCTCGGCTGGCACGTGGCCGTGGCGGTCGGTGGCGTGATCTGGATCAGGAGCGTGCACGACACCACCGGCAACGACGGCTTCCAGATCTCCGAGCAGGCACTGCTGTGGCTGGCCGTGATCGTCTACGCCGGACCCGCGCTGCTGATCTCGAGCGCGTTCGGCGTGCTCGCCGCGCTCGTGCTGCACCGCAGGATCGCCATCCCGTTCCTGGCCGGCACGGCGTCCGCCCTGATCGCCATGGCCGCGGTGGTCGCGCTCACCTACCTATTGATCCTGATCAACCACAAAACGTGATCACGATTCCCCGCCGGATTCCCTCGCTTCCTTGAGACGCGCGGTTCCCTGCGCAACTCGGCCTGAATCTGCCGTTCGTACCGCTGCCAGCCGCGGTTCTCGGCCTTCATCGTCACGATCTGCACGGTGGTCAGCACCTCGGTGATCCCCGCCCTGGCCAGACCGCGGGCCGCTTATGTTCACCGTCCTGTCATGGTGTTCACCACCAGCAACGCAGACAGCGCCGCGACCTCTGAATCACCTCGCCACCGCCATCACGTCGTGGCCGTCCGCCTCCCTAGTCCGGAAAATCGCCAGCTGCCACAACATTGTCGCGCTCGACGACATCACGCCGCCCTGTTCACCCAGCGGATCCTCGTTGTCGGCCGATGGCCGGGTGTTCTCTGCTATGGTTGGCGCGGGCTTCGGTGATATGTTAACCGTTACACCACAATGGAAGGACGCGTAGCGCCCGCATAGTCGTCCTTGTTCCACCGGTAGGGTTGGACCTTCACGGTCTGTCCCACGTCCGGCGCGTCCACCATTGAACCTCCACCGATGTAGAGACCGACGTGGTGGATGTGCGTGCTGGTGCCGTAGAACACGAGATCGCCGGGCAGCAGCGGCTGCCCGTCCGGGACGCGCGGCCCGGCCCGGAACTGGGCGTCGGCGGTGCGGGGTAAGGTGATTCCGGCCGCGCCGTAGGCGGCCACGGTCAGCCCGGAACAGTCGAACCCACCGTCCTGCGGGCCATTGCCGCCCCACAGGTACGGCAGCCCCCGCTGCCCGCACGCGTAGTTGATCGCGGCTACGGCGACCGCGGTGGTGGCCTGGATGGCGTTGCAGTCGCCGGTGCCGACCGAGGCGGCGGCGTCGGCGTACTTCTTGGCCTGGTCGAGTACCTGTTGCACGTACCAGTCGGCACGGTTGTAGGCGAAGATCGCCGCATGCGGGTCGCCACGACTGACTCCGTTGTCGCATAGGTAGAAACTCGCGGCGTAGATGGCGTCGTGCGGGTTATATCGTGAGGGCGGGCTGGCGCCGCCGGGCGGAAGTGGGTGGCGGGCGAGCACTCCCTCGAAGCTGGGCTGCTCGAACTGCATCGGCCCGCCCGCGCCCCAGCCGTTCTCCCCGCTCGTCACGCCGGGGGCTTGCAGTCGGCCGTGGTTGCTCTCGATCTTGCCGATGGCGGCCAGGATGGTCCAGTCCAGCCTTGGACACACCCCGGCCGCCTCCCGGTAGAGGGCGAGGTAGTCGGCGGGGATGTCGGCCAGCGCGGTCGCCGAGGGCTGGCTGCTGCCGCTACCGAGTACGGCCGAGATCGCGCCGGACACGCCGGAGGCGATCAGCAGCGGGATGAGCAGGATCGCGCCGATCACGGCGACACCGACTTTGGTCATCATCGCCTGTGTCCCCGGCGGTAGCGGGCCAGTTTCCGGACGCGGTGCGCGGTCGTGCCCAGTCCGCGCACGGCGCCCCACCCGGTGGCGGCCGCGAGAATCCACCACCACCCGGACCAGCCCCAGCGGAGGATGCCGAGGACGAGCCACACCGTGACCGACGCCAGCACCGCGGTCGCGAACGCCGCCTCCGGCAGCACCGCCCGCGCCGGGCGCAAGCCCCGAGGCGTGGCCACCCAGCTCGGCATCGCCTCGACCTCGATCTGCCGCAACTCGGCGGCCAGCCGCGGGTAGAAGGTCGCGAAGTCGTGGATATCCATCCCAGGGTCACCTCCTCTGGCCGGTGTCTGGCCCGCGCGAGGTCCTCGGCGGCTGAGTGGGTGGCATGGGCGCCGGCGCCGGGGCCATCAGCAGCGGCGAGTCCGGGCCGAGCCCCGGCTCGCCCTCGGTGTCAGTGGCCGGTGGCGGGACGTAGGGCCAGGCGTCGGGCAGCCGGTGCAGCTCGCGCCGGGAGCCACCTGCGGCGCCGGTAGTGCCGGTGTCGAGGGGCAGCCAGACCGCGTCGGCCGGGCTGGGGTGTGCGGCCTCGGGGTTGAGCAGCTCGGCCGCGGCGGTGGCGACCGGCACCGAGCGCGGGTCGTCCAGCTCGCGCCACGCCTTGTGCAGCAGCCGGCGGGCGGTGGCCTCCCGCCGCGAGGTCGGCAGCCACACCAGCACCGGGGTGGTGATGCCGGTGGCCTCCGCGAGCGCGGCGTAGCCGGCCAGCTTCCCGGCGAGCTTGGCCAGCACCTCGGTGCCGAAGTCGTACTCGAGGAAGAACTCGATCTCGGCGCCGCGGCTGGCCCATCGGCCGTAGGCGTCGGGTTTGATCAGGTCGCCGAAGTGGCGGGCGCAGCGGGCTTCCGACCACCACGCGCCCAGCGCGGCGTGCTCGCCGGCGCCGGTGTTGGTGGCCGTGGCGCGGGCGGCAGCGACGAGGGCGGCGAACCACTCGTTCACGCCGACGGTGTGCGCCAGGCGCAGGGAGTGCGCGACGCTGAAGGCGCGGTCGTGGCGGTAACCGAGTTCCTTGACGTCCAGGCCGTCCTCGGCGGCCAGCACCGCGGCCCCGGCGGGGGCGAGGACATAGTGCATTGGCGCGGTGCCGGCGGTGATGAACGGCTGGAACCGGTCCACCACGCCCCACTGGAACAGCTCCCGCAGCCGCATCCGGCCGGACCGGAACGATGGGAAGGCCAAGGCGGTGATTTGGTGGGCGGTGAGCACGCGGTGCTCGTGCAGCATCCGGATGATCCACCGGTCCCGCGGGGTCAGCCGCCACGCCAGCACCGCCTGGTGATCGGCGGTGTTCGCGGCGCGAGGGGTGGGCCGGGTCGCCTTGTGGCCCCGCAGCGCGCGTTGCCTGGTCGGGTTGGTAATCACGGCACAAACCTCCAGAAAATGGTGTGTGGCAGGGACTTTCGCTCCGTGGTGTCGGTCAGCCGTGGCGGCGCGGGTCGGCACTGCGCGGCCGGACACGAGACGACGGCCGCGACTGCGGCTGCCCCGTGGGCGCGGCGGGCCGCTGCGGCGGCCGGGACCGCGACCCGGACGCGGGCGCGGTGGCGTCGGCGGCGCGGCTGCGGGCGGCGCGGCGGGCGATCCCGCGGATCTCGCGGGCGCGGCCGGGGATCGCGCGCGGGAGCGGCTGGGTGCGCATGGTGAACGGCTGCGCCTCCTCCCCGTTCAGGACAAGGCGCACGGCGGCGTGGTAGACGCCGAGATGCGCGAGGTCGTGGTCGGACAGCCGCGGGCTGGTGTGCCGGGACAGCTCGCGGGAGTCCTCCGGGGAGGCGTTGAAGAAGATCTTGCTGCGGGCGTTGGTCGACATGCCCTCCCGCAACTCACGCGGCAACTGGCCCAGGTGCTGGTGGGCCAGGGTCATCGCGACCCGGAACCCCCGCGCCTCCGCCAGCATGTCCTCGATCGGGTAGGGCAGATTGAGGAAGTTGTGACACTCATCGATCACCAGCGACGCGTCGTTGCGTTGCCGTTGCGGGGTTCGGGCGCGGCCGGTGGTGGCCTGCCATGTGCGCGCCAACACCAGGGAACCGACCAGGCGGGTGGTCTCCTCACCCAGACTTCCCTTGGGAATGCGCACCAGGCAGATACCGCCGTCGAGCACACTGGACATGTCCACTGTGGAATGTCCGCCCGCGATGGCGTCCCGCACGAACGGCCGCAACAGGAACGCGCGCAGCTTGTTCATCAACGGAGAGATGACCTGGCTGCGGGAGGAGTCGGTGAGTTCCTCGTACCAGGACCAGAACCCGCGCAGCACCGGGTCGGTGACCCCGGCGGTTACCCGTGACCGGAAGGCGGGGTCGGCGAGCAGCTTCGGCAGGTCCGCGAGTGTGGCGACGCCTTCCTGGGTGCGCAGGGTCAGGCACGCGGCGCGCATCACGTCGTCGGTGCGCGGCCCCCAGAACGCGGAGTACACCCGCCGGAACACCGAGACGAGGTTGTCGACGGTCAGGTCGGTTTCCCCGCCGTCCAAGGGGTTGAGGCACGGCGGACGGGATTTCGAGTCGGCGTCGAAGAGCACGGCGCGGTCGCCGGCGGATTTCGGGAGCCGGGACAGGACGTCGGTGACGAGGTCGCCCTTGGGGTCGATCAGCACGATCCCGCGCCCGGCCTCGGCGTCGGCCAGGATCATGTTGCCCAGCAACGTGCTTTTACCGCTGCCGGTGGCGCCGATGACGTGCAGATGGTGCCGCGCGTCCGGGACGCGCAGCGCCACGGGACGTTCGTGGCCGGTGTCGGTGACCCCGATCGGCTTCGCCGCCGGGCCGGGCGTGGCGATGCCCGGTGGCGGGGCGATCGCGCGGGCTCCGGCCCGCTGGACACCGGGGATCGCCTCGTCGACAGGCAGGTGCGCCAGGGCCGCCAGCTCACCCACCGAGAGCAGGTCGCCGGTGCCGAGGCGCCGGTCGGCCAGCACCGGGCCGGGGTGGCGGACGCGGCGGCGGGTGTAGTGGTTGTGCTCGGTGTAGGACGCGAAGCTCGCGGCCAGGGCGTGTGCCCGGCCGCGGGCGACGTCCCGCGCCGCGCGCACCTCGGCGTCGGTGGCGTTGGCCGGGAGGAGGGTGGCGACGGCGTAGCGGATCACCGTCTCGTACTGGGAGCCGCGCTGCTTGCCGACGATGGCGCGGTTCTGCGCCGCGTACTCCAGCGAGGTCTGCGGATCGCTGTGCAACGCACCGGACTTCGTGGTGTGCCGGGCCGGTCCGGTCTTCACGCCGGGGGTGATCAGATCCAGCAGGCGACCGACCAGCCGGGTGGAGCCGCCGGTGTGGACCCGCCGCGCGGAGCGGCGCGCCTTGGCGACGCGGCGGCCGGTGACCGGGCGGGCCAGGATCTGGACGCAGGCGTACTCGTCGCGCCCCAAACCCACGGGCGCGCCGATCAGGGCGCGGATGGGGTCGGCGTCGAAGTCGACACGGATCGGCAGCGCCTCGGAACGGGCGAGCCGGAGCTCACCACCGATGACCAGCCGCCGCTGCCCGTCTCCGGGCGCGGGTAGGGGTGGGTTGGCGGGGCCGACGCGGGTGTGCGCGCCGGGCCACGCCGCCTCGATCGCGCGTTCAACCAAGCCGGGTGGGATCACACCGGGCACCCACAGCCGGATACCGACGCCCGACTCGGAGAACACGTACTCGCACGCCACGTGCGGCTGCCCGGTGAAGGCCCGCCGCCACGCCGGGCGCAACAGCCCGACCAGGTTGGACCACAACGCCTGCCCGCCCGCGGGATCGACCTGGGGTGGGGCGAGCACGGTCACCTGGCGGGCGTCGGCGACCAACCTGGCGTGGCAGCGGCGCGCCCACCGGCGCCGGCCGAGCACGAACCCGGCGGCGCCGAGCGCGAGCACCGGGGCAACGATCGGTCCCCACGTGATCGCCCAATCCCGCAGATGCGCCAGGAGCGTGAGCATCGCGCCGCCGGGGTCACGCAGGTAGTCGCCGAGCCACCCACCGGACAGCCCCGTGCGGGCCAGTCCGGTGGTGGCCGGCGGGGTGGACAGCTCGGGGTGAATGAGGGCAGCAGGTATCCAGGCACGCATTGCGGTTCCTTCCCCAAAAGGCTGCGAAGAATGGTCAGACGGAAACGGAATGGCGGCTGTTAGGCGGCATCGAGTTCGATGTCGTCGTCGGGGCCGGCCGAACCGAATTCATCGGTCTCGGCCGCGTACGCCTGCTCGTCGGCGGTGTCGTCAGCGAAGCCCAGGTCGACATAGGACTGTTCGGTGTCGCCGGTGTCCGCGTTGTCCTCGTATCCGGCGAGTTCGGCCGGGTTGCTGGTGACGAGGTAATGCTCGGTCGGTGAGGCAATACTCTGGAACGCGACCCGCTGGGTTCCCGCCGACAGCAATCCCTGGCCCCGGTCCGCCGAGAGCAGGAATTGACGTTCCCCGGCCGACAGATCGAAGGTCTGGGTGATCTCGTCGATGGCCTGGGACGCCTGCCGCAGCAGAATCTGGGTCGCGGCGTTGGCCACCACCGCTTTGCCGAGATCGTTGCCGAGCACATCGGCGGTGTCCTGCGTGGCGACGGTCAGCCCCGCCCAGTGCTTGCGGGAGGCCTTGGCCATGCGGAACAGGAACTCCGCGCCCGATTTCTCTTTCATCAGCAGCCATGCCTCGTCCACGACCACCAGGCGCGGGCGGCGGATCGCGGGGTTGGACACCCGCCGCCACACGGCATCCAGGGTGAGCAGGGTGCCGATGGGCTTCAGCTCGTCGGGCAGGTCCCGCAGGCTGAACACCACCAGGTGGCCTTCGGGGTTCGTGGTCGTCGGGCCGTCGAACAGCTGCTTGAACGCGCCCTCCACATAGGGATGCAGCCGCGCGGCGAGCTCGGCGGCGGCCCGGTCGCCGGCCTGGCCCGCGGTGGCGAGCTGGTCGCGCAAGGTCCGCAACGTGGGTGACGGGCGGGTCCACGTGCGGGCGTCGGCGGTGATCCCGACCTGCTGGTAGGTGGCGGCGATGCCCCGGTCCAGCGCGGCCCGCTCGGCGGCCTCCAGCTCCCCGCCGACCAGCACGGCGATGACGGTGTGCAGGAACAGGCTGCGCCGGATCAGGGCGTCCTTCGGCGCGGTGCGGCGCCCATCGGGCCGGGTGTGGATCGGCAGATCGAACGGGTTGAGCCGGACGCCTGCGGCGCCGAGATGCACGTAGGTGCCGCCGACCGCGCTCGCGAGACGGGCGTACTCGTCCTCGGGGTCGACGACCGCGATCTCGATCCCGCGATACAGCGACCGGAGCAGTTCCAGCTTCACCAGATAGGACTTGCCCGCACCGGAACGGCCGAGGATGACCGAGTTGTGGTTGTGCATCCCCTCGCCGAAACGATCCCAGTGCACCAACCCCTGCGACCCGACGTTGTAGCCGTAGAGCACCCCCGACGGGGCGGCCACGCTGGTGGGGTCGGCGGCGGGCAGGTCAGGGCTGGTGAACGGGAACGCCGCCGCGAGCGCGCTGGTGTCGAAGGTGCGGCGCATCCCGATCAGATCGAGGCCCATCGGCAGGGTCGAGACCCAGCCCTGCAGCGACCGGTAGGTGGTGTGCTTGGCATCCAGCAGCAGGCTCGCAGAGAGGGAGCGCAGCGCGGCCACCTCGTCGGCCAGCGCGCGCTCGGTGGGGGCGTGGATGGTGAGATACAGCCCGACGCGGAACAGCTTGCCCTCGCCCCGCGCCACGCGGGAGGACAGGTCGTAGGCGTCTTCGGTGGCGGCTTCGACCTGCGGGTCATACAGACGGCCGTGCTCGGCGGTGTGCCGCCGGCCGGACTCGAGTTTGGCGAGCTGTTTCTTCAACCGGGCGGCGGCGGTAGCCGGGTCGATCGGCTCGACATGCAGCGCGACATCCAACCTGCCGGGGTAGGTCAGCAACGGCGCGAGCCAGCCGGGATGGACTTCGCGGGGGAACCCGGTGACGGCGAAGCTGGCCACCCACTCGTTGCCGACCTCCAGGTGCCGGGCACCGACCGACAGCGCGTCGGGGGTGAACGCGGCGGCCCGGTGCCCGGCTCGGCGCGCGGCGGGCCGGGTCGTGGGGCGGCGCTGGCCGCGCCGGGCTCGTGCTCGGGTGGTCATCACAACCGCCCCCTCTCCTCGAAGTCGCCGTCGTCGTATTGGTCGTCTTCGTCGTCCCAGTCGTCGTCCTCGCCGTCGTCCGGGTCGTATTGGTCCTGGCCGAACTCGGCACGGCCGTCGGGCGGCCAGAACGTGCGGTCGTCGGTGAGGTCGTCATCCAGGTCGCCGCCGGCGGTGGTGATGACGTCGTCGGCTCCGGCCAGGGCCGCCGACGGCGGCAGGAGGGTGTCGGGGTTGCACGCCGAGGCGAGCACGGCGGTGGCCTGCCCGGCGTCCAGCGGGGTGATGACGATTCCGGCCGGGGCGAGCAGCTCGATCGCCTCGCCGAGGCGGCGCACCAGCCGCGATTCGGCCGCCCGCCGCGCCCCGGCACCGGCCGCGCCAGTGGTGGTCGCGCGGCGTTTGCCACGGGCGAGCGAGGACAGCACCGCGAGTGGGCCGGGTCCGCCGAGCCCGTCGGCCGGCGCGGCGGTCGCGCCGCCGATCGGTTCGCGCAGGATCAGCAGCACCTGGCGGCGCAGCAGGTCGGTCTGCTCGGCGAGCTGCACGAGGTAGTCGGCGTGCTCGAGGGCGGCGGCCTCCAACGCCGGGTGGGGCCGCCCGCCCGCGCGTGCCCGCAACTCGCTGATTTGGCCGGACAGGTCCAGCCGTTCGGTGCGCACCAACACCTGCACGGGCGCGGTGAGCGAGTGCAGGTAGCGGCCGAAGCTCGCGACCAGCGCCTCTTGCTCGGCCGGTGTCCGCAGCGCGAAGTTCACCGTCGAGGCAACCGCGACCACGGCCAGGCCATCGCTGCCCAGGTCGACGACCCCGGTGTCGGTGACCGCCTCGGCGGGCAGCCGCAACGCCGACGGCGAGATCTGCTCAGACACCGGCGCCTTGCCCTTGGCCGGCCTGCTCTTGCGACTGCCCGCCACCCGGCTCGCGCTGGTGGCGGCGGCCTGGGTGGTCAGCCATTCCGGCGCGGGCCGGACGCCTTCGGGGGCGGCAACCCGGTGGCGCGGTCCCATGCGTTGCCGGATCGCGGCGACCAGCAACCGGTCCAGGCTGATCCCGTCACGCTGGCCGAGCGCGAGGAACACCGCAGTCGCCGCGACCGGAATGGCTAGCGCGAGGAACACCGGGACCGGCAGGACCGCGCGGGTGGCGGACCAGGCGGCGTAGAGCACCAGCCCGGTCACCGCGAGGATCCCCAATTGGCGGGCGGTCAACGGGCCGAGGACGCGATCGGCCATGTCGACGTCGGCGGGAATGCGCACGGCAGACGACCCGGCCGTGTCCTGGTGGCTCACTGGTGCTCCCCGTGTCGCTGATCGTGTCGTGCCGCGGGAGGCCGGGACGCCGGCGCGGCTTGGGTGCGCGCGTCGCGCGGCCGGGAGTCGGCGCCGCGCCGCCGGTTGCGGCGCGGCCACGGGATGTGGCCCTCGCGGCGGAGTTCCGCGGTGACCTCGCGTTGCAGTGCGGTGATGTCTGCGTAGGTCAGCCCGTCTGGGCTGTAGTGGGGCGTGCTCACGGCTCTCCTCCAGATGCGGGCGGCGGGGTGG
>NZ_JAAXLS010000075.1 GCF_012328925.1 Amycolatopsis acididurans
AGGGGACCCGAATGCAAGGACGGCCCGCAGGGCCGCCGGCGTCAGCCGGGCCAAGCTCCTTGCATTGGGGGCAGCGACCCGCACACTAGGCGCGCACACCCCACCCCACCACCACAAACACCACCACAACGGTTCTTCGACGCGGTTAGCGGCCACCGCGGCCGCGCTGCGACTGCTCGGCCGGCGAGCTGGGCTCCGAGCGCACCAGCTCGATCTCCGGCTCGTGCTCGCGATGCTGTTCGCGCGCCTGCTCGGTCTGCTGCTGGCGGATCCGCTCGGCCTCGTCCCGGCGCTGCCGCTCGGCTTCGGCCATCTCGGCGGCCTGCTCGACCTGGCGCTGCTCGGCCCGCGCGCGTTCGGCCGCGGCCCGCTGCGTCCGCAGCTGCTCGGCCGCCCGAGCCTGCCGCCGCACCTCGGCGAGTGTCTCGCCCACATCGCGGCCGGCCTCGTGCTCGGCGCTGCGGTCCAGCTCCTCGGCCTGATCGTGCTCGGCGCCGCGGACCGGCTGCGCCTTCACCACATCGCCTGGCGTCGGCTCGAGGTCGAACAGCTCGAGCTGGTTCGGGTCCACCTGCTGCTCGGCCGCGCGCTCCTGGGTGCGCTCGGCCTCCCGGCCGGGTTCGCGGTCGGCGGGCAGGTCCTCGGCCCGGTCCCGCTCGGTGTCCCGCTCCGGCTGCGTCTCGCGCGCCTGCTCGGCTTGGCGCGGGGTCGCGGCCGCGCGCTCGCGCTCCTCCTGGGGCTCCGGGCGGACCTCGGCCTGTTCCGGTTCCACCTCGCGCTCACGCGGTGCGCCGATCTTGTCGGCCCACCGCTGCCACCACTGGCGCCGGTCGGTCTCCTGCTCGGTGCCAGCCTCCAGGGCGGCCTGCTCCGGTTCCGTCGTCCGCTCGGCCTCGACCTCGGCGCCCACGCCGGCCTGCTGCTCCCGCTCGGCGCGTTCGGCAGCCAGCTCGGCCTGCCGCTGCGCCGGGATGACCGGCTCGGCCGGGCCGGGATCGGCGCCCACCTCGGCCTCGTCGGCGATCTCGAACAGCTCGAGCTGCTCGGCCTGCGGCCGCTGCGCCTCGAGCGGCAGGTCCCGCCGCTCCAGTTCCTCGGTGGCCATCTGGGCGGCCAGGCGGGCGTCCTCGGTCGAGTCGAACCAGTGCCCGCGGGCCAGGTGCACGTCCTCAAGCAAGCGGGCCTTCTCCGCGTACTGCTCGGCCAGGCGCTCGGCCAGCTCGACCTGCCGCACGCTCTCGGCGTAGACCTCGGACTCGACGGCCATCTGCTCCAGCTGAGCCCGCCCGTAGGCGGCGTCGGCGCGGTAGTCGGCGGCGACCTGGTAGGCCTGCTGAAGCTCGTCGGCGACGTAGGCCGGCGCCCACGTGCGCTCGCGCTGCCACCGAGCGCGCATCTCGCGCAGCTCGTGCTCGGTCGCGGCCGAGTAGTCCATCGCGTCGGTGGGCCGGCCAAGCGCGGCGTAGGCCTGCTGCCACAGCGCCCGGTGGAACTCCTGTTCGCGGCTCGGCGCCGGGCCGAGCGAGAGCGAGGTGTCTGGGATCGCGTGCAGCTCGCGGTAGCCGGCCGCGATGCCGGCGCGGCGAATCCACTCCCGGCGCTGCCCGTCCTCGTCGGGCACGGGGCCGAGGTTGACCAGCGCCCACTCGGGCAGCTCCTCGGCGGCCTGGCGGCCAAGGGCCTGCTGCCGGTCGCTGGCCAGCACGGCCAGCTCGTGCGTGAACTGGCCGATCTCGCCCTCGATCGGGGCCTGCAAGGTGGTCCAGTTCGTCGGGTCCACCTGCTGCTCAGGCTGGCGCTCCTCGGCGTGCTTGCGCAGCCGGGCGCGCAGCACATCACTCCAGGAGTCGGCACCGGACATGTCGCGCAGCTGCGCCGATTCGCGGATGATGTTCGCTGCGTTGTGGCCCTTCAGCTCGGCCTCGCGGACGGCACGCATGAACCGGTCGTAGCCAAGTTCTGACGTAATGCGGTCCATGTCCTCGGGGCTGAACAGCTCCGCCAGCACGTCGGTGTAGCGGTCGCTGGCGTACTCCTTCGACACCAGGTCCCACTGCGTGCCGACTGTGCCGAGACCGGCCGAAGTCTCCAGACCTTCGCGCATCGCCAGGAGCGCGGCGGACTGCGTGCCGTCCCGCTCGAGCACGGCGGCGAACGCCTCGCCGGGCGTGACGTCGAGCCGCTCGACACCGTGTTCGTCGGGCGCCCGGTGCGTCTCGACGTAGGCCGTGTTGCGCGCCGTACCACGCGTCAGGCGGGAGTACCCGGCGTTGCGGGTGGTCGTCTCATCCAACAGGCCATGTCCGGTATCGACGGTGCGGCCCTGCGCCGCGTAGTCGGTGCTCGCGTAGGCCAAGGCGACGTGCTGCCGCACGTAGGACTCCGGCAGGTGCGCGAGGGTGCCGGTCTCGCGCTGGCGAACCATCAGCCGGCCGCGGTCGTCGTGGCCGAGCACCTCGTAGGTCAGCCGGTTGATCACCCGCCGGCCGTCCGAGGTGTCCAGACGCGCATTCTTGCGCGCCTGGATCACGTCACCAACGCCGAGCGGGTTCTGGTCGCGGTCGGTCGCGACCACCTCCGGCTGCACCCTGCCGAGTTCGACCAGCTGCGCGTGAATCCGCGCGGACAAGTTGGCGGCCTCGGCGTTACTGCCGACGATCAGCAGCGACTCGAGTCCGTCCAGGGTGTCGGCCATGTAGCCGCGGATCGCGGCGTCCTGGATCTCCTCCCGGGTGCCGCCGCGCAGCCGGCCCCGGTCCTCGTATTCGCGGACGACACTCGTGTCGCCGACACGCATCCGCAGCGATGCGTCGGCTTCCCACTCCCGGATGATGCGCTCACCGGTCTGCGGGTCGATGTCGTGGAACCGCTGCACGTTCTCCAGCTCGAACGCGCCGTTGTCGCGGCCAATGAGGTCGAACAGGCCACCCGCGCCCACCGCGTCCAGCTGCTCGGGATCACCGGTGTAAAGCAGCTTGCCACCGCCCTCCTCGACCAGCTTGGCGATGCGGGCCAGCTCGGCCGTGGACGACATACCAGACTCGTCCACTACGAACAGGTCGCCCGGCCGCACGAAGTCCCGGACCTCGCCGGTCTGCGCGTCGGGGGTGAACCGGTTGAGGAACGCCGTGGTGTTGATCGCCTCGAGCCCGTGTCCCTCGAGTTCCTGGGTGGCGCGCTGCGAGGTGGCCAGGCCCAATACTCGGGTGCCGAAATGGTTCTGCCACACGTCGGTGAGGACGCCGACCGTGTGCGACTTCCCGGCGCCGGCAGGGCCAATCAGCACGTCGCCGGCGCAGCCGGACGACACGGTGCCCAGCACCGCGGCGGCCTGGTCGGGCTTGAGGCCGTTGGCCTCCAGCTCGACCCGCAGCAGCTCGAGGTCTGGGCCGTCGATGGTCGGCGCCGTGAGCTGCCGGGCACCGACCACCACCCGCTCCTCGGTGCTGAGATGCCGCTCGGTCGCGTATTTCTCGTCCACGTGCGGCCGGTAGATACTCCGCCCGTCCTCACGCTGGAGCGCAGCGGGAACCGTCGTCGGGTCGGGGGCCGTAACGGTCAGGACGCCGTACTGGTTACCTGCCTTGAGTACCTGATCGGCGAGTTCGTGCAGGTCTCCGTCGATGCCGTGTGACCGGTCAAGCTCCGCGCCGATCGCGGCCTCGAGGTTGCCGCGGTCCCACGTGCTGTACTTCGCCTGCACCGACTCAACCGCAGCCTGGAGTGCCTCCTCGATCGTCGCGTGCGCTCCGAGCTTCAGGTCCGGGTGGCCGTTGAGAGAGACTTCGGCGGCGGCGGCCTCCACGGCATCAAGGCTCGCCGACAGTCGGTCGCTCTTGTCGCTGGACCAGTTCGTGTACTGCTCGTCGGGCGCCGTTCCGGTCTTAGCTGCGCGGCTGTCGAGCGTCTCGGTTTGAGTGATCTCCTTGAGCTGCTGTGGTGAGGGTTCGTGACCGTACTGCTCCACGAACTCGGCCACGCGCTCGGCGACTCGCGCTTCGATCGTCGCGCGTCGGCTGGACGCGTCCGCGCACAGCTCGTGGTCGATGCCGAGAATCTCGCGCGCTTTGCCGTCCGGCCGGTTGGCGAACACCACGCCGAGGTCGCGGCGGAGATCGTGCTCAAGTGCGCGCGTGTAGTAGGCGTCGATGCCTTGCTTGATCGGCTGGAAGGACTTGCCGTCAAGCGCCCTCCACTTCCCGTCCGACGCCGTGACTACGCGGTTCAGCACGGCGACGTGGCTGTGGAGCTGCGGCTCTTCGTCGCGGTTGGTGGAGTGTCGCCAGGACGTCCAGATGAGGCCAGTGGCTTCCTCGTACTTGCCGACCGATCGGCCGTCGAGCGCCTTGCCGTGGTAACCAGTGCGCGTGTAGGCGGCGTGCTTCTCGGCGTAGTCCATCGCCTTGTTGATGGCGTTCTCGTGCGCGGCGAGCACCTTCTGCGCGTCCTCGGTTCGCCCCTCAGCTAGTAACGCTGCGTAGTAGACGCTGACCGACTTCACCGGCGAGAACGTCAGGTCGTAGTAGGCCACGGCCTTCCGCTGCCCACCGAGACACTCCTGCTTGATCTCGCGCAGCCGCTCCGGTGTCGCGTCCGATTCACGCGCGATGGCCTCCGCGTAGAGCTTCTCGTAGCTCTTGTAGTTCCGCGGAGCCCGGCCGAGGTACTCGTCCGACTCCGGGTCCTTCAGCTCGCCGAAGACCTTCCGCACGTCCTCCTCGGTCGCCATAGAACCGGCCCGAACGCCGAAGTAACCGGCGCCGTTTCCGCCCCAGATGCCCGGCGCCTCACCGTGCTCGGATGCCGACAAAAAATAACCAGGACCGTCGAGCTCGCGGTCCTGGTTGCGCTCCGGTGCGTGCCGATGCTCGGCACAGTTGCTACCCCTGAGTAGGTAGTCAACCGCGCCGGCGGACACGGCCGTGATGCGCAGCATGATCCTGAGCTTACCAAGATCATTTCTCTAATGCATAGGTGTGTGGTCTGTTGGAGGCGGTAGGGCAGATAGGTGTAGAGGCAGGAGTGCGGTAGTGAGGAGGCTGGAGGGTGACGGCATGAGGTGAAGGTGAGCAGGTCAGTAGAGGCGAGAAAGAGGTCGAGATGAGGGGGCCTGTGCCAGGGAAACCAGGAGCCCAGAGAGAGCACCGGCCCGACAGAGACCGTTCCGCCGGATGGCCGACCAGCAGTCGCGCAGCGCGCCGACGACGCCGCTCGCGGCGTCTAGGTACCCCGCACCACCGCATCGCACCCCTCACCCACCGCGAAGCGCATCACCCACGCACCCGTACCCGCCAACGCCAGCACACCGCGCCGCGACCGGCGCGTCGCCGAACAACTCCACCGGCACGGCCTCATCGGAGATGAATAGCTCGCTACCCCCGACCGGCTGGGCGCTCTAGCGGCCGGCAGGTGACGCGCACAGAACCGCAACAGAACGTGACCGCCCCCGGGGGAGCTGCGTGGCCTCGAACCGTCAAGGTCGCCAAATGCCGGGACCGAAGGTAATTTCTGATTGGCCGATGCCTGCCTGCATCTGGCCATCGCTGATGACCAAGAACCAAGTCATCCCGGCCGCCTTTGGTAACCGATCGACAGCAGATATGGGAACGGACCGGGCTCCGCATATGGCGTTACCCGGTCCGCTACGTGAACAGTTTGACTACGCCGACGTTGCGCCATCAGTCGCCGGACTCGGCGGCGCCACGGTCCGTGCCGCGGCGGTCGGTGCGGGATTGCTGAGCGCTGTGGTTCCTGCATCCGAACGTGCGGCCGATCCGTGTGGTGCGTCCTTCGTCGGCCGCGGTGAGGACACCGAACTCGCCGCAGAACCGGGCGCCTTGCCCGGCTTCCCTTCCCGGATCATCCGACGCACCCGCTTGATCGGCAGGTCGAACAGCTGCGCTAGCTCCTCAGCCTTCCGGCCCACTGGATCGCCGTTCAGCGCCGCCAACGCTTCTGCCTGCACCTGCTCACCGGCCGCCCGATCATCCCGGGCCTTCTGCTGCACATCGGCGATCTGCTGCTGCAACTCATCCACCCTGCGCCGCGTCTCGCTGTCGATCCCCGCAAGCTGCACCTGCGCCTCGGCGTACCTCCGCAGCGCCTCCTTCTCGATCCGATCCCGCTCAGCCTTGTCCGCGTCCAAGGTGTCGCGCTTGGCCAGCAGCTCCGCCAGCTGGTCGTCCACCTCGCTCGACCGCCGCCGACGCCGCGGCCTCGTCCCGTCCTGCTCAACCATCAGAAGGTCCTTCCCAACGTGCAACGACGACCCGCAGCGTAGCCGCGCGGCGCGGACCAGGGCGAGCTACGCGGAAAATGGCCGGCGGGCCGTCCCGCCATGCTGTACGCGTCGCGCTCACGGCCGACCGGGATCTGAACCACACGCGCCCGTCATCTCGCTCCACGTGGCCTAGCAGGGCTGGTAGTCGGTGATGAACGACCCGTTGCCGTACTGCTGCACGAACGTCAGCCGCCCGATCTGCGGGCCAGCGGCGCTGTCGGTACCAGCGATGAAGTTGCCAAACTCGAGATGGCAAGCGTCCATGATGGTCGTCTTGCCATCCGGCAACAGCTGGTCGGCCTGGCTGGGAATCCACACGTAGTTGACGTACTGGTCGGCGTGGCGCACCTGCCGGTGCAGGCTCGCCACGGCGCCCTCGCACGTGTCCGCGCCGTTCGCGTGGGCGAACTGCTCGCGCGCCTGATCGGTGAACACGGAGCACGCGTTCTGGGTCTTCTGCTGGAACCCGATCGTCTCCACGAGCAGGAGTACCGCGCCCCGCGGCCGCGGCAGAATCTTGGACACCTGGAGATCGTGAAACTCCCGCGCGGCCTGCTCCCGCTGCCGGTGCAGCTGGACGGCGCCGATCGTGATCACGATCGCACAGACGACGAGCAACACCGGCCCGGCGATCAACGACGTGAGCCACACCTTGCGGGACACGCCCACCTTGCCGCTGACCGCGACGATGCCCAGCAGGGTCAATACGATGCCGGCGCCGAGGCCCCATACGGCCGGTGTGGTGTACCCGATCAGGAAGCCGATGACCACCAACAGACCGGCCGAGAGAATCCAGGTCGGGCCGAGCCGTTCGCGCGCGCCGATCGCGCCGAGGGTCACGCCGACCAGGATCGTCGCGCCGAGCCCGAACACCCACGCCCAGACCTCCCAGTCGGAGAAGGGCCACAACACCAGGGCGAAAACCAGCAGCCCGAGGAGCACGAGTCTGCCTGAGTGGCGCCCCCACCATCCGACTTTCGCCGGAGCACTTTCGTCACTCATGCCCCCCATCGTGCGCTCATTACTCCATTTGCGCGGGGAGTTTTCCGAACTCACACGGGCCGGAATGGCTCGTGACCAGCACGAACGGTGTCAGCCGAACCACTGCACCTCGACCACGGCAACCTGCCGGGCCTGCTCCACGATCACGTAGTGGGCCAGGCCTTCGTGCGCCTTCGCTGGCGATCGGCTCGCAGGTCCAGGTGGCACCGCGCCCGGTGGTACCCGGTCTAGAATGTGGACCAGCACAGGAGCCCTTACCGAGTCCCGCTCGGCACGCGATGTCGTGATCGCGAAGGGGCACGCAACGATGGAAGGTATCTCGGTAGCCGGCCGAGCGCCACGGGTCGATGATCATCATCGAGTCCGTTGGTGAAAGCCGTCCTCGTTGCGGCAAGCCCGCCCCGTCAGCGTGGGAGGAACACGCTGACGGAGAACTCGGGTGAACCCAACCCTCATTCTCGGCCTGATCGGTGCCGGCCTGCCCGCACCGTGCTGGCTGCTCTACCGCCTGGCCGTGCTCCGACTCCTGAGGCGGGTCTACGACCGCGGCGGAATCGGGGACGTCGAGGCGATGGCCAAAGCTGTCAAGACCGCGCTCCCAGCACCAGCCGCCCCGGGTCGTCTGCTGTCGCGTCGGCCTCGCACATGACTGCACCGTGCGCTGACCAGCCCAGTCTCGCCGATCACAGGCATCGTCCGCGCGGCGCCGTGTGTTGTCCACAGCAACCGGGTTATCCCCAGTTTGTGCGGTCGGGGCTGTCTTCGGCGCCGACGACGTGCCAGCGTCGAACCATGGACATCACACACTTCGGCCTGCGTCCCCTCGGTGACTACGAACCGCCCGCCCGCCGTCTGCGGCCGCGCGCGGAATCCCGGGAGCTGCTGGTCGCCGCCGCGCTCGCCGAGGAACGGGCCTACCGCGAGAACCTCCCGGAGAAAACGGCCTTCACCGCGTTACGCGAGCTGGTCTCCGACGTCCTCGGCGTCCCGCCCGCGATGGGGTGACCGGCCGCCCCACGGGCGGGAAGCCGAGGCGGAAAATGTCGGTGCCAGCCCGTACCGTGAGCCGGGACCGAAGGTCGAGAGAAACCCCGCGACCAGCGGCGTGTCCGCCTCAGCTCGCCGGTGCCAACGGGCCGAACTCGTGTAATACTGCGACCGTTCGCGGCCGATGACATCGCCGTGGAAAATGTCGGTGAACGAGGTGGGCGGGGCCGATCCGAAGACCGACCCCGCCGTGCAGGTGGCCCGGCTACCGGGCCTCAGTTCACGAGGCGCACAACCTCGTGGGCGAAGGCCAGCAGGACGAGCAGGGGGCCAGTGGTGCCAGCCACTGTTCCCCTCGTCCTGTTGAGCCAACGGCACCGCGCGCATTCGGCGCGCTTGTTCCGCTTCGCCACTATCAGCTCCTCCAGGTCCGGGGCGGGCTGCTCACGCAACCCACAACCCTCAGCCGGTGCCGAGGATCTCGGCGGAACTCGCCGAGCGACGCGGAAGACCTGGCGGGCCAACGGATCGAAGAGTAACGGCCGACCCCGACAGATTGCCGAATGACAAGCACCATGCCGCGGCGTGTCCCGACAGCCCTACACAGATCCACATACTGATGATCACCGCGTGGTCCGACCAGCCACCAGTGACAAACTGGTGAAACAAGGGGGAAACCGCGAGTCACCCCGCGCGGCACGAACCCGGGTGACGGGCGCGCCGTCGTCATCGACCCGCTATACCTCGTCCGCAAGGTGTGTCGGAACGTCTCGCCCGCGTGGAACAACTCGGGCCCGTCGCATGGCAAGGCGGCCCGCACACAGGCATCGTCGCGCTCGGCCCGCGCGTCGGCGGCGGCCCCGGTTCAAGGGCCGTCGATTCGTCAGAGAAGACCTGGCGATATAGGCGATTATCGTCAGGTTGCCGGACAGGCCCCTGTCCGCCGGATACCTCGGCAGTGCGCCGTTTTTACCCAATCATTCGGCATAGATCGGGTGGTCCGCCGTATAGTATCGCGGTATGACGAATGTAGAGAGTCATTCGGCTCGTGGTGATGTGTCCGTCGCACCTGATGGGCGTGTGACGATTCCGGCGCAGGTTCGCCGGGCGGCCGGGATCGCGGCCGGAGCCTCGCTGGTGTGCTACGTCGAGCGCGGCCGCGTCGTGCTCGAGGACCGGGCACACCTGCTCGCCCGCATCCAGGACGAGGCGATCGCTGCCAAGCAGGGCGCCGGGCACACCGGCAGCGTGGTGGATGAGCTGATCGCCGAGCGGCGCGCCGAGGCCGCCCGCGAGGACTCCAGCTACAACGCGACCGTGGCCGAGGCCGGCGACGGCGGGACGGGGGCGGCGTGACCGCGGTCCTCGACGCCAGCGCGGTCCTCGCCCTGATCTACCGCGAGCCCGGGCATGAAGCCGTCGCCGAGCACCTCGGCAACGCGGTGCTGTCCACCGTCAACTACAGCGAAGTCCTGACCAAACTCATCGCGTTCGACCACCCGATGCCCCGCGCCGCGGTGGACGGGCTGTGCGATCTCGGGGTGGACGTGCACCCGTTCACCGCGGACGCCGCGGCCGTGGCCGCGGAGCTGTGGCCGGCCACCCGGCCCGCCGGCCTCTCCCTCGGGGACCGGGCCTGCCTGGCCACTGCGGCCAGCATTGCCGAGGGCTTCGCCGTCACGGCTGACCGTCCCTGGTCCAAGGTCGAGCTGGACGTGCGGGTGCAGCTCATCCGCTGACCTACGGGCAGCTGGCCCGACGAGCCGATCGTGTTCGGCCTGGTTCGCCGACTCACTCGGTAGCGTGCTGGTCCATGAGGAGCATGGACGATCCTGGCGACTACGCCACTCGTGCCCACGAAGCCGCGGCGTCCGCGGATGAAGACTCCCGTGCGATCGCGTTCGCGTTGCTGGCCGTCGCGGCCTCCCTCGATCGCCTCGCTCAAGTCCACGAGGACAACGGGTAAGAGCGGGGCCGCCGCGCTGGCGGCCCCGCTGCGGGTTCAGGCGCCCATCTCCTCGGAGACCTCGGCCGGGGCGCCGGCGTCGCGGGAGACCTTCATCGGCCTGGCGATTGCCCACCGCAGGCTCGGCGCCACCACCTCGGCCTCGAGCACGATCCGAACCCGGCGGGTGCCGTCCTCGGCGGTGTAGCTGTCGTCGGCGAACCGGCCGATCACGGCGACCTCGATACCGCGGCGCAGCGACTCGGCGGCGTTGTCGGCCAGCTGCCCGTAGGTCACCACGCGGTGGAACACCGGGGTCTGCTCGATCCATTCGCCGGTCTCCCGGTCGAACCGCCGGCGGTTGACCGCCACGTCGAACGTGGTCACGGTCCGGGCGTTCTTCGCGCTTACGTGGACCTCGGGGTCGCGGGTCAGGTTGCCGACGATGGTCTGCTCGTTCATGGCTGCCTCCTGGGCTCGGTGCGTCATCTGGACGGGCGCCAGCCCAGCGCGGCCGGAGAGGGGTCCCGCAGGGATCGGCGGGGGTTCTCGGTCGGCTGACCGGGTGTGATCGCCGCCGGCGACCGGAGCGCAGCGCAGGCTCGTCTCACCCGCGTCAGCTGCCGCCGGGGTTCATCGGCGACCTGCCCCGGCGCGGTTGTGCTGCCCTCCGGGAGTCCAGATGTGCTCGCCGAGCCAGCCGCAGGCAGCCCTCGAGCTGCACCCGGCGCTCTCCCCCGCGGCTCTGGTGAGGTTCAGATGCGCCGCACATCGTCCGGCCCCACTCGACACCGCGCCTGCCGCGAACCGAGCGGACCGTAGATCGTGAACGAGGCGTGCAGACCGTCCCACCCGGCGGCCGTGATCACCCCCCGGGTTCCGGCCGGCACGTGCTCGCTGAACGCGCCGCCGAGGTCCCGGACCGTGATCACCTCATGGCCGGCCCGGAGCTGCGGCCGCTCCGGCTCTCGCCGACGTCGCCGTGCTTGCGGCGCTCCCGGGCGCCGCCCGGAGTAGGCACCGACCAGGGCCGCGGCGACGACGGCCAGCACCAGCGTCAGGAACACGCCGAGGTGAAGGTCCAGCCCGACCAGCAGCACGGCAAGCCCGGTCACCAGGGCCAGGACCAGGCGCCAGCTGGGACGGAAACCTCGCACCATGCGGCCGATCATGCGTGACCAGCGGGAACCGCGCCACCGATTCGGCCGATTCTGTCGGTCGTCGTCGCTACGGTGTGGACCATGACCCTCGCCGTGCTCGACGCCGACACCCCGGGCGGCGCACACCCAACCGGCCTGCCGGCCTCCGTCGCGGTCGCCGGCGAGGTACTCGAGCACATGACCACCGAGCTGCCCGCGCTGTCCCGCCGCGGGCAACGGGACCGGCTGCTGCTGGCGACCTGGTTGCTCGGGCTACGCTCGGCGCGCACCCGCCGGGCCTACCTCGGCGACGTGGCCGGCTGGCTGGACTGGCTGGCCGAGCGGAACGTAGACGTGCTCGACGCGCGCCGGGTGCACGTGGACCTGTGGGTCAGCGTGCAGCTGTCGGCCGGCGCCGCCGAGTCGAGCGTGCGCCGGCGCCTGTCGGCCCTGACCCGCTTCTACGAACACCTCGCCCGGCACGACCTGGTGGACCGCCAACCGGTCGCCGGCGTGGAGCGACCGAAGATCGATGACGACGAAACCGAGACCATCGGGCTCGACCGCGACCAAGCGCGGGCACTGCTCGAGGCGGCCGAGCAGGACCGCGGCCGCCAACGGCTCCGCACCGACGCAACCGTGAAACTCTTGCTACACAACGGGTTGCGCGTCGACGAGCTGCTCTCGTCCGATGTGGACAATCTCAGCGCCGACCGAGGACACCGCGTGCTCGGCATCCTCGGCAAGGGCAACCGCAAGGCCAAGGTGCCGCTGGCGCCGGCCACGTGGGCCGCGCTCGAGGCCTACCTGATCGATCGCGCCGAGCAGGCCGGGCTCGCCGACTGGCGCGAGCTGCACGGCCCGCTGCTGGCCACCGCGACCGGCCAGCGGGTGCAGCGCTCGCAGGTGTGGGACCTCGTGCAACGTCTCGCCAAGGCGGCCGGCATCGAGGTGTGGTCGCAGCTCGCGATTCACAGCCTGCGGCACACGGCTATCACACTCGCGCTCGACGCCGGCGCGAGCCTGCGCGACACCCAAGACTTCGCCCGACACAAGGACGCCCGCACCACCCGGCGCTACGACCGGTCCCGCGGCAACCTCGACCGGTCGCCGGCCTACACCCTGGCCGCGTACCTAGCGTGCCGGTAAGGATCGTGTCACCGGCCGCAAACGAGCGTGGCCCACCCAGGCTTAAATGCCGGCCCGAGTCCCCCCGTTCCTCGCCATGACCACGTCCCGTCCTGCCGGCCAGCCCGACCCGTACGCGGTACTCGGCCTCGAGCCCGGCGTCGATGCCGCCGAGATCACTGCGGCCTACCGGCGCGCGGTCCGGGACTGCCACCCCGACACCGCGCACCCGGATCGCGACCGGCTCGCGACCGTGATCGCCGCCTACCACCACCTGCGCGACCACCACGCGCGACCACCCACCACAGAGCACTAGGACTCCGCACAACGCCGCGACATCCCCGTACGGGTGCACCCCCACAGCACAACGTCGCCGCCAAACCTGCGCGTCGGACCCGTCCACCACCACCCTGACCCAACCTGAGCTCACCCTTATCTCTACGGTCGCTCCTCGAAGTGGAACGTACGAGAGACGACCCGGGCAGCGAGGTCCGTCACGGGAACACGCTGAATCTCGGCTTCCAGGCACAGCAGCGCGAAGGCGAGATCGACCGACACCTGCAGCTGGACAGCCGCCATGCCGGTGGCCTGGTGGACATGGTCGGGCAAGAAGTAGCCCCATACCGCGCCGGGCATAACCGAAATCCCATGCTCGGGTGCAACGTTGCCTGCTGCGCGAAAGTTACCGGAACGCCGGCCCCGTGAAAACTCGCAATGAGTTGCCAACGACACCAACGCAAGAGGTTGATCACCAGCGCACGACGCTCACCCTGGCACAGCGCCGGTCAGTCGAGCCACCCGCGGCGCTCGAGGTTCTCGGTGCGCACTTCCTCGGTGTAGCCGTTCTCGAACTTCACCGTGGCGTAGTCGTCGCCGAGCAGGCCTCGGCGGGTGGAGACGACTTCGCCCTTGGTGCCCGGCTGGACTGTAGAGAAGGCGCCGGCCCCGGCGGCACGCTGGTTGCGTACCCGGTCGCCGGTCTCGTACCGGCGGGGCGTTGACTCCTCGGTCCACCACCAGCTGCGGCGCTGCCGGCCACCGCCGCGTTCGTCGCGCTGCTGCCCGGCGTTGCTGCCGGGGCGCGTGTCCGGTGTCCAGTGTCGGCCCTCGAAGAAGTCGCCGGCCGCCGACATGGGCGCTTCGTCGGCGGTGGAGGGATCGCCCGGCCGCCAGGGCGTGAATTCCTTCCATGCGTCCGGGTCGTAGCCGTCGTCGTAGTCGCTGCCCTGCTGCTCGGGTCGTCCGCTCACTGTGCACCCCCGGGTGATCGACCAGTCGAGCGTAGCTCGATCCGCGCTGGTCACGGGTGTCCGCGCAGCAAAAAGCCCCGGCCACCCATTCGCCGGGGCTTGTTTGCGAACCACGGGCGGTCAGCGCGGGGACCACCCGGATGCCGGCGGCCGACCGTCCTGGGTCCACTGCGTAGCCGCGGTGACGATCCGATCCCACAACCCCACCGGTCCGGCCTCGGCGATGCGGGCGACGACCTGGCGGGCGTGGCAGTCGTAGGTGAGCACCAGGCGCACGGCGGCGCCGTTGCGCGCGTCGATGAACTCGTGCTCGTCGTGCAGCTCGCCGATCTGGCGGGGCTGCGCGTGCACGACGGTCGGCAGCGCGACGGCCAGGGCGGCCGGGAACTCGCGGTGCTCAAACGTGCTCAGGTACACCGCCGGCCGCAGCGGCACCTCGTCCAGCTCGGCGAGGTCGAGCGTCGGGAACTCGGTACCCGGTGCGGGTAGCTCGAGCTGGATGGTCACGGCGGTCACCTCTCGTCGTCGGTAGGCAGGTTGATCAGTCCGTCGCGCACGCGGCGCAGGGTCTCGGGGTTGTCCTCGAACCACACCGGGCGCAGCGGTTCGGGGAACAGTTGCCCGGAGAACCGGCGCGGCAGCTCGTCCTCGACGTCGGCGGCGCTCATCGGTTCTTGCGCTTCCACTCGCGAAGCTGGCTGATCATCTCGTCGTTCGCGGCGTTGTTGCCGGCATCGGCGTTGCTCAGGAACTTCTCGGTGAGCGCCTCGGCGAGGTCCTGGGGCGTGCGGATCACCGGCTCGTCGCCGCGCTCCTGCGGTGCGTTCTCGCCCATCGGCCCCGTCCGTCCGGTCTTGACCCGTGGTGCCGCGGTGCCCTGCCGGGGTCGGGGGTCACGACAGGGCACCGCGGTTCGTATGCGCGCCGGAGGCGGCTCGGCCTGCGGGACTGGGGGATCTCCCGCAGTGACCGCCTCCGGCGCTACTGTTGTGGCCAAGCCCATTCCGGCCACATGCGGAATCATGTCGGAATAATTCCAGGGTCGCTAGTCGGCCATCTGGGTGAACTGCGTTGACAGGCAGGAGTGGGTGTCGCGTGTGGGAACGGACTCGGCGGGAGCACGAGGTGGCGCGTAAGACGATCCGAGCCCGGAGGTTGGGCCAACAGCTGCGCAAGCTGCGGGAGGCGGCGAGGTTGAGCCAAGGGCAGCTGTGCGAGGCGATCAACGACGGGCAGCCGAAGAACGCCACGATCAGCCAGGGACAGCTGTCCAAGATTGAGGCGGGAACGGCTCGCCTCGACGCCGAGCAGCTTCGGCGAATGCTGACAGCCCTGGCTGTGGACGAGGCGGCTGGGGAGAAGCTCGAGGCGCTTCGCGCGCTCGCCGAGGAACCCGGGTGGTGGAAGGAGTACTCGCCGTTCCTGCACGAAACGCTCGAGCTGATGGTCGAGCTGGCGACGATGCCACCACCTTGCGCACCTACGACTCGACGTTCGTGCAAGGGCTGTTGCAGACGCCCGACTACGCGCGGGCGGTGGTCGAGGCGGCGCGAGCGTGGGTGCGGCCTACGGCCGTGGACGATCTGGTCGAGCTTCGGATGCGCCGGCAGCAACGGCTCACTGAAGAGGGCTTTGGTGGGCTGGTCGCCGTTCTCGCCGAGGCAACCCTGTACCACCAAGTTGGCGGGCCGGCCGTCCTCGGCGCGCAGCTCGACAAGCTGTGCGAGGTCGCCGAGGACGACACCGCGGCACTGCACGTGCTGCCGTTCACGGCCGCACCGTGGCCCGGTTTCGGCGGATTCGTGATCTACGGTTTCCCGGACGATGAGGACGCGGAGGTGGTGCAGATCGACGGCGACCTCGGGGCAGCCATCTACGAGGACAAAGAGTCCATCAAGTCGGTGACCTACACCTTCAACGCAGCGCTGGCCCAGGCGCTCGCCGGGCGAGAGTCCCTGGACAGGCTGCACGCGGCAAAGAAGAAATTGGACGAGTAAATGAGCGAACACAACCCGTACCGGCAGGTTCCTGACGAGCTGTACGACCAGCTCGTGCACGCCGAGCACGCCAAGCCATTGGCCAGCGGCAGCACCGGCAACTGCATCACGATCGCGGCGCGGGGCGGGTACATCTCCATTCAGGACGACAAGCTGCCCGGGGAGGAACGACGCGCCCGCACGCAGGTGTACACGCCCGCCGAGCTGGCGGCCTTCGTAGCCGACGCGAAAGCGGGTCGCTACGACCACCTGATTTGATCTCTGCCCAGCAAGAGGCCCGGCCAGAACACGGCCGGGCCTTCGCTGTTCGTCACGGTGGCGCGTTCTCATCGGCTGGTCGGACTGCCTCGGCTGGCACGAACTGGTCCAGGTCCAGATGCAGCTCGCCGTTGCGGGACTGGACGCGGAACCGGACGCTGGCCCACCACCGGCCGGCCGAGGACAGCGCCCAGCCGTGCAGCTCGCCGGGTACCTCGTCGGCCACGTCGAACCCGCCGGCGTGGACCCACAGGGGCAAGCCACGCGCCCATCGCACCCCCTCCGGCGGGAAAACCCGGACCAGGCGCACGATGACCGGCCGGGCCGGTTCCACGGGCCGCCACGCTTCCCGAGTCCACTTATCGAACATGAGTTCGATATTAAGCCGTCTGCTGGGCACACCACGGTCCCCGCGCCGCTGGGGGTAGGCGAACGCGGGGACCGGGCGTCGGGCAACCGGGCCTGGGGAGGGCTCAGCCGGTCGCCCCGCGGACGTCCAGCGCGAGACACGCTGGACCGGGCATAGCTGGAGACTTCGTTCATAGACAGTCGCCGCTACCCCGCTGTTTCGACCAGGTGGAACGTCTTCACTTGGTGGCCGTCGAGCGGGAACTCGACCGCACGCCAGTCATGCCCGGTCTGGATCATCTCGGCGGTAGCGAGGAACTCATCGAGGCGGGCGGACAAGGTGCCGCCGTTCTCGCGCAGCATGGTCAGCATGATCGCCAGGTGAACGTCCGTCTCCGGGTCGCCGCTGAGGCCCGTGTGCGGCGCGGTATGGGTCGAGTACTGGGCGCGCAGTTTGCCGTCCCGGCCTTGCGTGATGTCGATCAGCTCGACGCTGGCGGGGCGGGTTTGTCGGGTGTCGTGCAGATGCAGGGTGATCCGATCCGGGGATGAGCGCTGTGGGTCCACACCCCACTCGTAGCCGCGCTGGACATCGGACCAGGCCAGAGCCCAGCCGGTCGCCGTTAGCCGCAGCGTGCCGTCGCTGGCCCACAGAGCCAGCAAGGTCACCGTGCTGGCCAGCTGCCAATGGTCAATCTCGAACCTCGTACCGTCCAGCGTCTCGCCCGTGATCGCCGCGACCGGCCGGCCGCCGCCGACCACCCAAGACATGCCCGTGTCCCCCATGGGAATCTCACGCTGCGACCGCGGTTTCGATCGGCGCGGCGGTCGTTTGCGCGTCACCCGGCATCCTCCCGGTACTGGCGGCCATGCTCGGTCAGTTCGCGCGCGAAGGTCGCAAACCCCTTCAACTCCCCGTCCAGCTCGAGGACGGCGCCGCATTCCCCGCACAGCGGCTCGCCCGTCCACGACCGGAACCAGGGTGCCCAGGGGTCCGCGGATCGAGAGTCGCCGCACTCGACGCACACCACTGCCTCGTGCACGCCGATGTCCTGCCCGGCGCCGACTGCGATCGCGAACGCCAGAGCGCACGCGCGGCTCGCACCGCGCGGGACTCGGGTCCGCGCCAGCGCACACAACGCGCTCGAGCACCAGTCCGCGGCGCCACCGGCGCGCCTCCCGTACTCGCGCCGTTCGGCGCCGACGATCACTGTGTCGTCGCCGGTTTCGGTAGACACACCCCACACCATGATCGTTCTCACCCACTTCCAGCCTCAGTGCTGTTGTGGTGCCCTGACCTGCGTGTTTGATCATTCAGACTAGACAGTAGTTTATGGAATGACATAACCGAAGTGCCACCACCGAAAACGCCTATAGTGGTCTTCCGGTTAGTCGATCAAGGTTTCGGGGTGCCAAAACCGCCGAAGCCGCCCACGTCCGGGCTCGCCGGAACGTTCGGCGCTCGCCTTCGGCAGATCCGCACGTCCAAGAACCTCTCGCAGCTCGAACTGGGCTACAAGTGCGGATGCTCGGTCTCCGACATCAGCAACTACGAACGCGGACAGATGCTGCCCAGCTTCGAGACCCTGATCGATCTCGCCTACGGCCTCGGCATCGACGCCGCCGAGCTGACCCGCGGCCTCCAGCCAGATACACCACCGATCGAACGGCTCGGCCGGTAGAACGACGTGCTTACCGCCGGCGCAAGCGCGGGAGCAGGCCGCGCCGGTGCCCGGCATCCGCCGGCGAGGCGGTGCCCTCCTCGGCCTGCGCGGCCGGGCGCGGCCGCCACGGTCCGGGCGGCTCGGCGCCTTCCTCGGCGACGGCCCGCGCGGCCACGGTCAGGAACTCCTCGCGGACCGCGGCCTCGGGCCGCCCGCCGAGAATCGTCGCGGTGAACCTGGTCAGCGGCCAGGAGACCAACGCGCCATGCCGGGCGAGGTAGAGCCCCACCGAACGGATTCCCCACGTGTCGGCAGTGTCCAGCCAGGCGTAGGCGAGCAGCTGCCACAGCCACCGGGCCAGCCGGTCGGGGTGGTCCACGCGCACCACGGTCTTCACGTCCCACAGCGTGCGGCCGGTGATCAGGTCCCCATCGGCCCAGTGGTTGACGATCACGGGTCCGGCCGTGCCGAGCGGCTGCTCGGGCGGCGGGTCGCCGGCGGACCGGCGCAGCGTCTCCAGCGCGCCGGTGGTGCGCATCTGCTCGGCCAGGGCAACCAGCTCGGTCACGTGGTGCTCGGGGATGACCGCGCGCAGCTGCTCGACGGTGTACCCGCCGCGCTCGTGCAGCGCCAGCAGCTCGCCCGGCAGGGTCGCCGAGCGGTAGGCGTCCTCCCACCCGGACAGCACCGCGCACGCGCGGGCCAGGCCGGCCTCGACGCCGCGGCCGCCGAGCTGCCCGACCGGGGCGTGGTCGCGCAGGTAGCCCAGCAGCCGCGCGAAGAACTCCGACAGCACCGCCTCGTCCGGGGTCTCCAGGACCGCGGTGCCCATCGGGTCGCCGAGGTCGGCCCACCCGCCCGGCGTCGGCCGCAGCTCGAGCGCCTTCGCGGCCAGCTCGACCGGGAGGCCGGCGTGTGTGGGGAACAGCGACGCGGTGACATCGGCCCACGGCCGGGACGCGATACCGGCTCTGACCAGGCCGTACAGCGCGTAGTACGGCGGGGACTGCTGGACCAGGAACGCCAACCGTTGACCGAACGCGCCGCCGATCGCGGCCCAGTGCTCGGCCGGCACCTGGCCGTCCGGCCGGACCGGCCGGTATCGCCGGGCGGCCGCGGTCACCTCGGCGGCAAGCCGTTCGGTGCCCGGCAGGTTCGCCGCGCACCAGGCAGCCAGCGGGCCGCCGTGCAGCTGCGTGGTCAACGACATGAGCCCCTGCTCCTTCGCGCGGTCAGCCTGCGGCTAGCTCGTCCAGGGTTGCGCGGACCTCGGTCGGCAGCGGCGCGTACTCGCCGGCCTGGTCCTCCTCCATCGACAGCGCGACGGTTCCGCGCCAGCCGGTCGGGTGGTGGTAGCCGACCGACGAGAGCACCCGGTCGGCCAGTGGGTTCGGTGGCAGGCCACCGAACCCGTCGGAGAACCACGCGCGCAACCGGCCCATGCCCTGCGAGGACACGTCATCGATGTACGGCTTCACCGCGTGGTAGGCCGATCCGTCCTCGCCGAGCCGGCCGTACTCGAGGCGGCCGTCTGGGTGCAGCACGGCGAAGTCGGGGCCGTCGCTGGTCATCGGTTGGTCTCCTTCTTCATCGCGGTCGCGAACGCCTGCCACACCATGTCCAGGTGAGCCGAGCCCAGCGCTGACCAGGAAAACTCGTCCAGGGCCAGTGCACACGCGAACCGGAGCACGGAAAGTTCGCTGGTTGAGGCGTTCGGGTTGCCCTCCAGGAAGTCAAGAGCGTTTCGCCAATGGATGGACGCTTTGCCGGCACTGTCGGGGTAGGCGTCACTCCAGACGTAAATGCAGCTGCGGCGGAAGTCGGTGCGGTGCAGCCATCCGTCGTGCTCCTGGACGAGCGTCACGGCGGCGGCAATGAACCGGTTGTCGCAGTCGGCTTTCCACTTGTCGAGCGCGGCATTGAGCTGCTCGGTAGTCAAGTCGAGCCCGGCGTGCGGATGGTGGTTTCCGATCATCGTGTTGATCCTTCCTCGCGCTCTGGTCCTCCGGTGAGCTGGGCGCGCAGCCGTTCCACCTCGGCGCGCAGGTCGCGCGCGGTCGCCTCGTGGGCCTCGCGCTGTTCGGCGCGGTAGCCGCGCTCGGTCTCCACGGCCTGCTCGGCGGCGGTGGCCTTGGCGCGCTGCTCGGCCACGGTGGCCTGCGCCTCGGCGAGCTGCTGGCGCAGACTCGTCACCTCCTCGCGCACGGTCGCCAGTTCGCCGGCGGTGCGTTCCTGCTGCTGGGTGGCCGTGGCCAGCTGGTCGCGCAGCTGCTCGGCCTGTCCGGCGGCGGTGTCGGCCCGCTGGCGCTGTGCCTCGGTGCGTTCCCGCTCCGCGGTGACCTGCTGGCGCTGCTCGTCGCGGTCGGCGGTCGTGTCGGTGAGCTGCTGCCGCACCCCGGCCAGCTCCTCGCGCAGTTGCTCGATGGTGGCGTGTGCCTGGTCCCGGTCGGTGGTGACCGTGGCGAGTTCGCTGGTCAGCTGCTCGGCCGAGTCCTCGGCCCGCTCAGCGCGGCGCTCCTGCTCGGCGAGCTGGGCGCGTAGCTGCTCGCCGGTTTCCTCGGCGTCGGCCCTCGCCTGCTCGGCGGCCTGCTGGGCGGCGCGGGCCTCGTCGCGCTCGGACTGGGCCTGCTCCTCACCATCCAGTGCAGCCTCGGCGGTCTCCTCTGCGTTGACGCGGGCCTGCTCGGCGGCCTCAGCCTCGGCGGCCGCGGTGCGCGCCTGCTTCTGGGCGGCGTCGCGGTCGGCCTCGGCGGCGTCGATCGCCGCGCGGCTCGCGCGCTCGACGGCGGCGATCTCGGCCGCGGTGGACTCCTGGTCGGCGACCGTGCGGGCGGCTACCTCCATGCGCTCGACCAGCCCGGGCAGCCGGCCGAGCACGGCCTGCACCTCGGCGAGGGTCTGCCCGTAGGTCTGACGTGCCGCCGAGACGGGTTTGCCGCCGGCCTCGACCTGGTCCTCGCCGCTGGCCGCGGTGGGCGGCCCCGCCGGTCCGCTACCGGGCGTCGGCACGGCGACCCGGCCCTTCTTGGCGAGGCTCTTGTTCAGCCGCGTGTGCTTGAGCCCGTCCACCCACTGCTCGCACACGGTGCGCTGCCGGCCGCGCCCCTCGGGCTGCGGCACCTCGTTCGGGCAGCCACGGAACCAGCAGGCGCCGCGCTCCGGTTCCGGCCAGTCCGCCGGCGAGTCGCTCATCTCGGTCATGGCTCCATCATCCCACATTTTCGTTTTTTCGTCAACGTTTACGTACATCGTATTAAACGTTTATACGATATACGTAGACGAAAGTGGAGGGCGGCGCGCCATGATCGACGCGCCGCCCTCGGTGCCGTCCGGCCGGCCGTAAGGTGGTCGGCGGACGGGCCGGATAGCTCCCGGCCCGTCCCCCAGATCACCGGACCATCTGGCCGCACTCCGTGCAGTACCAGTGCCCGTCCGCCCCACGTCGGGCGTACGGGTGACTCCCGCCGGAGCCCACGCAGCTCAGCAGGCGCAGCAGCCATGCACGCATCGCGTTCACCTCCCCTCGTCCTCGTCGGTGACGCGCCGCCAAGGTCGGCGACGACCGCAGGGTGTGGGCCGCGACCACCGGCGTGTGCACGTACTCGCCGTTCGGCCGCTGGTAGATCACCCGGTCCCCGGGCAGGACGAACCACGTGCCGCCGGCGATCGGCCGGTCTGCGGTCTCGACGTAGCGCTCGGCCCCGGTCAGGTCGGGCTCGTCGGCCATGTCCTCACTCCTTCCTCATCGCGTCGGCCACGTTCCGGCCGAACTCGCGCACTGCGGCGGCGGCCAGCTCGTGCGCGCGCTCGGTCTCGATCTCGATCTCGGTCAGCACCGCGGTTCCCGGGCCGCTGCACGCCACATGCCGCGCGTCGCGGACGCCCGGGCAGGAACTCCAGCCGGACCCGACGCTGACCGTGGCCCCGCAGTGCTCGCACCGGCCTTCCCAGAAGTAGGCGTGTCCGCGCCGGCGGCTGCCCTGTCGTGCTCGTCGCGGGCGGCCTTCACCGCGGCCGCCTCGGCAGCGTTCGCGCTCATCGCGCGCACCTCCTCCCCTGGTCACTCGCCTGCCAGCTCGCGCAGCTGCTTCGCCAGGAACGCGGCCGGGTTGTCGGCCCGGGTGTCGGCGAACGCGCGGGCGTCGGCGTCGATGGCCTCCAGGGCCTCGCGCGCGGTGGCGTCGTTCGCCTCGCAGTAGCGGCGCAGCCGGTAGACCAGCGGGCCGAAGGCCTCGCCCTCGGTGATCTCCCGGGCGGTCTCCACCGAGAACAGCTCCCGCACGGCGGCCGCGGTGCGCTCCTCCCATGTGCCGGTCTCGGCGACCGCTTCGACGGGGGCCTGGGTCCACGCCTTCGGCAGCGTTCCGCCACCGGAGAGCCACTCGTCCAGATCCGCGAACCGGTCGGCCAGGGTCGTACGCAGGGCGGCGCAGGACTCGAACCAGCGCTCAGCCTGGTCATCGTCGTCCTCGCCGATCGCCTTCGCGGTCATCGCGTCGATGTCGCTGAGCAGTCGTCGCATCGCCACGAGCGTCACGTCCGGGTCAAGCTGCTTGGACTCAGTACCCATCGTTTTGATCTCCTTCGGTCCTGCTGTCGTCGTGCCTCCAGTCTAGCATTTTTAAGGCGTACGCCTCAAGTCTTTGCGCCTGGTCAACCCATGTTTTTCATGATCTTTAGAGCCCGCTCACAGCTGTGGGGTGGGCGCGCCGTGCCTCGGGGCAGGCCACTCCTGGCCTGCCCGCGCGCCTGTCCTCGAGGGGAGCAAGGGGACCCGAATGCAAGGACGGCCCGCAGGGCCGCCGGCGTCAGCCGGGC
>NZ_JAAXLS010000076.1 GCF_012328925.1 Amycolatopsis acididurans
GAAACGCTGGACGATGCGGTGGAAACCCGCGCTGAACGCGTTCGAGATCGCCTTCGACGGCCGTCTGGCCGCCGGACGCAAGTAGTTCCCCTTCAACCCGAGTTACACCGCTCGTTTGACAGACCCGGCAGACGATGCTCAAGGACGCCAGCGACCAAAAGTACTGGCTCGCGGCCGGCGTCACGACGGGCGTCGTTGGTGCCGCTATCAATAAAGCCAATAAGTGGGCTGAGATCGCGCAAACGAGAACCGAGCAGGCGCAGATTTGGCGCAACGTCGCCGATCGTTTGAAAGATCCCTATGACATCTCGCGTACCGCCGCTCAAGCCGGAGCTTACGAACAGGATGCCGCGAAGTTTGAGAACTTGCTCAAGAGTGACAGCACTTTGACGGCAGGGTTGCGCGGCACGAAGATTGGCGATTTGCTCAAGGCCAGCGTTGATGACATCCCGGGCGTAGCAGGAAAACTCGGATCGGTCGCGGAGAAGATACCGGTCGTGGGCGGCCTGCTTGCCATTGGGCAAACCGGGTACGACATTGTAGACGATAAGGATAAGAGTGCAGGGGCGATCGCGAAGCATGTCGGTGCGGACATGGGTGGTTTCGTGGCTGGAACCGCCGCCACGGAAGGGGCACTGGCTCTGGCCGGGACGGTTGGCCTGGCGGGCGGCCCGGTGACGCTGGCCGCGGTGGGTATCGGCGTCGGCGTCGCATACGGTGTTGGTGAGGTGGTGAACCACTGGCCGGAGATCTCGCATTGGGCGGGCGGCGTCGCCACCGATGTCGGTCATGGCGTGGAGAATGCCGGTAAGGCCGTTGGCCACTTCTTCTCGAGTATCTTCTGAAACCGTGACAACTCCGCAGAGTCCATTGCCGCCCCGGCCGGATGCCGGTACCGGCTCCCCTCGGCCACCCCGCGCCCCCCGAAATTTCGCCGGCAATGAGGCAACCCCGACCGATCGGCAGCCCCGAAACCATCCACCCTCGCCGGAGGATCGCGGTCCCATCTTGGAATGGCGACAAGAGACGCCGCGGAGCGCTTTATGGATAGGTGCTATAACTGCGCTGATTATTCTTGGCTTACCCACGGTCAACAGTTGGAGCTTCACCTGGGTTCTGCGGCCCGGATTATCCTTCTTCTGGGTCTTGAGTCTGGTGGGCGGGTGGCTCATATACAAGATCTTCAGTAACGTCTGGCTCGCCGCGGGTGCTACGTGGTTGCAGAACGGTCGTTATTGGGTCGACGTATACCAATTGACCCAAGTTGAAGTGAAATCCGCGGGTGTGAACCAAATGTTGCGTCTCCGGGATTCGGTTGGACGAGAAATCGGTTCGTTGAAGCTCTCTGATGCTCAACGCAATCAAGCCCTGTGGGACCTGGCCTACAACGGCATACGCCATTCCGTGGCCACCGGCACTGCCAGTCCTTCTCAGGGAACTCGTCGCATACTCCAACTCCCTGTCGATCACGGGGCATGACCTCCCAAGACACGCGGCGAGCACGCCCGGCGAACCGTCGGCGACGAAGGACCGGCTTCGGCGTCGGACCGGTGTCGGTCGGCATGACTGGTCGGTTCCAGGTCCCCGACGTCTCGGGGTTGGCCCGGAGGTTGCCGGCTGCCGCTGCGACGGACAGACCCCGAGCGAGGGCGGTCCAGCGCGACCGCATCGGCCTCGGAGTAGCAGAGACGGCCTCGCAGTTGGGGTGCGCCGGCACAGTGGAGCGGACCAACGGCGATCGGTGCCTCGGCCGCCACGACTGCCCGAGTCAGCGGTAGCCCGACCGGCGTCCTGCAACACGCACTGCGCCGACCGAGTGGCCTTACACTGGGCCTCGCCCCGACGCGGAGGAAGACCGGACCGAAAGGCGGCAAGCTCAACGGCGAGTCAGCTTGCGTTGCGTTGCTGGGCGACGATGTAGACAATCTCGCACAGACCGGCACAACCACGCATATCGGGGATTCGAACCCCCACGTCGCTGACCTGCGGTTTTCCGGCTAGACGACATCCGGCGGATACCCGATCTCCCTACGAAAGAACCGCAGGTCAAACGGTCGACGATTGTGTCCGAGGGGGGACATGATCACACACCCCAAGCATTCCTGCTTCGCAGGAGTGCTCATGCGACACATGATACGTCGCTGTGGATCACGCGGCAATTCGGGGTGATCCGGTGTTTCCCGAATTCGCTGGCAAAAGCGGGAGAACAATGCCATCTGGTTTGTAAGGCGCTCTGGTTTGCTGCTTCAGCAGCCCTGTCCGGCCGGTGAGTCAGCTCCTTGCGTCCACCCGTGCTTGACCATCTCCGAGGCCAGCCGCGCCTGCGCGCTGGCCTCCGGCGCGCCGGGCTCGGGCGTGTCGTGCTCGGTCGGGTCTGTCTGTAACCCGGTCGTGCGAGGGTGGGCGAGAGTAGTCGACGCCATCCGCCCCCGGTGGTGCGCTTCACTGCGGCCTGGTGGTGGCGTCACGCAGCAACGCGATGCCCTTCGAGCATGGCCATCATGACTTGGTTAGCTTCCCAACCGTCTGGGAACTTCGCCGGAACGGACAGGTGCACGGCCTCTGTCGATGGTTGGCTGTCGAGGAGGTCAGTGATTCCCTCCCGGGCCACGACGATGCACGCCTGTCGGTGACGGGAGGTGAGTACACACAGCCGCCCGGTCTCCAGGTGAAACGTGGTGGCGTCTCGACGCCCGGACAACGGGTGCACCACGATCACGACCTCGAACTCGCGGCCCTGCAGGCGGTTGGCCGTGTCGACCGCGACGTGTGCCGCGTACAGGCGGCCCGTGCGGGCGAGCGCGGCTCGGACCAGGTCGGCTTGGTCGCGGTGGGCGACGCCGATCGCGATGTCACCCGCGTCCAGAACCCGGCCACCGCGGTGGCGTTCGCAGGTCGCGACCGCGCCGCGGTCCAGTAGCCGGACGGCGAGGTCCGCGGCGGCCTGGATCGTCTCGCCGTCGGTGCGCGGGACGTGGCGGCGGGGCAGCTCGTGCAATGCCCAGCCGGTGGCGAACGCCATCGCGAGGGTTTCGTCCAAGGCGGTGCTGCCGAATCCCGCGGCGCGGAACTCCAGCGCGCGAACCCCTTCTCCGGTTCCCGCGGTGAAGTCGGCGAACGGGTAGAAGGCCCGCGAGACGGTCGGGGCGGCGGTGGCCGGAAGGCGCCAGGACACCGGCAGCCGGTGCACGGGGGTGCCGGGGTTGTGGTCCAGCATCACGGTAACTCCGTTGCGCGTCGGGTCGTGGGGTAACCCGATCCACCGTTCGGTGCCCACGACGGTGAAGGGGTCCAGCTGGCCGGGGTCTCCGACGAACAGGCCGCGGTCGAACTGCTCGACGATCTGGAGCAGCATGTCCGAGCGCATCTGGTAGGACTCGTCCAGGATCGCCCACCCGAAGGTCGTGTCGCGGACCGTGGCCCACTTGGCGGAGGTGCCGACGACGATCCGGCAGCCGGCCAGGTCGGCCACGCGGGTGGCGACGACGGTGTTCGCGAGGGCCTCGACGGACGGCGGCGCGGTGTAGCCGGTCGCGCTCAGCCGGCCGATGGTCATGTCCGGGTGTGTCTCGGCCAGGCGGACGGTCAAGTCGTCGACCTGGTTGTTGGTCTGGGCGACGATGATCGGCCGCTCGCCACCCGCGACGAGGTCGCCGGCGGCGCGGACCACCAGCGTGCTCTTGCCGGCGCCTGGTGGCGAGTCGACGACCACCGCCCGGTGGCCGGTCTCCGCGAGGTCAGCCAGGATCGCGGTGGTCGCCGCGGCGGCGGCCGCGGCCGGGTCGAAGCTGGCGTGGTCGTCAGGTGTCATCGCCCCACTCCTCGGTGGCGGCCTGGGCGGCCTCGACGGGGTCCACGGATTCGGAGTCCTCTGGGTCACCGGCGTGCGTCCACGGCACGTGGCCCGCTTCCGGGAATACCGGGGTCGGGCGCCAGCCGGGGTCGGGCAGGTAATCGACGCGCTGCCCCACCGCCGGTACGGTTCCCGGCGTCGGGACGCGGCCGCGGCCCATGCCGCCGGTGACCTCGACCGTGATCAAGCTGGCTTCGCCGTCGCGGGCGGTGGAGAAGATCTCGGCTTTGTGCCCGGGCGGCATCGTCGGGCTGATCAGCGTGGTGTCGTCGGCCAGCCGGACGGGATCCAGGGTGCGGACCGTGACGCGCGGCCTGAGCAGCCGCCGGTTCGCCTGGCTGGTGACGACCCGGTCAGGCTCGGCTGCTACGACCGTTCCGGCGAACGCCTCGCCGAGGCTGCGCCGGTCGGCGCGCACGTACGGGTCGTCGAAGGCCATGTCGGCTTCGAAGTCGGCCAAAGCGCGCTCGAGCTTGCTCAGCCGTCGGGCGGCCCGGATCGCGCCGTCTCGCTTGGGCTGTGGCCGGGCATCGCCGGAGTCCTGGTAGTCGGAGTAGTCCGTGAAGGAGTCGCAGTCGCGCTCGAAGCGCGTGGCCGCCCGCGGTGCCTCGGGGACGCCGCGCAGCAGCGAGACGGCGGTCCACATGAGTCGCCAGGTCGGGTTGAGCTGTTCGCCGAGCAGACCCCGCAGGTCGGTCTGGGCTTCGGCCAGCGCCTGCTCGTTGCCGGCCGCGCGCGCGGTGTCGAACCGCCGCATCGCGGGGGCGAGGTAGGTGTTGTCGAACTCCGTCGACGTCGCGGGCCCCGCGGGCGGGCACAACGCGGGGTTCTCGGCGTCGGACATGGCCTCCTGGACGGTCAGCCCTGCGGGAGGAGCGATCCAGGCCATGAGCGATGCCAGGTTCTGGTCTTCGAGGGCGCTCTGGCCGGTGGCCCAGTGCTCGGCGAGCAGGTCGGTGATCGGCAGCAGCATCGAGGTGCCCGCCTGCTCGGCCGTTTCGACCAGGAACGTCAGCCACTTCCCGACTTCGGGGACGACCGCGGGTACCGGGTACGGGCCGGTCGTGCGGCGGAACCGGCACATCCGACCCAGGTCGCCAAGCGCCTTGATCCCACCGGGGTTGGGAACCAGGACCTGCGGAGCCGACGTGTAGCGGGACCGCCGTTCCTTGCCACGGGTCGGGATGTCTCGGCGGTCCTGGCGAACGGAGTCAATGTAGTCCATCACGATCCGGCCGAACTCGGCGGCGAACGCGAACCGCTGGTCCCGGTTGCGCGGCTGACCGACGACCAGGAGGGTCGACGACCGGCTGCTTTCGCCGACCAGCACCGCCAGTGGTGTGCCCGCTTCCCCGGCCATGGTCAGCGGTATCACCACCAGCGGCCGGTCGGACAGGTGCCGGTGCCGAAACCGGGTCTGCGGCTCCGCGGTCATCGCCGCCATGGCCTCCAAGTGGGCCAGCGCCGATACCCGGCTCATGAGCCCGGTCCCGCTGTGCCGGGGGAGTCGAGCAGCTCGGCCCGCAGCCGGGCGGCGTGCCGCAACGCGATGGCCATCTCGACCTGGTCGTCGTTCGGTGTCAGCGTCCCGCCGGCCAGGCCGAGGGCCATGGTCGCAGTGTCGATGCCCCCGAGGTGCTCGCGCACGGCGGGCCCGAGCACGTCCAGCGAACCCTCGGCCCGGGCCCGGGAGCGGCAGTAGAACGCCATCTCACAATGGTTGAGGCAGTCCGGGAAGTAGGTGGCGGGCACCTGGTCCAGCGCCTCGGCCAGCTCCTGGGCCGGACGCCGCGGGCGACCGGTGTCGTCGGCTGCGAGGTCGAATGTCAGCCCTTCGGGCAAGAGGCCGACCAGGTCGCCGATGCGCTCGATCCGGTCCAGCTGCCGGGTCAGGGTGGCGACCTGCTTGCGGGCGTCGACGAACGCCCCGGTCGGGCGGTTGGTGAAGTCCTTCGGCGCGACCAGCACGATCGTGTCGGAAACGGCCTCGGGTCCGATGCCGCCCGTGGCGAGCATGGCCCGCAACGCGATGATGTAGGCACACGCCTGGGTCGTCGCCGACCGCACCTGCGCCGGTGCGGCCTGGCCGTCGACGATCGGGAAGCTCTTGATCTCCACGATGTGGAAGCGGTCGCCGATGCGGAAGGCGACGAGGTCCGGCTCGAGGAACACCGGATGCCCGCCGACGACCAGCCGCAGCAGCGGGTGGTCGTAGAGCGTGTCGCTGCCCTGGCCCCGGGCGGCGGCCGTCAGCAGCTGCGCGGTGCGGGCGTGGCGGGTTTGGTTGCTGCCGTCACCGCCGACGTCGTTGAGGTCCTGGTACCCCACCTCCGGCAGGGTGAGCTGGAGGGTCTCGCGCAGGACCCGCAGCAGCTCCGCGCAGCCGTTGGCCTTCACCATCGACTCGAAGACGTTGCCGCGCGCGATGGCGAAGGTGGACTGGCCGAACGGTGTCGGGTAGCCGGCGTGCGCGGCGATCTTGGCCTTGTCGGAGCCGGAAGCGTCCAGCACGGCACGCAGCATGCAACGGGGGTTGTTCTCCAGCGCGGCCAGCGTTCGCGCGTTGTGGCGCACGCGGGGTGCCGGGCCGCGCAGCGCGTCGAGGCGCTGGTTGGGAGTTGCGGTCACGATGTTAGTTCCTTGCGGTGGTGCGACTAGGTGCGGTGGGGCATGGCGTCAAGCTTCGGCTTGCCGGTGTCCGACGTCCCGCAGCGACGCGCCGAATAGCTGCTGAGCGTCGCTGAGCTGCTTGCGTGCCCGGTGGGCGGACTCGGCTCGGGTGGCGTGGTCGGTGTCGGCGTGCACGTCCAGTTCGGCGCGGGCCGCGTCGATCACCTGGTTGGGGTCAGGTGTGCCGGCATCGGTGGCCGGCTTCGTGCTCATGGCACCGGGGATGTTCACGGCGAAGCGCCAGAGCAGGCGCCACGCCGTCGGACTCGGCTCGGTGTCCGGTGAATCGGCCGAGGCGCGGATCGCCTCGGCGATGCGGATCGCGCCGGTGAGGAAGTCCGCGCGGGGAGACAGTGGGCCGATGATCCGCTGCTCCAGCCGCCAGGTGCTGATCGTGACGAGCGCCCGTGCCGGTGACAACAGGTCGTGGGTCAAGGCGGGGCACAGGTAGTACGGCCGGGAGCCGGGCGCGGCGCGAAAGGAGCGTTCCTCGTCCCGGCGCAGGCTCGACAGCTTCGACGCGGACAGATCGCCGGGGAAAAAAGCCTCGTGGACGCTCACGATGAGCTTGGGTGCGGCGGGGGTCCGCAGCAGCATCAGCGCCCGGTGGGCGTGCTCTCGCGCCGGAAGCATCGCTCCCCGGCCGACCGGCGCGCTCGGCTGCGCGTCCATCCGCTCGGCAGTCGTGGGAGCGACGGACGCGTCGTCGGTGTCGACGAGGGCGCTCCAGGCCCGTTCAGCGCGGCGGAGCTGCGCGCGCAGCTCGCCGAGCCGAACGGAGTCGCCTGCGGCGGCCGCATCGCGGATCGCGCGGCGCAGCGTGGCGATGTTCTCCTCCAGCGCATCCAGCGGGTCGCTCATGATCGAAGCGTACCAGACTTCCAGAGTTCGTCCAGACTTTTCCTGAGAAGTCGTGTACGGTGGCCGTTGCCACACCCACAGACGCGGCTTCGGCCGACGCCGTTACTCTTCCAGGGAGGCATCCCCATGACGGGACGCGTGCTCCACACCTCCGACTGGCACCTCGGCCGGCAGATCGGCCGCCACCGGCGCGACGCCGAGTTCGACGCGGTCCTGGCCGAGATCGTCGAGATCGCCGCGGACTTCGGTCCCGATCTGATCGTGCACAGCGGCGACCTCTTCGACGGGCGCCCGGGCTTCGACGATGTCCACCGTGCCGCTCACGCACTGCGGCGGCTCGGCGACACCGCTCCGGTGGTCGTCGTCGCGGGCAACCACGACACCCCCAACGTCCTCCGGTTCCTGGACTACGTCCTCACCGACATGGGCAATCGGGCGGGCGACGAGGTCCGGGTGCGCTTCGCCACCGAAGCCCGTCCCGACGGACTCTTGATCGCCGAGTACCCGGCCGCGCGCGGGGACCTGACCTTGCGCATCGGCGCGCTGCCGTACCTGCACCCCAACCGGTTCGCCTACGACTTCGCCGAGCCCGGGGCGGCCACCGCGACCTACGCCGAGCGCGTTCGCGCCGTCCAGGCCGACGTATACCGCCGCCTGGCCGCCGACCGCGGTCCGGCGGACCTCCTGCTCTTCGCCGCGCACCTCTTCGTCGAGGGGGCCACGCCCTCCTACTCCGAGCGGCCGGTCTCGATCGACGCCGACTACGCCGTCGCCGCCGACGACCTGCCCGGCGTCGACTACGGAGCGCTCGGGCACATCCACAAGCCCCAGAGCGTCGACCGGGCCGGATTCCCCGCCCGCTACGCCGGCAGCCCGCTGCAGCTGGACTTCGGCGAGACCCGCGACACCAAGAGCGTCGTCCTGGCCGAGATCGCCCCAGGCAGGGCACCCCTGATCGAACTCGCTCCGCTGAAGTCCGGCCGCCGGCTGGTGCACCTGACCGGGAGGCTCGAGGAGATCGCGCAGGGCGCCGAGCGCGTCGGCGACGCCTGGGTGAAAGCGGTGGTAGACGTCGACGCGCCTGCCGCGTTCCTCGCAGAGGCCCTCGCCAAGCTGCTGCCGCAGGCGACGATCGTCGGCATCGAGGAACGCATCCCGGGTGCCGCCGGCCAGGTGCTGGACCGTACGGCCGCCACTGCGGAGCTGCCTGGCGTGGAGGACTTGCTGCGCGAGTACCTGCCCGGTCGCGGAACTACCGGGCGCGCTTTGGGCCACGTCATGGCCACGTTCTCGGACCTGCAGGCCGAGCCGGATCCCGCCGAGCCGGCCCCCTGCTGCGAGGAGACGCTGCTGACCGCCGCCATCGCCGGGGAGAGCCTCGACGGTGTCGACCGCGCCGGCCTGCTGATCGGTGCCGACGCCACCGGAACGGAGGAACGGCGATGAGACCCGTGGAACTGTCCTTGACCGGCTTCCGCAGCTACCCGAGCCAGGTCACGGTCGACTTCACCGGCAAGAGCCTGGCCGCGGCGCTCGGCGACACGGGCGCCGGCAAGAGCAGCCTGCTCGACGCCATCACCTACGCCCTGTTCCGCAAGAGCTCCTGGGACGCACGGGAAGTCCGGTTACTGATCGCCGATGGCGCTGAGGCCATGAGCGTCGAGTTCACCTTCCTGCACCACGGGCACCGCTGGAAGGTGCAGCGCACCATGCACGCCAAAAATCCCAACGCCGGACGACACCACCTGATCAACCTCGACACCGGCCACGAAGAAGACGGCGCGAGCGCCGTCGACGTCCGGATCAAGACCGTGCTGGGGATGGGCTACGACACCTTCTTGCGGGTCGGCCTGCTGCCCCAGGGCAAGTTCGACCAGCTCCTCACTGCCCCTCCGAAAGACCGGAACGAACGACTGCGCGAGCTGTTCGGGACCGACGCTCTTGAGTCCGTCCGGACGGGCGCCATCCGCCACCGGGAGAGCCTCACGGACCTGCTCGCGGAAGCGAGGATCAAACGACAGGCCATGCCCGACGACCCGGCGCAGACCGCCGAGGCAGCCGGTGCGGCGGCCGGCGCCGCAGAAGCCGCCGCCGAACGGTTGGGCTCCGCCATCGATACCGTCTCGTCGCTGCAGAAGGAGGCAATCGCCGCTGCCAAGGCGGCGGACGAGGCCGACGGTGCCGCCGGGTCCCTGGGAGGGAAGGCTGTGGGGGACGCCGCGTCCATCCTGGACGCCCTCGAGCCTGTCGCCGCCGACTTCTCCGCCCGACGGGAATCCCTGAACTCCCGTGCCGCTGCGGCCGACGAGCGTGACGGCGCCCTGACTACGAAGATCGAAGACATCGAGGCTCAAGGTGAAGGGCCGGACGAACTCGCCAAGGCCGCCGCGGTCGTGGCGAAGCTCGCGACGCAAGCCGAGGACCAACGGGGCGAGCGCGACCGGCTCGCCATGCTGAACACGGAGCTCGCGGCCGAAGCCGACGCCATCGCGACAGCCGGGACGGCGCTGACCCGGCGAGCCGAGCTGGCCAAGCCCCTCACCGACCTCGCCGATGCCGCAGCCGCCGTGAACAAGCGGCTTCACACGCTCGGCCTCTCCGTTCGCGCGCACGTGACCGAAGCGACCGCGGCGGCGCAGCAAGTCGCTGTCGCCGCCCAGGCTCATAGCGCCGCTGTCAAGGCTGTCGATGCCGCACAGCAGGCCGTCACGCCTTCTGAGGAAAAGGCCTTGGCCGCCGAAAACCGGCTCACGGAGACGGAGGAAAAACACGACGCCCTCCGGTTGCGCCACCAGGCGGCGGCCCTCGCCTCCGAGGTGCACCCAGGCGACAACTGCCCGGTGTGCCGGCGACGACTGCCCAGTGACTTCGAAGTGGACGCCGGGGCGAGCGCGGCCGAACTCGCCAGGGCGAGAGCATTGGTGCGCGAAGCGAAGGCCGACGGGCAGAAAGCGGCCCGCGAACTTGCCGAGGCAGGCGCCGCGGTGAAGACGGCGATATCCACCGCGTCCGGACGCGCGAAGGACCATCGGCTGGTCGAGCAGAACGCGCAGCGAGCAACCGAGACGGCGCTGCAGCTCCTCGCGGAATTCGCTTCGGTCGCAGTGGAAGCAGAGGAAACCTTCGACGCCGAAACCGCCTCGGCGACGCTGACCGCGGCCACCATCGCCCTGGCCACCCGCTCGGGCGACAGCAGCCCGGACCCCGCACAGCTCACCGAGAGCATCGTCGCCGCCCTCGCCACGGGCGAAGACGCGGTCGCCGCTCGCGCGGAAGGGCTGCGCGCCGACGAAATCCGGGAAACCGCCGCGATCGAGGCCGACATCAAGGCGCTGAGCGGACGCAGGGCCGCGCACCAGAAGGCGGTCAAGGCGGCCGGGCTGGCGTCGGCACGGCACACGCGCGCCGTGGGGGCCGCCGCCGCGGAGCTCGGCGCCCTGCCACGCCGGATCGGCGCGCTCCTGCCGGACGATGCGATCGACGTCAGCGCCGTCGCCGCGGCCGTCGCGGCCGAGACGATCGCCGCTCGGCTGGAGGAGGTCAAGGAGCTGGTCGCCGCGCGAGATGCGGTGCGCAGTGAGAAGAACACCGTCCTCACCCTGCAGCTCGTCCTCGACCAGGAGCATCGCACGGCAGTGGATGAGCCGCTGAACAGGCTCCGCAGTCGCTTGGACGGGTGGGCGAACGCTGCCGTGCAAGCGGAGGCTCAGCTGCCCGGAACCAGCCGGAGCCGGGTGCCCCAAGCCGCCGCAGAATCCGGAATTGCCGAGATCCGGACGTTCGCCACCACCTTGGCGGCAGCCGCCGCCGAGCTGCACGGCGACCTGATCGAGACCAGCACCGCCCATTCGGCTCGCGCGGAAGCGGCGCGCACCCGTCTCGGCGAGCAGGCCGCGAAACTATCCGATGTGGACGGTTTCAACCCCGCCGCGGAACTGACGGATCCGGAGCTGCTGCATCCGGTCGTCGCTACCCGCGCGACGGCCCTGAAGGAGGCCAAAGCCCAGCGCGCCGCTGAGAAAACGGCGCAGCAGCAGATCAAGCCCGCCGCCGACCTGGACTTCGCCATCGAGGCCGGCCAGGCACGGCTGGCCGCGCTGGACGTGCTGCGCGGCGAACTCGTCGACGCCAAGTTCCTCGGTCACCTCACCGAGCTGAACACCCGGGCACTGCTGGGCATCGCCAGCGAACTGCTCGGACAGCTGACCGGTCTGCGGTTCGGCTTCGCGGAAACCTTCGAAATCGTCAGCCGCAATTCCGGCATCGCCCACACCCCGAGCCGGCTGTCCGGCGGCGAGAAGTTCTTGGCCTCTCTCGCGCTCGCGCTGGCGCTGGCCGAATTGCACTCCCGGAGCGGGCCCCGGCTCGGCTCGCTGTTCCTGGACGAAGGCTTCGCGGCCCTCGACACCACAGCGCTGCAGGGTGCCCTGGAAGTCCTGCGCACCCACGTCGGCGGCGACCGTCTCGTCATGGTGATCAGCCACCTGCACGCCGTCGCCGAAGCCGTGGACGACGTCCTGTGGGTCGAACGCGGCGCCACCGGGTCAAGGGCGCGGTGGCTGACGCCGGCCGAACGCGACGAGCTCGTGCAGGCGGATCTGGTCAGCGGGCTACAGGCGCTGGCGTAGTGACGGCGACCGGTCGCACGAAACAGCTGAGCGAACCAGATTTTGGGACGGGTTATCTCACGCCGCAACGTAAAGATGTTGAAACTGGCTTCTCGAGCCCTTCATCCTTACGCTTCGTAGTTGGTTGTAAGAGGGGAGATTAGAATGGAAGGAGTGCCCACCGCAGGCCCGGTCGATCGTCGCGCGGCTGACCTTCCGCCCGCGGATCCGACGTTCCCGGCGCGCGTGGCCGCGTTGCTCCGGTCGCGGCCGATCATTGAAGCCGTCGTAGCTGCCGGTCGGCAGGACTGGCCTGGCGACACGTACGACGTTGCGACCCTGGCGCTCGCGACGATCGACCTGGTGATCGCGCGGCAAGGGTTCGAGGAGGAGGCAACCTACGGGGACCTCGTCCGTGGGTTGACCACGCTGGCGGCACGGGCGGCTCCGGGCCGGTCCAGTGAGGAGCACGTCCGCGTCGCCGAGTTCACGGTGAACGCGCTGCTCAACAGGTCCGCGCGCGACGCGCCGTTCACCTACCGGATCAGCGACCACACTGGCGAGGGTGCCCACCGGCAGCGCCAGGTGCAGTTCCGGCTGCTCGTGGAGCGCGAAGAACCTGTCCGTGGCGACGTGGTGATCAACGCCAGCCGGGACGCGATCAACGCTCTTGTCGGCGGGCTCGAGTTCGACGTCGAAGACGAGCAGGTCGCCAATGAGATCATGCTCGAGCGGCAACTGGCCAAGGGCGCGTTCGACGCCGCCGAGAAGGCGGCTGTGCGGGCGCGGCTGTTGTCGGTTTCCCTTGCCGAGGACCTCGCCCGGCTGCTCAAGGACACCCGCCGCGATCTCCGGGCCGTGCTCGACGAGTGGGCCGAGCAGGTGCCTGAGCGGCTCGACCTGGCGCGGCAGCACATCGCGGGCCGGCTCGAATCCGAACACCGTTTGCTGGCGAAGGTCCGCGAGTCGCTTGAGGCTGAGGACCAGCAGGTGACGGCGGCCGCGGCGCGGATCGCGGGGCTGCTCACCGAGTGCGCGCGCCGGCACGAGTCGCTGCATGCCCAGGTGATCACCGCCCGCAGCGTGTTCCTCGACGAACAGGACCGGCAGGCTTTCCGGCCACCAGCGCTTGGCTACCTGCCCGACCTGAGCGGGGAGGTGCTGGAACCGCTCCTGAGGCTCCGCGCCACGACGGCGCTCGAAATCACCGACAGGTGGCTCTCCGATGTCACCGGCCCGCGACCGCCGAAGCTGCCGAGGCTGTACCGGTTGGTCGACGACCTGTGGTCGATCCGCGAACAGGCCGCACCCGATCCGGGCACCGACCTGGACGAGCTCGGTGACGCCGATCCGCCGACCATCGCCCCTGAGGTGGTCGCCGCCGCGACAGAGGTCGTCGAGCGGACCGGCCTTCCTGCCCGGCTCTCGGCCTTGCTGGCGGAGGCTCTCACCTCCCCGGATGGGACTGCGGACCAGCAGGCGACGGCCGAGATCCTCGCCCTGGCGGCGTTGTGGTGCTTCGCGCCCGAGCAGTCCGACTCCGAAGAACCCGCGTCAGCCGATCTCGCCACGCGCATCTTCGGTCCCCGGGCAGTCGCCGACACCGACGGGGTGCGCCTTGACCTGCACGGCTGGGACGGCGACGACCTCGTCGTCGTCGCGCACCCGGACGCGCTGCAGACTGCCGATCCCGTTCCGGTGACAAACCACGGTGGCCCGGCAAGGACCAGGCGATGACGCTCACTCAAGCTGACCACACCGACCTCGGCCTCTTGTTGGCTTTCGCGTTGCAGCCGAACCAGCGGCCCGGTCGCAGCCCCGAGTACCGCCGGGTACTCGGGCGGTACCGAACCGAGCCGGACTTCCGGCTCGCGACCGACGCGGTCCTCCACGGCTTGGACACCCGTGTGCTGTCCGACGGCGACTTCGGGTTGGTCCTGGGGGTCAACCCCGAATCGCCGTTCGCTTTCCGGGTCGCAGATTTGCCGAATGCCACCACCAGGGACGGGCGCCTGCTCGCTGGCTTGGTGCTGGTCGGCATCGCGGCCTACGCCTATCCGAGCCCGGCCGACCTCGACGAGGAACGTGTGCGGCGGGTACCCGAAACTGACTTCGAGCAGTGGCTGCGTGCCGCGTGTGACCGTCTCCGGGTCAGGGATGCCGCCGGAGAGCCAATCCCGGAGGAGGGCTTGGACGAGGCCTGGCGCGCGTACCACGAGAAGCCCGCCACCCGGGTCGGCGATCGCGGCCGGGGCGCTGGCCGGTTGTCGCCGAAGTGCACGTTGTACTGGGTGCGGAACACGCTCGCCTGGCTCGCCGAGCAGGGGATGGCGCGTCCGGAAAGTTCCGGAGGAACATGGCTGCTGACAGAACGCTTCCGCATTCAAGTGAAAGACATGGCGAGCGAACCGGCGTACACGGTGCTCGCCGCGGTTGGCCGCGGTGAACACCTGGGGCGGACGAACGTGACACCCGTTCCGCTCGACGAGGAGGCGGGCGCGTGACCTACCACCTCGCGGGCCTCCGGCTGTACTCGGTCGGTGAGCGGTCAGCCCGCTTCACCGACCTCGTCCTCGACTTCACCGCTCCGGACGGCAGCTCAGGATCGCCTGCGGACAGCGTCGTGTGGCTGCGCAACGGCGGTGGCAAGTCCTCCCTGTTGTCGTTGTTCTATGCGCTGGTCCTGCCGAACGCCAACGACTTCCTGGGCCGCGTCGCCAAGCGCAGCCTCACCGACTATGTGGACACAGGCGACACCGCGCACACGATCGCGGTCTGGCACCCGGCCGCGACGGACACCCTCGATGGCGCGCCGGAGCACGTGCTCGTCACCGGTGCCGTGTACGAGTGGGCGGACCTTCGCCGCCCCGCGGAGGCCGACCGGGCCCGGGACAAACTCCACTGCTCGTACTATGCGTTCTACGTGGTGCCCGGCGTGCTTGACGCCGACCGCGTGCCGTTGTCGGACGAGTCGGGTTCGCCGCTGCGGCTGAATTCCTTCGTCGCCGCGGTGCGCGAAGCGGCGGCCTCCCATCCGCAGGCAGCGGATTTGGTGGTCACAAGCAGGCAGCACGAGTGGACGACCGCGCTGACGAACCGCGGGCTCGACCCGGAGCTGTTCCGCACGCAGAAGCAGATGAACCACGTCGAGGGCGGTGTGGAGGACATGTTCAAGTTCGCCTCCGCCCGGGAGTTCATCGACTTGCTCATCGACCTCACGGTGGCGCCCGAGGACGCCGAGAACGTGGCCACACGGCTTTCGGCCATCGCCTCCTTGCTGCAGACCAAACCAGCGAAGACCGCGGAACGGGAGTTCTGCCTGGAGTCTGTCACGGGGCTGACCCGGCTCGAGGTGGTGCACAACGAAGTCATCGACGCGCAGGAGGCCCACGGTGACGCGCTTCGTGAAGCTGCTGGGCTCGCTGCCGCGTTCGCCGCGACGGAGGCGGAAGCGAACGCACAGATCGAGTCACTCGGCGAGCGCGCGGGGGAAGCCGAGCGGACCAGGAGTTCGGCTGATCAGCAGCAAGGCATTGCCTACGACCTCCTTTACCTGTACCAGTTGCGTGCTGCGCGCTTTCGGGTCGAGGCTGCCGAACGCGCGGAGAACACCGCGCACGAGACCGTCCACGACGCCGCGGAGACGGTCATCGCGTGGGAGGCGGCTGGCCACCTCGCGACCAAGAGCAAGCTGGAGGCCGATCTCGCGGCCAACGCTCGCGAGGCCGCCGCGGAGCGGACGCGCACCGCGCCACAGCGTCGTGAGCACGACGAACACGCCGCTCGGTTGCGGCTGCGTCTGCTTGCCATCGCCGCTGAGCATGGGGAGGCGGCCGAGCAGGCCGGCATAGACAAGGGCGAAGCGGAGCGAGCCGTGCAAGAGCATCGGGCCGAAGCGGAACGCTTTCGCGGGCTGGTCCGGGAGGCCGACAAAGCGGTGGCCGCAGCACAGGCGCAGCTGGATGGCCTCGATTCCGACATCGAGGCAGCCGTGCGCGCCGGGGCGTTGCCTTCGGCGGCGACCGATCCCCGCGAGCACGACAGCAACTTGGGGGACAAGCTTCGGGCTCTGGAAACGACATTGGGCGCAGTGCGTGCCAGGCGAGCGGCGAGGCCAGCCGCTCGCCGGAAACTGACCGCTCGTCAGGCGGAGGTCGCCACTGAGATCAACAAGCTCGACACCGAACGAGAGCGGGTCGCCGCCGAACACGCGTCACTGGAAGACCGGGCACGAGAACTCTCCGGCAATCAACGGGTCCTCGACCTGACCGAGGCTGGTGAAGACTCACCGGTCGATTTGTGGGGCGAGTCAGGCACATTGACGCGGCGCCTCACCGACGAAATCGTCGGCGTCGACGTGGCTCTGGTCCGGCACGAGGCGGAGCGCATGGAGGACCGCCGCGCCGCCGAAACCCAGTCGCGCACCGGCCTCTTGCCCACGACCCTGGACGCGGACCGCGTGCAATCGATCCTGCTGGACCACGGCATCTCATCGGAAACCGGGTGGACGCACCTACTGTCCGTGCTGCCCGATTCCCGGCTCCAGGAGCTGCTGGAAGATCCGGGCCTGGTGCGGGTCGGGATGGGCGTCGTCGTCGCGACCGGCGACGCGGAAGAAGCCGCACTCACCCTGATGGACGCCGACGCTTCCACGACCGCGCTCGTCGGCCTCTACACGGCCGGCGACGCGTCTGTGCTGGCTCGCGCGGACGCCACGGACGAGCACCGCCCAACGGTCACCCCGGTGTGGACGGGGCTGCACCGGGGCCTCGTCGACACCGCCGTCGCCGACGCGGCGATCCGCCGCATCCAGTTGCGCATTGCCGACCACGACCGCGAACGATCGGCCCTGATCGACGACCGCGACCGGGACCGACGGCTACTCGAGGACCTCACGCGTTTCTTGGCGGACTGCCCGGCCGGTCACCTTGCCGGGCTCGAGCGGCGTCTCGGCGACCTCGACGGCACGCTCGCCGGGCTGGCGAAAGCCGCCGAGACCGTCCGGCAGGACCTTGATGACCTCGACGAAGCCGAAACTTTGGATGCTCAGCAGGAGCGGGACACCAGCACCGGGATCTCGGACGTCGGGCGAATGCGCGCGCTACTGGCCACATTAATTCCCAAGGCCGACGGTGCTGAAGGCTGGCGACAGGCACGGAAAAAGGCCACCGCGGAGTCCGGTCTGGCGGCGGGCAGCGTCCTCCACCACGAGGCCGAGCGTGATCGTTCGAGCGAGGAGGTCTCGGCGTATGCCACAGCAGTGAACCGGGAGAACGCTGCAGCCGAAGAGCGCAGGAGCGAGGCCGGCAGGATCCGATTCCTGGACCCGATACCGGAAGGCGATGACAACGAAGCCGTTCTGCTGGAAACCTTGCGCGCCAACTACGACCAAGCGGATCGCGCTTGGGAGGCACAGGCAGCCCAGTCCGTGCTGGCCGAGCGGGAAAGGTCGTTGAACGCCCAGCTCGCCGACGAGAACGTGGCGCTCCGCGAAACCGACGAAACCGTGCTGCAGAGGGCTACCGCGCTGCTGCAGACCCGGCACGGCCAGACACCCGGTGACCGGACGGCGGCACTGGCCGCGGCTCGGCGGAAGGAGAGCGAGGCTCGGACCGCACTCGGCCGGGCGGAGGGCGAGACGACGAATCGCCGCACCGACCTCGCGACCATCAGTTCCCGCCGAGCGGAACCGCCCCGGCGGGCGTTGCCGGTGGAGCCCGTCGACGCCGAGCAGGCCGACGCGCTTGCCACCGAACAAGAGGGGTTCGGGCAGGCCGCGATCGAACGCCGTGGCGTGGCGGAGCGAAAAGTCGAAGAGTTGAAGGGGCAGCGAGCTCGGCTCGAAGGTCGCGCCGGCGCGTTCCGGCTCCTGGCCGACGGGCTGCCGGAGGCGGCCGTCGCCACGGCAGCTCCGTTCCCCGGCGACGAAGGCGCGGCCCGGACGCGGAAGCTCGAAATCGCCGGGCGGGTGGAGGCAGCGCACGAGCGGGTGACGACCAAGGTGGGAGCGCGCACCAGAGCGGTCGGGGAGCTCCGGGCCATTGGCAGCCGGTTCCAGACCGTGGCAACTCCGGCCAAGGACCGGCTCGTGCACGACCCGGAGGAAGTCGTTGCCGACCAGGCCGGGGCTTTGATCCGGCAGCTGAGGCTGCGCGCAGAGATGATCGAGGGTGAACTGGCTGACATCGCCAAGGACCAGGCGATCGTCGTCAACTCTCTGACGCACCTGGTGTTGGGCACCCTGGACACCCTGCGCAAGGCCGAGCGCTACTCGCGGGTTAACACCCAGCTCGGCGGCTGGTCTGGCAAGCAGGTGCTGCGGATCGGCTTTACCGCACCGGCGAGCGAAGCGGATCTACGCGCTTACGTCGACAGGGTGATCGAGCGCCGGATCGAAGCGCGGGTCAAGGTCGAGGGCCTGCCGTTGCTGAAGGACGCGGTGCACGAGGTGGCCGGGCCGGCCGGATTCCGGGTGAAGGTGCTGAAGCCGACGTTGGACGTGGTGTCCACCACCGAGGACATCACCCGGCTCGGCAAATGGTCCGGTGGCGAGAAACTCACCGTGTGCGTCGCTTTGTATTGCACTATCGCCGCGCTCCGCGCGGCAAATTCCGGACGTCGTGATCGCTCCGGCGGGGTCCTGCTGCTGGATAACCCGATCGGCAGGGCGTCGCACGGCAGCCTTGTGCGACTACAACGTGCGGTCGCGGCGGCGCACCGCGTACAGCTGGTGTACACCACCGGCGTGAAGGATCCCGACGCCGTCTCTCGCTTCCCCACAGTCATCAGGCTGGAAAACCGGCCGGGCCGGACACGGAACCGGCGGTACATAGTCGAAGAAGAGAACGGGCAAGCCGGGACCCGGACGGTCGGGGGCGTGCGGGTGGCTCATGCTGAGTCTTCCGAGGCAGTCGAATGAGCGGCGACCTGACCGAGGTGATCGCTGCCTGGATCGCCGGACAGCCGGCACAGCGTTTCGAGGTGGCCGATCTCCTACGATGTGCGACCACAAACGATCCATCGTTGGTCGGCGACCCCCTCGGACGCGACAAAATCGCCCGAGCCCTGCGAACTCTGGCCGACGACGGACGGGTCGTCCTGCCCAAGTCGCAGTCCGGATGGGACGACCGGACTCGCCCGCCACTGCCGCGGTGGATACGTAAACCCACCGCGCCACGTGAGGTGAAGGCGACCCCCACCGGGCGCGTATGGCCGGACGTACTGGCAGCGGCAGCAGCCATTGCCAGCCGTCCCGACGAACTCGACCTGCTGGAGCGGATCGCCTCCTGGCTGCGCGCGAACCCTGACCCCGAACGGGTTCCCCTCGAAGAACGCGCATTAGAGGTATTCGGCGACGAGAAGGCGTTGAACGTCCTGCTCACCAAACGTCTGTTCACTTCCCGCGCGCTCACCCTCGAAATACTGGTCTGCCACCAGCCGCCATTGCTCTTCCCGTCCCAATATGTCCACGGCATCGGGTATCCGAGGCTGCTGGTCGCTGAAAACAACGCGACGTTCCAGTCGCTACTCACCCTCGCGCGCAGCCTCGACCCGGCCAGCCGGCCTGCCATGCACCTCGGATGGGGGATCGGCAACCAGTTTCCGGTTGGTGTCGGCGCGGTCGAACTCCTGGAACCACCACCGCAGGCGTTGTTCTACTTCGGAGATCTCGATGTCGCTGGACTCCGCACCGCTGCTCAAGCCGCCGAAACCGCGACGGAGCTGGGACTTCCTCAGCTCCGTCCAGCGGCCACCCTGTACCGATGGCTACTCGACCACGGCACGCTCCGCCCGGACCGATCCAGCCGCGGGGCGGTGGATGTCGCCTCGTTGATCAGGTGGCTGCCGGAAGAGCTCCACGACGAGGTTTCGCGAGTGCTTCGCGGTCGCACGCGGATTGCGCAGGAAAGCCTCGGGCTCAAGGCGCTCCGTGCGGCGCCGGGCCTACTCAGCGCCGCCGTATGGCTTGCCCCCTCCGAGAAAGGGGACTGACGGATCGGCGTCCCGGCCATGGACCGGTCGCAAGTCCGGACGGACGCACGCAAGCGATCGCGTCCGCTCGACAACGTCATGAAGTGGCAGGCTCGACTTTGTTCAAAAGGCTAGTCATCAGACGCCGGTTTCCTTGGCAGTTACGCGAGAGACTTGCGACAGGGGAGAAGTTGTCGTTAACGTCGATGGCAATATCTAGAGTTTGCTTATGCGGAGCAATGATCGAGACCTGTGGATCGGCCGGTGAAGGGCGTACCTTCCCGGTGATCGAGTAACAGAGGTCTCGTACAAGCTGGCGTTGCAGCGCCGGCTGGGAAGGCACGCCCTTGCTCACCGTAGTCCCTGACCCCACCTCCGACGACGACCGGTCGGCCACGGGGGAGTCATCGTTGATCGACCAGATCGTCCGCGAAGGCGCCCGCCGGATGCTCGCCGAAGCCCTCCGCGCCGAGGTCGACGCCTACATCACCGCATTCGCCGACCAGCGCGACGAGCACGGCCACCGCCTGGTCGTGCGCAACGGCTACCACCAACCCCGCGAGGTGCTCACCAGCGCCGGGGCCGTCGAGGTCACCGCGCCACGGATCAACGACAAGCGGGTCGACCCGGACACCGGCGAGCGGAAGCGATTCGCCTCGGCGATCCTGCCGGCCTGGGCCCGCAAGACCCCGAAAATCACCGAGGTGCTGCCGCTGCTGTACCTGCACGGCCTGTCCTCGGGGGACTTCGTACCCGCGCTGGGCCAGTTCCTCGGCTCCGCGAAGGGCCTGTCCGCCGCGGTGATCACGAAGTTGACCGAGCAATGGAAGGCCGAACAACGCGCCTTCGCCGACCGGGATCTGTCCGGAGTGGACTACGTCTATCTCTGGGCGGACGGTATCCACGTCAATATCCGGCTGGAGGAACACAAACTTTGCCTGCTGGTCATGATCGGAGTTCGGGCCGACGGCCGCAAGGAGCTGGTCGCGCTGGCCGATGGCTACCGGGAATCGACCGAGTCGTGGGCGGATCTGCTGCGCGATTGCGCCCGGCGCGGGATGACCGCGCCGGTGCTGGCGGTCGGGGACGGAGCGCTGGGGTTCTGGGGTGCGTTACGCGAGGTCTTCCCTGCCACTCGGGAGCAGCGGTGCTGGTTCCATAAGATCGCCAACGTGCTGGCCGCGCTGCCGAAGACGGCGCATCCGGGGGCGAAGAAGGCGCTGGCGGAGATCTGGAACGCCGAGGACCGCCGGCACGGCCTCGACGCGGTGAAAGCCTTCGAGGCCGCCTACGCAGCCAAGTTCCCAAAGGCCGTCGCGAAGATCACCGACGACGTTGACGAGTTGTTGGCGTTCTACGCCTACCCGGCTGAGCATTGGATTCACATGCGTACGACCAACCCGATCGAGTCCACGTTCGCTACCGTCCGGCATCGAACGAAGGTCACCAAGGGGCCAGGCTCGCGGGCGGCCGGGCTGGCGATGGCGTTCAAACTGATCGAGTCGGCCCAGGCCCGTTGGCGCGCGGTCAACGCCCCGCACCTGGTCGCGCTCGTACGCGCAGGTGCCCGCTTCGAGCGCGGTGTCCTGGTCGAACGCGACGAGGACACCGCGGCATGACGACTGACCGGCAACGTCCCTTGCTGTTCCTCGATATCGACGGAACCCTGCTGCCCTTCGGTGACGGCACCAGCCACGAACCGCCCGGTGCCGGGGTGGATTCGTACCTGAACCGGCTCAACCCGCAAGTGGGGCTTCGGCTGGCCACGTTGCCGTGTGACTTGATCTGGGCCACGACTTGGGAACAGGAAGCGAACACCGAGATGGCACCCCGGCTGGGGCTACCGTCGTTGCCGGTCGTGCACTGGCCGGAACCCACCGCTGAGCGCGAGCGCGAAGACCAGTGGTTCGGTCTGCACTGGAAGACCCGGTCGCTGGCGGAGTGGGCAGACGGACGCCCCTTTATCTGGGTCGACGATGAGATCACCGATGCCGACCGCGAGTGGGTGTCCACGCACCATCGCGGCCGCGCTCTGCTCCATCATGTCCCGCCGTCCCGCGGTCTCACCGTCGAGGACATCGCGGTTCTCGACCACTGGCTACGGGCACCCTGAACGCCCGCGATCCACAGGTATTGACAATTACTCCTTATGCGGGGGGTCGCCATTCTTTGGACATCGCGTGTCCGGCTACTGCGCTTGAGTGGCGGTGAGATATCGATTGACCCTGGCACGGGCGCCAGCGGGTGGGGTTCCCCGGTGAGGGCTGCGAGGGCGGTTGCCAGGTCGTGGATGTCGGCGTGAAGGTAGGTGGGGGTGGCGGTGTCGGTGTGGTCGTGGTGTCCGGCGTAGGCGTGTGCGATCGCGTATCCGTAGTGGCGTTCGACCCAGGTGAGGGTGGTGTGGCGGAGCCAGTGGGTGGTGATGCCTTGTTTGGTTACCCAGGGCAGGTGTAGGCCGATGCGGTGCCAGAGGTGGTCGTAGCGGCGGGTGGTGATCGGGGAGCCGTCGCGGTAGCGCAGTAACGGTTCGGTGGGGTTGCCGGGGCCGCGGCGAGTGTGGTGGTCCAGTAGCGCGGTGATGAGTGTGGGGCTGGCTGGTTGCCAGCGGACGAGGTTGTTCTTTTCGTGCAGCCGTAGCAGGCACCATTCGGGGTCGATGTCGTCGGGAGTGAGGGTCAGGGCTGCAGCGCGGCGGCACGCTGTTTCGGTGTGCAGCCGCAGGATCAGCGTGTCGAGTGGGGTGTCGTTGCCGGTGGTGCCGGCGGCGGTGTTGATCGCGGCGAGTTCGGCCGGCTGTAGGGCGCGGCG
>NZ_JAAXLS010000077.1 GCF_012328925.1 Amycolatopsis acididurans
GGCCCGGTGCGCCCCCCGCGCCCGCCCCGGCCCCGTACGGTCACTCCGGAAGAGCGGATGACCATGACGGACGAGCTGGAGCCGATCGACGACAGCACCAAGGTCCGCCGCAAGATCGACCACACGCTCGCCCGCTTCTCCGCCGCGCACGACGAGCTGGCGGCCGAGGAGGCCAAGCGCAAGGCCCGGCTCGAACGGCTCGCCGCGCGGCCCCAGCAGCTGCTGGAGCAGACGCGCACCAAACTGCAGCGCGTCGTCGCCCCCATGAAATCCGCCGGTCCGGACGAGCCGACCCGCGCGGTGGGTAAACCCCAGACCCGGTTGCAGGAGAAGAAACAACGCAAGGTCGAACGTTCGGTGCTCGCCGGGCGGATCTCGGTGATCGTGATCGCCGTGCTCGTCTTCCTCGGCACCGGCGCCGCCTGGGGCACCAAGACCTGGTTCAACAGCAAGTTCAACCAGATCGCCGCGCTGGACGAGAACTCCGCCGACATCGCGCCCGGACAGACCGGAGACGAGAACTTCCTCATCGCAGGCTCCGACACCCGCGCGGGCGCGACGGCCGAGGAGAACGTGGGCACCGCCAGCGAGGTCGAGGGCGCCCGCTCGGACACCGTGATGCTCGCCCACGTGCCCGCCGACCGGAAGCGCGCCGTGGTCATCTCCTTCCCGCGTGACCTGGAGATCTCGCGCCCCGCGTGCCAGCGTTTCGACGCGACTGCGAACACCTACTCCGACCAGGTCGTGGACGCCGCGACGAAGGTCAAGCTCAACACCGCTTATGCCGTCGGCGGTCCCCGCTGCCTCACCAAATGGGTCCAGCAGCTCACCGGCCTGAAGATCAACCATTTCGTCGGCATCGACTTCGGCGGCTTCAAGGACATGGTCGACGCCGTCGGCGGGGTCACCGTCAACGTCGACAAACCGATCAAGGACACCGTGCTCGGCATGGTGGTCTCGCAGACCGGCCCGGTGCCGATTTCCGGCGACCAGGCGCTGAGCTTCGTCCGCGCCCGGCACGTCATCGGTGACCCGACCTCGGACTACGGCCGCATCAAACGGCAGCAGGAGTTCATCGGCGCGCTGCTGACCAAGGTCATGTCGCACGGCGTGCTGACCAACCCCGGCCAGCTCACCGACTTCGTCAACGCGTTCGCCAAGGCCACGTTCGGCGACAACATCGGTGTCGACCAGCTGCTGACGCTGGCCCAGTCGATGAAGGGACTGGACGCCAGCAAGGTCAGCTTCATGACCGTCCCGACCACCGGCGAGGCCAACTCACGTGGCAACGAGGTGCTCATGGACACCAAGGCCAAGGAGCTGTTCCAGGCCCTCATCGACAACGCTCCGTTACCGGGCACCACCCCTGCGCCGACCAACACGAGCGCCCAGGCCGCCGGCACGCCCGCCAAGACCGACCAGTGAACATTCGTAAGGCGGGGTTCACTTCCGATTCACTCCGCGATGCCGGGATAGCCTGTCCCAGGCCGTAAAGTGTGGCCATGCGCGAGGCTTACCACGTCGAACTCGAACAGCTGGCCGACAATCTGGCGGACATGTCCGTCCAGGTCGCCAACGCCATGGAGCTGGCCACCAAGGCCTTGCTCAACGCGGATCTTTCGCTGGCCGAGCAGGTGATCGGTGCCGACGCGAAAATCGACGACGCGCGCGCCGAGTGTGAGGAGCAGGCCTACGCACTGCTCGCGCTGCAGGCCCCCGTCGCCACCGACCTGCGTACCGTGCTCGCGGTGATCCACGCCGCGGAAAGCCTGGAGCGGATGGGCGACCTGGCGCTGCACGTCGCCAAGGCCGCCCGCCGCCGGCACCCCGACAGCGCTCTGCCGGACCCGGTCCGGCCGCTGTTCTCCGAGATGGGCGAGGCGGTCGTGCGGCTGGCGCTGCGGGTCCAGGAGGTCATCAAGTCCCGGGACGTCGAGGCGGCCCGCTCGCTGGAGGCCGACGACGACCGGATCGACGAGATCCACCGCCACCTGTTCAGCGTGATCATGGCGAAGGACTGGGAATTCGGTGTGCCCGCGGCGGTGGACGTCACGCTGCTCGGCCGCTTCTACGAGCGCTACGCCGACCACGCCGTCTCGGTCGCGAAGCGCATGGTCTTCGTCGTCACCGGCCGGATGCCCGGTTACGGCTCCGACGACGACATCTGAGTCCGCTCGTGCAGGGCGGTCATCCTGCGGTCGAGGTCGGCCGCGGTGATGGCCGCCGCGCGTAGCTCTTCGCGAAAGCCGGTCGGGGCTTCCCCTTCGTACTTGTAGAACAGCTTGTGCTCGACGGCGGCCCAGAAGTCCATCGCGATCGTGCGCATCTGGATCTCGACCTTGACCCGCTCCACCCGGTCGGACAGGAACACCGGGATGCGCACGATCAGGTGCAGGCTGCGATAGCCGTTGGGCTTCGGGTCGTCGATGTAGTCCTTGGTCTTGACGATCTCGACGTCGTCCTGGCGCCCCAGCATTCCCGCGACCATGTACACGTCGGGCACGAACGGGCACACCACGCGGATGCCCGCGACGTCGTCGATGTGCTCGCGCACCGCCTCGATCGTCGGTTCGTGCCCCTTGCGGCGCAGCTTCCGCACGATCGCCTCCGGCCGCTTCACGCGGCTGATGATGTGCTCGATCGGATCGTGCTGGTGCGCGAAGTCGAACTCCTCGGAAAGGATCTTCAGCTTCGTCATCAGCTCGTCCACCGCGAACTTGTAGATCATGAGCTCACTGCGGAGCTCACGCAGCAGGTGCGGGTGATCGACATCGTCGAGAACGGTCACGGCTACCAGACTACTGACCTGGTCAGACGTCCCGTGGAGCCGAGCGGGTGGCTCCGATCGAAGCCGCCACGACGCAGCACAACGCCAGCCACTGCAACGGGCGCAGCTGCTCGCCGAGCACCAGCAGTCCGGCCAGTGCGGCCACCGCCGGTTCGAGGCTCATCAGGATGCCGAACACCCGCGGCGGGATCTTGCGCAGCGCCTCCAGCTCCAGCGAGTACGGGATGACCGAGGACAGCAACGCGACAGCGAGCCCGACGAGCAGGATCCACGGCGAGAGCAGGCCGGTGCCGGTCTCCACGATTCCGACGGGCATCGCGATCATCGCGGCGACGGCCATGCCGAGCGCGAGCCCGTTGCCTTCCGAGGTGCGGCTGCCCAGCGCGGCACCCAGCAGGATGTAGCCGCCCCAGCAGGCACCGGCACACAGCGCGAACAGCATGCCCACCAGCGAAAGGTCGCCGCGGCTCTCGGTCAGCAGCACCACACCGCCCGCGGCCAGCAGCGCCCACAACCCGTCGAGCAGTTTGCGGGACCCGGCGAGCGCGACCACGAGCGGGCCGAGGAACTCGATGGTCACCGCCAGCCCCTGCGGAATCCGGGCCAGCGCCTGGTAGAAGAACAGGTTCATCAGGCCGAGCACGGCCCCGTAGGCGATCACCACCGGCCAGCCCTGGCGGCCGAGGCGCAACGCCGGGCGCCAGATCAGCAGCAACACCAGCGCCGCGAAGAACAGCCGGAGCGTGACCGTGCCCGCCGCACCCGCGACCGTGAACAGCTGCTTGGCCAGCGAGGCGCCGACCTGGACGCTGACGATACCGACCAGAACCTGAAGCGGCGGCGGGATCGCACCGAGTGCGCGTCCCGCCGCCGCGATGGCCCGTGGCCGTGGTAGGCGCCCCCCGAGCTCGTCTACGTGAACCGAAACCACGTCCACGACGGTAGCGGGAGCCGCCGACAAAACCGATGTATTTTCCGCCTCAGCCGAAGCGGCCGGAGATGTAGTCCTCGGTGGCCTTCTCGTCGGGGTTGGAGAAGATCTTCTCCGTGTCGTTGAGTTCGACGAGGCGGCCGGGCTGGCCGACTCCGGCGAGGTTGAAGAACGCCGTCTGGTCCGAGACCCGCGCCGCCTGCTGCATGTTGTGGGTCACGATGACGATCGTGTAGTCCTTCTTCAGCTCACCGATCAGGTCCTCGATGGCCAGGGTCGAGATCGGGTCCAGCGCCGAGCACGGCTCGTCCATCAGCAGCACGTCCGGCCGCACCGCGATCGCCCGCGCGATGCACAGCCGCTGCTGCTGACCACCGGAGAGGCCACCGCCGGGCTTGCCGAGCCGGTCCTTGACCTCGTTCCACAGGTTCGCGCCCCGCAGCGCGCGCTCGGCGATGTCGTCGAGCTCCCGCTTGCTGCCGCCGCCCGCCAGCTTCAGCCCGGCCACCACGTTGTCGCGGATGGACATCGTGGGAAACGGGTTGGGCCGCTGGAACACCATGCCGATGGTCCGCCGCACCTGCACCGGGTCCACATTGGACCCGTAGATGTTCTCGCCGTCCAGCAGCACTTCGCCGTCCACCCGCGCGCCGGGGATGACCTCGTGCATCCGGTTCAGGGTGCGCAGCACGGTGGACTTGCCGCATCCGGAGGGGCCGATGAACGCGGTGACGTTGCGCGGCGGCACCGACAAGGTCACGCTGTCGACAGCGTGGAACTTGCCGTAGTAGATGTCCAGATCCTTGACGTCGATTCGCTTAGCCATGGCTCACTTCTTCTTCGGGGCGACCACGCGGGAGACCACCGTGGCGATCAGGTTGATCAGGGCGATGATGAGGACGAGGGTCAGCGCCGCGCCCCAGATCCGGTCGAAACCGACGCTGCCGGGCTCCATGGAGTTGGTGGCCCGTTCATTGTTCATCAGCAGCGGCAGCGCCGCCTGGCCGTTGTTGAACAGATCCCAGTTCGTGTACTGGGAGTAGCCGACCAGCACCAGCAGCGGCGCGGTCTCGCCCATCACGCGGGCCAGCGCCATCATGATGCCGGAGATGATGCCCGACAGCGCCGTGGGCAGCACGACCTTCATGATCGTCTTCCACTTCGGCACACCCAGCGCATAGGACGCCTCGCGCAGGTCGTCCGGCACGATCCGCAGCATCTCCTCCGCCGAGCGGACCACGACCGGGATCATCAGCAGCACCAGCGCCAGCGACACGGCGAAACCGCTGCGCGGCAGGCCGAGCGTGGTGATCCAGAGCGCGTAGATGAACAGCGCCGCCACGATCGAGGGCACACCGGAGAGGATGTCGACCATGAACGTGGTGACCTTGCTCAGCCGGGTGTTGCGGCCGTACTCCACCAGGTAGATCGCCACGCCGAGACCCAGCGGCACGGCGATGACCGCGCACATCAGACCCTGTTCGAGCGTGCCCACGATGGCGTGCAGCACGCCACCGCCGACCTCGTCGGACAGCACCAGGCTGAAGTCCTGGGACCACCAGTTCGAGTAGGGGATGCGCTTGATGCCGTTGGCGATCACGGTGTAGAGCACCCACACCAGCGGCACCACGGCGATCAGGAACGACAGCCACACCAGCACGGTGGCCACGTTGTTCTTGACCTTGCGGCGGAGACTGACCTGCTGGAACGCCGGTGATGCCGCCGGGCGCTCGGTTTCGGACAGGGTGTCGGTCGTCATGCCTTACGCCCCCTTCCGCTCGCCGATGATCGCGCGGGCCGCGAAGTTCACCGCGAACGTGAGCACGAACAGGACCAGACCGGCGGCGATGTACGCGCCGGCCGAGGTCGGGTTGTTGAACTCCGCGTAGTTCGCGGCGATCTGCGAGGCGAAGGTCGCGCCGCCGTCGAAGATGCTCCAGCCGAAGTGGCCCCCGCGCGGGATGTACAGGATGACCGCCAGCGCGATGGTTTCGCCGAGCGCGCGCCCGAGACCGAGCATCGAGGCGCCGATGTAGCCGCCCTTGCCGAACGGCAGCACGGTGGTCCGGATGACCTCCCACCTGGTCGCGCCGAGCGCGAGCGCGCCCTCGACCTGCGCGGTCGGGGTGCGCTCGAAGACCTCGCGGGACAGCGACGTGATGATCGGCAGCAGCATCACCGCGAGCACCACGCCGGCGGTGAAGATCGTGCCGGAGAAGTTCGGGAAGATGTTGCCGGTGCCGAAGATCGGAATGAAGCCCAGCGTCTTGTTGAGCCACCCGGAGACGGGTGCCAGATCCGGCGCGAGCACGAGGATTCCCCAGAGACCGAAGATGATCGAGGGCACCGCCGCGAGCAGGTCGACGACGTAGGCGAACGGCCGGGCCAGCTGCCTCGGCGCGTACTGGGTGAGGAACAGGGCGATGCCCAGCGAGATCGGCATGGCGATCACCAGCGCCACGAGTGACGTGTAGACCGTGACCAGGAACAGGTCGAGGATGCCGAAGCTCAGGTTGGTCGGATCGTTGGTGACCCACACGCGCGAGGTCAGGAAGCTGACGTGGTCGGCACGAAGCGCGGGGATCGCCTGCACGATCAGGAAGATCCCGATCAGCGCGATCAGCGCGACGACGACGATGCCGGCGCCGGTGGTCAGGTTCTTGAAGATGCGGTCACCCGGCCGCACCTTGGTTCGCTTCGCGGTCACTGATTGCGCCGAAATCGTGGCCTCCGGGGGGATATAGACGACGACGGACGCCCACCGGGGTCACCGGTGGGCGTCCGCGTCGAGGTTGGCTCGCTCATGAGGTACTTCTAGTCCAACCCGTGTTCATGGTCGAGAACCTCAGGACGACATCGCGTTGATCGAGGTGAGCACCTTGTCCTGCAGGCTCTGCGGCAGCGGGACGAAGCCCTTGTCCGCGATCGGCTGCTGCGCGGTGGTGGCCGAAACCGTCAGGAACGCCTTGACCGCCTTGAGGGTGTCGGCGTCGTAACCCTTCGAGCAGACCAGCTCGTAGGTCGCCAGCAGCAGCGGGTAGGCACCCGGGGTGTTGGAGGCGTAGATCTTGTCCAGGTCCATCGCCAGGTCGTTGGTGCCGGGCGACTTGAAGGCGGCCGCGTCCAGCGCCTTGCCCACGTTCTGCGGGGTCAGCTCGACACCGCCGGAACCGCTGTCCAGCTTGGCGGCGGTCAGGCCGTCCTTGACGTAGGAGGACTCGATGTAGCCGATCGCGCCGTCCGCCGCGCGGATGCCCGAGGCGACACCGTTCGAGCCCTGCGCACCGTTGCCGACGCCGCCCTTGAAGGCCTTGCCGGTGCCCTGGGTCCAGGCGCCCTTCGAGGAGGCGGCCAGGTAGTGCTGGAAGTTGTCGGTGGTGCCCGACTCGTCGGAACGGGAGAACACCTGGATCGGCTTGGCCGGCAGGTTCACGCCCGGGTTGAGGGCGGCGATCGCCGGGTCGTTCCAGGTCTTGATCTGGCCGTTGAAGATCTTCGCCGCGGTCTCGCCGTTCAGGGTCAGCGAGGAGACGCCGCCCAGCTTGTAGGCGATCGCGATCGGGCCGACGACCATCGGCAGGTTCCACGCCGGGGCGCCCGCGCAGCGGGTCTTGGCGGCGTCCGCGTCGGTGCCCGACAGCGGCGAGTCCGAACCACCGAAGTCGACCTGCTTGGCGTTGAACTGCTTCACACCGGAGCCGGAACCCGTGGCGTTGTAGGTGACCTGCTGGCCGGAGCACTGCTTGGAGTACTCCAGCGCGAAGACGTCCATGGCGGTCTTCTGCGCCGTCGAGCCCTCGCCGGTGAGCGGGGTCTTGCCGCCACAGTCGACCTTGGCGGAGCCGGTCGCCGCGGTGGCCGCGCCCGAGGTCGCCTGGCCCGATTTCTGCGAGGCCGGGTCGCTGCCGCAGGCAGCAAGCACGAGAGCGGCGCTAGCCACGATGCCGACTGCGCCCATCGGCCGCATGATCTTCACTTTCATGTCCTCCAGCTGTCTCAGCCTTGTCGAATCGGACACTAGGCAGACAGGGTGGACACGCGGCCGTATAGAGGTGAACGAAAAGTGAACAAGGGGCCTGTTTCGGGGTGGGATACTTCACCGTAACGAGTGTCGTGTCCTCGTCGTGACCTGCGAGTTTGCGATCCGTGACCGTCCAAACGTGCTCGGTTAACGACCCGAATGGGCAGTCACTGTGCGTATTGCACGTCTACGTTGTATCGGGTGAAGCCGAGCCGCGAGTACACGGCGATCGCTGGCGCATTGTCACCTTCGACGTACAGGATGACCTGCTCCAGGCCGCGTTCCCGCAGATAGCGAAGGCCGGCCAGGGTCAGCGCCTTGCCGAGTCCCCCGCCCTGCGCGGCCGGGTCGACACCCACCACATAGACCTCCCCGACCGGTTTCCCACCGAACTCACCGGGGGCGGCCGGATGCACCTTCGTCCAGTGGAAGCCGATCACGCGGCCGTCGCGCTCGGTGAGGAAGAAGCCGTCGGGGTCGAACCAGTCGTCCCGTTCCGTGGCGAGCAGTTCGTCGACGGTCATGCTGCCCTGCTCGGGATGCCAGTCGAAGGCACGCGAATTGACGTCGATGAACGCCCGCTCGTCCGAGCCGGGTACGAACGTTCGCAGCGTGACGCCCTCGGGAAGCCGGGGCTCGGCCCAGTCCTCGCGGACCGGGGTGTGCATGACGAGCAGCTCACGGTCCCGGTGGAAACCCTCGTGCTCGGCGATCCTGGCCGCGGCGGGCCGGTCGCCGTGCGCCCACACGCGCACGTTGTGATCCGCCTTGCCGACCAGCGTGTGGGCGAGTTCGGCGCCGTAACCCCGGCGCCGGTACGCGGGATGCACGATCAGTTCCGCGACCTGGCGGCCGAACGAATCGCCCGTGGTGTCCAGATGCGCGTAGCCGACCAGCGCGTCCCCCGCGCGGCCCAACAGATGAAGGCCGTCGCCGAACGGCAACGGCCCTTCATCGGTGATCTCCGGACGTCCGTCGGCCGCCCGCGCGGCGAGCAGCAGCTCGCGGATCTCGCGCGTGCGGGCCTCGTCCAGCTCGTCAACCCATACCGAAGTCAGCACGGGTTCGAAACTACGTGGTCGGCAGCTCGCTCGGCAGCTCGGCAAGGGTGTCGAAGGACACCGGCGGCATCGTCTTCGCCCCGCTCTTGGCGGGCCGCTCGAACTTGTAGCCGACGTTGCGCACGGTGCCGATCATCTGCTCGTGCTCGGGGCCGAGCTTCGCGCGCAGCCGCCGGACGTGCACGTCGACCGTGCGGGTGCCACCGAAGAAGTCGTAGCCCCAGACCTCCTGCAGCAGCTGGGCGCGGGTGAACACCCGGCCCGCATGCTGGGCGAGGTACTTGAGCAGCTCGAACTCCTTGTAGGTGAGCTCGAGGGTGCGGCGGCGAAGGCGCGCGGTGTAGGTCGCCTCGTCGATGACCAGCTCGCCGACCCGCAGCTCGGCGTCGACCTGGGTCGCTCCACCGTCGCGCGTGGTGGCCAGCCGCAGCCGTGCGTCCACCTCGGCGGGGCCCGCGGTGGGCAGCAGGATGTCGTCGGTGCGCCATTCCGCGCTCACGGCCACCAGTCCGCCCTCGCCGACGACGGCGATGATCGGGGTGCTGGCCTCGTCCTCGCCGGTGCCCTTGAGCAGCCGGCACAGGCTCTTAGCGGACGCGAGATCGGTCCGGGCGTCGAGCAGGATGACGTCGCGGTGGCCGGCGTCCAGCAGCGCGGTGACTTCGGGCGCGCGCACGCGTACCGTGTGCGGCAGCAGATCGAGGGCCGGCAGGACTGCGGTGGCCTCCGCCTCGGGAGTGAGTACGAGCAGGTCCAAGCTCATTGCCACACCGCCTTCTCTTCGAGTCGTAGCCCAGGGGCAATGTTTTAAGAGAATAGCCGGTGAACGCGGCATATACCCCTGCTCTGCCGTGCTCGTCACAGCGGCGTCACACTGGGGGCGCCTATCGTACGTCCAAAATTACGACCGCGTATCGAACTTCCTGACAGATCGGATACGAAGAGTGAGCAGGCCTGTGACCCAGGATCGCCCCGGCCCGGACGCCGCCGACAAGCGCCGCGGAAGGCGTACCCGGCGCATCATCGTGAGCCTGGCCGTTCTCGTCGCGGTGCTGGTCGCGGCCGATTTCGGGCTCGCCGCGTTCGCCGAGCACACGGTGTCGCAGAAGGCGCGTCAACAGCTCAGCCTCGCCGACGATCCGTCTGTAACCATTCACGGTTTTCCATTCACCACCCAGGCGATTGGTGGTGACTACGGTCACATCTCGCTGTCCGCGTCCGGAGTTCCCATCAAGGACCTGAAGGACGTGGGCGTCAGCGCCGAGCTCTACAACGTGCAAGCCCCGCTGTCGGACCTGCTCAAGGGCAACACCAAGGCGATCGACGTCGGCAAGCTCGACGCACAGGTCACGATCAAGGCCAGCGACATCAACAAGGTCGACCCGCTCACCAAGATCGAGGACCTGCGCATCGACCCGTCGAGCATCTCCTACGTGCAGACCGGTCAGGACGAGGCGACCGGCTCGGATGCGACGACGACCACACAGAACGCCCAGCAGCAGGACAAGTCCAAGGCGGGTGTGCGGCTGTCCGGCAACGTGCAGATCGCTGGTCAGAAGCTGGAAATCTTCTGCTTCGCGCTCATCGAGCTGCACGGCACGGCGATCGACATCGTGCCGACCCGGCTGCAGTACGGGAATGACAAGGAGACCACCGTCGTTCCCCAAGCGGTACAGAAGGCGCTGTTGCCCAACTTCAAGGCCACGATCGACACCGGGAACCTGCCGTTCAAGGTGACCCCGACGGCGGTCCAGGTGAACCCGGGTTCGGTGACGATCAAGGGCGAGGCCGAGAACGTGAACTTCAGCGGCGCCACGTCGGGAGGATGATCGATGGTCGGCATCTGGGTCGTGCTCGGTGTGCTCGTCGCCGGTCTCGTGGCGGGTGCGGTCATGCGTGCGCGAAACGGCCGGATCCGCGAGGTGACGACGGCGCCGCGACACACGCTGCCCGGCCCGGTCGCCGACGTGCTCGACGCCGCGGCGCCGGTGACCCTGGTGCAGATCTCCACCACGTTCTGCGCGCCGTGCCGGCACGCCCGTGCGGTGCTGGAGCCACTGGCCGAGCGCACCGAGGGACTGCGCCACGTCGAGTTGGACGTCACGAACCAGCCCGAGGTCGCGCAGGAACTGCGCGTGCTGCGCACCCCGACCACGATCGCTTTCTCGCCTGATGGGACGGAACTGCTCCGGATCGACGGCGTTCCCAAGGGCCCTGCCGTGCTGGAAGCCCTTGACAAGCACCTTTCCGGAGTCCACCTGGTGAACGAGGTTCCCACGGACAGGGACCGCTAGGTACATTGGTCGGCGTGGACAGGCTGCCCCTCACTCTGCTGACGCAACGTCGCGCGGTCGATCTTTGCCGCGTGCGTAGCAGCCTCTGTCTGGCGTAACGAGTTTCTTCGCTCGTTTTCCGCCCGATTTTTCCTTCCTTCGCGCGTACCTGCGCGCGTATGCCCAGGAGGTTCCATGTCAGCAGGACCAGCAGTCGACCCGCGTGGCCCGCGGTTCGCGGCGGTCGTGACAACCGTCGTGCTCGTGGTAGTGCTCGTCACCGGCTGGTGGCCGCTGCTCGCACTGCAAACGATCGTGTTCGCCATCGGCGCTTTCGTCGGGCTCAAGCCCGCGCCCTATTCCGTGCTCTACCGCTACCTCGTGGCGCCGAGGCTGGGGCCGACCAGCGAGCGTGAGGAGGCCGCGCCGCTGCGCTTCGCGCAGACCGTCGGTTTCGTGTTCGCACTGGTGGGCACGATCGGTTACGCGAGCGGGGTCACCGCGCTCGGTGTCGTGGCGACCGCGTTCGCGTTGTTCGCTGCGTTCCTCAACGCGGCGTTCAACTTCTGTCTCGGCTGCGAGATGTACCTGTTGTTCCGGCGCTTCGTCCCGAGCGCCAGCCAAGCGTCCTGACAGTCCACCCAGTAGAAGAAAGAAAGAGAGTGCAGCTCAAATGAGCCGTGAAGACGTCCTGGTCACGACGCAGTGGGCCGAGGAGAACCTGGACACCCCTGGCGTGGTCTTCGCCGAGGTGGACGAGGACACCAGTGCCTACGACGGCGGTCACATCCGCGGCGCCGTGAGGATCGACTGGAAGACCGAGCTCCAGGACCCGGTGCGCCGCGACTTCGTGGACAAGGCCGGTTTCGAGGCGCTGCTGTCCCAGAAGGGCATCTCCAATGATGACCTGGTGGTCCTCTACGGCGGTAACAACAACTGGTTCGCGGCTTACGCGTACTGGTACTTCAAGCTTTACGGCCACGACAAGGTCCAGCTGCTCGACGGTGGGCGTAAGAAGTGGGAGCTCGACGGCCGCGAGCTGAACTCCGACGAGGTCAAGCGCGAGCCCACCAACTACGTCGCCAAGGAGCCGGACACCAAGATCCGCGCCTTCCGCGACGAGGTCGTCGACGCGATCGGCACCAAGAACCTGGTCGACGTCCGCTCGCCTGACGAGTTCTCGGGCAAGCTGCTGGCCCCGGCGCACCTGCCGCAGGAGTCCGCGCAGCGGGCCGGTCACATCCCGACAGCGCTGAACGTGCCGTGGGCCAAGACCGCGAACGAGGACGGCACCTTCAAGTCGGCCGACGAGCTCAAGGAGCTCTACAACGAGGCCGGCCTGGACACCAGCAAGGCGACCATCGCCTACTGCCGCATCGGCGAGCGCTCCAGCCACACCTGGTTCGCGCTGCACGAGCTGATCGGCCTTTCCGACGTCAAGAACTACGACGGTTCGTGGACGGAATACGGCTCGCTGGTCGGCGTGCCGATCGAGACGGGAGCGAAGTGAACATGAGTGCTGACGGTTGCGGCGCGCCGGTGCAGACGGCGACGCCGGCTGATGTGGACACGCAGGGCCAGGTCGTCGTCGCCGGCAAGGTGACGGGCTCCGACGGCCCGGTCGGCGGCGCGTACGTGCGCCTGCTCAACGGTGACGGCGATTTCGCGGGCGAGGTGCAGGCCTCCCCCGAGGGCGACTTCCGGTTCTACGCCGCTCCCGGCGCGTGGACCGTGCGTGCCCTGCACCGCACCGGCAACGGCGAGGCTTCGGTGAACGCGGCGGGCCCCGGCCTGCACCAGCTCACCATCGCCGTCGCCTGACGAAGTTCCACGCACGGGGCCGCCATCGCCGCGATGGCGGCCCCGTGCTTTTCCCGTCGTGGCGCTCGCCACCACGATGAGTGGCCGCGCAGTGCCGGGAGCTATCCTCACTGGCGTGGAAATCCTGTTTACGACGTTGCTGGTGATCGCCGGTATCGCCATCCTGTGGTTCGCCGTCTACGTCATCTACCGTCTGTACGCCGACCAGCGATAAGGCCTCATGAGTACCGGCGACGAAGCCATCCAGGCCGCGGAGGAGCGCGCGGCGAGCACGCGGGACCGCAACCTCCCGCAGTTCGACGATCTGCCCATTCCGGCGGACACCGCGAATCTGCGCGAGGGGCCGAACCTCAGCGACGCATGCCTGGCGCTGCTGCCGCTCGTCGGCGTGTGGCGCGGCGAAGGTGAGGTCAACTACCCCACCATCGACGGCCCGGTCAAGTTCGCCCAGCAGCTCACCATCGCGCACGACGGCCGCCCCTTCCTCTACCACGAGGCGCGGTCGTGGCTGCTCGACGACGAGGGCAACGTCATCCGGCCCGCCGCCCGCGAAGTCGGCTGGTGGCGGCCGCAGCCCGACGACACGATCGAGCTGCTGCTCACGCACTCCAGCGGCATCGTCGAGATCTTCTACGGAAAACCCCGCGGCCAGACCTCGTGGGAGCTGGGCACCGACGCGGTCCTCCGCACCGCGACGGCCAAGGAGGTCACCGGCGCACAGCGGCTGTACGGCCTGGTCAACAACGGCGACCTCGGCTACGTCGAGGAGCGCGCCATGGTCGGCCAGCCTCTGCAACCCCACGTCTCCGCGTACCTGCGCCGCGTTGTGGGTTGAGTGCGCTGGCTGCCTTACGGCCCTGAGGCCGCGCTCATCGAGTGCGACTCGCTGAGTCAGATGAGTGCCGTACGTGCCGCGGTCGCCGGGCTTCCCGATCTGCTCGAGGTCGTTCCCGGGGCGCGCAGCGTGCTCGTGGTCGCGCGGCCGCGCACGGACGCGCTAGGCGACGTGCGCCGGGTGCTCGAGTCCGCCGATCTCGCCAACCCGCCCGGCACCGAGCCCCGCGAGATCGTGCTGGAGGTCTCCTACGACGGCGAGGACCTCGCGCTGGTCGCCGAGACGGCGGGCATCACCACCGCCGAGGTGGTCCAGCTGCACACCGGTGCCGAATACACCGTCGCTTTCACCGGTTTCGCGCCTGGGTTCGCCTATCTGACCGGGCTGCCGGACGTGCTTCAACAGTCCAGGTTGGACAGTCCACGAACGAGGGTGCCGGCAGGTTCGGTCGGTATCGCGGGCGAGTTCACCGGCGTCTACCCGCGTTCCTCGCCCGGTGGGTGGCGCCTGCTCGGCCACACCGAAACCGTCCTGTTCGACCCCCGGGCGGAGCGGCCCGCGCTGCTCGCACCCGGCGACCGTGTGCGCTTCCGGAGCCGGGGATGAGGGCGCTCGACGTGCTGGCGACCGGACCGGCGGCACTCGTGCAGGACCTCGGCCGGCCGGGATTCGCGCACCTGGGCGTACCGCCGTCGGGGGCGCTCGACGCGCCGGCGCTCCGGCTGGCGAACCGGCTCACCGGCAATCCCGAGCATGCGGCCGGGATCGAGGCCCTGCTCGGCGGCCTGTCGGTTCGCGCACGGTGTTCCTGCACCGTCGCGGTGACCGGCCCCGTCGTACCCGTCAGCCGTGACGAACGCGAGCTCGGTTCACACGCCCCGATCTACCTCGCACCGGGCCAGACGCTGGCCATCGGCACCCCGGACACCGGCCTGCGCTGCTACCTGGCCGTCTCCGGCGGCATCGACGTCGAGCCGGAGCTGGGCAGCCGGTCCCGCGACGTGCTGTCCGAGATCGGACCGCCGCCGCTGGCACCCGGCGATGTGCTGAGGCTCGGCGAACGCCACGGCATCCCCGCCGGTGAAGACGAACTGGCGGCGCCGTCCCAGGCCGGTGAACTCGTGGTGCCGGTCTGGCTCGGGCCGCGCGACGACTGGTTCGCCGAGCCCGCGGCCCAGCTGGCCCGGACCTGGACCGTCACGCCCGATTCGAATCGGGTCGGCCTGCGGCTGGACGGGGAACCGTTGCGCCGCACGAAGAACGACGAACTTCCCAGTGAGGGACTGCTGACCGGCGCGATCCAGGTGCCGCCGAACGGGTTGCCGGTGGTGTTCCTCGCCGACCACCCGACCACCGGCGGTTACCCGGTCATCGCCGTCGTGGCGCCCGGCGCGCTACCCGCACTCGCGCAGGCGCGCCCCGGCACCACGGTGCGCTTCAGGCCTCAGGCGTAGACGCTTTCGTAGGCCGCCGCCAGCTCCGCGTGGATCTCGCTGGAATCCGGCAGCGCCTTGCCGTCGAGCGTGTGCACACGGGTCAGTTTGCGCACGCTGGAGGCCAGGAACAGGCCGTCCGCACCGGCGAGCTCGTCGGCGTGCAGCGGTTCGATCTTGGTCGTCCACCCGGCGTGTTCGGCACCGCGGAACACCGCCGCCTGCGTGGTCCCGGGCAGGATGCCGATCGTCGCGGGAGGCGTGTACAGCGTGCGGCCGCGGGCGAGCACGACGTTGGACGTCGGCCCCTCCAGCACCGAACCGTCGGTCGCCGTGAAGATGACATCGCTCGCGCCGCGCCGGTCGGCTTCGCGCACCGCGGCCATGTTGATGCCGTACGACAGCGACTTAGCACCCAGCAGCAGCCACGGCGCGCGCTCGGCCAGATCCGGGGCGATCCCCCGGTCGAGCGTCACCACCGCGACGCCCTCGGTCCGGGCGCGGATCACCTTCTCGCCGATCGGCAGGCCCATCGCGTAGGCCGTCGGCCGCGCCTCCGGGTCGCCCTCGATACCGCGCGTGTAGACCAGTTTGAGCGCGAACTCGCCGCCACCGGTCCAGTTGTCGATCACCGTCCGTACGACTCGCTGCCACGCCTCGTCGTCCGGCTCCGGCAGGTCCAGCATCGACGCCGACCGTGCGAGCCGGTCGAGGTGCGGCCGCAGTTCGCGAGGCTTGCCGTCCGCGACCAGCACCGTCTCGAAGACGCCGTCGCCGCGCATCAGACCGAGGTCGTCCACGCGAATGTGGGCGGCGTCCGGATCGGCGAGTGTGCCGTCGAGGAAAGCGAGTACGCGCATGGACCCACCGTACTCACCTACCATTGGGGGTATGGCCTATCAGTCCCCGCTACTGGAAGCGCCCGGTTCCGTCGCACCACCGGAGGGCAACCCGGAGCAAGGCGTGCCATGGCACTGGGGTGACCCGTTCGCCGAGCAGCGCACCGCCACGCGAAGCGTCGCGGTCGTCGACCGGTCGCACCGCGAGGTGCTGAAGGTGACGGGACCGGAACGGCTGTCGTGGCTGCATCTGGTGATCTCGCAGCACGTGACCGACCTGCCCGAAGGCGGTGGCACCGAGGCACTCGTGCTGGACAGCCAGGGCCACATCGACACGCACATGGTCCTCGCGCACGTCGGCGAGGCCGTCTACCTCGACTCCGACCCCGGCGCGCAGGCCACGAGCGCGCTGCCGAAGGGCGGCCCGCAGTCGCTGCGCGAGTACCTCGAGGCGATGAAGTTCTGGTCGAAGGTCGAGATCTCCGACATCACCGGCGAACTCGCCGTGCTGACCCTGCTCGGCCCGGAACAGGATCGCATCCTCTCCACTTTGGACATCGCACTCGGCGCCGACGCTTATGCGGTGGCCGCCTTCGACGGTGGTTTCGCGCGGCGGATGCCGTGGCCCGGCCGTGCCAGCGTCGATCTGTTCGTCCCGCGCGCCGACCTGGCCGGCTGGTGGCGCCGCATCACCGACGCGGGCGCGCGCCCGGCGGGCAGCTGGGCCTTCGACGCCCTGCGCGTCGAGTCGTTGCGGCCCCGGCTCGGCGTGGACACCGACACCCGGTCCATCCCGCACGAGGTCGGCTGGATCGGCAGCGCCGCGCACGTCGCGAAGGGCTGCTACCGCGGGCAGGAGACGGTCTCGAAGGTGTTCAACGTGGGCAGGCCGCCGCGGCGCATGGTGCTGCTGCATCTGGACGGCTCGCCCGAGATCTACCCCGAGACCGGGGATGCGGTGCGGCTCGGCGAGCGGGTCGTCGGCCGCGTCGGCAGTGTGGCGCAGCATCACGAGCTGGGCCCGGTGGCCTTGGCGTTGCTGAAACGGTCGGCGCCGGTGGACGCGGAACTGCTCGCGGGCGACGAGGACCGGGTCGTGCAGGCCGCCGTGGATCCCGATTCGGTGCCGGCGGAAGGCGCCGCGCCTGGTCGCGAGGCCGCGGCGAGGTTGCGTGGCTGAAGGGATGAACCCGGCCTGGCGTATGGGTGTGGCATGGAGCAGGATGTCCGCGTGATCGAAGTCCGGCCGGGCGGACGCCGCCGCATCGACCGCGTCCTGGACCCCGGCTATGTGCGCGGCCTCGGTGAGCTGTCGCTCAAGCAGCTCCGTGAGCGCCGCGACGAGGCAGCGCAGGAAGAGACCGACCTGTCCTACCTGCGCAGGCTTCTGCACGTCCGCATCGACATCGTGCGTGCCGAACAGGAGCGGCGCAGCAGCGGCGGGCAGAGCAGCATCGTCGACCAGCTCGCCGCGATCCTGTCGGACAACGCGCTGCGCCCGGCCCGCGGTTCGGGCCGGTACCAGGGGCTCGAACCGTCGCGGGCGGGCGATCACCGCAGGCATGCCGAGGCGCTCGTCGGCAACACCGACCTGACCGATGTCGGCTCGCTGTCGGACGACAAGCTCGCCAAGACCCTGGACAGCTACGCCGAGGAAGAGTCCTCGGTCTCGCAGCGCCGCCGCGAGGTGCAGGCCGTGGTGGACGTCCTCAACGCCGAGATCGCCGGCCGCTACGCGCAGGGCATCGCGTCGGTGGACGACCTGCTCGCCGAGGAACGCAACCGCGACGAGGCCTAGTTGAAGTGCTCGCGTGAGGCGAGCAGGCTCCAGTACTCACGAAGGTTGTTGAACAGTTCCGCGAGTTCCTCGACGTTCCCGGTGCGCAGAGCCTCCAGGATCTTGTGCACGTCTTCCGCCGACGAGTCCGACTCCAGCAGCGGGTCCGCGATCAGCTGCACCAGCCCGCCGTAGTCCAGTTCCACCGCCGAGCCGGGATCGAAGTTCGTCAGCCAGCGCTCGGTCTCGGCGATGATGCGCGTCGGACCCGAATCGCCGAGGGTGCTCTCCGCCAGCTCGCGGGCCTCGGCCGCGCGGGTCAGCGCGTCTCCCATCGCCACGCGCCACGACAGTTCGCGATCGGGGTCGCCGGGCCCGGTGCCGGTGTGCAGCCGCCGCTGTTCCGGATCGACGAGCGCGAACCACGGCAACGGCACCGTCCACGTCGTCGACAGCACGTGCACCGCGGCCTTGTCGAGATCGCCGAGCGCGGAGCTGCTGCGGGAGCGGGCTCGCTCCGCCGTCACCCCACCCGCGTCGAGCACCGCCGCCCGCAGCGCCGGGTGCGCGTCGTCGAGGAAGCTCACCAGTGCGGCCGCCGAACGCGCCCGCAACTCCAGCGGGCAGACGAGCGGTCCCGGCCCGGTCTCGCCCGGCACGTCCGCCGGATCGAGCACGAGGACATCGGTGGTCGTACTCGGTGCGGCGCGGCCGTTTCCGAGCTCCGCGGGCAGCAGCCGAGGCGGCGCCGCGGCCTGTGATTTAAGCCACATGCGCTGCTCGCGCTCGCCCACCGTCGTGCGCGTGAGCTGCGCGGCCTCGATGGCCTTCAACAGCTGGTCAGAGGGTGGTTCGCCGAAAGCGGACAAGGGTTCGTACACCCGGAGATAGGCAACGAACGGTCGCAGCATCGTTGAATCCTGGCACGTCGATGACCCGCTGCGCGCACCGGCTGCGGGAAGGAGGCGAGACACTCGCCACGAGAGTAGAAGCCACGTCGCATTCCGACCCTGAGACAAGGTACGGTATGGACAGGAAATAGTTGTCGAGACATGCGGGGCCGCCGTTTCCCCCGGCCGCCCCGTCCCTGTGCGAGGGGGTCGAGCCATGGGGCGCGGCCGGGCCAAGGCCAAGCAGACGAAGGTGGCGCGAGAGCTCAAATACAGCACTCACGACACTGACTTCGAAGCTTTGCAGCGCGAGCTGTCAGGTAAATCCGCTCAGAACTCCCACGACGAGGACGACAAGTACGACGATCCGTACGCGGACGAGTACGACGACGACTACCGTCGTTGATGACTGACGAAGAACGAGGGTGGGCTCCGGTGAGCTACCGGGACCCGCCCTCGTTCCTCGTCGTGCTCGGGGTTCGAAGGAGAGTGCGATGACTGACATTTCACGCGTCGGCGTGATCGGCGCGGGACTGATGGGTTCGGGTATCGCGGAGGTGCACGCGCGAGCGGGTGCCGACGTGGTGATCACCGAGGTCAGCCAGCCCGCGCTGGACGCGGGACAAGCTCGGATCGAGAAGTCGCTGCAGCGTGGTGTACGCAGCGGCAAGCTCACCGAGGAGGACGCGGCAGCCGCGTTGAACCGGCTGACGTTCACCACGGATCTGGAGTCCTTCGCCGACCGCGACCTCGTGATCGAGGCGGTCATCGAACAGGAGCAGGCCAAGCTCGAGGTCTTCCGTTCCCTCGACAAGGTCGTGGAGCGCGCGGACGCGATCTTCGCCTCCAACACGTCCTCCATCCCGATCATGAAGCTCGGCATGGCGACGAACCGGCCGAAGCAGGTCATCGGCATCCACTTCTTCAACCCGGTTCCCGTGCTGCCGCTGGTCGAACTGGTGCCTTCGCTGCTCACCAGCGAGGAGACGATCAAGCGCGCCGACGAGCACGCCACAGGCATGCTCGGTAAGACGGTGATCCGTTCACAGGACCGCGCCGGGTTCATCGTGAACTCGCTGCTGGTGCCGTACCTGCTCTCGGCCATCCGGATGATCGAGTCCGGCTTCGCCTCGGCCGAGGACATCGACCGCGGCATGGAACTGGGCACGGCGCACCCGATGGGGCCGCTGCGCCTGTCCGACCTGATCGGCCTGGACACCATCAAGGCGATCGCCGAGTCGATGTACGACGAGTTCAAGGAACCGCTGTACTCCCCGCCGCCGCTCCTGCTCCGCATGGTCGACGCCGGGCTCCTCGGCAAGAAGAGCGGCCGCGGCTTCTACTCGTACGAATAACGTGGACGAGAGGCTGCGGGTCGGTCTCGTCGGCGGTGGTCCGTGGGCCCGGTCGGTGCACGCGCCCGGGCTGGCCGATCACCCCGGCACCACGCTGACCGCGGTGTGGACGCGCCGGCCCGAAGCCGCTCGCGAACTCGCCGACGCGCACGACGCCGCGGTGGCGGACACCTTCGACGAACTGCTCGGCCGGGTGGACGCCGTGTCGTTCGCCGTGCCGCCCGCGACTCAGGCCGAACTCGCCATCCTGGCGGCGAAAGCCGGCAAGCACGTGATCCTCGAAAAGCCGATCGCGCCCGACGTCGTCGCGGCCGAACGGCTCGCGGACGCGGTCACCGAGGCCGGGGTCGCGAGCCTGGTCATGCTGACCCTGCGGTATTCGGTCGAAACCCGCGACTGGCTGCGCGCGGTCGGCGAGGCCGGGGGCTGGACCGGCGGCAACGCGCGATGGCTTTCCGGTGCGCTGCTCGCCGGCGTTTACAGCGGATCCCCGTGGCGGCACGACGGCGGGGCGCTCGCCGATGTCGGGCCGCACGTGTTCGACCTGCTGGACGCCGCGCTCGGCCGGATCGTGCGGGTCGCGGGTGCGCACCGGACCGCCGACGATCTCGTGCACGTGATCTTCGAGCACGAGAACGACGTGACGAGCAGCGCCTCGCTCTCGATGCGGGTGCCGGTACGGCCGACCGTCGCCGAGTTCGCGGTCTACGGGCAGCACGGATACCGCGCCCTGAACCGGAAGCCGGGCGGCGGGGCCGCCGAGTCGTACACCGCATTGCTGGACGACTTCGCCGCGATGATCGCGACCGGCACGCGCGCGCATTCGTGCGATGTCCGGCGTGGCCTGCACCTGCAGCGCATCCTCGATGAGGTGCGCGAGGCCGTTTATCACGCCTGAAAATTCTTCACCTGATTGCCACGCCGGGTGCTTGGAAATTCACCGCAAAGTGCGCCCGCTTGATCCTGCCTTTTCTCCCACTCGCTGGAAAGATCATTTTCAGACGCGGGTCGGGGAAGGGGTACGCGTGACTGTTCTGACGACGAGTTTCGGGATTCTCGCACCGCTGACGATCATCGCCTTGCCGTTCGCCCTCTTCGCGTGGCGAATGCTGGCGATGTGGCGCAGCCGGGACAGACCCGCGTGGGCCGCGGCCACCACCGCGGGGCTCGACGTCGGCATAGTCGTGGTGTCGCTGGAGATCCTCGCGCTCACGATGATGCCGATGGGCGAGGGCAGCACACTGCACCTGATGCCCGGCTCCGACATCCTGACCGAATTCTCCGACGACGGTTCGTTGTGGCAGATCGCCGGAAACCTGCTTCTGCTGGCGCCGCTGGGCCTGCTCGTACCGCTGCGGGTGCCCGCGCTCCGGTCGATCCCGCGGATCACGTTCTTCGCGTTCGCGGTCTCCGTCGCCATCGAACTGATCCAGTACCTGCTGCACGCCGGACGCGTGACCTCCACCGACGACGTGCTGCTCAACACACTCGGCGCCGCGGCAGGCGCCACGCTCACCTGCGGCTGGGTACGCCGCCCGGAACCAGTGGCGATCCCGGCACAGGCCCGACGCCAAATCAACGGCGTCCGCCACCCAGTACGCACCGGCAAATAACCCCACCCCGCGAGTCCAGCCTTCCCCGCCCCCGAGTCGAGGCTTCCCCGCGCCCGAGTCGAGGCTTGCGTGCGCCCGAGTCGAGGGCCGTGCGTGCGAGTCGAGGCTTCCAGGTGCGCGAGTCGAGGTTTCCGTCCGCCCGAGTCGCGGCTTCCGGGTGCGCGAGTCGAGGGTTGCGTGGTGCGAGTTCAGGGTTGTGCGTGCGCGAGTCGGGACTTGGGGTGCGTGCAAGCCCAGGTTCCGTTGCATGTCGCGCGGCCACCACTCGCAACTCGGGCGCGCGGAACGCCCAACTCGCGCTCCCGCAACCCGGGACTCGGGCGCGTGGAAGGCTCGACTCGCGCTGCGGCAATCCGGGACTCGGGCGCATGGAACGCCCAACTCGCGCTCCCGCAACGCGGGACTCGGGCGCGTGGAAGGCTCGACTCGCGCTGCGGCAATCCGGGACTCGGGCGCGCGGAAGGCCCGACTCGGGGGCTTGGAAGGCTGGACTCGCGGGGTGGGTTAGTCGTCGTAGTGGGGGCGGCGGGTGCGTTTTACGTCGCTGCGGCGTTTCTTTTCGGCGAGGCGACGTTCCTTCGAGCCCTTGGTCGGCTTGGTGGGCCTGCGTTTGGGCGGCGGTGGTGCGGCGGCGTCGCGCAGTGCGGCGACGAGCCGGGCCCGCGCCGCTTCGCGGTTCGCCAGCTGGGCCCGGTTCTCGCTCGCCGCGATGGTGAGCACGCCGTCGTTGAGCCGGTTCGCGAGCCGAGCCAGCAGCCTCGGCCGCAGATCGTCCGGAATGGACGGTGACCGGGCCACGTCGAACGACAGCTCCACCCGCGAGTCGGTGGTGTTCACGCTGTCTCTTATACAC
>NZ_JAAXLS010000078.1 GCF_012328925.1 Amycolatopsis acididurans
CCGACCAATCCAGCACCCGAGACCACCTCGTGTCCCAGTGCAACCGCTCCGCCTGCTCAGCCCAGAACGCATCCCGGTCCGCATCCGCCTTCTCATACCACTCAGCCGTGGCATTGGCCGCGGCGGCAAACGCGTCGCCAGGCGGAAAAGTCCGGTTCTCGGTGAGCAGATTGTCCAGCGCTGGGGACTGCTCAGTCATGGTGCACGGCCTCCTGAGTTTCGTATCACGGCTTACGCCGCAAGCACGGTAGCGACGTTAGTACCCGCGGCGGAAGACCGCAGCAAACGTTGACTCTGACCAGGGAAGATATGCTCGGTCTACTCGGCGGTAAGGAGGAGTGCATGGCTGAGCGGGAAGAGCTCACCTGGGAGCTGTTCGGTTCGGCGAGCAGGGAACTGGCCGGGCAGATCGCGGAAAGCGGTTACGAACCGGATCTGATCCTCTCCATCGCGCGAGGTGGGCTTTTCGTCGCCGGTGCTCTCGGATACGCGCTGGACGTCAAGAACCTGCACGTGATGAACGTCGAGTTCTACACGGGCGTCGACGAACGGCTGGACCTGCCGGTGATGCTGCCCCCGGTGCCCAACGCGGTCGATCTGACGGGGGCGAAGGTGCTGGTGGCCGACGACGTCGCGGACACTGGTGCGACGCTGAAGCTGGTAAGGGACTTCTGCGCGGACCACGTCTCCGAGGTGCGCTGCGCGGTCGTCTACGAGAAGCCGCACTCCGAGGTCAAATGCGAGTACGTGTGGCGGCGCACCGACAGGTGGATCAACTTCGCGTGGTCGAAGCTGCCACCTGTGGTGCGGCACGAAGGGCAGGTGCTGGACGCGTGACCGATCCACTCGCTCCGTTGCTGGAGCTCGAAGGCGTCGCCGCGGCGGTGAAAACCGCGCAGGACGCGGTGTTCGGCGTGCACCGGCATCCGGCGAACCTGCGTGGGGGTTCGGCGACGGCGGCCGAGGCGTCGGTGCGCGCCGCCCGTGCCTCGGCGGCCATCGACGGTGCCGACCCGGAAATCCCGGCCGACGCCGCGGTCACCGATCCCGTGCTGGCGGGTGCGCTGCGGGTGGCCGAGTCGATGGAGTCACTCCTGCCGACCTGGCGGCGCGCGCCGCGGCAAGCGTTGGCGCGCATGCACGTTCTGGCGGCGAGTGATCTGGTCGAGGATCAGGACCTGCTGGGCAGGCCGGTTTCCGGGGCGGGCGCGCGGCTGGAGTTGCTGACGCAGCTGGTGACCGGCGCGACGTCGGTGCCGGGTCCGTTGCTGACCGCCGTCGTACATGGAGAACTGTTGGCACTGCGGCCTTTCGGCAGCGCGGACGGCGTGGTGGCGCGCGCGGCGGCACGGCTGACGATGATCGCGACGGGCACGGACCCGAAATCGCTGACCGTCCCGGAGGTCGCGTGCCTGCGCCGTGTGGCGCGCTACCGGGAGGCGGCGGAAGGCTTCGCGAGCGGCGAACCCGATGGCGTGCGCGAGTGGCTGCTTTTTCACTGCGACGCACTCGAACGCGGCGCCAAGGAAGCCCGCGGAATCGCCGAATCCGCGGGCTGAGGCTTCACCGCCTGGAAGGCATTCGGCCGCCCCCGCCGGCCGAATGCCTTCTCCCGTCGTTTCAGGCGGTGCAGGCCGTGCAGGCGTGGAGAGCGTCGCGCACGTGCCCGCCGCTCGCGTCGAGCATCGAGGCCGCGGTGTTCGCGTCCACCCCGCACAACAGGTGCATCAGCGCGATCTTCAGGTCGCCGTCGGCCTGGGAAAGCGCTTCCACACAGTCCTGTTCGGGCGCGCCGGTCGCCTCGCGCAGGATCCGCAGCGTCCGGCCACGCAACTTCGCGTTCGTGGCCTTCATGCTGACCATCAGGTTCGAGTACGTGCGCCCGAGCTTGATCATCGTCGCGGTGGAGAACGCGGTGAGGATGGTCTTCTGCGCCGTGCCCGCCTTCATCCGCGTCGAGCCGGCGATCACCTCCGGACCGGTGTCGACGGCGATCAACACGTCCACCCCGGTGGGCCGCACTGCCCGCGGATTGCCGGAAACGAGGGCGGTGCGCGCGCCACGGCGATTCGCCGCGGCCAGCCCGCCGAGCACGTAGGGCGTGCGGCCGGACGCGGTCAGACCGAGCACGAAATCGCCCGGCTCGACCGCGGCCGACAGCTCCGCGGCGCCACCCGTCGCGTCGTCCTCGGCGTTCTCCACGGCGTCCCGCAGGGCCTTGTCGCCACCGGCGTGATGCGGGACGAACCAGTCGGGCGGCACGTTGTACGTGGGCACGAGTTCGGCGGCGTCGAGGACGGCCAGCCGCCCCGAGGTGCCCGCGCCGACGTAATGCACCCGATGACCCGAACGCAGCGCCTCCACGGCGAGATCGACGGCGTCGGCGAGCTGCGGCAGCACCTCGCCGACGGCCTCCGGCACCCGGCGGTCTTCCGAGTTGATCAGGCGCAGTACCCCGATCGTCGGCATCCGGTCGATCTCGGTGGTACGGGGATTTCGTTGCTCCGTCGGGGAGTCGACGTGCACGACCTGACTCGGCACCGTCATCACGCGCCTCATTTCTGTGTCATCGCCAGACACCCGGATCGGCTCATTTACCGGTCTCCCGCGGCCGCCGCCTGCCGTCAGGGCGGACGCCGAGCCGGTGGCTGCCGACCGCCTCGCGCGTCGCGTCCAGTGCCTGCGACGCGGTGTCCATGTGCCGCTGCGCCACCCCGATGAACAGGCAGTCGATCACCGTGAGCTGCGCGATCCGGCTCGCGGTCGCGCCGGAGCGGAACGTGGTCTCGCGGGCCGCCGTGGTGAGCACGTAGTCGGACACCTCGGTGATCGGCGAGCGCGGGAAGTTGGTCAGCGACACGGTCGTCGCGCCGTGCTCGCGGGCCACGCGCAGCGCCTCGACCGTGTCGGTGGTGGCGCCGGTGTGGGACACGCCGATCGCGACGTCGCCACGGCCGAGAACCGCGGCCGAGGTGAGCATGATGTGCGTGTCCGACCAGGCGAAGCAGATCCGGCCGATGCGGTGCAGCTTCTGCTGCAGGTCGGCCGCCACGAACGCGCTGGCACCGACTCCGTAGACGTCGATGCGCCCCGCCTCCGAGAGCAGTTCGATGACGCGTTCCAGGGTCGGCACGTCGAGCTGGTCGGCGGTCTCCTCGACGGCGCGCGCGTCGGCGAAACTCACCTTGCCGACCACGGCGGCGAGGTCGTCGTCCACGCCGATCTCGCCACCGAGATTGCGGGTCGAACGGGCCTCGGTCCGCGCGGTGTCCGCGGCGAGAGCGATGCGTAGCTGAGGGTAACCACCGACGCCGACTGCCTTGCAAAATCGGGTGACAGTGGTCTCGCTCGTGTTGGCCGCGAGGGCGACCTCGGTGATGCTCCGCCGAGCGACCGCGGACGGGTCCTCGAGGACGACTTTGGCTACTCGCTGTTCCGCACGGGCCAATCCAGGGAGTAACGACCTGATGCGGACGAGCGGGCTCGTTTCGGACTCGCGAGCAGCGTGAACGGCGCCTTCCGGCACGGCGGTCGCGACGGATACGTCGTCCGCTGCCGTGGGAAAGTTACTAACCGTAGGCATTTGTGACAAGGCTACCCACATCCTTCGGGATGATCGCAACTCGTGCGCCCCTGCACGTCCGAGCTGCGTTGACTCAGTTGCCCAGAAAGTCGCCAACCAGGTCAAAGTCGTTAACGTCTACTTGTTAACGACTTGGCAACTTAGTGCGGTTCCCGAAACGACCGACGATCGTTGGTGTTCTCGAATCCGCCCCGGTGATATAGAGCCATCGGGCCGATTGCTATGACGTCTCGTTGTGGAAAATTTGGCGTCGTCAACCTGCCCATAAGGACCAATTCGTCGCTGTGGGTAATCGCGGCTTGTGCTCAGCGTCGACCAAAACGTCGTTACGAAGCGTGATCCAAATGGCGTCGACGGCCACTCCGCGTCCCGTGTAATTCGCGTCGGTCGGGTGGCGCCGGCCGAGAATCACCTGTCCGGCCGCCGGTATTTGTGCCGTCATCCGCCACCAAGAGCGATCGCCAAGACCACCCATGTGGGTGATAAACACCAGCCGCTGTGTCGGGGCTGGAAGCGACCGTCTCGGCGGCGATTACGCCTCCGGCCCGCGCGCGGGCCGCGTCGCCATGGACTTCGCCAGCGCGCTCGCCCAGGTCTCCCGCGCGTCATTGGTCGAGCCCCAGTTCCGCGTGGGATGCACCCGGTTGGTCAGCAGCACAGCGATCGACCGTGACCGCGGATCGATCACCAGCGACGTGCCGGTGAACCCGGTGTGCCCTGCAGTGACCGGCGAGGACAGTGCGCCCATGTAGAACTTCCGGTTCAGCTCGAAGCCGAGTCCGTGAGCCTCGCCGGGGAAGGCCTCGTTGTGGTCGGTGAGCATTCGCCGCACCGTCTCCGGCCGCAGGATCCGCGCGTCCCGGTAGCTGCCACGGTTGAGAACCGTCTGGCCCAGCACGGCCATGTCGTGCGCCGTCGAGAAAATGCCCGCATGCCCGGAAACGCCGCCGAGCGCCCAGGCGTTTTCGTCGTGGACCTGCCCCCGGACGAGACCGCGCGGCGGATCGGCCTGGTACTCGGTGGCCGCGATCCGGTCGAGCTTCGCCGCAGACGGGTTGAAACCCGTGTCGGTCATGCCGAGCGGCGCGGTGATCCGGTCCCGCACCACGGCATCGAGCGGCTCGCCCGCGACCCGCTCGACCAGGAATCCCAGCGCCATCAGGTTGATGTCGGAGTAGACATACGTGCTGCCCGGCCGGTTCACCAGGGGACTGTCCAGCACGGCGGCGCGACGCGACGGAACGTCCGGATAGCCCTGCCACAGCGGGGGTTGCGGGTCGGCCGCCAGCCCGGAGGTGTGCGTGAGCAACTGCTTCACGGTCACGTCGGGCTTTCCGAACTCCGGCAGGTACCGGGCCACGGACGCGTCCAGATCGACCTGCCCGCGCTCCACCAGCTGAAGCACGGCAATCGAAGTGAACAGCTTCGTGATCGAGGCCATGTCGAAGATCGTGTCCACCCGCATCGGCACCTGCCGGCCGGCCGGCAGCTCGGTGCCTGCCGTGTCGGCGTACCGCAGCGCCTGGCCCGTCGCGTACCGGGCGACGATCACGCCGTCGTGCGCCAGCAGCCCCACCGCACCGGAAAAACGTGGATGGTCCGCGGCGTTGCGGGCGCACTCGTCGAGAAACCGTTCCGCCGCGCGAATCGGCGCGGCGTCGAGGCCGACGTCCGCGGGATCACCCTCGCGCACTGCGGCGGAGGCGAAATCCTGCTGCGGCCGGTCGAACCGGCCGGTCCACTGGTGCTCGGCGATGGTGCTCGCTCCCGGCGCGGCCGCGATCGTGAGCACGAGCGCGACCAGTAGCTGTGACCCGCATCCTGACCTCACCAGTACAGCAAGTACGGCCGCCGGCGCGCGACGAACCCGGCCAGTCCGGCCTGCCACGAGCCGACGATCTCGGGAACGTCCGCCCCGGCGTCGATCATCGTGCGCAGCCGCGCGGAACCGGACAGCTTGTCGATCGCGAGGTCGGGCCGCCAGCCGAACACGCCCGGATACAGCCGTTTCGCGGTCACGAACATCGTCACGGCCGCGGAAACCGGGTCGAAGATCCGCGGATCGGTGACGGTCAGCTGCGCCCCGCCGCATGTCTGGTTCACGAATTTGCCGAACGTGGGCACGAAGTAGGCCTCGCGGAACTCGGCACCGGGCACGTCGAGCGCGTCCCGCCAGCGCCAGTCCACGCCGGGGGCGCCGACGATCTCGAACGGACGCGTCGTGCCGCGCCCCTCGGAGAACACTGTGCCCTCGAACATGCCGAGGCCGGGATAGACGAGTGCGGTGTCCGGTGTGGGCATGTTCGGGCTCGGTGGCGTCCACTTCAAACCGGTGTCCGCGAAGAACATGTCGCGCCGCCACCCCCGGACGCGGATCACGTCGAGGTCGACATCGAGGGCGAACTCGCCGGCGAAGAACCGCGCCAGCTCGCCGACCGTCATGCCGTGTTGCTGGACGATCGGCTTCAGCCCGACCCCGGAGGCGAACGCCGGGTCGAGCATCGGACCGGAAGCGTTGCCGCCGACGGGATTCGGCCGGTCGAGCACCACGAACGAGGTGTGCGTCCGTGCCGCCGCGGCCATCGCCGTGTACATCGACCAGATGTAGGTGTAGAAACGCGCGCCCACGTCGGCGATGTCGAAAACGATCGTGTCCACCCCGGCCTTGGCGAACATCCCGGCGAGGCGGTCGACTGTGGCGCCGTAGGCGTCGTAGACCGGAATGCCGGTGCGGGGATCGGCGTAGTCGCCTTCGGAACCGCCTGCCTGCGCGCTGCCCCGGAACCCGTGTTCCGGTCCGAACGCCGCGACCGGGCGCACGCCCGCCGCCACCATGGAATCCACGATGTGGTCGAGGTTCGCGAGCACCCCGGTCGGGTTGGACAGCACCCCGACCTTGCGCCCGGCCAGCCTGCGCCAGCCCTGCGCGGCGAGCTGATCGGCGCCCGGCAGCACGGGCTGCGCAGCCCGCGCCTCGAGTCCCGACGCCGTCGCGAGCAGGGGTGTTGCGAGCGCGCCCGCGGTCAGGAAGCCGCGCCGGTTCACCATGTCAGGCCGGTGCCGAACTCGTAGGCGCCGGGAATCGTGACGGGCAGCTTGCCCTGTGGCGAGATCCGGCCGAGCAGCACCTTCGCCAGCGACCGCATCGTCACGTCCCGCCAGTCATAGGTCACCACCCATGTCGGCACGTCCGCGTAGCCCGGGTCGTAGGGCTCCTGAACCGACACCGCGATCAGGCGTTTTCCGGTGTTCGTCAGGGCCCTGACGAGGTCACGCTGGGGCTGCGACGTGCGAAGGCCGTTGGTCAGCACCACCACTGTGTCGGCGCCTTTCGCGGCCGCGACCGCCTCGTCGATCTGGGCCGCGGTCGGGCTCGCGCCGGTCGAGGCGGCGGTGCCGTTGAGATCCTTGGCCAGCGCCGCGACCGGTTCTGCCGGATAGCCGGGATAGGCCGGGTTGTTCCACCCGGTGACCAGGACCTTGCCCGGATCGGCCAGCGGCAGCAGCTTGGCGTCGTTGCGCAGCACGGTCGTGGTGCGATCGGTGATGGCCTGGATCCGGGCGAGATGCTCCGGTGTGCCGACGACCGGCGTGCCCGTGAACGGTTGCGCGAGGATGCCTCGCTTCTGCTTGAGCGCCAGGATGCGCCGCACGCTCTGGTCGATGCGCTGCTCGGTGAGCCGGCCGCTCTTCACCGCGTCGAGCACACCGGTGACGGCGACACCGAGGTCCGGCGGCATCAGCATCTGGTCGACACCCGCTTCCAGCGCCAGTACCGGGATTTCGGCGTCCGGATGCAGTTGCCGGACGCCGGCCATCTGCAGCGAATCGGTCACCACGACCCCGTCGTAGTGCAGCTCGTCGCGCAGGATGCCGGTGATGATCGGCTTGGACAGCGTGGCCGGTTCACCGGAGGGATCGAGACTGGGCACGGTGATGTGCGCCGTCATGATCACGTCGGTACCCGCCTTGATCGCGGCCTGGAACGGCGGCAGGTCGATCTGGCGCCACTGCCCTTCGGTGCGGTCGATGACGGGCAGCCCGGTGTGGCTGTCGGTCGCCGCGTCGCCGTGCCCAGGGAAATGCTTGGCCGCCGAGGACACGGTTTCCGTCGCTGGGCCCGAGTTCTGGTAGCCGTCTACCTCGGCGGCGACCAGGCTGCTCGCGAGCGCCGGATCGGCCGAGAACGACCGCGAACCGATGATCGGGTTGAGCGGGTTGGAGTTGACGTCGGCGTCCGGGGCGAAGTCCTGGTTGATGCCCATGGCCCGCAGCTCACGGCCATTGATCGCGGCGAGCTCGCGTGCGTCCTCGGCGCTGCGGCCGGCGCCGATCGCCATGCTCGACGGGTATTCGGTGGCGGGTGCGGCGATGCGCGTGACGCGGCCGCCCTCCTGGTCGGTGGACACGATGAGCGGCAACCGCGCCCCGGAGGCCAGCGCGGCCCGCTGCAGGCCGTCGGACAGGCGGGCGACCTGCGCGGGATCGTCGACGTTGTCGGTGCCGGAGTTGTTGAAGTAGATGACGCCGCCGGGGTGGTAGCGCTCGACGACCTGCGCGGCCGTGGGCACCCCGTATTTCGTCTGGTTCCCGGGATCGGGCTGGTTCGCGTCCTTGCCCCACACATCGGCGACGAAGAGCTGGCCGACCTTCTCTTCCAGCGTCATTGCGCGCAGCGTGCGCTCCACCCAGTCCCCGTGCGCGGCGTCGGCCGGTGTCACGACGGCGAGCCCGGTCGCGATGAGCAGGCCGGCGAAGGCGAGCGCATGGTTCCTCCGGGACACGGACGGCCTCCCCTCGATTCCGGGCGGAGGTGGAAACATTTCCACCAGGACCGGCCGGTATCGGGAAGCTACTCACTCGTCCGGATCGAGGTCAACGTCCGCTTCGATCGTTTGGCCTACTCCTTTCGGCGCCACTTCGAACGGGCTCCCCAATGCGGCGTCCGATGCTTGAGGCGGCGGTGTGGACGCCGCACTGGGGAACCACCCCCCGAACGTGCGCGGACCGCTCAGGTGACCAAGCTGCAACTCGTGTCGTATGAACGGGTACTCGGCGTCCGGCGTCCCGGTACGCAGTCCCTTTGACGACAAGCCTCCCGCGGCGCGCTGCGCGTGGGTGCCTGGAGTCCGCGCACGGAGATCTTTCGGGGTGGCTCTGGGCTTATCTTCGCCCAGTCCCTGGCCGACAAGACGTCCGCACTCACTTTGTACCTAGTGACGGCCGTCACTTCAAGGGGTCGAACGGGTGCACCGGTACAGAGACTCGATCCGGTGATGAGGCCTACGTTCAGCGACTACGCTGGTCAGCTGTCGCGCTTGCGCCGGGCCAGTCCGTACCAGGTCACACCGGCCGCGGCCATCGCGCCGATCCCGACGCCAACGGCCACAGTGGCCGGTGACGGTGCGGGGATCCGGCTCCGCAACGAAACCGGGTTGTCGAAGGACAGGATCGTCCACTCGCGCTCGTTCGCGATGCGGCGCAGGGCCCGGTCGGGGTTGACCGCGAACGCGTTGCCGACCACTTCGAGCATCGGCACGTCGGTGCTGGAGTCGGTGTAGGCGTAGCACTGGGCGAGGTCGTAGCCGTATTCGGCGGCGAGTTGCTTGGCGGCAACGGCTTTGTGCTCGCCGTAGCAGTAGAACTCGACCTGCCCCGAGTAGCGGCCGTCGACGATCTCCATTCGGGTCGCGACGCTGCGGGTGGCGCCGACCATGGTCGCGATGGGCTTGACGACCTCCTCGCCTGCGGCCGAGAGCACGATGACGTCGTGACCCTTTTCCTTGTGGGAGGCGATCAACTCGGCGGCCTCGGCGTAGACGAGCGGGTCGACGATGTCGTGCAGGGTCTCGTTCACGATCGCGCGGACCTGCGCGACGTCCCAGCCCGCGCACAACGCGGAGATCTCGGCCCGCATCCGCTCGGTGCGGTCCTCGTCGGCGCCGGAGAGCGAGAAGACCAGCTGCGCGTAAGCGCTCTTCAGGGCGGCACGTCTGCTGATCAGCCCCTGGCGCAGCAGCGGCTTGCTGAACGCGAGTGCGCTGGACGACGCGATGATCGTCTTGTCGAGGTCGAAAAAGGCCGCGACGCGCGGGGCGACGCTCGTGCTCGGCGGCGAGCTGATCGGTTCTGCCACGCCTTCAGGATAGGAGGTCACCCGCGCAAGGGAGGTGAGGCGACCACCGCCGCGATTCGCCGGAGGAAAATCCGCGACCGCGATGAGTGCGCGAACAATTGTGACGTTATCGAATTGTGGGTGACGTAACTGCGGACGGAGCCTGAACGCGGGGTTAAATGGAAAGAGCCGGTATTGCACCGGCCAGGTTCAGTCCGACCCCCAGGGACTGAACCCACGGCGGCCCCCGTCCTCCCCCTTGACGGGGGCCGCCCTTCTCCGTCGCGCGGGCTCGTCTTCTCTGTTGCCGCGGACGGGTCGTCCGCGTCCTGACCCTCGTCTTCTCCCGCCTCGGAGCTCCCTCTTTGCCGTGCGGGGCTCGTTTCCCGCGCTTTCGGTGGCCTCGTCTTCCCCACTCAGGCTGTCTTTCTCCCCGTGCGGGGGCTCGGCTTTCCGTGCCTTCGGCGGCGTTGTCGTCCCCCGCCCGGGCTGTCCCTCTTCCGGTGCGGGGCTCGGCCTTCCGCGCCTTGGCGGCCTTGCCTTCCCCACCCAGGCTGCCCTTCTCGGTTGCCGCGGACGGGTCGCCCACGTCCTGACTGCCTCGCTTTCCGCCCCGGAGCTGCCCCTTTGCCGCGTGGGGCTCGACTTTCCGCGCCTTGGCGGTCTCGTCTTCCCTCTCACCTCGGAGCTGCCCCTTTTTCCGCGGGGCTCGGCCTTTCACGCCTTGGTAACCTCGTCTTCCCCCACTCAGGCTGTCCTTCTCCCCGTGCGGGGTTCGGCCTTCACGCCTGGCAGGCCTTGCTTTCTCCCGCCTCGGAGCCGCCCTCTTCCCGCGTAAGCCCGGCCTTCCACGCCACAACCGCCTCGTCTTCCCTCGCCCGAGCTGTCCCTCGCCCCGTGCGGCCCAGCCTCCCCGCACTGCACCGGCTCGCCTTCTCGCCCCACGCCCGGCTCGCCCGGCGCCGTCGCCGCCTCGCCCCGCACCAGCAGCAGCCCGGCTCTCCACAGACTTATCCACATCACCCCACTTATCCACAGCTTCCCAATCTCCTCATTGCCCGCCACACCCCCTCCAGCCCACGGTGGTCTCAGCCCAAATCCACCATCGCCATTCCTGGGGGTCGAAAATGGCGCCTGAACGCCCGCTCGTGGTCATAACCGACGAGACTCTGCTCGACGAGGTCCTGCGCCTGGCCGCCGCGGCCGGATGCGAGCTGCACCGCGCACCGGACATCGTGTCCGCCCGCGCCGACTGGTCCCGAGCGCCGCTGATCGTTCTCGACGAACTATCACTGGACCGTGAGCCGCCCCCACGTGCCGGGCTGCTGCTGGTCACCAAGGGCATGCCCGAAGCGGCCATCTGGCAGCGCGTCTTCGACCTCGGGATCGAGCGCGTGGTCCCGATTCCCGACCGCGAGGCAGATCTGGTGAGTGCGTTCGCCGACGTCGTCGAGGGCCCACGTGTGCCGGGCGGCGGAGTCATCGGCGTCGTCGGTGGGCGGGGCGGTGCCGGCACGTCCGTGTTCGCGACCGCACTCGCATTGACGGCGTGCGACGGCGCACGAGGCGCTCTGCTTCTCGACTGTGATCCGCTGGGTGGTGGACTGGATCTGTTGCTGGGCGCCGAGACCCAGACCGGTGCCCGCTGGCCGGACCTGCGCCTGCAGGGTGACCGCATTTCGATGCCCGCCCTGAGCGAGGCCCTTCCGGAGTACCGGAGGGCAGGCAAGCGCCTGCCGTTCCTGGCATGCGGTCCGGCCGCACCGGCTCCCGACCCGTCGGCACTCGCGTCCGTTGTGGACGCCGGATGCCGCGCCGGCAAGGTCGTGGTCTGCGATCTGCCGCGCCACCTGGGGTCGGACGTCGAGCCGGTCACCGAAGCCGCCGATCTGATCGTGATGGTGGTCCCGGCCGAGGTCCGCGCCTGCGCCGCCGCGAGGCAGGTAGCCGCGCGCCTGTCCGGCAACGAAGACCGCGTGCGCCTCGTCGTGCGGGGCCCCTCGCCGGGCGCCATCAGCCCCCAAGACATCGCAACAGCCGTGGGCCTGCCACTGCTCACCTCAATCACCACGGACCGCCACCTGCCGAAGTCCGTGGACGATGCCGGTCTACTCCTGCGCCCCCGCAGCAACCTCACCCGCGCCGCTCGGCTGGCCCTGAGCATCGCCACGGCCGGCCGCAGCACTGCGACGACCACGACCACCCGCGCCGCCGCCTTCCGCCCCACCGCTGCTACCGAGCCGGTCGCCTCCTGAATCAAACGCCCACTCTCCTGGCGCACAGACGTTTTTCGGCGCCATTCTCGCCGCGCTGCCCTCACCTCAACCGGCCGGAATCCGTCCACTTTGGAGACTCTATGACACCCGAACTGATCGACAGAGTCCGCCTTCGCCTGGTGGACAACGGTTCCGCGCCCGATCCGCAGGCCGTGGCGGACGCGATCCGTGCGGAAGCGGGCGGCCCGGTCGGCCACGCCGAAGTCCTCGACGCATTACGCGTGCTTCGCCACGAGTTCACCGGAGTCGGGCCGCTCGAGGAGCTGCTCACCGAACAAGACACCACCGATGTACTCGTCACCGCGCCCGACGAGGTATGGGTCGACGGCCCGGAAGGCCTACGCCGCACCGAAATCCGGTTCCCCGACCACGAAGCGGTCAGGCGGCTGGCTCAGCGGCTCGCGCTCGCGGCCGGGCGCAGACTCGACGACGCGCAGCCCTATGTGGACGGTTGGCTGCCAGGCGCAGGCGCCCACGGCAGGGTCCGTCTTCACGCCGTTCTCCCGCCGATCGCGGCAGACGGCACGTGCATCTCGCTCCGGGTACTGCGCCCCGCCGTGCACGACCTTCCCGCCTTGCGCGCACTCGGCACTTTCGACGGCGAGGCGTCCGAACTCGTCTCCGCCATCGTCGCGGCGCGCCTCGCCTTCCTGGTGACGGGCGGCACCGGCGCGGGCAAGAGCACCCTGTTAGCCGCCATGCTCGGTGCCGTCGATCCCCGCGAACGCATCGTCAGTGTCGAGGACGCGGGGGAGCTCTCGCCCGCGCACCCACAGTTCGTCCGTTTGATCGCGCGGCCGCCCAACGTCGAGGGCGCGGGCGAGGTGACGCTTCGGGACCTCGTCCGTCAGGCACTGCGCATGCGGCCGGACCGGCTCGTAGTCGGCGAGGTCCGGGGGCGGGAGGTGTGCGAATTGCTGACCGCGTTGAACACCGGCCATGACGGCGGCGCCTGCACGCTCCACGCGAATTCACCGGCCGAGGTGCCGGCGCGACTTGAGGCACTGGCTGCGTTGGGCGGCCTGGCTCGAGACGCCCTGCACAGCCAGCTCGCCGCAGCCGTGCAGGTCGTCCTGCACATGCGGCGCACAACGGGTGGGCGGCGGCAGCTCGCGGAAATCGGGGTGCTCAGCCGCGCCGATTCCGGTGACGTTCGGGTGCTCCCTGTTTGGCAAGGCGGCGCCTGGACCAAACGGCGCGTCCTGCTCGCGGCACTGCTGGAGCAGCGCGGGGTGCGACCGCCATGCTGACATCGGTATTGCTCTGCGTCGCCCTGGCGGCGCTCATCTGGCCCGTGCCGCCCGATCCAGTCGCCCGTCTGCTCCCGCCTCGCCGACGCTGGAGCGCATCGAATCGTCTGCCTGCCAAGAAGTTCGCGGCTCTGGCGTTGCTGCCGCTGATCCCGGTCCTGGGGCCGGCGGGAGCGATCGCGGTGGGACTGATGGCAGCGGCAGTGCGGTGGCAACGAACAACGAGACAACGCACCAGGACGCGTATAGCCACCGCGAACGCCATGGCGGAAGCGCTTCGCACACTCGTCGCCGAACTGCGTAGTGGTGCGTCGCCGATCACGGCGGCCGAGGCGGCCGCGGTGGACGCCCCACCGGACGTCGCGGCCGCCATGCGATCGCTCGCGGCCGCCGCACGCTACGGCGACGACGTCGTGCTCACCGATGGCGGACGTCATCAGGCCAAACCCCCGCCGCACGAGCGCCTCGCCAAGCCGAAGCGGCAGTCCGTCGACCTGACAGTCCACCGGCACCTCGCGAAAGCCTGGCTGTTGAGCCGCCGCCACGGCCTGCCCCTGGCGGAACTGCTGGACGCGGTTCGCCGCGACATCGCCGCGGAAGGCCGCTTTCTTGCCCGCGCGGATGCACACATGTCGGGCCCACGTGCCAGCGCGACCGTTCTGGCGACTTTGCCCGCCCTCGGAATCCTGCTGGGCCAAGCCATCGGCGCCAACCCGCTCCACGTGCTCACCGGCACCACGCTGGGCCAACTGCTCCTGGTTACCGGTGGCGCACTGATCCTGGCCGGCATCGCATGGAGTGCCCGGCTGACCCGGCTGGAGGCGCACCGATGACCAGCGCAAGCGCAGTACTCATGGCCGCCGCGCTCCTGATGTTGCCCAGCCAGGCAGCCGCCCACGCACGCCTCGCCGGCCTCAGGCCGAGCCTTGCCGGCCCAAGTCAGACCCGGCCGGGGATCGCGGGACATCGCCGCCGGGCCCCTCCGGCCGAGGAACTCGCCGGTCTCTGGGACCTGCTCGCCGCATGTCTACGTGCGGGGCTGCCGGTACCGACCGCCCTTCAGGCCGTCACCGGAGGTCTGCCAGGCCCGGAAGCCGACGCGCTCCGTGCCACCGCGGCCCTGCTCGCGCTCGGAGCGGACGCGGGTGAGGCGTGGAAACCGGCGAGCGACTGCCCAGGTACCGCCGAGCTGGCGAGGGCGGCCCGGCGGACCGCCCGCTCCGGCAGCGCGCTGGCCGATGTCGCGGAGGAACTGGCAGGAAGGCTCCGGACGTCCATCGCCGACAGCGCCGAGGCGCGGGCGCAGCGTGCCGGCGTCCTGATCGCAGCACCGCTCGCTCTGTGCTTCTTGCCCGCCTTCCTCTGTCTGGGGGTGGTGCCGGTCGTCTTCGGCCTCGCCAGCCGGCTCACGTCGCTCTGAAACACCGTGGAAAGGAAAAGGATCATGTTCTGGCAGACAAACGGCCGTCATGCGGCGGCCCGCAAACCCAGGTGGTGGCGCCGTTGGTTCCGCACCGTGATCGTCGAAGACGACGGCATGAGCACCGCGGAGTACGCCATCGGCACGGTCGCGGCCGCGGCCTTCGCCGGGATGCTGTACCTCATCCTCAGCGGCGACAGCACGATGGGGATGCTGCTGTCGATCGTGCAGCGCGCACTGACCGGGCCGTCGTGACAACGTTGGGATGCACTCGTGCTCATCCGTGACGACGGCGACCGCGGCGCGGTCACTGTGGAAGCAGCCATCGTCCTGTGCGGTCTGACCCTGGTGTTCGGTCTGCTGCTCGCGGGCGGCGCCGCGATGTTCGGTCAGCTGCGGTGTGCCGACGCGGCAAGCGAAGCGGCGAAGCTGATCTCGCGAGGGCAGCGAGCACTGGCCGAGCAGGCGGTCGCGGAGATCGCGCCGAACGGTGCGCGGCTCGCCGTCACGACCGAAGGCAGCGCGGTGTCGGTCGAGGTGCACGCCGAACCGGTCGGCGGTCTCCTCCCCGGCATCCACCTGCTGGGCCGTGCCTACGCCGTGCTCGAAGCGGGGGTGGCGAATGCTCCGGGATGATCGCGGCTCCGCCACGGTATGGGCGACCGGTGCCGTCGCGGCCCTGCTGCTCGTCGCCGCCGCGCTGTTCGCCCTCGGTTCGGTCGTGGTCACCCGGCACCGAGCCTCCGACGCCGCCGACCTCGCGGCACTCGCCGCCGCGGGGTCAGCGGACCGGGGAACCGAGGCCGCCTGCGCCCGCGCTGGAATGGTCGTCGAGCGGATGTCGGTGCGGCTGGTCAGCTGCCGACTCGACGGGTGGGACGCCCTCGTCGAGGTGGCGGCCGCGGTGCCCGGCGGGCTGGGTGATGCCTCGGCGCACGCCCGGGCAGGTCCGGTGGCGAGGTGAGCGGCTACCGAGCGCAGGTCGGGGACCCGGCATCACGGACGGACGGTCGCTCCCACGCGCCGAACGGTCGCGCCCCGGATAGCCCGCGACCACCTGGCGACCGATAAACCGCTGGTAGACCACAGAAAAGTCAGCTACGCGATCACGATCGGGCGATGAGCGCGCCCGCTGCTCGTCGTCGCACGGTGATCGACGACACGCGTTCGGCCCGGGCTGTGTCCGGCATGCGCTCGTCGTTCCGTAACGGCCGGTTGTCGACCGACCACTACCGGCACTCTGCAAGTTGCCGTTTATTGAAATCGGAAGCCACCGCGGGCCGGTGGAGCGAACGAGGAGTTGTTGAGGATGTTGGACACGGATTGGTCGGATAGCTGGCGGGGTGCGTTCCGCATCGAGCTGCGTGCCGAGGCGATCGGTTTGGCCTGGCACGGTTGGCCGGTGCTGCCCGGCACGTTTCCGGCGACGGATTCCGGTAGCGGGCAGTGGTCCGGACCGGTTCCGGTGCACGAGGACTGGGCCGACCGGATCGGCGCGCACCCGAACGAGGTCGCGGGCTGGTGGGCCGGCGAACGTCCCTACAGCCTCCTCGTCGCGACCGGCAAGGTTGTGGACGCCGTCGAGGTGGACGTCGAACTCGGCAAGCGTGCGGCGCGGCTGCTGCGGGCGACCGGACACCCGGCCCCGATCGTCGCGACTCCGGACGGCCGCTGGCTGTTCCTGAGCACCGTGGCCGACAGCCTTCCCGAGCGGCTGGCCGTGAGTGGCGATGTGCGCTGGCACGGTGAGGGCAGCTGGATTCCGCTCCCGCCCACCCCGTTCCAGCACGGTGTCGTGCACTGGCGCGTCAAGCCCGACGTGTGGGGCTGGCAGCTTCCCGAAGCCAGCGCCGTGCACTCGGTGCTCGTCCGCGCGCTCGAGCAGACCGCGAATGGAGTGGACAGGACTCAGAACTTCGCCGTGGCCTCTGTCGCGGCTTGATCGACAATGTGGCCGTGCCGGCTGCTGTGATGACGCACCGCCCCGAGCACGGTATCCAGTACGGCCACCGCCCCCGCCTTGTCCAGTGGATCGTTGCCGTTCCCGCACTTCGGCGACTGAACACAGGACGGGCATCCCGCCGGGCACTCGCAGGAGACGATGGCCTCCCGCGTAGCGGCCAGCCAAGGGACCAGAGCGGCATAACCGCGATCGGCGAATCCCGCGCCTCCGGGATAGCCGTCGTGCACGAACACCGTCGCCTCCCCGGTGTCAGCGTGCAGCGCGGTCGACACCCCGCCAATGTCCCAGCGGTCGCACGTAGCGAACAGCGGTAGCAGGCCGATCGCCGCGTGCTCGGCGGCATGCAGGGCGCCGGGGATGCGCGCGGGCTCAAGCCCAGCGCCCCCCGGCGCCCTGCCATTTCCAACACCGTTCGCGCTATCACAGCCCGCAGCAGCGGCGATCGCGGCCACATCGCCCAACGCCGCACACGGCAACGCGGCGCTCACGTCGCCCGTTCCGCCGACGTTCGCGGAGACGGTTTCGCCCGCTGCGCCACCGCTCGAAACGGCAGCAGCTGTGGCGTTACCGCCCCAGCTGGAAGCAACACCAACGGCGGCACTGCCGCTCGACGCGCCGCTATCGCAGGACGCAGCCTCATCGTGCGCAGCGCCACCGCCCCCGGTGGAAGCGTCCCCACCGCCCGACGCCCTCTCCAGCGGAGCCGCGCCAAACGAGGCGCCACCGCCGGAAGCGCCACCGCCTGGAGCGCTGCCAACCGTTGCGCTGCCGCTCGAGGCGCTCACACCGCTGGAAACGCCACCGCCCCAGCCGGGAGCGCCGCTCCCATTGGAAGCGCCACCAACCGTGGCGCCGCCACCGCCTGAAGCGCCCCCTGCAGTCGCCGCGCCCCCGCCGTGCGCAGCAGCACCGCCCGAAGCCGCACCAACCGCGGCGCCACCCGCACTTTCCGAACCCGCGCCAACCGCCGCGCCCCCGCCGTGCGCAGCAGCACCGCCCGAAGCCGCGTCCACCGCGGCGCCGCCCCCACCGGCCGCCGCGCTACCGCCAACCGCCGCGCCGCCCCTACCGCCCGAACCCGCGCCCATCGCGGCGCCACCCACACTTGCCGAAGCCGCGCCAACCGTCGCGCCACCGCCGAGCGCCGCATCTTCCGCCCCCGTGCCAACCGCCGCGCCACCCGCCTCGCCCGAAGCCGCGCCGGCCGGGGAGCCCCCCTCGCCGGCCGCACCACCACCGCCGCTGAGCAGTTCGTCCGTGATCGTGTACCAGACGGCGCGTGTTTCCAGCGTCTGCGCCGGGAGGTCCAGCGCCACCTGGTCCAGGATCTCCCCCGAGGGGCGGCGGCGCAGGTAGCCGACCACCTGCGACGTCACCGCGACATCGCCGACGCACACCGTCACCCCGCCGTACTCCAGGCGCTCGTGGGTGGCCAGTACGGCGATATCCGCCATCTCCCGTGCCGAGGTCGTCCACTCCGGATCTTCCGCGTGCACGAGCGCGATCCCCGCCTCCAGGTCCAGTTCGTCCACCACGTACGACGAACCCTGGTGCAGATACACCGCCCCCGGATGCACCGTCGCGCACGCCGAGCCCGGGTCCACCGTCCCCAGCAGGCGCGACGTGTCCGCCTCCACGACCGCCACCTGCTCACCGCCCGACCCGCGGATGTCCACCTCGTACTGCGGCCGGTCCCGCGACGTCCAATACCACCCGCTCGGCCGCCGCCGCAGCATGCGCTCCGCGACCAGCGAGTCCAGCACCTGCCGCGCCGCGGCACCGCCGAAAACCTCCAGCTCGCCCGTCGTCAGCGGCAACTCCGCCGCCGCGCACGCCAGCTGCGGCGCCAGCACATACGGGTTCGCCGGGTCCAGCACCGCCGTCTCCACCGGCCGCTCCAGAATCGCCGCGGGGTGGTGCACCAAATACGTGTCCAACGGATCATCACGCGCCACGAACACCACCAGCGCGTCATCGCCCGCCCGCCCGGCGCGCCCCGCCTGCTGCCAGAACGACGCGAGCGTGCCCGGATACCCCGCCAGCACCACCGCATCCAGCCCGGCGATGTCCACGCCCAGCTCCAGCGCGTTCGTCGTCGCGACGCCCAGCAACTCGCCCGACAGCAACGCGCGCTCCAGCTCGCGCCGCTCCTCCGGCAGGAATCCCGCCCGGTACGCGGCGACCTGCCCGGCCAGCTTCTCGTCGACCTCGTTCAAAATGCGCCGCGCCCCGAGCGCCGTCAGCTCCGCCCCCCGCCGCGACCGCACGAACGCCAGCGTGCGCGCACCCTCCACCACCAGCTCCGCCAGGATCCGGCCCGCCTCGGCGCCCGCCGAGCGGCGCACCGGGGCACCGTTCTCCCCCGACAGCTCCTCCAGCAGCGGCGGTTCCCACAACGCGACCGTCCGGCCGCCCCTGGGCGAGGCGTCCTCCGTCACCGCCGCGCACTCCTGCCCGGTCAGCCTCGACGCGAACTCCGCGGGCTCCGCCGTGGTCGCCGACGCCAGCACGAACACCGGCGAGGACCCGTAATGCCGCGCGACCCGCTGCAGCCGCCGCAACAACAACGCCACATGCGAACCGAACACCCCGCGATAGGAGTGGCACTCGTCCACGACGACGTACGCCAGCTTCCGGAACAGCCGCGCCCACCGCGCGTGCGAGGCCAGGATTCCCCGGTGCAGCATGTCCGGATTGGTGAACACCCACCGCGCATGTGCGCGCACCCAATCACGCTCGGCCATCGGGGTATCGCCGTCGTAGGACGCCGCCCGCACCCCTGCAACGTCCAAAGAGGACACCGCGCGAAGCTGGTCCGCGCCGAGGGCCTTCGTCGGCGACAGGTACAACGCACAGGCTCGGGGGTCCTCGGTCAGCTTCGACAGCACGGGAAGCTGGTAAGCAAGTGACTTACCGGACGAGGTCCCCGTGGAGATCACCACATGCCTGCCCTCGAACGCGAGGGCCGCCGCCTCGGCCTGATGCGTCCACGGCCGTTCCACACCTTGGGACCGCAACGCCGCGACCACATCCACGTCCGCCCACGACGGCCAGTCCGCGAAATCCGCGGTGCGGCCGGGCTGCTCCGCCACGTGCGTCACCGGGTTGACTCGCTCGGGAATGCCCGCCGTGACCCGCCGCAGCAGCCTGCTCGCACGCTCGCTTCCCGCCACGGCCCCAGGATCGCACAGGTGTACGACAGGCATGAAAAACCGCTTCCCGATCATGAACCGTGAGCAGACTCACATGCACGGAGAGTGATCGTTAAGGGACGCCCTGACCGCCCGCCACGCCTTACCAATACACTCCGGCAAACCGGCACCACTTGTGGTGTAGATCCCATGCCAGCGTCGGCAAGGCTGTCGGAGCGAAGCCGTCGCTGGCACCAGGCGACACGTTTCCAGGAGGACGGATGTCCCGGCAATTCCTCGCGGAGGGCCTCGAGCTTTCCGGGGGTGACTACGGCATCGTGGCCGTGGTCGCCGTGGTCGCCCTTGCCGCACTCGCCATTGGTGGCGTTCTGCTCAGGGAGGTGCTGGCCACCGGCCAGGGCACCGCCAAGATGCAGGACATCGCCAAGGCGGTGCAGGAAGGCGCGACGGCTTATCTCAACCGGCAGCGCAACACACTGTCGATCTTCGGCGTGGTGGTGTTCCTGCTGCTGTTCGCGCTCCCGGCGGATGACTGGAACGAACGGATCGGCCGTTCGATCTTCTTCCTCGTCGGCGCGGTCTTCTCGTTCGTCATCGGCTACACCGGCATGTGGCTGGCGACGAGAGCGAACCTGCGCGTGGCGGCCGCCTCCCGTGAGCAGGGTGGCCGGGAAATCGCCATGCGCGTCGCGTTCCGCACCGGTGGTGTCGTCGGCATGTTCACCGTCGGCCTCGGCCTCTTCGGCGCAGCGATCGTGGTGCTGTCCTACGCGGGACAGGCCCCGAAGGTGCTGGAGGGCTTCGGTTTCGGTGCCGCGCTGATCGCGATGTTCATGCGTGTCGGCGGCGGTATCTTCACCAAGGCCGCCGACGTCGGCGCCGACCTGGTCGGCAAGGTCGAGCAGAACATTCCCGAGGACGACCCGCGCAACGCCGCGACGATCGCCGACAACGTCGGTGACAACGTCGGTGACTGTGCCGGTATGGCGGCGGACCTGTTCGAGTCCTACGCGGTGACGCTGGTCGCCGCGCTGATCCTCGGCAGCACCGCGTTCGGCGCGAAGGGCCTGCTGTTCCCGCTCATCGTGCCCGCCATCGGCGTGATCACCGCGGTCATCGGCGTCTACATCACCAGGGCGCGCGCCAACGAAAGCGGCCTGGTGACGATCAACCGCTCGTTCTACATCTCCGCGGTGATCTCCGCGGTGCTGTGCACGATCGCGGCGTTCGTGTTCCTGCCGACGACGTTCTCCGGCTTCGGCGCGGAGTTCACCAACGCGGGCAACCCGGCGGTCATCGCGACCGTCGCGGTGATCATCGGCATCGTTCTGGCCGGCATCATCCTCAAGCTCACCGGCTACTACACCGGCACCGAGCACGGCCCGGTCAAGAACGTCGGCAAGACCTCGGAGACCGGTGCGGCGACGGTGATCCTGTCCGGCATCTCGGTCGGTTTCGAGTCGGCCGTCTACACGGCCATCGTGATCGGTGCCGCCGTGTTCGGCGCCTACCTGCTCGGCGGTGCGGTCGCCCTGTTCGCGGTCGCGCTCGCCGGTACCGGTCTGCTGACCACGGTCGGCGTCATCGTCGCGATGGACACCTTCGGCCCGGTCTCGGACAACGCGCAGGGCATCGCCGAGATGTCCGGCGACGTGGACGAGGCCGCCGCGCAGACGCTGACCGAGCTGGACGCGGTCGGCAACACCACCAAGGCGATCACCAAGGGCATCGCGATCGCGACCGCCGTGCTCGCGGCGACCGCGCTGTTCGGCTCCTACCAGGACTCGATCAGCAAGGCGCTGTCCGGCATGTCCACCGCGGGCGTGAAGTCGTTCATCGACACGATCGTCAGCCCGAACACACTGGTCGGCGTCATGATCGGCGCCGCCGTCGTGTTCATGTTCTCCGGCCTGGCCGTCAACGCGGTTTCGCGTGCCGCGGGCGCGGTGGTGTACGAGGTGCGCCGCCAGTTCCGCGAGATCGCCGGGATCATGGAGGGCACCACGCGGCCGGAGTACGGCCGGGTCGTCGACATCGTCACCCGTGACTCGCTGCGGGAGCTGGCCACGCCGGGTCTGCTCGCCGTGTTCGCCCCGATCGCCGTCGGTTTCGGCCTCGGCACCGGTGCGCTCGCCGGCTACCTGGCCGGTGCGATCGCGACCGGCACCCTGATGGCGATCTTCCTCGCCAACTCGGGTGGTGCGTGGGACAACGCGAAGAAGCTCGTCGAGGACGGCAACCACGGCGGCAAGGGCTCGGACGCGCACGCCGCGACTGTGATCGGTGACACGGTCGGTGACCCGTTCAAGGACACCGCAGGCCCGGCGATCAACCCGCTCATCAAGGTGATGAACCTGGTGTCGGTGCTGATCGCGCCCGCGATCGTGCAGTTCTCCGTCGGCCCGGACGCCTCGCTGGGCGTGCGGCTGGGGATTTCGCTGGTCGCGGTCCTGATCATCGTGGTGGCGGTCGTCGTGTCGAAGCGGCGCAGCACCGCCATCGCGGACACCCCGGCGGACACGGCCGAACCGGCCAAGACCGCCTGACGAGTTGAACCAGCCGGGGCCCGCCGCACGTGTTGTGCGGCGG
>NZ_JAAXLS010000079.1 GCF_012328925.1 Amycolatopsis acididurans
TGTATAAGAGACAGCCCCTCCCCCGCCCGCGAGTCCAGACTTCCGTGCGCCCGAGTCCAGACTTCCGTGCGCCCGAGTACGGACTTGCGTAGCCGGACGTCCGAGCTTGCGCGCGCGAGTCGAGGCTTCCGTGCCCGCGAGTCCAGACTTCCGTGAGCCCGAGTCCAGACGTGCATGCGCGCGAGTCCAGGCCTCCGCGCCCGCAAGTACAGACTTGCGGGCTTACCCCGCCGCGAGCACCTCGATGATCTGCTCGCCGTACTTGGCCAGCTTGTTCTCGCCGACGCCGCTGACGCCGCCCAGCTGCTCCAAAGTGGACGGTTGCTCGGCAGCGATCTGACGCAACGTCGCGTCGTGGAAGATCACGTACGCCGGGACGCCCTGGTCCTTCGCCGTGGTCGCCCGCCACGCGCGCAGGCGCTCGAACACCGGCGCGGCCTCGGGCGGCAGGTCGACCGGGGCCTTCGACTTCGCGGTCTTCGCCGCCTTCGGCTCGCGTTTGGGTTCCCGGCGCAGCCGCACCTCACGCAGCCTGCCGAGCACCTCGCCGCTCGCATCGGTCAGCACCAGCGTGCCGTAATCCCCTTCCACCGCCAGCAAACCCTGCGCCAGCAGCTGCCGCACCACACCGCGCCACTCGCTTTCGGCGAGATCCTTGCCCACACCGAACACGGTCAGCTCGTCGTGCCGGTGCTGCGTTACCTTCGAAGTGCTCTTGCCCAGCAGGATGTCGATGATCTGCCCGGCACCGAACTTCTGCCGCCGCTCGTTCTGCAGCCGGTACACAGTGGACAGAAGCTTCTGCGCGGCGACGGTGCCGTCCCACGACTCCGGCGGCGCCAGGCACGTGTCGCAGTTGCCACACGGCTCGCCGGTCTGGCCGAAGTAGTTGAGCAGCTGCGTGCGGCGGCATTCGACGGTCTCGCACAGCGCCAGCATCGCGTCGAGGTGAGTCGAGAGCTTGCGCTTGTGTGCACTGTCGCCCTCGGAGGTGTCGATCATCTTGCGCTGCTGCACCACGTCGGCCAGCCCGTAGGCGAGCCACGCCGTGGACGGCAACCCGTCGCGACCCGCGCGGCCGGTTTCCTGGTAGTAGCCCTCGACGGACTTCGGCAGGTCCAGGTGCGCCACGAACCGCACGTCCGGTTTGTCGATGCCCATGCCGAACGCGATCGTGGCGACCACGACCAGCCCGTCCTCCCGCAGGAAACGTGACTGATTCGCCGCGCGGGTGCGCGCGTCGAGACCCGCATGGTAGGGCACGGCGTCGATTCCGTTGGCCACCAGGAACTCCGCGGTCTTCTCCACCGAGGCACGGGAGAGGCAGTACACGATGCCCGCGTCCCCGGCGTGTTCGGTGCGCAGCAGATCCAGCAGCTGCTTCTGCGGGCTGTTCTTGGGCACGATGCGGTACTGGATGTTGGGCCGGTCGAAGCTCGCGACGAAGTGCTTGGCGTCCTCGAGGTTGAGCCGGGTGGCGATCTCGGCGTGGGTGGCCCGGGTGGCGGTCGCGGTGAGCGCGATGCGCGGCACGTCGGGCCAGCGTTCGTGCAGCTCCGACAGCCCGAGGTAGTCGGGGCGGAAGTCGTGACCCCACTGGGACACGCAGTGTGCCTCGTCGATCGCGAACAACGCGACCGTGCCCTTGTCCAGCAGGCTGATCGTGGAGTCCAGCCGCAGCCGTTCCGGTGCGAGATAGAGCAGGTCCAGCTCACCGGACAGGAACGCCGACTCGACCTCCCGCCGCTGCTCGTAGTCCTGTGTGGAGTTGAGGAACCCGGCGCGCACGCCGAGCGCCCGCAGCGCGTCGACCTGGTCCTGCATGAGCGCGATCAGCGGCGAGATGACCACGCCGACGCCCTCGCGCACCAGCGACGGGATCTGGTAGCACAACGATTTGCCGCCGCCGGTGGGCATGAGCACGAGGGCGTCGCCACCGGTGACGACGTGCTCGATGATCGCCTCCTGCTCGCCCCGGAAGGAGTCGTAGCCGAAGACGCGCCGGAGCACGTCGAGTGCGCTGGATACGGTTTCGGTGGTGCTCACCCGGCGATGGTAGCGGCGGGCTCCGACATCACAGATCCACCGCGCGGTAGAGGCTGCCGACCTCGTCGCGGGTGAGCCGCCGGATGCTGCCCGGCTTGGGGTTGCCCAGCTGAACGTCGCCGACGGCGGTGCGGACCAGCTTGCGCACCGGATGCCCGACCTCGGCGAGCAGCCTGCGCACGATGTGCTTGCGGCCCTCGTGCAGCACGACCTCGACCAGTGAACGGCCCGCCTGCATGTCCTTGACCCGGAACGCGTCGACCTTGACCGGGCCGTCCTCCAGTTCGATGCCCGCCTTGAGCTGTTTGCCGAGCCCGCGCGCGACAAGGCCGTCCACTTCGGCCAGGTAGGTCTTTGGGACGTGGTAGGACGGGTGCATCAGGCGGTGCGCGAGGTCGCCGTCGTTGGTGAGCAGCAGCAGGCCCTCGGTGTCGGCGTCGAGGCGGCCGACATGGAAGAGCCCGGCACTGAAACTGCGTCCCCGCACGTAGTCACCGACGCAGGGTCGGCCCTGGTCGTCGGTCATGGTGCTGTGCACGCCCTTGGGTTTGTTCAGGGCGAGGTACACCAGATCCTCGCGGAGGATGACGCGCGTGCCGTCGACGTGGATCACCGCGTTGTCCGGGTCGACGCGGCGGCCCAGTTCGCGGACGATGCGGCCGTCCACCTGGACCCGGCCCTGGACGATCAGCTCCTCGGCCGCACGACGCGAGGCCACGCCGGCCTTGGCGAGGACTTTTTGCAGGCGGACACCCTCGGGTGCCTCACTAGATGTCATCGATCGCATCCACTTCGGGTAGCAACGGGGCGATCGGGGGCAGGTCGTTGAGCGATGCCAGCCCGAGCCGCTCGAGGAACAGTTCGGTGGTCACGTACAGGGTGCCACCTGTTTCGGGATCGGTGCCGCTCTCCTCGATCAAGCCGCGGGCGAGCAGGGTCCGGATGACGCCGTCGACGTTGACGCCGCGCACGGCCGCGACCCGGGAGCGGGTGACCGGCTGCCGGTAGGCGATCACGGCGAGGGTTTCCAGCGCGGCGCGCGTGAGCTTGGAGCGCTGTCCGTCCATCAGGAGTTTCTCGACGAACGGGGCGTAGGTGTCGCGGGTGAAGAACCGCCAGCCCTCGCCCACCCGGCGCAGATCGATGCCGCTACCGCGCTCGGTGAGCCTCGCCGCCATGGTGCGCAGCGTTTCGGTCACGCGGGCCACCGGCTGGTCCACCGCCTCGGCGAGCGACTCCTCCGACGCGGGCGAGTCGACCACCAGCAGCAACGCCTCCAGCGCCGACTCCAGCGCGGCGTCCTCGGTGACATCCGGAAGCGCCCGCTCCATCGCGACGAGCCCCTCGTCCTCGGGGCCGCCTTCCGGTCCGCCTTCGGGCTCGGGGGCGGCCTCGGACCCGGACTCGGGGGCTGCGCTGTCGGGGGCGGCCAAAGGTGCGGCTTCGGGAACCCGCTCGCCGTCGGCATCGGCCTCGGGCGCGGCTTCCGCAACCGACTCGCTGTCAGGCGTGGCTTCGAGACTCGGCTCGCTGTCGGGGGCGGTCGCGGGCACGGTCTCCGAAGCCGGCTCGGCACCGTCCTCGGGCGTGGCCTCCGACAGCGGCTCACCGGCGTCGCCGGAAACGGCCGTGTCATCGCCAGGCTCGGCGGCACCGGCCTCGGGCGCAGGGTCCGAAACGGGCTCACCGTCGCCACCAGCCTCAGGCGCAGCCTCCGAAACCGACTCGCCGGCGGCGTCGCCGGAAACGGCCGTGTCATCGCCAGGCTCGGCGGAGCCGCCCTCAGGCGCGGCCTCGACGCCAGGCGGCGCCGCCTGGTCACCGACAGCCCCGGGGCGGTCGGCCTCGGCCTGCGCGGCCGCCCGCACGTCGTCGTCAGCCTCACCCGCCGGCTCCGCCGCGGCACCGGACTCCCCCGGCGTGCCGCCAAGACGGTCCAGGTCGACGATCTTTTCGTCCTCCGGGCTCACCCGTACTCCTCTTCGTCAGCACTGGCGCGGTCCTGCTCGGCGGCCTCGGCGGCCTGCTCGACCGACCCGCCGGTCCACCGCACGCTCAGCGCACCCAGCGCCTCCGCCTGTTCGAACTGCACGCTCGACTCGCGGTAAAGCTCCAGCAGCGCCAGGAACCGCGCCACCACCTCGATCGTGTGCTCGCAGTCCGACACCAGATCCGAGAACGCCGCCGTCCCCGCCGACGCCAGCCGCAACCGCAGGATCGCCGCGTGCTCCCGCACCGACACACGTCCCATGTGCAGGTGATCCAGCGACACCGTCGGCGGCGGCTTCGGCCGGAACACCGCGAGCGCGATCTCCCGGAACTTCTCCGGGCTCACCCCGAGCATCACCTCGGGCAGCAACCCGACGTAGCGCTCCTCCAGCGCCACCGAGCGCGGATACCGCCGCAGCGCACCCGCCTCCAGCTCGGCGAACAGCTCGGCCACCTGTTTGTACGCCCGATACTGCAGCACGCGCGCGAAGAGCAGGTCCCTGGCCTCCAGCAGCGCGAGGTCGTCCTCGTCCTCGACCTCCGCCGACGGCAGCAGCCGCGCGGCCTTCAGGTCGAGCAGGGTCGCCGCGACGACGAGGAACTCCGTCGTCTCGTCCAGGTCCCACTCCGAGCCCAGGGCCCGCGTGTAGGCGATGAAATCGTCGGTCACCTGGTGCAGCGCGACCTCGGTGACATCCAACTGGTGCTGCGAGATCAGCTGCAGCAGCAGGTCGAAGGGACCCTCGAAGTTGGCCAGCCGCACCTTGAACTTCGACGCGCCCTCGTCACCCGCGGCCTCCGAGGCGGCCCCCTCCGGCTCAGCCGGGCCGCCACCCTCCGACGTGGCCGGGCCGCCGCTCTCCGGCTCGGCCGGTGGAGCGATCGTCTCCCCGGCCGCGGGCTCCGGCCGGGCAGCCTCCCCAGCCGGCACCCCTTCCTCGCTCACGACCCGGTGGCTTCCTCGCTGTCGAAGGTGCCCTCCCGCAGTCGCTGCACCAGCACCGAATCCGGCCCATGCTGCTCGAAGTCGGCCAGTAGCACCGCGACCGCCTCGCGCACCAGGCGTCCCCGGTCGATCACCAGCCCGTGCGTGGCGCGCAGCGCGAGCCGCGCCTGCTCCATCGCGACGAGTTCGTCACCCGAGACGTACACCGTGATCTTCGAATCGTGCTTCTGCCGTCCGGAACCGCGCCGCGCCGTTCCGCCACGCGCCAGCTGCTGCTCCCGGGGCGCCTGCTCCCGCCGCTCGCTCTGCGCGGGGCGCGGAACCTCGACGGGTTCGAGGGCGGGACTGCTGCTGGTCAGGCGGAAAAGTTCGGAAGCCCCGGGCAGGGAGGCTCGCCTGCTCACCGAGCGATCACCTCGCGTGCCAGCGCGCGGTAGGCCTGCGCGCCGGCCGACTTGGGGGCCCAGCGGGTGATCGGCTCCCCGGCCACGGTGGTCTCGGGGAACCGCACCGTGCGGTTGATCACGGTGTCGAACACGGTGTCACCGAAGGCCTCCACCACGCGCGCCATGACTTCTCTCGAATGCAGGGTGCGGGGGTCGAACATGGTGGCCAGGATTCCGGTGATGTCCAGTTTGGGGTTCAAGCGCTCGCGTACCTTCTCGATCGTGTCGATCAACAAAGCCACGCCACGCAGACTGAAGAACTCGCACTCCAGCGGGATGATCACGCCGTCCGCGGCAGTGAGCGCGTTCACCGTGAGCAGCCCGAGCGATGGCTGGCAATCGACCAGAACATAGTCGTAGCCGTTCATGACCGGTTGCAGGACCCTGAGCAACGTGTGCTCACGGCCCACCTCGGCCACCAGCTGCACCTCGGCCGCGGACAGGTCGATGTTGCTCGGCAGCAGATCCATGCCCTCCACGCTGGTCCTGCGCAGCACGTCATCGGCGGTCACGGAACGTTCCATGATCGCGTTGTAGACGGTCTGCTCGAGCTCGTGCGGCTGCACGCCGAGACCGACCGAGAGCGCGCCCTGCGGGTCGAAGTCCACCAGCAGCACGCGCCGTCCGTACTCGGCGAGCGCGGCGCCCAGGTTGATGGTCGAGGTGGTCTTGCCGACGCCGCCCTTCTGGTTGCACATGGCCAGCACGGTCGCGGGACCGTGCCTGTCCAGCAGCGGTGGATCGGGTATCTCACGCAACGGCCTGCCGGTCGGGCCCACCTGGGCCTTACCGTTCACCTTGCCGGTGTCCGGTTGCACGGCAGTGTCCACTGAGTCAGGCTCCCCCTCTGTCGCGATGGTCAGCTGATTGAGGTTCGCGGCGGCCGACATCAAAGACGCTGTCGCGGCTTTTTCACCCGGAGGCTGCGGTGTCGACATGGCGCGAAAACTCCTCGTTCGACGGGTCTTCGGCAGCCTATTGCGCGGCCCGGTTGTCGCCAAAGCGGCTCGCCGGGATCGCGCGACTCAACCCAGCGCCCGAGGATGCGCCGTAGCATATATCTCACGCAGAGTGTTCACCGTGACCAGGGTGTACACCTGCGTCGTGGTCACCGATGCGTGACCAAGGAGCTCTTGAACCACCCGAACGTCGGCGCCGCCCTCCAGCAAATGGGTGGCGAAGGAGTGACGGAGCGTGTGCGGCGACACGCTGGCCGAGATGCCCGCGCGCTCGGCGTTGGTCTTGAGCACCTGCCACGCGCTCTGCCGCGACAGCCGCGTCCCGCGCACGTTGAGGAACAGCGCGGTGCTGCCCCGGCCGTGTGCGGCCAGCGCGGGCCGTGCGCGCACCAAATACGCCTCCAGCGCCTCGATCGCGGGCCTGCCCACGGGCACCAGACGCTGCTTGCCGCCCTTGCCGTCGAGCAGCACGGTGCGCTCGCTTCGGTCCACGTCGTCGAGGTCGAGCCCGACGGCCTCGGAGATCCGGGCGCCCGTGGAGTAGAGCAGTTCCAGCAGCGCCCGGTCCCGCAGCGGCCGCTCCCCCTCGGCGGCCGGCATGTCCAGCAGCCGCAGCACGTCGTGCACGGGCAGCGCCTTCGGCAGCCGTTTCGCCGCCGCGGGTGGCCGCACCTCGCGCGCCGGATCGTCGTCGGCGATCCCGTCGATGTGCGCGAAGCGGTGCAGCCCGCGGACGGCGACGAGGGCTCTGGCCGCCGACGACGCGGCCAGTGGCGGATGCTCGTCGTCACCCTCACGCAGCGCGGCGCCGAATCCGGTGACCTCCGATTCAGTGATTTTCCGGAAGTCCTCGATTCCGGCATTCGCCAGATACGCTACGTAACGACGCAGGTCGCGGGCATAGCTGTCCAGGGTGTTGCGCGCGGTGCCGCGCTCCACGGCCAGATGATCGAGATAAGCCGTGACCACCTGGCTCACCGCAGTGCCGCCCGCTATTGCCACGGCGACACCCTAGGCCCACGCGTCGCCCACCACCACCCTCGGCCGAGGGGCTGCGCGCGCTGACCTCGAATCAGCGGTGCCTTCGCCCGAACGTCGTGGGACGATCTTCCCAAGGAGCGTCCACCGGACGTGTCCGCGAGGCGCCGGTGAGCACGGCGTGCGCCGCGAGGACGCCGGCGACGGTCGCCCCGTTGACCAGCTCCCCCGCCAGCGCCATCCGCACCGCCTCGGCCAGCGGCACCTTGTGCACGACGAGGTCGGCCTCCTCGTCGTCGTGACCGAGCTCCGCCCGGTCCACTTCGGACACCCCGCGGGCCAGGAACACCCGCACGACCTCGTCGGTGAACCCCGGCGACGCGGCCACGTCGACCAGCGTCTCCCACGTCCGCGCCGTCAGCCCGGCCTCCTCGACCAGCTCGCGCCGGGCCGTCTCGACCGGCGCCTCGCCGTGCTCGTCGAGCAGCCCGGCCGGCAGCTCCCAGATGCGGTGGCCCAGCGGATGCCGGTACTGGTGGATCAGCGTGATGCGCTGCTCGTCGTCCACCGCGGCGATCGCGACCGCGCCCATGTGCTCGACGACCTCGCGCCGGGCGACGCTGCCGCCCGGCATCCGCACGTCGTCGACCCGCAGCGCCACGACACGTCCGATGTGGACGTCCTGAGTGGACACCACAGCGAAGTCGTGCGTACCGGGAGCGCTCATCGCACGCTCGCGGTCGGTTCGGGCAGCTCGACGGGCAGCCGGTCCGCGGTCCGGTATTTCACCGCGGCGGCGACGAACGCGTCGAACAACGGATGCGGGCGGGTGGGGCGGCTCTTGAGCTCCGGGTGCGCCTGCGTGCCGACGAAGAACGGGTGCACGTCGGCAGGCAGCTCCACGAACTCCACGAGGCGCTCGTCCGGAGAGGTGCCGGAGAACACCAGCCCGGCGTCGGAGAGCTGCTTGCGGTAGAAGTTGTTGACCTCGTAGCGGTGCCGGTGCCGCTCGGACACCTCGGTGGTCCCGTACGCCTTGGCGACCTGCGTGCCCGGCACCAGCTTGGCCGGGTACGCGCCGAGCCGCATCGTGCCGCCCATGTCGCGCTCGCCCGCGATGACGTCCTTCTGCTCGGCCATCGTGGAGATCACCGCGTGCGTGGTGGTCTCGTCGAACTCCGCGGAGTTGGCGTCGGCGATACCGGCGAGGTTGCGCGCCGCCTCGATCACCATGCACTGCAGGCCCAGGCACAGACCCAGCACCGGGATGCCACGGGTGCGCGCGTAGTTGATCGCCCCGATCTTGCCCTCGATCCCGCGCACGCCGAACCCGCCCGGCACCAGCACGCCGTCCACATCGGACAACGCCTGGGCCGCACCCGACGGCGTCGTGGCGCGGTCGGAGGCCACCCATACGATCTCGACCTTCGCTCGGTGCGCGAATCCGCCCGCCCGCAGCGCCTCGGTCACCGACAGGTACGCGTCGGGCAGGTCGATGTACTTGCCCACGAGCGCGATGCGCACCGTCTCCGACGGGTTGTGCACGCGGTCGAGCAGATCGCCCCACACCGTCCAGTCGACGTCGCGGAAGGGCAGTCCGAGCCGCCGCACCACGTACGCGTCGAGGGCCTCGCGGTGCAGCACCTTCGGGATGTCGTAGATCGAGGACGCGTCCGGGCACGCGATGACGGCCTCGGTGTCCACGTCGCACATCAGGCCGATCTTGCGCTTGAGGTCCTCGGGCAGGTCGCGGTCGGCGCGGCAGACCAGCGCGTCGGGCTGGATACCGATGTTGCGCAGCGCGGCCACGGAGTGCTGGGTGGGCTTGGTCTTCAGCTCGCCGGAGGGAGCGAGGTAGGGCACCAGCGACACGTGCAGGAAGAAGCAGTTGTCGCGGCCGATCTCGTGGCGCACCTGGCGGCAGGCCTCCAGGAACGGCAGCGACTCGATGTCACCGACCGTTCCGCCAACCTCGGTGATGACCACGTCGGGCTGACGGGGGGTGGGATCCTCGGAGAGGGGGGCGGGAGAAGCACTGCCCGTGCCGTCGGATTCGGCGACGGCCATGATGCGCCGCTTGATCTCGTCGGTGATGTGCGGGATGACCTGGACGGTGTCGCCGAGGTACTCGCCGCGCCGTTCCTTGGCGATCACCTCGGAGTAGACCTGGCCGGTGGTGACGTTCGCCGAACCGGAGAGGTCGCGGTCGAGGAACCGCTCGTAGTGGCCGATGTCGAGGTCGGTCTCGGCACCGTCCTCGGTCACGAACACCTCACCGTGCTGGAAGGGGTTCATGGTGCCCGGATCCACGTTCAGATACGGGTCGAGCTTTTGCATCGTGACCCGCAGGCCACGAGAAGTAAGGAGTTGACCCAGGCTCGAGGCCGTGAGTCCCTTACCAAGAGAGGAGGCAACGCCCCCGGTGACAAAGACATACTTGGCTGTCCGCGGCTGAAGTCCCACGGGCTTCCACCTTATCGCACCCGGCCCCGGGCGCCGCGCAGCCTCGCCGACGTAGTTCGATGTCAGGGACAGTTCCGCTGAGGAGGAGAGGGCATCCGTGGCCGGAAACACATGGACGGCACCCGTCGCGCCGGGCCCGCTGGACGCGAACGTGCGTGTCCCGGGTTCGAAGTCGATCACGAACCGGGCCTATGTGCTCGCCGCGCTGTCCGCCCAGCCGACGCTGGTGCGCGCTCCGCTGGATTCCCGCGACGCACGGCTGATGCTCGGCGCGCTGTCCGCACTCGGCGGTTCCTGGGAGCAGGCCGGGGAGAACGTGCTGGTCCGGCCCTTGGTTCCGGAAGGGACGGAGCCGACGTCGGTGGCGCTGGGCAACGCGGGCACGGTCGCCCGGTTCACGCCCGCGCTCGCCGGCCTCGGTTCGCGGCCGGTGACCTTCGACGGGGACGAGGCCATCCGGCGGCGGCCGATCGCGCCGCTGCTGAACGCGCTGCGCGACCTCGGTGCCGACATCGAAGACGAGGGCCGCGGCGCACCGCCGTTCACCGTGCGTGGTCACGGCGGTATCGATGGCGGGAAGGTCGACCTGGATTCGAGCGCGTCGAGCCAGTTCCTGTCGGCGCTGTTGCTGGCCGGCCCGTCGTTCTCCTCCGGCGTCACCGTCCGGCTCATCGGGGACGCCCCGCCGAGCGAACCGCATATCGCCATGACGCTGGATCTGTTGCGCCGCTTCGGTGCCGCGCCCGAACGCGCGGGCACCGAGTTCCACGTGCCGCCCGCGCAGCTGGCGTGTCCCGACTACACCGTCGAGCCCGATCTGTCCACGGCCGCCCCGTTCGTCGTCGCGGCGGCCGCCGCCGGTGGCACGGTCCGTATCGACGGCTGGCCCGAGCGCACCACCCAGCCGGGTGACTGGCTGCGCAGCCTGCTGGTCGAGCTCGGGCAGCGGGTCTCGCTGGACGCGGGCGGGCTCACGGTCACCGGCGCCGGCACCATTTCCGGGACGCGGCTGGACCTGCACGAGGTCGGCGAGCTGACGCCGGTGATCGCCGCGCTGCTGTGCTTCGCGGACGGCCCGTCGGTCATCTCCGGGGTGGCGCACCTGCGCGGGCACGAGACCGACCGGCTCGCGGCGCTGGCCACCGAACTGTCCGGGCTGGGCGCCCAGGTGCGCGAGACCGGGGACGGCCTCGCGATCACGCCCGCTCCCCTGCACGGCGGCGTGTTCCACACCTACGACGACCACCGGCTGGTCATGGCGGGCGCCGTACTCGGGTTGCGCGTGCCCGGCGTCGAGGTGGAGAACCCGGCGACGGTCGGCAAGACCTTCCCCGGTTTCGTCGACGCGTGGCAGTCGATGCTCGGCTGAGCTTCCGCGCCGGATTCAGTGAACGGCCGGCCGCACCATCAGCCGGAGGTAGTCGTTCAGGCCCCACCTGCGCGTGACCTCGCGCCGCAGGCCGGATGTCTCGGCCAGTACCCGCTGCTTGTCGACGAAAGCCGGCTCGGCGATGGAGAACGTCCGCCCTTTCCAGGCGAGCGTGCCGCCTCCGGCCTGAAGGTTGCGGACCCAGTCGGTGCGCCGGCCCCATGGCAGCCCGATGTACACGGCGTCCGCGGTGGAGCCGATGATCGCGATCGGGGTCTCGTACGGCTTGCCGGACTTGCGGCCGCGGTGCCGCACCAGGCCCCACAGCGGCATGAACCGGTGCCCGGCGAGCTTCGCGGCGACCTTGTTGAAGTTCTGCGCGAACGCGGGTGGTGTGCGTTTGTGAGTGGTCATGGCTCCACTGTGCCAGAATTCGACACGCGTTGAACTGCGTGGCTGAGACCGCCCTCAGGTGCGTGTTCTCAATCAGCCGAGGGCCTGTTGCCATCCGTCGTTTCCGCGTGAACCCTGAGATCATGACGCTCTACCGCGACCAGTGGATCGAGTGCACGGACGTCGGGATCCGTGTCCGCGGCTACTACTTTCCGTGGGGCACGAAGACCATCCGGTACGGGCAGATCCGGTCGGTTCGACGGGTGTGGCTCGAACCGCTGCGCGGCCGGGCGCGAATCTGGGGCACCGGCAACCCGCGCTACTGGGCGAGTCTGGACCCCGGACGGCCCAGGAAGGACATGGCACTCGTCGTCGATCTCGGCCGGGCGATCCGGCCGTTCCTGACCCCGGACGACCCGGACACCGTCGAGTCGATCATCCGCGAGCACGCGGGCCTCGGCTCCGGCGGCGCCATCGGGCGCGGACCCATCATGTGACGGCGCCCGCGGGTTCGGATCCCTAACTACCGGACGGGTTCACACCGGGCGCGGGTGCCTGCGCGTTGCCCGCGATGCCGTACCGGCCGGCCGCCCCGTCGAGCTGTTGCTTGAGCGCCAGCACCGTCGCGATCCGGCCCGCGGCCGTGTTCACGTTGTCCACAGTGGACAGGATCGACGTGGCGGAGGTGTCCGCGCGGACCACGCCGAGGGCACCGGTGCCCTCGGCGGAAGCCGGGTCACCGGCCAGCACCGTACCGGCACCGGACCGGTCGAGCTGCGCGGAGAACCGCGCCAGCGTCGCGGCCTTGTCGCCCGCACCGTCGCCCGTGGCCTGCCCGCTGGTGAGCACGACGGCGAGCTGGCCCGGCCCGATCGTCGGGCTGGCCTTGACGAACCCACCGTCGGTGAGGCCGCCGATCGCCGCGGCCAGTTCCGCGCTGGAGGACTGCGGCTGCGCCGTGTCCTTGTTCAGCATCAGCACCGAACCGATCAGGGCACCGGCCAGCGTGCCGGGGTCGCCGGCCGTCGGGAACGTCGTGCCCGCGGGCTGCAGCCGGGTCACGACCTGGCGCAGCTGGTCGGCCTTCGCCGGGTCCAGGAACGCCGGCGTCAGCTGCAGTTCCCCGGTCACGGTCGCGCCCGACTGCTGGATCAGCTGCTTGAGCGCGTCCCGGTCCGCCGGCTTCGCGTCCTCGGTCGTGACCATGATGACCGACCGCTTGTCCAGCGCGCCCTGCACGACCTTCGGCCCCACCGAGCCGGCGAACGCGTCGGCGTCGTTCAGCCGCGCGTTCAGCCCGTTGTTCTTGGCCTGCAGATCCGAAACCTGGCTGGCCAGCTCACCTTTCTCGTTGGAAAGGCCGGACAGCAGCGAACCGGACAGCGCCGTCGAGCCGAGCACCACCCCGACCGCCAGCGCGAGGAAGACCGCCGCGATCGAGACGATGTGGTACCGCAGAGAGATCACGCGAAAAGCCCCTTGAACCAGCTTGTGAAGGAATTCCAGCTGTCGCGCAGCCAGTGGAGGTAGGCGCTGCCGACATCCGACATCAGCAGCGCGACGGCGACCACCACGAGCGCGGCGACCACGAGCAGCACCACCGCACCGAGCGAAACGCGGCTGCGGTGCAGTGCCGCGACCGCCTTGCCGTCCACGAGTTTCGTGCCCAGCTTGAGCCGGGTGAGGAAGGTCGACGGGTTGGACCCGGACCGGCCGTGGTCGAGGAACTCCCGCAGCGTCGCCTGAAACCCGACAGTCACCACGAGGCTCGCCTCGTTCGCGTCGGCCAGCAGCAGCGCCAGATCCTCGGCGTTGCCGGACGCGGGGAACGTGACCGCACCGATCCCCAGGTCCTGGATGCGCGCGACACCGGGCGCGTGCCCGTCCGGCTGCGCCGGCACCACGACCTCCGCGCCGGACTTGAGCGTGTCGGCGTCGATCCCATGTGGATCGCCGACGATGATGTCGGGCTGGTACTTCAGCTCGCGCAAGGTGTCCGCGCCGGCGTCCACGCCGATCAGCACCGGCCGGTGCTCGGCGATGTACTTCTTGAGTGCCTTGAGATCGGCCGCGTGCCCCTTGCCGGGGGCGACCACGAGCACGTGCCGGTCACGCAGCGGCACCCGGATCTCGGGCACGCCGACGCCGTCGAGGATCAACGTGCGCTCGCGGCGCAGGAACTCGATCGTGTTGGCGGAGAAGGCTTCCAGCTGGGTGGACATCCCCGCCTTGGCCTCGATCATCGAATCGGCGATGCTCTCGGCCGTCTGCTCGGTGCCGGAGGCGATCCTGCGCTCGCCGACATAGATCACGCCGTCGTGCAGCCGGACCTTGCTGCCGTCCTTGAGCACACGGAACACCTCACCGCCGACACCGTCGACGAGCGGGATGCCCGCGCCGACCACGACCTCCGGGCCCAGGTTGGGAAACCGGCCCGAGATCGACGGCGACGCGTTGACCACCGCACCGACCTCCGCCTCGACGAGGGCGTCCGCCGTCGCGCGGTCGAGGTCGATCTGGTCGAGCACCACGACGTCACCGGGCCCGATCCGGCGCAGCAGCGCGCGCGTGCGCCGGTCCACCCTGGCCACGCCGGTGATTCCGGGCAGGTTCTCGGTGTTGCGCGCGAGCAGGCCGGTGAGCTTCATGCCACCGATAGTGACAAATGGACGCCCGATGGCGCGGCCAACACGCCGAGCGGCACCGGCTTTCTGGTGATGATCTCGGAGTTATTTTCGCCGTTTGCGCGGGCTCTTCCCGGTGGACTTCTTGTCGGATTCGGCCGCGGCAAGCAGTTCTTCGGCATGTGCCCGGCCCGTTTCGGTGCCGTCCATGCCCGCCAGCATCCGCGCCAGCTCCCGGACCCGTTCGGACTGCTCGAGGGTTGTGACGCCACTGCGCGTGACGCCGCCCGAGGTTCCCTTGTCCACCACCAGATGCCGGTCGGCGTAGGCCGCGACCTGCGGCAGGTGTGTGACGACCAGAACCTGGTGCGTGCGCGCGAGCCGCGCGAGCCGCCGTCCGATCTCGACCGCCGCACGGCCGCCGACCCCGGCGTCGACCTCGTCGAACACCAGCGTCTGCACGGTGTCGGCGTTGGCGAGAACGACCTCGATCGCGAGCATCACGCGCGACAGCTCACCGCCGGAGGCCGCCTTGTGCACCGGCAGCGACGGCGCCGCGGAATGGGCCTTGAGCAGCAGCTCGACCTCGTCGATGCCGCTGCCGCCCGCGTGCACGGGCTCACCGCCGACCTTGAGCGCCTGCGGATCGGAGGGCTCGGCGGGGCGCCGCCGCACCGTCACCTCGATCTCGGCCTGCCCCATCGCCAGCCCGGACAGCTCGCCGGTGACCTCGGCCGCAAGCTTGGCCGCCGCCTCGGCGCGCGCCGTGGACAGGTCTGCGGCCAGCCCGGCCAGTTCCGTGGCCAGTTCGTCACGCCGCGCCGCGAGCGCGGCCAGCGCCTCCTCCGAGGTGTCCATAGTGGACAGGCGCTCGCGGGCGTCCTCCGCCCACGCGAGCACCCCGTCGACGTCGGCGGCGTACTTGCGGGTGAGCTTCTTCAGCTCCGATTGGCGCGCCAGCACCTGCTCCAGCCGCTCGGGATCGGCGTCCAGCCCGTCGAGGTACGCGCCGAGTTCCGCGCCGACATCGCCGAGCAGCACGGCCGCTTCGGCCAGGCGGGGTTCCAGATCGCGCAGCGCGGAATCCTCCGCGCCGGACAGGCGCCGCCGAGCCTCGCCGAGCAGGCCCAGCGCGCCCGGCGCATCCGGGTCGCCCTCGGCCGCTCCCGACACCGCGGCCTGTGCCGCGGTGGCCGCTTCGCGCAGCTCGTCGGCCGCGGCGAGGCGTTTGATCTGCTCGGCCAGCTCGGCGTCCTCACCGGACTGCGGGTCCACCGCGGCGATCTCGTCGAGCCCGTGGCGGAGCATGTCGGCCTGCTGGGCCATCTCGCGCGACCGGTTCTGCCGGTCGGCCAGCTCGGTGACCACCGACTGCCACTCGTCACGGATCTCGCGGTACCTGCCGAGCGGGCGGGCCACCGGATCACCGGCGAAGCGGTCGAGCACGTCACGCTGTTCGGCGGGGCGCAGCAGCCGCAGCTGATCGTTCTGGCCGTGCACGGCCAGCAGCCGGTCGGCGAGGTCGCTCAGCACGCTCACCGGCACCGTGCGGCCGCCGAGATGGGCCCGTGAGCGCCCGTCCGCGCCGACCGACCGCAGCGCGATCAGGCTGCCGTCCTCGTCGGCCTCGCCCCCGGCGTTGGTGACGATGCGCGCGACGTGTTCGGCGAACACGCCCGCGAACCGCCCCTCCACCACGGCCTTGCCGGACCCGTTCCGCACCTTGGATGCTTCGGAGCGGCCCCCGGACAGCAGGTGCAGCCCGGTGACCACCATGGTCTTACCGGCCCCGGTCTCGCCGGTGACCACGGTGAATCCCTGGTGCAGTTCGAGCACGGCGTCTTCGATGACGCCAAGCCCTTGGATGCGCATCTCGGCCAGCACGGCCCCCACCGTAGCGGCCGGGACCGACATTTTGTGCAGCAGCCGCGCGAAGCGCGTCGATTGACGGCGGCGGCCCGGCCCATCAACCCGTGTGTCGTTCGCGCCAGCTCTTCACCGGCAGCGAGAACTTGTGCACCAGCCGGTCGGTGAACGGGCCCGGCCACAGCCGGGCCAGCCGCACCGGAACGCGCCCGGACACCACGCGTATCTGCGCCCCGCGCGGAAGCGCGAAGTGCCGCAGGCCGTCGCAGGTGAGCACGGCCGGCGAGCCGTCGGGGTCGACTCCGACCGTGATCACCGAGTCGCGCGAGACCACCAGCGGCCGGGCGAACATCGCGTGCGCGTTGCTCGGCACCACCAGCAGCGCCTCGACGTCGGGCCAGATGATCGGGCCGCCCGCGGAGAACGCGTAGGCGGTCGAGCCGGTGGGGGTCGCGCACAGCACGCCGTCGCAGCCGAACGCCGACACCGGACGGCCGTCGACCTCGATGAGCGCGTCGAGGATGCGTTCCCGCGAGCTCTTCTCGACGCTGGCCTCGTTGAGTGCCCACGTCTCGGCCAGCGGCTGTCCCTTGAGCGTCACGCTGACGTCGATCGTCATCCGCTCCTCGACCGTGTACTCGCGGTCGACCACGCGGTGCACGGTCTCTTCGAGCGCGTCGGAATCGGCCTCGGTGAGGAAGCCGACGCGGCCGAGGTTGACGCCGAGCACCGGAACCGCGGCCGGGCGGGCGATCTCGGCGGCCCGCAGCAGGGTGCCGTCGCCACCGAGCACCAGGACCAGCTCGGCGCCTTCGGCGGGGTGATCGTCCGGTTCGACCAGCGTGCACAGCGGTTGCCGCGCCTGCTGGTTGATCAGGTCGCGGACCTCAGCCTCGATTACGCGCAACCCGATGCCCGCGACGGCGAACTTCGTGGCGATGTGGTGCGAGGCGTCCCGGATGGCGTCGCGATCGGGGTGCACGATGAGCAGCACCTGACGGTCTTCACTCACTGTGGGCCCTCTCCGACGGCGGTACGGACCACGTGTTCCACGTCGTCCACAGTGGACCTGTCCCGTCGCAGCCAGGCGAAGTACTCGACGTTGCCGGACGGTCCCGGCAGGGGGCTGGCCACCACGCCGTGCGGGTACAGGCCGAGTTCGGCGGCCGCGGCCAGCACGTCCAGGACCGCCTGGGCGCGCAGTTCCGGATCGCGCACCACGCCGCCGCTGCCGAGGCGGTCCTTGCCCACCTCGAACTGGGGTTTGACCATCGGCACCAGGTCCGCGCCGGGCACCGTGCAGGCCGCCAGGGCGGGCAGCACCAGACGGAGCGAGATGAACGACAGGTCCCCGACGACCAGGTCGACGGGCCCGCCGAGCTGGTCGGGAGTCAGGTTGCGGACATTCGTCTTGTCCAGCACGACCACCCGGTCGTCGGTCTGCAGGCGCCAGTCGAGCAGGCCCCGCCCCACATCCGCGGCGATCACCGTGCGGGCGCCTCGGCGCAGGAGGACGTCGGTGAAACCGCCGGTGGAGGCGCCCGCGTCGAGGCAGCGTTTGCCCTGCACCGACAGGCCCAGCGGTTCGAACGCCTCGAGGGCGCCGAGGAGTTTGTGGGCGCCGCGGGAGGCCCAGTTCGGGTCGTCCTCGCCGCCGCGCACGACGATCGCCTCGCCGGTCTCGACGCCTGTGGCGGGTTTGCTCGCGACCATGCCGCGTACGGTGACTTTTCCTTCGCTGATCAGCGCGCTCGCGTGCTCACGGGAGCGAGCGAGGCCCCGGCGAACCAGTTCGGCGTCGAGGCGGGCCCTTCGGGGCATCGGGTCAAACCTTGTCGATGCTGGACAGGGCGAAGGTGAGTTCGGTGTGCACCGCGTCGAAGCGTTCGACGTGCTCGGCCAGTGGCACCTGGTCGAGGTCGTCGAGGCCGGCCATGGCCTCCTCGATTCCGGCGCGCGGGTCGGTCTGCTGGGGCTGCGCGCTCGGCGGCGGCCCCGGCACCGGGCGTGGTCGCGGACTGGCTTGTTCCTGCACGGTTACCACGCTAACGGATCGCTCAGCGGGCTTCGGTGAGCCCCAGGTCCGCGAGTGCGCGGCGCGTCGTTTCGTCCTCCGCGCGGACGTCGGTGACCCCGGATTCCCACGCGGCGTGACACAGTGCCCGGAGCAGGCCGAAGGCGTCGCCGCCGCCCTTCGCCACGAGTGCGTCGCCGTCGAGCCGGACCTGCCAGTCCTTGCGGGGGCCGATCAGGAGGTCGTCGGCGTCCTCGGTCAGCCCGCCGAGGTCGGCGGCCAGGTAGCGGGGACGCTCGGCGGGAGCGGCGGCGATCAGCGACGCGGGCGTGTCGACCCCGGTGAGCACGACGAGCGCGTCGAGGCCGGCGGTGACGGCGCCCGCGATGTCGGTGTCCAGCCGGTCGCCGACGACCAGGGCGTTCGTGGCGCCCGCGGACTCGGCGGCGGTGTGGAACAGCGGTGCGGCGGGCTTCCCGGCGACGACCGGTTCGGCGCCGGTGGCGTGCCGGAGGGCCGCGACCATGGAGCCGTTGCCGGGCAGCAGGCCGCGTTCGGTGGGCAGCGTGGCGTCGACGTTGCAGGCGACCCACAACGCTCCCGCGCGGATCGCGAGAGCGGCTTCGGCGAGGTTGCGCCACCCGGTTTCGGGCGAGTGCCCCTGCACGACGGCGACGACGTCGTCGCCCATCTCACGGACGGGTTCGAGACCGGCCGCGGTGACCTCGTCCATCAGGGCGGGCGCGCCGACACCGAGAACCTTGTCGTTCGGCTGGAGGCGCTCGCCGAGGACTTTCGCCGCGGCCTGGGCGCTGGTGCTGACCTCGTCCGCCTCGGCGGCGATGTCCATCCCGCGCAGCTGTCCGGCGACATCACCAGGCGCGCGGGACGCGTTGTTGGTGACGAACCGGACCGCCGTGCCCCGTTCCCGGAGCCCGCGGAGGATCTCCGCGACGCCCGGGATCGGCCGGGGGCCGTGGTAGACCGTCCCGTCGAGGTCGAGCAGGACGGCGTCGTAGGTGGTGAGCAGGGCGCCGTCGCTCGTCATTCCGGCCGCTCCGGGGGGTGGCTGGAGTCGTCGGCACGGGCAGCCGCGGTGGCCTCGGCGTTCGGCTTGGGCTCGCCGAAGCCGGTCTCGTCGTCGAGGTCGGCATCCGTGGCGACCTCGGCGGCGGTCGGCTCTTCGGCGGTCGCGGCCTCGTCAGTGCCGTCCTCCACCACTGGCGCAGCAGCATCGGCGGCGGTCGCGGCCCCGGCGGTGACCGGCTCGGCGGTGCCGTCCTCGGCGTCCGCCTCGGGCGCAACCGCATTCGTGGCGTTCGCGCGGCTCTCGGCGAGGTCGGCGTCGCGCTCGTCGGCCGCGGAGTCCAGGTCGTCCTCCACCGCCTCGCCGGCACCGTCCTCGGCGAGATCGGCGTCCACGTCGGTTACGTCGGCATCGTCCTCGCCGAGGTCGCCTTCCGCGGCTGCCGCTTCGCCGACACCGTCGCCATCGAGATCTGCGTCCGTGGCAGTCGCCTCGTCCGTACCGCGCGCGTCCACATCGTCGACGCCGTCCTCAGCGAGGTCGGCTGGGTCGGCGGAGAGTTCCTCCGCCCGTTCGGCCGCGTCGGTCTCCTCGTCTTCGTCGGCGGCCGCCGCGTTGAGGAACCACTGAACCGCCTCCTCGCGACGTCCCGCCGCGGCGAGATTGTCGGCGTAGGCGTAGAACAGTCGCGCGCTCCACGGGTCCCGCTTGGTCGCGTCGAGGTCGGCGGTCTGCAGCGACACCACGGCCGCGTCCAGCTGCCCCAGATCGCGGCGCGCACCGGCGGCGACGATCCGCAGCTCGACCTCGACCTCCCGCGGCAGCTGGCCGACATTGGTCTCTTTGGCCAAGTCCAGGGCCCGCTCCGGCCTGCCGAGGGCACGTTCGGCGTCGGCGATGACCGCGATGTGCGTGTCGGTCTTGGTCATGCGGCGTACGGCTCGCAGCTCCGAAAGCGCCTCGGCCCAGTTGCCGGCGTGGTAGGAGACGAGGCCCAGAGCCTCACGCACGATCGGCACCCGCGACGCCTTCGCCTTGGCATAACGGGCGTGCTTGAGCGCGGCCTCGGGGTCGACGTCGATCAGCCCACCGGCGGCGACCAGGTGTTTGCCCACGGTCTCCGCGAGGTTCTTCGGCAGGGTCCGCAACTCGCGACGAGCGTCCTCGTCGAGGTCGGCGAACTCGATGTCCTCCGGCAGTTCGGGAGCTTCGAGGAGTTCCTTGGCAAGGGCCTCGTCGTCCAGCGGTACCGATGGGCGCGCGGTCGTGCGGGGCGGGCCCTGGTGCTCGCGACGGTCGTCGCGCTGGCCGCGCGCTTCCTCGGGCCGGGCCTCGCGCGATGCGCCGTCCCTGAAGCCACTGTCGTCGCGAGAGCCGGGGCGACGGTCGTCACGAGTCCCGGAGCCGCGGTCATCGCGGTCGCGGAACCCGCCGCGACCCTGCGGGCCACTCGGGCCGCCGCTGCGCTGCTTGAACCCGCCCCGGTCGTCACGAGGACCACCTCGGCTGCCCTGGTACCCGCGATCACCACGGTCGCCGCCGAAGCCCCGGTCACCGCGGTCGTCACGCGAGCCGCGCCCGGCGCGATCATCGCCGAAGCGCCGGTCACCCGCGGAGCGCCGCTCGTCGCTGAACCGCCCGTCACCGCGGTCGCCGGCGGAACGGCGATCGTCGCCGAAGCGCCGGTCGTTACGGTCACCGGTGAAGCGCCGGTCGCCGCCGGACCGCTCGTTGTCACGACCGCCGGCCGACCGGTTGTCGTACCCGCCTCGGCGGTCGCCACCGCGGTCCTTGTTCCACGAGCCTCGGTCGTCACGGCGCCCGGCGCGGTCGGACCGATCGTCACGGCCCGGCCCGCCACGACGCTCGAAACGGTCCTCGCCGCCGGCCCGACCACCACGTCCGAAGCGGTTGTCGTCACGCGTCCTGTCGTCTCGTCCGAACCGGTCACCGCCGCCGGACCTCTCGCCCCGGTTGACCCGGTCATTGCCGGAGCCGAGGCGGTCACCACGCCCGGACCGGTCTCCACGATCGAAACGGTCATCGCGGCTCGAGCGGTTTCCCCGATCGAAACGATCGCCACGACCGGACCGGTCCCCGCGGTCGAAACGGCTGTCAGACCGGCTACCGCGATCGAAACGGTCACCGCCACCAGGCCGTTCCCCACGATCGAAACGGTTCCCGCCCCCGGGGCGATCCGCACGGTCGAAGCTACGCCCGCCCCCAGCGCGATCCGCGCGGTCGAAACGGTTCCCGCCGCCGGGGCGGTCCCCACGGTTGAAACTGCGCCCGCCGCCGGCGCGATCCCCGCGCTCGAAACGGTCGCCACGGCCGGAGCGGTCCCCGCGCTCGAATCGATCGCCACGACCGGAGCGGTCGCCACCGCCCGAGCGGTTGTCCTGGCCGGGCCGTCCGCCTCGGTCGAAACGCCCGTCGCGGCCGGACCGGTCGTCGCGCCTGTCGTTGTTCCAGCCGGAGCGGTTGTCACGCCCGCCGCCGCTGCGGTCGTCGCGCTTCCAGGCCGGCCGGTCATCCCGTCCGCCGGGGCGGCCTCCGCGTCCCTGGTCGTCGCGGCCGCCGCCGGAGCGGGTGTCGCGCCGGTCGTCGCGGTCCCAGCCGCGCCGGTCCCGGTCGCGATCCTTGTTCCAGCCCTGCCGGTCCCCGCCCCGCGAGGAGAACCGGCGGTCGTCTGCCGAACCTCCGCGGCCGCGATCCTGGCGGTCGTAGCCACCGGAGCGTCCGCGGTCGTACTGTCCCGATTTACCGTTGGAGAATCCGCGCTTGTCGCCGGTGTGACGCTTGTCGGGACCCGAGTCACGGCGTCGCGGGCGATCGGACGCGGCGTCCTCAGAGTCGCGCCGTCCGAACTCCGCCACCTGTTCCTCCTTGATTCAGAAACTTGATCAAGCCTCGCGGCCTGGACATACACAAAGGGCCCGCTAGGGGCAGCCAACCGGCTATCCTAGCGGGCCCTTCGGAAAGAAAGTTCGGCGGTGTCCTACTCTCCCACACCCTGGCGGGTGCAGTACCATCGGCGCTGGCAGGCTTAGCTTCCGGGTTCGGAATGGGACCGGGCGTTTCCCCACCGCCATAACCACCGAAACACTCCGAA
>NZ_JAAXLS010000007.1 GCF_012328925.1 Amycolatopsis acididurans
GCCCGAGCCCTCGGCCACCCGCCCCGAGGAGCCGCAGGCACCCGAAGCGGCGACGGAGGAGGAGCCCGAGACCCACGAGCCCCGCGACAAGGACGAAGACGGTGAGGACGGCGGCGGTCGCCGTCGTCGCCGTCGCGGACGCCGGGGTCGTGGCCGCGGCAAGGGGGGCGACGAGGGCACCGCTGCCGACGAGACCGCGGAGCAGCAGGAAAAGCCCGACGAGTACAAGGCCGAGGAAGAGACCAAGCCCGAGCCTGAAACCGAGGGCGAGGACACCGAGGACAGCGACGAGGCCGAGGGCGGCAGCCGCCGTCGTCGCCGTCGCCGTCGCCGCAAGGGCTCGGACGACGACACGGCCGACACCAGCGGTGACGACCCCGCGAACACCGTCGTGCACGTCCGCGACAGCAAGAACGAGTCGGAGAAGAACGGCAAGAGCACCCAGGGTGACGGCGTGCGCAGCGTGCGCGGCTCGACCCGGCTCGAAGCCAAGCGCCAGCGGCGCCGCGACGGCCGCGAGGCGGGCCGCCGCCGTGCCCCGATCCTGTCGGAGGCGGAGTTCCTGGCCCGGCGCGAGTCGGTCGAGCGCACGATGGTCGTGGCCGAGCGCGGCGAGAACACCCAGATCGGCGTGCTCGAGGACGGGGTGCTGGTCGAGCACTTCGTGACCTCGCAGGGCAGCGGCTCGATCGTCGGCAACGTCTACCTCGGCCGCGTGCAGAACGTGCTGCCGTCGATGGAGGCGGCGTTCGTCGACATCGGCCGCGGCCGCAACGCCGTGCTCTACGCCGGTGAGGTCGACTGGGACGCCGCCGGCCTGGAGGGCAAGTCCCGCAAGATCGAGCAGGCGCTGTCCACCGGCGACAACGTGCTCGTGCAGGTCACCAAGGACCCGGTCGGGCACAAGGGCGCCCGGCTGACCACGCAGATCTCGCTGCCGGGCCGGTTCCTGGTGTACGTGCCCGCCGGTGGTGCCACCGGTATTTCCCGCAAGCTGCCGGAGAACGAGCGGCGCAGGCTCAAGGACATCCTCAAGCGGATCGTGCCCGAGGACGCCGGGGTGATCATCCGCACCGCCTCGGAAGGGATCAGCGAGGAGGAGCTGGAGCGCGACGTCCGCCGCCTGAAGGCCCAGTGGGAGGTCATCAAGGAGAAGGCGGACTCGGCCACCGGCAAGGGCAAGAAGTCGTCGGCCCCGACCATGCTCTACGAAGAGCCGGACCTGCTGGTCAAGGTGGTTCGCGACCTGTTCACCGAGGACTTCGCCAAGCTCGAGGTCCAGGGCGACACCGCGTGGGAGGTCATCAACGCCTACGTTCAGCACGTCGCGCCCGATCTGACCGACCGGCTCAAGCGCTACGTCGGCAACGACGACGTGTTCGGCGTCTACCGCATCGAGGAGCAGATCACCAAGGCGCTGGATCGCAAGGTGTGGCTGCCCTCGGGCGGGTACCTGGTGATCGACCGCACCGAGGCGATGACCGTCATCGACGTCAACACCGGCAAGTTCACCGGTTCCGGGGGCAACCTCGAGGAGACGGTGACGCGCAACAACCTGGAGTCGGCGGAGGAGATCGTCCGGCAGCTGCGGTTGCGGGACATCGGCGGCATCATCGTGATCGACTTCATCGACATGGTGCTGGAATCCAACCGGGAGCTGGTGCTCAAGCGGCTGACCGAGTGCCTCGGCCGGGATCGCACGCGGCACCAGGTCGCGGAGGTGACCTCGCTCGGTCTGGTGCAGATGACCAGGAAGAAGGTCGGCACCGGGCTGCTGGAGGCGTTCTCGACCACGTGTGAGCACTGCAAGGGCCGGGGCGTGGTCGTCTCGACCGAACCGCAGCGCACGAACGGGGCGAATGGCGGCGGCGGGAGCCAGCAGGGCTCGCGACGTTCGCGGGGCCGGGGCAAGAGCGAAGAGCACGCCGAGTCGCGCACCGAGCAGAACGCGCCCACGCCCGAGCAGCGGGAGTCCGTGGTGTCCGCGGTGCAGGCGATGGCCAACGCGGCGAAGCTGGCGGCCACCGGCAAGGCCGAGGACCACCCGAAGCAGCAGGTCTCCGACGACACCGCGAAGCCCGCCGCGGCATCGGACCAGCGGTCGAAGACCGGTCCGGACGAGACCGCGGCGAGCGAAGCGCCCAAGGCGGCTTCGGACGAAGCCACGGCGGCTGCGGAGGCCCCGACGCGCTCGAGGACCCGCCCCACCGGCAGGTCCCGGCGCGCCGTGTTCCGCGAACGCACCGATGCCAGGAAGGCGGCTGAAGCCGCCGCGGCCAGGGAAGCCGCCGAGTCGTCGGCGGTCGAGTCGGCGCAGGCCACGGCGGAGAGCTCGCAGACCGTGGAGAACGTGGCTCAGACCGAGAGCGAGGCCTCACCGGCCACGCCGACGGAGCCCGCTCCCTCGGCGAGCGACCGTGAGCCGAGCGCCAGCGCGGCCCTGAACGGCCACGCCACCCAACTGGGCGCGTCGGCACCCTCGCCCGAACGGCAGGCCGGTTCGGCGGCGGCAACGTCGCCCGAGGCGGCGGCGCCGTCTGCGCCCAGCAGCACGGCCCGGGCCGAGGGTGGGACGCCCACTCCTGACAGTGCCGCATCCCGCACCGGCGAGCCCAGCACTGCCGGGCCCGCAGGTGCTGCCTCCGGCATAGCGGCGCCCAGCACCGCCGAGTCCGGCGTTGCTGAGCCCGGCATGGCCGAGCCCACCACCGCTGAGCCCGACACGGCCGAGTCCGGCGTTGCCGAGCCCGCCACCGCCGAGTCCGGCGTTGCCGAGCCCGGCGCCGCCGGGTCCGGCACCGCTGCTGCTCACGCCGACGCCGCCGGGCACGCGGGTGCTGCGTCAGGCACGGCCGAGCCGGAGACCGCCGCTGCGGAGTCCCGGACCGGCACCGCTCAGCCCGGCGCTACCGGGGCCGCAGCGGTCTCCGAGTCCGGCACGGCGGCCGTTCACCCAGGCACCGCCACCAGCGCCGACCAGCCCGGTACCGGCACCGGCACCGCCGCCAGCGGTGACCAGCCGGGCACCGCCGCCAGCGGTGGTCAGCCTGGTACGGCCCCCACCAGCGGCAACACGCCCAGCACGACCGAGGCGACCCCCGTCGCCGCGCCCAGCGGCGCCACCGCGGGCACGGACTCGGCCGCTGAGCACGCGGAGGGTGGCCGGGAGGTGCCCGAGCCCGGCACCGAGACGCCGGGACAGGACTCCGACGTGAGCGTGCCGCAGCCGGCGGCGCGCACCACCCGCAGGCGTCCGCGCCGTGCGGCCTCGCGTCCGGCGGGGCCTCCGGTGCACGCCTCGGACCAGAGCTAACTGCATTTCCCCACCCCGATGTCAACTCCGGGTTGCACGCCACGTAACCTAGAGAACGGCCCGCGCGCTGTGCGGGCCATGGCGCGATCACTGGACCGCTGAGAAGTGGGCCGTGGCGCAAGCCCTCACCCATTGTCGAGTAAGCAGGAGACTTCCGTGTCGGCGTACGCGATCGTCAAGACCGGCGGCAAGCAGTACAAGGTGGCCGTCGGCGACGTCGTCGAGGTCGAAAAGCTCGAGGGCGAGCCGGGCACCGAGCACACCTTCCCCGCCGTGCTGTATGTCGATGGCGGCGAGGTCACCACGGACGCCGACGCGTTGGCGAAGGTCTCGGTCACCGGCAAGGTCGTCGAGCAGACCAAGGGTCCCAAGATCCGTATCCACAAGTTCAAGAACAAGACCGGCTACCACAAGCGGCAGGGTCACCGGCAGAAGCTGACCCGTGTCGAGGTCACCGGAATCAGCAAGTAAGGAGCTGAGCAATGGCACACAAGAAGGGTGCTTCCAGCTCCCGCAACGGCCGTGACTCCAACCCGCAGTACCTCGGCGTCAAGCGGTACGGCGGTCAGGTCGTGAAGGCGGGCGAGATCCTGGTTCGCCAGCGTGGCACCAAGTTCCACCCCGGCGTGAACGTCGGCCGTGGCGGTGACGACACGCTGTTCGCTCTCGCCGCCGGTGCGGTGGAGTTCGGCTCCAAGGCTGGCCGCAAGTTGGTCAACATCGTCCCGGTCGAGGCCTGAGGCCCGCCGAGACACACAGCACCTCGAACGAGGGGCGGGCCCGGAACAAATCTGGGTCCGCCCCTCGTTTTTTGCGTTGGTAGTCCTGAATAGACGGAAAGGCATGACATGGCGTCCCGGTTCGTTGACCGCGCGGTGATCCAGGTTGCCGCCGGCGACGGCGGGAACGGTTGCGCTTCGGTGCACCGCGAGAAGTTCAAACCACTCGGCGGCCCCGACGGCGGCAACGGCGGCAGCGGCGGCGACGTGCTGCTCGTCGTCGACCCCGGCGTGCACACGCTGCTGGACTTCCACTTCCGGCCGCACGCCAAGGCCGGCAACGGCAAGCAGGGCCAGGGCGGGCATCGCGCGGGATCGGCCGGCGAGACCCTCGAGCTGAAGGTGCCGGAAGGCACCGTCGTGCTGACCGAGGGCGGCGACGTGCTGGCCGACCTCACCGGCCCCGGCACCACGTTCATCGCCGCACAGGGCGGGCGCGGCGGTCTCGGCAACGCGGCGCTCGCGTCGCGTGCCCGCAAGGCCCCCGGCTTCGCGCTGCTCGGTGAACCGGGCGAGTCGCGGTCCCTGGTGCTGGAGCTGCGCTCGGTCGCCGATGTCGGGTTGGTCGGATTCCCCTCGGCGGGCAAGTCGTCGCTGATCTCGGTGCTGTCCGCGGCCAGGCCGAAGATCGCCGACTACCCGTTCACCACCCTCGCGCCCAACCTCGGTGTCGTGACGGCGGGGGAGACCGTGTTCACGATGGCCGACGTGCCCGGGCTCATTCCCGGCGCGAGCGAGGGCAAGGGCCTGGGACTCGACTTCCTGCGGCACATCGAGCGCTGCGCGGTGCTCGTGCACGTCGTGGACTGTGCGACGTACGAGCCGGGGCGCGACCCACTGTCCGATGTGGACGCGCTGGAGAACGAACTGGCCCGCTACACCCCGGCCCTGGGCGGGGAGCTGGCCGACCGGCCGCGGGTTGTCGTGCTGAACAAGGTGGACGTGCCCGAGGCGGCGGAGCTGGCCGAGATGGTGCGGACGGAGCTGGAGGCGCGCGGTCTGCCGGTGTTCGAGGTGTCCACCGCAACCCGGCAGGGCCTGCGGGAGCTGACCTTCGCGCTCGGCGCGGTCGTCGAGAAGTATCGCGCCGAACAGCCGACGCCGGCCGCGGAGCGGATCGTGCTGCGGCCACAGGCGGTGGACGACAACGGCTTCTCGGTGGAGGCCGACCCGCACGAGCCCGGCGGGTTCGTGGTGCGCGGGAATCGGCCGGAGCGCTGGATCCGTCAGACGAACTTCGGCAACGACGAGGCCGTCGGATACCTCGCCGACCGGCTCAACCGGCTGGGTGTGGAGGAGGAGCTGGCGCGTATGGGGGCGGAACCGGGCTGCCCCGTCACGATCGGCGACATGACGTTCGACTGGCAGCCCTCCACGCCGGGCGTCGCCACCTACCTCGCCGGTCGTGGGACAGATGTGCGCCTGGAGAACACCTCGCGTGTCTCGGCTGCGGAGCGCAAGGAAGCCCGGCGCGTCCGTCGCGACGGCGTCCCCGAAACGGACGATGACGAGTGAGCCTCACCCGCAAGGCCGTCGCCGGTGCCGACCGGCTGGTGGTCAAGGTCGGTTCGTCGGCCCTGACCACGGCCGGCGCCGGCCTGGACTCCGCGCGGCTGGACGCCCTCGTCGACGCGATCGCCGATCGTATCGAGCGAGGTAGCCAGCTCGTGCTGGTCTCCTCCGGTGCCATCGGCGCCGGTCTGGCACCGTTGGCGCTCGGCAAGCGGCCGAGGGACCTGGCGACACAGCAGGCAGCGGCGAGCGTGGGCCAGCTCGCGCTCGCGCACGCCTACGCGGAGTCCTTCGGGAGGTATGCGCTCACGGTCGGCCAGGTGCTGCTGACCGCCGACGACGTGGTCCGCCGCGCGCATTACCGCAACGCGCAGCGCACGTTCTCCCGGCTACTGGCGTTGGGCGCGGTGCCGGTCGTCAACGAGAACGACACCGTGGCCACGGAGGAAATCCGGTTCGGCGACAATGACCGCCTCGCGGCCCTGGTGGCGCACCTCATCGGCGCCGACGCACTCGTCCTGCTGTCCGATGTGGACGGCCTGTACGACGGCGACCCGCGCGACGGCGCGACCCGCAAGATCACCGAGGTCTCCGGTGAGTCCGATGTGGACGGCATCACCGTGAAGATGTCGAGCTCCGGTCTCGGCACAGGCGGCATGGTGTCCAAGCTCGCGGCGGCGCGCACGGCGGCCGCGGCGGGCATCCCAGTGCTGCTCGCCGCAGCGGACGAGGCGGCGAAGGCCCTGAGCACGGCGGATGTCGGCACAGCCTTCGCAGCGGCCGACTCGCGCTTGTCCGCACGACGCTTCTGGCTCGGCTACGCGGCGGGCGTCACCGGTCGTCTGCAGCTGGACAACGGCGCGGTCGCCGCGGTCGTCAAACGCCGCCGATCGTTGCTGGCAGCCGGGATCACCGGCGTCGACGGCGATTTTCAGGCCGGGGACGTCGTCGAACTCGTTGACCCCGCGCAGCGCGTCATCGGCCGCGGCGTGGTCAACTTCGACGCCACCGAGCTGCCCGACCTGATTGGCCGCTCCAGCCACGAACTCCCGCCGGAACAACGCCGAGAGGTCGTCCACGCGGACGATCTCGTCCCGCTGCGCCGGTAGCACCGCCTCGCCCTGCGGCGCGTGGGCTTCCCGTCCCGTGCGCGATGGCGTGATTGATCTACGGCGAGGCGTCGATGGCGTGACCGCATCACGACCGAGGCGGTGATGACGCAAGCCCAAAGGCGGCGCGACCACACGGCGATCTAGGCTGTCCGACGTCGGTGGACCACCTCCTTTCCGCTGATCATCAGTTCGTTCCCGCCAGCGCGAACGGCAGTACCGCCGGCGCCCCGGCTCGGCGCAGGAGACGGGTGGCCATCGTCATCGTCCAGCCGGTGTCGACCAGATCGTCCACCAGCAGCACCGGCCCTTCCAGAGCGGACAGAGCCGCCGTGAGGTCGTCGGGCACGGTCAGGCGCCCCCAGAGGTCGGCGACCCGTTGTGCGCTGTTCGCCTGGCGAGGCCGGTCGCCGGCGGCGTGCAGCGTGCCGAGGAAGGGAAGCCGTCCGATCTCGGCCAGCCGGGTGGCGAGGCTGTGCGTGAGCTTCGGCCGCCGCCCGGACGGCAGCGCCACAACACCGGCCGGACGTTGTGCCCACTCCCAGGAAGCCAGCACCGACACGCACGCCTGAAAAACCGGTGCGGGAATTTCCCCGTCAGGTGCCGACGGTCCGACGAGTTCGCGTAGCCGGTTGCCCCAGCCCGCGTCGGTGAGCCTGCCGACCGTGCGCCCCGGTTCGGCCTGCTCCGTCTTCGCGATCCGGCCCGACAGCGGCACGTCGAGGGCGCTGAGCCCGGTCGGCCACTGCCGCCGTGGTGCCACCTCGACGCCCGGCCGTCGCAACCGTTGCCCGGTGGCCTCCACCACGTCGGTGGCGACGTCCGTCTGCCGATGATGTCCCGTGCAGTTGTCACATCGCCCGCACGGTGCCGCGTGCGGATCGTCGAGTTGGCGGAGCAGGAACTCCATCCGGCAGCCCGTGGTGGACTGGTAGTCGAGCATCGCCCGTTGCTCGGCGCCGCGTGCCTCGCTCACCCGGCCGTAGCGCTGCTCGTCGTACTCCCATGGCTGCCCCGTGGCCACCCAGCCTCCGCGTACCCGGCGCACTGCGCCGTCCACGTCGAGGACCTTCAGCACCATCTCCAGCCGCGACCGGGACAACTCGACCATCGGCTCCAGTGCGGCTGTCGACAATGGACGGTCCGCTGCCGCGAGGGCGTCGAGCACCTGGCTCACCCGGCGCTCCTCCGGGAAGGCCAGCGAGCTGAAGTAGTTCCAGATGTCCCTGTCTTCCCTGCCGGGCAACAGAATCACCTCGGCCCGCCGCACACCTCGGCCCGCACGCCCGATCTGCTGGTAGTAGGCGATGGGTGAGGAGGGTGCGCCGAGGTGGACGACGAAACCGAGATCCGGCTTGTCGAATCCCATGCCCAGCGCGGACGTGGCGATCAATGCCTTGACCCGGTTGGCCAGCAAATCCTCTTCGGCCGCCTCCCGCTCGGCCGGTTCCGTCTTTCCCGTGTACGCGGCCACTTCGTAGCCCTGCTCACGCAGCAACCCCGCCACGTCGTGGGCGGCCGCGACCGTGAGCGCGTAGATGATGCCCGATCCCGGCAGCTCGGCGAGCCGTTGGGACAGCCAGGCGATCCGGGCCTCGGAGGTGGGGAGCTGCGCGACGGACAGGTGCAGGCTGTCCCGGTCGAGCGGTCCGCGCAGCACGAGCGTGTCGCTGCCACCGCCGAGCCCCAGCTGTTCCGCGACGTCGGTGACCACCCGGTCGTTCGCGGTCGCGGTGGTGGCGAGCACCGGTACACCGTCCGGCAGGTCCGTGAGCAATGTGCGCAGCCGGCGGTAGTCCGGCCGGAAATCGTGCCCCCAGTCGGACACGCAGTGTGCCTCGTCCACGACCAGCAGCCCGGTCGTCGCGGTGAGCTTGGGCAGGACCGTGTCGCGGAAATCGGGATTGTTGAGCCGTTCCGGGCTCACCAGCAGCACGTCGACCTCGCCGCCGGCGACCCGTGCCTGCACCTCGTCCCACTCCTGCGAGTTCGCCGAGTTGATGGTCGCGGCCTTGATGCCCGCCCTGGCCGCGGCCGCGATCTGGTTGCGCATCAAGGCGAGCAGCGGCGAGATGATCACCGTCGGACCCGAGCCCTGTTCCCGGAGCAGCGCCGTGGCCAGGAAGTACACCGCGGATTTGCCCCATCCGGTGCGTTGCACGACGAGCGCACGCCGTCGCTCGGCGACCAGTGCCTCGATGGCCGTCCACTGGTCCTCGCGCAGACGCGCGTTCTCACCGGCGAGTGCTCGCAGGAGTTCGCCGGCTCGTTCTTTCAGCTGCTGGACGTTCACGGGTCCACGTCTACCGCATCGGTCCGACAACGTCTCGCCGGAAAGCGAGCGAGTGGACACCTCGTGCGATTTGTGACGTAGAACACACTCGAGAAGCGCGTCACCGTCGGCGATCGGCGCGCTCTCATGCTGTGCCGGCCCACGGCGGAAGGGCCGGTGCGCCACCGGAGATTCCCCTCGTATCGCCGGCGGCATGGCAGTGGCTCGAACCGCCAGGGGCGAGCCTGCCGGACGATCCGGCGCGTGGGCCCTGACCGGGGAGCCGGGATGGGTCCACGGCTGCCGCTATATACGCTCGATCGCATGTCACCACGTCGCATCGGGGTCATGGGCGGCACGTTCGACCCCATCCACCACGGCCACCTCGTCGCGGCAAGCGAGGTACAAGCCCGCTTCGACCTCGACGAAGTGATCTTCGTGCCCACCGGGCAGCCGTGGCAGAAGACCGGGCGCCGGGTGACCAAGGCCGAGGACCGCTACCTGATGACCGTGATCGCCACGGCGTCCAACCCGGTGTTCTCCGTCAGCCGCGTCGACATCGATCGAGGCGGCGAGACCTACACCGTGGACACGTTGCGTGACCTGCACCGGGAGTATCCCGAGGACGAGCTGTACTTCATCACCGGAGCCGACGCGCTCGAACAGATTCTGACGTGGCACAACGCCGACGGCCTGTTCACCTACGCGCATTTCATCGGCGTCACCAGGCCGGGCTACCGGCTCAACGATCACCATCTGCCCAGTGGGAAGGTGAGCCTCGTGGAGGTCACCGCGATGGCGATCTCGTCCACCGCGTGCCGCGAACGGGTCGAACGCGGGGAGCCGATCTGGTACCTGGTACCCGACGGCGTGGTGCGTTACGTGGACAAGCGGCGCCTTTACCGCAAACCGGAGTGATCTGCGGGAGCGTCGCAGCGAGGAGGCCGTGAGGTCGACGGGGCGCGGAATTCGAAGCCGACCTCGATGATCTCGAACGGATGATCCAAGCGGTCGTAATCCGGGCGAAGGACGTGCCAGGTACCCTCGGTGGACTGACCGATGCCCAGCCGTGAGGGAGCAGGAGTGGCAGCGACGTCCCAGGCACGTGAGATCGCGACCGTCGCCGCGCACGCGGCGGCCGACAAGAAGGCCACCGATGTCGTGGTGCTGGACGTCTCCGACCAACTCGTCATCACCGATGCGTTCGTGATCGCCTCGGCACCCAACGAACGCCAGGTCGGCGCCATCGTCGACAGCGTCGAGGAGAAGCTGCGCGGCGCCGGGCACAAGCCGGTGCGCCGCGAGGGCGCCCGCGAAGGACGCTGGGTGCTGCTGGACTACGTCGACGTCGTGGTGCACGTCCAGCACGACGAGGAGCGTTCGTTCTACGGCCTCGAACGGCTGTGGAAGGACTGCCCGCGGATCGAGGTCGCCGGTCTCGGCGACAACGGGGACACCAAGTGAGTTTGCGGCGCCTCGTGCTCTGGCGGCACGGGGAGACCGACTACAACGCGGCCGGCCGGATGCAGGGCCATTTCGACTCCGCGCTGACCGAAGTCGGCTGGAACCAAGCACGTTTCGCGGTACCGGCGTTGGCCCGGTTCGAACCCGACCTCGTGATCTCCTCGGACCTGCGGCGCGCGATGGACACCGCGACCGTGCTGACCGAGACGATCGGTGTTCCGCTGCGCGTCGACAAGCGCCTCCGGGAGACGCACCTGGGCGACTGGCAGGGCATGACCGGTGCCCAGGTGGACGCCGACTGGCCCGGCGAGCGTGACCGCTGGCGCTCCGATCCCCGGTGGGCGCCGCCCGGCGGCGAGTCGCGGATCGATGTCGCCGACCGTGCCGCCGAGGTGGTGAACGACCTGCTGGCGGGCACCACCGAGGACGGGGCGACGGTGCTGCTGGCCTCGCACGGCGGGTTGATCACGACGCTCACCGCGCGCCTGCTGGCACTGCCGATCGAGGCGTGGCCGCAGCTGGGCGGGATCAGGAACTGTCACTGGGTGGAGCTGGGCCGCCGCGACGGGGCGTGGCGCCTGCACGCCTACAACGCGGGCATGCCTGGCTGAAGTCGTGCCCAGGCTGCTGGTCTTCGCGGATTCGCTGAGCTTCCACGGTCCCGACGGGCCGTGCGCGGCGGACGAACCGCGCCTGTGGCCGAACGTGACGGCGGCCGAGCTGGGCGGCGGCGCGGATCTCGTCGCGGGAATCGGCTGGACGGCCCGTGACGCCTGGTGGTCGCTGACCGGCGATCCCCGGGTGTGGGCCGATCTGCATCACGTCGATGCCGTCGTGTTCGCGGTCGGGAGTATGGACACGCTTCCCTCGCCGCTGCCGACTTATCTGCGGACCGGATTGCGCTACCTGCGTCCTGACGGCCTGCGGCGGGTCGTGCGCAAGGCGTACCTGGCGGCGCAGCCCCGGCTGGCGGTAGCGCTGCGCGGACGTCCCGTGGTGCTCCCGGCGAAGCTCACCGTGCACTACCTCGACACCGCCGTGCGCGCCCTGCGCGTCTTGCGGCCCACACTGCCGATCGTGGGCATGCTGCCGAGCGTGCACCGGGCCGATTCGTACGGGCACGTGCACACGGCACGCGACGGAGCGGCGGCCGCGATGGCGGACTGGGCCGGACGGGTCGGTGTGCCACTGCTCGACCTCCCCGCGGTGGTGGGGGAGCACGTCCTGAGCGGGCGCGGTAACCCCGACGGGATGCACTGGGGCTGGGAAGGACATGAGCTGGTGGGCAAGGCGATGGCCGAACTGCTCCGGCCACTGCTGATTTCCGACGACGAGCCCGCCGCGACGTAGGCTGAGCACGTGCCGGTCGCCGTCATCACAGACTCCACCGCCCACCTGCCGGAGGGCTTCGCCGAGCGGTTCGCCGTCAAGGTTGTGCCGCTGCATGTCCTCATCGACGGGGTCGCGGCGCTCGACGGCGTCGACGTCGGACCGGAGGCGCTCGCGGAGGCGTTGGCGCAACGTCGGATCGTGACCACGTCACGGCCGACGCCGAACGAATTCGTGAAGGCCTTCCAGAGCGCGTTGAGCGATGGCGCGGACGCGGTGGTCTCGCTGCACCTGTCGAGGGAAATCTCCGGAACCTGGGAGTCGGCCGTACTGGCGGCCCAGGAGGTCGGCATCGACCGGGTGCGGGTGGTGGATTCCCGCAGCACCGCGATGGGACTCGGATTCGCCGCGCTGCACGCGGCACGGGCGGCGAACGCCGGCGCGGAGCCGGAAGAGGTCGAGGAGGCCGCCGTGACCGCCGCGGCGTCGTCTCAGACGTTCTTCGTCGTGGAGACCCTGGAATACCTGCGCCGGGGCGGGCGCATCGGATCGGCGGCCGCGTTGCTGGGCACCGCGCTGGCGGTGAAACCGTTGCTGCACATGGACGACGGGCAGATCAAGCCCCTGGAGAAGGTGCGGACGATGCACCGGGCGATCGCGCGCATGGTCGAACTCGCACAGCGCGCGGCGGGGGAGGAACGCGTCGAGGTCGCCGTGCATCATCTCGCGTCGCCGGAACGCGCCGTCGAATTGGCGAACCGGGTCGAGGAACAGCTGCCCGTTTCGGGTGGGTGCCTGATTTCCGAGGTCGGCGCTGTGATCGGCGCGCACACCGGCCCCGGAGTGGTGGGCGTCGTGGTGCAGCGCGGTCCGGGAATTCTGGACTGAGCGGCCCGACTTATCCACAGCCCCCGACTTATCCACATCACGCCCAACTCCCGCTTTCCTCCCCACCTCACCCCTCCATAGTGTCGAATGCGTGTTCGAAGCAAATCCCGAAGCGCCGGAATCGCCGGCTCGTAACCGGCTGAGACAGCTCGCTGACCAGGCCCTCGCCGCGGAACGCGAACCACCCTTGACGGGCAGGCTGGTCGAGCGCTGGGTGCCGGCCGCGCTGACCCGCAGCCCGCAGCGGCGCCGTCTGACGGCGATCGTCGCCGTGCTGACCGCCGTCCTCGTACTCGTGGGTGGCTCGATCCTGTTGCTGGGCGGAAGTCCGCCGCCCGAGCGCCCGCCGTTGCTTCCCGCCGCGAGCGACAATCCTCGTCCCGCACTGTCCAAAGTGGCCGAGAGCTCGCTGGTCATCAGCGTCGTCGGCAAGGTGCGCGCACCGGGCCTCGTGACCGTGCCGGCCGGGGCGCGAGTGGCCGATGCGCTGCGCGCGGCGGGAGGCGCGGTCGACGGCACCGATGTCAGCGCGCTGAACCTCGCCCGCAAACTCACCGACGGCGAACAGCTTTATGTCGGTGTGCCGGCGCCGGCGGGGGCGCAGCCCGGCGTGGTGGCGCCGGATGCGTCGTCGGGCGGTGCCGGCTCGGGCAAGGTCAATCTCAACACCGCGACGCAGGAGCAGCTCGACTCCCTGCCCGGGGTCGGCGAGGTCACCGCGAAACGCATCATCGACTGGCGCGCACAGCACGGCACGTTCACCAGTGTCGAGCAACTCCAGGAGGTCGACGGTATCGGCACCACGCGTTTTTCCCGACTGCGAGACCAGGTGACGGTCTCGTGAACCGCGTGACGATCCCGCTGCCGCCGATCCTCTCGTCCCTCGCCACGGCCCGGCGGCGCCGCTGGAGTCCTGTGTTGCCATGGATTGCCGGTGCCGCGCCCGGTCCGCGCTGGGGGTGCGGACACGGGCCGCTTACCGGCTCTTCTCCTCGCGGGGCCGCACGTTCGTGGCTCCACGATCACAGTGGCAGGTCAACTCTGCGGCTCGCGACCGACGTCGCTGGCCGTCTCGGGGACGTGTCATGATCACGGGTCCGGTACTCGAGACGCATCACGACTTTCGCCTCGTTCCCGCGGCGCTGACTCTGTGGCTGGGCGTTCTTGCCGGGCTCCTCTGGAATTCCTGGTTCGCGTTCGTGTTCGGTCTGGCCGCGGTCCTCACGGCGGGCATGCTTCTCCGGCGATGGCGCGCCACCCGGCCTCGATGGTTCGCGGGAGCGGGAGCACTGCTGGTCTCCGGCCTCGTACTGGCGGGACCGTTGCACGTCAGACTGCTTGACGCGCGACACGACCCGTTGAACGCCTTGGCCGCACGCGGCGCCACCGCGACTCTCCGCGTGACCGTCGCCGAGCGGCCGAAGCCGATCCGCACCGCCGGATACGCCGACCAGCAGGCGGGCGTCCGTAGCGTCGCCGTGTCGGGCACGATCGTCAGCGCCTCGGTCAACGGGCGACGAGTCGCCTCGACAGGTCGTGTCGTGCTGCTCGCTCCAGCCGGGCAATGGGGTGGTGTGCTGCCGGGGCAGGAGGTCACCGCCAACGGAAGACTGGCGCCACCGCGGGACGGCGACCTCACCATCGCCGTCGTCTACGTCCGCGGGCCGCCCGTGCAGCCGGGCTCGGTGCCCTGGTGGCAGCGTACGGCCGAGTCGATGCGAGAAGCGCTCAGACACGCGTGCTCGGTCCTGTCGGCCGATGCCGCTGGACTTCTGCCCGGACTGGTCGTCGGCGACACGAGCGGATTGTCGAGCCAGGTCGATCGCGAGTTCACGGAGGCCGGGCTCACTCACCTCACAGCCGTCAGCGGCAGCAATCTCGCTGTGGTCGCGGGTGCTGTGTTGCTGTTGCTGCGGCTGTTGCGGGCGGGGCCGCGCCTGTCCGCGTCGGTCGCGGGGTGCGCGCTCGTCGGCTTCGTGGTGCTGGCGGGCAGCGAGCCGAGTGTCCTGCGTGCAGGCGCCATGGGAGCGGTGGCACTGCTCGCGCTGGCGCTGGGACGGCAGCGATCCGTGTTGCCCGCGCTGGCCGCCGCCGTGATCGTGCTTGTCGCTCTCGAGCCCGCGATGGCGGTCAGCTTCGGGTTCGCGCTGTCGGTGCTGGCCACCGCGGGGCTCGTGCTGCTGGCGCCACGGTGGGTCGAGGCGATGACACGCCGCGGCGTACCGCTCGGTGTGGCGGAGGGACTGGCGATCCCGCTGGCCGCGTTCCTGGTGACCGCTCCGGTGATCGCCGGGATGGCAGGCCAGGTCAGCGTGGTGTCGATCGCGGCGAACGTGCTGGCCGCCCCGGTCGTCGCCCCGGCGACCGTGCTCGGCGTGCTCACGGCCGTCCTCGCCGTGGTGTGGCCGGGTGCGGCCGAGCTGACGGCGCGACTGGCGGGACCCGAGGCCGAGTGGCTCATTCTGGTCGCCCGGCACGCGTCGAGAGTCCCGGGGGCGGTGTTGCCCTGGCCGAGCGGGTGGATGGGCGGCTTCCTCGCGCTCGTCGTGCTGACGGTGCTGGTACTCGCGTTGCGGCTGCCGCGCCTGCGTGTCGGGTTCGCGCTCGTCCTGGTGGCGATTCTGCTGTTCGTCGTCCCGGTGCGGGTGATCGCGCCCGGGTGGCCACCTCGGGGATGGGCCGTTGTCGCGTGCGATGTCGGGCAGGGGGACGCACTGGTGCTGGCCACCGCGGATCAGGATCGCGCGGTTCTGATCGACGCCGGACCGGAGCCAGGGCCCGCGGACGAATGCCTGCACCGGCTCGGGGTGCACAAGATCCCTCTCGTGATTCTGAGCCACCTGCACGCCGATCACATCGGGGGCCTCGACTCCGTGTTCGACGGCCGGTCGGTCGGGGCCCTCGCCGTCGGACCGGGCCGCATGCCGGGGTGGGCCTGGCGGCAGGTCGCGTCGGTGGCGGCACAGCACGATGTGCCGCTGCTGGAACTGGAACTCGGGCGCCGGCTCGAGTTCCCCGGGCTGAGTTTGGAGGTGATCGGACCGCGCTACGTCAGCGCTCGCCAGGATGACGACGTCGACGGCACGGGGATCAACAACACCTCGGTGGTGCTGCGTGCGGCCACGCCTGCCGGCCGTGTCCTGCTCACCGGCGACGTCGAGCTGCAGGCGCAGGGCGACCTGCTCGCGAGCGGCGCCGACCTGCATGCCGAAGTGATCAAGGTTCCGCACCACGGCAGCCGTGCGTCGCTGCCGCAATTCCTGGCCGCGCCGAATGCGCGTCTCGCGCTGATCAGCGTCGGCGCGGGCAACACCTATGGACACCCAGCAAAATCCACAGTGGACAGTCTGGCGTCCGATGGTGCGCTGGTGGCCCGTACCGACACCGATGGTGACACCGCCGTCATTGCCGAAAATGGAGAGCCCGCGATGGTGCGACGTGGAAAATAACCACTACAAAATATGTGCGCGTAGTCCGGATAGTGTCGCAATAAGGATGCCCGCCGATGATTTCACCGAGGCGGCTATGCTGGCCGGGAAGTCTCCGATTATCGCGTCTGTCATGCCCTGGCTCAACTTTCAATCAATTCCGGGATACGGGCAACACGTGTTGGAAATCAACCGCTCTCGTAGGGCGGTTGCTGTCCTGTTGTTGCGTAAATCGGAAGATTATTCGGATAGCAGTGTGGCACCGACAGGAAGTGAGGAAGCGATGCGCGAAGTCCTCGATAAAGAGGCACCGGTCCGGCCGCAAACCGCTTGGTGACGGCATGGGGCGCCGAGAGAAACCGCTTTCCGGGCCGGCCACAGTATGCAAGGTCGCGCAAATGCTCCGCGAGCTCCGTGAGTCCGCGGGCTCGCCGTCGTATCGCCTGCTCGGCAAGATGAGCGGCTACTCCGCGGCCACGCTTTCGAAGGCGGCCGCAGGACAGACCCTGCCGAGGCTGGAGGTCGTGCTCGCGTTCGTGGCCGCGTGCGGCGGGGACTGCGATCAGATGCGGTTGTTCTGGATCGACGCGTACGCGGAGTTGCACGGCGTCGCGCCGCCGAATCCGGAGGCCTCGACCACCGCGGCCGAGTTCGCCGCTCAGTTGGACGCGCTCATGCGGTTGTCGGGGTTCCAAAGCCAGCACACGATGGCGAACGCGGCCAAGAAGTCGTCCATCCGCCTGTCTCGCTCGACCTTGTGCCGCATCTTGAGCGGCCAGCGGCTTCCGTCGGCCGGGACGCTGCGCAAATTCCTGCTCACGTGCGGCGTCCCCGGTCAGGAGCAGGCCCGCTGGCACGTGGTGCGGCACCGCCTCGCCGCGGGTTGCCAGGACGACGCGGACACCGCGCTGGGCCTCGCCGAAATGCCCGCGGCCTCCGACACGACCACCCTGCTCGACGAGGAGCTGTGCGCTCTGCGCAAGGGACGGGGCCTGTGGACGGTGCCGTTGCCGGTCGGTCCAATCCTGCGCGAGCTGAGCGGTGTCGCGACGGGGGAACCGCCGCAGGTGGTACGCGTGAAGGTCGCGACGTTGCTCAACTCGGCCGTAGACGACCTGCCCGCCGACCTCCGGCCGGTGGCCACCGCCGGGTTCGCGCTCGGCCAGGCCTTTCCGGGCCGGTTCCTCGAAAACCGGCTCGCGGACGTCGCGGTCCACCTCGGCCGTGACCGACGCACCGCACGCAGGCGACTCAACGACGCGCAGGAGCTGATAGTCGATGGGCTGCTACGCGGCCACGTCGTGCCCCCGGAGGCCCAGCTGCTGAGGACTTGATTGCCTAAGGGCACGAAAAAGTGGAGCTCCACCGGCCGCAGACCGCGGGCACCGCGCTCGAAAGCCGGGCGCGGTGCCGTCAGCCGGTCGAGTCGCCGAGCGCCGCACCCGCCGCTATTGCCGGGCCTGCGAGCGCGGCACCGCCACGGCTGCTCGGCCGGCGCGCTGCATGCCTACCGTTGCTGGGCTGGCGCGGCATGCCTACCGTTGCCGGGCCCGCGCGGCATGCCCACCGTTGCTGTGCCGGCGCGCGGCATCGCTACGTTTGCTGGGCCCGTGCGCGGCATCCGCGCCGTCGCTCACCCGGCGCGCGGCATCGCGCCGCGTCGATGGCCGGGTGAGTGAACGCGCGCCGGTCCCATCACCGCGGGCGCGCCTCCGAGCGCGGGATCCCCACCGTTGCCAGGCCCGTGCGCGGCAGTGCCCAGCGTCCACTGCCGAGCGTCCGAAGCGACACCCGCCAGTGCTGCCGCTGTCCGAGCGCGGAGGTGCCACCGCTGCGAGCGGTGGGCGCCACCGCCAGGTCGGCCGCGGGCCGTGCGCCCAGGAAGGCGCTCAGCCTTCGAGAGCCTTGCGGACCGCTTCGGCGTTCGGCGGAACCGTTGCCTTCGGGCCGACGTGGTTCTCGATCGCGTCGAGGGTCTTCAGGCCGTCGCCGGTGATGAGCAGGACGGTCTCGGCGTCCGGGTCGATCTTGCCGGCCTCGATGAGTTTCTTCGTGGTCGCCACGGTCACGCCGCCCGCGGTCTCGGTGAAGATGCCCTCGGTCCTGGCCAGCAGCCGGATGCCCTCGACGACCTCCTCGTCGCTGACGTCCTCGATCGCACCACCGGTGCGGTTCACGGTGTCCAGCACGTAAGGGCCGTCGGCCGGGTTGCCGATCGCCAGCGAGCGGGCGATCGTGTCCGGCTTGACGGGCTGCACGAAGTCGTGACCGTTGCGGAAGGCGGTCGACACCGGCGAGCAGCCGGTGGCCTGCGCACCGAAGACCTTGTACGGCGTCTCGTCCACCAGGCCCAGGCTGCCGAGCTCCCGGAAGCCCTTGTCGACCTTGGTCAGCTGCGAGCCCGACGCGATCGGCACCACGATCTGCTCCGGCAGCCGCCAGCCCAGCTGCTCGGCGACCTCGAAGGCCAGCGTCTTGGAGCCCTCGGAGTAGTACGGCCGGACATTGACGTTCACGAACGCCCAGGTCTCGTGCTCGGCGGCGAGCTGGGTGGCGAGCCTGTTCACGTCGTCGTAGTTGCCGTCGACCGCGATCAGGTTGCCGTCGTACACCGCGGTGGTGAGGATCTTGGCCCGCTCGAGCGACGACGGGATCAGCACCACCGACCGCCAGCCGGCCCTGGCCGCGGCCGCGGCGACGGCGTTGGCGAGGTTGCCGGTGGACGGGCAGGCGAGCGTGTCGAAGCCGAACTCGCGGGCCGCGGCGAGCGCGACGGCGACCACACGGTCCTTGAACGAATGGGTCGGGTTGCCGGTGTCGTCCTTGACCCACACCCGCTTCAGGCCGAGCGCCTTCGCGAGCCGGTCCGCACGCACCAGCCGGGTACAGCCAGGCTCGGTGTTCGGGATCTCCTCGACGTTCGAGGGCACCGGCAGCAGCTTCTTGTAGCGCCAGATGTTGCGCGGCCCGGACTCGATGTCCTCACGCCGGACGCGGCCGAAGTCGTAGGCGACCTCCAGCGGCGAGAAATCCTCGGCGGAGACGAACTCGGGCGCCAGCGGCTGGCGGTGGCCCTCTTCCTTGGACACCAGCTCAACGGCCGGACCGAGGTCGACGGAACGCTGGGTGAGGGCTGCAGTCATCGCGAGGTTCCTTTCCTCATCTGTCCCACTGACGCGGGTCGGAATTGGCACCGTGGTCGTCAGCTACCTCGCGGACTCGAGATGACAGGCTGACGCCGGTTGCCGGGGCTTCAACGGGCCGTTCCCTCTGCCCCTCTGGATGAGCGGTATTCAGTTGTCGGCGTCCTCTCACGGCAACGCGCTGGTAACAACATACGACATGGCGATCAGCTCCCGCCATGCCCCTGCGGGGTTCGTCACCATGGCAGGATCGACACGTGACCGCGCCAGCCACCACCACCTCGCCATTGCACCTCGTCCTCGGCGAGGAGGAACTGCTCGTCGAGCGCGCGGTGCGGGCCGCGCTGGACTCCGCACGCCTCGTCGACCCTGCCGCGGAACTGACCAAGACCCGGGTGTCGGAACTCACAGCGCCCGCGCTGCTCGAATTGGTCAGCCCGTCGCTGTTCAGCGAGGGCCGGGTGATCGTTCTCGACGCCGCCCAGGACATCTCGCAGGAACTGGCCGACGCGGTGCAGTCCTACCTCAAGCAACCCGCGGACGGCGTCGTCCTGGTCGTCGTGCACACCGGTGGCGGTCGCAGCAAGGCCGCGAAAGCGCTCCCGGCGGTGCTGCGCAAAGCGGGTGCCCGGATCACCGAGTGCCCCAAGATCACCAAGCCGGCCGACCGGGAAGCGTTCGTGCGCAACGAGGTCCGGCAGGCGGGCGGGCGGATCGACGCCTCCGCGGTGGCCGCGCTGATCGACGCGGTCGGGTCGGATCTGCGGGAGCTGGCGTCGGCCGCCGCGCAACTGGTCGCGGACGCGGGCGGCAAGGTCGATGAGGAAGCGGTTCGCCGATACCACCGTGGGCGCGCCGATGTCAGCGGCTTCGCGGTCGCGGAGAAGGCCGTGTCCGGGGACCGGTCGGCGGCGCTGGAGTCGTTGCGGTGGGCGGAGCAGATCGGCGTGCCGCACGTGCTGATCGCGGATGCGCTCGCCGACGCGGTCCGGACCATCGCGCGCGTGTCGGCGGCCGGCCGGGGGAACCCGAACCAGATGGCGGGGGAGCTGGGCATGCCGCCGTGGAAGATCCGCAAGGCGCAGGGGCAGTCGCGCGGCTGGGGCGCGGCGGGCCTCGCCGACGCGATGGGCATCGTGGCGCGGGTGAATGCCGAGGTCAAAGGCGCGGCGGCCGATCCAGCCTATGCACTGGAACGCGCGGTCCTCGACCTCGCGGCGGCGCGCGAGAAGCGGTGATTGGGCCCGGTGGCGGCTCTGTGGAGGTTGGCCGGCGGCCCAGAAGAGACGGCGACTTCGAGAGGGCGACGGCTCCGTGACGGCTCCGCGAGGGCATCGGCGCCATGAGCGCGGCGGTTTCGCGACGGTGACGGTTTCGCGAGGGTAGCGGCTGCGAAAGGGCGGGGATTCCAGAGGGCGGCTGCGAGGGGACCGGCTTCGAGTCGGCGGTGGTTCCGCGAGGTGGCGGTTCCGCGGACGCGGTGGCTTCGCGAGCGTGACACTGTGCCGACGGTGGTGGCTTCGCGAGGGTGGCGTCGTGTCGCGAGGGCGACGTTGCACCGAGGGCGACGGCTCCGCGAGGCCAACGGTTGCGCCGAGGGGGCGGCTTCGCGCGGGCGGTGGGTTCGCGAGCGTCTCCGCACGCGGAGGATGGCGGCTTCCGAGGGTGACGCCCGCGCCGAGGGTGACGCCCGCACCGAGGCTGGCGCCGCGCCGAGCGTTACGCCGCGCCGAGCGTCACGCCGCGCCGACGGCCCCGCGCCGAGGGTGACGCGGTGCTGACGGTGACGCCCGCGCCCAGGGTGACCTCGTGCAACGCCGGACAATGGGCCAACGCCAACGCCAACGCCAACGCCAACGCCAACGCCAACGACGGTGACGCTCGCGCCCAGGGTGACCTCGCGCCGCCGACGGTGACCTCGCGCCCAGGGCGCGACCGACGGTGGAACCCGCCGAACCCTCCGCAGCCCAGCACCCCAGACGCGAAAATGCCCGCCCTCGGCCGTGAGGCCGCCGGGCGGGCACTTCGAGAGAAACTGCTCAGAGCGCGTTGGCGCGCTTGGCCATCGCCGACTTCTTGTTCGCGGCCTGGTTCGGGTGGATGACACCCTTGCTGGCGGCCTTGTCCAGCTTCTTGGCGGCCTCGCGCTGCAGCTCGACGGCCTTGTCCTTGTCGCCGGCCTCCGCGGCCTCGCGGAACTTGCGGATGGCGGTCTTCACCGAGGACTTGACCGACTGGTTGCGCTGGCGCGCCTTCTCGTTGGTCTTGATTCGCTTGATCTGGGACTTGATGTTGGCCACGCGGGCGCTCCTTCGAGTCTTGTCCGGGTCCGCTGCCGCGTCGTGGTGGCCCCGGATCTCCGGGCTTCCTCCCTTACGGAATGCCACACGGCAACGGTCGACAACACTACCAGTGACGGTATGGTGGCCCACGTAGTGCCTAGGGTTCCGTCGCCGCCCCGCCCGCAGCCCCTCGCACAACCAGGGGTGGCGAGCCTGGTCCGAGCGGCACCGGCCACCGGGCACCGGGTCCGGCGGTACACCTGAGCGGACAAAAGCCTAGAGGGCCTCGGCCTTTCGCGCCCGCGAAAAGCCGGAAAGGCACCCGTGAACGGCACAGCCCTGTCCCTGGTCCTCATCGCCGCCTTCGTGCACGCCGGCTGGAACCTCGCCGCCAAACGCGTCCACGGCGGCGGCGCCCGCTTCGTCTTCCTCTACTACACCGTGTCGGCCGTGGTGTGCCTGCCGCTCGCCGCCGTGATGCTCGCCGTGGAACCGCAAAGTCCACAGTGGACGTGGTTGCTGGCCGCCGTGCTGACCGCGGTCTTCCATGTGCTCTACGGCATCGTCCTGCAACGCGGCTACCGCGTCGGCGACCTGTCCATCGTGTACCCGCTGGCACGCGGCAGCGGGCCGCTGCTGTCGGTGCTCGCGGCCGTCGTGGTGCTCGGTGAGCGGCCCGGGGTTCTCGGCCTCGTCGGTGCGCTGCTCATCGTCGGCGGGGTACTGCTCATCGGCGGCGGCCGCGGCAGCGGTGACCGCAAGGCGGGCGTCTTCTACGGCCTGCTCACGGGCGCGACCATCGCCGCCTACACCCTCTGGGACGCGCACTCGGTCAACGCGCTCGGCGTACCGCCGGTCGTGTACTTCACCACCGGCGCGATGCTGCAGAGCGCGTTCCTCGCGCCCATCGCCCTCCGTCAGGGTGGCCTGACGCCGTTGTGGCGCCGTCACTGGCGGGAAACCGTCCTCGTCGGGGCGCTGTCCCCGGTCGCCTACCTGCTTGTCCTCTACGCGATGCGGATGGCGCCGGTGAGCCTTGTCGCGCCCGCGCGCGAGGTCAGCATCGTGCTCGGCGGGATCGCGGCGTGGCTCATGCTCGGCGAGGCCAACCCGGGGCGCCGGATCACCGGCTCGGTCATCGTGCTCGCCGGAATTGCCGCGATTGCCGCGTCGTGACGCTCTGCGGTAGGGAGTATTCATGCAGGTGTTGAGCAGCCGGGTCCTGGTCCGGCCCACGGATCCCGAGAAATCGACCGCCTTCTACCGCGACGTTCTCGGCCTGGCGATCTACCGGACCTTCCCCGGCGGCACGGTCTTCTTCCTCGGTCAGGGCTTCCTCGAGGTCTCCAGCCACGGCGGAGCCGGCTCGAACACGACGCTGCAACTGTGGCTGCAGGTCCGCGATCTCGAGGCCACGCTCAAGGAACTGGCCGCACACGGCGTGACCCCGGACCGCGAAGCGCGCAAGGAACCGTGGGGCCTGTGGGAGGCCTGGATCTCCGACCCGGACGGCGTGCCCATCGTGCTCGTCGAGATCCCGGCCGACCATCCCCTGCGCACGGACGTCCGCGCCCCCTGACAGCGCCTACGGTCTGACGGCGCGGAGCTGGGCCGCGGTGGCACCGAAGCCCGGGGGCTCCCAGGTCCAGGTCTGCAGGTCGGTGAAACCGGCCGCGGTGACCTCCGCGGCGAGCGCGTGCCGCGGCACGGGCAGCCACTTCTGGTGCGCGGACAGCACGAGCCGCCCGCCCGGGCGCAGCACGCGGTACAGCTCGGCGAACCCCGCCGCGCGGTCGTCCCACAGCTGCACGTTGTTGACCGACACCACGACGTCCACCGACTCGCCGGCCTGGCCGGTGGCCTCCGCCGAGCCTTGCCGCAGGACGACGTCGTCGCGGCGTGCCCGGCACAGCGCGAGCATCTCCTCGGAGGGGTCCACGCCGATCACGTGCGCGGCCTTCTCCGCCGCGGCCGCCAGCCCGACACCGGGACCGGGGCCCACGACGAGCACGGTCTCGCCGGGCGTGAGCCTCGCCACTTCCACCACGCGCCGTTCGGTAGCGGCATTGCCGTATGCCATGACCGCGGCGCCTATCCTGCCCAGGAAACCGCGTGGATGGCCGAAGGCGCGGTCCAGCACCTGGGCTAAAGCAGTACTCATAGCTCCAGGTCAGCACGCGCACCGCGAACCGGCATCGGGGATGACCCGGAAATCGCCGGCGACCGGGCATGGGACACTGGAGGACGTACCCGCGGCCGATCATCGAGGAACCGAGTGAGCACGTTCGCCGACACCACGTTCACGCCCCCGGAGCTGATCCGGAACTTCTGCATCATCGCGCACATCGACCACGGCAAGTCCACCCTGGCCGACCGGATGCTGCAGCTCACCGGCGTGGTCGAGGAACGGGCCATGCGCGCCCAGTACCTGGACCGGATGGACATCGAGCGCGAACGCGGCATCACGATCAAGGCACAGAACGTGCGGCTGCCGTGGAAACTGGACGACCAGGACCACGTGCTGCACCTGATCGACACGCCCGGCCACGTCGACTTCACCTACGAGGTCTCGCGGGCGCTGGAGGCGTGCGAAGGCGCGATCCTGCTGGTCGACGCGGCGCAGGGCATCGAGGCGCAGACGCTGGCGAACCTGTACCTCGCGCTGGACAAGGACCTGCACATCATCCCGGTGCTGAACAAGATCGACCTGCCCGCGGCCGATCCCGACAAGTACGCCGCCGAGCTGGCGCACATCATCGGCTGCGATCCGGGCGATGTGCTGCGCGTGTCGGCCAAGACCGGCCAGGGTGTGCAGGAACTGCTCGACGAGGTGATCCGGCAGGTGCCGCCGCCGGTGGGCGAGCCCGACGCGCCGGCCAGGGCGATGATCTTCGACTCGGTGTACGACACCTATCGCGGCGTGGTCACCTACATCAGGGTCGTGGACGGCAAGATCACCCCCCGCGAGCGGATCCGGATGATGTCCACCGGCGCCACGCACGAGCTGCTGGAGGTCGGCATCATCTCGCCCGAGCCCAAGCCCAGCAAGGGGCTCGGCGTCGGCGAGGTGGGGTATCTGATCACTGGCGTGAAGGACGTGCGGCAATCGCGCGTCGGCGACACCGTGACCAGCGAGCGCAAGGGCGCCACCGAACCGCTGACCGGCTACCGCGAACCGAAGCCGATGGTCTACTCGGGACTGTACCCAGTGGACGGTTCGGACTACCCGGAACTGCGTGAGGCACTGGAAAAGCTTCAGCTCAACGACGCCGCGCTGACCTTCGAACCGGAGACGTCGGTGGCGCTCGGTTTCGGTTTCCGTTGTGGCTTCCTTGGTCTGCTGCACCTGGAGATCACGCGGGACCGGTTGGAGCGTGAGTTCGGCCTCGACCTGATCTCCACCGCGCCGAACGTGGTGTACCGCGTCGTGCTGGAGGACGGCAGCGAGCACACGGTCACCAACCCGTCGGACTGGCCGACCGGCTTCAAGATCGCCGAGGTGCACGAGCCGCTGTCCAAGGTCACCGTCATCGCGCCGTCGGAGTTCATCGGTGCGATCATGGAGTTGTGCCAGAGCAAGCGCGGGCAGTTGCTCGGCATGGACTACCTGTCCGAGGAACGCGTCGAGCTGCGCTACCACCTGCCGCTCGCCGAGATCATCTTCGACTTCTTCGACTCGCTGAAATCCCGCACGCGCGGGTATGCGTCCCTGGACTACGAGGAGGCCGGCGACCAGATCGCGGATCTGGTCAAGGTGGACATCCTGCTACAGGGCGAGCCGGTCGACGCCTTTTCGGCGATCGTGCACAAGGACGCCGCGTTCTCCTACGGCAACAAGATGGCCACCCGGCTACGGGAACTCATTCCGCGGCAGCAGTTCGAGGTGCCGATCCAGGCCGCGGTCGGCTCGCGGATCATCGCCCGCGAGACGATCCGCGCGATCCGCAAGGACGTGCTCGCCAAGTGCTACGGCGGTGACATCTCGCGGAAGCGCAAGCTGCTGGAGAAGCAGAAGGAAGGCAAGAAGCGGATGAAGACCGTCGGCCGGGTCGAGGTCCCGCAGGAGGCCTTCGTCGCCGCACTGTCCACTTCGGAGCCCAGCGACAAGGGTGGCAAGGGCAAGAAGTAGCGCCCTCTGGCAGGGCGAGGCGTGTTCGCGGTGCGTGAGCCCCTCGGGCGCCTCGCCGCCGGCCGGCTTCTCACCCGTTCCCGCTGATCCGTGCCGCTTCGACGAAGACGCAACACCGGCGTTCGGCGGCCATGACCCGGTCGTACTCGTCCCAGTCGTCGTGGGTCCCGGTCGCCGCTTTGAACACGTCGCGCAGCAGGGTGGGCAGGTCGCCGGTGAAGTCCGGATCGGCGTCGTCCGGCCCGATCAGCCGCGCCGGGCCCTGCACCGACACCCAGTTCCAGCCGCGCCGGAAGACGATCGTCGCGTGCCCGCCGCTCCGCAGCAGCTCCAGCTTCCTGGTGCCACCGCGGGCGACGAAACCCACGCTGGGCCTGCCGCTGACCGGGTCGTCGATCGGCCCGGCGTTGACCACCGACGCCTGCACCGTGCCGTCCGGCCTGGCGATGGCGACGGTCGCCAGGCCGTGTTCGGCGACGGCGAGTTCGCGCACGAGATTCAGATCAGCCATGCCGATCACGCTATGCCCTCGTGCGGCGGCGGAACAGCGCACCGGCCACCGGCACGGTGACCGCGAGAATGCCGGCCCACCACGCGAGCGCGATCCATGCCGTGTTGCCGGGTGACCCGCCCAGCAGCAGCGCGCGGACGCTGTCGACCACCGCGGTCGCCGGCCGGTGCTCGCAGAACTGCCGCGTTGATGTAGCTGGTGCTGCCGGTGTCGATCGCGGCCTCGCCGAGGGTTCGTCCAGGAACAGCACCGACGGTGCCGTGATCAGGCTGATCGGCAGGTCGAGCCGCCGCTTCATGCCACCCGAGTAGGTCTTGACCAGCCTGCCGGCGGCCTCGAGCAGATCGAAACGGGCCAGCAGCTCGTCCGCCCGCCGCCGGTCCGCGGCGGTGCGCAGCCCGAACAGCCTGCCCATCATGACCAGGTTCTCGCGCCCGCTGAGCAGCGGGTCGAGCGCGACCTGCTGCCCGGTCAGGCCGATCGCACGGCGGACGTGCGCGGCCTCGCGCACCACGTCGTACCCGGCGATCCTCACCTCGCCACCGTCCGGTCTGAGCAGCGTCGTCATGAGCCGGACCGCGGTGGTCTTGCCGACCCGCGCTGAGCGTGCCGAAGGTCGCCGAGGTCGCGATCGGGATCGCGGACGCCGAGGGCCTGGACGCGGTGTCGATGCGGCGGGTCGCCGCCGCGCTCGGCTACACCACGATGTCGCTGTACCGGTACGTCCCGGCCAAGGAGCAGCTCATCGAAGTGATGGCCGACCTCGCGGCGGGGGAGCCGCCGGCACCGGGCTCGGGGGACTGAAATGATCATGGCTTTTCTGTTCCTCGACGGCGCGGTGCGTGAGCTCGCGAGGATCACCGGCGACATCGGGCAGGCCCGGCGCGAGGCCGGGGTCACCGCCGAACAGGCCGAGGCCGGGTACGCCACCATCCTGCGCAAGTACGTCGACCGGGACCGGTTCCCGACGCTGGCGCGGGTGGTCGCGGAAGGCGCGTTCGACGGCGAACCCGCGCAGGGGCAGATCCCGGATCTGGAGTTCGGGTTGCGCCGGTTGATGGACGGCCTTGAAGCCTATGCCCGCTCTCGTGGTTGAGTGAGGGGCATGTTCACGGACCTGCGTTTCCCCGTACTGGTCGCGCCGATGGCGGGCGGTCCGACCACTCCGGAACTTCTCGCCGCCGTGGTCGAGGCGGGCGGCTCGGGCTTTCTGTCGGCGGGCTACCTCGACCCGGGAACGCTCGCCGCGCGGATCGCCCGCACGCGCGGGCTGACCGGGGGCGAGTTCGGCGTCAACCTGTTCGTGCCGGGTGAGCAGTCCACTGTGGACCTCTCGGCATACGTGCGCCGGGTGCGGGAGGAGGCGCTGCGCCACGGAGCCGAGCCCGGCGAACCGCGGTGGGAGGACGACAACTATCCGGCGAAGCTGGATCTCGTTGTGGCGGAACGGATTCCGGTGGTCTCGTTCACCTTCGGGCTTCCCTCGCGGGAGGACGTCGCCAGGCTGCACGACGTGGGCAGCCGGGTCGTGGCGACGGTGACCAATCCGGACGAGGCCGAGCAGGCGGCCGGGATCGGCGCGGACGCGTTGTGCGTGCAGGGTTTCGAGGCGGGCGGGCACCGCGGCGTGCTCACCGACGATCCGGCGGACCCGGCCGGCGGCCAGACGCTCGGCCTGCTCGCCGCACTGCGGCTGGTGTCCGCGCGGGTGGACCTGCCGTTGATCGCGGCGGGCGGGCTCGTGCACGGTGCGGACGTCGCGGCCGTGCTGACCGCCGGAGCGGTCGCGGCGCAGCTCGGTACCGCGTTCCTGCGTGCCGACGAGGCGGGCACGCAGGCCGCGCACCGGCGGATACTGGCCGAAGGTGGTCGTCCGACGGCGATCACGCGGGCCTTCAGCGGGCGCCCGGCGCGCGGCATCGTGAACCGGTTCCTCAGCGAGAACTCGTCGGTCGCGCCCTCGGCCTACCCACAGGTGCATCACCTGACGCGGCCGATGCGCGCGGCGGCGGGCAAGGCGGGCGACGCCGAGGCACTCAACCTGTGGGCCGGCCAGGCCTATCCGGTCGCGAGCGAGGGACCGGCCGCCGACATCTTCCGGCGCATCGAGGACGAGGCGCGTACGGCCCTGCGGAACGCGTCGCGCCTGATCACTCCATAGGTGGAGATACGGTGCGGGCACGCCCGCGCACCTGGCAAGCTCCGATCATGGTCCGGAAAACCGTTGCCGCAGCGGCGATCGCGCTCGCTGCCGTGTCCGCGCCCATGGCGCACGCCGATCCGGCACACGGCATCCAGGCGTTCACCGCGGACGGCAGGTTCGTCGCGCCTCCGGGCGTGTCGTCGGTGTTCGTCGCGCTGTGGGGCGCGGGCGGTGGTGGCGGCGCCGGAAACGCGCCCGACGTCGGCGGCAGCGGCGGGGGCGGCGGCGGCGGGGGAGCCGCGTGGTGCGCGGTGACGTTGACCCCGCAGACGGAGTACCTGGTGACGGTCGGTCCCGGTGGGCTGGCCGGTGTCGCGGGCCAGCATGACGGCACCGGCACGTCGGGCGGCGATTCGAGCCTGGGCCAGAACGGCACCCCGGCGCTGGCGGTCGCGCACGGCGGGCAGAACGGCTTCGGCGCCACGCCGGACGGGCGCAGCGGCTCGGCGGGCCGTGGTGGCACAGGGGAGTGCCGCGCGGCCGGCGGGGTCACCGCGCCCGGCGCGAACGGTAACGGCGACGGCGGTGGCGCGGTGGGCGCGCTGCCGAGCGCGCCACCGGCCGGCACCGGTTCCGGTGGTGGCGCGGCGAAGCCGGGCGCGACGGGGTACGTGCTGATCTGGTGGTGAGGCCCCGGCGGCGGAATTCGCCGCCGGGGGAACGTTCCGGCGGGTCAGCCCGCCACGGCGTCGATCTTCGCCGGCACGCTCTTGCGGGTACGGGTCGCGCCGGCCGCGAAGTGCGTCAGCAGCTCGGCCAGGCCCTCGGGGTCGTCGAGCTGCGGGCAGTGGCCCCAGTCGTCGCGCAGGTAGAGCCTGCTGTCCGGCACCAGCGAGTGCAGCCGCCGCCCGGACGCCGCGCTGACCAGCTTGTCCTTGCCGCACGCGACGACCAGCAGCGGAACCTCGATGCGGTCGAGCCCCTCATAGGCCTGCGCCAGCTCCTCGACCAGCTGACGCGCCTGCTGCAGCCGCTGCGTGGTGGAGCGGTAGTCCGGGAAGAGCCTGGTGAACCGCGCGACGTGCTCGGCCGCGGCCACGCCGTGGTCGGCGTAGAGCAGCCTGGGCACGACGTACTGGGCGATCTGGCGGACCACGAACCCTGGCACGGGCAGCGGCAGCGACGCGACCAGCCGCAGCGGCAGCGGGTACATGCCCACCGCCCTGACCAGCCACGTGTCGACGAAACCCGGGGCGGCGATGGAGACCACGCCCGCGATCGGGTGCCGTCCCTCGTAGGCCGCGCGCAGGCTCATCGTGCCGCCGAGCGAGTTGCCCGCCAGTACGACCTCGCCGTAGCGGGTCTGTTCTTTGAGGACGGCGTCGACGAACAGGTCGAGCTGGGGGAGCATCGCGCCCGGCCGCAACGGGTCCGCGTCACCGAAACCGGGCAGGTCGACCGCGATCGCCGAGATGCCGGCGTCGGCGAGCATCGACAGCACCGGACGCCAGGTGTCGGCGCTGTCGCAGTAACCATGCAGCAGGACGAGTCTGGTCTTGTTGCGCGAACGCCGTCGCGGTCCGACCTCCATGACGCGCGTGCGCACGCCGGCATAACTCCGGTAGCCGATCCGGATCAGGTCCGGATCGGCCGTTGACGAGCCCGGCTGCTCGAGCTTCTCCCGCCGCATTGCGGTCATATACCCAGATTAGCGAGGAAATCTCGCTTTCCGCCGCTAAGCCGTTGATCACAAACGAGTCTCGGCGCGATCTCAAGCAGTGTTTAAGCAGGTCATGGGTGGAACGGGCGGATTAGCGAGTGAAAACGATTTTGCCCGCGGTGTCGCCGGAGAGCATGTCCCGGAATCCCTTCTCGGCTTCGGCCAGCGGCAGCTCGGCGCCGATCTGCGGCTTGATGCCCGCCAGATTCACGTATTCGAGCAGGTTCGCCAGCTCGTCGCGGGTGCCCATCGTGGAGCCCGCGATCCGCAGCTGCAGGAAGAACACCCGCTGCAGGTCCGCGCTTGGGTCCGGCCCGCTCGTCGACCCGGAGACGACGATGATCCCGCCGGGTTTGAGCGATTTCACCGAGTGTGACCAGGTGGCCTTGCCGACGGTCTCGAACACGGCGTCCACCCGCTCCGGCAGGCGCGCGCCGTTCTCGAAGGTCTGGTGCGCGCCCAGCTGCTCGGCCAGCGCACGCTTCTGCTCCGTGCGGCCGGTGACCCACACCCGCATGCCCGCGGCCCGTCCGAGCTGGACGAGTGCGGTGGACACGCCACCGGACGCGCCCTGCACCAGCATCGTCTGGCCGGGACGCAGACCGGACTTGACGAACAGCATCCGGTAGGCGGTCAGCCAGGCGGTGCCCATCGTGGCGGCCTCGGCGAAGGACATGCTCGCGGGCTTGGGGACGGCGTTGCGGGCGGGCACGACGACGTAGTCGGCGAAGGTGCCCTGGTGCTTCTCGGTGAGCAGGGTGCGCTTCGGGTCGAGCGTGTCGTCGCCCTGCCAGCCGGGCGCGTTGACGACCGAGTGCAGCACGACCTCGGTGCCGTCCTCGGTGACCCCGGCGCCGTCGCAGCCGAGGATCATCGGGAACTGGTCCGGTTTGATCCCGACGCCGCGCAGCGTCCAGATGTCGTGCATGTTGAGGCTGGCGGCCTTGACAGCGACCTTCACCCAACCCTGCGGCACCTCCGGATCGGGCCGCTCGCCGACGACGAGCGAGTCCAGCGGGCTGTCCTGGTTCGGTTCTTGGGCATACACGGCGAACATGCCTGCAACGTACCGCGCGAGCCCTGCGCGTACTGTGTGACGTGTGTTCGACGGAGTGGCCAACTGGTGGGACAACGCGGAGCTCTGGCTCGCGCAGTTGTGGTTCCCGCTGCAGTTCGCGCTGGTCATCGCAGTGCTGGGACCGTTGTGCCTCGGCGCGGCGTGGCTGATCGACCGCATCGTCGACCGGGTCGCGGCGTGGTTCGGCTCGGCCCGTGACAAGGACACTGCGCCCCGGTCTTAGGGTGTCCCGAGTGTCAAGTAGAAGGCGGATCACCGTCGCGCTGGCCGGGCTGATCGTGCTCGTGCTGGGCGGCTGGCTGGTCAAGGATCTCGGCAGCGACGCCGGCACCGGCATGGCGACGAAGCCGCTGTCGTCCTTGCCCGCGGAAGCGGCCCAGACGTACCGGCTCATCCAGCGCGGTGGCCCGTACCCGTACCCGCAGGACGGGAGCGCGTTCAACAACAACGAGAAGCAGCTGCCGCAGCAGCGGGCCGGTTACTACCATGAGTTCACGGTGCCCACGCCGGGCAGCAAGGACCGGGGAGCACGGCGGTTGATAACCGGCACGTCACGAGAGCTCTACTACACCGGTGACCATTACGCGTCTTTCGTCGTCGTCGACCCCACCAAGTAGCAAGTTGAAAGCCATGGAACACACGAGTGCGAAGGCCATCGCCGAGGCGCGTGCCCGCGGCGCCCACTGGCACGTGATGGCGGGCCATCCGGTGGACAAGCTGTCCACTATGGACGCCATCGCCGAGGCGCTGGCGTTTCCCGCCTGGTTCGGGCGCAACCTCGACGCCCTCTACGACTGCCTCACCGACCTGTCCTGGTTGCCCAGCGGCGAGCACGTGCTGATCTGGAGCGGCTCGGACGAGCTGCGCGCGGCCGACCCGAAGGCCTACCTCGCGATCCGCGGCGTGCTCTCCGACGCCGAGCGGGCGCTCGCGCCGGGCGGCGACCGGGCCGACAGCCGCCGCCTGACGGTCGCGTTCAGCGACGACTGAGGTCAGTCCGCGGGAACCCAGCTGGGCTTGCGCTTCTGGCCGAACGCCGTGATGCCCTCCTGGCCTTCCTCGCTCGCGAAGAACCGTGCGGACAGTGCGTTCATCGCCTTGAAACCGGCGGAGGGCGTGGCGTGCCGCGGGCTGGCCAGCAGTTCCTTCGTCGCGGCCAGCGCGTTCGGGCCGCCGAGGGCGATCGCATTCGTGTAGCGGGCGACCTCGTCGTCGAGCTTCTCGGCGGGCGCGACGGAGGAGATCAGGCCGATCTGGGCGGCGCGCTCGGCGTCGAACACCTCGCCGGTGAGGAACAGCTCCTGCGCGGCGCGCGCGGTGATGCGCGGCAGCACGACGAGGGAGATGAGCGCGGGGACCACGCCGATGCGCACCTCGGAGAAGGCGAACGTGGCCTCCGGGACGGCGACCGCGATGTCACACGCGGCGACCATGCCGACGCCGCCCGCGCGAGCGGGCCCGTGCAGCTTCGCGACCACCGGCTTCGGGCTGTTCCACAGCTGCTCGAGGATCTCGGGGAACTCGTTGACGCCCTGATCGCCCGCTCCCGCGCCGCGCGCCTCCTTGAGGTCCATTCCGGCGCAGAACACCTTGCCGGTGTGGGTGAGCACGATGACCCGCACGGTCTCGTCGTGCCGCGCCTTGGCCAGGCTCGCGCGCAGCTCGCGGCGGAGCTGGGCGGACAGCGCGTTGCGGTTGTGTGGCGAGTCGAGCGTGATGGTCGCGGTACCACTCGCCACTGAGTAGTGCACCAGTTCGTCGGACATGGCTGGCAGCGTATCCCGGCGCGGGCGGGCCCGCTGTGACTGCTCCCACAGCGTCCACTGTGGAGGATTCAGTGGGTCTGGCGGGTGAGGTCCAGGCAGGTACGGGTGACCGCGGGAGCATCCATGTCGGCACCGTCGCGGACGCGCTCGAGAGCTTTCTTCTCGACCACGGCGAGATTCGGCCATCTCGAACCGCGACCGTCCGCGTCAGTTCTGGCGGGGCAGCAGTTCCTCGGCGAAGCGGTCGAGGAACTCGTCCCTCGGTGCGGGGCCGCGGTTGTACACGACGAACTTCGTCAGGCCCGCCGCCAGGTAGCCGTCCAGCAGCCGGTGCAGCTCGGACCAGCTGGTGGCGATGATCTCCGCCGGGTCGGCGCCGGGATGGCGCGAGCGGGCCGTCGCGATCAGGTCCGGGGTCAGGCCGCCCTCGGCGAGCAGCACGCTGAGCCCATAGTGGTCGGGTTCGATCTCGCGCCCGGCCTCCGCCGCCGCGGCCTCGATGGTCTCGCGGGCCCGCAGGGCGTCCGTCGCGGGCAGGAAGCTGCCCAGCCACCCGTCGGCGTACCGGCCGACCCGCCGCAGTGCCGCCGGGGCCGCGCCGCCGAGCCAGATGTCCAGCCGCGCCGATCCGACCTGCGCGCCGGAGATCTCGAAGAACTCCCCGGCGAAGTCGCTCTCGCCGCGCAGCACGGCCCGCAGCAGTGCCAGCGACTCGTCGAACACCGCGGCGCGTCTGCCCTCCGGGACGGCGAAGACGTTCCACTCCGAGCGCCGCGCCGGACGCAGGCCGAACACCGGCAGCACCCGCTTCGGCGCGAGCGCGGCCAGCGACGCGAGCTGCTTGGCGACCAGCACGGGGTGCCGCCCCGGCAACACCGCCACCGATGTGCCCGCCTTCAGCGTCGTCGTGCGCGCGAGCGCGTGCGCCATCCCGATGAACGGGTCGACGGCGGTGGAGTACACGTGCTCCGACAGCCATACCGAGTCGATTCCGGCCTTCTCCAGCCGGTCCACGATGTAGGGGAGATCCGTCGGATCGGTCTCCGCTCCCAGCCCGACCCCGATCCGGATTTTCATACGCTCCACGATACGGATTCAGGCCGCCGCGGGAAGCGTCCGGCCGTAGCGCCGGAGAATCAGCCCGCCGATGCGCGGGTCGGGGGCCAGCGGCGCGGTCATCATGACGTCCGGTTCGGCCTCCCGCGCCGACGCGGCGATCCGGTCCGGCAGCAGGCCCGGCGCGAGAAACCAGGACGCCACCGCGAACCGCCGCGCACCGCGGGTCCGCAGCTTCGCGATCGCCGAGGGTACGTCCGGCCGCGCCGTCGCGAAGGCGGGCGCGACCAGCATCCGGTGCCGTGCGTGCCACCGGCGGGCGAGGTCGATCACGGCCCGGTTCGCCGGTGCGTGTGACGAGCCGACCCCCGCCAGCACCACGCCCAGTGACGGGTCGGCGGGATCGGCGCCGGCCTCGGAAAGACGGTCCAGTGCGACGTTCTCCAGCACCGGGTCGACCCCGAGCACGTCCGCGACAGAGACGCGCAGCGGCGCCGTGCGCACGAGCGCGGGCAGATCGACCTTGGCGTGGTAGGCGCTTCCCAGCAGCAGCGGCACCACCACGGCCTCGGAGTGCCCGGCGGCGGCCAGCGACCGCAGCACGTCGGTCAGCAGCGGCTCGGACAGGTCCAAAAAGGACACATGTGCGCCGAGGTCCGCGCACAGCGCGCGGACCGTCGCGGCGGAGCGGGGGTCCCGGCTGCCGTGTGCGGCCACCACGAGCGGCGCGCGCACGCCTACAGCGCCCCGCTCAGCCCGCGTGCCCGCAGCACCGCCCGCTCGATCGGCCGGAACACCAGCAGCTCGATGCCGACCCCGACGAGCAGGATCAGGACGATCGCGGCCAGCACGGTCTCCATCTGCGACAGCGTGCGCCCGTCGTCGAGGTAGGCACCGAGTCCCTTGCCCAGCAACGGCGAGGTCGCGATGATCTCGGCGGCCATCAGCGAACGCCACGAGAACGCCCAGCCCTGCTTGAGCCCGGCCAGATATCCCGGCAGCGCCGCGGGCAGCAGGATGTGCCGCGACGCCGCGATCCGGCCCGCGCCCAGCACCTTGCCCACGCGCGGCAGGATCGGCGGGATCTGGTCGATTCCGGCGACCAGCCCGTTCGCGATCGAGGGCACACTGCCCAGCAGCAGTACCGCGTACATCGTCGTCGGCGTGACCCCGAACCACAGCACCGCCGCCGGCACCCACGCCACCGACGGCAGGCTCTGCAGCCCGGACAAGAACGGCCCGATCGCGGAGCGCACCAGGCGCACCTTCGCCACCAGCAGGCCCAGCGGGGTCGCGATCACGATCGCGACGAGGAAGCCGAACACCGCGCGGTGCACCGAGGTCCAGATGAACCCGATCGCCTCGCCGTCGGTGACGCGCGACCACAGCTCGTCCCACACCGCCAGCGGGGCGGGCAGCTGGTACTCGGGCCAGAACGCCGCGGCCCACAGCGCCTGCCACACGGCGACGACCAGGACCAGGAACGCCACGGGCGGCACCACGGCCTTGAGGATCCGGCGCACGCGGCTCCCACCCTGCTCGGGAGTGGGCGGGGTGTCGAGCGCGTCCAGTCCGCGCTCGACGGCCGCGGCGTCGACGTCGTCAAGCTGCGGCATGACTGGAGATCACCTCGCGGAGACGGTGGTTGATCGTGTCGACGAGCGCCACCTCGTCGGCTCCCTCGCCCACCTGCCACTCCTGCACGACGCGACCGGGACGCGAGGACAGCAGCACGACCCGCTCGCCCAGCCGCACGGCCTCGCGCACGTCATGGGTCACGAACACCACGGCGGCGCCGGTGGAGCGCCATACCCGGATCAGCTCGGCCTGCAGCACGTCGCGGGTGATCGCGTCGAGCGCGGAGAACGGCTCGTCCATCAGCAGCAGCGACGGCCGCGACGCGGACTCGCCGGAGGTGTGCAGCGCCGACGCCAGCGCGCGGGCCAGCGCGACCCGCTGCCGCATACCGCCGGAGAGCTCGTGCGGCCGCTTGTTGCCGACACCGCCGAGCCGCACCAGTTCGAGCAGCTCCCCGGTGCGTGTCTTGCGCGCCGAACGCGACACGCCCGCGAGCTTGAGCGGCAGCTCGACGTTCGCGGCCGCGGTCAGCCACGGCATCAGCGCGGCCTCCTGGAACATCACGGCCGGGCGCGAGCTGTTCAGCTCGATCTCGCCCGCGGTCGGCTTGTCCAGCCCGGCGATCAGGTTGAGCACCGTGCTCTTGCCGCAGCCGGAGGCACCCAGCAGGCAGACGAACTCGCCCGGCGCGACGTCGAGGTCGAGACCGGCGAGTGCGACGACGGATCGCTGGCCCTGGCCGAAGCTCTTGTGCACACCGGCCAGCCGGACCGCGTGCTCGGTCGCGGGCTTCGCGGTCGGGTTCTCCAGCGTGGCGGTCATCGGTTTCGCCTGCCTTCCTGGTGAGATCGGGTCACTTCTGGTCAAGTCCCGCGGCGCTCACGACCGGCTTGCCTGCCTGCGCGAGCACGGTGTTGAGCGCGGAGAGGTCGAAAAAGCCGTTGAGCTTGGGCGCGCTCTTCGCGATGCCCGCGGTGACCTGGTCGCTCGCCAGCTGCGGGAACCGGGATGCGAGCGGGTCGGTGGTCAGCTCGATGTTGGCGAACGCGCGGTCCAGCACCGGCTGCGCCAGCTCCGAACCGGTCAGCGACTTCAGCTGCCGGTTGACCGCCGCCTTCGCCTCGGCCGGATCGAACGCGGCGAGATTGTCGGAGTCCAGCAGGCCCTTCAGGATGGCTTGCACGGTCTGCGGATGCTCCTGCAGGAACTGGGTCCGCACGATGACCACGGTGGTCGGGAACTTGCCCTCCGGCCACAGGGACTTCTCGTCCACGAGCACTTTCGCGCCCGCTTCGGTGACGGCCCGCGAAGACCACGGCTCGGGCAGCCACGCGCCCGCGACGGCCTTCTGCTTGAACTGCGTCAGCGTCACCGCGTTGTCCGAGTTCTGCACGTTGACGCCGGACAGCTTCTGGTCCGAGATCCACTTCTTGAGCGCGACGTCCTGCGTGTTGCCGGCCTGCGGGTCGGCGACGACCTTGCCCTGCAGGTCCTGCGCGGTGCCGATCTCCGGCTGCACCACGAGTTGCGCACCACCGGAGGTGGCGCCGGAGATCAGCCGCACGGTCTCGCCGTCGGACTTGGCGAAGGCGTTGATCGCAGGGCCCGAGCCGATGAAGCCGATGTCCAGCGAGCCGCCCAGCAGTGCTGACACCTCGTCGGGGCCCGCGTTGAACTTGGTCGGAATCAGCTTGGTGCCGGTGCCGACCTGCTGCTGGTAGTAGCCCTTGTCGAGCCCGATCAGCGCCGACGCGTGGGTGACGTTGGGGAAGTACCCCAGCCGCACCTCGGTGGCGGGCCCCTGGTTGGCGGCCGCAGCCGTGTCGCTGCCACGGTCCGCCCGGGAACATCCGGTCACGACTGCCAGCAACGACAAGGTCAGCGCCACTGCGCGGGTGCCGCGTCGGATTCTCACGGGCGGGCCTTTCTGTTCGGGGATCAGGGACCGGGGGAGACGACGTCTCGTTCGTCGCGCAGAACGGGAAGCGGGGCGCCGACCAGGCCGGCCGCCAGCGTGGTGCCGTCGGCGGGATCGATCACCAGGAAGGCGCCGTTGCGCCTGCTGACCGCGTAGTCGTCGACCGGCAGCGGTTCCGCGGTGCGGACCTTGGCGCGGCCGATCTCGTTCAGCTGCAACGTCTCCGGGTTGTCCACACTGGACAGTTTCTGTTCGTCGAAGCGCGAGGACAGCTCCTCGACGAACGCCTGTACCGTCCGGGCGCCGTGCTTGATAAGCACGCGCGCACCCGGCTGGAGCGGCTTCTCCGACAACCAGGCCAGGGTCGCGTCGATCTGGTCGGTGGCGACCGGCGCCTCGGTCGCAGCGGCGATCACGTCACCGCGCGAGATGTCGAGCTCGTGCGCGAGCACCAGCGTCACCGAGCGGCCCGCGGCCGCCTCGTCGAGCGAACCGTCGGCCGTGTCGATGCGCTCGACCGTGGTGCGCAACCCGGCAGGGAGGACCACGATCTCGTCGCCGGGGCGGACAGTGCCGGCCGCGACCTGGCCCGCGTAGCCCCGGTAGTCGGGGTGTTCGGGCGTGCGCGGGCGGATCACGTACTGCACCGGGAACCGGAACGGCGCGTCGTGCGGGTCCGGCGCGACGGGCACGTTCTCCAGGTGCTCCAGCAGCGTTTCGCCGTCGTACCACGGAGTGCGCTCCGAGCGGTCCACCACGTTGTCGCCCACCAGCGCCGACACCGGGATCGACAGCACCGAGCCCGCCGGATAGCCCAGCGAGGTGGCGTGGTCGGTGAACTCCTTGGCGATGACGCGGAAGGTCTCCTCGTCGTAGTCGACGAGGTCGATCTTGTTGACCGCGAGCACCAGCCGCGGCACGCCCAGCAGCGCGAGCACCGCGGCGTGGCGGCGGGTCTGCTCGATCACGCCCTTGCGCGCGTCCACCAGCAGCACGGCCAGCTGTGCGGTCGAGGCGCCGGTGACCGTGTTGCGGGTGTACTGCACGTGGCCGGGGGTGTCGGCGAGCACGAAGGAGCGCTTGGGGGTGGCGAAGTAGCGGTAGGCCACGTCGATCGTGATGCCCTGCTCGCGTTCCGAGCGCAGCCCGTCCACCAGCAGCGAAAGGTCCGGAGTGGACAGTCCGCGGTCCACGCTCGCGCGGGTGACCGCGTCGAGCTGGTCGGCCAGCACCGACTTGGTGTCATACAGCAGGCGACCGACGAGCGTGGACTTTCCGTCGTCCACGCTGCCCGCGGTAGCCAGCCTCAGCAAACTCGACATCAGAAGTAGCCCTCCCGCTTGCGGTCTTCCATGGCGGCCTCGGAAAGCCGGTCGTCGGCGCGCGTCGCGCCGCGCTCGGTCAGGCGGCTCGCCATGACCTCCGCGATGACCTCCTCGACCGTGGTCGCCGTCGACTCGACCGCGCCGGTGCAGGACCCGTCGCCGACCGTGCGGTAGCGCACGGACAGCTCCTGGACCTCTTCGGAGTCGCGGGGACCGCCCCAGGGGCCCTCGGTGAGCCACATGCCGTCGCGCCGGTAGACCTTGCGCTCGTGCGCGTAGTAGATCGAGGGCAGCTCCACCTTCTCGCGCGCGATGTAGTTCCACACATCGGCTTCGGTCCAGTTGGAGAGCGGGAACACGCGCACATGTTCCCCCGGACGGTGCCGTCCGTTGTAGAGGTTCCACAATTCGGGACGCTGGCGGCGCGGGTCCCACTGCCCGAAGGCGTTGCGCAGGCTGAAGATGCGTTCCTTCGCGCGGGCGCGTTCCTCGTCGCGGCGGCCACCGCCGAACACGGCGTCGAACTTGTTGTCGTTGATGGCGCCCAAAAGCGGCTGGGTCTGCAGCGGGTTGCGGGTGCCGTCGGGGCGCTCGGTGAGGCGGCCGTCGTCGATCCAGTCCTGCACGCTCGCCACGATCAGCCGCAGCCCGTACTTCTCCACGACGTGGTCGCGGAAGGCGATCACCTCGTCGAAGTTGTGCCCGGTGTCCACATGCAGCAGCGGGAACGGCACCGGGGCCGGCCAGAAGGCCTTGATCGCGAGGTGCAGCAGCAGCGTGGAGTCCTTGCCGCCGGAGAACAGGATCACCGGGCGGTCGAACTCCCCGGCCACCTCACGGAAAATGTGGATGGCCTCGGACTCCAGCGCCGCGAGGTTGTCGGTGGCCGCGTCGGTCGCGGGGGCTTCGAGTGTCGTCATTCGTTCGTCCTTCCAGCCAGCGGAGCGAGCAACCCGCGCCGCCGCGGGTTCTCAGGCGGTTCCTCGCTAGGACAGCGCCGACGTGGTGAATTGGGATTCATGAGGAGGCGATCCCGGAGCGACGGGCCGCCTGAGGTTCCGCCACCCGCACCGCTTCGCAGGCCGTCCACTGTCTATCTCCCCTCAGCCGTGCAGGCCGCACTCGGTCTTGGACTGCCCGGCCCAGCGGCCGCTGCGGGGATCCGCCCCGGGGGCGACCTTCGCGGTGCAGGGGGCGCAGCCGATGGACAGGTAGCCCTCGGACACCAGCGGATTCTCGAGGATCCCGTGCTCGGTGATGTAGGCGCGGAACTCCTCGTCGGTCCACGGCGCGATCGGGTTGATCTTGACGAGGCCGTTGCGCTCGTCCCAGGTGACGATCGGGGTGTTCGCCCGCGTCGGGGCGTCCACGCGGCGCACGCCGGTGACCCACGCCGAGTAGTTCGACAGCGTCGTGCGCAGCGGGATCACCTTGCGCAGCTGACAACACCGGTTCGGGTCGCGCTCGTGCAGTTTCGGGCCGTACTCGGCGTCCTGCTGGGCGACGGTCTGCTCGGCCTGCGCGTTGACGATCCGGATGTCCGGGTACACCGTCGCGACCGCGTCGCGCGTGCCGATCGTCTCGGCGAAGTGGTAGCCGGTCTCCAGGAACAACACGTCCACATCGGACTTTACCTTGGTGGCCAGATCCACGAGCACGGCGTCCTGCATGTTGGAGGCAACGATCAGATCGTCACCGAAAGTTCCCACGGCCCATTCCAGTGCTTCGATCGCGCCGGCGTCGGCCAGCTCCTCGGAAGCCTTCTCCGCCAGTGCTTTCAGCTCTTCCTTGCCGGTGACCGTGGTCATTTCGCTCCCTCGGGTAGCTGGATTCCCAGGAATTTCACAGTGAAGACTCGACGACACGAAGAACACAGCCACGCGTGCTCCTGTTCCGGGCGCAGATCTTCGTCACCACAGAACGGGCAGTAGAACGGCGTGGCCCGCTCGGTCATCGCAGATCGCTTTCCTCGGCGCGCGCCACCCACTGCGCGAAGCGCTCGCCCTCGGTGCGCCGGCCGTGGTAATTGCGCACCACGCGCTCCACGTAGCCGATCAGCTCGTCGCCGGTGACCTTGTGGCCACGCAGTTTCCGGCCGAACCCGGCGTCGAGGCCGAGGCCGCCACCCAGGTGCACCTGGAAGCCCTCGACCTGGTTGCCGTCGTCGTCGGTGACGATCTGTCCCTTGAGGCCGATGTCCGCGGTCTGGATGCGGGCACATGAGTTGGGGCAGCCGTTGATGTGCACGGTCACCGGGTTGTCCACGTCGGACTGAATGTCGGCGAGGCGCTCTTCGAGCTGTGCGACCAGTTCGCGGGCGCGGACCTTGGTTTCGACGATCGCGAGCTTGCAGAACTCGATGCCGGTGCAGGCCATGACGCCGCGCCGCCACGGGGTCGGCTCGGTCGGCAGGCCCAGATCGGCCAGCTCGGCCTGCAGGGCAGGCACCTCGGACTCGGGCACGTCCAGCACGACGAGCTTCTGCAGCGGGGTGAGCCGCACGCGGCCGGAACCGGCGCGCTCGGCGGCCTTGGCGACCGCGATCAGTGTCGAGCCGGAGACCCGGCCCGCGACCGGGGCCGCGCCGACGTAGAAGTTGCCGTCCTTCTGCTTGTGCACGCCGACGTGGTCGCGCTGCACCTGCGGTGCCTCGGGCGCGGGGCCGTCGATCAGTGTGCGCTTGAGGTATTTCGACTCGAGAATTTCCCGGAATTTCTCGGCGCCCCAGTCCTTGACGAGGAACTTGATGCGCGCGCGGGAGCGCAGCCGCCGGTAGCCGTAGTCGCGGAAGACACCGACGACACCGGCCCACACCTCGTGCACCTCCTCGCGCGGCACCCAGGCGCCGAGGCGCTGGGCGAGCATCGGGTTGGTGGACAGCCCGCCGCCGACCTGCACGTCGAAACCGGGACCGTGCTCGGGGTGGTGCACGCCGACGAACGCGACGTCGTGGATCTCGTGCGCGACGTCCTGCAGGCCGGACACGGCGGTCTTGAACTTGCGCGGCAGGTTCGCGTACTCGGGCTTGCCGAGGTAGTTGCGCTTGATGTCCTCGATCGCCGGGGTGCCGTCGATGACCTCGTCCTCGGCGATACCGGCCAGCGGCGAGCCGAGGATGACACGCGGGCTGTCGCCGCACGCGGTCATCGTGGTCAGCCCGGCGCCTTCCAGCTTCTCCCAGATCGTGGGCATGTCCTCGATCCGGATCCAGTGGTACTGGACGTTCTGCCGGTCGGTGATGTCGGCGGTGTCGCGCGCGTAGGTCTGGGAGATCTCGCCGATGAGGGCGAGCTGCTCGGTGGTGAGGTCACCGCCGTCGATGCGCACGCGCAGCATGAAGTACTCGTCGTCCAGCTCCTCCGGCTCCAGCGTCGCCGTGCGGCCGCCGTCGATACCGGGCTTGCGCTGGGTGTAGAGGCCGTACCAGCGAAACCGCCCCCGCAGGTCGCCCGGGTCGATCGAGTCGAAGCCGCCGTCGGCGTAGATGTTCTCGATACGCGAGCGGACGTTGAGCGGGTGGTCGTCCTTTTTCGAGCGTTCGTTCGGGTTGAGCGGCTCGCGGTAACCCAGCGCCCACTGGCCCTCACCACGCCGTTGCTTGGCGCGCGGAGCGCGGGCGGTCGGGGTGTCGCGCGTCGGCGAGGCCATGAGGTGTCCTCCGGACTGGTCGGAGGGCGACGGCGCACATTCCTCCCCTGGACACAAAGGTGGTAGGGGGTGACAAGTTCTTCGCGCGTCCGGCGCCCGCTGGTGATCGTGGTGGCGGCGTCAGTAGGACGCGCGGCAGAGCGCGCTGGCGACACGCCGGAGATCGACGTGGCGGCGCGCCACGAGGAGGACACCGGCAGAAGTCACGATGCTCAGCCTGCCATCAGCCCAGATCTTGGTCCAGCCACGTCCGGATCGTGGGACGAGGATCACGCGTGGGCACATGAGGGACACTGGAGTCGTGTTCGGCGTCTACGTGCATGTGCCCTTCTGCGCCACGCGGTGCGGCTACTGCGATTTCAATACCTACACAGCCGGGGAGCTCGGTTCGGCGGCCTCATCCCGGTCATGGCTGGACGCCCTGAAACGGGAGCTGGAGATGGGCGTGCGGCGCGTCGGTGCGCGCCCGGCCGAGACGGTTTTCGTCGGGGGCGGCACGCCCTCACTGCTGGGGGCCGACGGCCTGGCCGAGGTGCTCGACGCGGTCCGCGGCAGCTTCGGTCTCGCCGACGGCGCCGAGGTGACCACCGAGTCGAACCCGGAGTCCACCTCGCCCGCGTTCTTCGACGGCATCCGGGCGGCCGGATACACCCGGGTCTCGCTGGGGATGCAGTCCGCGGCGCGGCATGTGCTGCGGGTACTCGACCGCACGCACACGCCGGGCCGTCCCGTCGCGGCCGCGCGGGAGGCCCGCGAGGCCGGGTTCGAGCACGTGAACCTCGACCTGATCTACGGGACGCCGGGGGAGCGGCCCGAGGACCTGCGCGCGTCATTGGAGTCGGTGCTGGAAGCCGGGGTCGACCACGTGTCGGCGTACTCGCTGATCGTGGAGGACGGGACCGCGCTGGCGCGGCGGGTGCGGCGGGGTGAGCTGCCCGCGCCGGACGAGGACGTGCTGGCCGAGTACTACGAGCTGATCGACGCCTATCTCGCCAAGGCCGGGCTGACCTGGTACGAGGTGTCGAACTGGGCCGCTTCGCCGCAGGCCCGGTGCCGGCACAACCTCGGTTACTGGCGTGGCGGGGACTGGTGGGGCGCGGGTCCGGGCGCGCATTCGCACGTCGGCGGGGTGCGCTGGTGGAACGTGAAGCACCCGGCGAAGTACGCGTCGCTGCTGGCCGAGGGCGAGTCGCCGGAGGCCGACCGCGAGGTGCTCACGCCCGAGGACATACATCTGGAACGGATCATGCTCGAACTGCGCCTTGCCGAGGGCCTGCCGGTGGACGTGCTCGACGCGGCGGGTGCCGCGGAGGCGCCCGTGGTGGCCGGGGAGGGGCTGCTGGATCCGGAAGCGCTGCGCGCCGGCCGCGCCGTGCTGACCGACCGGGGGCGCCTGCTGGCCGACGCCGTGGTGCGCCGCCTGGCCGCCTGAACCGTCAGCAACCTTCCGCGCCGGGTGTGGGGCCCACCGTCAGCGGGCCGTCCCCGAGAACGAACACGGTCAGCTCCAGATCGTCACGTACACCGGCGGCCGGAACCGGGACGGCGGCACGCCGGCGCCGGGGGAGCGCATCACCTGCATCGCGGCCGTGGTGCCGAGGAAATGCCGCAGCGAGGCCGCCGCCGTGGAAAGCCGGTCCCTCGGCAGGGTCGTCAGGTGCCAGCACACCGTCGCCGGGGTCGCGGCCGTCGGCACCACCACGAGTTCCTTCCGGCGCAACTGCGGCGCCACCAGATGCTCGATCGCGATCGACACCCCGCTGCCGCTCGCCGCGGCCGACCACGCCGCCGTCTGGTTCGGGAACACCCGGATCGCCGGGTCGGCCACGCCGAGACGCTGGAGCACCTGCGCGGTGTCGCTGCCGGGATCCGCGCCGGACGGGCCGACGAGCCACGGCCACGACGCCGGGCTGCCGCGATGGGGCGAGCGTGGCGCGCAGACCGCGATCAGGTTGCACCGGAAGATCGGCGTGCTCTCCAGGCCACCGTCGAGCCGAGGGCCGAGCGCGGCTTCGGCCAGCCGGTTGCTCACCAGCACCGGCAGCTCCGCGGTCAGCGCGACTCCCGCCGCCGCCTCCACCGACTTACCGGACCGCGCCACGAACGCCTCCAGCAGCGGGCCGGCGACGAACTCGGCCAGCGTGCTGGTCACCGCGACCTGCAACCGTTCCGCCATGCCCCTGGCCTCGCGGACCGCGGCGTCGGCGTCCGCGCCCAGCGCCACCATCTGCGAAGCGATCGGCAACAGCCTGCTGCCGCCGGGGGTCAGCGTCATCCCGCTCGCGGTGCGCACGATCAGTTTGTCGCCATGGTGCGCTCGCAACGCCGCGAGCGCCTGCGACACCGCCGGCTCGCTCACGCCGAGCGTGCGCGCCGCGTCCGTCACCGAGCCGAGGCGCGCCACGAGCACGAAAGCACTCAGCTGACCGAGGGTCATGCGCGAAGCTTAGTTGCGCCAGGGCAGGTGAACAGCCGCCTTAAGCGAACCCTTATCCGCCCGTTGTCGTAATGCGCGGACCGCGCGATCGTGTGCCAGATGCAGGTTCCCGCACAATTCGAATACGAGAAGGCCGCCAGCGTGGAGCACGCGCTGAGCCTGCTGGCCAAGTACGGGCCAGAAAGCCGCATCGTGGCCGGGGGACACAGCCTGATCCCGATGATGAAGCTCCGGCTGGCGCAACCGCTGGCCCTCATCGACATCAACGACGTCGCAGAACTGGCGCGGATCAGTGTCGAGGAGGGCATGTTGTGCATCGGCGCGATGGCGCGTCACGCGGATCTGCTCGCCTCCGCGGTCGTCGGCGAGCATTTCCCGCTTTTCCACGATGCGGAGCGGATGATCGCCGATCCGATCGTGCGCAACCGGGGCACCGTGGGCGGTTCCCTGTGCCAGGCCGATCCCTCCGAGGACCTTTCCGGCTCGTTCGCCGCGGTGCGCGCGGAAGCGGTTGTCCAGGGCAGGCAAGGACAACGTGTCGTCCCGATCCGGGAATTCTTCACCGGTCCGTATCAGACGGCGGTGGCCGATGACGAAATGCTCATCATGGTGCGTGTGCCGATCCGCTCGTCGGCCTCGGCCTACGAGAAGGTCGAACGCCGCGCCGGGGACTGGGCGGTCGGGGCCGCGGCCGCCGTGCTCCGGCTGGAGGGTGACACCGTCGCCGAGGCGGGCATCGGCCTGACCGCGCTGGGGGCCAGGAACTTTTACGCGCCGGAAGCCGAGGAGTTCCTCGCCGGCGGGCCGGCCACCGACGAGCGGTTCGAACGGGCGGGCGACATCGCCGCCGAGCACTGCGCGCCGATCGCCGACCAGCGCGGCCCGGTGGACTACAAGCGCCACCTCGCCGCGACGCTCACCGTCCGCGCTCTGCAACGGGCTCGCACACGCTGGCACGGCCGGCGGAACGGGGGAAACTGACATGGAAATCAGCGTCACCGTCAACGGGCAGCTCTACCAGCGCGACGTCGAACCGCGCCTGCTGCTGGTGCATTTCCTGCGCGACGAGCTGCGGCTCACCGGCACGCACTGGGGTTGCGACACCTCCAACTGCGGCACCTGCGTGGCGTGGCTGGACGACGTGCCCGTCAAGACCTGCACGGTGCTCGCCGTGATGGCCGACGGGCACCGGGTGCGCACCGTGGAGGGACTGGCCGACGGGGTGGGCCTGGATCCGGTGCAGCAAGGGTTCGCCGAATGTCACGGGCTCCAATGTGGATTCTGCACCCCGGGCATGATGATGACCGCCCGGTGGCTGCTCGACCACAACCCGGATCCGTCCGAAGAGGACATCCGCGAGGCCATCTCCGGTCAGCTGTGCCGGTGCACCGGCTACGAGAACATCGTGCGTTCGGTGCGCTGGGCCGCGGCGCGGGAGGCCGGCCGCGCCGCCGAACCGGCGACCGAGGAGGTGCGGGCATGACCGCGACCGAGGAGCACGTGAGCCCGATGGGCTACGGCCGGATGCACCGCAAGGAGGACGCCCGGTTCGTCCGCGGTCACGGCAACTACGTCGACGACATCACGCTGCCCGGCATGCTGCACGGCGCGGTGCTGCGCAGCCCGTTCGCGCACGCGCGGATCCTCTCGATCGACACCAGCGCGGCCGAGGCGCATCCCAAAGTGCGTGCCGTGATCACCGGCCAGACGCTGGAAAGCCTTGACCTGGCGTGGATGCCGACGCTGTCGCACGACGTGCAGGCGGTGCTGGCCACCGACAAGGTCCGGTTCCAGGGCCAGGAGGTCGCGTTCGTCGTCGCCGAGGACCGCTACTCGGCACGCGACGCGCTGGAACTGATCGACGTCGACTACGAGGCGCTGCCTCCGGTGGTCGATGCCCGCCGCGCGCTCGACGAGGACGCACCGGTGATCCGGGACGATGTGGAAGGCCGTACCGACAACCACATCTTCGACTGGGAGGCAGGTGACCGGGCGCGCACGGACGAGGTGTTCGCGCGCGCCGAGGTGGTGGTGGAACAGGACATGCTCTACCCGCGCGTGCACCCGGCACCGATGGAGACCTGCGGCGCGATCGCGGACATGGACGCGATCACCGGCAAGCTCACCGTCTACACGACCACGCAGGCGCCGCACGCGCATCGCACCATCTACGCCCTGGTCGCGGGCCTGCCCGAGCACAAGATCCGTGTCGTGTCGCCCGACATCGGCGGCGGGTTCGGCAACAAGGTCGGCATCTACCCGGGTTACGTGTGCGCGGTGGTCGGCTCGATCGTGACCGGGAAACCGGTCAAGTGGATGGAGGACCGCTCGGAGAACCTGATGAGCACGTCCTTCGCCCGTGACTACCACATGCACGGCGAGATCGCGTCCACAAAGGACGGGCGCATTCTCGGGGTGCGGGTCAACGTGCTCGCCGACCACGGTGCGTTCAACGGCACCGCCCAGCCGACGAAGTTCCCCGCCGGGTTCTTCAGCGTGTTCACCGGTTCCTACGACATCGAGGCCGCGCACTGTGCCGTCACCGGTGTCTACACGAACAAGGCGCCCGGCGGCGTGGCCTACGCGTGTTCGTTCCGGATCACCGAGGCGGTCTATCTGATCGAGCGGCTGGTCGATCTGCTGGCGCTCGACCTCGGGCTGGACCCGGCGGAGCTGCGGATGCGCAACCTGCTGCGGCCCGAACAGTTCCCGTATGTCAGCAAGACCGGCTGGGAGTACGACTCGGGTGACTACCCTCGGGCGCTGAGCAAGGCGCTCGAGCTGGCAGGCTACGACGAGTTGCGCGCCGAACAGGCGCGGCGGCGCGAGGCCGGCGACCCGACGTCGATGGGCATCGGCGTCTCGTTCTTCACCGAGGCGGTCGGCGCCGGGCCGCGCAAGCACATGGACATCCTCGGGCTGGGCATGGCCGATGGTGCCGAGTTGCGTGTGCACCCGACCGGCAAGGCGGTGCTGCGGCTGTCCTGCCAGAGCCAGGGGCAGGGGCACGAGACCACGTTCGCGCAGATCGTGGCCGAGGAACTGGGCATCTCGCCGGACGACATCGACGTGGTGCACGGCGACACCGACCAGACCCCGTTCGGGCTGGGCACCTACGGTTCGCGCTCCACGCCGGTGTCGGGTGCGGCGACGGCGGTGGTGGCGCGCCGGGTGCGTGAGCGGGCGCGGCTCGTCGCGTCCGCGATGCTCGAGGTCAGCCCGGACGACCTGGAATGGGAGAAGGGCCGCTGGTTCGTCAAGGGTGACCGGGAGGCCGGGAAGTCCATTCAGGACATCGCGATGGCGGCGCATTCGAGCCTGGAACTGCCCGAAGGCGTCGAGGGTCATCTGGACGCGTCCTGTGTGTACAACCCGCCCAACCTGACCTACCCGTTCGGCGCCTACATCTGTGTGGTCGACGTCGACCCCGGCACCGGTCAGGTCAAGGTGCGTGACTTCGTGGCCGTGGACGACTGCGGCGTGCGGATCAACCCGATGATCGTCGAGGGCCAGGTGCACGGCGGGCTCGCCGACGGGATCGGGATGGCGCTGATGCAGGTGATGGCCTTCGACCCGGACGGCAACCACCTGGGCGGTTCCTTCATGGACTACCTGGTGCCCACGTCGATGGAGTGCCCGTCGTGGCGGCTCGGCGAGACCGTCACGCCCTCGCCGCACCACCCGATCGGCGCCAAGGGAGTCGGCGAGTCGGCCACCGTGGGCTCGCCGGCGGCCGTGGTCAACGCCGTGCTGGACGCGCTCAAACCCTTCGGTGTCCGGCACGCGGACATGCCGCTCACGCCCGCCGCGGTGTGGCGGGCGATCCAGGGGAATCCACTTCGGCCGGACCTGGCGGTCACGTGATGGCCACGGCGGAACTGCTCGCGCAGGCGGATTCGCTGCGAGCGCGGCGAAGCCCCTTCGTCTTCGCCACCGTCGTCCGGGTGCAACGGCCCACCAGCGCCAAGCCCGGCGACTGCGCGCTGGTGCTGCCCGACGGCACCATCGAGGGCTTCGTCGGCGGCGGCTGCGCGGAATCCACCGTGCGGCTGCAGGGAATCCGGCTGCTGACCACCGGACGGTCGACCCTGCTGCGGATCACCCCGGAGGCCGCGCTGGTGGAGAAAGTGGAGGAGGGCGTGGTCACGGTCGGCAATCCGTGTCTGTCCGGCGGGACATTGGAGATCTTTCTCGAGCCGCAGCTGCCACCGGCGCTCGTCGTGGTCGTCGGCGACGCGCCGGTGGCACGCGCGCTCGTCACGGTCGGCCGCGCGCTCGGCTACGACGTCCGCACCTCGGGCGTGATCCCGGAGGACGCCGAGGCGGTGATCATCGCCTCGCACGGGCGCGACGAGGAGAACCAACTGCGTGCCGCGGTGTCCGCCGACGTCGGCTACATCGCGCTGATCGCGAGCCGCCGCCGTGGCGCGCTGGTGCTCGACTCGCTGGACATCGATCCCGCTCGCGTGCACACCCCGGCGGGCCTGGACATCGGCGCCCGCACCCCGGCGGAGATCGCGGTCTCGGTGTACGCGGAGTTCATCGCCACCCGCCCGCGTACGGCAGCACCGGCGCCGCCCCTCGCGCCGGAGCCGGCGCAGCCCTTGGAGGCGGCGGATCCGGTGTGCGGGATGGCGGTGGCGGTCACCACGGAGTCGGCGCAGCTGCCCTACGCGGGCGAGCGGTACTACTTCTGCGGGCCGGGTTGCCGGCAGGCCTTCGCGGACCATCCAGAGCGGTACCTGCCCGATGCCTGACATCGAGACCGTGCAAGCGCTTTCCGAGGAGCTGGCGCGGGTGGGGTACCTGACCGACGATGCGCTGGCGACCGCCTTGTTCCTCGCGGTGCGGATGAGCCAGCCGATCCTGCTCGAAGGCGAGCCCGGGGTCGGCAAGACCGAGGCGGCCAAGGCGCTCGCCCGCGCGCTGGACACCAGCCTCATCCGCCTGCAGTGTCACGAGGGACTGTCCTCGGCGGATGCCTTGTACGAGTGGAATTATCCCCGCCAGCTGCTCGGGATCCGGCTCGCCGAGGCGCGCGGCGAGGCGCCGGCCGAAGCGGACCTGTTCAGCGAGGACTATCTGCTCGCGCGGCCGTTGCTGGCCGCGATCGAGCATCCGGGGCCGCGGCCCGCCGTGCTGCTCATCGACGAGGTGGACCGTGCCGACGACGAGTTCGAGGCGTTCCTGCTGGAACTGCTCGCCGAGGCGACGGTGACGATTCCCGAGCTGGGCACGCGGCACGCCGTGCTGCCGCCGATCGCGGTGCTCACCTCCAACCGCACCCGGGAACTGCACGACGCGCTGAAACGGCGGTGTCTGTACCAATGGATCGCGCATCCCGGCGTGGAGCGCGTCGCGGAGATCATCCGGCTGCGCGTGCCCGGCGTCGAGGACTGGCTCGCCGAGCGGGTCGCGCGTTCGGTGCACACGCTGCGGGGGATGGAACTGTACAAGCCGCCGGGGGTCGCGGAGGCGATCAACTGGGCCGCCGCACTGCACGTGCTGGGCGTGCGCGCGTTCGACGAACCGGCGCTGCGGCACACGATGAGCGCCGTGCTCAAGTATCAGGAGGACCAGGACCTCGCGAAGGGCGTGCTCGCGGAGGTCGCCGGTGACGGCTGATCTGGCCGAGCTGTCGGCCCGGTTCTGCGCCGCGCTGCGTGCCCAGGGCGTGGCGGTCGGTGCGGACCGGTCGGCCCGGTTCGCCCGCGCGATCATGGTGGTCTCGCCGCGGCGGGTTCCGGAGCTGTACTGGTGCGCGCTGGCCACGCTGGTGTCCACACCGGACGAGATCGACGTGCTCACCCGGGTGTTCTCGGCGGTGTTCGAATCCGCCGATCCGGCCGATTTCCGGGGAGATCGTCCACAAGCGACGGCGAGCGCCGGTGCGTTCACCGCGTCGGACTCGCGGCCCTCGCGTGACTTGCGCACCGCGATGGCGGGCAGTCCGGCGGAACGACTGATGTCACGGGACTTCGCCGACCTCGAACCGGAAGAACTGGCGCGGCTACGGGAAATCATGAGGCGCTTCGAGCTGGCCACGCCGCGACGGCGCACGAGACGAAAGCGGATCTCGGCCACCGGCCGCCGCGTCGATCTGCGGGAGACCCTGCGGCGTGCGCGGCGCAGCGGCGGCGAACCCGCGGTACTCAGCCGGTGGACGCCCCGCGACAAACCGCGCAAACTCGTCGTGCTGTGCGATATCTCCGGTTCGATGGAGGCGCATGCCAGGGCCATGCTGCAGCTGCTCGTGTGCGCGGCGGGCGGGGCGCGCGCGGAGGTGTTCACCTTCGCCACGCGGCTGACCCGGCTCACCCGCGCGCTGGCGCGGAACCCGGCCGCGGCCATGCGGCGCGCCGGTGAGGAGGCTCCGGACTGGTCCAGCGGCACCCGCATCGGCGCCTCGCTGCGCGAATTCCTCGACACCTACGGCGCACGTGGTATGGCCCGCGGGGCCGTCGTCGTGATCATCTCCGACGGCTGGGAGACCGGCGACACCGGCGAACTGCGGGCGCAGATGGCCCGGCTTTCGCTGCTGGCTCACCGCATCGTCTGGGTCAATCCGCGCACCGCCAAACCCGGCTACCGGCCCGCCGTCGGCGGCATGGCCGCGGCGTGGCCGTACTGCGACGAGGTGGTCAGCGCACACCGGCTGGACGCCGTGGACGAGCTGCTGGCCGCGATCGGGTAGGGACACCTCGTCCCGGGGCACGACGGGAACGCGAGTAATTAGGGTAGCCTAATAACGAAGCGTGTCCGGGACGAAGGAGGAGCGGCCGATGGCGGAGAAGTCCGAACGCAAGGGCCGGCCGACCGTGCGGCTCACGGTGCTGCGCACACAGCAGCTTACGCCGCACATGATCCGGATCGTGGCCGGTGGCGACGGGATGTCGGATTTCCGGCCCAACGATTTCACCGACGCCTACGTGAAGGTGCTGTTCCCGCTGCCCGAGGTCAGCTATCCCGAGCCGTTCGACATGGCCGCCATCCGCGCGGAATACCCGCGTGATCAGTGGCCGCGCATGCGCAGCTACACCGTGCGGGGTTACGACGGCCACGAGCTGACGCTGGACTTCGTGCACCATGGCGACGAGGGGCTCGCCGGTCCATGGGCGCGGCGGGTGCAACCGGGCGACGAGCTGCTGCTCTCCGGCCCCGGCGGCGCCTACCGGCCGGGCGAGGAGGCGGACTGGCACCTGCTGGTCGGCGACGAGTCCGCGTTGCCCGCCATCGCGCTGTCGCTGGAGACGATGCCCGCGGACGTGCCCGCCCACGTGTTCGTCGAGGTCGCCGACGCCGCCGAGGAACAGCGGCTGGACACGAAGGCCGACGCGCGGATCCGGTGGGTGCACCGGTCGGCGGGGGAGAGCCTGACCGACGCGGTGCGGGCGCTGGAGTTCCCGGCGGGGACGGTGCAGGCGTTCGTGCACGGTGAGGCCGGGTTCGTGCGGGAGCTGCGGCGGTACCTGCTCGACGAGCGCGCCGTGCGCCGCGACCTGCTGTCCATCTCCGGCTACTGGCGCCGGGGCAAGAACGACGAGGAGTGGCGGGTCGAGAAGGCGGCCGAGAAACGTTGACCCGCGCCCGATCGCGAGCAAGAGTGCGGGTATGACGTTGAAGGTCAACACAGACCCGGCGGAGTCCGGGTTCGACGCGAACAGGCTGGAGCGGATCGACCGGCATTTCGCCCGGTATGTCGACGATGGACTGTTGCCGGGCTGGCAGATCGTGGTCGGCAGGCACGGCAACGTCGTGCACTCCTCGCGGGCCGGGCACCGCGATGTCGAGGCCGGGCTGCCCGTCGAGAGCGGCACGCTGTGGCGCATCTTCTCGATGACCAAGCCGGTCACCTCGGTCGCGGCGATGATGCTGTTCGAGGAAGGCGCGTTCGACCTGACGGACCCGATCGCCCGGTGGCTGCCGGAGTTCGCGGAGCCGCGCGTGTACGTGAAGGGCTCGGCACTGCGCCCGGCCACCGAGCCCGCGACCGAGCCGATCCGCGTGTGGCACCTGCTTTCCCACACCTCGGGCCTGACCTACGGGTTCCACCACGCGCACCCGGTGGACGCGATGTACCGCGCGGCCGGCTTCGAATGGGGTGCGCCCCCGGGGCTGGATCTGGCCGGGTGCGTGGCGAAGTGGGCCGAACTGCCGCTGGTCTTCCAGCCGGGCAGCGAATGGAACTACTCGGTGTCCACGGACGTGCTGGGCCGGTTCGTGGAGGTCGTGTCGGGCCAGTCGCTGGACGAGTTCTTCCGTGAGCGCATCTTCACCCCGCTCGGCATGACCGACACCTCGTTCGGCGTGGACGACGAGCGCCTCGGCGCGCTCTACATCCCGGAGCCGGGCACGCGGCGAGCGGTGCGCAACGAGGCGTTCGGCAAGGTGGGCCGCGGCCGTCCGGACTACTGGTCAGGTGGCGGCGGCCTGGTGTCCACGGCCGCGGACTATCACCGGTTCACGCAGTTCCTGCTGCGCGGCGGGGAACTGGACGGGGTGCGCCTGCTGGGCCCGAGGACGGTGGCCCTCATGACGGCGAACCATCTGCCCGGCGACGTGGACCTGGAGGCCTACGGCCGTCCCCTGTTCGCGGAAATGCCTTTCCACGGCTTCGGTTTCGGCCTCGGCTTCTCCGTGCTGACCGACCCGGTGAAGGCGAAGACCTTGTCCAGCAAGGGAGAGTACGCCTGGGGCGGCGCCGCATCGACGGCGTTCTGGGTCGATCCGGCGACCGGCGTGACGGCGCTGTTCTTCACCCAGCTGCTGCCCAGCAGCACCCACCCGATCCGGCAGGAGCTGCGGAACCTGGTGTACCAGGCACTCGTGGGTTAGCAGGTAGACGACGAGGAGGTGTCCAGCCCGTGACGGACCACCCTGTCGCGTTGGTGACGGGCGCGAACAAGGGACTGGGCAAGGAAACCGCGCGGCAGCTCGCCGCGCGCGGAGCCACGGTGCTACTGGGAAGCCGCGACCCGGAACGCGGCGAGGCCGCCGCCCGCGAGCTGGCCGCGGCGGGCACCGAGCCGCTCCCGGTACGGCTCGACGTGACCGACGCCGGCAGCGTCGAGGAGGTCGCCGGCACCGCGCGTCGTGAACGTCTCCAGCACCACCGCGTCGATGTCGTTGACCAGCGCCGGCACCGACTTCGGTGGTGACGCCGACCTGCGGATGGCCTACTCCTCGTCGAAGGCGGCGCTGAACATGCTCACGGTCCACTACGCCAAGGCGTTCGCCAAGAGCGATGCGTACTCGCACATCAAGATCAACTCGGCGACGCCCGGTTACACCGCGACGGACATGACCGGGCACCGGGGCACCCGCACGGTCGCCGAAGGAGCCCGCGTCATCGTCGCACTGGCCACGCTGCCCGACGACGGCCCGACCGGTGGGTTCTTCAACGACGACGGCACCGTGCCGTGGTGACGGTCAGGCGCTCAGCTTCCCCGTGATGTCACCGTAAGCGGCCAGGGTCTTCTCCCGGCCGTCGTGCATGAGGTACAGCGCGAACTGGTCCACGCCCAGATCCGCCAGCTCGGTCAGGCGCTCGATGTGCGCGCTCGCCGGGCCCACCAGGCAGAACCTGTCCACGATCTCGTCGGGAACGAAGTTCGCGGACGGATTGCCGGCCCGGCCGTGGTGGCTGTAGTCGTAGCCCTCGCGGCCGCGGATGTAGTCGGTCAGCTCCCGCGGCACCGGGCCGGTCTCGCCGTAGCGCGCGACGAGATCCGCCACGTGGTTGCCCACCATGCCGCCGAACCACCGCAACTGTTCCCGCTGGTGCGCCACATCGTCTCCGACGTAGGCGGGCGCGGCGACGCAGATCGTGATGCCCGCCGGATCGCGGCCCGCCGCCCGCGCCGCCTCCTGCACCGCGCCGATCGTCCACCGCGCGATCGCCGGATCGGCACACTGCAGGATGAACCCGTCGGCGTGCTCGCCGACCGTCTTCAGCGCCTTCGGGCCGTAGCCCGCCATCCACATCTCCAGCCGGCCGCCGCGCACCCATGGGATGCGCACCGGCTTCCCGCCGTAGACGACCTCCCTGCCCTCGGCGAGTTCCTTGATCACGTGCATCGACTCGCGCACGGTGGCCAAAGTGGACGGTGGCTTCCCGATCACCCGGTGCGCCGAGTCGCCGCGGCCGATGCCGCAGACGGTGCGGTTGCCGAACATGTCGTTGAGCGTGGCGAACAACGACGCCGTCACCGACCAGTCCCGGGTGCCGGGGCTGGTCACCATCGGCCCGACCGTCATCGCCGAGGTGCTCGCCAGTACCTGCGAATAGATGACGAACGGCTCCTGCCACAGGACCACGGAGTCGAACGTCCAGCCGTAGCCGAACCCGTGATCCTCCGCGGTCTTCATCAACCGCACGACATCCCGGGCCGGCGGATCCGTCTGCAGCACCACACCGAAATCCATGACCGCCGCCTTCAGTTCAGGTACTGGCACTTGTCCCGCGAGAGGAAACGCCCGTGCCCGGTGCCGCCGCTGAAGCCGGACGGCGAGACCACGACCTTGCCCCGCGAAAGGACCGTCTCCACCTTGCCGGTGATCTCGAATCCCTCATAGGCGGAGTAATCCACCGCCATGTGATGCGTTTCCGCCGACAACGTCTGGCGCGCGGCCGGATCGTAGACGACGATGTCCGCGTCCGAGCCCGGCGCGATCACCCCCTTGCGCGGGTAGAGGCCGAACATCCGCGCCGGCGTGGTGGAACACGCCTCCACCCAGCGCCCCAGCGAGATCTCACCCGCGACCACGCCCTGGTGCAGCAGGTCCATCCGGTGCTCGACGCCCGGCATCCCGTTCGGGATCTTGGAGAAATCGCCGCGGCCCAGTTCCTTCTGGTCCTTGAAACAGAACGGGCAGTGATCGGTCGACACCACGGACAGGTCGTTCGTCCGCAGCCCGCGCCACAGATCGGCCTGGTGCTTCTTCTCCCGCAGCGGGGGCGAGGCCACGTACTTCGCGCCCTCGAACCCGGGGCGCGCCAGGTCCTCGATGGACAAGTACAGATATTGCGGGCAGGTCTCGGCGAAGACGTTCCGGCCCCCGTCGCGTGCCTCGGCGACAGCGGAAAGCGCTTCCGCCGCCGACAGGTGCACGATGTAGAGCGGCGCGCCCGTCACCCGGGCCAGCGTGATCGCGCGGGAGGTCGCCTCACCCTCCAAAGCGGACGGACGAGTGTAGCCGTGCTGCACCGGATCGGTCTTGCCCTCGCCGAGCGCCTGCGCGACCAGTTCGTCGATCGCGATGCCGTTCTCCGCGTGCATCATGATCGTCGAGCCGGTCTCGGTGGCCTTGCGCATCGCGCGCAGGATCTCGCCGTCGGTCGAGTAGAACACGCCGGGGTAGGCCATGAACATCTTGAAACTCGACACGCCGCCGTCGATGCAGGTCTCCATCTCCTTGAGCGTCGTGTCGTTGACGTCGGAGACGATCATGTGGAAGCCGTAGTCGACGGCGCAGTTCCCGTCGGCCTTCTCGTGCCACTTGTCCAAGGTGGACACCAGCGAGGTGCCCTTGGCCTGCACGGCGAAATCGATGATCGTCGTGGTGCCGCCCCAGGCCGCCGCGGTGGTGCCGGTTTCGAAGGTGTCCGCCGAGAACGTGCCGCCGAAGGGCATTTCCATGTGCGTGTGTGCGTCGATCCCGCCCGGCAGCACGTACTTGCCGCTCGCGTCGAGCACGGTGTCCGCCGTGGTGAACACACCGGGCGCGGTGACCGCGACGATCTTCTCGTCCTCCACCAGAACGTCGGCGAGGCTGCCGCCCGTCGTGGACAGCACGGTCCCGCCCTTGAGCAACGTGCGCATCACGGCTTCACAATCGTGTCGTAGGAGTCGGGGCGGCGGTCCCGGTAGAACTGCCACAGGTCCCGCACCTGGGCGAGCTCGTCCATGTCGAGGTCACGCACGACCACCTCGTCCTTGGCGTCGGACGCGGCATCCCCGACCAGTTCGCCGCGCGGGTCGACGAAGTAGGTCTGACCGTAGAAGTCGTTGTCGCCCAACGGTTCCACGCCGACCCGGTTGATCGCCCCGACGTAGTACTCGTTGGCCACGGCCGCCGCGGGCTGCTCCAGCCGCCACAGGTACTGCGACAGGCCCCGGCTGGTGGCCGACGGGTTGAAAACGATCGTCGCCCCGGCCAGGCCCAGCGCCCGCCAGCCCTCGGGGAAGTGCCGGTCGTAGCAGATGTACACGCCGATCCGGCCGACCGCGGTGTCGAAGACCGGATAGCCCATGTTGCCGGGCCGGAAGTAGAACTTCTCCCAGAATCCCTTCACCTGGGGAATGTGGTTCTTGCGGTACTTGCCCAGGTAACGCCCGTCGGCGTCGATCACCGCCGCCGTGTTGTAGTAGACGCCCGCCTGTTCCTGCTCGTACATCGGTGCGACGATCACGATCCCGTGCCGCTCGGCCACACCTTGCAGAAGCTTCGTGGTGGGCCCGTCCGGGATGCCCTCGGTGTAGGAGTAGTAGTCGGCGTCCTGCACCTGGCAGAAATACGGGCCGTAGAACAACTCCTGCAGGCACACCACCTGCGCGCCCTGCGAGGCCGCGCTGCCGATCGCCTCGACCGCGCCGGCGATCATCGAGTCCTTGTCACCCGTCCACCGCTGTTGCACCAACGCGGCCCTGACCAGGTTGCTCACGGGTTTCCTCCACTTCTTCCGGTGCGCGACCCGGCAGGGTCAGCGCGAGATAGACCACGAAACCGCCGACCAGGCCGGCGACCCAGCTGTAGTCGTAGACGGGCTTGAGGAACGGGATCAGCCCGTCCGCCGGGAACGGACCCGATGAACCGGGGGCCGTGTAGGCGCCGCCGACCGCGAGCACCGCGCCCACGAGCGTGGCGACGATCGCCTGCCAGCTCCAGCCCGCGCGGAACCAGTACCGGCCCTTTTCGGTGTAGAGCGCGGCCAGATCGAGCTTCCGCCGCCGCAGCACCCAGTACCCGGCGACCAGCACGCCCGCGACCGCGCCGAGGATTCCGCCGTAGAACCCGAGCCAGGTGAAGATGTAGATGCTCGGATCGGAGTACAGCTTCCACGGCATGATGACGATCCCGACGATGCCGCAGATCAGCCCGCCCAGCGCGAACGTGATGCGCTTGGGGAAGGCGTTGGAGAAGTCGTAGGACGGGCTGACCACGTTCGCCGCGAGATTCGCCGAGACCGTGGCCAGCACGAGCGCGATCAACGCGATCACGACGACCACGGGGCTGGAGAACCGGTCCGCGAGACGCGCCGGATCCCAGATCGCCTGCCCGTAGAGCACCTGACCGCCCGAGGTGGTCAGGATCGCCACGATCGCGATGAACGTCATCGTGGTCGGCAGGCCGAGCAGCTGGCCACGGGCCTGGATCCGCTGGCTGCCGCCGAAGCGGGTGAAGTCGGGCATGTTCAGCGACAGCGTCGACCAGAACGCGATCATCGCCATCAGCGAGGGCGCGAACACCTTCCAGAAGCCGTGACCCCAGCCGAGCGAGGCGGGCTCGGACAGGATCGGGCCGATGCCGCCGGCCTTGACGAGCACGTAGCCGAGCAGGATCAGGAAACCGACCGACACCAGCGGCGCGGTCCAGTTCTCGAAGCGCCGCACGGCTTCCATGCCCCGCCAGATGATGAGCATCTGCACGATCCAGAACACCCCGAACGACAGCCACAGCGTCCACGGTTGCCCGCCGAAGGAGGCCGCGTTGCGCCAGCCGCCGCCGGCGAGCTTGCCGACGAGGATGTAGATCGCCTCACCGCCGACCCAGGTCTGGATACCGAACCAGCCGCACGCGATGAACGCGCGCAGCAGCGCGGCGAAATTCGCTCCCCGCAACCCGTAGAAAGCGCGGGAGAACACCGGGAACGGGATACCGTATTTCGTTCCCGCGTGACTGTTGAGCAGCATCGGGATGAGCACGATCAGGTTTCCCAGCGTGATCGTGATCAGCGCCTGCAACCAGTTCATCCCGAGCGCGATGAGTGAGGAGGCCAATGCGTAGGAGGGAATGTTGTGTGCCATCCCCATCCACAGCGCGAAATAGTTGTAGGTGCTCCAGGTTCGCTTTTCCACCGGGACCGGAGCGAGCTCGTCGTTGTAGAACCGGCTGCCACGAATGGACGCGGCGTCGGCCAGATCCACCCGGCCGTCGGGGTGCGAGATCTGCGAGGGTGCCATTGCGGAATCCTGCTCGCGCCGCGCGTGCCAGGGGCATTGGCAGAGTGTTCACCGTTGCCCGCGTCGGAACGCATTCTGTCGATTGCGCACGGCGCGGGCAGGTGTTTCGGCGCGGCCGGTAGCGGCCGGGCAATGCGACCGTAACAAAACGGCGGCCTCAGAAATCGAAGACGTGACCCGATTCTCGCGCCGCGACACAGCTGTTGGGATACGTGTGCGTGTAGAGCACGGGCTTCGCGTGCCAGTGGCCGGTCGCGGTCGCGGTGACCGGCGCCCAGATCAGCGGGCACATACCTGGATCCGCAGGCAGGTTGTCGAAGTCCCCGTCGGCGGCGGTGAGCGAGCGGCACCCTTTGCCGCGCTCGGGATGCGAGCCGCCGACCGGCTGGCAGCTCAGGGTCACCGTGCTGGTGCGGCCCCCGCTGTCGTGCAGCGAGAGGGCCAGTTCCGCGCCGGGATGGCTGGGGGTGCCGGCCATCGCGAGCAGCGAGGCCATGGCGGGAACGATCGTGGAAACAGGCATGGCGACACTATCTCGCCCAGATCACCCGTCCAGTACCTACACGACCAGGTGGTTCTGTGCCCCGAACGAGTGGCGGCTCAGCTCAGGTCGTGCACCAGCAACGCCACGTACAGCGACAACATCGACTCCGGCTCCTCCAGCGGCACGCCCAGCACCTGTTCGATCCGGGCCAGCTGCTGGTAGTACGCGGTGCGCGAGGTGTGCGCGGCCGCCGCGGCGGCCGACTTGTTCCCGCCCTGTTCGCAGTAGTGCCGCAGCGCCTGCACCAGCCGCGTGCCGGACGCTGCGTCGCGCGTGAGCAGCGGCCCCAGCTCGCGGGCGGCGAACGCGCGCAGCCGCTCGTCACCGGCCAGCAGGTGCAGCAGCCCGCGCAGGCGCACGTCCTCCAGCCGGTGCACGGCGCGATCCGACCCCGACTTGAGCGCCGCCGCGGCGACGTGTGCGGCCTCGGTCAGGCTGCGTTCGGCGTGCGCGGGGCTCGCCACCGTCGTCCCGGCCGCGACCACGCCCGGCGCGCCGGTGCGCGCCTGCCGCACCGCGTGCGCCAGCCGCTCCAGGACCGCGTCCACATTCGCCTTGGGGGACAAGGAAAGCAGCGCGCGCACGGTCACGTCGTCGGCGACCGCCACGAGTGCGCAGACCTTCGCGCGCCGGACGGCGATCGACACCGCCTCCGCCAGTTCCCGCAGCACGACCGTCGCCGACGCGGCAGGCCCCGCGGCGTCGGTCAGCCGGGGCCGGATCGCGACGCCGACGAGCCGCCGCCCCTCCAGGGGGACGCCGAGCGCGGCCGACCGTGCGAGCAGTTCCGCCGAGGGCACCGGCGAGGCCATCAGTTCCGCGAGCACCGCCCGGTGCGCCTGCCGTTCGAGGCTGTCTGTGTCGCGGGCGACCAGCCGGTGCACCGCCAGCGCCGACGCGGCCCGCTCGGCCACCACGATGTGCCGGTGGGGCGGTGGTTCGTCGGAGACGACGATCAGCCGCCCCCAGTCGTGCCCGCGCGCGCCGACGATCGTCACCAGCCACCCGGCATCGGCGTGGTAGGCGGTGCGCTTGCCGACGTGCACCGACCGCGACCGCGGCAGCCACGCGTCGAGCAGTTCGCCGGGGTCGGCGCCCGCCGCGTCGTAGGCGAGCATCTCGTGCGAGAGCGTCTCCAGGACCACGGGCCGTTCCGTCAGCCGCGCCACCTCCCGCAGCACCACGCCCGGTTCCGCGCCGGACACGGTCAGCTCGGTGAAGATCTGGTGCACCTGTTCGGCGGCCCGCAGCTCGGCCACCTGGGCGTCCACGATCAGCCCGTTCACGGTCTCGGTGATCGCGACATAGCGCGTCTCCCGCGACAGCGTCACCAGCGGCACGCCGTGGTGGTCGGCCGCCTCGACGAGCGCGGGCGGCAGCGCGTCGCTCCAGTGCCGGACCAGTTCCACGACCAGTCCCGCGACCCCGGCCCGGGCGAGCCCGTCCATGTACTCCGCGAGCGCGGCCGCGTCGTCGGGCAGCGCGATGCCGGTCGTCAGCACCAGCTCGCCGCCCTTGAGCAGGTGCCCGATGTCGGCGACCTCGGCGACGTGCACCCAGCGCACCCGCGCGTCCAGGCCCTGCTTGCCCGCCACGACGCTCGGCCGCCCGTGCCGGACGACCGGCAGCGCGAGCACGTCGGCGACGGTCGGGTACATAAGACACAAACTGTACGGCCGCACCGGGTAGTCCGTACATGTTGCCCGTATTGGCCGGGGCCGCTGTTCACCAGACTCGTAAGACATGAGCGAATCCGACCTGCTGGCCCGTCATCGCGCGGTCATGCCGAACTGGCTGTCGTTGTTCTACGACCGACCGATCGAGATCGCTCGTGGCTCGGGCCGCCGCGTCACCGACGCCGAGGGCAACACCTACCTCGACTTCTTCGCCGGCATCCTGACCAACGCGATCGGCTACGACGTCGCCGAGATCTCCGACGCGATCCGCGCGCAGGTCGACACCGGGGTGCTGCACACCTCGACGCTGTACCTCATCCGCAAACAGGTCGAACTCGCCGAGCAGATCGCGCGCCTGTCGGGCATCCCGGACGCGAAGGTGTTCTTCACCAACTCCGGTACCGAGGCCAACGAGACCGCGCTGATGATCGCGACGCAGTACCGGCGCAGCAACCAGATCCTGGCGCTGCGCAACTCCTACCACGGCCGCGCGTTCGGCACGATCGCCATCACCGGCAACCGCGGCTGGTCGGCCAGCTCGCTGTCCCCGGTCAAGGTCAGCTACGTGCATGGCGGTTACCGCTACCGCGACGCGTTCGGCTCGCTGTCCGACGCCGACTACATCAAGGCGTGCGTGGCGGACCTGCGGGACGTGCTCCAGACGGCGACCTCCGGTGACGTCGCGGCGCTGATCGCGGAGCCCATCCAGGGCGTCGGCGGGTTCAACGTGCCGCCGGACGGGCTCTTCGGCGCGTTCAAGGAGGTGCTCGACTCCTACGGAATCCTGCTGATCTCCGACGAGGTGCAGACGGGATGGGGGCGCACCGGCGAGCATTTCTGGGGTATCCAGGCGCACGGCGTCACCCCGGACGCGATGACCTTCGCCAAGGGACTCGGCAACGGCCTCGCGATCGGCGGGGTCGTCGCGCGTGGCGAGATCATGGACTCGATCACCGCGAACTCCATCTCCACCTTCGGCGGCAACCCGGTCGCCACCGCGGGCGCGAAGGCCACTGTGGACTATCTGCTCGACCACGACCTGCAGGGCAACGCCGCGAAGCTCGGCACGCTGCTGCTGGCGGGGCTGCGCGACCTGGCCGAACGCCACGACATCGTCGGCGACGTGCGGGGCAAGGGCCTGATGATCGGCCTCGAGCTGGTCGCTTCGGGCGGCACGGACCCGAGCCCTTCGCATGCCGCCGCCGTCATGGAGGAGACCAAGGCGCGCGGCCTGCTGGTCGGCAAGGGCGGGCTGCACGGCAACGTCATCCGCCTCGCGCCGCCGATGACACTGACCGACGAGGAAGCGCGTGAGGCGCTCGACATCCTGGGCGCGTCCATCGCGGCCGTGCAGAAGGGAACCAAGTGAGGATCTCCCACTGGATCGACGGCAAGAGCTGGACCGGGGACGCGGAACGGACCGGGGAGGTGTTCGATCCCGCCACCGGCGAAGTCCGCGCGCACGTGGACTTCGCCGGTGACGGGCAGGTGGCCGAGGCCGTCGGTGCGGCGGCCCGCGCCTTCCCCGGCTGGCGCGACACCTCGCTCGCGGCGCGCACCCGGATCCTGTTCGCCTTCCGGGAACTGCTGTCCGCACGCAAGGACGATCTCGCCAAGATCATCACCTCCGAGCACGGCAAGGTCGAATCCGACGCCGCCGGCGAGATCGCACGCGCCATCGAGAACGTCGAATACGCCTGCGGCGCCGCGCAAATGCTCAAGGGCGGGTTCAGCGAGAACGCCTCCCGCGGCGTGGACGTGTTCTCCATCGCGCAACCGCTGGGCGTGGTCGGCGTGATCTCGCCGTTCAACTTCCCGGCGATGGTGCCGCTGTGGTTCGTGCCCAACGCGATCGCGTGCGGCAACACCGTCGTGCTCAAGCCCAGTGAGAAGGATCCGTCCGCGTCGGTGTTCATCGCCGAACTGCTCGCCGAGGCGGGCCTGCCGCCGGGTGTGCTCAACGTGCTGCACGGCGACAAGGTCGCCGTCGACGGGCTGCTCACGCATCCGGAGGTCAAGGCGATCTCGTTCGTCGGCTCGACCCCGATCGCCCGGTATGTCTACGAAACCGGGACCAGCAACGGAAAACGCGTGCAGGCGCTCGGCGGTGCGAAGAACCACATGGTGGTGCTGCCCGACGCCGATCTCGACCTCGCCGCCGACGCGGCCGTGTCCGCGGGCTTCGGCTCGGCGGGGGAGCGGTGCATGGCGGTGTCCGTCGTCGTCGCCGTCGACCCCATTGGCGACGAGCTGGTGGCCAAGATCGCCGAGCGGATGTCGCGGCTGCGCGTGGGCAACGGCCACGACCCGGATTCGGAGATGGGCCCGCTGGTCACCTCCGCGCACCGTGCCAAGGTCGGGTCCTATGTGGACGCCGGGGTGGACTCGGGGGCGACCCTCGTGGTGGACGGGCGCGACATCGCCGTCGAGGGTGGCGGGTTCTGGCTCGGGCCCACGCTGTTCGACCACGTCACGCCGGAGATGTCGATCTACACCGACGAGATCTTCGGGCCGGTGCTCTCGGTGGCCCGCGCGGGCAGCTACGACGCGGCGCTGAACCTGGTCAACGCGGGCAGCTACGGCAACGGCACGGCGATCTTCACCAACGACGGCCGCGCCGCGCGGCGGTTCCAGAACGAGGTCGAGGTCGGCATGGTGGGCCTCAACGTGCCGATCCCGGTGCCGGTGGGCTATTACTCCTTCGGCGGCTGGAAGAACTCGCTGTTCGGCGACACCCACGCCTACGGTCCGGAGGGGTTCCACTTCTTCACGCGCACCAAGGTGGTCACCTCACGCTGGCCCGACCCGTCCCAAGGCGGCATCAACCTAGGCTTCCCCCGCAACTCCTGACCCACCCGCGAGTCCAGGCTTCCGCGCGCCCGAGTCCGGGTTTGCGTGCGCGCGTGTTCAGGTGGCCGCGCGCTCGAGTCCGAGGGTGCGCGCGCCCGAGTTCGGAGTTCCGTGCGCGGGAGTCTGGGCTCGCCTGCGCCGGAGTCCGGCCGTGGGTGTGCGCGAGTCCAGGCTTGCCCGGGTGCGTGTTCGGGGTTCCGTGCGCTTGCGTCCCGGCTCGCCCGCGCGTGTTCAGGTTGCCGTGCGCGCGAGTCCGGGCTTGCCTGCGCCCGAGGTCGGGCGCTCGCGCGCGAGCCCGGAGGAGCCCGGCATGCACGCGTCCCGGCCGCCGCGTGGGTTGTTGGCGACCTGGATACGCGTCGTCGTCGGCTTCCGTAAACTCGATGTCAGGTGTCGAGTGCGCGGAGGTGAGGCGTGGCCAGCTCTGATGAGCGCCGGTTCGAGGTGCTGCGCGCCATCGTCGCCGACTACGTGTCCAACCAGGAACCAGTCGGCTCGAAGGCGATCGTGGACCGGCACAACCTGGGTGTGTCCAGCGCCACGGTGCGTAACGACATGGCGGCGCTCGAAGAGGACGGTTACATCACCCAGCCGCACACGAGCGCGGGCCGCATCCCCACCGACAAGGGTTACCGGCTGTTCGTGGACCGGCTCGCCGACATCAAGCCGCTGACCACGGCCGAACGACGGGCGATCACCAGCTTCCTCGACGGCGCCATCGATCTCGACGACGTGCTGCGCCGCTCGGTCCGGCTGCTCGCCCAGCTGACCCGGCAGGTCGCGGTGATCCAGTACCCGACCATGTCCAACGCCACGCTGCGTCACCTGGAGGTCGTCCCGCTCACCCCGGCCCGGCTGATGCTCGTGGTGATCACCGACTCCGGCCGCGTGGACCAGCGCACCATCGACCTCGGCGACGTGATCAGCGAGGAGAACGTCGGCCGCGTGCGCGACGTGCTCAACTCCACGCTCTCGGGCAGGCGCCTCACCGACGCGGCCGCCCGCGTCGCGGAACTGCCCGACCAGGCGCCGGGCGAGCTGCGCGATGCCATGACCAGGGTGTGCACCGTGCTGGTCGAGCACCTCGTCGACCACCCGGAGGAACGGCTCATCCTCGGCGGCACCGCCAACCTGACCCGCAACGTCGCCGACTTCCCCGGATCGCTGCGCCAGGTGCTGGAGGCACTGGAGGAACAGGTCGTCGTCCTCAAGCTGCTCGCGGCCGCCCGCAACCCCGGTGCGATCACCGTGCGTATCGGCGAGGAAAATGAGGACGAGCAGATGCGCAGCACCTCCGTGGTGTCGATCGGGTACGGAAAGGACGACATGCTGCTGGGTGGCATGGGCATCGTCGGTCCGACCCGCATGGACTATCCGGGAACGATCGCCGCGGTGCGCGCGGTGGCCAACTACGTGGGGCAGATCCTGGCCGGCGGCTAGAAGCCCATTTTTCAGGAGGACATGAGAACGGTGGCGAGGGACTACTACGGCATTCTCGGGGTGCCCAAGAACGCGTCTGATCAGGAGATCAAGCGCGCGTATCGCAGGCTGGCCAGGGAACTGCACCCGGATGTCAACCCGTCCGAGGACGCCCAGCACAAGTTCGGCGAGGTCACCACCGCCTACGAGGTTCTCTCCGACCCGCAGAAGCGCAAGATCGTCGACCTCGGCGGCGACCCGCTCGACAACGGCGCGGGCGGCGGCCGCGGTGCCGGCGACCCGTTCGCCGGTTTCGGCGGGCTCGGCGACATCATGGACGCCTTCTTCGGGGCCGCGACCGGGGGCAGCCGGGGCCGCGGCCCGCGCAGCCGGGTCCAGCCCGGATCCGACGCGCTGATCCGGATCAGCCTGTCCCTGGAGGAATGCGCCACCGGCGTGAACAAGGAGATCGCGGTCGACACCGCGATCCTGTGCGACCAGTGCCATGGCAACGGCACCGCGCCCGGCGGCACCGTCAAGACCTGTGACACTTGTGGCGGCCAGGGCGAGGTGCAGTCCGTGCAGCGGTCGTTCCTCGGCCAGGTGGTCACCGCGCGGCCGTGCCCGGTGTGCCGCGGCTACGGCGAGGTCATCACCGACCCGTGCCGCCAGTGCGGTGGCGACGGCCGCGTGCGTGCGCGCCGCGACGTGACCGCGAAGATCCCGGCCGGTGTCGGCGACGGGATGCGGATCCGGCTCTCCGGCCAGGGCGAGGTCGGCCCCGGCGGCGGCCCGGCGGGCGACCTCTACGTCGAGATCGACGAGGAACCGCACGACGTGTTCGTGCGCGAGGGCCACGACCTGCACTGCAACCTGCGCGTCCCGATGACCACCGCCGCGCTGGGCGCGACCGTGCCGCTGGAAACGCTCATCGACGGCGAGTTCGAGCTGGAGATCGAACCGGGCACGCAGCCGGGCGCGGAGCTGCTGCTGTCCGGCAAGGGCATGCCGAGGCTGCGTTCCTCCGGCCGCGTCGACGGCCGTGGTGACCTGTACGTCCACATCGACGTCACGGTGCCCACCCGGCTCGACGAGAGCCAGCGCGAGCTGCTGCTGCAGCTGGCGCACGAGCGCGGCGAGGAGGTCCCGACGCTGGCCAGCAACGGCCGCTCCGGCGGGTTGTTCTCGAAGCTGCGCGCCAAGAGCCACAAGTAGATGCCGGCCACCACCACGCCGGTGTTCCTGGTCGAAGAACTTCCGGCCGGTTCCCGTGCCGTGCTGGACGGCGAGGAGGCACGGCACGCCGCGACCGTGCGGAGGATGCGGCCGGGGGAGCGGCTGACGCTGTCCGACGGCGCTGGCGGTGCCGCGGACTGCGTCGTGGAGTCGGTGCGGCCCGGACGCGACGCCGCGCTCGATCTCGTCGTGGAGCACCGGTGGTCGCAGCCGCGGCCACGACTGTGCGTGACGGTTGTGCAGGCGCTGGTGAAGGGCGACCGCGGCGAACTGGCGGTCGAGCTGGCCACCGAGGCGGGAGCGGACGCGGTGCTGCCGTGGCGGGCCGAACGCAGCGTCGCCAAGTGGGAGGACGGCCCGCGCGGAGCGAAGGCGCTCGCACGCTGGCGGAACACCGCCCGTGCCGCGGCGAAACAGGCACGGCGCACGTGGGTGCCGCCGGTCGCCGACCCCGTGGGCCTCGCCGGGCTGACCGCCGCCGTCGAGCGGGCTTCGCTGACGCTGGTGCTGGAAGGCAGCGCCGAGCGGCGGCTCACCGACGTGACGCTGCCGGAGGACGGCGAGCTGTTGCTGGTGGTGGGCCCGGAGGGCGGCGTGAGCGATGCCGAGGTCGAGACGCTGACCGCGGCGGGCGCCGTTCCGGTCCGGCTGGGCGCGTCGGTGTTGCGCACCTCGACGGCCGCCGCCGTCGGCCTCGGCGCGCTCGGTGCGCTGACCTCCCGCTGGGCGTGAGTCGCCTTTACCGGATTTCATACCCGGTGTCTTCGAAACCAGGAAGAAATTGGGTCGCGGCTGTGGCGCTCGGGCCGTACCACCCATTACGCTGGTCGACACCTGGGGCGCGATCCCGGGTATCCATACCCCGCCGGACACCTCCCCCCTCGGTCCGGCGGAGCCGTGGTGGCGGTGGGGCGACCCCCAGGCCTCACCGCCCCACGGCATCTTCAGTTTCGGCGAAACTTCGCGCCTCGAGCTGCTGTGTCTGGTGGGCCCACGGCATCTTCGGTTTCTGCGGAACTTCGCGTTCGGCCGGGGTGACAGCCGCATTGGTATGTTCCTCGCATGAGTGATGCGGAGACGCTGTTCGAGAAGATCATCGCCGGGGAGATTCCCTCGGAGAAGGTCTACGAGGACGACACCACCTACGCCTTCCGGGACATCCGGCCCCAGTCCAAGGTGCACGTGCTCGTCGTGCCCAAGACGCGGTACCGCAACGTCGCCGAACTCGCGGCGGCCGACCCCCAGCTGCTCTCCGACGTGATCACGACCGCCCACAAGGTCGCCGACCTGGAGGGAATCAGGGAGTCGGGTTACCGCGTTGTATTCAACACCGACAGTGATGCCGGGCAGACCGTCTTCCACGTTCACGCGCACGTTCTGGGCGGCGAACAGCTCGGTCTGTTCGGACGGTACGAGTAACCACCTGCGACAAGCGGGTGCGTGCCGCTAGCATTCATGGTGTCAGTGAAAACCGATTAGCGTACGCGCAGGAAGCAGGCCCGAGGGCACGTGGCCGGAACCGCACAGGGTGGAGCCGCCCGATCCGACGTCCCCGACGACGTCAGCAAGACCAACACTACGGACGTCACCGAGATCGCCACGAAGAGTGCGCAGTCCCGGTTCCCGATCCCGGACGCGGCGGCGCTCACGCTGCTCGGTTCGCGCGATGAGAACCTGCGCGTCGCCGAGGAGCTGCTCGAGGCTGACGTGCACGTACGGGGCAACGAGGTCACCCTCACCGGGGCACCCGCCGACGTCGCGTTCGGCGAGCGCGTGTTCGCCGAGCTCGTGACCCTGGCCGGGCGCGGGCAGCAGGTCGGTCCCGACACCGTGCGGCGCACCGTCGGCATGCTCTCCTCCGGCGGCGAATCGCCCGCCGACGTGCTCAGCATGGACATCCTGTCCAGGCGCGGGCGCACCATCCGGCCCAAGACGCTGAATCAGAAACGCTACGTCGACGCCATCGACAAGCACACGATCGTGTTCGGCGTCGGGCCTGCCGGAACCGGCAAGACCTACCTCGCGATGGCCAAGGCCGTGCAGGCCCTGCAGGCCAAGCAGGTCACGCGGATCATCCTGACCCGCCCCGCCGTCGAAGCCGGCGAGCGGCTGGGCTTCCTGCCGGGCACGTTGTCGGAAAAGATCGACCCGTACCTGCGGCCGCTGTACGACGCGCTGCACGACATGGTCGACCCGGACTCGATCCCGCGGCTCATCCAGGCGGGCACGATCGAGATCGCGCCGCTGGCCTACATGCGCGGCCGCACCCTCAACGACGCGTTCATCATCCTCGACGAGGCGCAGAACACCACGCCCGAGCAGATGAAGATGTTCCTGACCCGGCTCGGCTTCAGCTCGAAGATCGTGGTCACCGGCGACATCACCCAGGTCGACCTGCCCAACGGGCAGCGCAGCGGCCTTCGGGTGGTGCGCGAGATCCTCGAAGGGGTCGACGATCTACACTTCGCCAACCTGACCAGCCACGACGTCGTGCGGCACCGGCTGGTCGGCGACATCGTGGACGCCTACGAAAAGTGGCAGGCCACTCAGGACGCCGCCGGGAACGGCAACGGCTGGAAGGGCCGCCACTAAACCACCATGAGCATCGAAATCGCCAACGAGTCGGGGATCGCGGTGGACGAGACCACGATCGTCTCCGCCGCCCGGTTCGCACTCGACCGCATGGAGGTCAGCCCGCTCGCCGAGCTGTCCATCGTGCTCGTCACCCTCGACGTGATGTCCGACCTGCACGAACGCTGGATGGACCTGCCAGGGCCCACCGACGTGATGGCCTTCCCGATGGACGAGCTGGACTCGACGCGCCGCCCCGACGCGGGCGACACCTCGCCCGCGCTGCTCGGCGACATCGTGCTGTGCCCGTCCTTCGCGCGCGACCAAGCCCGCACGGCGGGCCATTCGCTGCTCGACGAGCTGCACCTGCTCACCGTGCACGGGGTGCTGCACCTGCTCGGCTACGACCACGCCGAACCGGCCGAGGAACGCGAGATGTTCGGGCTGCAGAAGCGGCTGCTCACCGATTTCAAGGCCGCGACCGCGGCGGCGAAACGGCGCGACGCCCAGCGTTCCAACGACGATCGTCTCCTCGGGGCGGCTGGTCTCGACGGCACCGTCGACGACGCGTAACGCAATGTTGGCTCGCTTGCGTAGCGGTGCGGGTGGCGGAACCTCAGACGCCCCCTCGCTCCGGGATCGCCTGGTTGGCATTACACCGCGTCGGCGCTGTGCTCGCGAGGAGACGCCTGAGAACCCGCGGCGGTGCGAGCCGCCGTCCTCCCAGGAGGCGGCTGCCGCCGCTGACCACACGCGGATCGGCTGATGGCGAGTTCAGCCGCACTGCTGATCATCGCCGTCGCGCTGGTGCTGCTCGGCGGGGTGTTCGCCGCCGCGGACGCCGCGATCAGCACCGTCTCGGCCGCCCGCGTGGACGGCCTGATCCGGCTCGGCCGGCCCGGGGCGCGCCAGCTCGCGGCCGTCGTCGCGGAACGGCGCAGGCACATCAACCTGCTGCTGTTGCTGCGGATGATCTGCGAGCTGACCGCGACCGTGCTGGTCACCGTGGTGTTCCTGCGCTGGATCGACTCCGTCGGGCTGGCCGTGGTGGTCACCGCCGTGGTGATGGTCGTGGTCAGCTTCGTGCTCATCGGGGTGGGCCCGCGCACAATCGGGCGGCAGCACCCGTACCGCGTCGGCGCCGCGCTCGCCGGGCCGGTCCGCGCGCTCGGCACCGTCCTCGGGCCGCTGTCCCGGCTGCTGATCCTCGTCGGTAACGCGATCACGCCCGGTCAGGGGTTCCGTGAGGGCCCGTTCAGCTCCGAGGTCGAGCTGCGTGAACTGGTCGACCTCGCGCAGGAACGCGGCGTCGTGGAGGACTCCGAGCGCGAGATGATCCACTCGGTGTTCGAGCTCGGCGACACCGTCGCGCGCGAGGTCATGGTGCCGCGCACCGAGATCGTCTGGATCGAGCAGGACAAGACCGTCCGCCAGGCGCTCGCGCTGTCGCTGCGCACCGGATTCACCCGCATCCCGGTCATCGGCGAGTCCGTCGACGATATCGCCGGGGTGGTGAACCTCAAGGATCTCGTGCGCGCCAGCCTCGACGAGGGCTCCGCGAAGCCGGTGGCGGAACTGATGTACCCGGCCAGCTTCGTGCCCGACTCCAAGCGGCTTGACGATCTGTTGCGGGAAATGCAGGTCTCGCACAACCACATGGCGATCGCAGTGGACGAGTACGGCGGCACCGCGGGGCTGCTCACCATCGAGGACATCCTGGAGGAGATCGTCGGCGAGATCACCGACGAGTCCGACCTGGAGGAGCGCCCGCCCGTGGAGCACCTCGACGACAAGTCCGTGCGCGTCTCGGCCCGGCTGTCCGTGGACGACCTCGGCGAACTGTTCGGTCTCGAACTGGCCGACCACGACGTGGAGACCGTCGGCGGGCTGCTCGCGCAGCGGCTCGGCCGGGTTCCGCTGCCCGGCGCGGAGGCCGAAGTGGACGGCCTGCGGCTGCACGCCGAGGGCGGCAAGGACCGCCGCGGCCGGATGCGGATCACGACCGTGGTGGTCCGCGCGGACGACCAGACCATCGCGGGACGTAGGGTTCCTACCGGCAACGGTGACGAACGTGATGGGAGCGTAGATGTCTGAGCTGGCGCCGGAAGACGAGAAGATCGTCGTGCTCGCCCGATCGGCACGGGCGAGGACACAGGCCGCGGAGGGGGCCGCGGTGCGCGACACCGACGGCCGCACCTACGCGGCGACCACGGTCGATCTGCCCTCGTTCCAGATCTCGGCGCTGCAGGCCGCGATCGCCGCCGCGGTGTCCAGCGGCGCGGAGGGGCTGGAGGCCGCCGCCGTCGTCACCAACGAGCCGCTGGTGTCCAGCGCGTCGATGCAGGCGGTGCGGGACCTGGCCGCGACCGCGCCGGTGTTCCGCGCCGATTTGAGGGGCGAAGTGCAGGAAGTGGTGCGGTGACGCATCGCAGCGGTTTCGCCTGTTTCGTCGGCCGCCCCAACGCGGGCAAGTCGACGCTGACCAACGCGCTCGTCGGCACGAAGGTCGCGATCACCTCCAGCAAGCCGCAGACCACGCGGCACGCGATCCGCGGCATCGTGCACCGCGACGACGCGCAACTGGTCATTGTGGACACCCCGGGGCTGCACCGGCCCCGCACGCTGCTGGGAGAGCGGCTCAACGATCTCGTGTACTCGACGTGGTCCGAAGTGGACGTCGTCGGGTTCTGTGTGCCCGCGAACGAGAAGGTGGGCCCCGGCGACAAGTTCATCGCCAACGAGCTGGCAAAGATCGCCAAGCGCACCCCGGTGATCGGCATCGTCACCAAGACCGACCTGGCGAGCCAGCAGCAGATCGCCGAGCAGCTGCTGGCACTGCAGGAGGTCATGGAGTTCGCCGAGCTGGTCCCGGTGTCGGCCGTGGACGGTTTCCAGGTCAAGACCCTGGAGGACCTGCTGGTGGCGCGGCTTCCGGAGGGGCCGCAGCTCTACCCGGACGGCGATCTGACCGACGAGCCGGAGCAGACCCTGATCGCGGAGCTGATCCGCGAGGCCGCGCTGGAGGGCGTGCGCGACGAACTGCCGCACTCGATCGCGGTGACGGTGGAGGAGATGCTGCCGCACGAGGGCCGCGACGACATGGTCGACGTGCACGCGCTGCTCTACGTCGAGCGGCCCAGCCAGAAGGGCATCATTCTCGGCCACAAGGGCGAGCGGCTGCGCACCGTGGGATCGCAGGCGCGCAAGCACATCGAGGCGCTGCTGGGCAGCAAGGTGTACCTCGACCTGCACGTCAAGGTCGCCAAGGACTGGCAGCGCGATCCGAAACAGTTGCGGCGCCTCGGTTTCTGATCGGCTGAATCCGGCCGCGTCCCCTTACGCTGCCCGTTCGGTCAGCTACGCTGTGCGCCGACAGTCGACGATCGAGGGGGAGCAGCCCTGATGACCAATCCGTACGGCCAGCCCTATGGCCAGCAGCCGCCGCCGCCCCAGCCCGGCTACCCGGCATCCGGCCCGGTCCCGGCCCCTGCCTACGGGCAGCAGCAGCCCTACGGCCAGCAGCCTTATCCGCAGCAGCCGTACGGGGCGCAGTATCCGCAGGCGCCCTACGCGCAGCCGGGCCAGGAGATCCCGAACTACAAGGGCTGGGCGATCGGCTGCATCTTCCTGTTCTGGATCGTGGCGATCTTCGCCATCATGAAGGCGAACGAGGTCGACACCTTCAAGGCGCAGGGCAATCTGGTCGGTGCCAAGCAGGCTTCGGACTCGGCGAGGACGCTGTGCCTGGTCGCGACGATCCTCGGCGCCGTCGGCTGGGTCATCGGCATCATCGGGTTCATCGTCGCGATCGTCGCCGCCAGCAGCGTCCCGTCCTACTACTGACCTCGGCTCGCCACCGGCGGTACGGGTTCTGTCGGTGCCCGGTGAGATGATGTCGTGGTGAGCCTCTATCGCGACACCGGGGTGGTGCTGCGGGTGCACAAGCTGGGTGAAGCCGACCGGATCATCACCCTGCTCACCCGGCGGCACGGCAAGGTGCGCGCCGTCGCCAAGGGCGTGCGGCGCACCACCTCGCGCTTCGGTGCGCGGCTGGAGCCCTTCGGCCATGTCGACGTGCAGTTCTACACCGGCCGCACGCTGGATGTGATCACCCAGGTGCAGACCGTGGACGCGTTCGCGCTGCCCATCGTCGGCGACTACCAGCGCTACACCGCGGCCAGCGCCATCGCCGAGACCGCCGACCGGCTCACGGCCGAGGAGGGCGAGCCCGCGATGCGGCTGTACCTGCTGGTCACCGGTGCGCTGCGGGCGCTGGCCGACGGGCAGCGGGACTCCTCACTCGTGCTGGACGCGTTCCTGCTGCGGGCGATGGCCTTCGCCGGCTGGGCGCCGGCGATCACCGAATGCGCGCGATGCGGGCTGCCCGGCCCGCACACGGCGTTCAGTGTGCAGGCGGGCGGTTCGCTGTGCGGCAACTGCCGCGCGCCCGGGTCGGTGCATCCGGCGCCGGAGGTGCTGGTGCTGCTGGCGGCGTTGCTGCACGGCGACTGGGACGTCGCGGAGGCGTCGGTGCCCGGTTCGCGGCGCGACGCGAGCGGGCTGGTCGCGGCGCTGCTGCAGTGGCACCTGGAACGTCAGCTGCGGTCACTGCCGCTGGTCGAACGACGCGCGCGGGAGGTGACCACCGGCGGCCAGTAGGGTCGTGCGGCGGGTCCAACGTATGGGAGGCGAGATCAGGTGCTGCGCAGGGGACGCCAGGCGACATCGGTGACGGTGCGGGCGCCGGATCCCCATCCCTCGGGGGCGCGGCCGCCGCAGATCCCGGCCGAACTGGTGCCGAACCACGTCGCGCTGGTGATGGACGGCAACGGCCGGTGGGCCAACCAGCGTGGCCTGCCCAGGATCGAGGGGCACAAGCGCGGTGAGGCCGTGATGATCGACGTCGCCTCCGGTGCGGTCGAACTCGGCGTGAAGTGGCTGTCGGTGTACGCGTTCTCCACCGAGAACTGGAAGCGCAGCCCCGAGGAGGTGCGCTTCCTGATGGGCTTCAACCGCGACACGATCCGCAGGCAGGTCGACTACCTCGGCTCGATCGGCGTGCGCATCCGGTGGGCGGGCCGGGCGCCGCGGCTGTGGCGCAGCGTCATCAAGGAGCTGCAGGCGGCCGAGGAGAAGACCAAGCACAACACGCTGCTGAACATGACGATGTGCGTCAACTACGGCGGCCGCGCCGAGATCGTCGACGCCACGCGCAGGCTCGCGCGGCTCGCCGCCGACGGCAAGATCAACCCGGACAAGATCGACGAGCGAATGCTCGCGAAGTACATGTACCAGCCCGAGATGCCCGACGTGGACCTGTTCCTGCGGCCCTCGGGCGAGCTGCGCACCTCGAACTTCATGCTGTGGCAGTCGGCCTACGCGGAGTTCGTCTTCCAGGACACCCTGTTCCCGGACTTCGACCGCAGGCAGCTGTGGGCGGCGTGCCTGGAGTTCGCCAAGCGCGACCGCCGGTTCGGCGCCGCGATCGATGCCGCCACCGGAAAGGCGAGTTCATGAGCACGACCACCGACATGCTGCGCAGGGCCCACGAGGCGCTGGAGCGCTACATCGACGTCAAGGTGGACGACGACGGCGCACTGACGTTCGCGCACGCGGGTGTGCCGTGCGTGGTGCAGTCGACCGAACTCGCCGAGGGCCTCACGGTGCTGAGCCTGACCTGCGTCGTGGCGTGGGACCTGCCCGACGAGCCGGGCGTGGCGGCCTCCGCGGCCGAGCGCGCGGGCCAGGGGCTGTTCGGCACCCTCGGGGTCAGCCACACCGACCGGGGCCTGGATCTGACGCTGCGGTACGCGTTTCCCGCGCAGGGCCTGGAAATCAGCGCGCTGGGCACGCTGCTGATGCTCGTGATCTCCACCGCTTCGCAGCTGCGGGGCGAGCTGATCCCGGCACAGAACTGAGCCGGACCGGCATCGGCTGACCGGTCCGGCCGGCCGCCCTGGCATCATCGGCGCGTGGATATCGCCACCGAAGCGGAACAGCGCGCGCCCAAACGCCGCCGCATCACCTCGGTCGAGGTGCTGTGCGTCGTGCTGCTCGTGGCGATCCTCGGGCAGTCCTGGTTGCAACGGGTACTCGACGTGCCGGCACTGCGCACCGGCGCCACCGTGTTCGTCGCGGTGTGCGTGCAGGCGCTGCCCTTTCTGGTGCTCGGCGTGCTGCTCAGCGGCGCCATCGCGGCCTTCGTCCCGGCGCGGGTCCTGGAAAGGGCGCTGCCGCGCCGCACGGAGGCCGCCGTGGGAGTCGCGGGCCTGGCCGGTGTGGCACTGCCCGGCTGTGAATGCGCCTCGGTGCCCGTCGCCCGCAGGCTGATGGGACAGGGCGTGGCACCGGCCGCCGCGCTGACCTTCCTGCTCGCCGCGCCCGCCGTGAACCCGGTCGTTCTCGTGGCCACCGCCGTCGCGTTCCCCGGCAAACCCGAGATGGTGCTGGCCCGCTTCCTCGGCTCGTTCGCCACCGCCGTGGTGATGGGGCTGCTGTGGGCGCGCTGGGGCAAGCTCGACTGGATCGTCTCGCGGGCGCTGCAACGCATGCCCGACCCCGAGGGCAGCCGCTGGAAGACCTTCGCCGAGACCGCCCGCGCGGACCTGGTCGAGGCGGGCGGGTTCCTGGTGCTCGGCGGGATCATCTCGGCCTCGCTGGGGGTTCTGGTCCCGCCGTCGTGGTTCGGCGCGCTCGGCGACCAGCTCGTGCTCGGGGTGCTCGTCATGGCCGTGCTCGCGTTCGTGCTCGCGTTGTGCAGCGAGGCCGACGCGTTCGTCGCCGCGTCGCTGACCGCGTTGCCGTTGCTGCCCAAACTCGTGTTCCTGGTCGTCGGTCCGGCCGTCGACGTGAAGCTGTTCGCGTTGCAGGCGGGCACGTTCGGCCGGTCGTTCGCCGTGCGGTTCGCGCCGGCGACGTTCGTGGTCGCCGTGTGCTGCGGCGCCGGCGTCGGCGCGTTGCTGATCGGGGGTGCGCGGTGAGGCCGAGGCTCGCGCTGGCCGGGATCGCCTCCGGCGCGATCGGGCTGGTGTTCGCGGTGTCGACGTGGGTGAGCTGGGCGATCCTGTCGCCGCCGGACACCGCCACGCTGCCGCGTTCGGTCGCGGCCGTCGCGGCGGTGCTGCTCGCCGCGCTCGGCGTTGTGGTGTTGCTCGCCGCCGTGCTCGCGGTCGTGTTCGGCGTGCTCGCGAGGAAGACGGGCGGGCTCGCGTACCTCGGCATCGGGCTCGGTGCGCTGGACGTGCTGCTCGCGCTGGTGTTCGTGAGGCAGGTGGCATGAGGCGGGAAACCCAGAACGTCCTGCTCGTGCTGCTGGGCGGCGCGCTGCTGAAGATCGGCTTCAACGGCGACTACCTGCGCTACGTCAAACCCGCGCAGCTGCCCTGGCTGCTGGCCGGGGGAGCGGTGATGGTGGCGCTCGGCGCGATCGCGATCGTCCGCGACATCCTGGCCGCGCGCGCCGGCCGGACCGTCGGGCACGGCGACGGCCACGGCCACCACCATCCGGCCCGGTCGGCGTGGCTGCTGGTGGTTCCGGTGCTGGCGGTGTTCCTGGTCGCGCCACCGGCGCTCGGCGCGTACTCGGTCACCCGGTCCGAGGCGCGGCCTGCCGTGCAGTCCTCGGCCGCGTTCCCGCCGCTGCCGCCGGGCGATCCGCTGCCCATGACGATGACCCAGTTCGTCACGCGCGCGGGCTGGGACGCCGGCGGTTCACTCGACGGCCGCACCGTCGAGCTCACCGGTTTCGTCTCGCACGACAAGGGATCGGCGCTGCTGGCACGGATGGTGATCACCTGCTGCGCCGCCGACGCCTACCCGCTGAAGGTGCGGCTCGTCGGCCGGCGAGTGGCCGCCTACGCCGACGACACCTGGCTACAGGTGACCGGGCAGGTGGTGCCGAACACCGCGACCAGGCAGAACTCCTACACCGCGGACTTCGTCGTGGGCACCGCGAAGCGGATCAGCGCGCCCCAGAACCCGTACGAGGATTAGCGGTGCAGTCGGCGCACGTGCCGACGATCTCGACGGTGTGCGTGATATCGGAGAACCCGTTGCCCGCCGCGATCTTCTCCGCCCAGCGCTCCACCGCGGGTCCTTCGACCTCGACCGTGCGGCCGCAGTAGCGGCACACGAGGTGATGGTGGTGATGCGAGGAGCAGCGGCGGTAGATCGCCTCGCCCGAGCCGGTGCGCAGCACGTCGATCTCACCGGCCTCCGACAGCGACTGCAGCGTGCGGTAGACGGTGGTCAGCCCGATCCCGTCCCCGCGCTTGCGCAGCTCGTCGTGCAGTTCCTGGGCCGAGCGGAAGTCGTCGATCTCCGCAAGCAGCTCCACCACCGCGGCGCGCTGCCTGGTCGCGCGGCGGCCGGGCACCGGGGCGACACTGCTGCTCACTTTCCCTCCTGAACGTGGGCGACTGCGTCCACCACGATATGCGCAAGGTGATCGTCCACGAGCCGGTACACCACTTCACGGCCGTGCCGCTCGCCGTAGACCACGCCCGCGGCCTTGAGCACCCGCAGGTGCTGGCTGATCAACGGCTGCGCGACGTCGAGCGCGTCCACCAGCTCGTGCACGCAGCGCTGCGCGTCCCGCAGCTGCAGCACGATGGCGATGCGCACCGGCGCGGCGAGCGCCCGCAGCAGCTCCCCGGCCTCGGCCAGCGTCGGGGGCGGCAGCGCCGGGGTGTGCGGCTTGCGCGGGTCCGCGGAATGCACCTCTTCGGGCAGGGCCGCGTCCGGGCTCGCCGTCGGCATGTCGATCTCCAGCCTGTCGATGGTTACTCCCCAGTCTAGTGGTCACTAACGGGCGGCCCTGCGATCTGTCAAGCCCCTCGCCGGGCCGGAACAACGGCCGGATACGCTGGACGAAACAAGTTCCCCGCAGCCATGGAGAGCGTGGAGTGCCCGCCAACACCATTGAAACCGTAGTCAGCCTGTGCAAGCGCCGTGGATTCGTCTTTCCCAGCGGGGAGATCTACGGCGGTACCCGCTCGGCCTGGGACTACGGACCGCTCGGGGTCGAGCTCAAGGAAAACATCAAGCGCCAGTGGTGGAAGACCATGGTGCAGGGCCGTGACGACGTCGTAGGGCTCGACTCCGCCGTGATCCTGCCGCGCAAGGTGTGGGAGGCCTCGGGGCACGTCGAGGCCTTCGTCGACCCGCTGGTGGAGTGCCTGTCCTGCCACCGCCGGTTCCGCGCCGATCACCTCCAGGAAGAGTTCGAGGAGCGCACCGGCAAGCAGGTCCCCGAGGGCGACCTGTCCGAGGTGCCCTGCCCCAACTGCGGCACCCGCGGCCAGTACACCGCGCCCCGCAGCTTCAACGGGCTGCTCAAGACCTTCCTCGGCCCGGTCGAGTCCGAGGAGGGGCTGCACTACCTGCGCCCGGAGACCGCGCAGGGCATCTTCGTGAACTTCCTCAACGTGCTCACCACGTCGCGCAAGAAGCCGCCGTTCGGCATCGGCCAGGTCGGCAAGTCCTTCCGCAACGAGATCACGCCGGGCAACTTCATCTTCCGCACGCGCGAGTTCGAGCAGATGGAGATGGAGTTCTTCGTCGAGCCCGGCGAGGACGAGACGTGGCACCAGTACTGGATCGACCTGCGCACCGACTGGTACACCGGCCTGGGCATCAAGCGGGACAACCTGCGCCACTACGAGCACCCGAAGGAGAAGCTGTCCCACTACTCGAAGCGGACGGTGGACATCGAGTACCGCTTCGGGTTCTCCTCCGGTCAGGAGTGGGGTGAGCTGGAGGGCATCGCCAACCGCACCGACTTCGACCTCACCACGCACTCCAACCACTCGGGTGTGGACCTGTCGTTCTTCGACCAGGCCGGCGGCGCCCGCTACCGGCCGTTCGTGATCGAGCCCGCGGCCGGTGTTGGCCGCCCGATGATGGCGTTCCTGCTGGACGCCTACGCCGAGGACGAGGCGCCCAACGCCAAGGGCGGCGTGGACAAGCGCACCGTGCTGCGGCTGGACCGCAGGCTCGCGCCGGTGAAGGCCGCGGTGCTGCCGCTGTCGCGCAACGCCGACCTGACCCCGAAGGCGCGCGACCTCGCGGCGGCGCTGCGCAGGAACTGGAACGTGGAGTTCGACGACGCGGGCGCGATCGGCCGCCGGTACCGCCGCCAGGACGAGATCGGCACGCCGTTCTGCATCACCGTGGACTTCGACTCGCTGGAAGACCAGGCGGTCACGGTCCGCGAGCGCGACACCATGTCCCAGGAACGCGTGGCCATGGACAAGGTCGAGGAGTACCTCGCCACCCGCCTTCTGGGCTGCTGAACCCCTGACAAACGTCATGCCCAGGGGGTGACGGGCGGCCTGCGCTTCGCGGGCCGCCCGGCGGCAGTCTCGGTGGCATGAACGCAACTGAGATCGGCCAGGCCAGGAGCGCGGTCGCGCAAGGCGCGGCAGTGCGGCTCACCGGCTTGCGCAAGCACTACGGCCAGGTGCGGGCGGTCGACGGCGTCGACCTCACCATCGCACCGGGGGAGGTCGTCGCGCTGCTCGGCCCGAACGGGGCGGGCAAGTCCACGACCATCGACATGATCCTGGGCCTGAGCCGGCCCGACGCGGGCACGGTGAGCGTGTTCGGCGCCGAGCCGTCCGGCGCGATCGCCGACGGCGTGATCGGCGCGATGCTGCAGGGCGGTGCGCTGCTCGACGACGCGACGGTCGGCGAGATGGTCGGCATGGTCGCCTCGCTGCACCGCACCCCGATGCCGGTCGCCGAGGCACTGCGCCGCGCCGGTATCGAGGAACTCGCCAAACGCCGGGGCAACAAGCTCTCCGGCGGCCAGAAACAACGCGTGCGGTTCGCTGTCGCGCTGGTCAGCGATCCGGATCTGCTGCTGCTGGACGAGCCGACCGCGGCGATGGACGTCGGCAGCCGCCGCGAGTTCTGGCGGTCGATGCAGGCCTTCACCGACACCGGCCGCACCGTGCTGTTCGCGACCCACTACCTGGAGGAGGCCGAGGAGTTCGCCGACCGGGTGGTGCTGATGCGGGGCGGCCGCGTCGTGGCCGACGGCTCGGTCGCCGAGGTCCGCGCGCTGGCCGGGGGCCGCACGCTACGCGCCGTCGCGCCGGGGGCGACGAAGACAGCGATCGCGGAGCTTCCGGGCGTCACCGAGTACCAGGTCCGCGGCGACCGGATCGCGGTGTCCAGCAACGACTCCGACGCCACTTTGCGCGCCCTGCTGACCGCCTGTCCCGCCGCACACGACATCGAGATCACCGCGATCGGTCTCGAAGGCGCCTTCCTGACCCTGACCGCCGACGAGGAGACCGGACGATGAGCGTCAAATTCCTGGCACTGGAGATCCGGCGCGTGCTGCGCTCGCCCCGGTTCATGATCTTCACCGTCGCCTTCCCGGTGCTGCTTTTCCTGCTGTACGTGGGAATCTTCGCCAAGGCACAGGACGAGAAGGCGGTACTGATGGTGAGCATGACGGCCTTCGGCGCGATGGCCGCGGCACTGTTCACCGGCACCAGGGTCGCGCTGGAACGCGCGGCGGGCTGGCAGCGGCAGCTGCGGCTGACCCCGCTGTCCGGCAGCGGTTACCTCGCCGCCAAGGCCGCGACGGGCATGACGCTCGCGCTCGCGCCCGTGGTGCTGGTGCCCGCGGTCGGCGGGTTGATCGAGGGGGTTTCGCTCGGCGGCGCCGGCTGGGTGCGCGTGACGCTGGGGGTGTGGCTGGCGGCGATCCCGTTCGCGCTGATGGGCCTGCTGATCGGGCAGATCGGCACGGCCGACTCCACACAGCCGATCACCCAGCTGGTGCTGTTGCCGATGGCGTTGCTGGGCGGGGTGTTCATCCCGGTCACCGCGATGCCGGCGTGGCTGCTCAAGATCGCGCACGTGCTGCCGACCTACTGGATGGGGGAGATCGGCCGCGGCGCGATTCCCGGCGGCTCCGCCAGCACGCTCAGCAAGGACGTGCTCGTGCTCGCGGTGTGGACCGTGGTGCTCTCGATCGCCGTCATCCGGCGCTACCGTAGAGACTCGGCGCGGGTGTGACGAGGGGGAACGACGTGGACTGGCGGCGGGACACCGAGCAGTGGCGGGGCGGGTTCGCGGACCCGGACCGCCGCCGCTTCGGCGGGCGATGGCCCGTGATCGGCGCGCTGTGCCTGCTGCCGGTCATCGTGCCCGCGGTGCGGGAGGTCGTCAGCGGCAAGGCGAGCGTCGGCGAAAGCGTGCTCGCGATGTCCCTGCTGACCCTCTACACGGCCGGTTACCTCACGTTCCCGAAGGTCCTGTTCCGGCCGGACGCGCTGCCGTCGAAGCTGGCCTTCTGCGCGGGATTGCTCGCGATCGGCTGGCTGATGGTCCTGCTCGTGCACGGCGGCACGATCTACGTGCTCGTGTACGCGATGGCGGTGATCGCGCTCGGGCTGCCGGTGCTGTGGGTGCTGGTGCTGGACGGCGCGTCGGTGCTCGCACTGGGGATGCTGCTGGTGTTCGACGTCGGGGCACACGGCACGCGCGGCGACTTCGGCACCGTCATCGGCGTGACCACCGCGCTGTTCTTCATGGGCCGCCTGCTCGCCACGGTGCGCCGCCTGCGCGCGGCGCAGGACGAGATCGCGACGCTGGCGGTCACCGCCGAACGTGAGCGGCTGGCACGGGACCTGCACGACATCCTCGGCCACAGCCTCACCACGATCGCGGTCAAGGCGGGGCTGGCGCGACGGGTGCTGGAGACCGGCGGCGAGGCCGAACGCGCGATCTCGGAGATCCGTGAGGTGGAATCGTTGTCCCGCAGCGCGTTGACCGACGTGCGGGCGACCGTGTCGGAATATCGCGAGGTGTCGCTGTCGGCGGAGGTCGTGGGGGCGCGGGCGGCGTTGCGGGCGGCCGAGATCGACGCGGATCTGCCGCACGCGGTGGACAACGTCCGGCCGGATCTGCAGCAGACGTTCGGTTACGTGCTGCGCGAGGCGGTGACGAACGTGCTGCGGCATTCCGGCGCGAAGCGCGTGAAGGTGCGGCTCGGCGGGACCTGGATGGAGATCGAGGACGACGGGGCCGGCGCGCCGGAAGGCGTGTGCGGCAACGGTTTGCGTGGTCTGGCCGAACGGCTCGCCGGCGTGGGCGGGACGTTGCGCGCCGAACCGCGTGCCGACGGCGGATTCCTGGTGCGGGCCGAAGTGCGGCCCGCGCTGGAGGCGGTGTCGTGATCCGGGTGCTGCTGGCCGACGACCAGGCGATGGTGCGCGGCGCGCTGGCGACGGTGCTCGGCCTGGAGGCGGACATCGAGGTCGTCGCGCAGGTCGGCTCCGGCGAGGAGGTGCTCGCCGCCGCCGAGGAGTCCAGCCCGGACGTGGCGTTGCTCGACGTGCAGATGCCCGGCAAGGACGGGCTCGCGGCCGCGGCCGAGTTGCACGCCGCGCTGCCGTCGTGCCGGATCATCGTGTGCACCACGTTCGGCAGGCCGGGCTATCTCGCGCGCGCGATGGCCTCGGGCGCTTCGGGTTTCCTCGTCAAGGACTCACCGCCCGAGCAACTGGTCGATGCCGTGCGGCGGGTCTCCAACGGGCTGCGTGTGGTCGATCCCGCGCTCGCCGCGGAGTCGCTGGCCACCGGGGCGAGTCCGCTGACGGCGCGCGAACACGAGGTGCTGCGCGCCGCCAGCGACGGCGGCACGGTCGCGGACGTGGCGCGGCGGCTGCACCTGTCGGAGGGCACGGTCCGCAACCACCTGTCGGCGGCGATCGGCAAAACGGGGGCGCGAACCCGGGCGGAGGCGGTGCGGCTCGCCGAGGAGAACGGCTGGCTCTGAACGTCCTCGTGCGAGGATGGGCCGCGATGGGGAAACGCAACCACAGCTGGCTTCGCCGCTTCGTGTTCGGCGGGGTGCTGATCATCGCGCTCGTGCTGGGCGGCACCGCGTTCCGCGTGTGGCAGGTGGCCAGGACCGACGACCGCTCGCACGCCGACGTGATCGTCGTGCTCGGCGCCGCGCAGTACAACGGCAAGCCGTCGCCGATCTTCCAGGCCCGGCTGCGCCACGCCAAGCAGCTCTACGACGCCGGCGTCGCGAAGGTGATCGTCACGGCGGGCGGCAACAAGGCGGGCGACACCTACACCGAGGCCTCGGCCGGTGCGAAGTGGCTCAACGAGGAAGGCGTGCCCACGTCGGCGACCGTGCCCGTGGGGGAGGGCCGGGACACGCTCGGCAGCCTGCGGGCGGTCGCGACGGAAGCCTCGGCCCGCGGCTGGCACACCGCCGTCGTGGTCAGCGACCCCTGGCATTCGCTGCGCGCCCGCACGATGGCCGATGACGTCGGCCTCGACGCCTGGTCCTCGCCGACGCACAGCGGCCCGATCGTGCAGACCCGCGAGACGCAGGCGATGTACATCTACCGCGAGACCGGCGCCCTGCTGTTCTACCGCCTGACCAACACCCCGGCCGACGACATCGGCGGCACCGGCGTCGGCTGAGCAGGCGGAAATGTCGGCCGCCCCGGTTAGGGTGGCGGGGTGTACGGCGAGAAGGACCGCGAGCGCCGGATCGCGGAGCAGCCCAAGGGGGCCGCGCTGCCGGGCGCGCGCGGCGACGGGCGCAGCGAGTTCGCGCGCGACCGGGCGCGCGTGCTGCATTCGGCGGCCCTGCGGCGTCTCGCCGGCAAGACGCAGGTCGTCGGACCTGGCGAGGGCACCGAGGTCACCGGCGTGCCCAGGACCCGGCTCACCCACTCGCTGGAGGTCGCGCAGATCGGCCGCGGCATCGCCGAGGAGCTGGGCGCCGATCCCGATCTCGCCGACACCGCGGGCCTCGCGCACGACATCGGCCACCCCCCGTTCGGCCACAACGGCGAGCAGGCGCTCGACGGCGTCGCCCAGCCCTGCGGCGGCTTCGAGGGCAACGCGCAGACCCTGCGCATCCTCACCCGCCTCGAACCCAAGCTCGAACCCGCCGGCCTGAACCTCACCAGGGCCTGCCTGGACGCGGCCACCAAGTACCCGTGGCGCCGCGAGCCGGGGCAAGCCAAGTTCGGCGTCTACGACGACGACCTGGAGATCTTCACCTGGATGCGCGAAGGCGCGCCCGATCGCCGAAGATGCCTCGAAGCGCAGATCATGGACTGGTCCGACGACGTCGCCTACTCCGTGCACGACGTCGAGGACGGCGTGCTGGCCGGCCGGATCACCCTGGCGGTGCTGGCCGACGCGGGGGAGCGCGCCGCGGTCGCCGAGCTGGCGGCCAAGCACTTCTCGCACCAGTCGGTGTCCGCGCTGGAAAGCGCCGCGCGCGAACTGCTCACCCTGCCCGCGGTCGCCGATGCCGCCTCCTACGACGGCTCACTGCGCGGCCACGTCGCCCTCAAACGCATGACGAGCGAACTCGTCGGCCGCTTCGCCACCGCGGCGGTCACCAGCACCCGCGCCGCGCACGGCGAGGGGCCGCTGGTCCGCTACGACGCCGACCTCGAAGTGCCCGAACAGGTGGCCGCCGAGGTCGCCCTGCTGAAGGCACTCGCGTTGCGCTACGTGATGAGCGATCCCCGCCGGCTGGCGATGCAGGAGGGCCAGCGGCAGGTACTGACCGAACTGGTCGAAGCGCTGGCCAAACGCGGTCCCGAGGCGCTGGACACGGTGTTCCACCCGGCGTGGGAAGCCGCTTCCGGGGACGCCGGCCGGTTACGCGTGGTGATCGACCAGGTGGCCTCGCTGACCGACGCGCAGGCCCACGCGTGGCACGCCTGGCACACCGGGCGGCACTGAAGTTGCGGTAGCGTCGGAGCGGTGGGCAATCCCGAACGAGACCACCTCCGGTTCTGCCTCGCAGCGCACCGGGCCGTCGCGGGCACCGGCGCCGACTCGTGCTTCTCGCCCTACTCGGTCGCCAGCGCCCTCGGATTGACCAGCCAGGCCACCCGCGGTGCCGCCTCGGCCGAGCTGGTCCGGCTGCTCGCGGGTGACGACGCCGACGTCGCCAAACAGGCCGGACTGCTGCGCGCGGCCGCCACGCTCACCGAGAAGGGGCGCCACGAACAGCCCGTGCTCGAGGTGTCGAACACCCTGTGGGCCTGGCAGGAGCTGCCGCTGAACGAGGACTTCCTCGGCGAGCTGGCCGCGTGGCCCGACGGCGGCGTGAAGACGGCACCGTTCGTCACCGACCCCGCCGAGGCCCGCCGGCTGATCAACGCCGACGTCGCCGAGACCACGCACGAGCTCATCCCCGAGCTGCTCCCGCCCGGTTCGATCAAGGTGGACACCGTGGCGAGCCTGGTCAACGCGCTGTATCTGAAGGTCGCCTGGATCCACAAGTTCGACGAGCACCGCACCGAGGACGCGGACTTCTTCGCGCCGCGCGAGACCCGCCGCGTGCCGATGATGCATGTCTCCGAGCAGCTGGGCTACGCGGAGCGGGACGGCTGGCAGCTGGTGGAGCTCCCCGGCGCGGGCGGGGTCGGCGCCACGATCCTTCTGCCCGACGGCGACCTCGCCGAGCAAGAGTCCACTATGGACGCCGACCGACTGCTGGATCTGCTGTCCGCGAAGAAGAACCGGCAGGTCCGGTTGTCCATGCCGAAGGTGAAGCTGGACTCGCGCGCCATGCTGAAGCCGGCCTTGCAGAGCCTGGGCGTGCGCACGATGTTCAGCGCCGACGCCGACTTCACCCCGCTGAGCCCGGACCCCCGGCTGGTCGTCGACGACGTCGTCCACCAGTCGGTGCTGCGGCTGGACGAGCAGGGCCTGGAGGGTGCGGCGGCGACCGCGGTGACGATCCGGGCGCTGGCCATGATCACCCCGATAGATCCGGTCGAGGTGGTCGTGAACAGGCCTTTCCTGCTCCTCGTGCGGCACGCCGCGACGGGTGTGGTCTACTTTTTCGCCCGCGTTGTCCAACCGTGAGGGTAGGAAGTTGACCGCGTTGCTGGACGCTCCGGAGACGGTGCACGTGGCCGAGCGGAAGCGGCCGAGGTGGAACCGCATCGACACGCTCGTCGTGCTCTGTTACGTGCTGGCCGCTTTCGTCATCTACGCCGGGTTGTGGACCAACCTGAGCAGCGGCTACCTGTACAACAGCGCGCAGGACCAGAACATGTGGGAGTGGTTCTTCGCCGTCACCGCGCGCTCGGTGTGGCATCTGCAGAACCCGCTGGAATCCGCGCTGCAGAACCATCCCGACGGCGTCAACCTGATGGCCAACACGGCGATGTTCGGGCTCGGCATCCCGCTCTCACCGATCACGCTGCTGTTCGGCCCGACCGTGACGTGGGCGATCGCGCTCACCGGTGGCCTCGCGGGCACCGCGACCGGCTGGTACTGGGTGTTCTCGCGGCACCTGGTCGGGTCCCGCCTCGCCGCCGCCATCGGTGGCGCGTTCTGCGGATTCGCGCCGGCGATGATCTCGCACGGCAACGCGCATCCGAACTTCGTCGGGCTGTTCCTGCTGCCGTTCATCGTGCTGTGGCTGGTCAAGCTCGCGCGGGGCGAGCGGCCCGTGCGCAACGGGTTGCTGCTCGGGCTGATGCTGGCCTACCAGGTGTTCCTCGGCGAGGAACCGCTGCTGATCACGATGCTCGGCTTCGTGGTGTTCGCGCTCGCCTACGTGGTGTCCCGGCCGCGTGAGGCCGGGAAGATGGTGCGCCCGATGGCCATCGGCCTGGTCATCGGCGGCGCGCTCGCGCTGGTGCTGGTGATCTACCCGTTGTGGTGGCAGTTCTTCGGGCCGCAGAGTTACCGGACGCTCGAGCACGGCCCGGTCGGCAACGACACCGCCGCGTTCACCCGGTTCGCCACCGAATCCATCGCCGGTGACCCGTCGGCGGCCGCGGACGTGTCGATGAACCGCACCGAGGAGAACGCGTTCTTCGGCTGGCCGCTGATCGTGTTCATGGTCGTGCTGACGATCTGGTTGTGGCGCAACGTCATGGCCCGTTCGATCGCGATCGCGATGTTCGTGATGGCGTGGCTCTCGCTCGGTGTCGAGATCACCGTCGCGCACACCGCGACCGGGATTCCCGGGCCGTGGCGGCTGCTGGCGAATCTGCCGCTGTTCGACTCGCTGCTGGAGTCGCGGCTGGCGATGGCGTGTATCCCGGCGGTCGGCGCGCTGCTCGCGATCGCGACCGACCGGGTGTTCCGCGCGGCACCGTCCTATCGGGACCGGGAGCTGCCGGTGCGCTGGCTGTGGCTCGGCACGCTGGTCGCGGTGCTGCTGCCGGTCGCGCCGACGCCGCTGGAGACGATCACCAGGCCCGCGGTCCCGGCGTTCTTCACCACCGGCGCGTGGCGCGACTACGTCGGCTCGGGTTCGGTGGTCACCGTGCCGCTGACCGGCCCGGGCGATGCCAAGGCGCTGAACTGGCAGGTGCACGCCGATCTCGGCTTCCCGCTCGCCGGCGGGTACTTCGTCGGCCCGAACGGCCCGAACGACAAGCGCGGCCGGTACGGCGCGCCGAACCGGCCGACGGCGACGCTGCTCGACGACGTGCGGGACAACGGCACCGTGCCCGAGGTGTCCGACAAGGACCGGGCCAACGCCGTCGCCGACCTGCGGTACTGGGACGCCGACGTGGTCGTGCTGCCGCCGGGGCAGAACCAGCGGGCCCTGCAGTCCACTGTGGAGCTGCTGCTGAACGAGCCCGCGCGGTTCGTCGACGGCGTGTGGGTCTGGGACGTCCGCACGCTGACGCTGTCACGTTCCTGATCGCTGTCTCGTCCCCTTCTCGACGTCGAGTCGAGGAGGACGACATGCCCCGTATTCCCGCCGTGCCCGCCGGTGAAGCCGGTTTCCTGACGAAGCTGCTCTACCGCTTCACCCGCCGCCGGTACGGTGCCGTGCCCGAGCCGTTCGCGGTCATGGCGCACCATCCTGCGCTGATGCGGTCGGCGGGGGTGCACGAGATGCTGGCCGAGCGGGCGTCGAAGGTGCTGCCGGCGAACGTGCGGGAGATCGCGGTGTACCGGACCGCGGTGCGCATCGGCTGCTCGTGGTGCGTCGACTTCGGGACGATGCTGCAGAAACACGGCGGGCTGGACATCGAGCGGTTGAAGCACGTCGACGCGTACGCGACGTCCGAGCTGTTCAGCAGGCAGGAACGGCTGGCGCTGGCCTACGCCGACGCGATGACCTCGACGCCCTTGCAGGTCACGACGGAGCAGGTGGCCGAGCTGGAGCGCGAGTTCGGCCGCAAGGGCGTGATCGAGCTGACGTATCAGATCGCGCTGGAGAACATGCGGGCACGCACGTACAACGCGCTGGAGATCACCGACCAGGGGTTCACGTCGGGGGATGCGTGCAAGGTGCCGCTGCCCTGAGCGGTGTCACTTGGCGGCTTCGTCGCCGTGCCGCTGGGGTGCGGTGTACTGCACACCGGTCCAGGCGGCACGCGCGCCGGAGTCGCCGATGCGCACCACCTGGACGGCCGAGACCACGGCGAGTGCGACGACGAGCACGCTGAGGATCGGGGCGAGGGCCTTGATGCGGACCGGACGGCGGTCGAACCAGACGAGCGCGAAGGCGACGACCAGCAGGCCGGCCACGAAGACCAGGAGCTGGTCGCCGAGGTGGGCGTGCTGGCGGATGAGGTCGGTCGACGCCAGGCGGTCGCGGAGGTCCTCGCCGCTGCTGGTCGCGAGGGGGATGCAGATGGTGGCGACGGCGGTCAGCCCCACGACGATCCAGCCGAAGCGCCTGCGGGCCGCAGGCCACACGGCGATGGTCACGGTCGCCAGTACGGAAAGAGGCACCAGGACGACCACGGCGTGCACGATGAGGACGTGCAGCGGCAGACCGGCGATGAAGGCAGGCAATGGAAGCTCCCCGTTCGGTGGATCATGCGCCGCAAAGGCTGCCCGCCGATTCTGGGAACTTTCTTGGAGACGCTGGTACGACAGCGAGGCGGGCCTCGCATGTCACCGATCCGTGTGGTCGCGGGGTGAGAGCCAGGTCACCCCCGCGTTGACGTTCAGCCCCGGGTGACCCTGGACTCGGAACGATGCCCGTCACTACCCGAGCCCCGGAGCAGCGGCACCTTGTCGCCGACCTTCTCGCCCACCTTGGCCCGCACGACTCCCGCCGCGCCTTGCACCATGGGGTGGTCCGCGACCTTACGGTACGTGCGCACGATCTGGTCGTACCGCGCACGACCGGCCTTCGCCCCGAAGACGTAGCCCACTGCCGCCCCTAGCAGGAAAATCCTCATGCCCGCGCCCTCCTACACCGGTATCCAGCCCGTTCACCCATTGTCCACGAGTGCGCCACCGCGTGCCGGGGGTGCTCGCAGAGTGCTACCGGCCATGCGCTAGAGTTCCTTCTCGTTGGCCGGGAGCGATCCGGGCCAACGGATGAGCATTCCCCTGTAGCTCAATTGGCAGAGCATTCGGCTGTTAACCGAAGGGTTGCTGGTTCGAGTCCAGCCGGGGGAGCAGGAAAAACGAGGTCCCCAAGATCATTGGGGGCCTTCGTTACATCCACTGATTACATCAGTGGATGTCGGTCAGTTAGGCTCCCCCGCCCGCGTCGCCCGCGACCAACGCCCAGTCTGTGGGGTCAGCGCTTTGCTGACTATTTACATGCGGGCGTTTGGTGTGCGCCATATGTAGCCTGCGCCTGGGTGAATCCTTCCCCCGCACTGCTCGACAGCTGCTGGATCAAGCCCGAGCAGGAGAACGACGTCATATCAAGGTACTGCTGCGCACTCTTGACCGCCTGCTGATTCCAGTCGACGTTCAGCCGGTCGACGGCATCGGTGGCGACGTCCTTCGGGTACCCCTCGCCTGCCTGGCTCGAGAGCTGCCGGATCAGCCCGTTCCGGGAGAACGCGGAAAGGCTCAAGTAGCTCTGCGCTGAATTCATCGCCAACTGGACCTGGTAGGGGATCTGCGGCGCGGCAGGTGCCGGCGCAGATGTCTCCGTTGTCACGGGCGGTGTCGCGGGTGCGGTTGTCCAGGTGGGTTGGTAGCCATCGTTCGCGGCGCGCGGAACCGTGGTGCCGACGATGGACGGAACCGCGGTGGCGGCGGCGGTCGGCTCGGGGGTCTTGTTGCCGCCGCTGGCGACCGAGACGATCACGATGATCAGCACAACGAGCCCGCTGACGATCCATGGCCACTTGCGGCGCTTCTTCGGTGCCGGGGCGGGCGGCTGGTAGGGCTGCTGGGACTGCGGCGGGTAGGGGGTGGGCTGGGACATTCGGTCTCCTTCGTTGAACATCGAACTAGTCGCGCCGAGTAGGACGGGCGTTACCGGTCGTTGCGATATCGAGTCCCAGAGGGTCGGGATAGCCGCGCCGCGCGGGAAGTGCCATTCCCGGTAGTCACTCGGCGAACAGCACCCACTTCGCCCGCCCGTACCGGGCTTCCAACACGTGGACGCGTCCGATCCACAGCAGCCGGGATGCCGCGAATGCCCGAACGGTTGCTGGTTCGAGTCCAGCCGGGGAGCACGAACCCCAGGTCAGCCTTGAGGGCGCTTCCCTTCTGTCGGAGGATGGCTTCCAGAGCGCCGGCGTTGGCTTGGGTTCGCCATCTGCGCTTACGGTAGTAACGCTCGGCAAGCGCTTAGTATCGGTGAGTAGTCCGTGTCGCGACAGCGTGCCGGCTGCAGCCCGCCGAAACGTGCTCGTGTCGCGGCTTGCTGATCGAGAACGGCGGCCCACTGTCGGTGTGGATACGCGTGGTGACGGGCCACCCCTCCACGGACCAACAGCTATTCCTCGTCGGCAGACTCGCGCAGCCGTAAGGCGGGCGAGTTCTCCATGCGCAGCATTTGGACGGCAAGGCTGTTGATCTCGCACCCGTTGGCGATGGAATGCTGGATTCCGTTGTACATCAGATCCCAGATTCGCCGGTCGGGGTGGAGTTCCGTACGGGTGCGGTCGATACCCCGGCCATCCTCGTCCACGATCTGCAGATAAAGGACCGCGCCCGCACCATAGCCTTCGATCTTGGTCAGCCGATAGATCTTCAGAAACGTGCCACGGTCGCGGCGTCGTTCATACCACTTTGGCCGGCGTTTCCACTGCACCCAATCGGCGCCGGCGGAAAGCGTCTGCCGAGCCAGTGGGTCTGCCATCAGGTAGGCGCCGACAACGACTATCAGCCACATCTGCCAAGACAGAACCCAATCGAAGGCATGGTATTGCAGGAATACGATGAGGGTGATGCCCAGAATGAGAATTGCGAGCGACCACAGGTAGCGTCGAATGCCTTCCTTCCCGCCATACTGAAGCCAAATAAGCGCTGGGCCCATGCCTTCTGGTGGCTGCGCCTGTCGTGGTGGGGTACCCCGCATCGGTTCTCGGGCGTGGTCTTTCGGTAGGTCGGGCCCAATGAAATCGGGTGCTTCCGGGGGAAAGGGTTGGCCCGTTTCGCGGTCGGGTCTTGGCGGAAGCTCCGGGAGCAATTTGTCGGACAGACGGTCACTCTCGCGCCTGTGCCTGCCTCCGTTGCCGGTCATCGTGCACTCACCGCGTTGGAAAACCCCTGGACAATGTCCGTCGCGAACTTTGCGCCACCGAACCCACCCATGACGCCAAGGACCAGGGTGCCCACTGGCCCGAATGCCGAGCCCGCAACCGCTCCAACCAGAGCTCCACCGAGCGCGCCACCCCCGATCGCGGCACCGGTGTCCGCCGCGGCCCGCGCCCAGCTCTGTTCGCCCTTCCAAGCTCCGTACGCTTCGCTGCCCGCAGTCAGGATTGAACCGACGTACGGCAGAGAACGTGCGATTCGAGCCGCCCCGGCGGGCAATGTGAGATCCGTCGAGTGCTCGCCGAGATTCTCGGCCACGCTCCGGCCCGGATATGCCGTCAGTGCCTTCCGGGCATCCTCGGGAACCGTCTGAACCCACTGCTCGAATTGCTGTGCACGTGTCTGGAGTTTGCCACCGTCGTCGGCCATCTTGGCAGAGCGTTCCAGCAGCACCTTCGCCCAGTCGGGGTCCTCGACCTGCTTGCCGAGGGCGAAGTTCTTGTAGAACTCAGACTGGGTCTTGAGCCGGTCGGCTTGAGCCAGCGTGAGGCGGCGGGTGTTTTCCATGGTGCCCACGAATCCCCGCGCTTGCGAGGCCGTGGTGAACCCGATCTTCGTCATGTCCTTCTGCACGGCTTGGCTGGCTGCGCCGACGACCTGTTGCAGGGCGTGGTGGGCGTTGGCTTCCATGGTGCGGGCGGTCGTGACGATGGCCTTGGCCTCGTTGTATACGGCGACTTTGGCGTTGTAGTCGGCGATGACCTGGTTGTGTGCGGCAATGGCCCGCTGGTTTTGTTCCATGATCCGCGTCGCCTGCTCGGTGCCGCACGGCCCGGTCGGCAGGAGCGGCGCCGGTGCGGGCGGGGTGGGGGAGACGATGAACGGTCCGTCCACTTCCAACCCGCCCGCGGTCGCCTTGGCGAGGGCGTCGTCCATGCGGGCCAGGATGGCGTCGAGGGAATCGGCGAAGTCGTTGAGCGCCCACTGCACCTTGAACGCCTGATCCGACAGGGCGTCGATCTCCGGACGTGTGCCGTTGATCCAGTCAGCGAATGCATCGTGCGCGGGTCCGTGCCAGGTCGCGTCCGCTGTGGTCAGCGCGCCGCTGAACTTGCTGCCCGCCTGGTAGGCCCCGTCGTAGAGCCGCCCCAGATAGGCTGCGACTTCTCGGCAGGTGCCTGCCGAGCCGTTCACCGTCGTGTTCAACGCCTGACCCGCCATCGTGTCCCCCATGTCCTACATCGGGCCGGTTGCGATTGGGGCGTTGTCGCCCTGCACTTCCTCCTGCTCCCGCAGGGTCGCCCCGGCCTGGTTGTTCTCATAGGCCCCGTACGCGCCGTTGGCGATGTTGACGTTGCCACCGATCTCCTCCGCCAGCGACGCCGCGCCCACAGCCGCACCGATCAAGCCCGCGATCGCGTTCGCCACCACATCCGAGGACGCCCCTGCGTCCGGCGCGGTGATCTGCTGGTTGCCCACTGCTGCGAGCTCATCGCGTGCGGCGCCCAGGTCCGCGTTCACCTGGGTGAGCCCGTTCGGGTCGTAGCTGTAACCAGCGTCCGGCATTTCCCGTCCCCTCAGTCGCACTTCTCGCCCATCACGTCGTCCCGCCAGCTCCGCACCGAAGAAGTGTGCCGCGACTGCTCGGCCAGCACCGGGTTGAACAGCACCCCGTCCGCCTCCGAGCGCTGGGCGGCCTCGCCGATGAGATTCGCTGGGATCGCGACCCACGGCTGATAGGGGCCGCACCCGGCCACCAACGCTTCCTCGGAGGTGTAGGCCAGCACCATCAGCCGGCCCCGCTTGTCCGGTTGAAGTTCCAGCTGCACGAGGTCGGTCCGGGACCGCATCGGCCGGGAGGCGACATACAGCAACTGACGCTCCGCCGGTTCCCGCGGTTCCAGATCCGGCAACTCGGACACCTCCGGCTCCGGATACCGATGCCCCTCCGGTGGCGCCACGTCCAGGCCCACCACGCTCACCCGCAGCTCATCGCACAATCGGGTGAGTTCGTCGCGCGAGACCGGAACCCACGGCTGGCCAGCGCCGCACGCTCCCACGAGGGCTTGAATCGTCGAGAAGGTCAAGACCGCGCGTTCACCGCGGGCCGTCGTCCAGACGTCAACCCCGCCACCGTGGCCGTTCTCTTCGGCACTTACCAGCAGGAAGATCGCGTCCGGGACTCGCTCCGGGAGGTCATCGACCAGGACTATTCCCGGCGTTGACGTACCCGCCGGTCGCTGGCTCATTCGGTCCCACCCGGCTACTCGACACACTCTCCCAAATGCTCACTGTAGTCGGTTCCGTGAAGCAGGCGCACCGCATCAGGGAAGATCGAGAATCAGGCTCGCGCATCACCCGGCGTCGTCGGTGGCCTTCGGGCTACCGGCGGGCTTCGGGGTTTCTATCTCCGCCTTCACTGCCGGTAGGTACCTTCCGGCGGTCATGCCCTTGACGAAGTCCGCCAGTTGCCGGAGCGGCGGGAACCGCCACAAAGAGCGGGAATTGGACTCCATCGTCACCTTCGTGCCGGAACCTTCGGGCTCGAACGAGATCGTGATGTCGCCGGCCATGGACGACGACGACCTGTCCGTGATGCGCTGGTTGGGCACGAACTCCGTGTACACGTCGAAGCCCTCCATGCGGAGGACCGGTGTCTTCGAAACCCAGCTGTAGGAAGTGCCGACACCTTCGTCGGTCTTTTTGACATCCGTGACCTCGAAGTGCATCGTCACGCCTTCCGGCATATAGCTGGGGTTCTTGACGAGGTCGAACACCTTCTCGACGGGGGCCTCGATGTGGATGCTGCGCTTCATGCCGCTCACCCCTCCTCAATGGTTGGTCAGCAAGCCTCACCGTCTCCTCGCCTCCAGCGGCCGGCTAGAGGCGAAGGACCCGGCGGGACGGCTTTCTAGCCGGCAGTGCGCTGAACCGGCATCCGCGGCGTCAGGCGGATGACCGGGAGTTCCCGGTCGGTGTGCTGCTGGAAGCGGGCGAACCGGCGGGCGGCTCTGATGATCTGCTGCCAGGCTTGCGCGCGCTCGTCTCCGTGAAGCTGTTCGGCGGTCACCGGGATCGTGCGGCCGTCGATCTCGATCTCGACCTGGTCCGGGTGCGCGGCCATGTTGTAGTACCACGCCGGATTGCCCGCCGTACCTCCCGCGGCCGCGACGATCAGGTAGCTGCCCTGCCCGCCGGGGAACCAGCAGACCACGGTCTTGCGTTCGATCCCGCTCTTGCGCCCGGTGGTGGTCAGCACCAGGGCGTCGAAGTTGAAGAACGTGCTGAAGATCTTGCGGACCGGCCGCGTGCTCATCTGCCTGTCCAGCCACCGCGTGACCGGTCCGGTAGCCAGACGGCTTCCTTGAGTGCCGGCGAGGGTATCGAAGCTCATGTGGTGTCCCATCCGTATCGAGGGCGGCGGCCTGCTGGGTGGTGCGTCGTCGGCCGGCGCCGGGGTGTTCTCCCCGGCAGCACATCGTGGAACCCCTTGCCCGGGCCAGTGCGGAACGTCCACACCAGCCGGGACGTTCGTCCAGTGATTCACTCGTGAGGGCGCCGCGGGCGTCGGACCTCAGATCACCCGTGCCACAGCGAAAATCCGGCGGAACCGGAACCACGTCGTCCCGTCCGGACGCGTCGGGTATGCCTCGGCCAGCCGCGGCGCCAGTTCCGCGCGGAACTGCGTCCACGCGGCGTCGTCGAGGGCGGCGCGGATCGGGCGCAGGGCCGTGCCGGTGATCCACTCCAGCACCGCGTCCTTCCCGGTCAGCGGCTGGACGTACGTGGTCTCCCAGACATCCGCGGCACAGCCCGCATCGGTCAGGAGGTTCGCGTAATCCGTCGGCGAGGCGACCGAGTCCGCCCCGCGCACCGGGCCTATTCGCGAAGCCCACCGCGGGCTTGCCGCCAGCGAACGCGTCAGCACGTGCGACGGCGCGTCGAAATTGCCCGGCACCTGCATCGCCAGCCACGCGCCCGGCGGCAGCAGACCGGCCCACCGGCGCAGCAGCTCCTCATGCCCTGGCACCCACTGCAGAACAGCATTGGTCACCACGACATCGGTGTCCACGGCCGGGGACCAGTCGCGGACATCCACCAACTCGGCCTCGACCCCGGCGGCACGGGCCGCCGCGACCATCTCGGGTGAGCTGTCGCAGGCCTCGATCACCGCGTTCGGCCAGCGTTTGGCCAGGTCGGCCGTCAGATTGCCGGGACCGCACCCCAGATCGACGACACGCCGGGGCGCCTCCGCGCCGATCCGGCCGAGCAGGTCATGGAACGGGCGCCCGCGAAGATCGGCATACCCCAGATACGCAACCGGATCCCACACAGTACGAGCGTACTGCTATGCCTCGGGGCGCGCCAGCTTCTCCGCCGCCTCCCGTGCGATGGCCGAGACCGTCTCGACCGAAACCCCACGGTCGGGCCTCGCCTGCAGCACGCTGCCGTCCCGGCCGGGAATCTTGCGCTGCACGAACCACACCCCGCCGCCGGTCAGCTCGTGCCGGTGCCGCCCGCGGATCGAACCGTCCACCCGCTGCCGCACCATCACCGGCAGCTTTCCCGGACGGGGCAAGGCGAAACGCGCCGGTTCGCGATCGGCCAGCAACACCGCCGCGCCCGCGGCGCCGATCTCCTCGGCCTCCACCACGGTCAGAATTCCCTCGCGCCACACGGCTTTGCTCACCAGATGCCAGCCGACCCGCCGTCCCTCGGGCAGCCACAGCCCGAGTTCGGTCACCACGAGATGCCCGCCGTAGGCCACTTCGGCCGCGGCCAGCGCGTTCTCTCCCGACGCCAGCGATCCGGGGAAATCGTCCGGCAGGGGATCGCCGAGCAGCCGTCGCACCCAGCCCATCGCGTCAGTCCATCCCGCCGATCGCCTGCTCCTTGAGCGCCTTGCGGTACTCCTCGAGCGCCACCAGATCGCCGAACAACGCCCGGTACTCCTCCTCGGCCTCGATCGGCGACAGCCGTTGCAGCCGGGACTTGATCTCCGCGACCTGCCGTCCGACGAGGTTCTCCTGCACCGCGGCGATCATGCTCCCGATGTAGCGCACATCGGCTTCTCCCTTGGCGCGCAAGGGTTCCACGGCCAGCTCGGACAGCAGCTGCCGTACCGTCTCTTGTGGAACATACGTACCCGCGGCGTCGATGAGCGCCGGGCCGGCGAGACCGCTGCTCGCACCGCCCGCCTTGAGCACCGCCCGGTGCACGGCCTCGTAGGCCGGATGCGTGAACGCCTCCTCGGGCAGCGCGTCGTACTCCGGGCCCGCCATCGCCGGTTCCTGCAACGCCGCCTTGAGCACCTCGCGCTGCGCCAGGTACCGGGGGTCCTTCGCCGGTGGGCGCGTGATCTCGGCATCGCCGCCGCCGTTCTGCTGCGGCGCCCGCCGCCCCGCCTTGACCGGCTCGCCCTTCCCCGAGGCCGCGCGCACACGCCGGACCACCATGTCGGCGTCCTGCCAGCCTGCCCACCACGCGAGTTTCGTCGCGTAGCCGTCCCGTTTCGCCCGGTCCTTGATCTGCCCGACGAGCGGCACGGTGCGCTGCAGTGCGGCGACCTGCCCGTCGACCGAGTCCAGGTCGTAGTCGGCGAGGATGCTCTTGATCGCGAACTCGAACAGCGGGATCCGGCGGGCGACCAGATCGCGCACCGCGGCGTCGCCCTTGGCCAGCCGCAGCTCGCACGGGTCCATCCCGTCCGGCGCGACCGCGATGTAGGTCTGGCCGGCGAAGGTCTGCTCGCCCTCGAACGCCTTGAGCGCCGCCTTCTGGCCCGCCTCGTCGCCGTCGAAGGTGAAGATCACCTCACCGCGGAACGCGTCGTCGTCCATCATCAGGCGCCGCAGCACCTTCATGTGGTCCTCGCCGAACGCGGTGCCCGAGGACGCGACCGCCGTCGGCACCCCGGCCGCGTGCATGGCCATCACGTCGGTGTAGCCCTCCACGACGACCACCTGGTGCCGCTTGGCGATCTCGCGTTTGGCCAGGTCCAGCCCGAACAGCACCTGCGACTTCTTGTAGATCGGGCTCTCGCTGGTGTTGAGGTACTTGGCCTGGATCGGGTCGTCGTCGAACAGCCGCCGCGCGCCGAACCCGACGACGTCGCCGCTGAGGTCCCTGATCGGCCACACCAGCCTGCGGTGGAACCGGTCGATCGGGCCCTGCCGCCCCTCCTTGATCAGCTGCGCCTTGAGCAGTTCGGCCATCTCGAAACCACGGTTGAGCAGGAACTTCGTCAGCTTGTCCCAGCCGCTGGGCGCGAACCCGCAGCCGAAGCGCTGCGCGGCGGCCTCGTCGAACCCGCGCTCCTTGAGATAGCTGCGCGCCAGCTCGGCCTCCGGCGTGCGCAGCTGCTCGGCGTAGAACTCCGCCGCCGCCTTGTGCGCCTCGACCATGCGGGTGCGGGTGCCGCGGTCGCGCTGGATGGTGGCGCCGCCGCCCTCGTAGGTGAGGCGGAACCCGACGCGGTCGGCCAGCCGCTCGACGGCCTCGACGAACGGGAGGTGGTCGATCTTCATCAGGAACTTGATGACGTCGCCGCCCTCGCCGCAGCCGAAGCAGTGGAAGGTGCCGTGCGTGGGCCGGACGTTGAACGACGGGGTCTTCTCGTCGTGGAACGGGCACAGCCCCTTCAGCGCCCCGCCCCCGGCGTTGCGCAGTGCCACGTAGTCACCCACGACCTCGTCGATCCGGTTGCGCTGGCGTACCTCCGCGATGTCACTTTCCCGGATACGACCTGCCACGCCCTCGATACTAGTGTCTGGGGGCATGGCCCTCGTTGACGAGTTCACCGGCCACCGGGCGCACCTGATCGCGGTGGCCTACCGGCTCACCGGATCGGTGTCCGACGCCGAGGACGCGGTGCAGGAGTCCTGGCTGCGGCTGGCCGGTCTCGCCGAGGACAAGCTCGCCCGGATCAAGGACCTCAAGGCGTGGCTGACCACGGTCGTCGGCCGGATCTGCCTCGACCGGCTGCGCTCGGCGGCCGTGCAGCGGGAACGCTACGTGGGCGAGTGGCTGCCCGAGCCGGTGGTCACCCCGCTGACCGGGGCGCAGGGCGAGGACCCGCTGGAGGTGACCGTGCGCGACGAGGGCGTACGGATGGCCGCGATGGTGGTGCTGGACAAGCTCACCCCCGAGCAGCGCGTCGCGTTCGTGCTGCACGACGCCTTCTCGGTGCCGTTCGACGAGATCGCCGGTGCGCTGGGGGTCTCGGTGGACACGGCACGGCAGCACGCCTCGCGCGGGCGCAAGGCGCTCAAGGACGCCGAGCCGCCACCGCGCGCGAGCATGGTCGAGCAGCAGGAGCTGCTCGACCGTTTCATGCGGGCGCTGTTCGCCGGGGACGTGCGGGCCGTCACCGAGCTGCTGCATCCGGACGCGGTGCTGATCGGCGATTCGAACGGCAAGGCCCGCACCACGCGCCGGGTCATGGTCGGCGCCGACAAGATCCTCCGCTTCTTCCAGGGGCTGCTCGGCAAGTACGAGCCGGGCTCGCTGGCGAGCGGGCGCCCGGTCCTGGTCAACGGCGATATCGGCTACTACATCCCGCCGCGGCCCAGCAGTGACGGCACGTATCTCGATCTCGACGCGCACGTGCAGACAATGGCGATTCGCGACGGGCGGGTCGTGGCCATTTACGACATCGCCAACCCGGACAAGCTCACGCGGGTTCCCGCCGACGGATAACCGTCCACACGCGACAGTTCTGGAACGGCGATACGCCTCGACTGTGATCGGCATCTCACCTGCGGTACGTTTTCAGTAACCGGGATTCCTCTCCGAGGGGGTCGAGTGGGTGATGGGCGAGAGAACAGTCGTGCAGCGGACCTTCTTCGCGCCACCGCGCGAACTGGAGCCCGCCGAACTGTATTTCCAGGCCGAACGCGGCATCGCGGTCGCGGAACGGGCCCGGCTCGTTCTCGATCCGCACGCGACGGCCACCACCGACACCTATTTCGGCCGTTTCCCCGCGAGCTACTGGCAATCCTGGACCAGAATCGACGAGGTTTCCGTTCGCGTCGCTGTCGAAGGCGCCGGACGCGTCCGGCTGCTGGCCTCCGACAGCGCGGGAAGATCACGCGCGGTCGACAGCGTCCGCTTCTCCTCCGGCGGGGACGTGGAACTGCGCGCGAAGCTGGACCGCTTCGCCGACGGCGGTGCGCTGTGGCTGGAGTTCACCACGGGTGCCGCGCCGCTGGTGGCCGGGGAGGTGCGCTGGCACGTCCAGGGGCCGGTGCGGGAACGGGACGCGGTCGTGGTGATGTGCACCCACAACCGGGCCGACGACGCCATGGTCACCCTGACCACACTGGCCGGGGACGCGGAATGCCTGGCGAGGCTGGCGACCGTGTACGTCGTGGACCAGGGCAACGATCCGGTCGCCTCGCGGGACGGGTTCGCCGCGCTGCGGCAGTCGCTCGGCGGCAAGCTGAACTACCTGCGCCAGCCCAATCTCGGCGGCGCCGGCGGGTTCACCCGCGGCATGTACGAGGCCACGGCGGGGCAGCAGTGGCCCTACGTCGTGCTGATGGACGACGACATCATGCTCGAACCGGAGACGGTGCTGCGCATGATCGCGTTCGCGAGCCGCACGGACGAACCGGCGATCGTGGGCGGGCAGATGCTGCAGTTGCTGCATCCGGACCGGCTGCACGTCGACGCCGAGCACGTCGACCTGCCGAACCTGCGCGCGGGGCGTCCGGTGGCCGACGCCGTGCACGACGCCGACCTCACCGAGAAAAGCCAGCACACCAGGCTCGACGCCGGGTACAACGCCTGGTGGTGCTGCCTCATCCCGCCGGAGGTCATCACCGATGTCGGCTATCCGCTGCCGATCTTCTTCCAGTGGGACGACATCGAGTACGGGCTGCGGGCCCGCGCGGCGGGACACCGGACCGTCACGCTGCCGGGCGCAGGTGTGTGGCACGCGGATTTCGCCTGGAAGGACTGGGACGACTGGGCGCGCTACTTCAGCCTGCGCAACGCGCTGATCGTGTCGGCGCTGCACGGCGAGTTCGACGTCCGTGACACCGCGCGGTTCCTGTTCGCCGAGCTGTGGCGGTACCTGGTCTCGATGCGCTACGGGCTCGCGGTCACCCTCATCACCGCGGTCGAGGACTTCCTGCGCGGGCCCTCGGTGCTCCAGGACGGCGGCGCGCAGGCCCTCGGCGCCATCCGCAAGCTGCGCGCCGAGCACCTGGAGACCGTCACGCATCCCATCTCCGGTGCGCCCGACCTGCCCGTCGCGCCCGCCGGGCCGACCCCGTCCCGGCCGGGACTGGTGCTGGTCAAACGTGCCGCGTGGCATGTGCTCGGACGGTCTCGTGGTGGTGCGACGATCGCCGACCGGTACAGCGAGTGGTGGCACGTCTCGCTGTTCGACACGGCGGTGGTGACCGATCCGTCGCAGAGTGGAGTGCGGATGCGCCGCCGCGATCCGGCGTTGATGCGGGCGCTGGCGCTGCGGGGTGCCCGCGTGCTCTACCGTTTCCTCCGGCGCGCGCCGCGGGCGAGGGAGCGCTATCGTGCCTCTTTCCCCGAGCTGACCGGCCGCGCCAACTGGAAGCGGCTGTTCGGAACCGACTGAGGAGTGTCCCCTTGTTCAACCGGATCCGCCACCGCCTGCGGTGTTCGCTGTTGCGCGTCGCCGAAGAGGTCGCCGACCGAAACCTCGCGCGCACCGAGGAGCTGATCGACAAGGCGCGCGCGGACCTCGAGCACACCGTCCGGCACGAGGCCGACCGGGTGATCCGCGCCGTGCAGGACGTCGAGTTCCGCTCCCGCCGCGACCTGTTCGCCGCCGGTGAACGAGCCGCGGGCAAGGCCAGCGAGCAGTTCGTGCGCGAGAACATGCCCACCGCACCGCTGTTCACCACGCCGCTGGAAACGCTGGAGCACGCCCTGTCGCTGGTGTCGGCCGAGGGGATGGCCCTGGAGTTCGGCGTGTTCAGCGGAAGCACGCTCAAGGTCATCGCCACGACGCTGACGGGGCGGGAGATCTACGGTTTCGACTCCTTCGAGGGCCTGCCCGAGGACTGGCGCAACACGATGCCGGCCGGGACGTTCGCGGTGGACCGGGTGCCCGACGTCGACGGTGCCGAGATCGTCGTCGGCTGGTTCGACGAGACGCTGCCGGGCTTCCTGGCCGAACATCCCGGCCCGGTCGCGTTCCTGCACCTGGACGCGGACCTGTACTCCTCGACCAAGACCGTGCTCGACCTGGCGGGAGATCGGCTGCGCCCCGGCAGCATCGTGCTGTTCGACGAGTACTTCAACTATCCGGGCTGGGAGATGCACGAGCACAAGGCGTGGACCGAGTTCGTGGAGCACACCGGGATCCGGTTCGAGTACGCGGGATACACGGTCAACAACGAACAGCTCATCGTGCGCATCACCGGCTGAGCCTCAGTTCACGCAGCGTACGGGCCCGTCCTGCGGCGCGCCGCTCGAGGTGACCGGCGGCGCGCCGGCCTTCGTGGTGGTGATGCGGTTCGGCCGGCTCGTCACGGCGGCCGTCGCGGGATCGAGCATGCCGCGGACGTAGGCCTGGACCTCGGCCGGCGCGGCCAGCAGCACGCCCGGCGTGCTGCCGTGCGCGTCGACCAGCGGGATCGTGCCGGTCCGCAGGTCCGCCACGTGCAGGCCCCGCAGCAGCGCGGCGACGTCGAGCAGGTTCCAGCCCGGGTCGGTCCGGACGTTGTCACGCACCGTGGTCAGCAGGTGCTGGTCGGCGATCTTCCCCTGCGCGGCGAGCCGGCCGGCGAGCGAGCGCAGGAAGGTCTGCAGCCGGGCGATCCGGTCGAGGTCCCCTTTGGGCAGGCCGAGCCGCTGCCGCAGGTAGTCGAGGGTCCGTGGCCCGCTCAGCACCTGTATCCCGGACGCGAACGGCGGCGACGCCTCGACCAGGCACACTGGAACCCCGCCGACCTCGGTACTGATCCGCTCGAACGCCGCCATGCCGACCAGCACGTAGTGGTCGATGTGGACGCCGGTGAGGCTCTGCACGGCGGAGACCAGCCGTTCCGGCCCTTCCGGCAGCGTGGTGCCCAGCGTCCGCGGGCCCAGGCCGGGCACGTCGGTGAGCGTGTCGCGCGGCACCGAGATCACCGCGGCCGATCCGTCCGCGCCGAGGTGGGTGAGCGCGATCGAGTCCGCGTGGTTCGCATCGTCCACGCCGACCAGCAGGATGTTCTGGTCGGTGACCGCCGTGGCGCCGGCCGGCGGCTGGTCGTCGCGCAGCAGGCGCGGCACGACCAGCGTGGCCACGAGCACCGCGACGGCGACCGCGGCCGCCGAGAGCACCAGCGGGGTGCGCCGCCGCGGCGGGCGGGCGCGTCGTCGTTCGAGTTCGGCCAGGACGACGCGCGGGTCGACGGCCCGGTCGGCCTCGGCGGCGAGCGCCTGGCGGATGAGGCGTTCGGTCTGCTCCTGGGTCATGACAACGCCTCCTTGAAAATCGGCCGGGGCTCGGCGGCGCGCAGCGAACCGAGTGCGCGTGAGATGTGGCTGCGGACGGTGCCCGGGGAACAGCCGAGCGCCTCGGCGATCTCGGCGTCGGTGCAGTCCTCGTAGTAGCGCAGCAGGATCGCGGCTCGTTGCTTGCGCGGCAGCGCGGCGATCCTGCTGCGCATGGCGTCGCGTTCGGCGTAGCCGTCGGCGTGATCAGCGGCCGGGGCGGCGAGCGCGTCGAGTGTGCTGTGCGTGGAGGCGATGGTGCGGGCCGCCCGCCGCCGGCGCCACGACAGGTACTCGTTGGTGACCATGCGCCGCACGTAGGAGTCGGGGGCCTGCAGGGCCGAGATCCGTGCCCAGCGGCTCTGCGCGCGCAGCAGAACCTCCTGCACGATGTCCTGCGCGAGGTGCGGATCGCAGGTCAGCGCGGTTGCGTACCGCAGCAGCCGGTCGAGTCGGTCGGCCACGAACTGGTCGAAGCGGTCCGGCACGCTCCGCCCCCTTCTGCTGTTGTGCTCGTTGCTGCCCCTTCAACGCGCCGGAAGCCGCCGGATGTTGAGTCGTCGCGGAGATTTTTTCACCGGGCCGGGTGAGGTGGCTAACGCTCCCGCAGTGCCGCGACCGCGCAGCCCAGGCCGATGAGCACGAAGAAGGCCGCCGCCGTCCACGCCCACCAGGCGGCCATGCTCACCGCCAGGTAGGTCTGCAGCCCGCCCGCGACCAGGAACAGCAGCGCGCAGGCGAACCACCACAATCTGCGGAACCACGGTTTCGTGCTGGGGGAGCGGACGGACATGGGGGGGCACCACCTCGGCCTCGTTATGCCGAATATCGGCGGCGAGTGCCCCTCGTTACCTACACGTCGGAAAGCGCCGCGTCGCGGGTCGGGTACACGGCCAGCAGGCCGTCCAGCCCGGTGAGCCGGAACATCCGGTCCGTCTCCTCGGTGGCCGCGACGATGCGCAGTGCCTTCGGGCTGCTGGTGCGCTGCCGCACCGCGATCAGCGCCGCGAGACCTGCCGAGCCGAGGAACCCGACGGCGGTCAGATCGACCACGACGGTGCGCGGATCCTCGGCGCACAGCTTCGACAGGGCGGCCTCGAGCTGAGGCGCCGTGCGGATGTCCAGGTCCCCGGTCACCTCCAGGATCGCCACGTCCGGCTTGGGCCACCGTGCGCCCAAGACGAACGAATCCGGCTCCGCAACCATGGCGTCATGAACCTCCCTGGTCGGGCCTGCCAGCCTCGTGAGCAGCCTAGTCGCGCCGTGTCGCACGGCAACAGTTTCGGTTCGTTCAGGGCGGGTATCCGAGTTCCACTCGCATTGTCGGCGGGCGCACGGAGGTGGACTGGGGTGGAACGGATGGAGCGGTTCGTCGTGCGCGGTTTCGGGGATCTGGCCGCGCTCCGCACCCGTGTCCGGTCGTTGCTGGCGGACTGCGACACCGATGACGTGATCGACGCGATGCTCGTCGCCGACGAGCTGTGCGGCCTGCCCTGCCAGTACGGCAGCGTGCCCGCGACCGTCTCCCTGATCCGCTCGTTCGACCGGCCGGGGCTGCGTGTCGCGATCGACGCCCCGCCGCTGCGCTCGCCCGTGGCGCCGTCCTGGTCGCACGCGGGCGGGCGGGTGCTGGAGGCGTGCGCGACGGACTGGGGCATCGGCAACGAGGGCAACCGCATGAAACTGTGGGCCTGTGTCCGGCTGCGCTCGCGTCTCGACCTGCCCGCGCCCCGTGGGTCGGGCTAACCGGCGCCGAACTGCTTGCCCAGCTCGTTGACCTCGGGCAGGCCGATGAAGTCGGTGAACTCGCCGAACCCCGGCAGGTCCGCGACCACGCGGGCGGGTGTGCCGTCCGCCGCGATACGCGCCAGCACCTCGCGCATCGCCCTGGTGGCGGCGAGCAGCGTCGAGATCGGGCACAGGATCAGCCGGAAGCCCAGCTGCCGCAGGCGGTCGAAGTCCTTGGGCGGGGTCTTGCCGCCCTCGGCCCAGTTGAACACCAGCGGCACGCCCGCGAACTCGGCGGCGACCCGCTCGATCTCCTCGTCGCTTTGCAGCGCCTCCACGAACAGCGCGTCGGCGCCCGCGTCGAGGTAGCGGTGTGCGCGTTCGATCGCGGCGTCCACCCCCTCCACCGCACGGGCGTCGGTACGGGCGATCAGCACGAAATCCGGGTTGCGCCGGGCCTGCACGGCGGCGCGCACCTTGTCGACCATCGTTTCGGCGGGCACGACCTGCTTGCCTTCCATGTGCCCGCAGCGTTTCGGCGCGACCTGATCCTCGATGTGGATACCGGCGACGCCCGCCGTCTCGTACTCGCGCACGGTACGGATCACGTTGAGCGCGTTGCCGTAGCCGGTGTCGGCGTCGGCGATCACGGGAAGCTCCACCGCGGAATCGATCCGCCGCGCGTTGCCGACCATTTCGGACATCGTGAGCAGGCCCACGTCCGGGCGGCCGATGAGCGAGGCGGTGGTGCCGAATCCGGTCATGTAGACCACGCCGAACCCGGCCTCCTCGACGAGCCGGGCACCGAGCGCGTCGTAGACACCGGGCGCCACAACCGGTTCGCCGCGCGAGAGCAGTTCCCGCAGCCGGGCGGGACCGTCCACATCTTCCCCGATCAGCTTCGCCATTTTCCAACCTCCACACACCGGATACCCGTGACTCCGACTTTTCCACACCCGGCAGGATCAGCTCGATCCGGACCTGATCGGTCGTCATGATTCGCACGGTTTACCCAGGTCGTGTTTCAATGGAAGCTTTCCCGGGCAGCTCTTCAACGAGTGCGGACACCGAAACAGGTGGGAGGGAAGCGATGACGGCCTTGGCTGGGGAAACGCCGGAGCTCGCGGGGAAAAATCCGGAAGCCACCGGCGAACTGCCGGAAGAGCTCAACCGTGAGATCGCCGGTGGCGGGCAGCAGCCGGCGCACTCGGCGAGGCCGGAGGAGGGGGCATCGATGCGGACTGGTTCGGCCGGCCAGGCGGAGGAATTCGGGGAGAGGGCACCCGACTCGGTTGTTCAGGTGAGCGGATCGGTTGCCGCGGCAGGAGAAGCGGCCGAGCCCGCCGTCGGGGTCGGGCCGGTGCCGTACGCGCGGGGACCCGCCGATTCCGGGGGTTTCCGAGCCGGGAGAGCGCGGGACGCGGCGTGTGCGGACGGCGAGGCGGCGCCGGAACCCGTGCGGACCGCCGAGGTGGTGCAGGCCGCGCCGGCGGTGGAGGCCGGGGAGGCCGCCGAGCAGCTGGCGGCCGCGGTGACCGCGGCGTTGCGGCCCGACGCGGCCCCGCTGGACTACGCGCCGTGCCGCCAGGGAGTGACCAAGGCGGTGCAGGGCCTGCGGTCGGCGCTGCTCGGCCTGATCCGTGAACTGGAACCGCGCACCGGCACCTACGACGACAGCGCCGTGGCCCGTGCGCAGCATCTCGCGGCCGACATCCGCTTCGTCCGCCCGCTGGAATCCACATAGGACCGAAGGGGCGAAAGTCCCTCACGATGGGGCCGAACGCCAGCCGCGGCGCCGCGTCTTCTTTTCGTACCTTCTGTGGCAGGGTGAAGGAGGCGGCACGATGGCGAAGCCGGTGGTCGTCGGCGTGGACGGCTCCAGCACGGCGTTGCGCGCGGTGCGCTGGGCGATGGAGGAGGCACGCCGGCGGGGGGCGGCACTACGTATCGTGCACGCGGTCGAGCCGCCGGCGTTGCGTTTCACCGGGGGATTCGCCGAGAGCGCGGGCATCGTCACCAAGCTCCGTGCCGAAGGCGAGCGCGTCGTCGCCGAGGCGGCGGAGGTGGCCGGAGCGCTGCCGCGCGTGACCACCGTGATCCCGGCGGCCGCCGCGCCGAACGCGCTGCTCGCCGAATCCGCCACGGCCCAACTCGTGGTACTCGGGGCGACGGGGCACCACGCGTTTCCCGCCCTGCTGGTGGGCGCCGTGCCCGCGGTCGTCGTCGCGCACGCGCACTGCGCGGTCGCGGTGGTGCGGGGTGTGGAACAGGCCGCGTCCGCGCCCGTGGTCATGGGCATCGACGGCGGCCCGTACTCGACGGCCGTGATCGCGGCCGCGTTCGAGGAAGCCGCCCGGCGTGACGTGCGGCTGATCGCGGTGCATTCGTGGAGTGACGCCGACCTGGAACGCTTCGCGGGCCCGGCGCGGCCGTACTTCGGCTGGGAACCCGTCGCCGAGGCCGAACGCCGGTTGCTGGCCGAGAACCTGGTCGGCTGGCAGGAAAAGTACCCCGACGTGGCGGTGGACCGCGTGGCCGTGCGTGACCGGCCGCGGCATCTTCTGCTGGAGTGGAGCAAAAAGGCACAACTGGTCGTCGTCGGCAAGCGCGGCCGCGGCGGCTTTGCCGGGCTGCTGCTGGGATCCACCAGCCAGGCGCTGATCAGTCATGCGCACAGCCCGGTCCTCGTGGTGCACCGGTTGCGGTAAGTTGCGATCATGGGGGCCGCACGTCTGAGAACCGGCATCATCGCGGGTTATGCCGCCGTCGTGGTCGGCCTGGTCTACGCGGCGTTCAGCCTGTACTGGACCCTCGGGGGCACCGCACTGCTCGACACCGTCGGCGGCGAGGTCGGTGATCTCGCCCGCCGTGGCGGTACCGCGGCGTTCGCCCTCGGCCTGGGCGCCACGCTGCTCAAGGTGGCCGGCTGCGGCCTGTGCTACCTGCTCGTGCGCACCAGGGGACGGGTGCGCTGGGTGCTGGTGCCGGCCGCGCTGGGCGGCTGCCTGCTGATCGTCTACGGCGGTGTGCTCGTCGCGGTCGGCGCGCTCGTGCTCACCGGCGCGGTCGAGCCGGACTCGGCCGTCGACTGGACGGCACTGCGCTGGCACGTGGCGATCTGGGACCTGTGGTTCCTGGTGTGGGGCATCCTGCTGACGACGACGACGGTCGCGTTCCGCCGTCAGTCCTTTGTGGACGTGCCCGCGAGCCACGGATAGCGCGCGGTGTCGCGGCCCGCGTAGTCGGGATCGAGGTAGATGAACACGCGCTGGATCTTCCAGTCGCGGATCTCGAACACGTCACACCACCGGCCCGCACCCCACTCGGGCACGCCGGCGCGCCACGCCCCGTCCTGGTGCTCGCCGTGGCTGGTGCCCTCCGCGACGAGCGTGTCGGAACCGGAGAAGATCCAGTTGAAGCTCGCGTAGTCGTGCCTGATCGAGCGCAGGGTCGCGCCGACGTCACCGAAGAGCTTGCCGATCTCCGCTCTGCCGGTGGCCAGCCCCCATTTCGGGAAGTACACCTGCGCGTCCTCGGCGAACAGATCGAGGATCGCGCCGCCCGTACTGGTCACGCCGCCGTTGTCGAACGCCTTGAGGTATTCCAGCGCGACCGATTTGCGCTGTTCATCGGTCATTGTCTGGGTGGTGAGCGCCATTGCCGGCTCCTTCCGCGCACGCGGGACCCGAAAGTGCATAATGCCGCGCCGCGGTGGGTACGCACCAGCCATGACGAAGGTGACCGCGGCCGACCTGGAGGTTCTGCTCGCTTCCACGGACGGCACGAAGATCGTGCTGGAGGGCGGCCGGCTGACGGTCGTCCCGCCGGAGAGCCGGCCCGCCCACGACGGCGCGCTGACCGTGGCGACCCGGGAGGAGCTGCGGCGCCGCATAGGGGAGGCCCAGGCCGACCAACGGATGCTGGAGGAGCAGGCCGAGATCCTCAACACCGAGATCTCCACGCTCGGCGCATGAGCGCCCGAGTTGTGCGTGCCGCCGCGATGGCCTACCACTGAAGGTGGAGGCATCGATGATCGACGAGCACAGCCTGTACGGACGGCTCGATGATCCGGCGGCCGACGCCGGGTACGACGAGCACCCGCCACGCGTCGGCTTCTTCACCGACACCTCGGTGTGCATCGGCTGCAAGGCCTGTGAAGTGGCCTGCAAGGAATGGAACCTGGTGCCCGACGACGGGTTCAACCTGCTGGGCATGTCCTTCGACAACACCGGCTCGCTGGGTGCCGACACGTGGCGGCACGTCGCCTTCGTCGAGCAGACCCGCCCGCTGGGCGGGCAGAATCCCGGCCTGGCGGGGCTGCCGCTCGGCCCGTCGGGCACGCGGTCCTCTGCGGAGGTGGTCGGTTCGGCGCTGGCGCTGGCCGAGCGGGGCGGCGGGGAACTGGGCACGACGCCGGTCGATCTGGGGCTGCCCTCGTTCGAACCGCCGGGCGCGGCCACCGGGGCCGAGGCGCGGACCGATTTCCGCTGGCTGATGAGTTCGGATGTGTGCAAGCACTGCACGCACGCCGGCTGCCTGGACGTGTGCCCGACCGGCGCGTTGTTCCGCACCGAGTTCGGCACGGTGGTGGTGCAGGAGGACATCTGCAACGGGTGCGGCTACTGCGTTTCCGGCTGCCCGTACGGCGTGATCGACCGGCGTGAGGACGACGGGCGGGCCTGGAAGTGCACGCTGTGTTACGACCGGCTCCGTGACGGTCTGGAACCCGCGTGCGCCAAGGCGTGTCCGACGGATTCCATCCAGTTCGGGCCGCTGGACGAGCTGCGGGAGCGCGCCGCGCGGCGGGTCGAGGAGCTGCACGGCGCGGGTGTGGCCGAGGCGCGGCTGTACGGCCACGATCCCGACGACGGGGTCGGCGGTGACGGGGCGTTCTTCCTGCTGCTGGACGAGCCGGAGGTGTACGGCCTGCCCCCGGATCCGGTGGTGCCGACACGCGATCTGAAGTCGATGTGGAAGTTCGCCGGCATGGCGGCCTCGGCGTTCGTCGCGGCGGCGGTGTCCTCGTTCCTCGGACGGAGCAAGCGATGACCTCGGACTACCAGTCCTACTACGGGCGGGCCGTGCTGAAATCGCCGGTGTGGGAGTGGATGATCCCGGCGTATCTGTTCACCGGCGGGCTCTCCGCGGCCTCGGCCATGCTCGGGGCGGGTGCGGATCTGACCGGGAAGCCCACGTTGCGGCGCGTGAGCAGGCTGGGTGCGCTGGGCAGCCTGGTCGCGAGCACCGGCCTGCTGATCGGGGACCTCGGCCGCCCGGCGCGGTTCCACCACATGCTGCGGGTGGCCAAGCCGAGCTCACCGATGAGTGTGGGTACCTGGATTCTCCTGGGCTTCGGTCCGCCTGCCGGCGTCGCCGCGGTGGCCGAGCTGATGCCACGACGCAGCTGGCCGGGCCGCATCGTCCGCCCCTTCGCGCGGCCCGCGGGTCTCGCCGCGGCCGGTGTCGCGCCCGGACTGGCGTCCTACACGGCGGTGCTGTTGTCGCAGACCGCGGTCCCGGCCTGGCACGAAGCGCATCCCTACCTGCCGTTCGTGTTCACCGGTTCGGCCGCGGCCAGTGGGGCAGGCCTGGGCATGGCGCTGGCCCCGGTACGCGAGGCCGGTCCCGCGCGGCGGCTGGCGGTGGCCGGCGTCGCGCTGGAGACGGCGGCGTCGCGGCTGATGGACAAGCGGCTGGGGCTGGTGCGCGAGACCTACCGCAACCCCAAGCGACGGCTGGCGGAGGCCCTGTCCGTGGGTGGGGCGGCGGGCACCCTCCTGGCCCGGCGCAGCCGCACCGCCGCGGTGCTGTCCGGCCTGGCGCTGCTGGCGGGAAGCGCGTTGCAGCGCTTCGGCACCTTCGAGGCGGGCGTGCAGTCCACCCGCGACCCGAAATACGTGGTCGTGCCGCAGCGAGAGCGCCTGCAGGCGAAGGCGCAGCCCGAGATGGCCAGGTGAGCACACCCGCGTGAGCCACGCGGGTGGCTCACTTCACGATCGCCGTCAGTTCCACCCGGGAGCGGATCCCCAGCTTCGCGAAGATGTTGCGCAGATGGTGGTCGACCGTGCGGGGGCTGAGGAACAGCTGGGCCGCGATCTCCTTGTTCGTCGCGCCTTCGGCCACCAGGCGGGAGATGTGCGCCTGCTGGGGTGTCAGCCCGGCGATCGCGGCGGGTTCGCCGGTTTCCACGGTCTCCCCGGCCGCCCGCAGTTCCGCGCGGGCGCGGTCGGCCCAGTAAGCCGCTTCGTAGCTTTGGAAAATCTGCCACGCCTGGCGCAGATGCTCCCGCGCGGCAAGGGGTTTGCGTGCCCGCCGCAGCCGTTCGCCGTAGAACAGTTCCGTTTTGGCGCGCTCGAACGGGCGGTCGGCGTCGCGGTGCAGGCGCAGCGCGTCCCCGAACAGCTCGTGAGCCTCCTCGTCGTCATCGGCCAGCAGCGCCTGGCAGCGCAGCGACAGCGCGAGCTGGGCGGGATCGCGTGTCGCACGGGCCCACGCGTCGAAGGTCTCGACGGTACGGGCGGCCACGTCGCGTTCGCCGCAGCGTGCCGCGGCCTCCACGAGCTGGGGCGTGGCCATCACCCGGACGACCGGGTTCGCGCTCCTGGCGACGGTCCGCAGCTTCGCCAGCGCGTCCGCGGGCCGGTCTTCGTTGAGGTCGAGGCATGCCAGCGCCCACGTGCCCATCGCCCGCCGCGGCGCCAGCCCGCGTTCGGCCGCCTCCTCCGCCGCGCTGTCCAGGCGCCGCATGGTGGTCTCCTTGTCACCTTGCAGGGCGGCGACCAGCGCGAGCAGGGTCAGGTGGTTGATCACGCAGTTGTGCTGCCCGGCGGCCTTGGCGAAGCGAAGCCCGTCGCCTGCCGCCGACATCGCGGGCCCGTGCCGGTCGAGCCGCACCGAGGCGGTCGCGAGCAGCTCCAGCGCCCACGGCGTGAGCGTCGAACTGCCGTCGGCCAGCGCGGCGTTGACCCCGGCCGCGGCCAGTTCGGCCGCCCGTTCGTCGTCACCGGCGACCAGCGCGGCGATGCTCGCCCATGTCTTCGCCGAGCATCCGGACAGCTCCGCGCCCAGTGCCATCACCCGGCGCAGCGGCTCCCGGGCCTGCTCGTGCCGTTCCCGCAGAGTCGCCGACAGACCGTCGAAGTAATCGAGCATCAGATGCGGCAGCGGCGGCTGCCCGGGCGCGCCGAGGGCGCCGGCGAGCCGCGCGATCTCGCAGAAGCCGGCGTAGTCACCGGCGGCGCAACTGGCTTCGCCCGCGCGCATCAATGCGGTGAGCGCGAGCTGGCGGTCCGGGCCGGCGAGCGCGGCCGCGGCGTCCAGCAGGCTCCGGTGCCCGGCGGCGGGAGCACCGTCGCGCAGTTCGATCTCGCCGCGGAGCAGATCGGCGAGCCCGCGCACGGTCGCGTCGGCGGTGAGCGGCCGCACGCGCCGCAGCAGGGTGCGGCTCTGCCGGGCCGCGCCGGTCAGCCAGTAGTCGCGCGAGGCGTTGAGCAGCCGCAGCGCCTTGACGTTCGGGTCGGGCGTGAGGTCGGCGGCGAGATGGTAGGCGCGGGAGGAGGACGCGTGATCCCTCGATCTTCGCGCGCCCGCCGCGGCCCGGTCGAGTTCGCCCGCGAGTTCCCGGTTCGGACGCGCGCTGATCGCGGCACGGTGCGTCAGTGCGCGCAACGGATCGTCCAGCAGTTCCGCCAGCAGCCGGTGCGTCGCGTGGCGTTCGGCGAGCGGATCGTCGGCGTACAGGCAGGACCGGACCAGCTCGCTCGGCGCCGCGAGCACCTCGCCGTTGTCGGCGATGAGTCCCGATCCGGTCGCCTCGGCGAGCGCCTCGAGCGCGATTCCCGCTTCGGTGGCCGCGCGCATCACCGTGCTCACTTCGATCTCCTCGCCGGCGACGACGAGCCGCACGAGCCGTCGCGCGTCGGAAGAGAGCCCGGCGAAGCGCTCCCGCAACCGTGCGCGGAACCGGCTTCGCGCGGGCAGCGCGGCCGGCGGCGGTGCGGTCCCGGCGCGTTGTCCCGCGGTCAGTGAGCCGGCGAGTTCGACCAGCGCGAGAGGGTTGCCGGATGCCAGCGCGATCATCTGGTCCGCGAGGTCCTCGGGCAGTCCTTCCGGCACCTGTTCGGCGAGCAGTGCGCGGCTCGCGCCTTCGCCGAGCGGCGCCAGCCGCACCGACGAAAGTCCGTTCGCCTCCGGTGAACTTGTGGCGAGTATGAGCGCGATTGGTTGCCCGGTAACGCGTCTGGCCGCGAACAGCAGTGCTTCGCGTGATTCCGCGTCCAGCCACTGTGCGTCATCCACACAACACAGCAACGGCTGCTCGCGCGCGGCTTCGACGAGGACGGCGGTGACCGCGGATCCGATCGAGAAAGCGCTTTCAGTGTCGGATTTCCCTGTGCTGTTGGAAAAATCACAGCCCACGATGTCCGCCAGTGCCGGTGGTATCCGGTCCAGCCTGCTGACCAGCGGAGTCAGCAATTGGCTCAGTCCGCTGAAGGAAAGCGCTTTCTCGGTGGGCGCGGCGTCGATCCCGGCGAAACCGAAACCGGCCGCGTCGGCGCGAACGGCGGTCAACAGAGCCGTTTTTCCCAGGCCAGGCTCGCCGATCAGCTCGAGCGAGCCGCCTTCCCCGGCTTCGGCTCGCCGCACAAGTTGGGCCAAATGGCGCAGCTCTTCGTTGCGACCACACAGATTTCCCACGCGCATACCGACAGTGTTGCTCTTTGGTAACGGTAAGGGAAGGGACTGGCGATTTTGCCGATGCAGACGCCTGGTGATCGCACACAAGATGCGACACCCGATCCCGTTTGAGATCAGGAGAAGGTGGATGCACGCTGGAAATGTGGTGGTGGAGGGTGGTCGGTTGGCCGCGATGGATGAGCGAAGACGCAGACTGGGAGTGTTGCTGCGGCCTGAGCTGCCGAGCCTTGTGGACGAGATCGTCCGCGAGATCCGTCGCGCGGTGCCGGAGTACGGCCGCACGCCCGAGGAAGCCAATGGCGCGCAACTCCGCGACCGTGTCGACTACGCCGCACGGCTTTTCCTTGATCTACTGGAGTTTCCGCAGCTGGACCGCGCCGACGCGGAGCGGACGTTCCTGGGCATCGGGCGCGCCGAAGGACACGCGGGCCGCACGCTCGATCACGTGCACGCCGCGCTGCGTGTCGGTGGCCGCGTCGCGTGGCGGCGCATCGCGAAGGTGGAACGGCAGCGCGGGCTGACCGCGGTGGACGTGTCGTGGCTGGCCGACCGGCTGTTCGTCTTCCTCGACGAACTGGCCGCGCTGGCTACCCGTGGCTATCGCGAGGCGCGGTCCAAGGCCGACGACGCGGGCCGCGGTATGCGCCGTCGTTTGCTGCAGCTCATCGTCAAACGGCCGCCCGCACAGCCTTCGGCGATCACCGATCTGGCCCGCGGCGCCGCGTGGATCGTGCCCGAGCAGTGCGCGCTCGTCGCGGTGCACGTCGGCCAGTTGCGCACGGAACCCGCGCTGGACACGGACATCCTCGCCGACCTGCGCGATCCCGAACCCTGCCTGCTGGTGCCTGCGCCGGTGAACACCGAACGGCTGCAACGGCTCTCGGCCGCGTTCCACGGTGCGCGGCTGGCGATCGGGCCGACGGTGCCGTTCGCCGAAGCCGCGTCGTCGCTGCGCTGGGCCCGGCAGGCGGTGCGTCTGGTGGACGAGGGCGTGCTGCCCGACATGCCGGTGACGCTGTGCGCCGATCACTGGTCGACGCTGTGGCTGCTCGGCGATCCGGGGCTGCTCAAACAGGTCACCCGGCGGCGGCTGACACCGCTGAACACGTTTCCCGCCAAACAGCGGGCGCGGCTGGCGGGCACCCTGTTCGCGTGGCTGCAGGCGCAGGGCAACGTGCAGGAGACGGCGGCGAAGCTGAACGTGCATCCGCGTACGGTGCGGTACCGGATGCGCCAGGTCGACGAGGCGTTCGGCGATGACCTGCACGATCCGACGGCGCGATTCGAGATCGAGGCCGCACTACGGGCACTGCGGCTCAAAGGCGCGGCCTACTGAGCTACCGTGCGGTCTCATGCAAGACAAACCCCGCTGGTACGAGGAAGGCGAAGAGCCGGACTACCGGTTCACGCTCGCGAACGAACGGACCTTCCTGGCCTGGTTGCGCACCGGGCTCGCGCTGCTGGCGGGCGCGGTCGCGCTGGCGCAGTTCGTGCCGCCGTTCCCGATCAAGGGCCTGCACATCACGCTCGCGGCGGTGCTGACCGTGACCGGCACGGTGCTGACCGCCTTCTCCTATCGGCGGTGGGCACACGTGCAGCGCGCGATGCGGCACGGGAAGGCGCTGCCGATGACGTGGCTGCCGTTCGCGATCGGCTGGGCCACCGCGGCGGGTGGCGTCGCCGTACTCAGTCTCGTGCTGTCGCATTTCCGTGGCTGACCGGGATCCGGGCCTGCAGCCCGAACGCACTGCGCTCGCATGGCAGCGAACGGCGTTGGCGGCGGCCGTGGTGGCGGTGCTCATGACGCGCACCGGAGTGATTCACCGGTCGGTGCCGGACCTGCTCGCGGCGGCGTGCGCGGCCACCGCCGTCGTGCTCGCCGTGCTGGCCTCGCGAACCGTGCGCGCCACGGTCGCGCCGCGCAAGCTGCTGTGGAGCGTGACGGTGGCGGTCGTCGGCGCGGGGGTGTTCGTGACCGTGGGGCTGTTCGTGTGACCTATAACGGCTGGCGGCGGAGGCGGACGCGGTAGGAGTAGTGCTCGGGGAGGAAGTGGCTGATCGCCAGCTCGACCGGGGCGCCCGCGCAGGACAGGTACAGCCGGTCGATGCGCAGCAGTGCGTGACCGGGTTCGCAGCCGAGCAGGGCGGCGGCCTCGGCGGGGGCGTGACCGACGGTCACGCTCTGCTCGGCCTCGGCGATCGGATCGGGCAGGCGGTCTTCGAGCAGGCCGATGATCGTGGCGCTGCTGCGGGCGCCGGCCTCGGTCAGCTCCGGCGCCCCGGCGAGCAGTTCGCCGATCGCGGGCGGCAGGAACACCGTCGTGACGCAGAACGGCGTGTCCTGGTGCAGGCGCAGGAACGTGAGCTTGTCGACGGCATCGGCGGCCAGCCGCAGCCGCCCGGCGGCGTCCACGTCGATCTGCCGCCGTGGCGGGTTGACCACGCGCATGCTGGTGTCCAGCGACAGCCCCATCAGGTCCTCGATCGACCCGAACTGGCGCAGGTACTGGTCGCGCCCGGCGGCGGCGAACGTGCCGCGGCCGGGCACCCGGTAGACCATGCCCTCGGCGACGAGGTCCTGGAACGCCCGCCGCACGGTCTGCCTGCTCACCCGGTGGGTGTCGGCGAGTTCGGCTTCGGTGGGCAGCCGCACGCCGGGCGGGAACTCGCGGCGCAGTATCCGCTCGCGTAGTTGCCGGGCCAGGCTCCCGTACGCGGTCACGCCTCCAGCCCGCCCCGGCTGACCAGCTGGCGCGCGATGACGTCTCGCTGGATCTCGTTGGTGCCCTCGCCGACGATCATCAGCGGGGCGTCCCGGAAGTACCGTTCGACGTCGAACTCGGTGGAGTAGCCGTAGCCGCCGTGGATGCGCACCGCGTCGAGGGCGATCTTCATCGCGGTCTCGGACGCGAACAGCTTCGCCATGCCGGCCTCCATGTCGACCCGGCGGCCCGCGTCGGCCTCGCGCGCGGCGTGCAGCGTGAGCTGGCGCGCCGCCTGCAGCGAGGTGGCCATGTCGGCGAGGTAGTTGCCGATGGACTGGTGCCGCCAGATCGGCTTGCCGAAGGTCTCGCGGTCCTGTGCGTAGGCGAAGGCGTCGTCGAACGCGGCGCGCCCCACACCCAATGCCCGCGCCGCGACCTGCAGGCGCCCGGTCTCCAGGCCCTTCATCATCTGCGCGAAGCCGCGGCCTTCCGTGCCGCCGAGTACGGCGTCGGCGGGCGCGTGGAAGTCCTCGAAAACCAGTTCGCAGCTCTCCACGCCCTTGTAGCCGAGCTTGGGCAGGTCGCGCGACACGGTCAGCCCGGGCCCGTGTTCGACGAGCAGGATCGAAATGCCGCGGTGCTTGGGTTCGGCGTCGGGATCGGTCTTGCACAGCAGTGCGATGAGCTGCGAGCGGCGCGAGTTTGTGATCCACGTCTTCGCGCCGTTGACGACGTAGCCGTCCTCGCCGCGGCGGGCGATCGTGCGCAGCGCCTGCAGGTCCGAGCCGCCGCCGGGTTCGGTGAGCGCCATCGTCGCGCGGACCTCACCGGTGGCCATCCTCGGCAGGTACCTGGCTTTCTGCTCCTCGGTACCGAAATGTGCGAGCAGCTTGGCGACGACGGTGTGCCCGCCCATCGCACCGGCGAGGCTCATCCAGCCGCGCGCGAGTTCCTCGGTGACCAGCACGTAGCACGGCGTGGACACCGGATTGCCGCCGTGTTCCTCGCCGATGGCGAGCCCGAAGATGCCCAGCGCCTTCATCTTCTCGATCAGCTCGCCGGGGTAGGTGTTGGCGTGTTCCAGCTCACGCGCGACCGGTCGCACCTCCTTGTCGACGAAGTCGCGCACGGTGTGCACGACCATCCGTTCGTCCGCCGTGAGGATGTCGAGGGTGCTCATCGGCTATTTGTACGGCCAAATGTGTTCCCCGGTCAACGACCTCCGTGATAGGAAGGTCCGAGGTTTTGTACGGACAGGGAGCACGATGGAACTGGGCCAGTACCTCGAATCGTGGCGGCCGGGGCCGCTGACCAAGGACGACGATCTTTCGCCGGGTCCCGCGCGGGCGTTGTCCTCGGTGCTCGACCAGCCGCCGCCGGAACGGACGCTGCCACCGCTGTGGCACTGGCTGCACTTCCTCGACTGGCCCGCGCAGCGCGAGCTGGGCGAGGACGGGCATCCCACCGAGGGACACTTCCTGCCGTCGATCCCGGACCGGCGCCGCATGTTCGCGGGCGGGCGGCTGCGTGTCGAGCAGCCGCTGCGGCTGGGCGAACGGGCCGAGAGCGTGAGCAGCGTCGCCGACGTCGTGGTCAAGCAGGGCCGCACCGGCGAGATGGCGTTCGTGACGGTGCGCAGCGAGATCAGCCAGGGCGGGCGGCTGTGCGTGGTCGAGGAGCAGGACATCGTGTACCGCTCGGGCGAGGACGAGGGGCGCACGTTCGACTACGACGCCGCCGACGCGCCGCCGTCGGATGCGGCCTGGCAACGGTCGATACGCCCGGATTCGCGGTTGTTGTTCCGGTTCAGCGCGCTGACCGCGAACGCGCACCGCATCCACTACGACGACCCGTACGTGCGGGAGGTCGAGGGCTATCCGGGGCTGGTGGTGCACGGTCCGCTGCTGGCGTTGCTGATGCTGGAACTGGTGCGCGATCGTGAGGTGCGCACGTTCTCGTTCCGGCTGCGCAAGCCCGTGTTCGCCGGTGAGCACGTGTGTGCGCTGGGAGATCCCGGCGAGGGCGGTGCGGCGCTGCGGGTGGCGACGGCTCGCGACGACCGGCACGCGACGGCGGAGGTGACGTTCGCATGACCCCCGACGAGCTGGTGGCGGTGCTGTTCGTGCCCGGCGACCGGCCGGAGCGCTTCGACAAGGCCGTCGCCTCGGGCGCCGACGCGGTGATCCTCGACCTGGAGGACGCGGTCGCGGCCGGCGACAAGGACAGCGCACGGGCCGCGGTCGATGCCTGGCTCGGCGCGGGCAACAACGCGTTCGTGCGGATCAACGGCGCCGATACCCCGTGGTTCCAGGCCGATCTGGACCTGGTGGCGCGGCACGGCTGCCCGGTCATGCTGCCCAAGGCCGAGGACCCGGACGTGCTCGGGCGCATCGAGGCGCCGCTGATCCCGCTCATCGAGACCGCGGCCGGGATCGAGTCGGCCGTCGCGGTGTGCGCGGCGCGCAACGTCGTGCGCGTCGCGTTCGGCAGCGTCGATCTGGCCACCCAGCTCGGTGTTGTGCACACCGACGAGCTGGCGCTGGGCTACGCGCGCTCGCGGCTGGTGCTCGCCAGCGCCGCGGCCGGGATCGCGCCGCCGCTGGAGGGCGTCACGACGGCGCTGGGCGATCCGGCCGTGCTCGAGGCCGACGTCGCGCACGCGCGGCGGCTCGGGTTCGGTGGCAAACTGTGCATTCACCCGCGTCAGGTTCCGTTGGTGCGCCAGGGTTTCGCCCCGACGGCGGAGGAACTGGAGTGGGCGCGGCGCGTCGTCGGGGCAGGCGAGTCGGCGTCCGCTGTGGACGGTCAGATGGTGGACCGGCCGGTGGTGGAACGCGCGCGCCGGCTGCTCGCCCGCGAGGCGAAAGACTAAGGAGGAGCGGTGGAGGCCGACGAGTTCGCGGCGGTACTGGCGGCGGTGCGGGATCTGGTGCGCAAGGATGTCGTGCCGCGCGAGGAGGAGATCGAGGACCGCGACGAGATCCCGGACGAGATCCGCCGCAAGTCCGCGGAGATGGGACTGTTCGGCTGGGCGCTGCCGCAGGAGTACGGCGGGCTGGGCCTGTCCATGAGCGAGGACGTGCGGCTGGCGTTCGAACTCGGCTACACCACGCCCGCGTTCCGGTCCCTGTTCGGCACCAACAACGGCATCGCGGGCCAGGTGATCGTCCGCTACGGCACCGAGCAGCAGCGCGAGCACTGGCTGCCCAGGCTCGCCGCCGGTGCGGCCGTCGCGTCGTTCGCGCTCACCGAGGCCGAGGCGGGGTCCGATCCCAGCGGCATGACCACCACGGCGATCCGCGACGGCGACTCCTACGTGATCACCGGCACGAAGCGGTTCATCACCAACGCGCCCATCGCGGACCTGTTCGTCGTGTTCGCCCGCACCGACCCGCAGGCCAGGGGCACGCACGGCATCTCGGCGCTGCTCGTCGAGGCGGGCACGCCCGGGGTGTCCGTCGGGCCGCGCGACAAGAAGATGGGCCAGGCGGGTGCGTGGACGGCGGAGGTGTTCTTCGACGGGGCCCGCGTGCCCGCCGCGAACCTGGTGGGCGGCAAGGAAGAAGAGGGTTTCCACGCCGCGATGGCCTCGCTCGCCCGCGGCCGCCTGCACATCGCGGCGATCTGCGTCGGCCTCGCCGAGCGGGCGGTGGAGGAGATGGTCTCCTACGCGGCGAACGCGCGCCAGGGCGGGCATCCGATCGGCGATTTCCAGCTGGTGCAGGCATTGCTGGCGGAGTCCAAGGCCGAGGCGTACGCGGGACGTGCGCTCGTGCTGGACGCGGCGGCGAAGTACGACTCGCGCGAGGACACGAAGATCGGCCCGTCCTGCGCGAAACTGTTCTGCAGCGAGATGGTCGGCCGGGTCACCGACCGCGCCGTGCAGGTGCACGGCGGCATGGGCTACATCCACGGCGTCACGGCCGAACGGCTCTACCGCGACGCCCGGCTGTTCCGCATCTACGAAGGCACCAGTGAGGTGCAGAAGCTCGTGATCGGCCGGGCTTTGCTGAAAGGCGCGCGATGACACTGCCGCTGGAAGGGTTCACCGTCGTCAGCCTCGAACAGGCCGTCGCCGCGCCGCTCGCGACGAGGCATCTCGCGGACCAGGGCGCCCGGGTGATCAAGGTGGAGCGCGTGGACGGCGGGGACTTCGCCCGCGCCTACGACACCACCGTGCGGGGGATGGCCTCGCATTTCGTGTGGCTCAACCGCGGCAAGGAATCCGTGGCGCTCAACCTCAAGGACGACGAGGGGCTGCGGCTGCTGCGGGAGCTGATCGCGCGGGCCGACGTGTTCCTGCAGAACCTCGCGCCCGGCGCCGCCGCGCGGCTGGGACTGGACGCCCCGGCACTGCGCGGGGAACGGCCGGAGCTGGTCGTGGTCGACATGTCGGGATACGGCTCGTCGGGCCCGTATCGCGACCGGCGCGCCTACGACCTGCTGGTGCAGAGCGAGGCCGGGCTCGTGTCGATCACCGGGACGCCGGACGCGCCGGCGAAAACCGGCATCCCGACGGCGGATATCGCGGCCGGTATGTACGCCTATTCCGGTGTGCTCTCGGCGTTGCTGCGGCGTACGCGCACCGGCGAGGGCGCGCATCTGGAAGTGTCGATGTTCGACGCGGTCGCGGAATGGATGGGGCATCCGCTGTACCTGTCGGCGCACACCGGGCAGCAGCCGCCGCGCACCGGGCTGAGCCATCCGATCATCGCGCCCTACGACGCCTATCCCACCGCCGACGGCGAGGTCCTCATCGGCATCCAGAACGACCGGGGCTGGGTGCGGCTGGTCAAGGACGTGCTGGGCAGGCCGGAACTGGCCGAGGACCCGGATTTCGCGACGAACGTGGCCCGCGTGCGCAACCGGTCGCGGGTCGACGCCGCGGTCGCCGAGGGCACCGCGACGATGACGTCCGAGGAACTGGTGCGCCGCCTCGACGCGGCGGGCATCGCGTCGGCGAAGCTGAACATGGTGGGCGAGCTCATCGCGCATCCGCAACTGTCCGAACGCGACCGCTGGCGGGAGGTCGCCACGCCCGTCGGGCCGATCTCGGCGGTCCTGCCGCCCGTGACGTTCGGCGACGTGGAGGCGCGCATGGGTGCGGTGCCCGCGCTGGGCGAGCACACCGACGGCGTCCTGACCGAGCTGGGCCTGTCCGCGCAGGCGCTGGAATCGTTGCGCGCACGTGGAATCGTGGCCTGAGGCGGGTCAGTAGTAGCCGCCGCGCTGATCCCATTCGCGGGTCATCAGCTTGGTGTCGTCGCGCCGCGGTGGCTTGGGCCGCAGCGCGCTGCCGGACAGGCTGACCAGCAGCAGGGTGATCACCAGGCCGATGACGAGGTTCAGCAGTCCCGTCGCGATCTTGGTCTCCCAGCTGACCGACAGGCTCAGTGGCAGCACGACCGCGATCAGTGTCAGCAGCACCATGATCCACCCGAAGAACGTGGTGGCGTTCGGGGTGGCCAGCGACAGGATGTGGATCAGGCCGGTGGCCAGCAGCGCCGCGGCCGCCGAACAGAGCGCGTAGGTGGCGGTGTTGGCGTTGCCCCACAGGCCGGAGCCCTTGGGCGCCAGGATCGCGACCCCGGCGAGGCCGCGGGCGATCAGGATGCCCACGATCGCGACCAGCGCGGCTACGAGCGCGGTCGCGCAGCCGCCCGCCCACAGGCGCTTGGGATCCGGCCGGACCGGCTCGCTCATGACGTTCCCTCCTCACGCCAGACTTCACTGTCCGGCTACCCACTGCTGCGCGGGGTAAACCCAGCGGTCACGGAGCGCGGCGGGCGAGCCCGAGCACGTGTGGCGAGGCGGGCACGCCCGGTGCCGGAAAGCGGAAGTACCGGCTCTTCTCGACGGTGAATCCGGCCGCGGAGATCGACACGTCGGTGGCGCGCACGAGCTGGCAGCCGCCCGCGATGAGCGGCCACACCACGTTGACGATCTTCTGATAGCGGACGAACCCCGGTTGCCCCGCGCGGATGTGCTCGTAGAACCGCAGCTCGCCGCCCGGCCGCAGCACGCGGCGGACCTCCCGCAACGCGGCGTCGGCGTCGCGTACCGAACACAGCACGAGCGACGTGACGGCCACGTCGAAGGCCTCGTCCTCGCCGGGCAGCTGCTCGGCCGTGCCTTCGATGACCGTCACCGGCACGGGTGCCTCGCGGGCGGCCTCCTCTGCCCGGGCCCGCAGGCTGGGCTCCGGTTCGATGGCCACCACCTCGGTGACCGTCTCCGGGTAGTGGGCGAAGTTGATGCCGTGCCCCGACCCGACCTCGATGACCCGGCCGGTCACACCGGCCAGCAGCTCGTCTCGATGCTCGGCCGCACCCGCGGCCTCGCCTGCGGCGGCGATGCGCGGGTAGAGCCGGGCGAACACCGGATGTCTCACGAGGTCCAGCGTAGTGCGAGCAGCAACTGCAGGTGGCAGAAAAGCCGTTCCCTCGGATCGGCCAGTTCGATGCCGCTGACCGCGACCGCGCGCCGGATCCGGTGCCGCACCGTGTTCGGGTGGATGTGCAGCCGCGCGGCGGCGGCGCGCACGTCGCCGAGCGCGTCGAGGTAGGCCAGCAGGGAGGTGACGAGTTCGCTGCCGTGCTTCGCGTCGTGCGCGACCAGCGCGGCCACCGCCGGGTCGCGGAGATCGGGTGTGGCCTCGATGAGGTTCAGCGTCGCCCCGAGCAGCACCTCGCCGCGCAGATCGCCGATCGTCGCGACGTCGGTGTCGGGGGTGCGGGCCATCGCGTCGAGCACCCGGTCCGCCTCGGCGCGCGCGGCGGTCACCGAGGCCAGCGACGGCGCGGGCGAGCCGATGCCGGCCTGCGCGCGCATCCCGGCGCGCGCGAGCACACCGACGACGTGCCGGGCCAGTGTTGTCAGCGCCGCTTCGGCCTCGTCCGGCGGCACCTCCGGCAGCACCGCGTACACCCGCGCGCCGATCGTGCCGACGAGCGCGCCGCGGCGGTAGGAACTCGCGTGCACCGACACGACGTTGGCGATCTCCAGCTGGTGCAGTTCGTGCTCGGAGCGGTCGTGCTCGGCGTCGCGCTGCGCGAAGGCCACCACGATCACCGGTGCGGCGGGGTCGAGGCCGGACTGCCCGGCGACGAGATCCGCGCTGACCTGCCCGTCCAGCAGGCCGGGTACGAGGTCCTCGCGCGAGCGCAGGCCGGGCGAACCGCGGCGGCGCACCAGGTGGACCGCGGCGAGCCGGGCCGCGCCGAGCAGCGCGCTTTCGGCCCGCTCGGCGAAGGGGTGGCTACCCTGCTGCACCCACATCGTGCCCAGATGCTGCGACCCGGCGCGGATGCCGACCACGAGCCGCGGCCGGATGCCCAGCTCCGGCCGCTCCTCGACGCGCACGACCTCTTCGCTGGAGCGGACCCGCTGGTAGACGCCCCATTTCCGGAGCAGCGAGAGGTACTGTTCCGGCCCTTCCCAGCCCAGGATCGTCAGCCGCCGCAGTTCGTCGATCTCGTCGTCGGAACGCGAGTAGGCGACCACCCGGTTACCCGCGTCCTCGATGCTGACGTTGCCGCCGGTGAGCAGCGCGGTGGTCTGCGCCAGCCCGAACAGGTCGCCGTACCCGTCGTCCGAGGCGGCCAGCGCCGCGCCTTCGAGCACCTCGCGCACCAGCACCTGCAGCTGGTCCCAGCGCACCCGCGGCCGCACGGTCAGCAGTGCGATCCCGGCGTCCTCGGCCGCCGCGCGCGGGCCGTCGGGCCCCTTCACCGCGACCGCCGCGGCGCCGGCGCGGGCCGCGAGCCGGACCGATCGCGCCGCCTCCCGCCCGCGCGCCCCGATCACCAGCACCAGCTCGCCGGAGTAGCTGCCCAGCTCGTCGTCGGGATCCAGGATCGCGACACCGCGGACGGCGGTGTCGGCACTGCCCGCGGTCAGCTCCATGAACGGTTCGCCGACCGCGATCAGCAGCTGCCCGAGGCTCGTGTTCATGCTGTCCAATCGCACAATGTTTCTCTGTCGACTTTAGCTGATCGGACAATCCGCGGCGGGCCGCCGATCCTTACCGTTTTGCCTATGGACGCGACCACTCATCCGCCCGCACCGCGCAACGAACCGGTCCGCGAGTACGCCCCCGGTTCCCCGGAGCGGGCGAGCCTGACCGCGAAACTCGCCGAGCTCGCCGCGCAGCGGTTCGAGCTGACCTCGACCATCGACGGCGAACAGCGCATGGGCGGCGGCACGCGCATCGACGTGGTGCAGCCGCATGACCACGCGCACGTGCTGGGCACCACCGCCAACGCGACGCACGAGGACGCCAAGGCCGCCGTCGCGGCGGCGCTGCGGGCCGCGCGGAGCTGGCGCGCAATGCCCTTCGACGAGCGCGCCGCCGTCCTGCTGCGCGCGGCCGATCTGCTGTCCGGCCCGTGGCGCGACACGCTCAACGCGGCCACGATGCTGGGCCAGTCGAAGACCGTGCAGCAGGCCGAGATCGACTCCGCGTGCGAGCTGGCCGACTTCTGGCGCTACAACGTGCACTTCGCGCGCCAGATCCACGCCGGGCAGCCGGAGAGCGCGCCGGGCACCTGGAACCGGCTCGACTACCGCCCGCTCGAAGGTTTCGTCTACGCCATCACGCCGTTCAACTTCACCGCCATCGCGGGCAATCTGCCGACCGCGCCCGCGCTCATGGGCAACACCGTGATCTGGAAGCCTTCGCCGGCCCAGGGGCTGGCCGCGCACCTGACGATGCGGCTGCTGGAAGAGGCGGGCCTGCCGCCTGGCGTGATCAACCTGGTCACCGGTGACGGGCTGGCCGTGTCCGACGTGGCGCTCGCCGATCCGGCGCTGGCCGGGATCCACTTCACCGGCTCGACCCGCACGTTCGCCCACCTGTGGTCGGCCGTCGGCGCGAATATCGCGAACTACCGCGGATATCCCAGGCTCGTGGGCGAAACCGGTGGCAAGGACTTCGTCGTGGCACACGCCTCGGCCGATGCCGACGTGCTGCGTACCGCGCTCGTGCGTGGCGCCTTCGAGTACCAGGGCCAGAAATGCTCCGCCGCCTCGCGCGCGTTCATCCCACGGTCGGTGTGGGCGCGGCTCAAGGACGATCTGTTGTCCGAAGTGGACTCACTCGCGATGGGCGACGTCACCGACTTCCGCAACTTCCTCGGCGCGGTGATCGACCGCCGTGCGTTCGACCGGCTCGCGGCCGTGCTCGCGTCGGCGCGTTCGTCCTCCGATGTGGACGTGCTGGCCGGTGGCACTGCCGACGACTCGCACGGATTCTTCGTCCGCCCCACCGTATTGCTGGGCCAGGATCCCTCCCACGAGATCTTCACGACCGAGTTCTTCGGCCCGGTGCTGGCGGTGCACGTCTACGAAGACGGCGACTACGAGCGCGTGCTGCGCCTGGTCGACGAGGGAGCGCCGTACGGGCTGACCGGCGCCGTGATCGCGAACGACCGGGCCGCGGTGCGGCAGGCGAGCGAGGCGTTGCGGTTCGCCGCAGGCAACTTCTACGTCAACGACAAACCGACCGGTGCCGTGGTGGGGCAGCAGCCCTTCGGCGGCGCACGCGCGTCGGGCACCAACGACAAGGCGGGTTCGGTCTACAACCTGCTGCGCTGGGTCAGCCCGCGCACGATCAAGGAGAACCTCTGCCCGCCGACCTCGTCGGGCTATCCGCATCAGGGCTGAGAAAAGGAGATGAGCCATGCTGCGCTCGGCGTTGCTCGCCGCCTCGCGTTCGGCGACATGTCGCGCACTGGTCGAGAACACGCCCGTGCTGCGGCCGATCGTGGACCGCTTCGTCGCGGGCCCGGCGATCGAGGACGCCGTGCGCGTGGTGAACGATCTCGACGGCTTGCTGGTCTCGCTGGATCACCTGGGTGAAGCGACCCACGACCGTGCGCACGCGGAGCGCACGGTCGAGGCCTACCGGCTGGCGTTGCGCAGGCTCGGTGAGGCGGAACTGGCCGGGCGAGCGGAGGTTTCGCTGAAGCTGTCCGCGCTCGGCCGGGACCTGCCCGCCGACGGCGAGAAGATCGCACTGGAGTGCACGCGGCGGATCTGCGAGGCGGCGGCCGCGGCCGGCACCACGGTCACCGTGGACATGGAGGACCACACCACCGTCGACGCCACGCTGTCGATCGTGCGGTCGCTGCGGGCCGATTTCCCCGGCACGGGCACCGTGTTGCAGGCCTACCTCAGGCGCACCGAGGCCGACTGCGCCGACTTCGCCGGGCCTGGGTCGCGGATCCGGCTGTGCAAGGGTGCCTACGACGAACCGGGTTCGGTCGCCTACCGCGAAAAGTCCGAAGTGGACGCGTCGTATGTCCGGTGCCTCAAGGTACTCATGCGCGGCGAGGGCTATCCGATGGTCGCCACGCACGATCCACGGCTGATCGCGATCGCGGAGACGCTCGCCGGGCGAAGCGGGCGCGCGAGCGGGGACTACGAGTTCCAGATGCTGTACGGGGTGCGGCCCGACGAGCAGAAAACGCTTGCGCGGCGCGGTCTGCGGATGCGGGTGTACCTGCCCTACGGCACCGAGTGGTATCCCTACTTCATGCGCCGGCTGGGTGAACGTCCCGCCAATCTCGTCTTCTTCCTGCGAGCGCTTGCGGCACACTAGAGCCGTGGTGCGATGGCCGATTGTGTCGTCGGTGGTCAAGGCCGCCGGCTACGATCCGGAGCGTCACGTACTGGAGGTCGAGTTCCCCAGTGGGGACGTCTACCGGTACGTGCGCGTCGAACCCCGCGTATTCCATGCCTTCATGACGGCCGACAGCAAGGGCCGGTTCTTCAACGAGCGGATCCGGGAAGCCTACGAGGGTGAACGCGTCGAGTGACCGTCCGGTAGCAGGACCGCGCGTGCGGGCCGACAATGAGGTGATCGGCAGCAGCGAGCGAGGAGGCCCGAAATGCCCGGTCACACCTACCGTGTCACCGAAATCGTCGGTTCGTCGAGCGACAGCATCGAGGACGCGATCCGCGGCGGCATCGAGCGCGCGTCGCAGACCTTGCGCGAACTGGACTGGTTCGAGGTCACCGAGATCCGGGGGCACCTGGAGAACGGCGTGGTCGGCCACTTCCAGGTCGGGATGAAGGTCGGTTTCCGCATCGAGTCCGAGTAGGCCGGTGGGCGCGGATCCGGTGTGACAGGCGGGGAGCAGGGCTGGTGTCCTGAACCGGACGGCCCGCTGGCGGGACTGCGTGCCGGCGTCTGTGGCCAGGGGGCGGCGGTGTGGCACGCGGGGCGGCTGCTGGCGTCGCTCGGCGCTGTCGTGGTCGCCGGGCGCGACGCGTGGCGCGACGTCGACGGCGTCATCGACGCGCGCGGCGTGCTGCCGTCCACGTGGGACGGACCCGCGGTGCGCACGGTGGACACCACGGCGGCCGAGGACTGGGCCTCGTGCGGGGCGATGGCGCTGACCGGGCGGCGGGCCGGGCCCGCGCTGCGCGCGCCGGGTGAGCCCGCCAGCGCGGCGTGGGGTGCGTTGCTGGCACTGGAACTGCTGGCGCGCATCGGTGGGCGCGAGGTGGTGCTGCCCGGTCCGCGCGTGCTGGGCGAGCGTGCCGCGATCGCCGGGCTGGGCCGCAACGCGCCGTCCTCACCCAGTGGGACGACGCGCCTGGTCCGGGCCGCGGACGGCTGGGTGGCGGTGAACCTCGCCCGCGGCTGGCCGGACCTGCCGGAGACGGATCCGTGGTCCTTTGTGGAGCTTTCGATCGCCGGCCGTCCGGTCGCCGAAATCGTGGAAAAGGCGCGTACGCATGGCTTTCCGGTCGGTGTTCCGGCTACGGAGGACGATCAGCTGGCGGCGCGCGGCCAGGAGGGCGAGGTGTGGCCGTTCGTGCTCAACGGGCGGGTGCGGCGCGCGCGGCCGTGCGAGGAGTACGTGCGCACCGAGCCCCGGCGATGGCGGTTGCCACCCACCCGGGTGGTCGACGTGTCGTCGTTGTGGGCGGGGCCGCTGTGCGGGCACCTGCTGACGTCGCTGGGCGCGCGGGTGATCAAGGTCGAGGACGTGCGGCGGCCCGATCCGGCGCGGCAGGGGCCGGGGGAGTTCTTCGACCTGTTGCACGCCGGGCAGGAGTCGGTGGCGCTGGACCTGGGCACCGCCGGGGGACGGGCCGCGCTGGACCGGCTCATCGGCGGTGCGGACGTGGTGATCGGCAACGAGCACCCGCCGCGCGGTGGGAAGTGCTGGGTCAGCATCACGGCGTACGGGCGAACCGGTCCGTGGGCCGGGGCGCCCGGTTTCGGTGACGACACGGCCGTGGCGGGCGGCCTGGTCGCGTGGGATCCGGCGACCGGCATCCCGGCCCCGTGCGGCGATGCGATCGCGGCGCCGCTGGCCGGGGTGAACGCGGCGCTGGCGGCCGTCGCGTGCCGCCTCGCCGGGGGCGAGTGGCTCGTGGACGTGGCGCTGCGAGAACAAGCCGCGGCGACGCTGACCGGCACGCCGGAGCCGGGGCCCGTCCCCGCCGCGGCGGCCCCGGTTGCCCGCCGCCCGGCAGGCCGGGCACCGGCACTGGGTGCCGACACGGCCCGGGTGCTGGCGGAGTCGTGAGAGCGGCTCGGGTGGGCCAAGGAGTCGTTCGACCTCGATGCGGTCAGTGGCTCGAGTAGCGTGTCGGACCCCTCTGCCGGGAGGAAACCGCCGAAGCCGCTCGCGAGGGTGGCGCCTGTCCCGGCCGGTGAGCCGGTGCCGTGACATTGACCCCACGCCGAAATACCCGCCCCACACGGTGCGGTTGACTACGGACATGCCCTCTCCCCTCGACAATCCTGTGCTGGCCTCGCTCACCGGGCCCCATGCTCGCTTCGCCGACGCCCGCGGGGGTGCCGCGCGCTACGACACCGACATCTCGCCGTTTCTCGGGATGGCCGAGGACGCCTGGGACGACGTCGCGGCGCTGGTCGGGCCCGGCGGGGTCGCCTTGCTCGCCGGCTGGCCGGGCACCGCGCCGGACGGGTGGGAGGTGCTGTCGGCCATGCCGGGCGTGCAGCTCGTCGCCGACGGCGTCGCCGGGGAGGACGAGCCCGAGGCGGTGCGGCTGACCACGGCCGACGTGCCGGAGATGCTGGACCTCGTCGCGCGCACCGAGCCGGGGCCCTTCCGCAAGGGCACCATCGAACTCGGCACCTACCTCGGCATCCGCCGCGGCGGGGCGCTCGTCGCGATGGCGGGGGAGCGCATGCACCCGCCGGGCTTCACCGAGATCAGCGCCGTCTGCACCGACCCCGCCGTCCGCGGCCAGGGCCTCGCCACGCGCCTGGTGCTCGCGCTCGTCGCCCGGATCCGCGCCCGCGGCGAGACCCCGTTCCTGCACGCCGCCGCCACCAACACCGGCGCGATCCGGCTCTACGAGGCGCTCGGCTTCGTCCTGCGCCGGGAGCCCGTCTTCGCCGCGCTGCGCGCACCACAGTAGGTTGTTAAATCCAACCTAGGCGCGTATACCGGAATCGAGAGCTTCGATTCGAGGAGGAACGGGCCATGAGGGACGCGGTGATCGTCGACGCGGTGCGCACACCGGTCGGCAAGGGCAAACCCGGCGGAGCGCTGTCCGGGCTCCACCCCGTCGACCTGCACGCACACGCCATCCGCTCGCTGATCGAGCGCACCGGCATCGATCCGGCCTCGGTCGACGACGTGATCAGCGGCGTCGTCGGGCAGATCGGCGAGCAGAGCGGCAACAACGCGCGCTGGGCGGCGCTGGCGGCCGGCCTGCCCGAGTCGGTCCCGGCGGTGACCGTGGACCGTCAGTGTGGCAGCAGCCAGCAGGCGATCCACTTCGCCGCGCAGGGCGTGATCAGCGGCGCCTACGACATCGTGATCGCCTCCGGAGTCGAGTCGATGAGCCACGTGCCCATCGGCAGCCAGACCGCCGGGCAGAACATCTTCGGTGCCGCCGTGACCGAGCGCTACCCGGAAGGCCTTGTGCCGCAGGGAATCAGCGCGGAACTGATCGCGCAGCGCTGGCGGTTGTCCCGCGGGCAACTCGACGCCTTCGCCAGCGAAAGCCACCGCCGCGCCGCCGCCGCGTGGGCCGAGGGCCGCTTCGCCGGCGAGGTGAGCCCGCTCAAGGCGCCCGGCCCCGACGGCTCCCTCATGCAGGTCGCCACCGACGAGTCCGTGCGCCCGTCGACCACGCTCGAGGTGCTGGCCGGGCTCACCCCCGCGTTCCGCGCCGAGGTCTGGCAGCAGCGCTTCCCGGACATCGACTGGAAGGTCACCGCGGGTAACTCCAGCCCGGTCAACGACGGCGCCTCGGCGCTGCTGATCACCAGCAGCGAGACCGCGCGGCGACTGGGGCTGCGGCCGCGCGCCCGGCTGCACTCGTTCGCCGTCGTCGGCGACGATCCGCTGTACATGCTCACCGGCGTCATTCCCGCCACCCGCAAGGTTCTCGACCGAGCCGGACTGTCCCTTTCGGACATCGACGCGTTCGAGGTGAACGAGGCGTTCGCGAGCGTGGTGCTCGCGTGGCGGGCCGAGACCGGCGCGGATGCCGCGAAGGTCAACGTCAACGGCGGCGCGACCGCGATCGGGCATCCGCTCGGCGCCAGCGGCGGGCGCCTGATGACCACGCTGCTGTCCGTGCTGGAGCAGACCGGTGGCCGCTACGGGCTGCAGACCATGTGCGAGGCTGGCGGGCTCGCCAACGCCACCGTGATCGAGCGCCTGTCTTGACAGGCTGAGTCCGGTTACGCAACCCTCTCGTCATGGAATGGACCGGAGCCAGGTACGCCGACCTGCCCACCGTCGAGGTGCGCACCTGGATCGACGCATCGCCGCAGCGAGTGTGGGAGCTGGTGTCCGACGCCGAGCTGATGCCGGACACCAGCACCGAACTGTGCTCGGTGGAGTGGGCCGACGACAAGCGCGGCCTGGGCGCGCGGTTCGTCGGGCACAACGAGCACGAGTCGTTCGGCACCTGGTCGACGACCTCGCACGTCGTCGAGTACGAGCCCGGGCGGGTGTTCGCGTGGGCGGTGTCCGATCCGGACCAACCGGCCGCGCTGTGGCGGTTCCGGCTGCAACCACGCGACGGCGGCACCGAGCTGTCGCAGTGGGTGCGGATGGGGCCGGGTAAATCCGGCCTGTCCTACGCGATCGAGCGGATGCCCGACAAGGAGCAGAAGATCGTGTTCGTGCGGCTGCGCGAGTTCGAGCGCAACATGACGGCCACACTGGAGCACGTCAAACGCCTGGCCGAGGCCTGATGCGCACGGCGACCACGGTCGAGGCGTCCTCGGTCCCGGCCGATTTCGTCGTGGAGGCCGAAAAGCTCGGACTCGACGTGTGCTGGGTGGCCGAGGCGTGGGGCTCGGACGCCCCCTCCGCGCTGGGTTTCTATGCCGCACGCACGGAACGGATGCTGCTCGGCTCGGGTGTCCTGCAGATCGGCACCCGCACACCGGTGGCCGTCGCCCAGACCGCGATCACGTTGTCGAACCTCTCCGGCGGCCGGTTCCTGCTGGGGCTGGGCGCGTCCGGTCCGCAGGTGATCGAAGGCCTGCACGGCGTTTCTTTCGCACGGCCGCTGGCGCGGATGCGGGAGACCGTCGAGATCATCCGGCGTGTGGTCGCGGGTGGCAAGATCTCCTTTTCCGGCAAGGAGTTCCAGATCCCACTGCCCGGTGATTCCGTCCCCATGCGACTGTCCACGAAGGCCGAACACGAGATCCCGGTCTACCTGGCGACCCTCTCGCCCGCGATGCTGCGCCTGACCGGCGAGCTCGCCGATGGCTGGCTGGGCACCAGTTTCGTGCCCGAGGGCGCGGGTGAGGCGTACTTCTCGCACCTGGACGAGGGCCTCGCGAAAGCCGGCCGCACCAGGGCGGAGCTGGACGTGTGCCAGGGTGCCGAGGTCGCGTTCGCACGCGACGAGGACGCGCTGCGCGCGATGGTCGCGGGGCGGAAGAAGGAACTCGCCTTCAGCCTGGGCGGAATGGGCTCGGCCTCGGCGAACTTCTACAACCGCGCCTACGGCAGGCAGGGCTGGGCCGAGGTCGCGGCCGAGGTGCGGGAGCGCTGGCAGGCCGATGACCGGGATGCCGCGGCGGCGCTGGTGACCGATGAGATGGTGCTCGCGACGACCCTCATCGGCACGGAAGCGATGGTGCGCAAGCGATTGCGCGTATGGCAGCGGTCCGGTGTGGACACGGTGCGGCTGTACCCGGCGGGCGCGACGCTGAACGAGCGTCTCGCGACGCTGGGGCGCGCCATCGAACTGGTCCGCGAGGTCACGGCAGAAGCCCCCGCCGTCGCGCCGTGACCACCGCCTCCATGCGGGTGTGCGCGCCGAGTTTGCGCATCGCGCCATGCAGGTAACTCTTCACCGTTTCCGCGCCGACGCCGAGATCGGTGGCGATGTGGGTGTTGGTCCAGCCGAGCGCCACGCACGAGAGCACGTCCAGCTCGCGTTCGGACAGCTTCAGCGCGTCGCCGGTACCGGCACCGGCCAGCTTCGCGCACACCGCCGCCAGCCGCGGATCGCCGGTCTGCTGGCTCAGGATCCGCAGCTCCGCGTACGCCTCGCGCACCTGCTCCCGCCGCGGGCCGTCCGGATCCGCGCCGTCAGACGCTCCGGCACGGCCGTGTTCCCGCAGCCAGGCCAGCCGCCGCTCGACCTCGGCGGCCACCGCGAGGCTCTGCTCCAGCTCGCGCGCGGCGTCCTGGAACATCTGGAGCACCCGGTCGCCCAGTGCTTCCGCGCTGCGCGTCGAGCCGTACAGCACGGCCCGCGCCTTGCCGCGCACGACGACCGGCGCCGCGACCATGGCCCGCAGCCCCTCCGCCGCGATGATCCGGTCGTAGTCGTGGCTGATGCCGGGCGAGGCCACGTAGTCGTTGATCGACAAGGGCCGCCGCACCGCGACGACCTTCCCGCCGAGCCCCAGGCCCGCGCCGAGCGCGACGCCACGCAGCGCGCCCCGGTTCCGCCCGGCGAACTCGGTCAGGCGCACCTGCCAGCCCTCGTGCACCGCGCCGCCGAACGTCAACGGCAGGCGGCTCGCCTCCCGCAGGCGGGTCAGCACACGGTGGATGCGGGGCCGATCGGACATGCCTCCTCCTCGAGGTCACCACCCCCGTCCGGGGGTGGACGCGCCACCCGCCGGCCGGGACCATGCTGTCCAACGTTACGACACGCACAATCGGGAGCCTCGATGACGAGCCACGCCAGTGTCGCCGCGCTGCTGTGCGATCACCACCCCGCCGACGCGGTCGCCTTCACGGTGGTGGACGCGGATCTCGGCAGCCGCGATCTCACCTACGGCGAACTGCGCGACCGTTCCGCCCGCTTCGCCACCGCGCTGGCCGGCATGGGCGTCGGCCGCGGCGACCGGGTCGCCACGCTCATGGGCAAATCGGCCGATCTGGTGGTCGCGCTGCTGGGCATCTGGCGGCTCGGCGCGGTGCAGGTGCCGCTGTTCACCGCGTTCGCCCCACCCGCGATCGCGGCGCGGATCGACGGCGTCAAGGTCGTCGTCGCCGACACCGGGCAGCTGGCGAAGCTCGCCGAAGTGCCCGGCGACCGGCGGGTGATCAGCACCGGCCCGGAGTTCGACGCGCTGCTGAGCGCGCAGCCGCAGGCCGAGCCCGTCGCGGTCGGCGAGGACGGGCTGTTCGTGGAGCTGTTCACCTCCGGCACCACCGGGGCGCCGAAGGGTGTGCCGATCCCGGTCCGGGCGATCCGGGCGATGCGGATGTATCAGGAATACGGGCTCGACCAGCAGCCGGGCGACGTGTTCTGGAACGCCGCCGACCCGGGCTGGGCCTACGGTCTCTACTACGCGATCATCGGCCCGCTCGCGCTCGGACGGCCCAGCATCCTGCTGAGCGCGGGATTCTCGCCCGAGCTGACCTGTTCGGTGCTCGACCGCTTCGGTGTCACCAACTTCACCGCCGGTCCCACCGTGTACCGGGCGCTGCGCAACTCGGACGTCGAGATGCCGCCCGGGCTGCGGCTGCGGCACTGCTCGTCGGCGGGTGAACCGCTGAACCCGGACGTCATCGAGTGGGCCGAGAAGGCGTTCGGGGTGCCGATTCTCGACCACTACGGGCAGACCGAGCTGGGCATGTGCGTGGCCAACGGCTGGCATCCCGACATCCGGGGCGAGCTGAAGCCAGGTTCGATGGGGCGTTCGCTGCCGGGCTGGCGCGTCGAGGTGCTGCGCCCGGACGCCGACGAGATCGCCGGGCCGGGGGAGCAGGGCCGGGTCGCGGTGGATCTCGCGAACAGCCCGATGATGTGGTTCTCCGGCTACCGCGACGCGCCGGAGCGCACGGCCGAACGGTTCTCCGCCGACGGCCGCTGGTATCTCACCGGCGATGTCGCCTCCAAGGACGAGGACGGCTATGTCTACTTCGCGTCCCGGGACGACGACGTCATTCTTATGGCCGGTTACCGCATCGGGCCGTTCGAAGTGGAAAGTGTGCTGCTGGGACACGAGGCCGTGGCCGAGGCCGCCGTCGTCGGACTGCCGGACGAGCTGCGCGGCGAGGTGCTGACGGCGTTCGTGGTGACGGTGCCGGGGGCCGAGCCGGGCGACGCGCTCGCGGAGGAACTCAAGCAGCTCGTGAAGACCCGGTACGCCGCGCACGCCTATCCGCGCGAGGTCCGGTTCGTGCCGGAGCTGCCGAAAACGCCGAGCGGCAAGGTGCAGCGCTTCCTGCTGCGCCGGCAGTCCTGAGCGGCGGCGGGGTTATCAGGTCCGGTCGCGGGGTACCCGGTGCCGTGACCGAACGGGATGCGATCGCGCGGCCGTGGGGTGAGCGCACGCCCTACGGGCCGGGACAAGCCTGGCCGGTGCGCGTCGACAGTCACGTCACGGCCGGCGAGGTCGATCGCTGGGTACGCAGTGCCGCGGTGCTGCATTCCAATGGGGACGGACTCGACGTGGCGGTCAAGGACGGACGGATCGTCGGCGTGCGTGGCCGCGCCGACGATCGTGTCAACCACGGCCGCCTCGACACCAAGGACCTCTACGGCTGGCAGGCCAACAACTCCGCGGATCGGCTGACCGTCCCGCTCGTACGGCGGAACGGCGAGCTGGTGGAGTCCACATGGGACGAAGCCATGTCGGAAATCGTGGCCAGGGCGCGTGAACTTCCGCCCAGCGCCATCGGTTTCTACACCAGCGGCCAGCTTTTCGCCGAGGAGTACTACACCCTTGCCGCGATCGCCCGCGGCGGCATCGGCACCAACCACCTCGACGGCAACACGCGCCTGTGCACGGCGACCGCGGGTGAGGCGCTCAAGGAGTCCTTCGGCTGCGACGGCCAGCCCGCCTCCTACTCCGACGTGGACCACGCCGACGTCATCGCGTTGTTCGGGCACAACGTCGCCGAAACGCAGAGCGTGCTGTGGATGCGCATGCTGGACCGGCTCGCCGGTCCCGAGCCGCCCGCGATCCTGTGCGTCGATCCACGCGACACCCCGGTCGCCAGGGCCGCGACGATCCACCTCGCGCCCGTGCCGGGCACGAATCTCGCGCTGATGAACGGACTCCTGCACGAAATCATCGCCGGTGGCCGGGCCGATCACGACTACATCGAGCGGCACACGGTCGGCTACGAGGAGCTCGCCGCGACGGTCGCCCGGTACCCGCCGAGCCGGGTTTCCCGGATCTGCGGCGTGCCCGTGGACGACCTCCGCGCCGCGGCGCGGATGCTGGGCCGGTCGCGGCGGCTGCTGTGCACGGTCCTGCAGGGCTTCTACCAGTCGCACCAGGCGAGCGCGGCCGCGGTCGCCGTCAACAACCTCGCGCTGGTCCGCGGGATGATCGGGCGGCCGGGCGCGGGCGTGCTGCAGATGAACGGACAGCCCACCGCGGAGAACACGCGCGAATGCGGCGCGGACGGCGATCTCACCGGATTCCGTAACTGGGCCAACGACGCGCACGTCGCCGACCTGGCCAGGCTGTGGAACGTCGATCCGTCCCGGATCCCGCACTTCGCACCGCCGACGCACCTGATGCAGATGATGCGCTACGCCGAGAACGGGACGCTGTCGCTGCTGTGGGTGTCGGCGACGAATCCCGCCGTGTCGTTACCGGAGCTGGCCCGGATCCGCGCGATCCTCGGGCAGGAGAGGCTTTTCCTCGTCGTGCAGGACGCCTTCCGCACCGAGACCGCGGAGTTCGCCGATGTCGTGCTGCCCGCCGCGTTGTGGGGCGAGAAAACCGGCACGTTCACCAACGCCGCCCGTACCGTGCACCTGTCGGAGAAGGCCGTCGACCCGCCCGGACAGGCCAAACCGGATCTGGACATCTTCCTGGACTTCGCGCGCCGCATGGGTTTCCGCGATCGCGACGGCGCGGCCTTCCCGCACTGGCACGACACCGAATCGGCGTTCGAGGCGTGGAAGCGGGCCAGCACCGGACGTCCGTGCGATTACTCGGGGCTCAGCTACGACAGACTTCGCGCCGTCAGCGGCGTGCAGTGGCCGTGCGACGCCGAGCATCCCGATGGCACGGAACGGCTTTACGGCGACGGCCGGTTCTTCGCCCAGCCCGATTATTGTGAGACCTACGGCAAGGACCTCGTGACGGGTGCGCCGATGGAGCCGGGGGAGTACCGCGCGTACAACCCCGAGGGCAAGGCCATGCTGAAGACCGCCGATTACTTCCCGCCGCACGAGGTGCCCGGCGCGGAGTTCCCGTTCTCGTTGATCACCGGCCGCACGCTGTATCACTTCCACACCAGGACGAAGACCGGGCGAACACCCGAGCTGAACGCGGCCGCGCCGCAGGTGTGGGTCGAGATCTCCGCGCACGACGCGAAGGTGTGCGACATCGCCGAGGGCGACCTGACCGAGATCCGCACACCGCGCGGGATGGTGCGTGCCAGGGCCAGGATCGGCGGAATCCGTGACGGTGTGCTGTTCCTGCCGTTTCACTACGGCTACTGGGATTCCAGCGATCCGCGCGCGGCGAACGAGCTGACCTTCACCGACTGGGATCCGGTGTCGAAACAGCCGCTGTTCAAGCTGGCGGCCGCGACGATCGGGGCGGTGCGGTGAAACTGGGCCTCGCGCTACGGGAGCTGCACCGGTCGGAGCTGGCGCTGGTGCGGGAACTGCTCGCGGTGTCCGAACGGCACCGCGCCGAACACGAGGTGCATCACATCGCACGCGATCTGGCCGCATGGTCGCGGGAACACGTTCGCGTACTCGCCGCGACAGCCCGCGACTACGGTCTGGACCTCGAGCACGAGGCGCCCGAGGAGGTGTCCGGACATGGCACCGGCACCCCGGTGCGGTTGCTCGGCGACCTGCGGCGCCTGCATCTGGATGCCGCGGGCGTGTCGCTGGACTGGGAACTGCTCGCGCAGGGCGCCCAAGCGCTGAAGGACACCCGCCTGCTCGGCCTGGCCCAGCTCTGTCACCCGGAGACACTGCGCCAGATGAAATGGGCCAACGCGATGCTCAAGAACCTCGCGCCGCAGATCCTGGCCAGCTGAGCTGGTTGGTTTCCCTCGCGAAGGGAAGAAGGCATAGTGAGGCACGTGACCGATCTGACGCTGGACTCGCCCGTGCTGTCCGCATTGCTGAGCCGGCTGACGCTGGAGGAGAAGGTCAGTCTGCTCACCGGCCGCGATTTCTGGACCACCCGGCCGCTGGAGAAGATCGGGCTGCGCCGGATGCTGTTGTCCGACGGGCCTTCCGGGGTGCGCGGCGAGGTGTGGGACGAGCGGTCCCCGTCGCTGAACCTTCCCTCGGCGACGGCGCTGTCCTCGTCCTGGGACCCGGCGATCGCCCGCCGGTACGGCAACGTCGTGGCCGTCGAGGCGCGCCGCAAGGGCGTGGGCGTCGCGCTGGGACCGACCATCAACCTGCATCGTTCTCCGTTGGGCGGCAGGCATTTCGAGGCGTTCAGCGAGGATCCGGTGCTCACCGCCGAACTGGCCGCCGCGTATGTGGCCGGAGTGCAGGAGAACGGGGTCGGCGCCACCCCGAAGCACTACGTGGGCAACGACTACGAGACCGAACGTTTCACCGCCTCCACCGAGGTTTCCGAGCGGGCGTTGCGGGAGCTGTACCTGCTGGCCTTCGAGAAGGCCGTCACCCAGGCCCGGTCGTGGCTGGTGATGTCGGCGTACAACTCGGTCAACGGGGTCACCGCGACCGAACACCGGTTGCTGACGCAGCCGTTGAAGACCGAATGGGGATTCGACGGCGTGGTGGTCAGCGACTGGACTGCGGTGCGCAGCCTCGCCTCGGCGGAGGCGGAGCAGGATCTGGTGATGCCGGGCCCGCAGGGGCCGTGGGGTGACGCGCTGGTCGCCGCCGTCCGCGACGGGCGGATCGACGAGTCCGTTGTGGACAGCAAGGTGCGCCGGATCCTGTTGCTCGCCGCGCGGGTCGGGGCGCTGGACGGCTTTCCCCGGCGGGAACCGGCGGTCGCCGAGGACGGCGTCGCCTTCGCGCGCGAGGCGGCAGCCGCGGGCACCGTGTTGCTGGCCGACGACGGGATTCTCCCGCTGCGCCCGGACCTGCGGCGGGTCGCGGTCATCGGCCACAACGCGCGGCACGCGCGCACGCAGGGCGGCGGTTCGGCGACGGTCGTGCCCGGACACGTCGTCAGCCCCCTGGAGGGCATCCGTGCCGCGCTGCCGGACGCCGAGGTGGAGTACGCGGTGGGCGCGCTCGTGCAGCAGGGGATCGCGCCGTTTCCCCTGGCGCGCATCGTCAATCCGGCGACCGGCGAACCCGGCATGCTCGTGCGGTTCACCGACGCCGGCGGGACCGAGCTGTTCCGGGAGAACCGGCGGGCGAGCGCGCTGACCTACGTCGGCGGTGCCGCACCGGTCGCCACCGCGCACGTGATCGAGCTGTCGCTGACCTGGACACCGGAGGCCACCGAGGAGGTTCTTCCGGGTTTCGCGGCGGTGGGGCACGGGCGCGTGTTCGTTGACGGGCGGCTGGTCAAGGAGGGCACGACCGAAACCGCCGGGCAGGACCTCGGTGCGGCCTTGCTGTACCCGCCGTCGATCTCGGCGCCCGTCACCGTCGAGGCGGGGACACCGGTCGAGGTGCGCGTCGAGTTCGAACTGAAATCCAGCCTCACCGCGCAGGGCGGCGTCTTCGGCATCGCTGCCGGGCTCGAACCGAACGACACGCGCCCGGACGAGCTGATCACCGGCGCGGTGCGCGCGGCCGCCGGCGCGCAGGTGGCGGTGGTCGTGGTCGGCACGAACGCGCAGGTGGAGTCGGAAGGTTTCGACCGCACGAGCCTGTCGCTGCCGGGCCGCCAGGACGAGCTGGTGCGCGCGGTGGCGGCCACCGGCACGCCCACGGTCGTGGTGGTCAACTCCGGCTCGCCGGTGCTGCTGCCATGGCGTGACGAGGTCGCCGCGGTGCTGGTGACCTACTTCGGCGGACAGGAGATGGGCCACGCGCTCGCCGACGTGCTGCTGGGCCGTGCCGAGCCGGGCGGGCGCCTGCCCACGACGTGGCCCAAGGCGACCGGGGACGTGCCGGTGCTGGACGTGACCCCGGTCGACGGGAAACTCCGCTACGACGAGGGAATCCACATCGGCTACCGGGCATGGCTGAAGACGGGCGCCGAGCCCGCCTACCCGTTCGGCGCCGGGCAGGGCTACACGACCTGGGCCTACGAGACGGTGGACCTCCTCCGCGAACCGTCCACTGTGGAGGATGGTGAGATCGCAGTGTGTCTGCGCAACACCGGTGCCAGGGCGGGCAAGGAGGTCGTCCAGGTGTATCTGTCCCGCCCCGGCAGCGCGATCGAGCGGCCGGTGCGCTGGCTCGCCGCGTTCGCCCCGGTGACCGCGGCGGCGGGGCGGACCGCGCGGGTGACGATCCCGTTGCCGCAGCGTGCCTTCGCCGACTGGCGCGACGGCTGGTGCTACGAGCCGGGGGAGTTCACCGTGCACGTGGGCTCGTCGGTGCTCGATCTGCCGCTCACCGCGACGGTGCGGGTGAAGGACCGGCGCCCCACCTAGACTCGCGGTCGTGGGAACACACAGGATCGCCCTGATCAGGGGTGACGGCATCGGGCCCGAACTCGTCGACGCCGCGCTGACCGTGCTCGGCACGGTCACCGGCGAGCTGGACTACGTCGACGTGGACGCCGGCGCCGGCACCTACCGCCGCACCGGGGTCGCATGCGCGCCGCAGGACGTGGAACTGATGCGCACCGGCGTCGACGCGACGCTCAAGGGCCCGGTCGGACTACCGGACGTGCGGTTCCCGGACGGCACGGAAGCCGGGGTACTCGGCGGCATCCTGCGCACCGGTCTGGACCTCTACGCCAACGTCCGGCCCGTCCTGCTGTTGCCCGGGGTGTCCTCGGCGCTCGCGGCCCCTGGCCCGATCGACTACACGATCGTCCGCGAGAACACCGAGGGCCTCTATGCCTCGCGCGGCAAGGGAGTCGGCAACCGGTGGGCCGTGTCGGACACGCTGCTGACCACCCGCGAGGGCACCGCGCGCGTGTGCCGGCACGCGTTCGAACGCGCGCGCCGCAAGGTGACCTGCGTCGACAAGAGCAACGTCCTGCGCAGCCACGCCCTGTTCCGCGAGGTCTTCACCGAGGTCGCCGCGGACTACCCGGACATCGCCACGGAGTTCGTCTACGCCGACGCGGCGGCGCAGGCGCTCGTGCTGCGGCCGGCAGACTTCGACGTGCTGGTGATGGAGAACTTCCTGGGCGATGTCCTCAGCGATCTCGGCGGCGCCACCGTCGGCGGCATTTCCCTGTGCCCGGCCGGGAATATCGGTGACCACGGCGCCTACTTCGAACCGATCCACGGCAGCGCGCCCGGCCTCGCGGACAGGGGACTGGCCAATCCGGTGGGGCAGATCCTGGCCGCCGCGATGATGCTCGACCACCTCGGCCGCGGCGCGGACGGCGACCGGGTGCGGGCCGCGGTGGCGGGCGCGCTCGCGGCCGGGGCGGTGCGCATCAGGCCGGACGGTTCGGCCGAGGGCGGCCCCGGCGCCGTCGCCGACGCGATCGTGTCCTTTGTGGACTAGGTGACCTCGTAGAGATCGAGCAGGACGGCGGCGGGCGCGCGGATCGCGGAGGACACCGCGATCAGGTGGTTGAGCCAGGACAGCGGGCCGTCCTCGGCGGTTTCGAAGGAGACCGCGGTACGGAACCGGTAGGCGGCCGGGTCGGGGGACTCGCCCGCGAGCAACGCGCTCATCACCTCCGGCGGCCCGTGGCGCACGCCCCGGCTGACGATGGATACGAGTGTGCCGTCCCGCGCGCGGGCCGTGTAGCGGGCCTCGATGCGTACCCAGCCGTCCGGCTGGATGATCTGCCAGTCCGCGCCGCCGGGCAGGATCTCGCCGGTGAACCGCGTCCCGGCGACGGTGCCGCCGATGATCGGCACGACGCGGCGATGACCGTGCGGGGTGACGCCGACGTCGAGCGGCTCGCCGAGGCCGGCCTCGACATGGGCCAGCGGTTCGAGACCCGGCCGTGGCGCGGTCATGCCGCCATCGCCCGCACGACCGGGCGATCCGGGCTCAGCGGACCGCGGGGGAGCAGTGGTGGCTGCGCCACGAAACGGGGCACGCGGCCGCGATGCCGTTGCGCCGCGTGCACGAGAAACGGGTGGCACACATACACATCGCCGAGGCTACCGGTCGCGAACGCGATGGGCCGGTGCGCCGAGGCGGGGACGGCGTCGCGGCACAGGTCCATCCACTCGCGACCCGCCTCGCCGTGCGGGGACAGCAGCGGCGGCACGTCCCGGTGCGAACCGGCCCGGATGCGGGTGGGCGCGTCGTCGGGGCCGACGTCGGAGAACAGGAACAGCAGCAGCAACGCGCGGCCACGGGAGCGCGCGTTGACCCGGTACTCGCCCTGCTCGCCGGAATAGCCGGCCTCCACGTGCCAGCCGTCGTCACCGGGATCGCCCTCGACCGGAAAACGGACGGGGAACGTGCCCAGTCCGCCCAGCGGCTCCCACGCGCCAGCGCCGACAAGCTGGTCGAACGCCTCGTGCAGTGGTCCGGTGCCGGCCGCCGCCACGAACGGCGGCGTGCCGAACCCGCCGAGCCGGATCACGGGCTCGGTCCAGGTCGCGGGGTCGTCGCGGGCGCAGCCGGTGGCCGCCCACAGCTCGTCGAGGCACCGCTGCCCGACCTCGGCGGGGAAAGCGCCCTCCACCTTGACGAAACCCTCGGTGACGAACCGGTCGATCTCCGCATCGCTGAGCACGCTCCGTAGCCTGGCAAACCGGCCCGTGCTCGCCAACCGATTTCGCCCGCGGCTGGTGCTGCTAACGTCGGCGGGATGAACTCCTTCCGCACGGCCGTCGAGGCTCGCGACATCGACGCGATGATCGCGCTGCTCGCGCCCGACGTGGTGTTCACCAGCCCCGTCGTGTTCAAGCCCTACCAGGGCCGGGCGATCACCGGGGCGATCCTGCGCGGCGTGCTGCGCGTGTTCGAGGATTTCCGCTACGTCAGGGAGATCGCCGACGGGGACGACCACGCGCTGATCTTCGAGGCGACTGTCGGTGGCAAGGCCATCACCGGCTGCGATTTCCTGCACTTCGGTGCCGACGGCCTCATCGACGACTTCATGGTGATGGTGCGCCCGCTCTCCGCCGCCAACGCGCTCGCCGAGGCGATGGGCGCCCAGTTCGACCAGATCGCCAAGGACGCGGCCGCCTCGACCCCGTGAGGGCGTCTCACGGCATGCGCGTCGCCAGGGTGAGGTAGCGGTCCTCGGCGTCGTCGACCAGGTCGCAGTGCCAGCCGGAGGAGGCCAGCGCGGGCCGGATGTTGGGTTCGGCGCGCAGGTCGCCGGGCGAGAGTTCGCGTCCCTGCCTGCGGGCCAGCGCTGCCCGGCCCACCGGATGGAACAGCGCGAGCCGCCCGCCGGGACGGCACACGCGCGCCAGTTCGGCCAGGCCCGCGACGGAGTCGGTCAGGTGCGAGACCAGCCCGGCGGCGAAGACCGCGTCGAGCCGCCCGGTGCCCACGGGCAGGTGCAGCGCGTCGGCGAGCACCAGCGCCGCCACTTCGCCGCGTCCGAGCGCGGCCGCTTCGGCCAGCATTTCGACGGTGACGTCCACGCCGAGCACCACACCGCCGGAACCCACGGCGGCACGCAGTTCCGGCAGTGCACGGCCGGTGCCGCAGCCGACGTCGGCGACCGCCCCGCCCACGGGCGGAGCGAGGTCGGCGACGGCGCGCCGGTACGCGGGAGCGTCGTCGGGGAAGCGCACCTCCCAGCCGGCGGCGCGGGGACCGAAGAAGGCTCGGGTAGCCGCGATGTCACTCATGATGCCGCCGATGCTACACCTCCGCGGTAAGTCCGATGTGGACGGTTCATCACCGCTGCCCTGCCGGAGCCGTTCCACGGGCGATTCAGCCGCAGGCAGCCCGGGGCAGTGGTTTTGGTGGGAACTGCCGGTTCGCGATCATGGCCGCACCGGCGTTGGCCGGCGCGGGTCTGTCTCTGACCACGAGCGTGCCGTACAGCGGGGCTTGCGGCCGGATGGACCGTGGACGAGCGCTGGGAGTCCACTGTGGATGGTCAGGAAAAGCGGCGCAGGCGCAGGCTGTTGAACACGACGAAGCAACTCGAGAACGCCATGGCCAGCCCCGCGATCATCGGGTCCAGCACCCCGGCGGCGGCGAGCGGCAGCGCGGCCACGTTGTAGGCGAAGGCCCAGAACAGGTTGCCCTTGATCGTGGCCAGCGTGCGGCGGGACAACCGGATCGCGTCGGCCGCGGCCAGCAGATCGCCGCGTACCAGCGTGAGGTCGGCGGCGTGCATGGCGGCGTCGGTGCCGGTGCCCATCGCCAGGCCGAGATCGGCGGTGGCCAGCGCGGCGGCGTCGTTGACCCCGTCGCCCGCCATCGCCACCACCCGGCCGCGGTCGCGCAGGCCGGCGATCACGCGTGCCTTGCCTTCCGGCAGCACCCGGTGAAAGACCTCGTCGATGCCGACCTGCGCGGCGACGAACCGGGCGGGCGCCTCGGCGTCCCCGGTCAGCAGCACCGGATGCAGACCGAGCCGCCGCAGTTCGCGAACCGCCTGCGCCGAGGTGGGTTTGACCGTGTCCGCCACCACCAGCACGGCACGCGGGCGACCGCCCCACGCGACCGTGACCACCGTGTGGCCCGACTCCTCGGCCGTGCGCTGCGCCTCGCGCAGTGTCCCGGGCAGCGGATCGGGCCAGCGGCCGACCTCGACGGAGCGTTCCTCGACCACGCCGGTGACGCCGATGCCGTCTCGCGCCTGGAAATCCGACACCGGCGGCAGCGCGCCGAGGCGTTCCGTGGCTCCCGCCGCGACCGCTTGCGCGATCGGATGGCCCGACGCGTGCTCGACCGCGCCCGCGAGCCGCAGCGCCTCCCGCTCGTCCACGCCTTCGTCGGCGTGCACGGCGACGAGGCTCATCCGGCCGGCGGTGATCGTCCCGGTCTTGTCCAGCGCGATCGTGTCGATCCGGCGGGTGGACTCCAGCACCTGCGGCCCCTTGATCAGGATGCCGAGCTGCGCGCCGCGGCCGGACCCCACCAGCAACGCCGTCGGGGTGGCGAGCCCCAGCGCGCACGGGCACGCGACGATCAGCACCGCGACCGCCGCGGTGAACGCGGGCCCCGCGCCGGTGCCGAGGCCGAGCCAGAAGCCCAGCGTCATTACCGCGAGCGTGATCACCACCGGCACGAACACGGCCGAGACGCGATCGGCCAGGCGCTGCACCTCGGCCTTACCCGCCTGCGCCTGCTCGACCAGCGCCGCGATCCGCGCCAGATGCGTGTCGGCACCGACCCGCGTCGCGCGCACGAGCAGCCGCCCGCCGCTGTTCACGGCGGCGCCGGCCACCTCGTCGCCGGGCCGCACCTCGGCCGGCACCGGTTCACCGGTGAGCATGCTCAGATCGACCGCGGAGCGGCCTTCCTCGACCACGCCGTCGGTGGCGATCTTCTCGCCGGGCCGCACCACGAACCGGTCGCCGGCTCGCAGTTCGGCGACCGGCATCCGGTGCTCGGCCCCGTCGCGCAGCACGGCGACGTCCTTCGCGCCGAGTTCGAGCAGCGCCCGCAGCGCCGCCCCGGCCCGCCGTTTCGCGCGGGCCTCGAAGAACCGGCCCGCGAGCACGGCGGTGGTGACCCCGGCGGCCACTTCGAGGTAGGTGCCCTCGCCCGTGCCCGCCAGCAGGGCGCAGACCGACCAGCCGAACGCCGCCGTGACGCCGAGCGAGACGAGCGTGTCCATGGTGGCCGCCGCGTGCCGCGCGTTCGCCCACGCCGTGCGGTGCAACGGCCAGCCGCCCCAGAGCACGACCGGCGTGGCCAGCGCCAGCGCGAGCCACTGCCAGCCGGTGAACCGCAGTGGCGGCACCATCGACAGCGCCACCACCGGAATCGCGAGTGTGAGCGACACGAGCAGCCGTCGCCGCAGCGTGCCGGCCGTCTCCTGCCGGTCCGGTACGCGCGGGCCGGGCAGTGTGGCGGTGTAGCCGGCCGCTTCGACCGCGGCGATCAGGTCCGCGGCCGTCATCGTCGCCGGATACGTCACGGTGGCCTTCTCGGTCGCGAGGTTGACCGTCGCGCGCACCCCGGCCAGGCCCGCCAGCTTGCGCTCGACACGGCCGACGCAGGCCGCGCAGGTCATCCCGCCGATGAGCAGTTCCTGCCGGTGCTGGCCGAGATCGACCTCGCTCATCGCGGTTCGAGGCTGAACCCGGCCTCGGTGACCGCGGCGCTGACCTGCTCCAGTGCGAGCGGGGCCTGGCTGGTGACGACGACCTGCCCGCTCGCGACGTCGATATCGACCTTCTGCACGCCGCCCAGCGCGGTCATCTGCTCGGTGACGGACGACGCGCAATGCCCGCAGCTCATGCCCCGGACGGTGTAGACGGACTTCGTCGGCATATGTACTCCCCGGAAATAGCGGAAACCTTCGTTCGCAGAGTTGGTTCCCGGCGCCGTGCGGTTCCCGCTATCACTCGTTCGAGGGTCGCGTGCCCGAAATGCGTTGCTCGGCGGATCCTTCAACAGAGCTTCGTCCGGTGTTTCCCCGGCGGGCGGCCACCCGTTCGTGATCAGGCGTCGAATAGTGCGCCATGAGCAACGTCAACCGCAGGCGTTTCCTGCAACTCGCCGGTGGTACCGCGGCCACCTCGCTGCTGAGCACGAGCATCGCCCGCGCGGCGCAGATCCCCGCGGCCCGCCGCACCGGCACGGTCCGCGACGTCGAACACATCGTGGTGCTGATGCAGGAGAACCGCTCCTTCGATCACTACTTCGGCACGCTGCGCGGCGTGCGCGGCTTCGGTGATCCGCGACCGGTGACGCTGCCCAGCGGGAAACCCGTGTGGCACCAGTCCGACGGGAGCCGCGACATCCTGCCGTTCCGCCCGGACGCCGACAACCTCGGCCTGCAGTTCATCCAGGACCTGCCGCACGGCTGGAACGACACGCACGCCGCGTGGAACGGCGGCAGGTACGACAAGTGGGTGCCCGCCAAGGGGACCACCACGATGGCCTACCTCACCCGCGAGGACATCCCGTTCCACTACGCGCTGGCCGACACGTTCACCATCTGCGACGCCTACCACTGCTCGTTCATGGGCTCGACGGATCCGAACCGGTACTACATGTGGACCGGCTACACCGGCAACGACGGCAAGGGCGGCGGGCCGGTGCTCGGCAACCAGGAGGCCGGCTACTCCTGGACCACCTATCCGGAGCGGCTGGAGCAGGCCGGCGTGTCCTGGAAGATCTACCAGGACATCGGCGACGGGCTGGACGCCGCTGGTTCGTGGGGCTGGATCTCCGACGCCTACCGCGGCAACTACGGCGACAACTCGCTGCTGTACTTCAACTCCTACCGCGACGCGCAGCCGGGCAGCCCGCTCTACGACAAGGCCCGCACCGGCACCGACGCCAAGCAGGGACAGGACTTCTTCGACCTGCTCTCCGCCGACGTCAAGGCGGACCGGCTGCCGCAGATCTCGTGGATCGTCGCGCCCGAAGCCTTCTGCGAGCACCCGAACTGGCCGGTCAACTACGGCGCCTGGTACATCGCGAAGGTGCTCGACACGCTCACCGCGAACCCGGACGTGTGGAGCAAGACCGCGCTCTTCGTCACCTATGACGAGAACGACGGCTTCTTCGACCACGTCGTGCCGCCGTACGCGACCGCCGGACAGTCCACGGTGGACACCGGGGACGAGATCTTCGCGGGTTCCGCGGCGAACCCGGCCGGGCCGTACGGGCTGGGGCAGCGGGTGCCGATGTTCGTCGTCTCGCCCTGGAGCAAGGGCGGTTTCGTCTGCTCCGAGGTCTTCGACCACACCTCGATCATCCGGTTCATGGAGCGGCGCTTCGGCGTGCGCGAGCCCAACATCTCGCCGTGGCGCCGCGCCGTCTGTGGCGATCTGACCTCCGCGTTCGACTTCTCGCACACCGACACCACGGTGCCCGCACTGCCCGACACCTCCGGATACGCGCCGCCCGACCACCAACGCCACCCCGACTACGTGCCCGCCGTCCCGGCCGATCCGGCGATGCCGTTGCAGGAACGCGGGCAGCGGCCGGCCCGCCCGCTGCCCTACGACCTGGCCGCCGACGCCACGGTCGGCCAGGACACGCTGACGGTGATGTTCGCCAACCACGGCGGGACGGGAGCGGGCTTCTACGTCACCGCGCCCGCCGGCGGCCCGTGGACGTACACGGTGGGCGCGGGGCACAGCCTGCCCGGCGAGCTGCCCGCGGCGGGTGCCTACGACTACAGCGTGCACGGGCCGGGCGGATTCCTGCGCCGGTTCCAGGGCAGCGCCCGCGGTCCGGAGGTCAGCGCGCGCCACGACGCGGGCGGCAAGCTGCGGCTCGTGCTGTCCAACGACGGCACCGCTCCGGTGCGCCTGACGGTCGGCGACGCCTACGGCAAGGACCGGCCCGCGACCTACGAGGTGCGGCCGGGTGCCCGGACGACCGTCGTGCTGGACACGCGCGGGGCGGGCAACTGGTACGACGTCACGGTCACCGCGGAGGGCTTCCTGCGCCGCCTGGCCGGCCACGTCGAGACCGGGCAGCCGAGCACCAGCGACCCCGGCATCATCACCGGGCACTGAGCCCGCGATCCTCGCCGCGCTAGGTGACCTGGAAGTTGGCCATCATCATCATGTCCTCGTGTTCGAGGTTGTGGCAGTGCAGGACGTACTTGCCCCGATAGCCGTCGAACTGCACCAGCACTTCGGCCTGGTCGCCGCTGTCGAGGTCGACGGTGTCCTTCCAGCCGCCCGCGTAGCGCGACGGCTCCCGCACCTGGAAGCGGCCGAGGTGGATGTGGATGGGATGCGCGACGTTCTGCGCCCGCAGTTTCCACAGCTCCACCGTCCCCAGCGCGGGGGTGGCCGAGATGGTGTCCGGGCTGCAGGGCTCGCCGTTGACCGTCCACAGTGTCCTCCCGTGCTGTTCGGCGCCGCCGCGCCGGAAGACGAACTCGCGCGTGGCGACGGCGTCCGATGTGGACAGGGGGCGGATGTCGGACAGGCGGGCGGGCACGGCGCTGTCCTCGCTCGCCCGGCGGGCCACCACGAAGCGCATGACGTTCGCGGTGCCGTCCTCGCCGAGCTGGTTGACCAGCGTCACCCGCTGGCCCATCGTGTAGCGGGAGAAGTCGACCAGCACGTCGAAGCGTTCCGCCTGCGCGATCGGTACCCGCTCGTGCTCGACGGGCGCGGCCAGCAGGCCCTGGTCGCTGCCGATCTGCACGAACGCGGGGCCCTCCGGCGGCGGCGGATCGAGCGCCAGCCGGTACCGCCGCGCGTTGGACGCGTTGAGGATCCGGAACCGGTACCGCACGGCGCCCACCTCCAGCACCGGCCACGGCGCGCCGTTGACGAGCACGCAGTCGCCGAGCACACCGCTCATGTAGTCCGCCGTGACGCCAGGATGCCCGCGCAGTGAGGGATCCACCGACGGGTAGACGAACGAGCCGTCCTCGGCGAAGGCGCGGTCGGTGAGCACGAGCGGCACCTCCCGCTCCGCGCGCGGCAGGGGCAGCGCGTCCTCCTCGTCGTCGCGCACGAGGTGGAGCCCGGCGAGTCCTTTGTAGACTTGTGGACCGGTGAAATCCATGCGGTGGTCGTGATACCACAGCGTCGCGGCCCGCTGGTCGAGCGGATACTCGTAGTCCCGCACGGCGCCGGGTGCGATCGTGTCGGTGGGGTAGCCGTCGTGCTCGGGCGGTGTCCGCCCGCCGTGCAGGTGCACCACCACCGGGACGTCCAGTGCGTTGTGGTGGCGCACCACGGTCGTGCGGCCGCGCCGGGACTCGATCGTCGGTCCGGGGAAGATGCCGTCGTAGCCCCACACCCGGGTCCGCAGGCCCGGCAGGATCTCGACATCGGCGGCCCGCTGGGTGATCTCGTGGTAGTCCACCCCGTTCGCGGTCCGCACCGGGCGGCGCACCGGCGGCACCGGCAGCGGCACGGTGAACGGTTCGGGCAGCTTCGCGGTGCTGCGCAGGATCGCGCCCGCGCTCGACTCGGTCTCCACGGTGGCGCCCCCGCTGGAACATCCGGTCGTCGCGAGCAGCATGCCGCCGGCGGTCAGCCGGAGCATGTCCCGGCGCGAAACCCTCACTGCCGCTTCCTTCCGCGAATCCGGTTGTCCACCACGACGGCGAGTACCGCGCCCACGACCGCCAGCACCTGCGGGCCGAACCCGATGACGAACGTCCACGGCGCGTGCACCTGGCCGTCTTCCACGGCGAGCCTGCCGACGACCTCGCTGAAAAGCAGGAAACCCACCGCGAGACCGGCGAACAGGCCGAGAATCGCGACACCCAGTGTTCTCATGCCGGACAAGCTAAGCCGCCGCGCCGGTTCTCGTAATCGGTCCTAAGTGGGCAATCCGGCGGCGGGAATTGTCAACATACGACGACTGCCCGCCGCGCGCCCGATGGCTATCCTCGCGAGGTGGACGAGGGGAACCGGCGGGGTGTGCCGATCGACGTGACGCTGGGCGTGGCCACGTCGGTGGTCGTGGCGGTCGCGATCGCGATGGACCTCGGCGGAGCCCGGGGACCGGACGCCGTGGCGTACGTGTTCGCGCTCTGTCTCGGCGCGCTGATGTTCGTGCGCCGCCGTTTCCCGGTGCTGGCGCTCGCGGCCACCGCGGCCGGGCTGCTCGCCTACTACGCCGCCGGGTATCCACCGGTCGGGCTGGCCCTGCCGGTGGCCGCCGCGCTGTACTCGGCCGCCGAGGCGGGCAAGCTCGCCTTTTCCGCGGGTGTCGCGGCCGCGCTGGTGGCGATCAGTACGACGTTCCGACTGGTGCAGGGCGAGGACCCGGGCTACCTGCTGGGTTTCGAGCTGGCCTCGACCGTCGGGCTGATGCTCGGCGCGATCGCGCTCGGCGCGACGGTGCGTGCCACCCGGCTGCTGCGTGCCGAACAGCGGCGCACCGAAGAGCGAGCCGTGGCCGACCGCGAACGCGAGGCCGAGCGCAGGGTGGGGCAGGAGCGGCTGCGCATAGCCCGCGATCTGCATGACGCGCTTGGCCACACCATCGCCGTGGTGGCGGTGCAGACCAGCGTCGCCACCGAAGCACTCGACGACGACCCCGCGGCCGCACGGGCGGCACTGACCACGATCCGCGCCGCGAGCGACGAGGCCGTCCGCGAACTGCGCACCACGCTCGGGCTGCTCACCGACGCCGAGGGGCGCGGCCCGGCGGGCAGCCTGCGCAATCTGGGCGCTCTGGTGGCCGCCACCGCCGACACGGGCCTGCGGGTGGATATGCGCACCGAAGGCGAACCCGTGCTCCTGCCGGTGGTCGTGGACACGACCGCCTACCGCATCGTGCAGGAGGCCCTGACCAACTGCCTGCGCCACGCGCGTGCGCAGCGGGCCGAGGTCCTGTTGCGGTACGAGAGCGGGCGGCTGGAGGTCAGTGTCACCGACGACGGTGCCGGTGCCGCCTCGCCCCGGCCGGGCCGTGGGCTCGCCGGAATGCGCGAGCGTGCCGCGTTGCTGGGTGGCAGGGTGGAGATCGGTTCGCGGCCCGGCGCGGGATTCCGGGTGTCCGCGTCGTTGCCGGTGGAGGTGGGGCGGTGATCCGGGTGGTGATCGTCGACGACCAGCAGCTGATGCGTGCGGGGCTGGGCGCATTGCTGGAGCGGGCCGAGGACATCACCCTCGCCGGTGAGGCCGCCGACGGGGCGGCTGGGGTGGCGCTCGCGCTCGCGCGGCGGCCGGACGTCGTGCTGATGGACATCCGGATGCCCGGTGTCGACGGGATCGAGGCGACGCGGCGCATCGTCGCCGACGAGCGGTTGCGTGGCACCAAGGTCGTCGTGCTCACCACGTTCGACACCGACGAGCACATCTTCGACGCGATCCGGGTCGGTGCTTCGGGTTTCCTGCTCAAGAACACCGAGCCCGGCGAGCTGCGGGCCGCCGTGCGCACGGTGGCGGGCGGGGAGGCGCTGCTGTCGCCGTCGGTCACCCGGCGCGTCATGGCCGCCGTCGCCGCCCGGCGTCCCGTCGACGAGAGCAGGCTCGCGCGGCTCACCGCACGGGAACGCGAACTGCTGGCGGAGATCGCGGCGGGCCGGTCGAACGACGAGATCGCCGGCAGGTTGTTCCTCAGCCCGGCCACGGCACGCACCTACGTCAGCCGGCTGCTGACCAAATTGGACGCCCGGGACCGGGCGCAGCTGGTGCACATCGCCTACGAGGCCGGGCTGGTGACACCGGGCGAGGCCTGAGCGCGGTGATGACCTCGGCGATCGCGTTCCAGGCCTGGCTGTCGGTGACGTAACCGCAGGGTGTCCGATGTCGCCTCGCTGTGACGGGATAATCGCCCCACCCGGCGAGATATGTTGGCAGGCGTGCCCGAACCCGATCCCCGCCGCTGGCTGGCACTGCTGACCTGCTGTAGTGCCCTGTTCATGACGCTGCTCGACGTGAGCGTGACCAACGTCGCGCTGCCTTCGATCGGGCACGCCATGAGCGCGGTGCCCTCCGAGCTGCAGTGGGTGGTCAGCGGGTACACGCTCGCGTTCGGGCTGGTGCCGGTGCTGGCGGGCAGGCTCGGCGACGACCACGGGCGTCGGCTGATGTTCCAGGTGGGCGTGGCCAGCTTCGCGGGCACGAGCCTGCTGGCCGGGCTGGCCCCGAGCGTGTCCGTGCTCATCGCGGCGCGAGTGTTGCAGGGACTGGCGGGCGGGCTGATCAACCCGCAGGTGTCGGGCCTGATCCAGCAGCTGTTCCGCGGGCACGAGCGGGGCCGGGCGTTCGGCGTGCTCGGCACGACGGTCGGGCTCGGCACGGCACTCGGCCCGCTGGTCGGCGGCGCGCTCATCGCGCTCGGTGGCCAGCAGGTGGGCTGGCGGCTGGTGTTCTTCGTCAACGTGCCGATCGGGGTCGTGGTGATGCTGCTGGCCAGGCGGCTGCTGCCGTCGGACGTGGCGGTCGGGCGACACCGCCTGGACGTGCTCGGTGCGGCGCTGCTCGGTGGCGCCACGTTCGGCGTGCTGTTCGCGTCGGTGCAGTACCGGACGCTGCCCGGCTGGCTGCTCGGCGTGCTTCCGGTGCCGGTCGTGGTGCTGCTGGTGCTGTTCTTCCGGCGGGAGCGCAGGCTGACCCGGTTGCGCCGCGATCCGCTGGTGGACCTGCGCCTGTTCCGGGAGCCGTCCTACACGACCGGCTCGGTGCTCGCGCTGGCCTGCTTTCCCGCGCTGGCCGGGGTGCCGCTCGTGCTGACCCTGTACTACCAGCAAGGGCTCGGCTACACCGCGTTGGAGTCGGGGCTCGCGGCCACCGCCTACGCCATCGGCAACGGCATCTCCGCGCCGCTCGTGGGCCGTGTGGTCACGCGTGTGGGACGCCCGCTGCTGGTCGCGGCCACCGTGACCTACGGCCTGGGCGGCGTCGCGCTGGCCGTGCTGGTCGACCACGCGCCCACGGCGCATGTCGCGCTCGTGCTGGCGCCCGCGCTGTTCGTGATGGGGGCCGGTGCCGGGGCCATCGTCACGCCGAACCAGACCCTGACCCTGCTCAGCGTCGATCCCGCCATCGGCAGCACCGCGGGCGGCGTGCTGCAGACGGCGCAGCGCATCGGCCTCGCGGTGGGGCAGGCGGTGATCGGCGCCGCGTTCTTCGCGGGCGTCGGCGCCACGGGCACGACCGCGCAGCGCTACGGCGACGGCCTCGGCACGGCGATCGTGGTCGCCGTCGGCTTCGTCGTGCTGGCCACGGCCGTGGGGGTGACGGATGTGGTGCGCACCCGGCGCAGGGTGCGGCAGGCGGTCTAACCGCCCAGGGCGTGCAACCGCAGGGCCAGCTGGAGTTCGAGTGCGCGCTCCGGGGCCTGCCAGCCCTCGCCGAGCAGCGCGCCGATCCGCTCCAGCCGCTGCACCACCGTGTTGACGTGCACGTGCAGCGATTCCTTGGCCTTGGTGAGGTTCCCGCCCGCCCCGAAGTACGCGTTGAGCGTGCCCACCAGATCGGTGCCGCGGCGGGCGTCGTAGTCCAGCACCGGGCCCAGCGTCTGCCGCACGAACCCCGCCGCGTCCGCCCGGTCGCCGAGCAGCACGCCGAGAAAACCCAGTCCGGCGGCCGAGGCGCCCTCGCCGGAACGGCCGAGGGCGAGCAGTGCGCGCAGGCATCGTGCCGCTTCGGCGTGCGCGTCGGCGATCTCACGCGGACCGCGTGCCGGTCCCGCCGCGCCGACGGTCACCGCAAGCTCCACAGTGGACGACAGTTCGACGGCGAGCCGCGACGCCAGCGTTTCCGCATCCTGCGCCGCGGCCACCAGCACGACCTGCTCCGCGTGGACACCCGCGAGCGCGGTGTGCCGGGCGGCGGCCGCCACCAGCCGCCGCCGGGACACCCCGTCCGCGTGCGCGATCAGCACGACGTGCGGCGCCGCGAGGTCCAGGCCCAGACGCCGGCCGCGGGCCACCAGCGTGGCGGGGTTGCGGTCGGGCGCGGTGAGCAGGTCGGTGAGCAGTTCACCGCGCACCTCGTCCTCGGCCTTGGCCACCGACCGCCGCAGCATCAGCAGCAGCGCCGTGACCACCGCGGCCCGTTCGAACAGCCGCTTGTCGGCGTCCACCAGCTCGCCCCGCCCGCCGAGCACCAGGCTGCCCAAGAGCTCGTGCCCGGCCTGCACGGCGCACACCCACGAGTCCTCTGTGGACACCGCGCGCCCGGTTTCGCGTGACGTGGTCACGACTTTCGACGGCGGCGGCCGCCGGTCCTCGCCCGCCAGCCACGAACCTCCAGCGTCGTAGAGGCCGATCGTGCCGTGCAGCACCGCCGCGACCTCGGCGGCCACGTCGGCGAGGTCCCCGCCGCGCAGCACGAGGTCCATCAGCCGGTCGTGTGCTTCCTCCGCGCGGTGCATCGACTCCGAATGCGAGCTGATCTCCTCCAGCAGGCGGGCGTTGTCGAGCGCGATGGCGGCGTGGTCGGCCAGCGAGGACAGCAGCGCGATCTCGTCCGGACTGAACTCGCGCGGGCTGCGGTCGGAGGCGTAGAGCACGCCGATGACCTGGTCGCCGAGCGCGAGCGGCACCCCGACGATGCCGCGCAGCCCCTCGTCGCGCACCGCGGTGTCGATCGGGCTGGTGTGCCGGAAACGCGGGTCGCCGAAGTAGTCGCGCGAGGCGTAGGGCCGCGCGGTCTGCGCGACCAGCCCGCCGAGTCCCTCGCCCATGCCCAGCGTCAGCTCCTGGAACAGCTTCGACACCGACCCGTCGGTGACTCGCATGTACGTGCGGCCCGCGGCCTCGTCGTTGAGGCTCAGATACGACACGTCCACCCGCAGCAGCGTGCGGGCCCGGTGCACGATCGAGGACAGCACGGCATCCGGATCGCGCAGCCGCGCCAGGTCGCTGGCGGTGTCGAACAGCGCCAGCAGCTCGGCCTCGCGGCGGCGGTGCCCGGACAGCGTGCCGTGGATGCGCAGCGCCAGCTCGACGGCCTTGGCCGGTGCGCCGACGTGCGCCAGCCGCTCGGCGCTCGCGCCACCGGCGAGCAGGTCGAGCAGCTGGAGCACGTCGTCGTCCACGAGGATCATCTTGTCATCGCGTGGCCGGTGCGGGCACCGCCGCGGCCGGGTCCTCGGCCTCGAGGTCGCTGCCCCTGGTCTCCCTGGCCGCGAGCACCGCGACGACGGTGAGCAGGCACATCGCCAGCACGTACACCGAGACCGCGACGGTGCTGCCGAACTCCTTGAGCAGCGCGACCGCGAGAATCGGCGCGAGCGCGCCCGCCGCGATCGAGGACAGCTGGCCGCCGACGGACAGGCCGGTGTAGCGCACCCTGGTCGCGAACTGCTCGGAGAAGAACGCGGCCTGCGGGCCGTACATCGCGCCGTGCAGCAGCAGCCCGATGGTGGTCGCGAGCACGATCACGGCGGGGGAGCGGGTGTCGAGCATCGTGAAGAACACGAACCCCCAGACCGCCATGCCGATCGTGCCGAACAGATACACCGGTTTGCGGCCGACGCGGTCCGACAGCGCGCCCCAGGCCGGGATCGTCACGAAGTGCACGGCGGAGGCGATCAGCACCGCGGTGAGCCCGACGGATTTCGCCAGGTGCAGCGGGCCGGTGAGGTAGACGAGGATGAACGCGGTGAGCACGTAGTAGGAGACGTTCTCGGCCATCCGGGCGCCGATCGTCACCAGCACCTGCCGCCACGAGGTGCGGAACACGTCCAGCACCGGGATGTGGTTGTCCGGGCGTTCCTCGGCTTTGCGTTGCGCGGCAAGGAAAACCGGGGATTCGGTGACGGCGAGCCTGATCCACAGCCCGATGATCACCAGCACGCCCGAGAGCAGGAACGGCACCCGCCAGCCCCAGGACAGGAAGGTCGCGTCGGACTGGGTCGCGGCGAGGATCGCGAGCACGGCCGTGGCCAGCAGGTTGCCGCCGGGCGCGCCGCACTGCGGCCAGGAGGCCCAGAAGCCGCGGCGGTCGCGGGCACCGTGCTCGGACACGATCAGCACGGCGCCGCCCCACTCCCCGCCCAGCGCGAAGCCCTGGATCAGCCGCAGCGCCGTGAGCAGCAGCGGGGCGGCCGCGCCGACCGTGGCATACGTCGGCAGCAGCCCCATCGCGCAGGTCGCGCCGCCCATCATGAGCAGGCTGATGACGAGCAGCTTCTTGCGGCCGACGCGGTCGCCGAAATGCCCGAACACGACCCCGCCGAGCGGGCGCGCGAGAAAGCCGATCGCGTACGTGGCGAAGGACAGCAGGGTGCCGGTGAGCGCGTCGGCGGCGGGGAAGAACAGCTTGCCGAACACCAGCGCGGCGGCCGAGCCGTAGAGGAAGAAGTCGTACCATTCGATGGTCGTGCCGATCAGGCTCGCCCCGACCACCTTCGCGATCGAACCACGCGATGGGGACACGGTCACACTCCTTTGTGCGTTCTACGCGGCGGTCCATCCGCCGTCGATGGGAAGGGAAGCCCCGGTGAGCTGGCCGGCGTGATCGCCGCACAGCCAGTGCACGACCTCGGCGACCGACTCGGGCGCGATCAGCTGTTTCACCGCGGCGCGGTCCAGCAGCACGCGTTCCAGTACCTCGTCCTCGCCGAGGCGGTGTGCGGCCGCCTGTGCCGCGATCTGGTCGCGGACCAGCGGCGTGTCGACGTAGCCGGGGCTGACGCAGTTGCTCGTCACGCCGTGCGGCGCGCCCTCCAGAGCGGCCACTTTGGACAGTCCTTCGAGCGCGTGCTTCGCGGCCACGTAGGCGGCCTTGAACGGGCTCGCGCGCAGGCCGTGCACGCTGGAGATGTTGACGATCCGCCCCCAGCCCTTCGCCGCCATCGCCGGCAGGACGCGGCGGATCAGCAGGAACGGCGCGGTCACCATCACCTGCTGCATCCGGGTGAAGACCTCGGGCGGGAACTCCGGCAGCGGCGCCACGTGCTGGAACCCGGCGTTGTTGACCAGGATGTCGACCTCGGCGGGCAGGCCGTCGATCGCGGCGGGATCGGCGAGATCGGCCACCTGTGCCCAGCCGCCGATCTCGCCCGCCACGGCCGCGGCCCGGTCGACGTCGACCGCGTGCACCTTCGCGCCGGCTTCGGCGAGCGCGCGGGCACAGGCCCGGCCGATGCCGCTGCCCGCGCCGGTGACCAGCGCGACCCGGCCGTCGAGGGAGATGCCACTTCGCATGCGAAGGACGTTAAGTGGCGGCGCATCCGCCGGGTATGTGTTCAGTCACCACAACCTGGAGCGGTTCTATGGTGACCAGACACTGGGCTCAGGCAGGTGGCGGTCAGCGTCGGCCGTTGACCCGGGCGGCGAGCTTCCCGGTGAACCGGTCGCGGTCGATCACCGCACGGCGGTGCGTGCCCCGGCACACCACGGCCGCGCCGTCGGACGCCTCGACCGCGAACGTCAGCTGCCTGCCGGTGACCTCGGTCAGCTCGGCGTCGACGGTGAGCAGATCGCCCGGCGGGGTCGGTGCCTCGTGGCTGAGATCGACGTGCACGCCCAGCGTCTGCTCGCCCTCGTCGAGATGCTCGTCGATCACGCGGATGCAGGTCCACTCGACGATCGCGACGAGGTAACCGGTGGCCAGCACCGAGGGCATCACCGCGAACTCCGGCGACTCCGGCAGCAGATGCGGCACGGTGCGCTCGGCGGGCACGCGGTACTGAAACGACGTGACGAGTCCGGGACGCAGTGTCGGTTTCACGCGCCGATCATAGGGCGCTCACGCGGCGTTCGTGGTGCGGTTGCGGGAGAAACGCATGATCCCGTCCTCGACCGGGCGGTGCCGCAAGGTCACCAGATCATGCGCGTAGCTCATGCCGAGCCGCCACGGGGCGCGGGATCCGGCGCGCGGGAAGTCGTCGATCGAGCGCTGCACGTAGCCGGCGTCGAAGTCCAGCAGCGGACGTTCGGTGACGCCAGGATCATCGTTGACCGGCACGCACTCGTCGTAGCCGCCCGCGTCCATGTGCCGCAGCAGGCGCACCACGTACTCGCTCACCAGATCCGCCTTCAGCGTCCACGACGCGTTGGTGTAGCCGATGGTGAACGCGAAGTTCGGCACACCGGAGAGCATCATTCCCTTGTACGCCATGGTTTCCGGCAGCTTGATCTCACGCCCGTCCACGGTGATCGCGATACCGCCCATGGCCAGCAGGCGCAGTCCGGTCGCGGTGACGACGATGTCCGCGTCGAGGTGCTCACCCGATTCCAGTTCGATCCCGGAGGTGGTGAACCCGGCGATGCGATCGGTCACCACGGACGCCGTGCCACGGCGCAGCGCGCGGAACAGATCGCCGTCCGGAACGAGGCACAGCCGCTGATCCCACGGGTTGTAGTGCGGTTTGAAGTGCGTGTCGACGTCGAATCCGGCCGGGAGCTGCTTGACGGTCGCGGTGCGGATGAGCGAGCGCACCAGGTCCGGCCTGCGGCGGCTGAGCTGGTAGAGCAGCGTCTGGGTGATCACGTTCTTCCAGCGCACGACCGGATAGGCCCAGCGGGCGCCGAGCAGCCGCCGCAGCCGCACCGCCAGTTTGTCCTCCGCGGGCAGCGACATGATGTAGGTGGGGGAGCGCTGCAGCATCGTCACGTGCTCGGCCCGGTCCGTCATCGCGGGCACGAGTGTCACCGCGGTGGCGCCACTGCCGATCACGACGACCTTCTTGCCGCTGTAGTCCAGATCCTCCGGCCACTGCTGCGGATGCACGACCGTCCCGCCGAACCGGTCGATGCCGGGGAAGTCGGGGGAGTAGCCGCCCTCGTAACGGTAGTAGCCGCTGCACACGTAGAGGAAGTTCGCGGTCAGCCGTACCGTCTCTCCATTGTGGATCGCATCGACCGTCCAGCGAGTGTCCTCGGTGGACCACGACGCGCCCACGACGCGATGCCCGAAGCGGATGTGCCGGTCGATACCCGCCTCGCCGGCCGTGTCCCGGATGTAGTCCAGGATGGACGGCCCGTCGGCGATGGCCTTGGCGTGTGTCCACGGGCGGAACCGGTAGCCGAGCGTGTGCATGTCGGAGTCCGAGCGCACGCCGGGATAGCGGAAAAGGTCCCAGGTGCCGCCGATGGCGTCGCGGGCTTCCAGAATCGTGTAGGTGCGGCCGGGAAAGGCGGTGTGCAGGTGGTGCGCCGCGCCGATGCCGGACAGCCCGGCGCCGATGATCGCGACGTCGACGTGCTCGGTCACACGGCCTCCTTCGTCCGGCCGGCGAGCCTTTTCTGCAGCAGCGACAGCACGGTGTAGTAGTGGGTCGGCGTGATTCTGGCCAGCGCGTCGAAGAAGTACGCGTCCGGGCCGACGAGAATGCGCGAGCTGCCCCGTTCGAGTCCTTTGTGGATGATCTCGGCCGCCTTCTCCGGCGAGGTCATCGTGATCGCCTCGAACTGCGCGGCCATCTGTTCCTTCGTGCGGCCGAGCCCCTCGGGATCGGTGCGGATCCGCGCGTTGCGCGCGATGTTGGTCCTGATCCCGCCGGGGTGCACGGTCACCGCCCGCACGCCGGTGCCGCGCAGCTCCTGGCGCAGCGAGTCGGTGAAGCCGCGGACCGCGAACTTCGCCGCGCAGTAGGCGCTCTGGTAGGGCATGCCGAGCAGCCCGAACACGCTGGAGGTGTTCACGATCGCGCCGGAATCCTGCTCGGCCAGTACGGGCAGGAACGCCCGCGTGCCGTTGACCACGCCGTGGAAGTTGATCCGGTGCAGCCAGTCGTCGTCCTCCGGCACGCCGCCGAGCACGCTCGCGCTGACCGCGACGCCGGCGTTGTTGAACACCGCTGCCAGCGGTGCCGGAAGCCACTCCCGCACCTCGCCGGCGAAGCGGTGCTGGTCGTCGGCGTCGCTGACGTCGAGCACGCGGGTGAGCACGGGACCGGGCAGTGTGGCGGCGGTGGCCTTCAGCCCGGTGCGGTCGACGTCGGCGATCGCCACCGGCGACCCGAGTTTCGACAGGCGCTGTGCGAGGGCGCGGCCGATTCCGGACGCCGCACCGGTGATCACGACCGGTTTCCCGGTGACACTAAGCCTTGGCATCGGCACTCCCGACGGATGCGTGTTCGGAGATGAGGTCGAGCAGGACGGGCCACGCGCCCCGAGGAAGATCATGGCCCATCCCGCGGATGGTCGCGCGCCGCGCGCCGCGGATCGCCCTGGCCGTGGCCAGTGCCCCGGTCGGATGGACCATGCGATCACGGTCGCCGTGCACCACCAGCGTGGGCGCGGTGATCGAGTGCAGCTGCCGGGCCCGGTTGCCCGAGCGCAGGATCGCGGCGAGCTGCCGCCCGGTCCCCGCCGACGACGGGTCGCGCGCCCAGTCGCGTTGGGCCAGCTCCCGCACGAAGGGCTCGTCGAACGGGAACCCGTGCGAACCGATGTGCCGGAAGATGCGCACGGTGTGCTCGATCGCCTCGTCCCGGGTCCTGGGCGGCCGGGCGCCCAGCAGCCGCCACGTGGACCACGCCGGCAGCCCGGCGAGGCGGGTGCCGGTGGTGGACATGATCGAGGTGAGGGTGCGCGCCCGCGCCGGATGCAGCGCGGCGACGGTCTGCGCGATCATCCCGCCCATCGAGACACCGACGAGGTGGGCGGCGTCGAAGCCGAGCACGTCCAGCAGGCCGGCGGTGTCGTGGGCGAGATCGGCGAGGTCGTACTGCTGCGGCGGAAACCTTCCCAGCAGCATGGCGGGCAGGCTCGGCGGCCGGAACCGCGCGTGCGTCGAGGCGCCCACGTCCCGGTTGTCGAACCGGACGACCTGGTACCCGCGCCCGGCGAGCTGCTCGCAGAACTCGGTCGGCCAGCTGTGCAGCTGCTGGCCGAGACCCGCGATGAGCAGCAGCGGCTGCGCGCCGGGATCGCCGAACCGCTCATAGACCAGCGTGATACCGCGGCCGACGTCCGCCTTGTGCTCGGTCATCACAGCGCTCCTGAGGTCGTGGCCGGTGTGGACGGGGTCGTGACGCGGGCCCGGCGGCGGACGACCGCCTGCCCGCCCTTGCCGGGCGCGTTCGCGACGCCACGGGAATGCCAGCGCTCGTCGCGTTCGGTGGTCGGCAGGAGCGTGAAATCGCGCAGCATCGTGCGCAGGACGACGTTCATCTCCATCGCCGCGAACGCCGCCCCGACGCAGCGCCGTGTGCCTCCGCCGAACGGGATCCACTGGTACAGATCGGGTTTCGCGTCGAGGAACCGCGACGGGTCGAACTCGTGCGGCCGGCCGAACAGCGCGGGATCGTCGTGCATCAGCGCGATGCTGACCATGACCGACTGCCCCTTCGGCAGGACCCACCGGCCCAGCTCCAGCGTCTCGACCCGGACCTGGCGCCCCACGAGGTCGATCACCGGCCGCGCGCGCTGCACCTCGGTGATCGTCGCGTCACGGTAGGCGCTGCCGCCCTCGTCCACCTCCTCGACGAGCCGCCGCAGCACCGCGGGATGCCGGCGCAGCCGCTCGACCGCCCAGGCCAGTGTGGTCGCCGTGGTCTCGTGGCCCGCGACCAGCAGGGTGAGTAGCTCGTCGGCGATGTCGCGGTCGCTCATCGCGGTGCCGTCGTCGTAGCGGCTCTGCAGCATCAGCGCGAGCACGTCGTCGCGTTCGTCCAGCCCGTCGTCGCGGCGGGCCTTCGCGATCAGCCCGTCGATGATCGCGTCGAATTCGCGGCGGTAGCCCCAGAACCGGCCCCATGGGCTCCACCGTCCCAGATCGACCCGTGGCAGCGGAACCGCGGCGAGGCGGGAACCGAGCGTGACCATGCGCGGCAGCTGCTCGCGCAGCCGCTCCAGATCCGCGCCCTCGGCGCCGAACACCGCGCGCAGGATCGCGTTCAGGGTGATGCGCATCATCGAAGGCAGTGTCGCGAACGGGCGCTGCTGTGGCCAGGAGGCGAGCTCGCGCAGGGTCTCCTCCTCGATGATCCGTTCGTAGGCGCCGAGCCTGCGGCCGTGGAAGGGCGGCACGAGCAGCTTGCGCTGCTTGCGGTGCTCGTCGCCGGTCAGCGCGAACAGCGAGCCGGGCCCGAGCAGCCGCCCGAGGTTGGGCTCGATGTTCTCGGCGAGCTCGTTGCTGGTCTGGAACAGCTGCTTGATCTCGCCGGGATGGCTGAGCACGACGGCGCGGCCGAAGATCGGGACGTTCACCGTGAAGGCGTCGCCGTAGCGCGCCCGCAGCTCACGCATCCCGCGCTGCGGCTTGAGCAGCGCGTAGAGACCTTGAACCGCGCGCGGCGCGGACGGACCGGGCGGCAGTTTGACGCTCGTCATGCGATTCCCTTCCGGCCTGGTACATCGGCGTACCACAACACGGTACGCCGATGTACCATTCCGGGGCAAGAAGCCGGCGGATCGGGGTATAGCGTGACGGTGGTGAGGACGACCGGTAGCGACGCGCTCACGCGCGCGGCAAAGGAAGACGAGGGGGGATTCCGGGCGCGCCTGCTGGACGCGCTCGCCACGTGTATCGCCGAGGACGGCTACCGGCGGACGACGGTCGCCGACATCGTCCGCCGCGCTCGCACCTCACGCCGCACGTTCTACGAGCACTTCTCCGACAAGGAATCGTGCTACCTGGCGCTGCTGGCCGACGCCAACGCGCGGATGATCGAGCAGATCTCCGCGGCGGTGGACCCCAAGGCGCGCTGGGACGTCCAGATCCGGGCGGCGGTCGTGGCCTGGATAGCGGCCGCCGAGTCCGCGCCGGCGCTGACGCTGAGCTGGATCCGCGACCTGCCCTCGCTCGGCACCGCGGCCCGCACGCTGCAACGCGACATGATGGACGCGTTCGCCGCGATGATCCAGACCTTGTGCGACACCGAGGAACTGCGTGCCGCCGGGATTCAGCCGGTGCCACGGCAGCTCGCGATCATCCTGCTCGGCGGGCTGCGCGAGCTGATGGCCTCCACCGTCGAGGACGGCGGGCGCATCGGCGACGTCACCGAGGTCGCGGTCGAGGCGTCGATCGCGCTACTGGGCCCGCGCGACTGACGAAGAGATCGGCCTGCTGGAGCGGCTGACCGGCCGCGGTGCGAGCCGGGCCCGGCTGACCGGGTTCGAGCAGGACGAGGTCTCCGCCGGGTCCCGGACCCGGGCCATCCGTCAGCGCGCCGCCGTGAGACCGCGCGACGCGCGGGCGGACCAGCGCCCGTCCTGGCGGTCCACCTCGATCGGATGGTCGAACGTGCGCGAGACGTGTTCGGTGGTGACGATCTCTCCGGCGGGCCCGGCCGCGACGACGCGCCCGTTCGCGAGCAGCAGGGCATGCGTGGTCGTGGTGGGCAGCTCTTCGAGGTGATGCGTCACCAGGATCGACGAGACGCCCGGATGGGTCACCTCGAGCAGGTCGATCGTCTCCAGCAGTTGCTCGCGCGAGGCGACGTCCAGGCCGGTGGAGGGCTCGTCGAGCAACAACAGCCGGGGATCGCCGATCAGGGCGCGGGCGATGAGCGCGCGTCCGCGTTCGCCCTGGGACAGGGTCGGCCAGCGCTCGCCGGCTTTTCCTCGCAGGCCCAGGGTTTCGATGAGACTGTCGGCCTTGGCGACCTCGCCGGGCGCGGGCTGCCAGCGGGGCGGGAGATCGACGCTGCCGGTGATCCCGGTGAGCACGACCTCGCGGATCGTCAGCGGCGAGCGCAGCGGGTGGCGCGGGTTGACGTGGCCGATGGTGCGGCGCAGGGCCTGCAGTTCGACCCGGCCCAGTCGCCTGCCCAGGATGTGCACGGTGCCCGAGGTCGGATGCGTCACCGCGCCACAGAAGCCGAGGATCGTGCTCTTGCCCGCGCCGTTCGGGCCGAGCAGCGCCCAGTGCTCGCCGCGGCGCACGGTGAAGGTGATGCCGTGCAGGATCTCCTTGCCCTGCCTGCGAAAAGTGACGTCGTTCAGTTCCAGCACCGCGTCCGGTGTCGGGCTCATGCGAAGGCTCGTTTCACTGCAATCAGGTGGCTACGGCTCGATTCGGCCGCCGCGCGCGGGTCCCGGCCCGCGATCGCGTCCACGAGTTCGGTGTGCGCGGCGTGGTCTGTTTCGGGGTCAGCGACCAGACGCGCCCTGAGCATGTCGACCATCGCCTTGCGGATCCGCGGGACGAAGGTGTCGAACAGTTCGACGAGCACATCGTTGTGCGCCGCGAGGAGCACCGTGCGGTGGAACGCCATGTCGGCGTCGACGTGTTCCTCGATGTCGCCGTGCCATTCGCGGTGGGCCAGCGCGCGCCGGATGGCACGCAGGTCGGCCGGCGTGCGGCGTTCGGCCGCGAGCGAAGCGCCCTCGGTCTCGATGGCGATGCGCGCCTCGATGACCGCCACGACCGACGCGCGGCGCACTACCGCGTCCCAGTCCTCGGTGACATCGAGCGCGGTGACGAAAACGCCGGAGCCCTGACGCGAGTCGAGCACGCCCTTGCCCGCCAGTTCGCGGATGGCCTCGCGCAGCGTGGAGCGCCCGACGCCCAGCTGTGCGGCGAGCGTGGCCTCACCGGGAAGCTTGTGGCCGAGAGCCCATTCGCCGGACCGGATCTGGTTGAGCAGCTCGTCCGCGGTGAGCGAGGTCAGCGGACGACGTTGTACCGAGGGCGACACCTCCTCAGCTTATCAGAGGAGTTGGCCGGCCTTGCCCGGATTCCCCCTGGTCCGCGTGGCGGGTCAGCGTCCGAGCATGTCCTCGAAACTCGGCACGTTGTCATACAGCCCGGCCGGTCCCTGGTGCCGGGCGCCGGCGATGCGGGCCGCCAGCTCGCCGCCCGCGCGTTCGATGCGCTTGGGTAGCGGGCTGACCGTGCCGGCCTCACCGGCCCAGTCGTCGGTCGCGGCGAACACCGACGTCGTGACCAGGTCGGCGTGCAGGTAGGTGAACAGCGGGCGCATCGAGTACTCCAGCGCCAGCGAATGCCGTGCCGTCCCGCCGGTCGCGCCGAGCAGCACCGGCATCCCGGTCAGTGATTCGGGATCGATGACGTCCACAAAGGACTTGAACAGCCCCGAGTAGGACGTGGTGAACACCGGTGTGACCGCGATCAGGCCGTCGGCGCCGGTCACCTTCTCCAGCACTTCCGGCATGGCGCCGGACGGAAATCCGGTCAGCATCGTGTTGACCACGTCGTGCGCGAGGTCGCGGAGTTCGATGTTCTCGACCTTCGCGCCGGCGCCCTGCGCCTTGAGCGCGGTGACCGTCGCCTCGCCGAGCCGGTCCGCGAGCAGTCGTGTCGACGACGGTTTCCCGAGGCCCGCCGAGACGGCCACGATCGTGAAGTCACGCATTGTCCTTCTCCTTCCGTGCCGCGGCGACGCGCTCGGCGTGGCTGGGCGGGTTCGCGGGCACGTGCGCGGGCCGCTTGGCCTCCATTTCCTTGCGCAGCACCGGAACGACCTCTTCGGCGAGCAGGTCGATCTGCTCCAGCACGGTCTTCAGCGGCAGTCCGGCGTGGTCGATGAGGAACAGCTGGCGCTGGTAGTCGCCGACGTCCTCACGCATGCTCGCGTAGCGCTCGATGACCTGCTGCGGGCTGCCCACGGTCAGCGGGGTGGCCGCGGTGAAGTCCTCCATCGACGGGCCGTGCCCGTAGACCGGCGCGTTGTCGAAGTACGGGCGGAACTCGTTCCATGCGTCCTGGGAGTTCTTCCGCATGAACACCTGCCCGCCGAGCCCGACGATGGCCTGGTCGGCCTTGCCGTGGCCGTAGTGCTCGAAGCGCTGCCGGTAGAAGCCGACCATCTGCTTGGTGTGCGACATCGGCCAGAAGATGTTGTTGTGGAAGAACCCGTCGCCGTAGTAGGCGGCCTGCTCGGCGATCTCCGGGCTGCGGATCGAGCCGTGCCACACGAACGGCGGCACCCCGTCCAGCGGGCGCGGGGTCGAGGTGAAGCCGTGCAGAGGGGTGCGGAACTTGCCCTCCCAGTCCACCACGTCCTCTTCCCACAGGCGTCGCAGCAGCGCGTAGTTCTCGATCGCGAGCGGGATGCCCTGGCGGATGTCCTGGCCGAACCACGGGTAGACCGGCCCGGTGTTGCCGCGGCCCATCATCAGGTCCATCCGGCCGTCGGAGATCACCTGCAGCATCGCGTAGTCCTCGGCGATCTTCACCGGGTCGTTGGTGGTGATCAGCGTCGTCGAGGTGGACAGGACGATGTCCTTGGTCGCCGCGGCGAGGTAGCCCAGCAGGGTGGTGGGGGAGGAGGCCACGAACGGCGGGTTGTGGTGCTCCCCGGTCGCGAAGACGTCCAGCCCGGCCTGGTCGGCGTGCTGGGCGATCTTGAGCATCGAGCGGACGCGCTGGGTGTCGTCCGGTGTCTCCCCGGTGGTCGGGTCAGTGGTGACGTCGCTGACCGTGAACACTCCGAACTGCATTGGGGGCCTCCTAGTCCGTTGACCGCACCTCGGTAAACGTCTCGCGCGCAAGAATATTTCGCGCGAGAGGAAGGCGTCGCAGGCGTGTGGCCCGGGTCACGAATAGCTGGAATCGCGGCCGAGGTGCTCCCATTCGCGCGCCCAGGCGCGGTAGCGCAGCCGGTCGAGGATCCAGTGCGCCAGCGCCACGATTCCGGCCAGCGCCGCGGCCAGCGCCGACCACGCCACGATCGCCGTGAGCGAGGCGGTCAGCGCCGCGTCACCGGCAGTGGTGGGCGCGGTGGTGCGGGCCCCGGTCTGGTCCAGCCACACCGGCACGACCGCGCCCGCCCTGGTCTCGCGGCTGACGAACACGGTGCCGGCGTGCGGGCTGCCGTCGCGGGCCGTCCAGTGCGCGGGCACCTCGACCGGCACCTGCGCGGGGCCGCGCAGGGCGGCCGGCGCGTCGATCCCGTTGACCAGCGTGACGGCCGTGGTCTCGTAGCGGGTGCGCTGCTGCTGTTCGGAGATCGCCAGCTGGTCACCGTGGATGGTCGAGCCGAGCACCCCGGCCAGCGGCACCCCGGCGAGCGCGAACAGGACGGCGAAGAGCACGAGGAGGCTTTCGACGGTGTCCGCGCCGCGGCGCAGCGGCCGCCGGCGCCAGCACACGCGCCACCAGCGAAGCCACCACGACGGCGTTCCGGTCTCCACCACGGCCCCCTTTCCCCTCCCAGTATCGGACTTCCCACCGCCGCGCGCTCGTCGCGTCCATCGTGGACAACCCTTACGAGAGTCTCACCGGAGCACGTTCCGGGTTTTCCCGCCGAAGGGCCGGTCCTAACGTCGGCCGCGTGAGAACCTCCCGGCCGCGTCCGCGGTTTCGCAGCCCCCTTCGCGGGCCCTGGCTCACGTCGGTGTTCGGCGCCGTGCTGCTCGCCAGCCTGCCGATCGTGATCATCACCGGCCTGCTCGACTACGTCGCCTACGGCCAGGGGCAAGGCATTCCCGGCGACGTCGGCCTGCTGCGCCTGCCCGGGTTCGACTGGCCCGCCCGCCCGGCCTGGCTGTTCCGGCTCACGCAGGGGCTGCACGTCGGGCTCGGCCTGGTGCTGGTGCCGGTCGTGCTGGCCAAACTGTGGTCGGTCATCCCGAAGCTGTTCGACTGGCCGCCGGTGCGCTCGCTCGCGCACGCGGCCGAACGGCTCTCGCTGCTGTTGCTGGTCGGCGGCGTCCTGTTCGAGATCGCGACCGGGCTGCTCAACATCCAGTACGACTACGCGTTCGGCTTCAGCTTCTACACCGCGCACTACATCGGCGCGTGGGTGTTCATCGCCGCCTTCGTCGCGCACGTCGCGCTGAAGCTGCCCACCATGATCCGGGCGCTGCGGTCACGGTCGCTGCGTGCCGAACTCGCGACACCCCGGGAGCGGACCGAATCCGAGCCGCCCGACGAAACCGGGCTCGTGGCCGAGGATCCCGCGCCGCCGACGATGAGCAGGCGCGGTGCGCTCGGACTGGTCGGCGGCGGGGTGCTGCTGGTCGGGGTGCTCACAGCGGGACAGACGATCGGCGGGCCGTTGCGGGGCGCGGCGTTGCTGTTGCCGCGCGGACGCGAACCCGAGGGCGATTTTCCCGTCAACCGCACAGCCGTCGCCGCGAGGATCTCCGCGGCGGACACCGGCGCGGCGTGGCGGTTGACGCTCGGCGGGTTGAGCCTGAGCCGGCCGGACCTGCTCGCGCTGCCGCAGCACACCGCGCGGCTGCCGATCGCGTGTGTCGAAGGCTGGTCGACCGAGCAGACCTGGACCGGTGTGCGGCTGCGTGACCTGGCCGCGCTGGCCGGCGTGCCCGAGCCCGCTTCGGCGTTCGTCACCTCGCTCGAACAGGGACCGTTCGCGCAGGCCACCCTCAACGCCGCGCAGGTACGGGATCCGGACGCCCTGCTCGCGTTGCGCGTCAACGGCCGCGAACTGAGCCTGGACCATGGCTTCCCGGCCCGCGTCATCGTGCCCGCGCTGCCCGGTGTGCACTGCACGAAATGGGTGCGCTCGATCGAGTTCCGGAGCGTGTGATGCGGCGGCTGTACGGTGCCGGCTGGAGACATCTGGTGGTGACGCCGGCGTGCCTGGCACTCGCCGCGTACGCGGGCTCGTTCCTGCTGGGCGATCCGGCGCTGCCGGCGATGCTGATCTGGTTCATCGGCGCGGCCCTCGTGCACGATCTCGTGCTCTACCCGCTGTACACGCTGGCCGATCGCGGGCTTTCGCGGCTGCCGGTGCCGGTGCTCAACCACGTCCGGATTCCGTTGCTGGGTGCGGGGCTGACGTTGCTGATGTTCCTGCCCGGGATCATCCGGCAGGGCGAGGCGACGCATCTGGCCGCGACCTCGCTGGACCAGCAGCCCTATCTCGGCCGGTGGCTGTGGCTGGTGCTCGCGATGTTCGTCGCGTCCGGCCTGGTCTACGCGATCCGGCTGGGTACGGTGAAGGTATGGCGACGCACGAGGTCGAGATCGTCGCGCTCGTAGTCTCGGCGGTCCACGCCTACGAGGGGCGGCCGGCCGACGGACCGCGCCCGGACCCGGAACCGTTGCTGCGTCAGGAGATCACAGTCCGCGCCGGGCGCGGACTGGTCGGCGACCGCTACTTCAACCGCCCGGCGCACCGGCAGGCCGCGGTCACCGTGTTCGACGCCGCCGCGGTGGACGAATGGGGCGCCGATCCTGTGCTGACGCGGCGGAACATCATCCTCCGCGGGTTCACTGTGGACAGTCTGGCCCGCACCCGTGGCGCCAAGGCGGGCGCGGTGTTCGCGCTCGACTCGGGCAGCGGGCCGGTCCGGTTCCAGGCGAACCGGCCCGCGAATCCGTGCGCGTGGATGGACGTGGTGGTCGCGCCGGGTGCCTTCCGCGGGCTGCGTGGCCGGGGCGGTGTGCGGTGCACGCCGCTGGACGACGGTGTGCTGCGAACCGGTGCCGCGACGCTGACCGTGCTCAGCGCTGTGCGAGCCGGGAGTGATGGCGGCCGTAGGTGAAGTAGATCAGCAGGCCCACCACGAGCCAGGCGGCGAAGCGGAGCCAGGTCATCACGTCCAGGTTCAGCATCAGGTAGAAGCACGCGATCGCGGCGACGACCGGCAGGACGGGGGAGAAGGGCACCATGAACGGGCGCTTGAGATTCGGGCGCCTGCGCCGCAGTACCGGCACCGCGACCGCGACGATCACCATGGCCGACAGCGCGCCGATGCTGACCATGTCGGACAGTTCGCTGATCGGCACGAACGCCGCCAGCGCGGCGATGACCACGGCGCCGCCGATCGTCATCAGGTGCGGGGTGCCCCAGCGCGGGTGCGTGGTGCCGATCGCCTTGGGCAGCAGGCCGTCGCGGCCCATCGCGAACCCGATCCGGCCGATCGTGACCAGTTCGACCATCATCACCGAGGTCAGGCCGGTGACCGCGCCCAGCGAGATCAGCGCGCCGACCCAGTGCATGCCGACCGAATCGAACGCGGCGGCGAGCGGCGCGCTCTCGTCGATACCGGTGAAGGGCACCATACCGGTCAGCACGAGCGAGACGCCGATGTAGAGCAGCGCGCACACGGCGAGCGCGCCGAGGATGCCGACGCGCAGATCCTTACGCGGGTTGTGGGTCTCCTCGCCGAGGTTGGCCAGCGCCTCGAAACCGGTGTAGGCGAAGAACACGATCGCGGCGGCGGAGAGCACGCCGCCGATGCCGTAGACCGACTGGCCGAGCCCGAGCGCGGCCTGCACGACGGGCTGGTGCAGCACGCTGCCGGTGCCCGCGCTGGGCTGGGCCGGCGGGATGAACGGGCTGAGGTTGGCGCCTTTGACGAAGAACACGCCCACCGCGAGGATCAGCACGCACACGGCGACCTTGACCAGCACCAGCAGGTTGGTCACACGCGCCGATTCGCGGATGCCGACCACCGCGATGACGGTGAGCACGGCGATGATCAGGACCGCGCCGATGTTGACGGTCGCGTCCTCGCCGAACCAGGACTGCGGCAGGCCGATCAGGTTCGCGAGGTAGCCGGACCAGCCGCGGGAGACGACGGCCGCGCCGAGGGCGAACTCGAGCAGCAGGTCCCAGCCGATGATCCAGGCGAACACCTCGCCCAGCGTCGCGAAAGCGTAGGTGTAGGCGCTGCCCGCGGTGGGCACGCTGGAGGCCAGTTCGGCATAGCAGAGCGCCGCGAGGCCCGCGACGACCGCCCCGATGACGAAGGACAGCGTGACGGCGGGTCCGGCGTGGGTCTTGGCCTCGACGCCGGCGAGGGTGAAGATGCCGGTGCCGATGATGATCCCGACGCCGAAACCGACCAGGTCACGCGCCCGCAGCCGGCGCTTCAGCTCACCGGAGTCCTGCCGCGCGAGGACTTCGTCGACGTCCAGTTTGCGCATGATGCCCATTGCGCAAACGTTAGAAGATCACGGCGGTGTGCGCTGGATCGGGTGGAAGTAACGGATGCGAGGTGATCACTTTAAGTAACGGGGCCGTCACCTTGGTGGCGGTCGATAGCTCATTCCGGTTTCTCGCATGATCGAGGGAACTGATTTTCTGGGGGGGGACCGGAATGGGGTCGCGGCGAGGTAATCACAACGCGAACTGTGCGACGGCCAAGGGGCGTGACTGCGCGTGTTCCGGATGCGGCGGTTCACAGCATGGCTGGCAGGGCTGGCTTGGGCTTGCGAAAGCCCCGGAAGCCGAGCGACAACACAGACGCGGCAGCCTTGAAACCGAATGGGCCGAGCACTACCGGCCGGAGCGGTTCCGGCCCAATGCTCATCTTCGGCGCGTTGCCGTCGATTCCGCACGCCTCGACGTCGCGTGCCGACTGGCGTCCGGAGCTTCTCGTGAACCTTGTGAAAGCCCTTTCGTCCCATGGGCCCGGAGTTCGGACCAACCCGGGAGCGCAGCCCTCGGCGAAACCGATCCCGGCGGCGCGGGGGTTGCTGAGCAAGCCGCGCATGCCGCCGCGGTCGGTGAGCCTTCGATGACGGTCCCGGTGCCGGCGCCGGTGGACCAAGTCGAGATCCTCGCCGGTGCGATGACGGACAGAGCCCTGTGGGACGACATTTACGCCGCGCTGACCGAGCTGACCGCCGATCCGGCCGAAGCCGCACGTCAGCTCGCGAACCATGGCTGGTGTGACTTGTTCGTCGGGTTGGTCCGGGTGGTCGAGGAATGTCGGTCCGTGATGGACAAGATCCCGGAATGGGGTAAGCGTGTCGTCAAGAAATCCATCGCTGATTCCTCGCTGCAGCCGAAACGGCCGCAGATCACCGGCGCGGTGGTGGATGTCGTCGTGGACAAGGTGTGGGCCGCGTTCAAGAGCGTGCTCGTGGCGAAGGTGCCGTTGCTGAGCCTGATCACCCACGAGGAAACATTGCGCAGTCTCCGATTTCTGGCGCTGTTCAGCTGCCCTGCGCCCGAACGCCACCGAGAAGTGCGTGAGCACGCGGTGAAACCGCTCGGCGATGACGCCGTCGGCATCCTCACCGAGCGGACCAGGAAACGCCTGGCCCAGTTGTTCCAGGAGTGGGAGTAACGGATGCGGGGTGCTCAGCGGTCCGGGTCGTAGTCCAGGTTCGGGCGCAGCCACTTCTCCACCTCGGCCCGGGCCACGCCGCGCCGGGCCGCGTAGTCCTCGATCTGGTCGCGGCCGAGGCGGCCGACGGTGAAGTAGCGGGACTCCGGGTGCGCGAAGATCAGCCCGCTGACACTGGCCGCCGGGGTCATCGCGTACGACTCCGTCAGGTCCAGGCCCAGCGAGCGGGCGCCGAGCAGGTCGAACAGCTCCCGCTTCTGGCTGTGGTCCGGGCTGGCCGGATAGCCCAGCGCCGGCCGGATCCCGCGGAAACGTTCCGCGTGCAGGTCCGCCAGCGACGGCTGCGCGTCCGGCTCGAACCACTCGCGCCGGGCCTGCAGGTGCACGTACTCCGCGAACGACTCCGCCAGCCGGTCGGCCAGTGCCTTCACCATGATCGCCCGGTAGTCGTCGTGCTCGCTCTCGTAGTGCCGCGCCAGCTCGTCCGCGCCGTGCACGGTCACCGCGAAACCGCCGAGGTGATCCCCGGCCGGTGCGATGTAGTCCGCGAGGCACCGGTTCGCCCGTCCGTCCGGTTTGGACGTCTGCTGCCGCAGCATCGGGAACCGCACGCCGTTGCCGAGCACGATGTCGTCGCCCTCGCTGTGCGCCTCCCAGAACCCGTAGGCGCCCCGCGCGTGCAGGCTGCCGTCGGCGATGATCTCGTCCAGCAACGTGTTCGCGTCGTCGAACAGTTCCCGCGCGACCGGCTGGTCGAGGATCGCCGGGTACTTGCCCTTCAGTTCCCAGGCCAGGAACAGGAACTGCCAGTCGATCATCTCGCGCAGCGCGGGCAGCCCGGGCTCGACCTCGCGCACCCCGGTGAACGACGGCACCGGAAGCTCCTTGAAAGACACCCGCTCCGCGTTGGCCCGCGCCCGCTCCAGCGTCAGCATCGGACGGCGCTGCTTGCTCTCGTGCTGTTCGCGCAGCCGTGCCTGCTCGGCCCGGTTCGAGACGTCCAGCGCGCCGGCCCGCACGGGATCGAGCAGATCCGAGACCACGCCGACGACCCTGGAGGCGTCGAGCACGTGCACCGTGGTGTGGTCGTAGGCGGGAGCGACGCGCACCGCGGTGTGCTGCCGTGACGTGGTCGCGCCACCGATCAGCAACGGCAGCTTCAGTCCGCGCCGCTGCATCTCGGCCGCGACCGAGACCATCTCGTCCAGCGACGGCGTGATCAGCCCGGACAGCCCGACCGCGTCGGCGTTCTCGGCGATCGCGGTGTCCAGGATCGTGGCTGCGGGCACCATCACGCCGAGGTCGATCACCTCGTAGTTGTTGCAGCCCAGCACGACCCCGACGATGTTCTTGCCGATGTCGTGCACGTCGCCCTTCACCGTGGCGAGCACGATCTTGCCCTGGCCGCGCTCGTTCTCCAGCTGCCCGGAGGCCCGCAGCTGCTCCTTTTCCGCCTCCATGAACGGCTCGAGGTAGGCCACCGAACGCTTCATCACGCGTGCGCTCTTGACCACCTGCGGCAGGAACATCTTGCCGGAGCCGAACAGATCCCCGACGGTCTTCATTCCGTCCATCAGCGGGCCTTCGATGACCTCCAGCGGCTTCGCCCGGCTGGCGCGCGCCTCTTCGGTGTCGGCCTCGATGTAGTCGACGATCCCGTGCACCAGCGCGTGCCGCAGCCGCTCCTCGACCGGCGCCTCGCGCCAGGACAGGTCGACCTCGCGCTTGCGGCCCTTGCCGCGCACGGTCTCGGCGAACTCGACGAGCCGGTCGGTGGCGTCCTCGCGCCGGTCGAACAGCACGTCCTCGACCAGTTCGAGCAGCTCGGCCGGGATGTCCTCGTACACGGCCAGCTGACCGGCGTTGACGATGCCCATGTCCAGCCCCGCGCGCACGGCGTGGAACAGAAACGCCGAATGCATGGCCTCCCGCACGACCTCGTTGCCGCGGAAGGAGAACGACAGGTTCGAGATGCCGCCGCTGGTGCGTGCGCCGGGACAGCGCTGCTTGATCAGCGGCAGCGCGTCGATGAACGCCTTGGCGTAGCCGTTGTGCTCGCTGATGCCGGTGGCCACGGCGAGCACGTTCGGGTCGAACACGATGTCCTCGGGCGGGAAACCGGCCTCACGGGTGAGCAGGTCGTAGGCCCGGCCGCAGATGTCCACCTTGCGTTCGGTGGTGTCGGCCTGGCCCTTCTCGTCGAAGGCCATGACCACGACCCCGGCGCCGTAGTCGCGGATGCGCCGGGCCTGGCGCAGGAACTGCTCCTCGCCCTCCTTGAGGCTGATCGAGTTGACCACGCCCTTGCCCTGCACGCATTTGAGCCCGGCCTCCAGCACGCTCCAGCGCGAGCTGTCGATCATCACCGGGATGCGGGCGACCTCGGGTTCGGTCGCGATCAGGTTGAGGAACGTGGTCATGGCCTGCTCGCTGTCGAGCAGGTCCGCGTCCATGTTGACGTCGAGCAGGTTGGCCCCGCCACGCACCTGGTCGAGCGCGACGTCCACGGCGGCCTGGAAGTCGCCGGACTCGATCAGCCTGCGGAACTTCGCCGAACCGGTCACGTTGGTGCGCTCGCCGATCATGACGAAGCCGGTGTCCGCGCCGATCTCGAACGGCTCCAGACCGCTGAAGCGGGTGTGCGTGCGCTGCGGCGGGACGGTGCGCGGGGTCGCCGAGCCCACGGCCTCGGCGATCTTGGCGATGTGGCCGGGCCCGGTGCCGCAGCAGCCGCCGACGATGTTGACGATGCCGGTGCCCGCGAACTCGGCGAGCATCTCGGCGGTTTCCTCCGGCGCCTCGTCGTACCCGCCGAACGCGTTGGGCAGCCCGGCGTTGGGGTGGCAGGCGACGTAGGTGCCCGCCAGCCGGGACAGCTGTTCGACGTGCGGGCGCATCTCGGCGGCGCCGAGCGAGCAGTTCACCCCGACGACGAACGGATCGGCGTGCTCGATCGCGTTCCAGAACGCCTCGACGGTCTGCCCGGACAGCGTCCGGCCCGACTTGTCGACAATGGTGACCGAGATCCACAACGGCAGGTCGGGTGCGACGTCGCGGGCGGCGGTGATCGCGGCTTTGGCGTTGAGCGTGTCGAAGATCGTCTCGATGAGCAGCAGGTCGACGCCGCCCTCGGCGAGCGCGGCGATCTGCTCGGCGTAGGCGTCGCGGACCTGTTCGTAGCCGACCGCGCGGTAGGCGGGCTCGTCGACCTTGGGCGAGAGCGAGAGCGTGACGTTGAGCGGCCCGATCGAGCCCGCGACGAACCGGCCACCGGCCTCGTCGGCGGCCTGGCGGGCGATCCGCGCGCCGCGCACGTTCATCTCGCGCACGAGATGGGCCAGTCCGTAGTCGGCCTGGCCGATGCTGGTCGCGGTGAAGGTGTTGGTGGTGGTGATGTCCGCACCCGCCGCGAGGTACTGGCGGTGCACGTCGAGGATGAGGTCCGGCCTGGTGAGGTTGAGCAGGTCCGGGTCGCCGGTGACGTCGTGCGGATGGTCGGCGACCACGTCGCCGCGGTAGTCGGCGGGGGTGAGACCGGCGCCCTGCAGCATCGTGCCCCAGGCGCCGTCGAGGACCGCGACCCGCTGGTCCAGGATCCCGCGCAGCGCGTCGATGGAGTTCACCGGCACCTCCCGTGTTCGTTGGGAGGCGCCCTTGTTGCTGTTCGCCGAGCGTGGCGGACGCGCACGTCCGTTGCAGCGCCTCTCGGCCTCCCCACAAGGTACTCGACTCGTGCCGCGCACACGACGCCGGATTCCACATCGTGAACATCTTACAGTACCCCCCTAGGGTAAAAGGTGCTTCCGATCTATACCGGTGGGGGGTATGGTCAATCGCCATGAACACAGCTGGGAAGCTCTCCGCCTACGGCGTGGCGCTCGCGCTGATCGCCGGTGGCGGCTGGGCCGTGGGCACCGCGGCCGGTCCCGTGGCCGCGGAACCGCCCGCGCACAGTGCCGAGGCGGACACGCACGGGGAAGGTGCCGGTGGCGGGCACGCCGCACCGGCCGACGAACCCGACGGGCTGGCGTCCTCACGCGGTGGCTACACCTTCACGCCCCTGCGCACGACGGTCACCACCGGCGAGTTCGCCTTCTCCATCACCGGTCCCGACGGCCGTCCGGTCACCGCCTTCGACGTCGAGCACGAGAAGCGCATGCACCTCATCGTGGTGCGCCGCGACACGTCGGGCTTCCAGCACGTCCATCCGCGGATGGCGCCGGATGGCACCTGGACCGTCCCGCTCACGCCGGCGCGGGCGGGCAGCTACCGGGCGTTCGCCGATTTCACGCCCACCGGTGGCGAGGCCACCACGCTCGGCGTCGATCTGGCCGTCCCCGGCGATTTCCGGCCGGAGTCCCACGCGCCCTCGCGGGTGGCCGAGGTCGAGGGCTACCAGGTACGCCTCGACGGCGAGCTGGTGCCGGGGCAGGCCTCGAAGGTGACGCTGACCGTGCGCGAGAACGGTGCCGACGTCACCGACCTGCAGCCCTACCTGGGCGCCTACGGGCACCTGGTCGCGCTGCGCGAAGGCGACCTCGCGTACCTGCACGTGCACCCCGACGGAGCGCCGGGGGACGGCAGGACACGGCCCGGACCGGCCGTGACGTTCTATGCCGAAGTGCCCTCGGCCGGTGTCTACCGGCTCTTCCTGGACTTCCAGCACGAGGGCAAGGTCCGGACGGCGGAATTCACCGTGCCCACCGAAGGAGCAGGACGATGACGGCACAGCTGGACGCGCGGCGCGATCTCGAACTCGTCATCGGTGGCATGACCTGCGCCTCGTGCGCGAGCCGGGTCGAACGCAAGCTCAACAAGCTCGACGGCGTCACCGCCACCGTCAACTACGTCACCGAAGCGGCCAAGGTGCGCTTTCCCGCCGGGCTCGACCCGGCCAAGCTGGTCGAGCAGGTCGAAGCCGCGGGCTACACGGCGACACCGAAGACCGCCGAACCGCCGGAAAAGTCCGAAGAGGACGATTCCACCCGGCCGCTGCGGGAGCGGCTGATCGGCTCGGTCGTGCTGTCGGTGCCGGTGATCGTGCTCGCCATGGTCCCGGCGTTCCAGTTCACCTACTGGCAGTGGATCTCCCTGACGCTGGCCGCGCCGGTCGTGGTGTGGGCGGCGTGGCCGTTCCACCGTGCCACGTGGACGAACCTGCGCCACGGGGCGGCCACAATGGACACCCTCATCTCGATGGGCACGCTGGCCGCGTTCGTGTGGTCGGTGTATTCGCTTCTGTTCGGCACGGCGGGCGAACCGGGGATGACGCATCCGTTCGAGCTGACCATCGAGCGGACCGGCGGCGGCGAGATCTACCTGGAGGTCGCCGCCGGGGTCACCACGTTCATCCTGGCGGGCCGCTACTTCGAGGCGCGCTCGAAACGGCGGGCCGGGGCGGCGCTGCGCGCCCTGCTCGAACTGGGCGTCAAGGACGTCGCGGTGCTGCGCGACGGCCGCGAGGAACGTGTGCCGACCGAACGGCTGGCCGTCGGCGACCGGTTCGTGGTGCGGCCGGGGGAGAAGATCGCCACCGACGGTGTGGTCGAGCAGGGCACCTCGGCGGTCGACGCGAGCATGCTCACCGGCGAGCCGGTGCCGGTCGAGGTCGGGCCGGGCGATGCCGTGACCGGTGCGACGGTGAACTCCGGCAGCAGGCTGATCGTGCGCGCCACGCGGGTCGGTGCGGACACCCAGCTCGCGCAGATGGCGCGGCTCGTGGAGGAGGCGCAGACCGGCAAGGCACGCGTGCAGCGGCTGGCCGACCGGATCTCCGGCGTGTTCGTGCCCATCGTGATCGCGCTCGCGATCGGCACCCTCGCGTTCTGGCTCGGCGCCGGTGCCGCCACGTCGGCGGCGTTCACCGCGGCGGTCGCGGTGCTGATCATCGCCTGCCCGTGTGCGCTCGGGCTGGCCACGCCGACCGCGCTGCTCGTCGGCACCGGTCGTGGCGCGCAGCTGGGCATCCTGATCAAGGGACCGGAGGTGCTGGAGTCCACGCGCCGCGTCGACACGATCGTGCTGGACAAGACCGGCACGGTCACCACCGGCGCGATGACGCTGGTCGCGGTCCACGCCGACGGCGCGACCGAGGCCGAGGTGCTGCGCCTGGCGGGGGCGCTGGAGCACGCCTCCGAACATCCCATCGCCCGCGCCATCGCCGACGCCGCGCGGGAACGCACCGGCGACCTGCCCGCGGTCGAGGACTTCGCCGCCGTCGAGGGGCTCGGCGTGCACGGCATGGTCGACGGGCACGCCGTGCTCGCCGGGCGGAGCTCGCTGCTGGCGGACTGGAGCCAGCACCTGACACCCGCGCTCACCGAGGCCAAGGCCGCCGCCGAGGCGGAAGGCAAGACCGCGGTCGCCGTGGGCTGGGACGGCAAGGCGCACGGCGTGCTCGTCGTGGCCGACGTCGTCAAACCCACCTCCGCCGAAGCCGTCGCGCGGCTTCGTGGGCTCGGCCTGACGCCGGTGCTGCTGACCGGTGACAACGAGACCGTGGCCAAGACGGTCGCCGCCGAGGTCGGCATCGAGACGGTGCTCGCCGAGGTGCTGCCACAGGACAAAGTGGACGTGGTGAAACGCTTGCAGGGCGAGGGAAAGGTCGTCGCGATGGTGGGCGACGGCATCAACGACGCCGCGGCGCTCGCCCAGGCCGACCTCGGGCTCGCGATGGGCACCGGCACCGACGTCGCGATCGAGGCCGGGGACCTCACGCTGGTGCGCGGCGACCTGCGCGTGGCGGCGGACGCGATCCGGCTTTCGCGGCGCACCCTGCGCACGATCAAGGGCAACGTGTTCTGGGCGTTCGCCTACAACGTGGCCGCACTGCCCCTGGCCGCGGCGGGCCTGCTGAACCCGATGATCGCCGGCGCGGCGATGGCCGTCAGCTCGGTGTTCGTGGTCAGCAACAGCCTGCGGCTACGCGGGTTCCGCAGCGCCATCGACGTGGGGGCGAAGAGCTCCTGACCGCGTGTAGCCGGGGCGGCAGTCCTGGCTTGGGGAGAGTGGCTGAACTGGCGCTGGTCCCGGGCTCTCGTGGGGAACGGTGGAGACGGTTCCGAGGCCGTGGTCGTACGTGCTCGAGTTCGGCGGCACCGTGTTCCTGGAAGAGCAGAGTGCAACGACGTGGGAGAGGAGTAGCCGCCCGCGCCCTCGACGCGGGGGCTACGCCCGCACACCCAGCGCGCGGCGGCAGAACTCCCACAGCTGATCCCGCGTCGCGGGGGAGCGCACGGGTGCGTAGGCGTAGTGGTGATGCACCGAGCGAACCAGCTCGTTGAGCAGCCACGCGGTGTTCTCCGGGTCGTCGAGCTCGAGCAGGCCCGCCTCGATGCCCGCGTTGATCTCGGTCAGCAGCAGGTCCGCGAACGGGCGCATCGCGGCGGCCATGTCGTTGGGGAACGTGCGTTGCAGGGCCCAGTGCGCGGACACGACGAAACGGGCCGCCGCCTCCTCGTCGCCGCCGGCGTCGATGGAGTCCAAAATGGACGTGATGTAGAAGCGCAGCCGCGCGATCGGGTCGGGCAGATCCTCGGCCTGCCTGGCGAACTCGGCGCAGCCTTCGGCCACCAGATCCCCGAACAGCGTGAGCAGCAGCTCGTCCTTGGTGGCGAAGTACCGGTAGAAGGTCTGCAGCGCGACCCCGGCCTCCTTCACCAGCTCCTGCGTGGTGAACGCGTCGCCCCGGTACCGGATCAGCCGCCGTGCCGCGTCGAGCATCTGGCCCGCCTGCTTCATCCCGCGCTCGCGTGACCGGCTCACCCTGGGCGACCGGTCGGCTGCGCGCTCCGCGGACGACACCGGCAAGATGGTAGTCCGCCCTGCTCAGCCGCCGCGCGCGGCCACGAGCGCGCCCCGGTTGACCTTGGTCGCCGCGCTGCGCGGGATCTCGTCCACGAACTCCACCGTCTTGGGCACCTTGTACGGCGCGAGACGGTCCTTGGCGTAGCGGCGCACCTCCTCGACGGTGAGCGGCCCCGACGCTTCGACGATCGCGTGCACCCGGCGCCCCCACTCCGCATCGCGCAGGCCGACGACCACGACGTCGGCGATCGCGGGATGGTCGATGAGCGCGGCCTCGACCTCGGCGGGGAAGACGTTCGCGCCGCCACTGATGATCATGTCCACCCGCCGGTCCGCCAGGTAGAGATAGCCGTCCGCGTCGAGCCTGCCCATATCGCCCGCGGTGGCGAACCCGTCGGCGGTGGTGCGCAGCCGTGGCGCCTTGCCCAGGTACCGGTAGCCGGTCTGGGCGGGCGTGCGCAGGTAGATCTCGCCGATCTCGCCGACCGGCACGCCGGCTCCGTCGGGGTCGAGGATGCGGACCTCGGTGCCGCGGAAGCCGCGGCCGACGCTGCCCTCGTGCGTCATCCACTCGTCGCCGCGCAACGTGGTGAGCCCGAGTCCCTCGGTCATCCCGTAGGCCATCACGATCCGCTCCGCGCCGACCAGTTTCGCCCACCGGTGCACCAGTGACGGCGGCATCGGGGCTGCGCCCTGCAGCACCCATTCGATGCTGGAGAGGTCCCGGTCGTCGATGCCGGGCAAATCCGCGATGCGCTGGAGCATCGTCGGGGTCGCGGTGAAGGTGGAGATCCGGTAGCGCTCGATCACGTCGACCACCCGCGCCGCGTCGAACTTCTCCATGACGGTCAGGCGGTCGCCGTCGAGCTGGTTGAAGTGCGTGGTGAACCCGTTGGCGTGATACATCGGTGCCAGTACGAGGATTTCCTGCGGTTTCGGGATCGGCATCCACATCTCCGCGAACGCCGCGCCCATGCCGGGGGTGTACAGCGACGGGCGCCGGCTGAGGATGACCTTGGGCGTGCCGGTCGAGCCGCTGCTGCAGATCCCGTTGACCTCGGGGGAGATCGCGTCCGGAAGGTCGGGCACCTCGCGTGCGGCGGTGCCGTCGATCCACGGCAGGTCGGCCGGGCCGAGATAGACCCGTGGTTCGATCACCTCGCGCAGCCTGGCCAGTTCCCACTCCGGCACGTCCCAGCGCACCGGTACCGGCACGGCGCCCAGCTTCCACGCCGCGAACGTGGCGAGCGTGAACTGCGGCAGGTTGCGCAGGCCGAGACCGAGCCGGTCGCCGTGGCCGAGGCCGCGTTCGGCGAGCGCGCCGGCGAGCCGGCTCGAGCGGCGGTGCAGCCAGCTCCAGGTGAACGAAGACTCACTTCCGTCGAGCCCGATGTGGCGCAGCCCGGTCTCGTCCGGGGACTGATCGGCGAGTTGGCGGATCCGGCTGGCCATGCTGATCTCGACACCCACGTCGTTCCCTTTCGCCACAAGGTTTCCCGGCGGAAGCGCGCATCCGATTGGAGTGAACATCTACTTTTCGGAGAAGTCAAGTATTCACAAAACTAGAGTGGTGTTCTACCTTCATAAGGGTTAACGCATCGACCCCAGCTGCAAGGAGGCACTTGGTGGACGAAGGTGCGTTCGACGGCGTACGCGTCGTCGAGTTGGCGCAGTGGGTTTTCGTACCCGTCGCCGGAGCGCTGCTGGCGGACTGGGGCGCGGATGTCGTCCGCATCGAACGCCGCGAGGGCGACCCCTACCGCGGCCTGGCGACACAGGGCATCGGCACCGACGGCGGCGGGATCAACCTCTCGGTGGCGCTGGCCAACCGCGGCAAACGGTGCATCGCACTGGATCTGAGCTGCGAACGCGGCCGCGCGGTGCTGGACGAGTTGCTGGCCACGGCCGATGTCTTCCTCACCAACTTCCGTCCCGGCGCGCTGCACCGGCTCGGGCTCGACGCGGACACGCTGCGCGAGAAGCACCCGCGCCTGGTCTACGCCCGCGGACACGGCTACGGCGTCCGCGGTCCCGACGCCGACCTGCCCGGCTACGACTCCTCGGCGTTCTGGGCGCGCGGCGGGATGGCGCACGTGCTGACCCCGCCCGACCGCGAGGAACCCATCGGCCAGCGGGGCGCGCTGGGCGATCGCAACGGCGCGATGGCACTCGCGTTCGGCATCGCCTCGGCGCTGCTGCACCGCGAGCGCACCGGTCAAGGGTCCACTGTGGACGTTTCGCTGCTGGCGACGGCGATGTGGATGCTGTCCTCGGATCTGCTGGCGGCGCTGCAGGGCGCGCGACCGCGGGCGGCGGCGGGACGGGAGTCCTCGCCCAACCCGCTCGTCGGCAGCTACCGCACCAAGGACGGACGGCACATCCAGCTCGTCTTCCTGCAGGGCGACCGGTACTGGGCCGACTTCTGCGAACTGTTGCAGCGGGCCGACCTCGCCGCCGATCCGCGCTTCACGGACATGGCCGCGCGGCACGAGAACCGGGTGGCCTGCGCCGAAGAACTGTCGGCGGAGTTCGCCAAACGCACGTTCGACGAGTGGAAGGACCTGCTGGCGCGGATCGACGCGCCGTGGGCTCCGGTGCAGGCGGTGGAGGAGCTGCTCGACGATCCGCAGGTGGTGGCCAACGGCTACGTCGGCGAGGTCGACGCCGACGGGCTGTCCTACCGGCTGCCCGCCGTGCCCGTGCAGTTCGACGAGCGGGGGCCGCGGTTGCGCCGCGCGCCCGAACACGGCGAGCACACCGAATCGGTGCTGCTGGAGCTGGGCCATTCCTGGGAACAGATCGCGGAACTGAAGGACGCGGGAGTCGTGCTGTGACGCGCCCGGTGCCGGTGCCCGACGAGCGGTCCCGGCCGTTCTGGGACGCGGCCGCCCGGCACGAGCTCACCGTCGCGCGCTGCTCGGCGTGCCGGCGCTACGCGATCCCGCCGGATCTGAGCTGCCCGCACTGCGGCAGCACCGATCCGGGGTTCGTGTTCGAACCGGTCAGTGGCATCGGCCGGGTGCGCTCCTGGGCGGTGGTGCGCCAGTCGTTCCTGTCCGGTTTCACCGTGCCGTACCTGCTGGTGGACGTCGAACTGCCGGAACAGGCCGAGCTGCGGATGATCGGCAGGTTGCTCGACGGGCCGGACGCGCCCGTGCGGCCGGATTCACCGGTGCGCGTGGCGTTCGAGGACATCGCGCCGGGTATCTCGGTGCCCGCCTTCGCACTGGCGGGTGCGGCATGAGACTGTCCGTCAGCAACAAGGTCGCCATCGCCGGGTACGCGCACAGTCCGGTCCGCAGGCACGCCGACCGGCCGCTGGGCGCGACCACGATCGACACCGCGCGCGCCGCGATCGCCGACGCGGGCCTGGCGCCCGAGCAGGTCGACGGCGTGGTGACGGCGGCGCTGTTCCCGACGGCGGGGGCGCACACCGCCGAGGACGGGGTCAGCACCGTGACCGCGGCCTGGCTGGCCGAGCATCTGGGCACCGAACCGCGTTACGTCGCCGGCTTCCAGGGCATCGGCCAGATTCCCGGCGCGGTCGAGCTGGCGGTCAACGCGATCGCCGCGGGCGCGGCCGATCACGTGCTGCTCTACCGCGCGCTGCACAACCCGCCCGGCCGCTACCACGCCAACCCGATGACCGGGGCCACCGGCGCCCAGCAATGGACCGCGCCTCAGGGGTTCTTCGGCCCGCTGTCGATGATCGCCCTGCCGTACAACGAGTATCTCCAGCGCTACGGTGCCTCGCGCGAGGCGATGGCCGCCGTGCTGGTGGAGGCGCGCAAGAACGGTGCCCGCATCCCGTGGTCGTACTGGTACGGCAAACCCTTGACCGCGCAGCGCTATCTCGCCGAGCCCACGATCGTCGACCCGGTCTGCCGTCTCGACTGCGACATCCCGGTCGAAGGCGTCGCGGCGTTCGTGCTGACCTCGGCGGAACGGGCCAGGGATCTGCCGCACCGCCCGGTGTACGTGTCCGGCTACGCGAAGAGTCTGCCGCACACCAGGCGCCTTCCGCTGCACTGGCCGCTGGAGGACATCATGGGCGCCGGCACCACCATGGCGCAGCGGCTGTGGGCGAGCGCGGGCGTCAAACCGTCCGAAGTGGACCTGCCGCAGCTCTACGACGGTTTCTCGCCGTTCGTGTGGTTCTGGCTGGAAACCCTGGGTTTGTGCCCGGCCGGGGAGGCGCACCGCTTCGTGCAGGACGGCCGGATCGACAGCGACCGGGCCGACGGGCTGCCCGTGCTCTCCGGCGGCGGTGCGCTCGGCAACGGGCGCATGCACGGCATTCCGCAGATGCTCGAATGTTATCTCCAGCTCTCCGGCCGCGCCGGCGAACGGCAGCGGCCGACGGCGGCCATCGGCGTCGCGTGCCAGTCGTCGCCGCACTACGGGGGCGCTGTCGTCTACAGCGCCGAAGCTTTCTGACGAAGGGGTTTCTCGTGACAGCGATCATCTCCCGGCGGTGCTCGTACATCGCGGGCAAATGGGTGGAGGGCGAGCGGACCTTCGCCGTCGAGAACCCGGCCGACGAATCGCACGTGGCCGACGTCTCGGCCGCGCCCGCCGTGGAAATCGAGCGCGCGATCACCGAGGCGCGCCGCACGTTCGACAGCGGCATCTGGTCCGAGCTCACGGCGGGGGAGCGGGCGAGAATCCTGCGTTCCCTGCTCGATCACCTCGAAGCGGGCGGTGACACGCTCGTCGCCACCATGTCCGCCGAGGCGGGCCAGCCCCTGCGGTACGCGCGCGGCACCCAGCTCGTCGGCGGGCTGCGGCTGGCACGCGACACCATCGAGCTGTACCTGTCGATGCCGCACGAGGAACCCAACCCGGTACCCGTCGAGCAACTCGTCGCGAACGGCACCACGCTGAGCGTGCGCCGGTACGAGCCGGTCGGCGTGGTCTCGGCGATCACCCCGTACAACGCGGCGATCATGATGGCGCTGCAGAAGGTGATTCCCGCGCTCATGGCCGGCAACTCGGTGGTACTGCGGCCCAGCCCGCTGACACCACTGTCCTCATTGGCCTTCGGTGAAGCGGCCGAGGCCGCCGGGATCCCGCCGGGTGTGCTCAGCGTCGTGGTCGAGGGCGGCGCCACCGGTGCCGAACTGCTCACCACACACCCGTGCGTGGACATGGTGTCGTTCACCGGATCGACCGCGGTCGGCAGGCGGATCCTCGCGCAGGCGGCGCCGACCGTGAAACACGTGGCACTGGAGCTGGGCGGAAAATCGGCGCAGATCTACCTGCCCGACGCCCTCGACCGGGTCGGCCGGGGCGCGATGGCCGTCGTCGCGATCACGGCCGGGCAGGCGTGCGTGGCCGCCACCCGCGTGCTCGTGCCCGAAGAGCGCAAGGACGAAGCCGTCGCCGCGGTCGCGCAGGCGTATGCCGCGATCAAGGTCGGTGCCCCGGACGACGAATCCGCGCTCATGGGTCCGGTGATCAACGCCGCCGCCCGTGACCGGTGCGAACGCTTTGTGGCACAGGCGAAGGAACACGGCGCGACGGTCGCGTTCGGCGGAAAACGGGCCGAGGGTTTCGACCGCGGCTACTATTTCGAACCGACCGTGCTGGACCTGCCGGACAACGACAACCCGGCGGCCCGGAACGAGATCTTCGGCCCCGTCATCGGGATCCTCGGCTACCGCGACCTCGACGACGCCGTGCGCATCGCCAACGACACCGAGTTCGGCCTGTCCAACCAGGTCTACGGCAACGATGTGGCGGCGGCGACGGCCCTCGCGCGCAGGCTGCGGTCGGGCGCGGTCAACGTCAACACCGGCATGTTCAGCGCCTACGCCCCCGGGGGTGGCTACAAGCAGAGCGGGCTCGGCCGCGAACGCGGCACCGAGGGCATCAGGGCGTTCCAGGAAGTCAAGCATCTGTCCATCGGCGATCCGCGCTGACGCCTGAATCACGAGGAGGAACACATGAATCGCAATCTCGACTGGCTGATCTCGGTGGACGACCACGTCCTGGAACCGCCGAACCTGTGGCTGGACCGCGTTCCGGCCAAGGACCGCGACCGTGCCCCGCACATGGAGGTCGACGACAAGGGCATGGACTTCTGGGTCTATGACGGAAAGCGTTTCCCCAGCTCGGGCCTGTCCGCCGTGGCCGGGAAGTCGAAAGAGGAGTTCAGCCCGGAACCGTTGCCCTACAGTGAAATGCGACCCGGCTGCTACGACGCCCGCGCCCGGGTGGAGGACATGGACCGGGCCGGGATACTGGCGTCACTGTGCTTTCCGACAGTCACCCGTTTCTGCGGCCAGCTGTTCTACGAGGCCAGCGACCGCGAGTTCGGCTTCGTGTGCCTGCAGGCCTACAACGACTGGATGATCGAGGAATGGTGCGGCTCGGCGCCGGGCCGCTACATCCCGCTGATCCTGATTCCGCTGTGGGACCCGCAGCTGGCGGTCAAGGAGATGGAACGCTGCGCGGGCAAGGGCGCGACCACGTTCGCGTTCTCGGAGAACACCGAACCCCTTGGCCTGCCGACGATCCACGACAAGGACCACTACTGGGACCCGGTGCTGGCCGCCGCGAACGACCTGGAGATGGTCGCCTCGATGCACGTCGGCTCGTCCTCGCAGCTGCCGCAGATCGCGAAGGACGCCCCGTTCATGGCGAACCTGACCTGGGGTGCCTCGCGCACGTCCGGCACGATGCTGGCCTGGCTGTTCTCCGGGCTGTTCCAGCGGTTCCCGAAGCTGAAGATCGCGTTGTCGGAGGGCGAGATCGGCTGGATCCCCTACTTCCTGGAGCGCGCCGAGCAGGTGCTGGACAAGCAGCGGCACTGGGTCAAAAAGGGCGCCAGGTTCGCCGACCACGGCGGCAAGGGCGATCTCGACCTGGACACCCTCGACATCCGCGCCACCTTCCGCGAGCACATCTACGGCTGCTTCATCGACGACAAGCACGGCATCGCCAGCATCGGCGAGATCGGTGAGGACAACATCATGTGCGAGACCGACTACCCGCACTCGGACTCGACGTGGCCGAACTGCATCCAGGTCGTCAAGGACCAGATCAGCCGGCTGCCGGAGGAGACCCAGTACAAGATCCTGCGCGGCAACGCCGAGCGGCTCTACCGGTTCACCCCGGCCGAACCTCCCGTGCTCGCCGGGGTCTGACATGGACGGACGGCCCGCCGTGGACAGGGAAGCCTGTCTCGGCACCGGGATGTGCGTGGTCTACGCGCCGAACACCTTCGCACACGATGACGAGAGCAAGGCGGTCGTCGCCGATCCGGCGGGCGATCCGGCCGAGGTGATCAGCACCGCGGTGGAGGCGTGCCCGATGGGCGCGCTCAGCCTTGTGGCGGATGAGACAGGAGCCTGATCGATGCTGCTCGAGAACAAGATCGCCGTGATCACCGGCGCCGGATCGGGCGTGGGCCGGGCGTCCGCGCTGCGCTTCGCCGAGGAGGGCGCGCGTGTGGTGTGCGCCGACATCAGCCTCGACCGGGTGGAGGAAACCGTCGAGCTGATCAAGAAGGCGGCCGGCACCGCCGTCGCGGTCAAGGCGGACGTCTCGGCCGAGGCGGACGTGATCGCGATGCTGGACACGGCGGCCGGCAACTTCGGCAGGCTCGACATCCTCTACAACAACGTGGGCATCCCGACCCCGCGGCTCGGGATGCGGCTGGAGGAGCACACGGTCGAGGACTTCGACCGGCTGACCTCGGTCAACCTGCGCGGCGTGTTCCTCGGCTGCAAGCACGCGGTGCTGCGGTTCAAGCAGCAGGGCGGCGGCGGGGTCATCCTCAACACCGGCTCCGTCGCCGGCCTGGTCGGCTGGGGCGGCACGGTGTACGGCGCCACCAAGGGCGGGGTGCACCAGCTCACCCGCGCGGTCGCGATCGAATGCGCGCCCGAGGGCATCCGCTGCAACGCGATCTGCCCGGCGGGGATGCCCTACACCGGATTCATGGCGGCGGGCGGGATGCCGGCCGCGCCGGAGGTCCTCGAACAGGCGGCCAAGACGACCGGCGAGAACCACCCGCTCGGCCGCCCGATCACGGCCGAGGACTGTGCCGAGGCGGCGGTGTACCTCGTGTCGGACCGCGCCGCGAACGTGACCGGCGTGCTGCTGCCCGTCGACGGCGGATACGTGGCGAGGTGAACCCGCGATGACCGAAGCGCGAGCACTGGACCGCGACCGGATCAAGACGCTGTTCGACCTGCGCAGCAGCTTCAACAGCCGCAGCGGCGGGGACGTCACCGGCGATCCGTATCCGGCGTGGCGGCGGCTGCGGGAGCAGGCGGCCGTGCACGAGGGCACGGTGCACGAGCTGACCGGATATCCCGGCGACTACGTGTTCCAGGGCCTGCCCGAACCGGACCGCCCGCACTTCTCGGCGTTCAGTTACGGGGCGCTGGACACGGTCTACCGCAATCCGCAGGTGTTCTCGTCCTCGTCCGAACCCGTCGATCTGGACGGCGAGCCGGCGGCGACGAACAGCATGCTGTCCATGGGCGGCAGACAGCACCGGCGATATCGCGCGCTGGTGCAGCCGTCGTTCGTGCCCGCCCGCGCCCACTGGTGGATCGACAACTGGATCTCCTCGACGGTGCACGCGCTCATCGACGGCTTCGTCGCGGACGGCCACGCGGAGCTCAACGTGGACTTCTGCGCGGCGATCCCGGTGCTGACCATCACCGGCAGCTTCGGCATCGCCCCGGAACAGGCGCTGGATCTGCGGGCGGCGCTGGACAAACCGCACGAGGTGGTGCGGATGATCCAGCCGATCGTCGCCGCGCGCCGCGAGGAACCGGCCGACGACCTGATCAGCGTGCTGGTGCAGGCGGAACTGACCGACGAGAACGGCGTGACGCACCGGCTGTCCGACGCGGAGGTGAACTCGTTCGCGCTCCTGCTGCTGGCCGCGGGGTCCGGGACCACGTGGAAGCAGATGGGCATCACGCTGACCGCGTTGCTGCAGCGGCCGGAACTGCTGGCGCGGATACGCGAGGACCGCTCGCTGCTCAAACCCGCCACCGAGGAGGCCCTGCGCTGGATGCCGACCGACCCGATGTTCTCCCGCTACGTCACCCGCGACACCGAACTCGAGGGCGTGCCCCTGCCCGAAGGCGCGGTCGTGCACCTGTGTCTGGGCGCGGCGAACCGGGATCCGGCGCGCTGGCAGCGGCCCGACGAGTACGACATCGCGCGCAAGGTGCGGGCGTCGTTCGCGTTCGGCGGCGGGCCGCACATCTGCCTCGGCATGCACGTCGCCCGCGCCGAGATCAGCACCGGCATCGGGGCGCTGCTGGACCGGCTGCCCGGTCTGCGGCTGGATCCCGGCGCCGAACCGCCGCGCTACATCGGCATGTACGAGCGCGGCGTCACGGAGATCCCCGTCCTGTTCGACCGGTGAACGGAGAACCATGAGCGAGCCCGGCTACACCGCGCCCGACCTCGATCTGGTGGGCGAGAAGCACATCCGCCGCTACCGCGAGACCGGTGGCGAGGTGGGCTACGTGTGGAACGGCGTCCCGACGCTGCTGCTGACCACCACCGGCCGCAAGACGGGACAGCGGCGCACGTCCGCCCTGATCTTCGGCACCGACGGGCAGGACCACCTCGTCGTCGCCTCCATGGGCGGTGCGCCGAAACACCCGCAGTGGTACCTCAACCTGACCGCCGATCCCAGCGCCACGATCCAGGTCCGCGACCGTGTCGTCGCCGTCACCGCGCGCACCGCCGAGGGCGCGCAGCGGGAGCGGCTGTGGAAGATCATGACCGCTGTCTGGCCCAACTACGACGTGTACCAGACCCGCACCGACCGGCGGATCCCGCTGGTCGTGCTCTCACCTTCCTGACCCGAGTCCGAGCATCAATGGGGATGCATCATGACCGAGTACACGGCAAAACCCGAACCAAGAACCGTGCCGGAGGAGGACTCCGGCCGGCTCACCGAAGCATCCAGGGGCAGGCTGATCGGCATCCTGGTGACGCTGGTGCTGTTCACCGAAATCGTCCCGCTCCAGATCGCCATGGTCACCATGATCCTGCCGCAGATCGGCCGGTCGTTCCCGGAGTCGGGCAGCAGCACCAGCTGGGCCATCACGATTCTCGGCGTCGCCAGCGGCGCGACCATGGCACTGGTCGGTAAGGCCGCCGACCTCTACGGCAAGAAGCGGCTGCTGCTGGTGTGCAGCGGGCTGTTCGTGCTCGGCTCGCTGACCTGCGCGCTCACCGCGAGCTGGCCGCTGTTCCTGGCCGGCCGCGGCGTCGCGTCGGTCTCGTGGGGGATGGCCGTGGTGAACTACGGCATCATCCGGGATCTGTTCCCGCGCAGGTGGATTCCCATCGCCGTCGGGTTCATCGGAACCGGGCTCGGGGTCGCCTCGATCATCGGCCCGGTGGTGTGCGGCCTGCTGACCGATTCGCTGAGCTGGCGGTCGGTGTTCTGGTTCCTGGTCATCTACATGCTCGTGATGATCCCGGTGCTGGCGTGGGTGGTGCCCGAGTCGGAAGTCCGGGTGCGGCAACGGTTCGACGTGCTCGGCGCGCTGCTGTTCGGCGGCGGCGTCGGCGTCACGCTGATCTACCTCAGCGAGGGCGGCACGTGGGGCTGGACCGCCATGAAATCGCTGGGCTTCCTGCTCGGCGGGCTGTTCCTGCTGGTGCTGTTCGTGCTCTGGGAACGGCGCGTGGACGAGCCGATGATGGAGCTGTCGCTGCTGCGCTCGCCGGTGGTGCTGATCGTGATGGTGGCATCCTTCTTCTTCACCGGCGTGCAGAGCCTGATCGCGGTGCTGACCGCGTATCTGTTCGAGACGCCCAGCGCGAGTGAGCTGCACCACGAGATCGCACAGGGCGTCGCGGCCAAAGCCGGCGCACCGGCGTCCATAATGGAGCGATTCATCACGCTCGACGGCGACGTCGGCTACGCGGCCGGGTATTCGGTGCTCGAACTGGCGCTGCGGATCTCGGTGTGGATCGCCGTGTTCACCATGATCTTCGGCCCGGTCGGCGGATACATCGCCAGGCGGATCGGCGCCCGCATCCCGATGATCGTGGCCGGGGTGTCGGTGTGCGCGGCGTGCGCGCTGTGGATCAACTGGCATTCCACGTGGCAGGAACAGGTTTCGATCGGCCTGCTGCTGGGGCTGGGTTCCGGCTTCTTCTTCGCCGCGTGGCCGAACCTCGTGATGGACGCCGTGCCCGCGAGCAGGCAGGGCGTCAGCACCGGAGTGGTGCAGGTCTTCGGCGGCGTCGGCACGTCGGTGTCCACCGCCCTGCTGGCGTCGGTGCTGGCCTCCTACCCGCTGCGGATGACCATCGCCGCACCGGGCGCGCAGCCGGTGACCACCACGGTGCCGCAGGTCTACACCGACGCCGGGTTCAGCCAGGCCTACCTGCTGCTCGGCGCCCTGCCGTGTGCCGCCGTGATCGTGCTCGCACTGGTCCTGCGCGCGGGCCGGGTGCCGGCGCGCGGCGGCGAACCGCTCGTGTAGCCAACCCGTTTCCCGACAGGAGTCATCGATGCCCGCTGCCAACTGCTTTCCGCCCCGCACGGTCGACGCACTGCTGTCGCCGGAGTGGCTCACCTCGGCGCTCGACCCGGCCTATCCCGGTATCCAGGTCACCGGCGTGACCCCGGGGCCGGTGGTGAGCCGGATGTCCACCAACGCACGGTTCCGCATCGAATGCGCGGGTGGTGTCCCGGAGGGACTGTCGCCGGATCTGTGCGGCAAGGGGTATTTCACCGAACAGGCCTGGCCCGCGCGGCACACCGGACGGTTCGAGGTCTCGTTCTACCGGGATGTCGCCAAACCGACCGGCGTGCGCACTCTGCGCAGCGTCTACGCCGACATCGAACCGGGAACCGGGCACGGTGTGGTGATCACCGAGGACGTCGTCGCGCAGGGTGGCCGGTTTCTCGACGCCACCAGCGAGTACACGCCTTCGCAGGTGGCCGACAGCCTCGGCGAGCTGGCCAAGCTGCACGCCGCGACGTGGGGTGACCCGGGGCTCGCGGCGGCGGACTGGCTCACGCCGAGACTGGAGAAACACGCGGAGTCCCGTGGTTTCAAGGAGATCCACGGCAACTTCACGAGCTGGATCGGTGCGGGCGTGCCCGAGGAGGTCCGCGACGCGGAACGGCTGGTGCGGGCGTACCGGACGTTGTGCGCGCGGATCGCCGAGGATGCCGGGCCGTGGGCGGTGATCCACGGGGACACCCACATCGGGAACCTGTATCTCGACGGCGAGGGGAGGCCGTCGCTGCTGGACTGGCAGCTGGTGCAGCGCGGGCCGTGGTACCTCGACGTCGGGTACCACCTCGCGTCCGCGCTCACCGTCGAGGACCGCCGTGCCTGCGAGAAGGATCTCGTGCGGCACTACCTCGACCGGCTGCGTGCCGCCGGGATCGAGGCACCGCAGGAGAACGAGGCCTGGGAAGGCATCCGCCGCGGTGTCCTGCACGGGTTCTTCCTGTGGGGCATCACCCTGCTGGTCGACCCGAAGATCACCACCGTGCTGCAGACCCGGCTGGGCACCGCCGCCGCCGACCACGACTCCTACGGCGCGGTGGGCGTCTGAGGCGGCTCAGGACACCGCGGTGACCACCCCGGAGGCGATGACGAGCAGCTTCACCGCCAGCGCGAACGCCCGGCGCGGGATGACGGGGGTGAGCCGGACGCCGATCTGGTTGCCCGCGACCGCGGCGACGGCGAGCAGCGGCAGCGCCGGCCACAGCACCGCGCCGGGGACCCGGCCGTTGAGCGCGAGCAGTGCCAGTGAGATGGCGTTGGTGCCGACGAAGTAACCGGCGAAATCGGCGACGAACCGCGCCGGTGTCAGCCCGGCGCGCCCGAGCAGCAACGCCACGGGCGGGCCGTTCAGCGAGATCGACGTCGACAGGTAACCGCCGACGACGCCGACCCCGACGTAGGCCTGCTTGCCGGGGACGGCGGCCCGCTGCTCGCTGCGTAGCAGCAGGTACACGCCGAGTACGGCGATCACGATGCCGGTCACGGTCTTGAGCACGTGCTGGTCCAGATACCCGACGGTGAACGCGCCGGCCGCCGCACCCGGCGCGCTGCCCATCGTCAGCAGCGCGACGGTGCGCCAGTCCACCAGATGCCGGGACAGCAGCAGCACCGCGACCCGGCTGACGAGCGTCGCGACGAGGTTGACGACCACGACCTCGGCGATGCCGAAACCGAGCAGCAGCAAGCACGGCGCAGACAGCAACGAGGTGGCGAAACCGGTGATACCGCCGATGACCGAGGCGAGCAGCACGCCCGCCATCGCGAGAACAAGTGTCGTCATCGGCTGCCGCAGACCTCCGTGGTACCAACGGCCACCGTACCTCCGCGACCGGGCCCGGCCCGGTTACAGGGTGCCGGTGAGCGCCTGCAGGCCGAGGCTGGCCGCCGCCACCGCCACCCACAGCAGCGCGCCGAGCAGCAGCGGCCGGTGCCCGGCCTTGCGCATATCGGAAAAGCGCAGGGACAGACCGATTCCGGCCAGGGCGGTCGTGATCAGGAACGTGCCCGCTGTGGACAGTGGCGCGTGCCAGGAGGCCGGGATCACGCCGAGGGTGTCCAGTGTCGCGGCGGCGAGGAACCCGATCAGGAACAGCGGGACGATCTTGCGCCAGGGCATCGTGCGCAGGTCGAACCGCCCGCCCGCTTCCCGCCGCGCGGCGAGCACGGCGAGCACGATCACGATCGGGATGAGCGTCAGCGTCCGGGTGAGCTTGACGACGATGCCGTAGCTCCCGGCGTCGCCGCCGTAGGCGAAGGACGCCGCCACCACCGACGACGTGTCGTTGATCGCGGTGCCCGACCACAGGCCGAACGAGTGCGGGCTCATCCCCAGCAGATGGCCCAGCGGCGGGAACAGCAGCACCGCGGCGATGTTGAACGTGAAGATCGTGCCGACGGCGTAGGCAATTTCGGCCTGTTTGGGCTTGATGACCGCACTGGTCGCGGCGATCGCGGAGGCGCCGCAGATGCCGGTGCCGACGCCGATCAGCGTCTGCGTGCCACCGCGAACCCCGAGCAGCCGCCCCAGCAGCCACGCCCCGCCGAGTGCGACGGCGAGTGTGCCGAGCATGACCGGCAGCGAACCGCCGCCGACCTCGACGACCTGCCGCAGGGACAGGCCGGTGCCGAGGACCACGATCGACAGCTGCAGCACGGGCTGGGCGGCGATCGCGTAACCGGGACGCCACACCTCGCCGCGCAGGCCCGGGACGAGCGCTCCCGCGACCGCGCCGAGCACGATGCCGAACACCGGCCCGCCGACGACCGGCGCGAACCGGCCCGCGACCGTCGCGACGGCGGCGACCACGACGGCCGCCGCCAGTCCGGGCAGCCGGCGCGCGAGCGCACCGGCGTGGGTGACCTGCGGGCGAATCGCCGTCGCATTCACTACTCGGAACCCCTTCCCCTCAAATGTATGTACCAATAACGTAGGAGATGTACGTACATTTGCCAAGTGATCAACGGGTGAAGGTGGCCATGGGCACATCGGGGCCGGGACCTGGGCTGGGTACTGTCGGTGCCGTGAACGGCCTCGACCGCGAGAGCACGGCGCCACTGTGGCGGCAGCTGCAGGGGCTGCTGCTGCGCCGGATCGAAGGCGGCGAGTTCGCGAACCGGTTTCCCGGTGAGCTCGCGCTGGCCGAGGAGTACGGCGTGAGCAGGCAGACGGTCCGGCAGGCGCTGCGGGAACTGCGGGCCGGGGGCATCCTGGTGGCCGAGCGCGGCAGGCAGCCCCGGGTCGCGCCGCCCGCGGAGATCACCCAGCCGGTCGGCGCGCTCTACAGCCTGTTCGCCGCCGTCGAGGCCGCCGGGCTGAAGCAGTACAGCGTCGTACGTACGCTGGACGTCCGTGCCGACGCCGTGGTCGCCGAGCGGCTGGGGCTGGAGGCGTCCGCGCCGCTGCTGTATCTGGAGCGGCTGCGCCTCGCCGGGGACGAGCCGCTGGCGCTGGACCGCGTCTGGCTGCCGGCCGAACTGGCCGAACCGCTGCTGGACGCGGATTTCCAGCACACCAGCCTTTACGGCGAGCTGTTCCGGCGCGCGGGGCTGCGGCTCGACCACGGCTGCGAGCAGATCCGCGCCGTCATCCCGACCGCGGCCGAACGAGCCCAGCTCCGGTGCGACGAGCAGGCGGCCGCCTTATCCATCAGCAGGCTCGGCACGGCGTCGCGCCGGCCGGTGGAATGGCGCCACACGCTGGTCCGCGGTGACCGGTTCGCGCTCACCGCGGAGTTTTCCGGCCGTGTCGGATACCGCCTGCTCGGTTCGCGCACGGAGTTCGTCACCGCGTAGTCGCGAGAGTCCTCAGTGGACTGTCATTGGCCTTGTGCGCTGCGGAACTGCTGTGCCCACACCGTGTTCTGGCCGGGAAGGCCGTCCGGGCCGGGTTGCACCGTGTGCGGGCAGAACACGCTGTTGAGGATCCACGGTGACGAGTCCGGGCCGAAGTCCTGGCTCATGGCCGCGTCCTGGGTGATCCCGTAGGCGGCCACGGCGCACCGTCCGCTCTGGCGGAAGCGCGTGACCATGTCGGTCAGGAACGTCTGGGTGTCGGCGAACCACGGGCACGAGGTCAAGAAGTCCATCCACTGTGCCTGCGGCACGGGCTTGCGCAGGAAGTCCCGCAGCACCTGCCAGACCGGTGTGGCCGCGGGCAGGTGCCGGCGAGCGGCGTAGGCGGCGGGCACGCGGTCCTTCATGTGCTCGCGGTAGAGCTTGATCAGCGAGAACTCGGTGGCGAGGAACTTCTGGCCGGTGCCGAGCCTCGGCACGACGTAGTCCAGGTAGCGCTGACCGTCCTCCAGCGACGGCACGTGCGGATGGCAGTCGGTGCCCGCCAGCGCCGGCGTGGTCCGGACGAATTCCATCCAGCGCTCGGTCTGCGGCGTACGGCCCTGGGGATCGTTGAGGTCGGTGAGCGCGCCGAGGTAGATCTCCGTGCGGCAGCCGGTACCGCACGTGCGGCCGCGGTAGTCCAGCACGTGCTGCGCGATCTGCTCGTAGAAGGTGTTGATCGCGGCGCTGGTGCGGTCGTCCTTGCCGCATTCGTAGAACGGCTCGTTGCCGACGACCACAATGGACATTGTGCCCATGGTGGCCGCCAGTACGTCGTCCAGCCGCCGCAGCAGCTGGGTCATCGTGTCGCTGCCCGCGCGCGGAAGCCCCTGCGGGTAGTCGAACTTCAGGTTCAGCACGGTGCCGTAACCGGCGTTGGCCGCGGTCAGCAGGCTGGCCAGCTGGGAGGTGTCGTTTCCCTGCCGCAGCGAGTAGAAACCACGCACCCAGCTCGCCCGGACGTACTCCAGTTCGTCGAAACGCAGCGAGTCCAGGTTCTGGTTGAGGTTGGCGGCCAGCACGCCCTCCGGTGGCGGCGCGACGACGTGCGCGGGTGCCGGCGAGGACGAGGACGGGGACGAGGACGAGGAGCCCGTGCCGCACGCCGTGACCGGCGTGGCGGCGAGCATGGCGGACAGCGTGAGCAGGCGTCGGCGCGAGATCATCGGCGCCGACCTTACCCACACGCCTGCCGTCGCCGCACCTCAGCGCACGCGGCCGTAGTCGCGTTGCCCCCACCACGACCATTCCTGCTCGTTCGGGCCGCCGGTCTCCCAGCCGTACGCGGCGAAGAGAAACCGTTTGGCCTCCAGATCGAATCCGCCGAGATTGGCCGGGCGGTGCTGGGTGTCGTAGCTGACCCAGTACCAGGCGTTCATGTTGTCCGTACCAGCGATACTGTCGACGGCCGCCGCGGTGGCGTAGTGGTCGGGATGGTCGCCGGGATTGCTCGTGGAACTCGGGTCGGCGGTGTTGGCCCACGGGACCTCGCCGCTGTCGCGATGGGCGGCCATGATCGCGCGCAGGATGGACACGAACGCCGACCAGCCCCGGTAGGGCGCGCTGCCGTCGAGCGGTGTCAGCGAGCTGATCTGACCGTTGCGCAACTGGGTGAGCGAACCGTGCCCGAAGCCGTTGCCGTCGAGCCCGCCGTCGGGCAGGCGCAACGGGTAGAGGAACCAGTTCGCGGCGCGGTAGCGGGTGAGCTGGCGGCCGCCCATGGCGATTCTCTCCGAGACCACCGGCGGATCGCCCATGCTGGCGTTGAGCGCGGCGACATTGCCTTGCTCGCGTGCCTGCCACCAGCCGTCGGTGCGCCCGGCGTCGCCCGCCGTGGTGGTGATGTGCACGACCTGGGCGCCCTGGGTGTGCTGGTCGATGTAGAGTTGCTGGCCGCGGAACAGTAGTGCGTCGTCGGAGTGACCGGCGATGTAGTAACTGTGGATCATCCAGCGTCCTCTCGTTGCCGTGCCGGGACTTCCTGCGAGCCTGGGTCCTGGACCCGGTCGCGCAGCCGTTTGGCGGCCTCCTCGGGAAGGACGGTGCTGACGGGGATCCCGGTCGCCAGCTCCAGCCCGGCGGGAATGGTCAGCCGCGGCAGGATCCGCAGCCACCACGACAGGTAGGGCACGTGCTCGAGGCCGACGGGCGCGGTGTGCAGCACGAGATTGTAGGCGGGTTCGTGCAGTTCCGTGTGCAGCGCCGCGAGCACGGTGCGCAGGGCGCGTGCGATGCCGTCGAGCTCCCCGTGCGGCACGGCGGCGAAGTCCGCGCGGTTGCGGGTCGGCGAGATCCGGACCTCGAACTCGGCCGCCGGGGAGAACGGGACGAACGCGGCCGTGTCCCCGTCGGCCAGCACGATGCGTTCCCCGCTGGACAGTTCGCCCGCCAGGATCTCCGCGGCGAACGAGCGGCCGTTGCGGTCGTAGTGTTCGCGCATCACGGTCAGCTCGCGCCGCGTCGCCGAGGACAGCACGGGCAACCCGACCGCCTGGGAATGCGGATGCGACAACGAGGTGCCGGCCGCGGCCCCGTGGTTGCGGAACAGCACGACCTGCGCGGCGTGGCTGCGCAGCGCGCGATGCCGCGCCTGCCAGGCGAGCAGCACGTTGCCGACCTCGGCGGTGGTCGCGGTCGCGGGATTCCAGTCGTGGTCCGGGGACTCGACGATGACCTCGTGGTGGTCGGACAGCGCGTACCGGTTCGGTACGGCCCGCACCTGCCAGCTTCCCGGGCGCTCGCCGGGAAGCCGCCACGTCTCCGGCGGGGTGTCCTCCCCGGGACCGGGACAGAAGGGGCAGGGGGCGGCGGCGCCCTGGGGCCGCGCGGCGCGCCCTGGCGCCAGTACCGTCCATTCGCCGTCGAGGTGGTCCCAGCGCAGTTCGCCACCGTGCCAGGCCTTGGTCGCGGTCATGAGGCAGCCTCCCCGTCCGCCGGACCGCGGTCGAACGTGGCCAGGCAGTGCCGCGAGCAGAAATGGTGGACCATACCGTCGCGCTCGAGGGTGAGTTGTGGGTCGAAGGTGGTGAGGACCATGCCGCACACCGGGTCGCGTGGTGTGCCGGTGCCCGGCAGGTCGCCTGCCGGCTCACCGGCGGCGAGCCCGGCCAGCAGGGTGAGTTCGTTGAGCAGCAGCCGCGGCAACAGGAAATGCTTGCGTACCCGCTCGCGGCCGGCCGCGGCGAGGGTCGCGGCGTGGCCCGGGTCGGTGAGCAGGTCGATCAGCGCCTTGGCGCAGGCCTCGACCGAATCGACGAGGACGCCGCCGCACTCGTCGGCGATCTGCAACGGAATGCCGCCCGCGCGGCCCGCGACCACCGGGGTCTGCTTCCACAGCGCCTCGGACACGACGAGCCCGAATCCTTCCCGGATCGACTTCTGCACGATCACCTGGGACAGCTGCTGGAAGGCGTTGACCTCGATGTTGCCGACGCCGGTCAGGTTGGTGAACAGGTGGACGAGCGGATCGCCGTCGGTGGCGTCGCTGATCGTGCGATACACGTCCCAGCCCTCCGGATCGTCGAGTGCCATCGAGCCGACCAAGGCGAGCTGGAGGTCCGGCACGGTCTCGCGCGCGATGCGGTAGGCCTCGATCACACCGAGCGGGTCCTTCCACTTGTCGAACCGGGACACCTGGGTGATCAGCGGGTGGCCGGGCTCGATGCCGATCCAGTTGAGTACCGCGTGCGCGGTCCGGTCGTCCAGCGACATGTTCTTCGGGCTCAGCGGGTCGATGGCGGGCGGGATGACGTCGATCAGATCCAGGGGCAGGTCCGGCGGCACGAATTGGGCCATGGTGAACACCGTGGCCGCGTACCCGTCGAGGAAACCACGCAGGTAGTGCCAGGTGGCCGGGTCCGGTTCGGAGGTGTCGATGTGGCAGCGCCAGATCCAGCTTCCCTTTCCATCGTCCACATAGGACCTCAGGGCCGTGGGCTGTGGATCGTGCACGAACACGAAATCGACGTCGCGGAATTCCGGATCCGAGCACAGTGCCGCCGCGTTGCGTTCCGCGGTCCGCTCGAACAGCGTCCGGTCGGTGTCGGTGAGGACCGCGGGGGCGCCTTGCAGCGCGTTGTGCATCTTCTTGGTCACCGCGAAGAACGGCTCGGGGCCGCTGATGATCTTCCAGGTCGCGTGGATGCCCAGATCTCGGTACAGCGGGACGGCCGAGCGCAGCAGCTCCGCGACGCCGCCGCCGTACGGGGTCGCGCTCAGATGCAGGACACGCGCGCCGCGGAGGCGTTTCGCCGTGTCCAGCAAGGGATCCATGATCTGCTCGGGCACCGCCGTCCGGTAGGAGGCGATCGACAGCTGCCCGATGTCCACGGTCTGGAGCATGTCTCCACCGCAGCACATCCCCGCGCCTCGCACCGAGGTCCATCGGCAACGGACCTCGGGGACCTATGGCCCTTCGAGGAGCGTTCAGCGCAGCGGGAAGCCGAGTTCGCGTCCGGCCGCGCGGAGTTCGTCGCGGACGCCGGGATGGGCGACGTGGTCGACGATCTGCTGTGCCTGCCCGGCGGCGTCGTGGCCCCAGATGTGCGCGGTGCCCTGCTCGCTGACGATGAAGCTGTGCTGGAACGAGGTGACCGGCCCGGTGAGGCGGGGCACCACGGTCGAGGTGTCCGCCTTGGGGTGCCAGGACGGCAGTGCGATGATCGCGCGCCCGCCGGGGGAGTGCAGCGCGCCGACCACGAAGTCGGTCTGCCCGCCGAATCCGGAGTAGATCGCGCCGTGCACCCGGCTGGCGTTGGCCTGGGCGAACAGGTCGACCTGCAGCGCGCTGTTGACCGAGACCAGGCTCGGGCGGCGGGCGATGAGGCCGGGGTCGTTGGTCTTCTCGGTTCGCAGCATCCGCACCCGGGGATTGCCGTCGACCCACGCGTACAGCTCCGGACCGCCGAACAGGAAGGACGCCGTGACGGGCACGTCCGGGTCGAGCGCGCCGGCCTTGTCCAGCGCCAGCACGCCGTCGCTGAACATCTCCGACCAGATCGCCAGGCCGCGGCGCGCGGTCAGCTCGGCCAGGGTGGCATCCGGCACCGCCCCGATGCCCAGCTGCAGCGTCGCCCCGTCCGGCACCAACTCGGCCACCCGCGCCCCGATCGCCCGCGACACCTCGTCGGGCGGGCGGGGGAGCGGGCTGGGCAGCGGCTCGTCGGTCTCCAGGGCGAGGTCGATCTCGTCCTCGGCGATCAGCGCGTCGCCGTAGGTGAACGGCATCCGCGGGTTGACCTGCGCCACGACCAGGCCGCCGCGGGCCCGTGCCGCCTCGATCGCCGCGGGCAGGATGTTGACCTCGGTGCCCAGCGAGACGGCGCCGGCACGCGGCGCCGAGGTGTGCACGACCACGATGTCGGGTGGCAGGACGTCCCGCAGCAGGTTCGGCACCAGCGACAACCGGGACGGGAAGTACCGCAGGCCGTCGCGGCCGCGCATGCCCGCGCCCACGAAGGGCGTCTCCAGGGTGACCCCGGCCCGGTCCGGCACGCCCTGCTGCGCGTTGAGCATGAACAGCCGGTATCGGGCGAGCGCGCCGTCCACCACGGCCAGCGCCCGGTGCGGGGCGGCGAAGTTGCCGCCGGCAACCACCCTGGGCACCCCCGGCACACCGGCGAGCACGGCGGACAACTGCGATTCGGAGATCATGCGCACGGCGCCCATTGTCGCCGGACGGGGCTCAGCCCAGTGGCGCGGTCCAGCGGATCCGGGTGCCGCCGGTGCCGGGGCGGCCCACGTCCAGCCTGCCGCCCGCCTCGGTGGCGCGGTCGGCGAGGTTGTGCAGGCCGCTGGTGGCCACCTTCTCGGGGATGCCGATGCCGTCGTCGGCGACGTCGATGACCAGCTCGTCGGTGACGCCGACGATGACGGTGATCGTGGAGGCGCGGGCGTGGCGGACGGCGTTGGAGACTGCTTCGCGAACGACGGCCTCGGCGTGCTCGGCGAGGCACCCGGGAAGCCCGGCGAGGTCGCCCGAAATGCGGATGGTGGTGCGCAGTTCGTTGTTGCCGGTCGCTTCGGCGACGATCTCGTGCAGCCGGGCACGCAACCGGGTGGGGCCCCCGGAGTCGGTGTGCAGATCGAAGATGGCGGTGCGGATGTCGCCGATGATGCTGTGCGCGTCGTCCACGAGATCGGCGAGTTCGCGGCGCACCTCGGGGTTGCGTGCGCGCGGGTAGGTGCTCTGCAGGTTGAGGCTGTGCAGGAACAGGCGCTGGATGACCTGGTCGTGCAGCTCGTGGGCGGTGCGGTCGCGTTCGCTCAGGACGGTGAGGTCGGCAAGGCGGCGCCGGTCCTGGGTCACGCGGATGGCGATGGCGGCCTGGTCGGCGAACCCGGCGGCCAGCGGCAGTTCACCGGGCCGAAACGGCGCGGCACCCGGGGCACGAAGCGCGACGAGCACACCGGTGACGGTGTCGGCGGCGGCGCGCAGCGGGAGCACGAGCGCGGGCCCGGACACGTCGCGGAGCGGCTCGTGTCCCAGCGTGGGCAGCTCGGCCGGGCGCGCCTCACGAAAGGCGCTGCCCTGCCCGGAACCCCCGATGGGAACTCGCCGGCCGAGCACGGTCGTGGCGTGCTGCCCGCTGCCGTGGGTGACGGTCAGCGTGGTGACGTCGCGAACCGGGAGCTCGGGATCCTCGGGTTCGGCGACGAAGGCGGTATCGGCCCCGGTCAGCTCGCGGGCGCGATCGGCGGCCAGCTGCAGCACGTCGCCGATGTCCGTGCCCGCCAGCAGTGCGGCGCGCACATCGCTGGTGGCCTCGTGCCACGCTTCGCGATGGCGGGATTCCTCGTAGAGGCGAGCGTTGTCCACGGCGACGCCCGCGGCGGCGGCGAGCGCCTGCAGGATGATCTCGTCGTCCTCGGTGAAGGATTGCCCGTCGTGTTTCTCGGTGAGGTGGAGATTGCCGTAGACGGTGTCGCGGATGCGGACCGGGACGCTGAGGGAGGAATGCTCCGGCACGTCGCCGATCGCCGAGGTGAGGCCCTCGTACACGAACTGGGCCGGCTTCTGGTGTGCCTGGTCCAGGACGCTGAGCGCGCCGTAGCGGCAGCCCACGAGTTCGGTCGCGGCCCGCACGATGCGGCGCAGCGTGTCCTCCAGTTCCAGGCCCGCGGTGACGACGAGTATCGCTTCGAGCAGCCGGTCCAGCTGTTCCCGCGACCCGGACAGCCTTTCGATGCGGTCCCGCACCTCGCCCAGCAGCTCGCGCAGCCGCAAGCGCGGCAACGTGACCTTGAGCGCGGTGGCCGCCGTGTCCCGGTCGCCGCTCGGCATCTTCTTCCTCTGGCGTCAGCGTGTTTCGCGGATCCGCCGAGGTCCGGAGCGGAGGTGGACCTGCACGAGAGATCTCGTGATCGCAATGATCTCACCATACGGCCCTCTTCTTGATCAAAGCCATACTCCGCACGGGTCATGCCGCCGCGGCGGCCGGGGCGCGCCGCCTACTGTGGACCGAGCTGCCCGCCCGATCGAAAGGAGCATCGATGCTCGCCATGCGGTTGACCGAGTTCGCCGGACCGGACGGGCTGCGGCTGGAGGAGGTCGGTGAGCCTGCCGCGGCCGGCCGCGTGCTGGTCGAGCTGGACGCGGCGGGTGTGTCGTTCCCGGATCTGCTGCAGTCCCAGGGGCTCTACCAGGTCAAGCGGGAGCTTCCCTGCGTGCTGGGGATGGAGGCCGCGGGCGTTGTCCGGGAGGCCCCGGCGGGCAGTGGCTTCACCCCCGGCCGGCGGGTCGTCGTGATCGCGATGGACGGGGCCTGGCAGCAGGTGGTGGCGGTGGACCCGGCGCAGGTGCTGCCGTTGCCGGAGCACGTGCCGGCGACGACGGCGGCCGGGCTGCCGGTGAACTATCTGACCGGGCATTTCGCGTTGCGGCGGCGGGCGAAGGTGGAGCCGGGGGAGACGGTGCTGGTGCATGGCGCGGCGGGTGGGGTCGGGGTGGCGGCGTTGAACCTGTGTCGTGCGTGGGGGTTGCGGGCGATCGGGGTGGTCAGTGACGAGCGCAAGGCGAAGGTCGCCGCTGCCGAGGGTGCGGATCATGTGGTGCTGGTGGAGGGCTGGTTGGAGGCGGTGCGGGAGTTCACCGGCGGGCGTGGGGTGGATGTGGTGCTCGATCCGGTCGGCGGGGACCGGTTCACCGACAGCCTGCGCAGCCTGGCTCCGGAGGGCAGGGTGGTGGTGCTGGGGTTCACCGGGGGCGGTATTCCGACGGTGAAGGTCAACCGGTTGCTGCTGAACAACACCTCGGTGCTGGGTGCGGGCTGGGGCGAGGTGCTCCGCCAGGAACCCGACTACCTGCGGCGCCAGTGGAACCAGCTCTACCCGTTCCTCGACGACGGCCGGCTGCGGGTCACCGAGCCGCAGGTGCGCCCGCTGGCCGAGGCGGCCGGCGCGCTGCGTGCGCTCGCTGACCGCTCGGCCGCCGGCAAGATGGTGCTCTCCCTGCGGGACTGAGTCCGCGGGGCGCGGCTGACGGCCTCGACGCCCACACGCTGTCTCACCTCGGCCCGAGCTCGAACCGGGGCTGGACATTCATGGTCATGATTGCAATGATCATCACCAACGTGTGATCGTGTCGCGAGGTCGAGGAGGACCGCATGAGCGCACCTGCCGTCCGGCAGCGCAGTGGCACCGTGGTGGCCGCGATCTGCTGCCTCGCCGTGATCTTCGACGGGTACGACCTGTCGGTCTTCGCGACGACGATCCCGTCGCTGCTGGACTACAAGGCATGGCACCTGGACGCCGCCGGGGCGGGCGTGATCGCCAGCTACGCGTTCATGGGGATGCTCGTCGGTACGCTGATCTGCGGTTTCGCGACCGACCTTCTGGGGCGGCGCAAGATGCTGATGGCCAGCATGAGCTGGTTCTCGGTCTTCATGGTCGCCTGTGCCGTCGCGCCGAACGTGGAGTTGTTCGGGCTGTTCCGTTTCCTTTCCGGCGTCGGGCTGGGCGGGTTGCTGCCGACGGCGCTGGCGCTGTCGGTCGAGTTCGCGCCGCGCGACCACCGGAACCTGGTCAACGCGCTGGTCAGTTCCGGCTTCTCGGTCGGCACGATCGGGGCGTCGTTGCTGGGCCTGGTGGTGCTGGAGTCGTTCGGGTTCCGGCCGATGTTCGCCTTCGGCGTGCTGCCGCTGGTCGTGCTGGTGCCCCTGGCCTACTTCCTGCTCCCGGAGTCGGTCGCCTTCCTCGCCGCGAAGGGCAGGCTGGAGGAAGCCAAGCGGGTCGCGCGGCAGTACGGGCTGGACGAGCCGGTGGCGCGTGAACGTTCCGTCGAGCAGCGGGCGGGCCTGCGGGACTTGTTCCGGCCGCCGCTGCTCACGATGGCGATCGTCTTCGCGGTCACCACCTTCATCGGCCAGCTGTTCATCTACGGGCTGTCCACCTGGCTGCCCCAGATCATGCGGTCGGCGGGCTACCCGCTCGGCTCGGCGCTGAGCTTCCTGGCGACGATGAGCCTGGGTGCGATCGCCGGGGCGGCCGCGATGTCGTGGTTCGCCGACCGGGCAGGTCCCCGGCCGGTGGCGATGTGGGGCTTCGCGATCGGCGTCGTCTCGCTGGTCACGATGAGCGCGGGCCCGCCGACGTTCGTGCTGTACATCGCGGTGGCGCTCGCCGGGGTCGGCGCGAACGGCACGTCGGTGATCCTCAACGGGTTCATCGCCACCTGGTTCCCCGCGGCGAACCGGGCGACGGCACTCGGCACGATCATGACCGTGGCGCGGCTCGGTGGTATCACCGGCCCGATCGTCGGAGGGCTCATCGTGTCCGCCGACGTGGGGGTGCGGTGGAGCTTCTACGTGTTCGTCATTCCCGCGGCGATCGGGATCGCGCTCGTGCTGCTGTTGCCGCGCAGGCATCTCGACGGCCGTCCGATCGGCGTGCTCAGGCAGCGGCAGAAGGAGCCCGCACGGGTGTGAGGGCTATTCCGCGCGGCCGAACGAGCGGATCGCGGCGGTGATGAAGACGACGGCGAACACCACGACGATGCCGATTTCCGCGCCGATCGGGAGCGTGTAGCCGAACAGGTCGACTCCGGTGGGGAAGCGGGCTTTCGCGGCGGCCGGCATGTCCTGCGCGGCGAACACGACCCGGCGCAGCGGGTCGACGGCGTAGGTCAGCGGGTTGATCCGCGTGACGACGGTGAGCCAGGCGGGCAACCCGGACACCGGGAACAACGCACCGGAAAGGAACAGCATCGGCAGCAGCACCAGTTGCATGACGACCTGGAAGCTCTCCATCTTCGCGATGCGGCTGGCCACGAACACGCCGAACGAGGTCAGCGCGACCGCCATCAGCAGTTCGAGTCCGATCACCTCCACGACGAGCCAGGGCGTCATGCGCACCCCGATCAGCGGGGCCAGTACCAGCATGATCGTGCCCTGGACGGTGGCCACCGTGGCGCCGCCCGCGGTCTTGCCCAGCACCAGCGCGGTGCGGCTGACCGGCGCGACGAGCATCTCCCGCAGGAAGCCGAATTCCCGGTCCCACACGATGGAAATCGCGCTGAAGATCGCGGTCGTGACCACGCTCATCGCCACCACGCCGGGGAAGACGAACTTCTTGAAGTCGAAGCCGCCGGTGGTGCCCACCAGTGACGACATTCCGTAGCCCAGCACGAAAAGGAAGAGCAAGGGCTGGATCAGCCCGGTCACGATCCGGATCCTGGTCCGGGTGTAGCGGATCAGCTCGCGCTGCCAGACCATGCCCGCGGTGCGGGCCTCGGCGGCCAGGTCGTGTTCTCCTGCCGTGGTGACCATCATGCGCGTCCTATCGGCGAGCGGCCCGCGCCCGCACCATCATCGAGCGTGTTTCGCCCGGCTCGTCGCGGATTTCGCGGCCGGTGAAGTACAGGAAGACGTCGTCCAATGTGGGGCGGTGCACGTGGACGTACCGGACCGGCACTCCGGCCGCGCCCACCAGCGTGCCCACGGCAGCCTCGCCGTCGGGCACGGGGATCATCATCCCGTCCGAGGTGCGGTGCACGTCGAAACCGGCGAGCCGCAGCGCGGAAAGCGCCGTCTCGTCATCGGCCGTACGCAGCTCCACCGTGTCGGCGCCGACGACGGCCTTCAGCTTGTCCGGGGTGTCCAGCGCCACGATCCGGCCGTGGTCGATGATCGCGATGCGGTCGGCGTACTCGGCTTCGTCCATGTAGTGCGTGGTCAGGAAAACGGTGATGCCTGCCTCGTCGCGCAGCCGCAGGATGTCCGTCCACAGTAGAGAGCGGGTCTGCGGGTCGAGTCCGATCGTCGGCTCGTCGAGGAACAACACCCGCGGCGCGTGCAGCAGTGCCCTCGCCACCTCCAGCCGCCGGACCATGCCACCGGAAAAGGCCGACACCAGGTCCCGTTTGCGGTCGGCGAGCCCGACGAGCGCGAGCACCCGGTCGATGCGCGCGTCCCGCTCGGCGCGCGGCACGCGGTAGAGCACGGCGTGGAACCGCAGGTTCTCCTCGGCGGTGAGCTGCTCGTCCAGCGTGTTCTCCTGGAACACCAGTCCGATGTGGCCGCGGACCGCCTTCGGGTCCTCGAGGATGTCGAACCCCGCGACCCTGGCCGTGCCGGAGGTGGGCCGGGCCAGCGTGCAGAGCATGTTGATCGTGGTCGACTTTCCAGCGCCGTTGGGCCCGAGGAAGGCGAAGACCTCGCCTTCGGGCACCGCGAAGCTCACGTCGTCCACCGCGAGCACCTGGCCGAACCCTTTGCTCAACTGCTCCGCCTCGACTGCCATCGCCATGCCGGGGACGCTATCGGCGGCCTCAGGCGGCGCGAAGTGCCGAGCGGCCCGGGCGCGCGGGACCTTGGGCCCGCGCAGTGAGCGCAGGAGGTCGGGCATCACCGGCACGCCGGGCCGGTCGTCGATCTGGCGCAAATCCGCGATGCCCGCGGCGACCACGAGAACGCCGGTGACCCCGAGCAGCAACCGGGTCGCCGACAACGAAATCGCCATCCCTCCGATGTGGACCCACCACGAGCCGCCGACGCCGACGAGGACACTCGACAACGAGATCGACAGCAGCAGCACGACGCGGCTTCCGGTTTGCACGAACGAGAACACCCGGCCGCGGACCCGGTCGCCGACCTCGGTGCCGAGCAGCGTCACGCCGGAGAGGAAGGCCATGCCCGCACCGGTGCCGGTGCCGAGCGCGCCGGCCAGCGCGACCACCAGTCCCGGCGCCAGCGCCAGCACCACGACGGTGCATCCGGCGAACACGATCGACAACGCGAACCAACGCCGTCGGGACAACGAGCCGACCAGCAGCGGACCGCCGGCTATGCCGGCGGCGAGCCCGATGAACAGGACGGCGAACAGCAGGGAGAACGTGCCGTCGCCGCGGCCGAGTGAGCGGGCGTAGAACTGCGCGGTCCCGATCACCGCGCCCGCCCCGGCGAACGCGATCAGCACGCCGAGCACCAAGCCACGGACGAGGCGGTCGTGCGCGACGTAGGTCCAGCCGTCGGCCAGTGCGCGCAGCAGGTGCGGCTGTTCGGCCGCCGGCCGGGTCGTCGCGCTGATCTGTTTGATGCCGAAGAACACCACGGCCGCGTTGGCCAGAAAGGTCACGGCGTTGAAGAACAACGCGATCTTGGGCGGCCCCGCCCAGGCCGGGACGTGCCCGCCGAACAGGAAGGGGATGACGCCGTTCATACCGGCCATCGCCAGTGCGGCCAGCACCGGTGCCACGCCGTAGGTGGTGATGAGGGTGAGCTGGTTGGCCGCTTCGAGGCGCTCCGGGGGCAGCAGGTTGGGCACCGCGGCCTCTTTCGCGGGCCCCCACACCAGACCGAGCGCTTCGATCACGAACGTGGCCAGCGCGGCCCAGCCGAGGACCAGCGGCGCCGAAGCCGACAGCAGGCCGACCGCGGGGATCGAGGCGAACAGCACGAACCGGGCCAGATCGCACAGGGCCATGGTGTGCCTGCGGTCGAGCCGGTCGGCGAGCACCCCGGCGAGCGGGCCGAGCACCAGTGCGGGCAGCAGCCGCACCGCGATCACGCCGCCGAACGCCGCGCCCTTGGCGGCCGACCCGCTGACCTGCCCGGCCGCGAAGGTGGAGGTGGCCAGCACGCCGAGCCAGTCACCGAGCGAGGAGAAGGCCAGCACCGTCCACATGCGCCGGAACGGGCCGACGCGCAGCGCGGCCCGGATGCGCTCCCATTGTCCCGGGGCCGGGGTGGTGGCAAGGCTCACGAGCCCACATCACCACGCCGCGGTGGTGCCGGATGAGAGGACAACGGACACCGAGCAGGAGCCGATCGTCCCTCCTCAGGTGTCGTCGCCGTCGGTGTAGAGGTCGGCGATCGCGGGATAGTGGTTCACCACGGCCCAGGCGAGGTCGTGGAGTTTCCAGTGGCGGCTGCGGGCGTAGGTGTGCAGCCGCTCGAAGGCGTCGCTCACGCTGATGTCCGCGCGTTCGGCGACGATGCCCTTGGCCTGTTCCACGGCGAGGCGGCTGTTGATGGCGTTCTGCAGCTGTTCGGCGATCAGGTCCCGCGTCCGCATGGCGCGTTCGTGCAGCAGGCCGATCGTGGCCACGTCCGCCAGCGCCTGCGCCACCGAAAGCAGGGTGGGATCAAGGGGCCCCGCCTCGGTGGTGAACAGGTTCAGCCCGCCCAGGACCTCGTCGCGCAGGCGCATCGGCAGGGCGTGCACCGCGGCGAAACCGGCGCCGAGTGCTTCGGCGGTGAAACGCGGCCAGCGGGTCGTCTCAGCGGTCAGATCGGGGCAGCTGAGCGGGGCGCCCGTGTGGTAGCAGTCCAGGCAAGGACCCTCCTCGTGCTGGAGCTGGAACAGTTCCAGCAGCTGCGCCTGTTCGCTGGAGGCGGCCAGCAGGTTGAGCCCGCCGCGGTTGTCGGCGAGCAACAGTCCGACCGCGTCGACACCGAGCGTCTGCTGGCACCGCACGGTGAGCAGGTGCAGGAAGTCGACGAGGTCGAAATCCGCGACGAGGGTGTCGGCCAGTTCGACGAACGCCGTGGTGACGGCATGCTGCGGGCCGGTCATGCATCTCTCCCGGGAGCGTGGTCGGTTACGATATCTGCGTCTCCGGGGGCGAAACGCAGCCGTCGTTCCACCACCGCGCGTGCGACGGCGGTGAGTTGCAGCTCGTGGCTGTAGGCGTGGGCGCGCAGCCGCACGAGTGCGTCCAGTACGGAGATCCCCATCTGGACCGACACCATTCCCGCCGCCTGGTGCACCTCGGCACGCCACAGGGGTGGCCTGCTCGCCGCGGCCGTACCGTTGACCGACGTGGTGATCCCGGTGCGGGCGTCGAGCACCAGCAGGAGCGCGGTGTCGGCGTAGACGAGGGCGTCGAGCAGCTGATCCTGGCTGAGCTGACCCGGGGTGTCCCGGTAGAGGTCCAGCACGCCGACCCGGAGGGCGCCGAGCGCGAGCGGGAGACTGTGCAGGGCGTGCACGCCGATCCGTGCGGCAGCCGGTGCGAAGGCGGGCCAGCGGCGTCCGCTCAGTGGCGAGGCCAGATCGTCCACGAGGGTGGGCGAGCCCGATTCGACGGCGTCGATTCCCGGTCCCTGCCCGAGACTCGCCTGCAACTCCTCCATCTTGCCGGCGCGGGAATCGGTGAAACACACCGCTTCCAGTAACGTGCTGTCGCTGGCCAGCATCAGGCTGGCGCCGGTCATCTCGGTGGCCTGCACGCAGGCAACGCACGCGTGTTCGGGCGCCGGCGCCGCACCATCGGTCCCGTGCGAGGTGATGTTCGCCCAGGCCCGCGTGACCCGCTCGGTCTTCATCACGAGAACCTGCTGCTGCCACACCGTGGTTTTCCCATTGACCGATCTTTTCTCAGCTCGCCGGTACCCGGAAGGGCCATTGGTCCTTGCGCGATGGGGTGGTGCGAAAGGTCCTCGCAGGTGGTGTCCAACGGCCATCGCCGGGCGCGGCGCCGCGGCGCGAGGATCGCCGCACCGGCCCATCCGGGGCACGCAGTCGGGAGATCGTCATGGGCGCCATCGAGGCACGCGGACTGAGCAAGCGCTACGGCGCCACGCTCGCGCTGGACCGGTTGGACCTGGATCTCGCGCGGGGTGAGGTGTACGGCTTCCTCGGCCCGAACGGCGCGGGCAAGACGACCACGATCCGGTTGCTGCTGGGCATCCACCGGCCCACCGCCGGGCACGCGATGGTCGCCGGTTTCGACGCCTGGGCGGGCGCGGTCGCGGCGCACCGGCACGTCGCCTACGTCGCGTCGGAGCCGACCCTGTGGCCGGGCCTGACCGGGGCGGAGACGCACGATTACCTGGCCAATCTGCGCGGCGGCTGCGACCGCGCCTACCGCGAGATCCTGATGCGGCGCTTCGACTTCGACCCGGTCAAGAAGATCCGCGCGCTGTCCAAGGGAAACCGGCAGAAGGTGCAGCTGGTCGCGGCGTTCGCCACGCGCGCCGAGATTCTCGTGCTCGACGAGCCGACCGCGGGGCTGGACCCGTTGATGGAGGCGGCGTTCCGGGAAACCGTCGGCGAGGCGCGCGAACGCGGCCAGACCATCTTCCTGTCCTCGCACGTGCTCAGCGAGGTCGAGCTGCTGTGCGACCGCATCGGCATCCTGCGCGCGGGGCGGCTGATCGACGAGGGCACGCTGGCGCAGTTGCGGCACCTGTCCGCGCGCACCGTGGAAGTGTCCTTCAGCCGTACCGGCGTGGACCTCGAACCGTTGCGGCGGCTGGCGGGAGTGGAGGTGGCCGGCGCTGCCGACCACCACGTGATGTTGCAGGTGCGCGGCGAGATGGGTCCGCTGCTGGACACGCTGGCCCACCTTCCGGTGACCACAATGGACAGTCGCGAGCCGAGCCTGGAGGAGATCTTCCTGGTGCACTACCGCGACCAGGCTCCGGTGCCGGCGTCATGACCGCCCTCGCCCCCGCACCCGTGGTCGCCGCCGGTTCCGCCGGGCAGGGCCTGCGCACGATGGTGCGCCGTCAGCTACGCGCCAACCGGACGTCGACGATCGTGATGGCGGTACTGGTCGCGATCGCCAACGCCGTGCAGATCCAGGCCTACACCTCGGTGTTTCCCAGCGCGGCGAGCCGGGACGCGCTGCTGCTGCCCTTCGCGAGCAACGCCGGGCTGCGCGTGCTGTACGGCTACCCGTTCGACATCGGCGACGTCACCGGCTGGGTGTCCTGGCGGTCGGTGTCGTTCGTCGGCCTCGTACTGGCCGTGTGGGCCATCATGATCACCTGTGGCGCGCTGCGCGGCGAGGAGGACGCCGGGCGCGGAGAGATCACGCTGAGCCAGCCGCAGCCCCGTGCCCGCTGGTTCGCCGCCGCGGTGTGCGCCGTCGCGATCGAAACGGCGGTCATCGGCGTCGTCAGCACGGCGGCGATGGCCGTGGTCGGCGTCGGCAACCACCTGATGTCCGTCGCGAACAGCGTCGAACTCGGGCTTCAGGTCAGCCTGCCGGCGATCCTGTTCGGTGCGATCGCGGCGCTGGCCTGCCAGCTGTGGGGCACCGTGCGGGCCGCGCGGCTGTGGGCCGGGGCGGTGCTCGCCGTCGCGTTCGGCATCCGCGCCGTCGCCGACACCGGCACCGGGCTCGGCTGGCTGCGGTGGGTCTCCCCGCTGGGCTGGTTCGAGGAACTGCGCCCGCCGCAGCCGCCCGGAGTGGTGCCGCTGGTGGTCATCCTCGGCACCAGCGCCGTGGTGGTCGCGGCCGCCCTGCCGCTGCTGGCGCGTCGCGACATCGGGCTCGGTGTGCTCGCCCAGTCCGACAGCCGCCCGCCGCGCCGCTTCCTGCTCCGCACGCCGTGGCAGGCGGCGTTGCGCGACGAGTTGCCGCAGCTGGCGACCTGGCTGGTGGTCACCATGGCGATGACCGCGCTGATGGGCGGGCTGATCAAAACCGTGCTCGACCTGGTCAACCAGAACCCGGTCATGGCGAGGGTGACCGGCGCCGAGGTCGGGGTGAACGCCTTCGTGGCCGCCATGTTCTCGCTCATCCAGGTCATCGCGGCACTGCTGGTGGTCACACTGGTCGCCGGGGCGCGCGGCGAGGAGGCCACCGGGCGGCTGGAGCTGCTGCTGGCGATGCCGCGCGCGCGGCTGGGCTGGCTGGCCGGGCGGGTGGTGCTGGCCGCGGGACTGGCCGCGCTGCTGTGCCTGCTGGCCGCGCTGGCGATGTGGGCGGGCGCGGCGGCGACCGGTCAGCACGTCGCCCTCGGCGCGCTGCTGGCCGCGACCGGCAACAGCCTGCCGGTCGTGGTGGTCACGGCGGGGTTCGCCACGGCCGTGCTGGGGCTGGCACCGCGCGCGGTGTCGGCCGGATACGCGGTGGTCGCCGTCGCCTACCTGTGGGACGCGCTGGGCACGGCGTTGCGCGCGCCGCACTGGACACTCGAACTCAGCCCGTTCCACGCGCTGGCCCAGGTGCCGCTCCAGCACGTCGCCGTCACCCCCGTGCTCGTGCTGTGCGCTCTCGGGCTGGCGCTGTTCGGTGCCGGGGCGGCCGCTTTCCGCAGGCGGGACCTGGCCGCGGGGTGACCAACCGGTCCGTGGCGCTCGCGTTCAGTCGTCGTGCGACGGGGTGCGCGCCGCGCTCCAGACGAGTTTGAGGTCGGACAGCAGTTCCATCGGCTTGGCCGACACCGACTTGGGCAGTGTGCCGGCGAACGTGAGCGGGTGGCGGCTCAGCCGCCGGAGCATCCGCCTGGGCTTGGTGGCCACGCGGTGGCTCAGATCGGCCAGGTACTCGCTCCGCAGGTCTCTTTCGATGGTCTTGCCGCATCGCGTGCACGTGATCTTCACCAGCAGCCGGCCGGCGTAGGCGAGCTCATGAGGCGTCTCGTCGCCGCACCGGGAACAGACCAGGTCCGCGTTCTCGATCTTGCTCATGCTCATTTCCTCACCTGCGGTAGTCCACCGACGCCAGGACATGCTCGGCGACGACGAGGTCGGAGGGATAGGTGACCTTGAAGTTCTCCTGCTCGCCCCGGATCCAGCGCACGGGCACGGAGGAGAACTGCTCCATCACCGACGAGGTGTCCGTGCCGTCGAAGCCCTGGCGCGCCGCCGCCTCGTAGGCCTCCAGCAGGGGCGCGGCCCGGAAGGCCTGCGGTGTCTGGGCGAGAACCATGGTCGCCGGGGGCAGCGCGCCCAGCGACTCGCCGCCGGGATCGACGGCGAGCACGTCCTCGGCGGGGAGCGCCGGGATGGCCCCGCCGTACTCACGCGCTTCGTGCAGGACACCGGCGATCAGCGCCGCGCTGACGAGCGGCCGCGCGCCGTCGTGGATCAGCACCGTGTCCACGACGCCGCGGTCGATGCGGCCGGCGAGATGCCGCAGGGCCCGCAGTTCCGACTCCTGCCTGCTGCGCCCGCCGTAGACCACCTCGACCTCGGCGCCGTTGACCTCGCGGTCGAGCACCCACTCGACCACTTCGCCGTCCTCGGGCCGCGCGACCAGAACCAGCGGCCCGATCCCGGAAACCGCCGCGAAGGCGGTCAAGGACCACGACACGAGACGGCGGCCGGCCAGCGGCAGGTAGACCTTGTTCACGCCCGCGCCGACCCGCGTCCCGGCGCCGCTGGCGAGCACGACCGCCGCCGCGCGGGCCCCTTCCTGCGGATGCGGGGTCATTCCGACAGCACCTCGCTCAGGGTGGCGAGTAACCGCGCCGCGTCGGCGCCGTCCCCGACGCGGTGGTCGGTGGTCAGGCCCACCCGGCAGCGCAGGGCCGTGCCGATGCCGCCGGGCACCGGGACGACCTGCTGCCGCACCGCGCCGACCGACAGCGCGGTCGCTTGTGGGGGACTGAGCAGCACCTGAAAAGCGTCCACTCCGAACCCGCCCAGGTTCGACACCGTCGTGGTGCCGCCCGTCATCTCGCCGAGTGCGAGCTTCCCGGTGCGGGCACGGCGGACCACGTCGGCGATTCGTTCCTCCAAAGTCGACATCTCGTCGAGGTCGGGATCGGTCAGTACGGGCGCGAGCAGACCCCGCCGGGTGTCGACCGCGAGCGCGACGCCCACGTGATCGTGCGAGCGGACGTCTTCGCCCGCCCATTCCGCGTTGAGCTCCGGATGGCGGCGCAGGGCCGTGGCGAAGGCCCGGACGAACACCGTCGTCCACCCGTGCCGCGACGGAGTGAGCGTCAGATCCCGGTACACCACGAACTGGGGGACGTCCGCGCTGGCAGACATCCGCCGTGCGATCGCCGCGCGCGGGCTGCGCGAGCGCGTTGCGACGGGCGGCAGATCGGACAGGCGGATCGTGCCGCCGGGCCCGGACGGAGTGACCGTGGCGAGATCGAGTCCTCGCTCGGCAGCGGCCGCCCGTGCCGCCGGTACCGCGGGAATCCATGCGGGCGGGCCGGGGACGGCGACGGGCGGGGCGGGGACGGCGACGGGTGCGGCCTGCGGCTGCGGCTCGGGTGTGTCGAACAGGCCGCCCAGCAGGTCGTCGGCCTCGGTGGCGATGTAGGCGATGGGCTCGCCGACCGGGACCTCGTCCTCGGGGCGCGCCACGATGCGCGTGAGCGTGCCGTCGACGTTGCCCTCGACCTCCATGTCGACCTTGTCGGTCATCACCTCGCAGATGACCTCACCCGCGCGCACCTCGTCACCCTCGGCTTTGCGCCAGGTGACCAGCGTGCCCTCGGTCATCGTCATCGACAGCTTCGGCATCACCAGCGGCGTTTCCTTCATCACCACCTCCGCACCAGCTCCGCCGCCTCCCGCACGATGTCGTCCACCTGCGGGACGGCGGCACGTTCCAGTTGCGGCGCATAGGGAATCGGCACGTCGAGACCGCACAGGCGGGTGATCGGCGCGCGCAGATGCCCGAACGCGCTCGACTCGCCGATCGCCGCGGCGACCTCGGCCATGAACCCCGACGTCTTCGGTGCCTCCTGCACGAGCAACGCCCGGCCGGTCGCGGTTACGCTGTCCACAATGGACTCGGTGTCGAGCGGTTTGAGGGTGCGCGGGTCGAGGACGCCGGCCTCGATGCCCTGCTCGGCGAGCCGGTCGGCCGCCTCCAGGCAGCGGGACACCATCACGCCGGTCGCCACGATGGTGAGATCGGTGCCGGTGCGGCGCACCGCGGCCTCGCCGAGCCTGGCCGGGGTCGCGGCCTCCGGGACCGGGCCGCTGTGCTTGTAGAGCAGCTTGTGCTCCAGCACGATGACCGGGTTCGGGTCGGCGATGGCCGCCAGCAACAGCGATTTGGCGTCGGCCGGGGTCGCCGGCATCACGACTTTCAGCCCGGGCACGTGGGTGAACCACGCTTCCAGGCTCTGCGAATGCTGCGCCGCCGCGCCGGTGCCCGACCCGCCGGGGGCGCGCAGCACCATCGGCACGGTCGCCGCACCGCCGAGCATGAAGTGGATTTTCGCGGCCTGGTTGGCGATCTGGTCCATGGCCTGCGCGGTGAAATCCGAGAACTGGATCTCCACCACGGGCCGCATACCGGCCAGTGCCGCCCCCACCGCGGCACCGACGATACCCAGCTCGCTGATCGGCGTGTCCCGGACTCGCTCCTCACCGAAGCGGTGCACGAGATCGCCGGAGACACCGAACGCGCCACCGTAGGTCCCCACGTCCTCGCCGAGCAGGAAGACCCGGTCGTCGGCCGCCATCGCCTGGGCCAGTGCCTCTCGCACCGCCTCGGCGTAGGTCAGGGTCCTGGTCGCCGGCAGGGTCGCGGTCATCGTGCGTACACCGCCTCGGTGAGCGAGTCGGCCGTGGCGTCGGGTGCGGTGCCGGCGGCCCGCACCGCGCCGCGGACGAGATCACGGGCCTCGTCCCGGCACGCCTGGATCTCCTGGTCGCCGAGGGTGGCGCCCACGCGCCGTTCGAAGCGCGCGATCGGGTCGCGTTCGCGCCACTGCTCGATTTCCTCGCGCGTCCGGTAGAGATTCTTGTCGCTTTTGGAGTGTCCTTTCCAGCGGTAGGTCGTCGCCTCCACGAGCGTCGGTCCCTCGCCCGCGCGGGCACGGGTCACCGCCGCGGCGACCGCGTCGTGCACAGCCTGCGGATCGTTGCCGTCCACCGTCGTGCCCGGAATGCCGTACGCGGCGGCACGTTCGGACAGTTCCTTCACCCGGAACGCGCGCCCGACCGGCATCGACATGCCGTAGTGGTTGTTCTCGCATACGAACACCACCGGCAGATCCCAGATCGCGGCCAGGTTGACCCCCTCGTGCCACGCGCCCTCGTTGACCGCGCCGTCGCCGAAGAAGCTGACGACGACCTCGCTTCCCCCTCGCATTTTCACCGCGAGCCCCGCTCCGGCGGCGATCGGCACCCCGCCGGCGACGATTCCGTTCGCACCGAGGTTGCCGGTCGCGACGTCGGCGATGTGCATGGACCCGCCGCGGCCGCGGCAGTAGCCGGTCTCCTTGGCGAGCAGTTCGGCCATCATCTCGTCCAGTCGCGCGCCCTTGGCGATGCAGTGACCGTGCCCGCGGTGGGTGGAGGTGATGTAGTCGCCCTCGGCCAGTGCGAGGCACGCGCCGACCGGGACCGCTTCCTGGCCGATCGAAAGGTGCATCGTGCCGTGCATCAGGCCACGGGCGAACAGGTCGTCCACGGCTTCCTCGAACCGGCGGATCGTCCACATCGTGACCAGGGTCCTCCGGGCCAGTGCCGGATCGTTGAGGAGGTTCATCGCACCGTCCCCCGTCACGCCGCGACCAGGTCGCGCACCGGCTCGCCCGCCAGGAGCCGCTCCTGCAGCCTGCGCAGCGACGCGATGGTCGTCGTCTCGTCGATGGCCACGTCCGCCGAAGTCAGCACGGTTCCGGCGGGCACGTCGCGAAGCACGCGGGCTCCGCCGGCCAGACCGAGCGGAATGTGCCCGCCCGTTCGCGCGGCCTCGGCGGAATCGGTGATGCCGTACACGGTCTCGCCGCCGATACCGTCGAGCAGTTCGCCCGCCACGAGGTCGCGTTTCGCGACGGCGAGGACCTCCGCGTTCCACGCGACCGGTGCGAGGCTGGGCTTGCGGTCGAGCACCGCTTCGGCGACCGACAGTGGCGCCTCGATGCTGGCGAGGTGGTAAGGCCGGTAGAAGGTGTAGTACGGGCCGGGGCCCATGCCGAGGTAGGCCATCTCGTCGACCACGACGGGATCGTCGGTGTGGCCGATCACGAAGACGCCCGGGGCGACCGGGCCGGTGCAGTAGTCCACGACACCGGTCTCGCTCAGCTGCCCGCCGTCCGGGGCGGGCCGGAAGACCGTGGACAGGCCCTCCACTGTGGAGTGCGGGCCGGTCATGCCGCGCCGGGCGACCTTCAGGCCGGTACCGTTGGCGAGCGCGGCCATTTCGATCATCGTCTTCGAGCCGTCCACGAAACTCGCCAGCATGTGCGGGTTCATGCCCTTGGCCGCGGCCTGCTCGGTCAGCGACGCCGGGGTGGCCGACGGATCGAGCGGATTGTTCTTGCCCTTGCCCGCGCACACGATCGAGAAGCCGATGTCGCGCGCGTAGTCCACGAGAGCCTTGCACTCCACGGGTTCGTCGCCCCGGCACACGGTGTAGACCCTGCCGAGCCCGGTGGCCATCGTGGACAGCAGCAGACCGATGGTCACGTCGCATTCGACGTTGAGCATGCCGATGTCCTTGCCCGCCAGCAGACCGGCGAAGGCGACCTGCGCGCCGACCTCGGGGACCCCGCTCGCGTCGACGATCACGTCGACCGGCAGGCCGGTCAGGGCGAGGGCGTCGTCGACGACCACCGGCCTGCCCTGTGCCACCGCTGAAGCCAGCCCGTCCGCGCCGACGAGGACGTCACCGCGCCCGGCGCGCTCGAACGCCCGCACCCCGCGCTCCGGCGCGATATCGGCAATGGCGGCGACCTCCATCCCGTCGATCCGGCCGGCCTGCGCGACGAACCCCAGCCCCATCTGGCCCGCGCCCACCAGCCCGACCCGGACCGGGCGGCCCCTCTCCTGTTCGCGTGCCCGCAGCCGATCGACGTAGCTCATCACGACACCTTTCATTTGCACAAATGTGCATATCATTCGCACTTCGGTGATTATTTGGTACCACGCCGCATTTGGTCCGCACAACCCTTGGGATTATTTGCACATTTGTGCACGCCGGCGATAACTGAAAAGCCGGCTTTCCCCTGCAGGGCGGGGAAAGCCGGCTTTGTGTGTGCCGATGGCCTCAGGCGGCCGCGCGCTGTCCCGCCGTCAGCCGGGAGACCATTTTCAGTGCTTCCGCCACCGCCTTGGCCGTGGCTCGTGATGGTGCCCGGTCTTCGACGGTGCGGACCGGGCCGGTGAATTCGGGTCGTTCCCGGAACCGGCCGAACACCGAGGCCCCTTCCATGACCAGCGCCCTGGTGACGACGTCCTCGCGGCGGTCGATGACGAGCAGCACCACCGCGCCACGGAGCTTGCCCTTGGCGCGGCCGGTCACGAGCAGCGCCCCGCGGCGGTTCTCCTCGGTGGCGATCGTGTTCACCACCCGTGCGTAGTGCATGTGCTGGCGGTAGCTCAGTACGCCCGCGACTGCGAAGCAGGCCACCAGCAAGGACGCGATCTGCCAGTTCATGGTTGTTCCCGTCCGCTCAACGACAGCTTCGCCCCCGACTCCGGCAGCGACACCGAACCGCGGCCGTGCACCGCTCCCGGCAGCAGGGTCGTGCTCTCGTCGGGATTGAGGTAGACGACGATGTGCCCGAGCGTGCGCAGGTTCTCGTCCGCGCGCTCGCCGACCGCGATCAACTCGATCTCCGCTTCGCCGAGGCGGAAGATGTCGCCGATGCGCACCTCCCGCTCCGGTGTGGCGGCCGGGGCGTGCACGACGCTGACGTCTTCGAGGGCGTCGGGAATCGGGTCCGCGTACAGGATGACCACGCCACCGTCGACCATGTCCTGTGCCTCGGTGCCGAACCGCAGGATCGTGCTTTCGTAGTAAACAGTCATGTTCGCCACCTCACTACAGTCCGAAGCTCGCGGCCCAGGCGATGATCACGGCCAGCGGTGCCGTCAGCAGACGGCTGATCAGCACCGCGGGGGTGCCGACCGCGACCGTTTCCGGTTTTGCCTCACCCAGCGCCAGTCCCACCGGGACGAAGTCGCAGCCGACCTGACCGTTGATCGCGAACAGGGTGGGCAGGGCGTACTGCACGGGAAGCGCGCCGATCGCGATCTGGCTGCCCATCAGGGTGCCGACGACCTGCGCGATCGCCGCGCCCGGCCCGAGGATCGGGGACAGGAACGGCAGCGACACGACAAGGGAGATCACGATCAGGCCGAGTGGGTTGCCGGCGATGGGCGAGAGCACGTTGGCGATGCCCCGCGCGATCCCGGTGTAATTCACGATGCCGAGCAACAGGCTGACGTAGGCCATGAACGGCAGGATCGTGGTCAGCGTCAGCTCGACCGTCTGGCGCCCGGCGGAAAGCATCGTGTTGACGAAGGAGCCCACGCCCGAGCCGAACTTCACGAACACCCCGGACACGGCGTTGAACGTCCTGCCGAATCCGGTCGATTCGCCGCCGGTCACGGTCGCCGCGACCTCGCGTGCCGACGGGCGCTGCGAGCGCGGCGGCACTTCCGGTGGCGCGGTGCCGGCCGCCGGACTGTCGCTTTCGGACTCGGTCACCTCCGCGACGCCGACGGCCGAGACGAACAGTTCCTCGGTGATGAACTTCGCCAGCGGGCCACCGGGCGCGCCCGGGTACACGTCCACGGTGGCGATTCCCTTGCGCGGGTAGACGCCGATCCGGGCGGTGCCACCGCAGTTGATCACCGCTGCCACGACCTCGTCGTCGGGCACGGTGGTGTGGAAGCCGTCGACCGCTTCCGCTCCGGTCAGTTCGGCGATGCGGGCGGCCACCGGATGGATGCCGCCGCCGGTCACCGAGAGGACCTTGCTGCGCTTGCCGTCCGCTCGCAGCAGCAGTCCCTTGCCCCAGCCGCCGTTGCCGGGACGCACGAAAACCGCACGGGAGACATGGGTTTCGGTCATTGCGCACCCGCCTTCGCCGACTCGAACTGCCGGTCGAAGTCCGCGAAGACCTCGGTGCGGCCGGTACGTTTGATCATGAACGCGGTGATCCGCTCGGTGACCACGCCGCGGATGAAGATGACCACGATGCCGACGAGCAGGTACCGCACCGCCAGCGGAATGGTCGAAATTCCCAGCTGTGCCACGCCGTTCGCGACGCCGAGCCAGACGAACAGCTCACCGGCGTTGGCGTAGGGGAAGAACGTGGTCACCGGATGCACGAACGACACGGCCGAGTCGTAGAACGCGGGCTTGTGCCGTTCGGGCAGGAACCGCCCGAAGGAATAGGCCATCGGGTTGGTCAGCATGAGCACGGCCAGGATGGGCATGATCGTGTAGCGCGTGATCCACCACCGGGCCGACCATCGCACGGCTCTCGTCACGCGTTGTTCGCCGATCATCGTGGTCAGTGCGTACATCGCGGTCAGCAGGACGACCAGGGTGGGCAGGATGCCGGTCACCAGGCTCACGAACTGTTTGCCCGAGGCGTTGAACAGTCCGATGAAGTGCGTGCCGATCCACTCGAGGACACCGAGGGGACCGGAACTGGACCCGGTGTCCGCCTGCTGCGCCATTACAGCAAGCTCCTCCATATTTTCCTCCTTCGCGGCCCCCACGGAACGTGATTTGCACATCTGTGCAGTCGCTCTTCACGTTTGACAGTGACGTGTGTAACATGCGGCTCCAGCGGATCACAAGACCCAAATGCCAAGGAGCGACATGCCTGAGATCAAAGTGAAGATCGCCTCGCCGGTTGGTCTGCATGCCCGCCCCGCCGGGCAGTTCGTCAAGGCCGCCGCCAAGCACGGCGGGCCGGTGTCGATCGCGCGGCCCGGTGCCGACCCGGTGGACGCGCGCAGCATGCTTTCCGTGCTGGGCCTGGCGATCGGGCACGGGGAGGAGGTGGTGATCAGCGCCGAGGGCGAAGGAGCGGACGCCACACTTGCCGAGCTGTCCCGGCTAGTGTCCACAGTGGAGGATTAATGCCGCCCGCCCGGGAACAGCAGCTGCTGGTGAAGGCGGCACGGCTGTACTACGAGGAAGGGCGGTCCCAGCACCAGATCGCCGAGATACTCGACGTGAGCCGGTCGAGCGTGTCGCGGATGCTGACCGCGGCACGGGAACGGGGCATCGTCGAGATCCGCATCAACGATCCCGCCGGCCGCGATCTCGACCTCGAAGGCGAGTTGGTGGACAGGTTCGGGCTGCGGGACTGCCGGGTCGCCGAAAGCCCGGCCGGTGACCAACCGCTGCCGAGAGTGGGCGATCTCGGCGCCCGCTGGCTGCTGGAGAACCTCCATTCCGGACAGCGGGTGGGGGTCTCGTGGGGGCGGACCGTGCAGGCCGTCGTGCGGCACATCCCGGAAGACAGCGCGCTCGATGTCGAGGTCCTGCCCTTGGTGGGCGGCCTGTCGGCCGTGGACTCCGCGATCTCCGGGGAGGAACTCGTGCGCGATCTCGCGGGCAGGCTCGGTGGCCGGTTCCAGCGGCTGCACGCGCCCGCCCTGCTGACCTCCAAGAAGGGCCGGGACGTCCTGCTCGCCGAACCGTCGATCGGGCACACGTTGGAGCAGGCGCGCCACGTGCACGTCGCGGTGGTCGGCATCGGCAGCTTCGGGGTCGGCTCGTCGGCCGCGCTCGTGCGGGCGCTCGAACTCGCGCGGGCCGAGCAGACCCAGTTCGAGAACAAACATCCCGTCGGGGACTTCTGTGCCCGGTTCTTCGACGCCAAGGGCAAACCGGTCCCCGGGCCGGTGGACGACCGGGTGCTCAGCGTGACCCTCGCCGACCTCGCCGGCATTCCGCTGGTCGCCGGTGTCGCGGCGGGTATCGAGAAGACACGGGGCACGCTCGGCGCCCTGCGCACCGGGGTCCTGGATGTCCTGATCTGCGACCGGGCCCTGGCCAGGGCGCTGCTGGACGAGGCCGCGAACTGAGGGAAGGTGTGAAGCGAGGTATGCCGAAGGCAAGGCTCACCGGAGTCGCCGTCAGCCCCGGCCGCGCGAGCGGCCCGCTGGTCCGGGTCGCCGAACCGCTCGGCGAGCCCGACCGCGGGCCTGCACCGGCGGACCGGGGCGAGGAAGCTGCCCGCATCGCGCCGGCCACCCGCACGGTCGCCGCCCGGCTCGAAGCGCTCGCGGCGGACGCCGGCGCGGAAGCGGCCGACATCCTGACGACGACGGCGGCGATGGCGACCGACCCCGCGCTGGTCGGCGAAGCGGAGCGGCTGGTCGTGACCGAAGCACTGCCGGCGGCGCGCGCGGTCTATGAGTCCGCGAACGGCTTCACCCGTAACCTGGCCGCCGCGGGCGGCTACCTCGCCGAGCGGGTCCGCGACGTCGAGGACGTCCGGGACCGCGTCGTGGCCGAACTGCTCGGGCTCGCCCCGCCGGGCGTGCCGGAGCTGACCACGCCGAGCGTGCTCGTCGCCCGCGATCTAGCGCCCGCCGACACCGCGGGTCTCGATCCGGCGAAGGTGCTCGCGCTGGTCACCGAAGAGGGCGGACCGACCAGTCACACCGCGATTCTCGCGCGGGCGCTGGGAATTCCTGCGGTCGTGGCCGTACGCGGCCTGCTGGCGCTCGACGCCGCAGCGCTGCTGGTCGACGGCGATGCGGGAACGGTCGAGGCCGCCGATCCGCGCGCGGCGATCGTGGCCGCGCAGCGCCGCCCCGTCGCGGAGTGGGACGGAACCGGTGCCACCGCGGACGGGCACCGGGTGAAGGTGCTCGGCAACGTCGGCTCCGCCGCCGACGCAAGGGCCGCCGCGGTGGCAGGCGCCGAGGGGATCGGGTTGTTCCGCACCGAGTTCTGTTATCTCGCCGCGCACACCGAGCCGACCGTCGCGGAACAGTACGACGCCTACCTTCCCGTGCTCGAGCCGTTCGCGGGTAAACCCGTTGTCGTTCGCACGCTCGACGCCGGCGCCGACAAACCACTGGCGTTCCTCGCTCCCGGAGCCGAGCCGAACCCCGCGCTCGGAGTGCGGGGACTGCGCGTCGCCTTCGACCGGCCGGACGTCCTGGACCGGCAGCTCGAAGCGATCGCCAAGGCCGCGTCGGTCTCCGGGGCGGAGGTGTCGGTGATGGCGCCGATGGTCGCCACCGCGGCGGAAGCGGCCTGGTTCGCCGAACGTGCGCGTGCCGCCGGCCTCCCGAGGGCCGGGGTGATGATCGAGATTCCCGCCGCGGCACTGGCCGCCCGCGAAATCATGGCCGTGGCCGATTTCGTGTCGGTGGGCACCAATGACCTGGCGCAGTACACGTTCGCGGCCGACCGCCAGCTCGGCGCGGTGGCCGTACTCAACGATCCCTGGCAGCCGGCGCTGCTGCGGCTGCTGGAACTCGTCGGCGCGGCGGCCGGTGCGAGCGGCAAGCCTGCCGGCGTCTGCGGTGAAGCCGCCGCCGATCCATGGCTTGCCAGGGTGCTGGCCGGGTTCGGGATGACGAGCCTGTCGATGAACGCACCCGCGGTGCGGGCCGTCGGGGCGAGCCTCGCGACCGCCACCTTCGCCGACTGCCAGGAGGCCGCGAAGAAGGCACTGGCCGGGCAACCGCGGCACTGACCCGATCGGCGGGGTGAGCGACACCTCCAGCCTCGCGGAACGCCAGGAGGTAGCCTGACGGGCATGTTCACGAAGTGAACACCTGATTCGACCACCACCCGGCGGAGGCTTGCCTTGACCAAATCGGCCCGGTCGCCGGACGGTTCGCGCGTCGAGCGTGGCGACCAGGCCGACATCCAGGCCGTGAGCCGGGTGAGCCAGATCCTCTCGCTGTTCGATCCGGCCACGCCCGAGGTCACGCCCGCCGAGGTCGCCGAGCGGCTCGACCTCAACCGCACCACGGCCTACCGCTACTGCACCTCGCTCGTCGCGGCCGGGCTGCTCGAACGCAGCGCCGAGGGCCGTTACGTGCCCGGCAGGCTGCTGTTGCAGCTGGGCGCGTTCGCCATCGGGCATCGCCGCGTCATCAATCTCGCGCCCCGGCACATGCGGGCGCTCGCCCGCGCGACGCAGAGCAGCGTGGTGCTCAGTCTGTGGGGCCTGACCGGTCCGGTGGTCTCGCGGGTCGAGGAGAATCCCTCGACGATCGTCATCGTGTCCGTGCGCGTCGGCAGCCACCTGCCGATGGACACCGCGCAGGCCAAGGTCTTCCTCGCCTACCACACCGACCAGCTCGCCATGGACCGGCTGATGGCGAACCTTCCCGATGTGACGCGTGCGGAGCTGCGCGGCGAGGTCGAGCGCGTGCGCGCGGCCGGCCACTGCTCCGCGATGAGCACGCCCGGGGTGGTCGCGGTCGCCGCGCCGGTGTTCGACGAGTACGGCATCTGCGCCACGATCGCGATCGTCGGCCCGGACAACTCGCTGTCGATGTCCGACGACGCGCCCGAGCTGCGGGTGGTGCTGGACACCGCGCGCCAGCTCACGCACGAGCTGGGTGGTCAATTCCTGCCGGACGAGGCCAGGTAGGGCAGCCACGCGGGCGAGGGGTTCGGCGGTATGCCGGCGTAGTCCCGCGCCCCGGCGAGCGCGCTGCCGACGAAGTCGTCGCGGCCGGACAGATACGCCTCGACCCCGGCCACCAGTTCCGCGAGCACCCCGGGTCCCTCGATCCACAGTGCGGTGACGACCTCGACGGCGGACGCGCCGGATGCGAGGAACCGCAACACATCCGCCGCGGTGCGGGCGCCGTTGGTACCGATCAACGGCACGTCCGGGCCGAGCGCGAGGCGTGTCTTGCTCACCCAGTACAGGCTCATCGGCAGGCAGCCCGGCGAACCCCACGCGCCCCACGAGGAGAGCACCGCGCCGCCGTCGAGATCGGGCAGGAATCCCGGATAGCGGCCGACCAGCCCGACCGCGTCCGCGCCGGCCGTGCGGGCGGCCCGGGCGAGCGCGACGACGTCGGAGGCCTGCCCCGGCAGTTTCACGAACAGCGGCACGCCGACCGCGGCCCGCACCGTGCGCACCGCGTCGTGCACCGCGTCCGCCTCGGTCAGCCGGCGCACCGCGCGCGCCTCCCGCCCGTGCGGTGCGCCGACGTTGAGTTCGACCGCGGGGACGACGCCGCTCATGGCGCGGCCGATCCGCGCCGCCGCGGCCGCGTCGCCGAGGGTGATGCTGCCGATCACCGGGCATCCGCGCGCCGCACCGTGTTCCGCGGCCCCGGCCAGGATGTCCAGCCAGTCGTCCAGCTCGGCCTGCGCGAGCCCGGACCGGTTCAGCAGGCCGTCGCCCCGCTTGGCCGCACCTGGTGCCCGGACCCGCCGGTCGTCACCGACGAACGCGTAGGCCGCGATGTCCAGTTGCCGCCGGGCCGCGGCACTTTCGTTGACCGACTTCGCGACCACCGCGCCGGCGCCCGCGTCCACGCACGCGAGCAGTCCTTCGCGGGTCATGGTCAGCTCGGACGAGCCCACCCACACAGGGTTGGCCGTGGCGAGCCCGCCGAGGTCCACTTAGGACAGCTTCGGGATCGTGCGGTCGTCGGACATGTCGACGTCCTTGGTCTCCGGGCCGAGGAAACCGCCGAGGCTGATCAGCGCGCCGGCGAGCACGATCAGCACGGCCGGCGCGAGGTGCGCGGGCAGCACGCCGTCGAGCCGCTGAAGGTAGAACTGGTAGAACGCGGGCGCGATCAGGGCGAGGCTGTAGCCGACGCCGTAGCCGGTGGAGCGGATGCTGGCCGGGAACCGCTCGGTGAGGTAGGCGGCGATCGGGCCGAAGGTGCCGACGGTGAACACACCGATCAGCACCGCCCACCCCAGCGCCGCGCCGAAACCGCCGCGCGAGACCATCAGCAGACTGTAGGAACCCGCGCCGATCACCACGACCGACAGCCCGTAGCCGATGTAGAACCGGCGCCGCCCGATCCGCTGTGACAGCAGGCCGAACACCGGATACGACAGCGCCGCGGCGGCGTTGATGACCAGCATCGTCAGCGTGACCTGCTTGCTGGACAGGTGCAGGTGCGAGGCCAGTTGCGCGGGGGTGACCGCGGCCTCCATGTTGGTGGCCAGCCAGGTGCCGGTCATCAGCACGAACACCTGCCCCAGCGCCTTCGGGTACTTCGCGAGCAGCCGCACGAACGGGACCTTGTGCCGCTCACCGGTCAGCTCCGACGGCGGTTCGTGCACCTGCTTGAGGTAGTAGCGGAACAGCACGGCCGCCAGCAGCGCGCCGACCACGAACGGAACCCGCCAGCCCCACTGCACGTACGCGCTGTGCAGGCCCTGCGCGGGCAGCAACTGCAACAACAGCAGGGTGAGCGCGGCGATCATGACGTAGGCGCCGGGCGAGGTCGAGGTGATGATCGAGGCGTACAGCCCGCGTTTGTGCCGTGGACTCCACTCCATCGCCAGCGGCACTGCCGTGGTGTATTCGCCGCCGAGGAAGATCCCGTCGACGAACCGCAGCGCGATCAGCAGCCCCACCGACCACACCCCGATCGTTTCGTGGCCGGGCAGGCAGGCGGTGGCCAGCGTGATGGTGCCGAACCCCCCGACCGCCACGAGCGTGGTGCGCTTGCGGCCGACGGTGTCGGCGAAGTGGCCGAAGATGACCGCGCCGAGCGGGCGCCCGATCAGCGTCGAGGCGAACACCAGCGACGAGAGCAGCGCCGTCGTGCTCGCGCTCAGGTTCGCGGCCTGGAAGTAGATCGTCGCCGGGGCCAGCACGACGATCGGCAGGTAGATGTCGAACTGGTCGACGAAGTAGGCGAGCGTCCCGCCGCGGACCGCGGCGCGCACCTTGGCGGCGTCGGGACCGCGCGAGGCGGCGGGGCGAGAGGCGTCCAGCGCCGCCGGCTGGGGTTCCGCGGCGGGGTGCGGAGTGGACATCGTCGTCCTCCCGGTTCGGGGTCAGCTACCGCGGTCCGGCAGATTCGAACCGCGAGTTCACGAAGTGAACGAGATGTACCGTAATCCGCAGCCCTCGCGCGCACAAGAGTAGCGAAGGGGTTGACACGTGCTCTTATAGTGAACTCTGACTTCACAATATGAACGAAAGGCGTCCCCATGAGCCAACGCCCCGCCGTCGCCGCCGTCCTGGACGGTCTGGTCGACATGCACGTCCACTCCGGCCCCAGCCCGTTCCCGCGCCGCTTCGACCACGTCGAGGCGGCGCAGGACGGCGCCCGCATCGGAATGCGCGCGATGGTCGCGAAATCGCATCACCACAACACCCAGATGGACATCCTGGCGATGAAGGGCCGCTTCGCCGATGTCACCGCGAAGGCCTTCGGCGGCATCGCGCTCAACAGCACCGTCGGCGGGCTCAACGTGCACGCCGTGCGGATGTGCCTGCGCATGGGCGGCAAGGTCGTGTGGTTCCCGACGATCTCCTCCGGGCGGCACATCGAGTGTCATCCCGAGGACGGCGCGTTCCCGACCACGACCGTGCCGCTGACGCTGGAACGCATCGACATCGTCGACGACGCCGGGAAACTCAAGCCCGAGGCCGGCGAGATCCTCGACGAGATCAAGGACCAAGAGGCCGTCGTCAACGGCGGGCACATGTACCCCGAGTACATCCGCACGTTGTTCGAGGCCGCGAAGGACCGTGGCATCACGCGGATGGTGGTCAGTCACCCCGACTTCGTGATCGGCGCCGACCCGGACATGTGCCGTGAGCTCATCGCGCTGGGCGCGTTCGTCGAGCACGAGGTCGGCATGTACGACCCTGAGGGCACGCAGAAGTGGGACCCGAAGCAGTTGCTGAACTGGATCGAAAAGCTCGGTCCCGAGCACATCGTGCTGGCCTCGGACTTCGGGCAGAAGGCCAACCCCAAGCCGGTGGACGCGTGGCTGCGCGTGGCCGGGGCGCTGCTGGATCTCGGCCTGCCGGAGAAGGACCTGCGCCGCATGGTCCGGGACAACCCGACTTATCTGCTGAACTTGGACGACTGAGAGGACCGCACCAAGCGACCGCGACGAAGGAGCGGCCGCGCCGGAGGACCGGTTGGGTGCGGAACCCCGCAGGAACACTGAAGGGAATCCGTGGTGTACGAAAAGGACGATCCCCGCTCATCGCTGGCAACCGCGACCGCGCCGCGGCCGGACAGCGGTGCGGCCATCGCGGCCGCGCAATACCTCGATCTGCGCGAGAACCCGGTGGTGCGCGCGCAGAACGTCATCCTGGCGCACACCGAGGCCCGCGCCGGGGACGATCTCGACAACGGCACCCTCGAGGGCGAACTCGCCATCATCGTCACCGGCGCTTCGCCCGCCTTCACGGTGCTCACCGACGACGGTGCGACGAAGGTGGACGAGCCCGGGCTCGTCGTCGTCCCGCCCGGCGCCTCGCGGATCAGCGTGCACGGCGACGGCCCGCTGATCCGGCTCGTCGAGGCGACCGAACCGGACTGGCGCGACCGTCCGGCCAATGCCGGCGCCTACGCGAAGGACCATCCGCGCGTCGCGTTGCTGCGGCGCTGGCCCGAACCCGCCGGGAAACCGGGTGTGCGGGTCTACCCGCTCTCCGCGGTGCCGCAGGATCCGAAGCGGTTCGGCCGCATCTTCCGCACCCGCTCGTTCATGGTCAACTTCCTGCCCGAGCAGCACGGGCCTCGCGACCCGCGTAAGCTCTCGCCGCATTCGCACGACGACTTCGAGCAGCTTTCCCTTGCCGTGCAAGGCGAATACGTGCACCACATCCGCACGCCATGGCTGACCGACAGCACCGTGTGGCGTGAGGACGAGCACGTGCGGATCGGCAGCCCGTCGGTCACGATCATCCCGCCGCCGACCGTGCACACCTCCGCGGCGAGCGATTCGGGGGTGAACCAGCTGATCGACATCTTCAGCCCGCCGCGTGTGGACTTCTCGGAGAAACCGGGCTGGGTCCTCAACGCCGACGACTATCCGATGCCGTGAGCGCGCGCACGGGCGGGGGACTGTTCACCCGCGAAAGGACACCCGTGGGCACCTGGCTGAAGATCGCCTCGGGCGAGCCGGCCGAGATCATGGCCTACGCCGGGTTCGACTTCGTCGTGATCGACCTCGAACACGCGCCGCTGGACCTGCAGACCGCCTACCGGCTGATCAATTCGGCCGCCGCGCTCGGCATGACACCGCTGGTGCGGGTGCCGGACAAGACACCGTCGACGATCCAGAAGATCCTCGACGCCGGCGCGATGGGCATCCTGGTGCCGCATGTCGACACGGTCGAGCAGGCCGAGGCCGTCGGCAGGGCGTGCCGGTTCCCGCCGCACGGCGTGCGCGGCGCCGGCGGAACGAGCCGGGCCGGCGCGTGGGGACTGCGGCCGAACGCCGAATACATCGCCACCGGCAACGACGACGTCCTGTGCATCCCGCAGCTGGAGAGTGTGGAGGCGATCAAGGCGGCGCCGGAGATGCTGGCACTGGACACAGTGGACGCGGTGTTCGTCGGCGCGGCCGATTTGTCGATGTCGATGGGGACCACCCCGGCCGCGCCCGAGGTGGCCGAGCTGATCGGCTCGGCCACCGAAGCCGCGCACGCCGCAGGGAAAAGGCTCGGCCTCGCGTTCGGCGGGGTGCCCGAGCGGGCCGCGCGGGCGGTGCGCGACGGCTGCGATTTCGTCCTGCTGTCCAACGACACGTCGATGCTGGCCGATGCCGCGCGCGGACTGGTCACGGCGTTCCGGGACGCGACCGCATGACGCTTCGCCTGCCCCGCACCGCGTTGTCGATCGCTGAGCTGGACGAGCTCGACCACGACGGCGTGGTGCGGTTCGTGCGCGCGCTGGAGGACAGCGGGCACCGCATGGTCTGGATTCCCGAGGTCGCCGGGCGCGAGGCGTTCACCACCGCCGCGCTCGTGCTGGGCGCGACCAAGCGGATGATCGTCGGCAACGGCGTGGCGCGGGCTTTGGAACGCGTGCCGAAATCGGCCGGATCGGCCGCGTTCGACCTCGCCGCCGCCTACCCCGGGCGTTACGTGCTCGGCCTCGGGGTCAGCGGCGCGGTGCGGGAGCGCGGTGTCGGCCCGTTGCCGTTCCTGCGCGACTATCTCGACGGGGTGGACGAGACCCTCGCGCGCCGGGGCGGGGGACGGGTGCCGAGGGTGCTCGGCGCGTATTCGGCCGGGATCACCCGGCTGGCCGCGGAACGCGCCGACGGGTTGATCACGTTCCTCGTCACGCCGGAGCACACCCGGTGGGCGCGCGAGACGATCGGGCCGGAGACGTTCCTGTCGGTGGTGCACTGGGCGGTGGTGGGCCGCGACCGCGCGACGGCCCGCGACATCGCGCGCGAGCGCCTTGCCTACTACCTGACGCTGCCGCACCAGATCGCCAAGCTCACCCGGCTCGGTTTCACCGACGCCGATCTCGCCCCGCCGGGGTCGGACCGGCTACTCGACGCGCTGGTCGCCTGCGGTACCCCGGACCAGGTACGCGAAGCGCTGCGGCAGCAGTACGACGCCGGCGCCACCCAGGTCGCGGTCAGCCTGGTCGGCCCCCTGGACGACGCGAAACTCGACGCCTACCGGGCACTCACCGAGGAGGAGAACTGATGCGGGCGGCCGAAAAGGTCATCATCACCACCGCGATCACGGGTTCGGTCAACGTCCCGTCCCAGAGCCCCTATCTGCCGCTGTCCGCCGACGCGGTGGCCGAAGCCGCGCTCGACGCGATCGAGGCGGGCTCGGCGATCGTGCACCTGCACGCCAGGGAACCGGACGGGCGCCCCACCCCCGACCCCGACGTGTTCGCCAAGATCGTCGGGCGCATCACGGCGGAAACCGACGCCGTCATCAACATCACCACCGGCGGCGCGTCCTCGATGACCATGGAGCAGCGGCTCGCGGCGGCGATGCGGCTGCGGCCCGAGCTGGCGTCGATGAACATGGGCTCGATGAACTTCGTCTATTCGGGCATCGCCGAGAAGGTGACCGAATGGAAGTACGACTGGGAAAAGCCGTATGTGCTCAACACGTACTCGCGTCCGTTCGTCAACACCTTCGACTCCATCGAGCAGACGTTGCGGACGCTGGGGGAGTCGGGCACGCGGTTCGAGTACGAGTGCTACGACATCGGCCACCTGTACTCGCTGGCCCACTTCGTCGACAAAGGACTGGCGAAACCGCCGTTGCTGATCCAGGGTGTGTTCGGCATTCTCGGTGGCATCGGCGCCGACCACGCCAACCTGGAGCACATGGTGCGCATCGCGGACAAGCTCTTCGGCGAGGACTACCTGTTCTCCGCGTTCGCCGGCGGACGCGACCAGATGGCCTTCGGCACGCACAGCGCCTGGCTCGGCGGGCATGTGCGGGTCGGGCTGGAGGACAGCCTGTGGATCGGCAAGGGACGGCTCGCGGAGAGCAACGCCCAGCAGGTCCGCAAGATCCGCGCCGTGGTCGAAGATCTCGGCAAACCTGTCGCCACACCGGCCGAAGCGCGCGCGATGCTGGCGCTTCGCGGAAAGGAGTCGTGATGCTCGGCGGGAAGGTCGTCCTCGTCGTCGGCGCGAGCACGGGGATCGGCGCGGAGGCGGCGCGCGTGTTCGCCGCCGGCGGTGCCTCGCTGATGCTCGTCGCGCGCAGCGAGGAACCGCTGGCGGCACTGGCGAAAGACCTGGCCTCGGCCGGGCACGACGTGGCGTACACGACGGGCGATGTCTCCGACGCGGCCAGCGTCGCGTCCTTCGTCGATGCGACGGTCACGCGGTTCGGGCGGCTGGACGGGGCGTTCAACTGCGCCGCGATGGGCGGCAGCGGGCGCCTGGACGCGGTGCCGGAAGCGGATTTCGACCGGATCATGGCGGTGAACGTCAAGGGCACCTGGCTCTGCGTCCGCGAGGAGGTGCGGGTCATGCAGCCGCGGGGGGCGGGTTCGATCGTCAACGTGAGCAGCATCGGCGGCCTGCGCGGCAGCTCCGGGATGGGCGCCTACCAGGCGACGAAGCACGCGGTGATCGGCCTGACCCGCACCGCCGCGCACGACTTCGGCCCGCTGGGCATCCGCGTCAACGTGCTCGCGCCGGGCCCCACGGAGAGCCCGATGCTCGACGAACTGCGCCGCACCATCCCCGGCGGTGTCGAGGCGCGCATCGCCGCCACACCGCTGCGGAAAGCAGGTACGGGCGCCGAAGTCGGTGCCACGGCGGCGTTCCTGCTCAGCGACGGCGCAAGCCACCTCAGCGGTGTCGTGCTTCCCGTGGACGGCGGGTACACGGCCTGAGCGCACGGCGCGGTCGGTTCAGCGGGCGGCGACGAGGTCCAGCCATCCGGAGAGCGCGCGGATGTCACCCGCGCCGCAGCGGAACCCGGCATGACCGTCGGGCCGCGCGGCGAGCAGTCCCGTCCCGGCCCAGCTGCTGATCCGGTGCACGGTGACGTGCTCGCCGAGCGGTGTGCCGTCGAGGGCGGGCCCGTCGCGCGCCACCAGCAGGTGGATGCCGGGCGATGCGGTCAGCTCGTGTAGCCGCACCGCTTGCCCTTCGCACACGACATCCTCGTCGGGCAGCCGGTCACCGGGCCGGGGGCCGGGGCCGCCCGGTCTGCCTTGCACCGACAGCGGACTGGTGCGGTAGCGCACCCACCGCTGCGAGAGGAGCCGGACGACCTGTGCCATCAGGTGCGGTTCCTTCAGCAGCACCGGGAACAGCGGGGCCAGCAGCGGGATCACTGTCCCGCGCAGAAGCGCGGGCAGCCGGCTGGTCGACGCCTCGGCGAAGAACACCAGATGAGTGAGCGCGAGTACCTGCCACGCCGCGGGCCGCCGCTCCTGTTCGTAGGAGTCCAGCAGTGTCGCGTGGGGACCCGGGCGGCGGGCGAAGGCCAGTTTCCAGCCCAGGTTCAGCCCGTCCAGTATCCCGGTGTTCATTCCCTGGGCGGCGGCGGGCGAATGCGAGTGCGCGGCGTCGCCGGCGAGGAACAGCCGTCCACGCCGGAAGGCGTGCGCGAGCCGGTGCTGAAGCCCGACCTGGGCGGACCAGGCGAGCCTGCGGACGGTGACGCCCAATCCCGCGGTGTCCAGGATCCGTTGCACCTCGGCGAGCGGAACCGGTCCTCCCGGCTGTCCGAACGGCGCGCCGTCGCGGCGCCACGGCCGGGTGGCCAGCAGCCGCCAGGTCGCGCCCTCCCCGAGAGCGAACAGGAACACCAGGCCGGGCCGGGCCGCGACGACGTGCATGACGCCCGGTGTCAGGTCGCCGTCGAGTTCCGCGTCGGCGAGCACGACCTGCTCGCGATAGGGCCCGCCAGCCCAGCCGATGCCGGCGAGACGGCGGCCTGTGCTGTCGGGCCCGTCGCAGGCGGCGACGAACCGGCACGGCGTCTCCTCGGACCCGTTCTCGGCGCGCAGCGTCGCGTACACGGCCGTGGCGTCCTCGCGCAGGGCGGCGAACTCGGTCCCGCGTTCGACCTCGACGCCGCGGGTTCTCAGTGCCTCGGTCAGCACGTCCTCGACGTCCATCTGCCGCAGCATCGTCAAGTGCGGAAACGCCGTGTCCCGTAACGCGGTCTCCGCCAGCTGGGCGGACACCCGCCTGGTGCCCAGGTGCAGCTCGGCTCGCGGGGTCCGGTCGCCCCGGTCGAGCAGGCCGGCGGTCACGCCCAGCGGCCGGAGGCTTTCCAGCGTGCGCGAGTGCATGACCATCGCCCGTGACGGCCGGAACGGATCCGGTCTGCGCTCCACGATCCGTACCGTCGCGCCGTGCTCGTGCGCCTGGAGCGCCGTGGCCAGCCCGGTCGGGCCCGCGCCGACGACGAGGACATCCACCTGGGCGTTCACCGCGCCCCGACCACCCGCCACCACGCCCGTTCCTCCGGTCGTGCCCGTCGCGCCAGAACGGCAGGGTCGGCGAGGATCTCGTCGCGCCGCAGGCCAGGGAAGACCCGGTAGTCGATCGAACCGCGAACGCTGACGAGGGCCAGTACGCGCCACAGCGACCGCGCGTACCACTCGGCGGCGTCGGCACCGTCCCACTCGTACAGGCCGCGGTAGACGCCGTTGCCGTCGTGGCTCAGCCACAGCTTCGACACGAACCCCGGGAAACCGACGAACAACGGCGTGTTGAGCAGGCTCTCCCAGCGGAACAGGGTGTGCCCCCGGCCCCGCACCGCGCGAAGCCGGAACGAGACGGCCAGAAAGCACGGGTCGCGGGGGACGCGGTCCGACACCGTCTCCCGGTAGACCCGGCCCTCGGTGCCGTCGGCGAACCGGAGCACCGTACCGAGGCTGCCGCGCGGCAGGTGGACCCGCCGGCGCAGCAGCATCGCGAAACTGGTGACGACACAGCGCAGCACCGACGACCATGCCGTGCCGGCGGGCAGCGGCCCTCTGATCGCCAGGCGGCTTACCGGCGCGTTGTCCATCGCGGTCTCCCTCCCGTGGGACGGTTCGACCGTCTCAGGGCTCCGTCCGGGCGGCCAGGGACGTAACGTCCCCTACCGGACGGACCTTGGTAACCAACGCGCCGGCCGCCGCTACCCGCGGGTGGTGTCCAGGTAGATCGTCTTGAAGACCTGGTAGGAGTGCAGACCCTCCGGCCCCAGCTCGCGGCCGATGCCGCTGGACTTGACGCCGCCGAACGGGGCGGTGGGGTCGTTGGCGTAGGCGTTGATGCCGATCGTGCCGGAGGCGACCCGGCGGGCGACCGCCTCGCCGCGGCCCGGGTCGGACGTCCACACCGTGCCGCCGAGGCCGTAGTCGCTGGCGTTGGCGATCGCGATCGCCTCGTCCTCGCCGGAGTAGGGGATGACCGAGAGCACCGGCCCGAAGATCTCCTCCCGCGCGATGGTGTGCCCGTTGTCCACGTCGGCGAACACCGTCGGCTCGACGAACCAGCCGCGGTCCAGGCCCGCGGGCCTGCCGCCGCCTGCCGTCAGGCGCGCGCCTTCCCCGCGCCCCTTGGCGATGTAGGACTCGACCCGGTCACGCTGGCGGGACGAGACGAGCGGGCCCACCTGTGTCGTGTCCGCGAGCGGGTCGCCGACCTTCAGCGAGCGGGCGAGGTCGGTGATGGTGTCCACGACCTCGCCGTAGCGGGCCCGCGGCGCGAGGACCCGGGTGCCCAGCCAGCAGATCTGGCCGTTGTTGAGCAGCGTCGCGGCGAAGAAGCTCTCGATCGTGGACGCCAGGTCCGCGTCGTCGAGCACGATCGCGGCCGATTTCCCGCCCAGCTCCAAGGTGACCGGCCGCAGCAGGCGCCCGCACGTCTCGGCGATGGCGCGGCCGGCCGCGGTGGAACCGGTGAACGACACCTTGTCCACACCGGGATGCGCGACGAGGTAGGCGCCCAGCTCACGGCCTCCGGGCACGACGCCGAGCACGCCTTCGGGCAGTCCGGCCTCGGCGGCGGCCTCGCTCATCAGCATCGCGTCGAGCACGGTCTCCGGCGCGGGTTTGAGCACCACCGTGCAGCCCGCGGCCAGCGCCGGTGCGAGCTTGAGGAAGGAGATGGCCTGCGGCACGTTCCACGGCACGATCGCCCCGACGACGCCGACGGGTTCGCGGATCACCCGTGAGCTGCCGCCCAGCATCCCGGGCCGGGTCTCTTCCTGCTCGCGACCGGTGACCAGCCCGGTGAAATACCGCAGCAGCACCGGCGGGAACCCGCCCTCGAACTGGTGCGCGAGCGTGATCGGCATGCCGTTCTGGATGGTCACGCGGCGCGCGGTCTCCTCGGCACGCTTTTCCAGCGCCACGGCGAAGCGTTCGAGCGCCTCGGCTCGCTTGGCGGGCTGCCAGCGGGACCAGCCCGCCGGATCGTCGAGCGCCCGGCGCGCGGCGGCGACGGCCTCGTCGACATCGGCCTCGGCGGCTTCCGGCACGCTGCCCAGCAGTTCCTCGGTCGCGGCGGAACGCACCTCGATCCGCTCGCGGCCCGCGGGCGATTTCCAGTGCCCGCCAAGGTAAAGCTTGTCGTAGTCGATGGTCATGACTGGTCTCCGGGGATGAGGACGATCTTGACGGCCTCGCCGCGGTGCTGCGCGGCGACGGCTTCGTTGATCCGGGTGAACGGCATGGTCGTGATGAGCTTGTCGAAGGGGAACCGGCCACCGCGGTGCAGTTCGAGAAGTTCGGGAATGAACACGTCGGGGTCGCTGTCGCCCTCGACGATGCCCATGACCCGCACGCCGAGCACCTGGGCCTGGATGAGGTTCAGCGCGAGCGCGGCCTCGGGATCGGCGGGCACACCGATGATGCCGACCTTCGCGCGGTGCGCCAGTGCCAGCATCGCCTGGCCCAGCACGTCGGCGATGCCGGTGGTGTCGATGACGTAGTCGGCTCCCTCCGCGGTGATCGCCCGGACCTGTTCGGGCAGCGGGCCTGCCGCGGGGTCGAGCACGTCGGTCGCGCCGAGGGACAACGCGAGGTCGCGCCGTGCGGCGTGCGGCTCGACGACGATGATCCGCCCGAGTTCCCGCACGACCCCGGCCAGCACGGCGGACAGCCCGACCGAACCGCCGCCGAGGACGAGCAAGGTGCTGCCGGCACGGCAGTCCAGGGAGTTCAGCACCGCGCCGGCACCGGTCTGCACCCCGCAGCCGAGCGGGCCGACCAGTTCGAGCGGCGCGTCGTCGGGCACCTTCACGACATTGCGTTCGTGGGCGAGGGCGTGTGTCGCGAACGAGGACTGGCCGAAGAACTCCGAGCCGAGTGCCTGCCCGTCGCGGTGCAGCGTGGCCGACCCGTCCGGGCGGGCACCCGCGAAGTTGCGGGCCATGAATTCCTGGCAGTAGGCGGGTTCGTTCGCCGTGCACTGCGTGCACCGGCCACAGCTGTTGAAGCTGAGCGCCACCTTGTCGCCGGGCCTGACCTTGCCGACACCTTCGCCGACCGCGGTCACGACGCCGCTGCCTTCGTGGCCGAACACACCGGGCAGCGGGAAGGGGAGATGGCCGTCCTTCGCGGCGAGGTCGGTGTGGCACAGCCCGACTCCGGCGATCTCGACGAGCACCTCGCCGGGGCCGGGATCGTCGAGCGTCACGCGTTCGAGGGTGAAGGTGCCGCCGGTTTCGGCGGCCACGGCCGCGGTGATCTGCATGAGGATTCCTTTCAGCCGTTGGTGTCCGGGACGGTGACCCGGACACCCTGGCAGTCGTCGGTGAGGATCAGCTGGCACGACAGGCGCGAATCGGGCCGGACGCCGTCGGCGAATTCGAGCAGCTCGCGCTCCTCGTCGGTGGGCTCGTCGAAAAAGGACTGTCCGTCCTCGACGAACACGTGGCACGTGGCGCACGAGCAGCTGCCGCCGCATTCGGCGACGATGCCGGGGAGGTTGTTGCGGACGGAGCCGTCCATGACGCTTTGTCCACACGGGACATCGACGTCGTGCACGGTTCCGTCGGGCAGGGAGTAGCTGACCTTGGGCATGGTGGTGCTCCGTTGTTTCAGGTGAGGACGGCGTCGCGGAGCGGGACCTGATCGTCGGCCAGCCTGGCCGGGTCGATCCGCGCCGCGGACGCGATGAACTTCTTGCCCGCCATGAACTCGGCGGGGCAGTTGGCCGATTCGACCGCGGTGACGGTGCCGCCGTCGTGGTGGAACAGGGCGAAGCGGCCGGTGGCGGGATCGCCGCGTAGCACGGTGTCGGGCCGGGGCGGGACCAGCCCGGCGATCTTGAGCTTCAGGCCGAACTGATCCGACCAGAACCACGGCACCTCGGCGGTGACCGGGGCGCACCCGAGGATCGTGGCCGTGGCCTGCTTCGCCTGTTCCGTCGCGCTCGGAATGCTCTCCAGGCGGACGTGGCGCTCGCCCAGCGGGCGCCGCGTCACGTCGCCGATCGCGAGGACGCGCGGATCGCTCGTCCGCGCCCGCGCGTCGACGACGATGCCCTGATCGCAGTGCAGACCCGCCGCGATCGCCAGCTCGTCACGGGGTACCGCGCCGACGCCGACCAGGACCGCCTCGCAAGGGATCTCGGAACCGTCGGCGAGCACGACCGCCCGCACCCGTCCGCCGTGACCGTCCACATGGGACACGGCGGCGCCGGTGCGGATGCTCGTGCCCTGCTCGCGGTGGTGTGCGGCCAGGATCTGCGACAACCGCGGGCTCGCCACGCGCGCCAGCACGCGGTCTTCGCGCTCCAGCACGGTGACGTCCACCCCGTTGGCCCTGGCGACCGCCGCGACCTCCAGGCCGATGTAGCCGCCGCCGATGATCGCGAGCGGGCCCCGCCGCGCCAGGCACGCGCGCAGCACCCTGGCGTCGGCCAGCGTCCGCAGCGACACCACCCCGTCGAGATCCGCGCCGGGCACCGTAAGCCGCCGCGGCCGCGCACCCGTGGCCAGCACGAGATGGTCGTAGGGGTGCGAACCGCCGGACGCGGTGCACAGCGTGCGGCGGCTGCGGTCGATCGCCACGACGTGCTCGCCGACGTGCACGCCGATGTCCTGTTCGCGGTAGAACTCCGCCGGCCGCAGCCACTGCGCCGGCTCGCCGTCGGCGAACTTCTTCGACAGCGGCGGCCGGTGGTACGGCAGGTCCGGTTCGTCGCCGAAGACGTGCAGCGGGCCCGCGTGGCCGGCCTGCCGCAGCAGACCGGCCAGCGTGGCGCCGGCGTGCCCGGCACCGACGATCAGGACCCGGTCGTTCACCGCAGTTCCAGCCGGACCGGCAGGCTGCGCAGCCCGCCCACGAAGTTGGTCACCACCGACTTGCGCTCGCCCGTCACCGCGACGCTCTCGATCAGCGGCAGCAGCTCCTCGAACATGATCCGCAGTTCGAGCTTGGCCAGGTGCTGCCCGATGCACATGTGCGGGCCGTAGCCGAACGCGATGTGCTTGTTGGGCTTGCGGTCCAGGCGGAAGGTGTCCGGCTCGTCGAACACGTCGGCGTCGCGGTTGGCCGACTGGTACAGCAACATGAACCGGTCGCCCTTGTGGATCTGCTGGCCGCGCAGCACGTAGTCCTGCGTGGCCTGCCGGGTGAACTGCTTGACCGGGGAGACCCACCGCAGGCACTCGTTGACCAGGTCCGGGATCAGGGCGGGGTTGTCCTGTACCTTCGCGAGCTGGTCGGGGAACTGCGCGAGCGCCTCGATGGCGCCGGCCATCGTGCTCGACGTCGTGTCGTGCCCGGCGGTGGCGATCGCGATGAACCAGCCGTAGGCGAATTCCTTGCGGTAGTACTCACCGCCGGAGTCCTTCGCCCGCGCGATGATCGTGGCCAGGTCGTCGCGCGGGTTCGCCCGCCGGTCCTCGACCAGCTTGTCGAAGTAGGCGTAGAAGTCCTGGATCGCGGCCGACCACTGCTGCGCCGCGGCCTCCGGGGTCAGCGGCTCGATGTCCTCGCGCTGCGCGTCCGGGTCGGCGGTGCCGAAGAACTCCTGCGTCAGCGTCATCATGCGCGGCTCGTCGGATTCGGGCACACCGAACAGGCTCATGATCACGTGCAGCGGGTAGTAGAGCGCGAACTCCTGGACGAAGTCGATGTCGTTGGCGCCGCCGTGGAGGTATGTGGCGATCGCCTCCTTCGCCAGGGTCCGGATCCGCTCCTCCCACTTCTTCAGGTTCGCGGGCCGGAACCAGTCGTTGGCGATGTCCTTGATCTCGGTGTGCTCGGGCGGGTCCAGGTAGGTCAGTGTGTCCAGGATGCGCAGGCTGCCACCGGTCAGCTGCTTGGTGAACGCGTCACCGGCCTGGTTCTGCAGGATCGGGTTGTGCGAACCGGGCTCGTCCCCGCCGCCGCTGGTGAACACGTGCGGCTGCCGCTCGATCTCCATGATGTCGGCGTGCTTGGTCACCAGCCAGACCGGGTCGTAGCCCTCGACCTCGGCCTGGCCCAGCGGGTTGTTCTCGCGCAGCCACCGGTAGGCCTCGAAGAGCGGGCCGTCGTGCCGGTGCCCTTCCGGCAGCACGACCTGCCTGGCGATCTCGTCCGGGATCGGGCGGGTGGACAGCTCGGGCGTGGTGGTCATGAAATCCCCTCCAGGGTGGACGGCGTCGTTGCGCGTTGTGGTCCAATCTTTGGGCCAACTCGGCGTGTCGTGCATCACCCCGCGGGAAGAGATTTCTCCCCCGCGTTTTCACCCCCGGGCATGGCGAAGGCGGCCGTCGCGGGACGGCCGCCTTCGCGGGTGGTGCCGAGTTAGCGGTTGTGCCGGGTCAGCGCGTGGTAGCGGGCCGAGGCCTCCGCGCGGTTGGCGACGCCGAGCTTGCGGAACACGTTCTTCACGTGCGTTTTCACGGTCCCGGGGGAGACGAACAGTTCGGCCGCGATCTGGCTGTTCGTGCGGCCCTTGACCAGATGCCGCAACACGTCGAGCTCGCGGCGCGTCAGTTCCGCGAACGGCCCGTCGAGGCGTCCCAGCGGATCCGGCCCGGGAGTGGGTCCGGGCTCGCCGAGACCGCCGAAACCGTCGATCAGCTCGTCCACCGATCGCGCCTGCTCGGTCAGCTGGTCGCGCAGCCGCCGCAGCTGTTCGGCGAACACGACCCGTTCGAGCACACAGCCCAGCCCCTCGGCGAACAGCCCCATCAGGCGCACGTCGAAGGCGGTCATCCCGCCGGCTTCGGCGTGCCGGTCGGCGTGCACCAGCCCGATGACCTCGCCGCGCCCGATCAACGGCGCGACCACGTAGTCACGGGTCCTGGCGAGGTTGATCAGCCGGTGGTGCACGCGCGGATTGTGCTGCGCGTCCTCGACGAGCACCGGCGTGCGGGTGCGGACCACCTCGGTTTCGGGCAGCTCGCGGCCCAGCTGCCCGGGCACGGCGGTGCCGATCTCGACGAGATCGTGCGCCAGCTGCGGATCGGCGTGGGCGAACGCCGAGCGGGGGCTCCAGTTCGGGCCGGACAGGCGGCAGAACAACGAACGCTGGTAGCCGAGGCGGTTGAGCTCGATGGGCGCCTGGTCCACGAGGTCGGCCACCGAACCGGCGGCGCGCAGCCGGGCCAGGCTCCGGTGCAGGTCCTCGATCGCCGCCGACCGCGCTTCCAGCCGGGCCTCCCGTAGCCGCGAGAGCAGCACGGTGACCTGCGACAACGCCGCCGCGAGCTGCGCGCGGACCGTCCGCTCACCGGACCGCGTCAGCGCCTGGACGATCGCGCTCTCCGCCCTCGCGAGCGCGGCCCGCGGATCCCGCAGCACGGCCTGGCCCGCGAGGTCGGAATCGCCGGTCAGCGTCGCGACGGCGCGCAACAGCTCGCGTGCGCGCCGCAGCGACTCGTCCACGGGGTCGAGACCGCCGTGCCGGCTCGCCTGAACGTCGTCGTTCACAGCCGCCTCCTCGCCGATGTGCACTGCGCTGTCCGGCCGATTGTCGGCCCACCTCCGGCGAGGAGCACCCCCGGCCCGGGCGAATGCCTCCCTAAGGGAGAGAAAAACCTCCCGGAAGGGGGTGGCCCGCACGCGGTGGCGCGGCCGGGCTTTCGAACGCCGCGGCTACCCCTGGCCCTGCCCGAACTTCGGCGCGCGCTTGCCGAGGAAGGCCGCCACGCCTTCGCGGCCGTCGGCGGAGGCGGCGCGGGCCCTGATCGACAGGGTTTCGCGGCGTAGGGCGGCTTCGGTGGCGGGGGTGGCGGTCTCGCGGAGCAGACGCTTCGTGGCGACCTGCGCGGCCCGCGAGCCCGCGCGCAGTTGCCGCGCGACGGCGTCGGTGGCGGCCTCGAGCTCATCGTCGGGATGGATCTCCGCGACGAGGCCGAGTTCGCGGGCTTCCTCGGCGGTGACGACGGGGTTGAGCAGCGCGAGCCGCAGCGCGCGGTGCAGGCCCAGCGACGCCGTGAGCAGGGAGCTTCCGCCGTCGGGGGAGAAGCCGAGCTTCGTGTAGGCGAGGGTGAACCGGGCCGACGCGCCCGCGAGCACGAGGTCGGCGGCCGCGGCGAGAGCCAGCCCGGCGCCGGCCGCGGCGCCCTGGACGGCCGCGACGACGACGGCGTCCATGCGGTGCAGTTCGCTGATCGCGCGGTGCAGGCTGTCGGCGAGATCGTCGATCATGTGCTCGACATCGCCGGCCGAGGCGAAGGCGGAGACATCACCGCCCACGCTGAACGCGCGGCCCTCGGCGGAGAGGACCACGACGTGCGCGTCGTCGGTCCTGGCCTGCCGTACGGCCGCCGCCAATGCGTCCACTGTGGACTGATTGATGGGATTTCCGCGATCCCCTCGAGCCAGGCGGATGCGGGCGCTCCCGTCCTGGCAGGCGTACGAGATCGGGCTCATCGGGACGTCTCCACCGGGTCGAGGAACAGATCGGGATCCAGCGGCTGATCATCCTCGCCGGCGCGGTAGCGGGCGAAATCGGTGATGCCTTCTTCGGCGAGGACTTCTTCGTCGAGATAGAAGTTGCCGGTGCAGGCGCGGCTGTCGCGCACGAGGATGGCGTGCGCGGCGTCGGCGACGATGTCGGGGGTCCTGGAGCGGGCGACGCTGTCCTCGCCGCCGAGCAGGTTCGCCACCGCGGCGGTGGCGATCGTCGTGCGTGGCCACAGCGAGTTGGCCGCGATGCCGAGTTCGCGCAGTTCTTCGGCCAGGCCGAGGGTCACCAGGCTCATCCCGTACTTGGCCATGGTGTAGGCCAGATAGCCGCCCGCCCACTGGGGACGGAGGTCCAGGGGAGGCGACAGGGTCAGGATGTGCGCGCGGTCGCTGCCGGCCAGGTGCGGAATGGCGAGCTTGCTGAGCAGGAACGTGCCGCGCGCGTTGATGTTCTGCATCAGGTCGTAGCTCTTCATCGGGATGTCGGTGGTGCCACGCAGGTCGAGCGCGCTGGCGTTGTTCACGACGACGTCGATGCCACCGAAGCGGTCGACCGCGGTCTGCACGGCGCGTTCGGCGTCCTCGTCCCGCCGCACGTCACCCACCACGGCGACGGCCTGCCCGCCGGCCTGCTCGATCTCGGCGACGGCGGTGTGCACGGTGCCGGGCAGGCGCGGGTGGGGCTGGTCGGTCTTGGCCAGGATCACGACGTTGGCGCCGTCGCGTGCCGCGCGAACCGCGATCGCGAGGCCGATTCCCCGGCTCCCGCCGGACATGAGCAGGGTGCGGCCCTTCAACGTGGTCATGCTGAGTCTTCCTCGTCTTCCTCGCTGTTCGATGTTCAGGAGCCGAGTGCGGCGTGGCCGCGTTCGATGAGAGCGGGGACCATGGCGCCGAGGCGGTCGAACCCGTCGCCGACGGTGAGCCCCTGCTGGGTCCGGTAATGGATGCCTTCGAAGATGGCGGCCATCTTGTAGAAGGCGAAACCGAGGTACCACGGCAAGGTGGTCAGATCGCGCTCGCCGCGCCGGGCGTAGGCCTCGATCAGGAACCGCCCGGACGGGAAGCCGGGCACCTCGCCGGGCGCGGCGGCGACCGGGTTGTCCAGGCCGTTCATGCCGTCCCACCAGATGACGGTGGAGGCCAGATCGGTGAGCGGGTCGCCCAGGGTGGCCATCTCCCAGTCGAGCACGCCGGCCACCCCGCCGGTCGCGGAGTCGACGACGATGTTGTCCAGGCGGTAGTCGCCGTGCACGATCGCGGCCGCGCCGGCGTCCGGGACGCGCTGCCCCAGACGCTCGCCCAGCGCGGTGAGCTCGGGCAGATCCCGGCTGTGCGAGGCTTCGAGCTGCCGGGCCCAGCGCCGCAGCTGGCGTTCGAGATATCCGTTGGGGCGCCCCAGATCACCCAGTCCCACCGCGGCGGGGTCGGTGTCGTGCAGCCGGACGAGCACCTCGACCAGAGCGTCGGCCAGGCGGGTCGCTCCCGCGCTGTCGAAGGCATCGAGCTGCTTGCGCTCGCGCAGCACGTCGCCCTCGGTGAAGGCCATCACGTAGAACGGCGCGCCGAGCACCTCGGAGCCGGCGTTGACGATCGGCTCGGGAACGGGGACCTCGCTGGGGTGCAGGGCGGAGAGAACCCGGTATTCGCGGTCCATGTCGTGCGCGGTCGCCAGCACGTGTCCCAGCGGCGGCCTGCGCAGCACCCAGCGGCCGGTGCCGTCGGTGAGCAGGTAGGTCAGGTTCGACCGGCCGCCGGAGAGCAGTTCGACCCGCAACGGCCCGGTCAGTAGCCCGGGTACCGAGTCCCGGAGGAACTTCTCGAGCGCGGGCACGGACACCCCAGGAGGACTTGCTTCCGTCATCAGTGGCCAAACCTCTCGCGACCGATCGATCGCACGGTAAAACTGAACAAGACTTCGAGTACGATCCACGAGGCGGTCGGAACTGTCAAGTGCCGAGAGGACGAAGCTGGTGGCAGGACGTGGGATAGCGCCGGAGGATCGCGACGCCAGGAAGGAAGTCGGCCTGCGGCTGCGTGCGGCCCGGCGCGCGGCGGGGATGACGCTGCGCGAGATCGCCGGTGCGCTCGAGGTCAGTGCCGGAACCTGGAGCGCCGTCGAGAACGGCCGCACGAAGATCGACGGCACCCGTCTGGGCAAGGCCGCGGACCTGCTCGGGATCGACCCGTCGCTGCTGCGTGATGCGCCGCTGCCGGGGCGGGGCAGCTGGCGCGACTTCCCGCCGCTGCGGCTGGAGCCGCCGCTGGCCGGTGCGCTGGAGGCGTTCGTGGAGCTCGGCTATCACGGCGCGACCATCCGCGACATCGCGCAGCGTGCCGGGCTGTCCGTGCCGGGGGTCTACCACCACTGGCCCACGAAACAGGATCTGCTCGTGGCGTTGCTGGATCTGACGATGCACGATCTGCTCGCCAGGGCACGGGCGGCACGGGCCGAAGTGGACGGTCCGGTCGATCGCTTCACCCGCCTCGTGGAGTGCCTGGCGCTGTTTCACACCCACCGTCGCGAGCTCGGGTTCATCGGGGCGAGCGAGATGCGCAGCCTGGAGGAGTCCAGCCGGCTGCGGATCGCCGCCTCCCGGCAGGAGATGCAGCACATGGTGGACGACGAGGTGGTGGAGGGCTGCCGGCGCGGCGTGATGCGCACGCCGATGCCGAAGGAGGCCGCGCGCGCCGTGGTCACGATGTGCACCGCGCTGCCGCAGTGGTGGTCGCCGTCGGGGCCGTCGTCGCCGGAAACGGTCGCCCGCCAGTACGTCGAGTTCGCGCTGGACGTCGTCCGGGCCGCGCGTTGACAGGCCCCAGGCCGCGCCGTACGGTCGAACCGACCAAATGATCGGCCTTGTTCAGGAGTTGTTCGTGTTCGACTACGATCTTCCCGCGCCCTCCGCTCGTGCCCGCGAACTCCAGGAGCGGATGGTGGCGTTCATGCGGGAACGAGTGCTCCCGGCCGAAGCGGAGTACCTCGCTCACCGCCGTGCCGCGGGCCCCGAGGACCACGTGGTCCCGCCGATCGTGCAGGAACTGAAGAAGCAGGCGAAAGCCGAAGGGCTGTGGAACCTGTTCCTGCCCGCCGAGTCCGGGCTCACGCAGCTGGAGTACGCGCCGATCGCCGAACTGTCCGGCTGGAGCCTGGACCTCGCGCCCGAGGCGATCAACGGACAGGCACCCGACACCGGGAACATGGAGCTGCTGCACCTGCTGGGCACCGAACGGCAGAAGCAGGAATGGCTGGCGCCGCTGCTGGCCGGGGAGATCCGCTCGGCGTTCGCGATGACCGAGCCGGAGGTCGCCAGCAGCGACGCGACCAACATCGCCACCCGCATCGAACGTGATGGCGACTCGTACGTGATCACCGGCCGCAAGTGGTGGACCAGCGGGGCGATGGACCCGCGCTGCGCGGTGTTCATCGTGATGGGCAAGACCGATCCGGCCGCGCCCGCGCACCGGCAGCAGACGATGGTGCTCGTCCCGCGCGAGACCCCCGGCGTCGAGGTCGTGCGCGACCTGCCCGTGTTCGGCCACCACGACCAGCACGGCCACGCCGAGGTGCGGTTCGACGGCGTCCGGGTGCCCGTCGACAATGTGATCGGCGAGGAAGGCGGCGGGTTCGCCGCCGCGCAGGCCCGGCTCGGCCCCGGCCGGATCCACCACTGCATGCGTGCCCTCGGCGCCGCCGAACGCGCCCTCGCGCTGATGGTCGAGCGCGCCAAGGACCGGGTCGCCTTCGGTGGCCCACTGGCCGACCAGGGCGTGGTGCAGCACCAGATCGCCGAGTCCCGGCTGGAGATCGAACAGGCACGCGTGATGTGTCACCGCGCCAGCCACGTCATCGACGTCGAGGGCAACAAGGCCGCCCGCAACCTCGTGGCGATGGCCAAGGTCGCCGTCCCCCGTGCCGCCACCCGTGTCATCGACCGCGCCATCCAGGTCCACGGCGGCGCCGGCGTCACCGACGTCACCCCGCTGGCCGCCATGTACGCCTGGCACCGCGCGATGCGCCTGTTCGACGGACCCGACGAGGTGCACCTGCGTTCCATCGCCAAGGCCGAACTCAAGCAGGCCCCGGTGCTGCCCCCGGCCTGAGCGCGATCGGGGGGTCAGCGGCCGCCACCCCGGACGCGGGTGCGAGACCACGTGGTCACCCGGTGCCATCCCGTCGCCCCGGCGAGCAGGCTCGGCACGAAATCCGTTAACGACGACGGGAGTCTGCGAAAATGGGAAATCTTGACGGGAAGGTCGCGCTGGTCACCGGTGCCGCCAGGGGACAGGGCCGTTCCCACGCGGTGCGGCTCGCTGCCGAGGGCGCCGACCTGATCATCGTCGACATCTGCGGCCAGGTGCCGACCACCGAGTACGCGGGGGCGACGTCGGCCGATCTGGCCGAAACCGCCGCGTACATCGAGAAGGCCGGTCGCAAGGTGGTGGCGCACGAGGCCGATGTGCGGGATCTCGGCGCGCTGTCCGAGGCGGTCGCCGACGGGGTGAGCCGCCTGGGCCGGCTCGACGTCGTGGTGGCCAACGCGGGTGTGTTCTCCTCGGCGCCGGTGCACGAGCTGACCGAGCAGCAGTGGGACACGATGATCGACGTCAACCTCTCCGGTGTGTGGAAGACGGTCCGCGCGACCGTCCCGACGCTGATCGAGCAGGGGACCGGCGGGTCGATCGTGCTCATCAGCTCCACGGGCGGCACGCAGGGCTTCCCGAACTTCGCGCACTACGTGGCCGCCAAGCACGGGGTCATCGGCCTGTGCCGTTCCATCGCCAACGAGCTCGGCGGGCAGGGGATCCGGTGCAACGCGATCCAGCCGACGTCGGTGCTTACCGACATGATCGACCACGAGGCGATGTACCGGTTGTTCCGGCCGGACCTGCAGTCCCCGACGCACGAGGACTTCCGCGAGGCGTGCCAGGCCGCGATGAACGTGCTGCCGATCCCGTGGGTCGAGCCGCGTGACATCAGCGCGGCTGTGGCGTGGCTGGCCTCCGACGAGTCGCGTTACGTCACGGGGATCGCGCTGCCGGTCGACGCGGGCGCGCTCGTGAAGATGTAGGCACCACAAGGAAAAGCCCGGCCGCGCGCACGGCCGGGCTTTCTCTTGTGTGTTCAGCAGACCGCGTTGAGGCCCGCGCCGTCGTGGAACCTGCTGTGGTGGAACACCAGCGGGCCGGTGCCCTGCCCGGTGTCCAGCTCCAGCACGCGGCCCACGACGATGGTGTGGTCGCCGCCGGGGTACTCCTCGGCGATCTCACAGTCCACATAGGCGTGTACGCCGTCGAGGATCGGGCTGCCGTGCCGCCCGGTGAGATGGCGGATCCCGTCGTAGCGGTCGCCGGGACCGGCGAAGCGCCGCGCGACCGATTCCTGTCCCGCGGCGAGCACGTTCGCGCAGAACCGTCCGGTTTCCCGGATCCGCGGCCAGGTCGTGGACTCGTTGCCCGCGCAGAAAAGCACCAGCGGCGGCTCCAGCGACACCGACGTGAACGAACTGACCACCATGCCGACCGGCCCGGGTGCGGTCACCACGACCACCCCGGTCGTGAACCGGCTCATCGCGGTGCGGAACGCGGCCGCGTCGAATCCGTTCACCCAGCTCTCCTTTCCTCTGCCGCCACCGCGAACAGCTCCGCGACGCTCGTCACGCACAGCCCGTGTTCGCCGGCGAAGGCCCGGGCTTCGGCGTGCCCGGCCATCGCGCACGGATCGCTCCGGGAGACAAGTCCACAAAGGACCGAAGCCGGTTCCAGGCCGGCCAGGCGGGCCAGCTCGACCCCGGCTTCGGCGACGCCGGGTTCGTCGAAGACGCCGCCCGTCGGCCATGCCCGCAGCGGCACGGTGTGCCCGGGCCGCCGCAGCTGTCCCGGCTCCGTGGCCGGATCGGCCAGCAACCGGACGGCGCGGCAGCGGTCGGCGGCCGAGATACCGGTGCTCACGTCCTCGGCCGCGTCGACCGCGATCGCCTGCGCGCAGCGGTACGGGCCGCGCGCGGTGACGGGTGGCAGGCCGAGCCGGTCGCAGGCCTGGCCGGTGAGCGCGACGCGCACGAACCCGGACCCGTGCCGGATCAGAAACGCCAGCGAGCTCGTGCTCGCCACTGCCGCGGCGACCACGAGCTCGGCGGTGCCGTGCTCGTCGAGAACGATGACCGGGTGACCGCCGGCGAGCGCGGCGGTCACCCGTGTCCCGGGTGCCGTGCTCATCAGCCGTAGTCGTGGTACTCGACGACGAGGCCGTCGCGGATGGTGTACCGGCTGCACAGGTCGATCCGGGCCACGTCACCGGCGCTCGCGAACCCCGGGACGTCGGCCTGCGCCGTGCCCACCCAGGTGTGCTCGACGACCACGGTGTCGCCGTCGGCGTGCCGGGCGCGGCGGTTTTCGAAGTGCTTGTCCGGGAACGCCGCCTCGAAGCCCTTGATGATGTCGCCGAAGGCGTTGCGGTCGTTGAGCTCCACGCCCCGGTTGTGGTGCACGACGTGGATGTCCTCGGCGCACAGCGCGAGAAGCGCGTCGCGATCGCCCGAGTTGTACGCCTCGACGAAGCGCTCCGCGACCTCCACCGGCTGCTGATTGCTCATGCTCTCTCCCTTCGGATCGTGTTGCTCCGCCGAGGTTGGCCGAGTGCGGTCCGGGCCGGTACCGGGATCACCCGTGATCCGCCACGTGTTCGGGCCGGCCCGCTGACCTGCGTGATCTCTGGCGGCGACACGACCGAGGGGGTCAATCACGGCCGTCCTTGACACGTGGTTCGCCGCCCCCGCATAGTTGCTCCCGCACCCAGCGTCACCGAACTGACGCCTCAACGAGGAGGCATCGCCATGAATGCGCAGGACTGGCGGGAAATCCGGCAGTTGCACGCGGACGGGATGCCGATCAAGGCCATCGCCCGGCACCGGGGCATCTCGCGCAACACGGTGCGGCGCGCCCTGCAGCTCGACGAACCGCCGGAGCCGGCCCAGGCCAGGGGGTCCGTCGCCGACGCCCGCGAACCCGAGATCCGCGCGCTGCTCGAAGCGGACCCGGCGATCACGGTCACCGCGATCGCCGAGCACATCGGCTGGGACCACTCCATGACGGTGCTCAAGGACCGGGTGCGGACGCTGCGCGCCCAGGCGCGGCCGCCCGCCGCCGCGTCCCCGCTGAGCCCGAGCGCCGAACTGCCCGCGCAGCTGACCGAATTCGTCGGCAGGGAGAGCGAACTGGCCACGATCCGGCAGGTGCTGGGTTCGGCGAGGCTGGTGACGTTGCTGGGACCGGGCGGGGTCGGCAAGACCCGGCTCGCGATCCGGGCCGCGGACAAGGTCCGCCGCGCCTTCGCCGACGGGGTGCGCTGGGTCGAGCTCGGCGCGCTGCGGGACCCGGCGCTGCTGGCGCAGACCCTCGTCGACGCGCTGGGCATCCGGGACCGCTCCGCGCGCCCGCAGCAGCTGCTCACCGACTACCTGCGCAACCGGCAGCTGCTGCTGGTGCTCGACAACTGCGAGCACCTGCTCGCCGCGTGCGCCGAGCTGGCCAGCTTCCTGCTGCACGGCGCCAGGGAACTACGGATCATCGCCACCAGCCGGGAAGCGCTGGCGATCCCCGGCGAGCACGCCGTCACCGTCGCACCGCTGCCGGTGCCGGAAACCGGCGAACACGGGGACAGCGCGGTCACCCTGTTCACCGCCCGCGCCCGCGACATCCTGCCGGAGTTCTGCCTGGACGAGGGCAATCTCGCGCTGGTGCGGCGGATCTGTGCCCAGCTGGACGGGCTGCCGCTGGCGATCGAGCTGGCCTGCGCGCGGCTGCGCGTACTGTCACCGGCCGAGCTGGCCGACCGGCTCGGGCACCGGCTGCGGCTGCTGACCGGCGGGAACCGGGCGGCCCCCGAACGGCATCGCAGCCTGCAGGCCACAGTGGACTGGAGCTTCGAGCTGTGCGATCCGGTCGAGCGCAGGCTGTGGATCCGCACCTCGGTCTTCGCCGGGAGTTTCGCGCTCAAGGCCGCCGAGGAGGTCTGCCAGGACAGCAGGCTCTCCGCGGACGACATCGTCGACGGGATCGACGGCCTGGTCGGGAAATCCTTGCTGCTGCGGGAGGAACACCAAGGCCAGGTCCGGTTCCGGATGCTGGAGACGCTGCGCGAGTACGGCCAGGCGAAGCTGAACGACATGCAGGTCGCCGAACTGCGCATCCGGCACCACGCGTACTACGCGCGGATGATCGGCGAGGTCACCCGGCAGTGGTTCGGCGAACGGCAGCGTCAGTGGTGCGTGGACCTGCGGCTGGAACACGCCAACCTGCGCACGGCGTTCGAGACGGCGCTGGCCCGGGGCGAGGAGGGGACGCGGCTGATCGGCGAGCCCTGGTTCCTGTGGGCCGCCGGTTTCTCCTTCACCGAACACCGGTACTGGCTGGAACGGGCGCTCGACGCCGAGCGTGATCCGTCGCCGGACCGGGCGCGTGCGCTCGCGACGCTCGGGCTGGTCGCCGCGCTGCAGGGGGATCGCGAGGCCGCGATCCGCGCGCTGGCCGAAGGCATGGCGGAGGCCGAGGCGGCGGGGGACGCGTTCGGGCTGGCCTACAACCGGCACGAACAAGGGCTCGTGGCGTTCTTCGGCGGCGATTTCGAAAACTCGGAACGGATCCTGCTGGAGGCGCTCGGGCGCTACGAGGGCACCGGCGCGCCGCCGGACCTGGTGGGCTCGCTGCGGGTCCACCTCGGACTGCTCTACATCTTCGCCGGCAACACCCACGAAGCACTGCGGCACTTCGAAGCGTTGCGCCCGCAGTGCGAGGAACACGGCGAGCGCTGGATGCTGTCCTACGCCGTGTACGGGCTGGGCCTGACCTCGCTCATGTGCGGTGACCACGACCAGGCCGTCCGGCACGCGCTGGAAAGCCTGCGCATGAAGCAGCCCTTCGACGACACGATCGGCCTGTCGCTGACCACGGATCTGCTCGCGTGGAGCGAGGCCGCGCGCGGCGAAGCCGAACGGGCCGCGGTGCTGCTCGGCGCGGCCGAGACGCTGTGGGCCTCGGTCGGCATGCAGCTCTACGGCTCCGCGCACTGGCTCGAACAGCGCACCCGGTTCGAACGCCAGGCCAGGAAAGGACTGGGGGACAAGGGGTACGAGTCGGCGTTCCGGCGCGGCCAGCGGTTCTCCCGGGGTGAGGCGCTCGAGTTCGCGCTCGGCGAGCGGACGGGGGTCAACCGGGTCCGCCCCGGCGGACCGCAGCTGTCGCGGCGGGAGTCCGAGGTGGCCGAACTCGTCGCGGACGGGCTGACCAACCGGGAAATCGCGCAGAAACTGGTCATCTCCCACCGCACGGTCGAGGGCCACGTCGAGCACATCCTGGACAAGCTCGGGCTGTCCCGGCGCGCGCAGGTCGCGCAGTGGCGGAAAGCGGGTGGCTGACCACGTGGTGGCCCGGGTGTGGCGCCCGGGTTCCGGCGGCACTGTGAACGGTGCCAAGAGTGCAGTCAGAGAGGACCAAGCACATGACCGGAACCCTCGCCCGCCCGGCCACGGACGCCCTGGCCCGGGCGAAGGCCGTCGCGCCGCTCATCGAAAGCGAAGCCGACACCATCGAGCGCGAGACCACGATCACCCGTCCCGTCGTCGACGCGCTCATCGAAGCGCGGCTGTTCTGGCTGATGGTGCCCGAGGAGTACGGCGGCCTGGGACTGGGCATGGTCGATTCGCTCAAGGTCATCGAGGAGATCTCGCGGGCGGACGGGTCGACCGGGTGGGCGCTGATGGCCAACGCGTTCAGCACCGGCATCGCCGTGGGTTTCTTCAGCGAGGAAGGCGCGCGGGAGCTGTTCGACCAGCCCACGCCGGGGATCACGGCCGGCATGATCCTGCCGACCGGCAAGGCCGTGCGCGTCGACGGCGGCTATCTCGTCAACGGCCGCTACCAGTTCGCCAGCGGTTCGGCGCACGCCAGCTGGATCGGCGCCGGCTTCGTGGTGCACGGTGACGACGGCCAGCCGCTGCTGAGCGAGACCGGGGACCCCGTGTGCCGCGTGGCGTTCATCCCGCGCGAGAAGATCGAGTTCCTGGGCAACTGGAACGTGATGGGCATGGTCGGCACCGGCAGCTACGACTACGCGGTCACCGACGTGTTCGTGCCCGAGAAGCACACCATGGACACCTTCTCCACCACGCCGGTGCGGCCGGAGCCGCTGTACAAGCTCGGCCTGCTCGGCATCGGCGTCGGCGGGCACTCCGCGGTCGCGCTCGGGCTGGCCACCCGTGCGCTGCAGGAGATCGTGACGATCTCCTCGGGCAAGGCCCGCCCCGGCTACGACACGTTCGTCGGCGACTCGGCGCTGTTCCGGCGTGAGTTCGCCAAGTACGAGGCGCTGCTGCAGGCCGCGCGGGCCTACGTCTACGACATCCACGGCGAGGCGGAGCAGACCGCCGCCGCGGGTGAGGAGATCACCGCCGAACAGCGGGCCCGGATGCGCCAGGTGACCACGTGGGTCCAGGAGGTGGCCGGCGAGGTCGTCGGGTTCGCGCACCGCTGGGGCGGCAGCCAGTCGATCCGCAACCCCAGCGCGCTCGGCCGCTGCACCCGGGACGCCGTCGTGGCGACCCAGCACCTGCTGGTCGATCCGATGACGCTGGTCGACGCCGCGCAGGACATCCTGCCCGGCTACCTGCGCACCGCCTGAGCACCCGCGCGGGCAGCCCGGCCGCCGGGCTGCCCGCGCGGTTTCCACTTCAACGACAGGGAGTTCCGCGTGACCGTCGAACGAGCGCGGGCGCACAGCCTCGCCGATATCCCGCGCCGCTCGGCCGCCCGTTTCCCGCACAAGACGGCGCTGGTGCATCGCGATGTCCGGCTCACCTTCGCCGACTTCGACGCCGCGGTGGACCGGGTCGCCGCGGCGCTGCAGGCGGCGGGCCTTCGCCGTGGGGACAAGCTGGCGGTGCTCTCGCGCAACTGCTGGCAGTTCCCCGTGCTCGGCTTCGCCACCGCGCGCATCGGGGTGGTGTTCGTGCCGGTCAACTTCATGCTCACCGGCGGCGAGGTCGCCTACATCCTGCGCGACTGCGCTGCCGACGCCTTCGTCGTGGAGGACGCGCTCCTGCCGGTGGCCGAGAAAGCACTGGCGGAGCAGGAAGTCCGGATCCGGGCGGTCATCGCACTGGCCGGTGAGCCGGTTCCGCCCGGCTGGGCGGACTTCGCCGAATGGTCCGAAAAGGACGCTCGCCCGGAGCCGGCCGACGTCGGCGACGACGAGGTCATCCGCATCATGTACACCTCCGGCACGGAGTCGCGGCCCAAAGGCGCGATGCTCACGAGCCGGTCGCTGATGTGGCAGTACACCAGCTGCATCGTCACCGGCGGGATGGAGACCGCCGACGTCGAACTGCACGCCATGCCGCTCTACCACTGCGCGCAGCTGGACAACTTCCTGTCCACCGACCTGTATCTGGGCGCCACCAGCATCATCCTCGACCGGCCCGATCCCGCCGCGATGCTGCGCGCGATCGAGGCGGAGCGGGTGACGAACCTGTTCGTCCCGCCGACGGTGTGGATCTCCCTGCTGCGGGAACTCGGCCCCACCGACATCAGCTCGCTGCGCAAGGGTTATTACGGCGCCTCGGCGCTGCCCGTGGAGGTGCTGCGGGAGATGAAGCGGCGCCTGCCGGACATGCGGTTCTGGAACTTCTACGGACAGACCGAAATGGCCTCCCTGGCCACCGCGCTGGGCCCGGAGGACCAGGAACTACGGCCCGGTTCGGCCGGGCGCGCCGCGCTGAACGTCGAGACGCGGGTGGTGGACGATCAGGACCGGCCGCTGCCGGCGGGGCAGGTGGGCGAGATCGTGCACCGCAGCCCGCACGCCACCGTGGGCTACCTCGGCAAACCCGAGCAGACGGCGGAAGCGTTCCGGGGTGGCTGGTTCCACTCCGGCGACCTCGGCTACTTCGACGACGAGGGCTACCTGTGGGTCGTGGACCGGAAGAAGGACATGATCAAGACGGGCGGGGAGAACGTCGCCACCCGCGAGGTCGAGGAAGCGCTGTACACAGTGGACGGTGTGGCCGAGGCCGCCGTGATCGGTGTGGCGCATCCCCGCTGGATCGAGGCGGTGACCGCGGTGGTCGTCGCGAAACCGGGCAGCGGGCTGACTGAACGTGACGTGATCGACGGGTGCCGCCGGAGGCTGGCGGGGTTCAAGGTGCCGAAATCCGTCGTCTTCACCGACGCGCTGCCGAAGAACCCCAGCGGGAAGATCCTCAAACGCGCGCTGCGGGACCAACTGTCCCCCAAAGCGGACTAGGGCGTGTCTGACAAAGATCTTGGTTGTCGGCTGGGATGCTGCTGTCGTGTCGCGGTTTCGGTTGTTGTCGGATGAGCAGTGGGCGTTGATCGAGGATTTGTTGCCGGTGCGGACGGGTAGACCG
>NZ_JAAXLS010000080.1 GCF_012328925.1 Amycolatopsis acididurans
ACGACATTCACAAACACAATCCCCTAATGCACACAACAAATAACCACCCAACACGGCTACCGGCTGCTTTACGCTTGGCGTCGTGTCGAACCAGCCGTTGATCGCTCCGTCCATCCTCTCCGCCGACTTCGCACGGCTCGCCGACGAAGTGGCTGCCGTGAAAGGACAGTCAGGCAGGGGGGCGGACTGGGTGCACGTGGATGTCATGGACGCGCATTTCGTACCGAACCTGACCCTGGGGCTGCCGGTCGTGCAGTCGCTGCTGGCAGTCACGGACCTACCGCTGGATTGCCACCTGATGATCGAGAACCCGGATCGCTGGGCGATCGATTACGCGGAAGCGGGTTCCTACAACGTCACGGTGCACGTCGAAGCCGCCGACGATCCGGTCATGCTCGCGAAGAATCTGCGGGCCGCGGGCTCCAAGGCGGGGCTGGCGATCAAGCCGAAGACGCCCCTGGAGGCCTACCTCGACGTGCTCAAGCACTACGACACCCTGCTGGTGATGTCCGTGGAGCCCGGTTTCGGCGGCCAGAAGTTCATCGCCGACGTACTCGACAAGGTGCGCAAGGCCCGCAGGATGGTCGACACCGGCCACTTGAACCTGATCGTGGAAATCGACGGTGGCATCAACGCCGACACGATCGAGCAGGCGGCCGAGGCCGGCGTCGACTGCTTCGTAGCGGGTTCGGCCGTCTACGCCGCCGAAGACCCCGCGCTCGCCGTGGAAGGGCTGCGCAGCCAGGTGGAAGCCCTTTCCACGCGCACCGAGCGCTGACCGGCGGATGCGCACCGGCGCTCGCACCTCAACAGGATGCGAGCGCCGGCCTCGTCGTCTTTCACTCACACACCGAGCAGTCGCCGCAGCTCCGGGGCGTGGCGCCGCGAAACGGGAACGAACTCATGGGACCGAGAATCCATGATGAGAACGAGTTCGCCCTTGATGCCGCGCTCCAGCTCTGCCACCCGGTGCAGGTTGACCAGGAAACGCCGGTGTACCCGGCGGAATCCGCACGGGGTCAGCAACCGCTCGACATTGTCCAGACCGCGGGTCGCGGCCTGGATCCTCCCCCTTTCCGTGACCAGCCAGACGATGTTGCGGTCAGCCTCGGCATAGCGGATCTCCGACGGGCCGAGCAGCACCAGCCGCTCGTTGCGAATCCCGATAACGCGCCGCGGTAGCGAACCGACCGCTACTTCCGGGTTCGGCTCGTAAGGTTCACCCTCCTGCACCCCGAACACGCACAGCATGCCCAACACGGAGTTCGCGTCGATGACCGGCCGCATGGTCACCGGAGTGGCGTCCTCTCCCGGACGCACCGGCAGGCACGCGTGGCCGCTCCACTGCTCCGCCCCCTGTGCCCGCTCCTTGGCCCACCGCACGACGTCGGGAAGCCCGGAGATCTCCGGCACCCAGCGTTGCGCCGGTTCGATGGCGCCCGTGACGACGGGGTTCTCGCCCGTCAGTCCGAGCAACGAGACAGCCGCGTCGTTGGCGGCTATCACGCTCCCGCCGCGGTCCATCGCCATGAACGGGGCGGTGACCTGGGCGCATTTCTTGTTGAACTCGGAGATCACCTTGTCGGCCTCGGAGATGGCGCGGCGGTAGATCTCCTGTTCGACACACGAGGCCGCCTTCTTCAGCCACGACGGCACGATCTCGGCCAGCGGTGCGTTCCACCGCGAGATGTTGATCGACGCGACCGGCGAGCCGGTCACGACGTCACGGATGGAGATGCCCGCGCAGGCCCACCGGTGGAAGGCTTCACACCAGTGTTCCGGCCCCGTCACGGTCACCGGGCCGGACACCTCCAGCGAGGTTCCCATCCCGTTCGTGCCGGTGCACTGCTCCGACCACGACGACCACGGAGCGAGGTTGTGGATCTCGGCACGTCGCTGTGCGCTGGGATCGCCCCAGGTCCCCAGTACGCGTCCGTCCCCGTCGGTGACCGTGACGACGGCGCCGTCCCGTTCGACTTCCTGGCCCGCCAACGCACCGAGGCCGCCGAGCGCCGTGAAGATCACGTCGTTGTCGAGCCGCTGGACGTCATCGCCGCCCGCCCCCGGTGCGACGTCCAATGCTCTGTCCACATCGTACCGATCTCGGCACCGGTACCAGGAAGCCAGGATTTCAGGCCGGACACCGGTTTCGATGTCTTCGCCGGCGGCAAACCTCTCCCAAGCGCGAGCTACTTCTCTCGCCGAAGAGGTGGCCACGAGAGAGTCACTCGCCACGTGGTCGAGTCCACTGGGTTTGCTCGGTGCGATCGCCAGCGGCGGCACTCTCCCGGTCATCACGACCTCCTCGTCGCTTCGCACGCCGGAACTCTTCGGGACCGCCGCGCAGTGACAGAAGTTACAAGCTAGCGGTACTGAGCGCAGCATTTCAAGGCGTGTCCACCGGTGCGGCCACCCGCCGCACGGGCACAGAAACACACCACAGGCCCATTGACAACGACAAGAAACCGTTCATTTCGCCCGAGTCGGGTTCAAAACGGACGACGAGCCGTCGGTGTTACCAAGATACGAGAACCCGCGAGATACTGACCATCTGGGATACCTCAGATGGGGGACCCTTGCACTGCCCGGAAGCCGCCGATGGCCGAAACTTGGTGCGGCACAACGGCAATCCGGTCCAGCGGCCTCCGGCAACCAGGGCGGGAACACGGTGACCGCTGGTGCGTGGAAGGCCACCGGTCATTGTCGTTTCGGCACCGTTCGTACGCGTTTCGCCCGCAGTCATCCCAGTGTGCTTGCCCTCGGATCAGCGAACGGCTTACTTTGCGTCGGCGGCAAAGCGACGCGGCCCGACCCGTTACAGCAGGCGGCGCGCGAGCGGTCACAGCATCGCGCGCGTACGCCGTCCGGGCCGGCAACAGACCAAAGGCGGTCTAGATGACAGAAGTACGCCGACCGGAACCGGCATCCCGCAGCCGTGGCGAGGAGACGGTGTACCAGGCGTGGGAGCGGTTCGTGCAGGGGGAGGACGACATCCGTGGCGTGCGACCGGAGATAGCCATTTCCTGGCACCGGTGCAGGGACCAGTACCGGGTCGACCCCCACCTCACCGAAGCGCCGGTGGCCCTCGCGGAAGTCGACCACGCGCTGGAACACGATGTCGTGTTCGCCGAACTCGGCTTCCGCGCCGCCTCGCTGGCACACGAAGTGGGCAACATCGGTGGCATCGTGACGATCACCGATGCCAGCGGCCGCGTCCTGGCCCAATGGGGAGACCAGGCGACCCGCACCGCCGCCGCGAAGGCCAACCTGGCGCCGTGGTTCTGCTGGTCCGAAGGGGCCACCGGGACGAACGGCATGGGCACCGCGCTGATGGCCTACACGCCCGTGATGATCCGCGGCGCCGAGCATTGGTGCCGGGCCTTCCACGACTGGACCTGTGCCGGCGTGGCGGTGCGGGACGCGGTGACGAGGGAATCGGTCGCGGCGCTCAACATCTCGTGCTGGCGCAGTGAACTGCCCACCACCGCGGCGGCTTGGCTCGGCAATGCCGCCACGATGACACAGCGCATCCTGCGCCGGCGTGCCCGGGACGACGGCGCCGAACTGATGGCCGCCTTCAACCACACCAGGTCGCGCTCGAAGGCCGCGCTCGCCGCCGTGGATCCCGCGGGCCGGGTGGTACTCGCCGACGACACGGCGGGCGTGCTCCTGGGCATCCCCGGCTCAACGCCGGCGCCCGACCCCGCGGTGCGGTGGAAGCCGGAACTGCCGGAATTCATCCAGGCCGCCAAATATGCCGCCAAACAGGCGGCGCGCAACCCCGGCTGGCTCGGCTCGACGCAGATCTTCACCCGGCTCGCCAATGAGCCCACGGCGATCAGCTTCCGGCCGGTCTTCCTCTCGGGGCATCTGATCGGCAACCTCGTCTCGTTCGGAGTGTCCGAAGGAGATCCGTTGCCGCGGACAGGCGGGGACGGCCCGGCTCTGGCGCAGCCGCACCGGATGGTCGCGACCCGCGACAACCGCATGGTGCTACTGCGCTTGCCCGAAGTCTCCTTCGCGCAGTCGGACGGCAACGACGTGTGGCTGTCCACCGACCAAGGACGGTTGCGCTCGGCCTCGCCGGGCCTCGACCGGCTGGAAACCGAGCTGAGCGCTTCCGGTTTCCTGCGGGTGCACCGGCAGTACGTGGTCAACCTCGGCCGGATCCGGGAAGTCGAGCGCCGGTGCAAGGGCGAGATGTTCCTGGTCATGGACGACCAGGAACAAACCATGGTGCCGGTTTCCCGCCGCAACGCGCCGGCCGTGCGCCGGGCGCTGGCGATCTGACCGCCCGGACCGCGCGGGTCCACAGTGGACTCGTCAGCCGCGGTACCGGTGCACGTCGCACACGCAGTACATGAGACGGCAGCTGAAGCACGCCGGCTTGTCGACACACGTGATACAGGGCCCGCAGTGCACCGGCGCGGTGTGCCGCTCGAGATCGTCGGGCCCGTAGGTCTCCCCGCAGTACAGGCACGGCAGACGGTCGGATCCCTTGTCCTGCTGGGGCGTCGACGACTGGCTCATCACATCACCTTTTGTTTCCGTCGAACATGGCACCGAACCGGTGACCGAGGCGTCGCCAGGACGACTCGATCACCGGTCCGGTGGAAAAAGGAAACCGTCAGGACGTCACCTTGGGTTTCGCGTCAGCGCCAGGCTAGTGGCGCATCCGTTCACAGGGCGAACGTGATCAGCGCGGCACCGTGGCCCTGGCCGGACAGGCCGGGGACGATACCTTCGAGCCAGCCACCCCAGCCGACCGGCACCGAGATGTACTGCTTGCCGTCGATGGAGTAGGTGCTCGGGCTGCTGTGGTGCCCACTGCCGCACTGGAAGCTCCAGAGCTTCTCACCGGTCTCGGCGTGCAGCGCCATGAATTCGCCCGCGGGCGTGCCCGCGAACACCAGGTTCCCCGCGGTGCTCAGCGTCGAGGCGGCCATCGGCATGTTGTCGAGCCGGTGCCGCCACTTCTCTTCACCGTGGGAGTCGAACGCACTGACCGACCCGGCCATGTTGTCGATGTCGACCTCGACGGCGGCACCCCAGTAGGGCATGCCTTCCTTGAACTCGCGGCGACGCCGGGTGGCGGTGGCGCCCACGTCGGCCACCGGAACGTAGAACAGGTCGTGCTCCGGGTTGTACGACGCGTGCGTCCACTCCTTGGCACCGGCCGGACCGGGGAAGAAGTGGCAGGGCTCGCCTTCCTTGTCCGGGTACTTGCGCGGGGTCACCTTGCCGTCGCGGGTGATGACGCCCCAGTCGATCCGGTCGACGAACGGCGTGACGTGCTGCAGCTCGCCGTTGGTGCGGTCGAGGACGAACATGTACCCGTTCTTGTCGAAGTGGGCCAGCAGCTTCTTGCCGTCCCGCTCGAACAGGGTCATCTCCATCGTGGAGTCGTAGTCCCACAGGTCGTGCGGGGTGAACTGGTAGTGCCACTTGATCTCGCCGGTGTCGACGTCCAGCGCGACCACGCTGTCGGTGTAGAGGTTGTCGCCTTCGCGGACCTCACCGTCGAAGTCGGGAGCCGGGTTACCGGTGCCCGCGTAGTAAAGGTTCAGCTCGGGGTCGTAGGTGCCGGTGACCCAGTGGTTCGCACCGCCGCGCTGCCAGGCCTCGCCGTCGGCGGGCCAGGTCTCCGAACCGGGCTCGCCCGGCTTCGGCACGGTGTAGGTGCGCCAGCGCTGCTCGCCGGTCTCCAGGTCCCAGCAGTCGATGTGCCCGCGGACGCCGTACTCGCCACCGGCGGAACCGGTGATGAGCGTGTCCTTGATGACCAGCGGCGCGATCGAGGCGCTCTCGCCCGCACGCACGTCACCGATGGTCTTCTGCCAGACCTTCCGGCCGTTGGTGGCGTCCAGCGCCACCAGCTGGGCGTTCTGGGTCACCATGTAGACCTTGCCGTTGGCGACCGCACAACCGCGGTTGACGTTGGCGCAGCACAGCGTCACGTCGAACGGGATCGCGTGCTTGTAGCGCCACAGCTGCTCGCCGGTCTTCGCGTCGAGCGCCCAGAGCCAGCCGTCCCAGCCGGTGACGAACATGACGCCGTCGACGACCAGCGGGCAGGCCTCGAACGCGTAGGTCGAGGTGGAGGCGATGAGACCGGTGGCGCTGGCCTGGTGGATCCAGGCGACCTTCAGGTTCTTGACGTTCTCGACGTTGATCTGGTCCAGCAGGCTGTGCCGCTTGCCGTCGTAGTCGCCGTAGTAGGTGATCCAGTTCTGCGATTCGCTGCGCGCCTGGAGGATGCGCTCGTAGTTGACGCCGCGCGTCACGTCCGGAGCACTGTGCGGCAGGTTGGAAAGCTGGCTGTGATCGAACGCCTTGCCGGCGTCGACGTATTCAACGGTCATGGTGAGTCCTTCCTTTCTACGGCCGCGGCTGCGCGGGTCGGTCGAGCTTGGCCTCCGGCGGCACTTCGCCGGTCACGACGATCGCGGCGGTCAGACCCCGGCCCTCGTCGTTGCCGGCCGGAGAGCCGTACCAGTAGCAGCCGGGACCGTCCAGTTCCAGCGTCGCGCTGCCCTTCGAATGGTTGAGCAGACCGATGAACTGCCGTTCGCCGTTGCTGGGCAGCAGGCAGGCGTGGGTGTTCTTGTCGTCGTTGATGATCGTCAGCTCGAGCTTGCCGCCGTGCGGCAGGACCAGGACCGCCGGCTCCCACGACATCGCGTCCTCCGGGATCCGGATGGTCGCTTCCATCGTCCCGTCAGCCCGTTCGGTCGCCTTGCCGATCGACCCGGTACCGAGCACGGCACCGATCGTCGCCCTGTTCTGCCCGTTGAGTTCGGCCAGGAGATCCTCTCGTTCCTGGGCAATCGTCATCGGACTTCACCTCCTCGTCAGCAGAAACGCACATTTTCTGACAGATTTTGCGGAAATCACCTACACGAAAGCGCCGGCTTTGCGAGCCTGACGTCGCGCAAAAATTACAGGTTCCGGTTTCTCGAACCGCACTGCGAAGCCTGCAACGAGTGTGAAGGTTACGCGCCGGAAAACAATTCCGGTACCTGTTACCACCGACCGGCCCGACACCGCCGTTCCCCCGGCGGGAGATACCGTTCGGCCGGTGTTCTCACCGCCGCCGGGTTCCGGGTGAAATCGAAGCCGCACAACAAAAAGCCGCGTCGAAGACCGTTCGGGCACGGTCTTCGGCGCGGCCGGCTCGCCGGATGCACCGGCGAAATCTCAGCGCAGGTCGAAACGGTCCAGTTCCATCACCTTCACCCATGCGGCGACGAAGTCCCGCACGAACTTCTCCCCCGCGTCGTCGCTCGCGTAGACCTCCGAGAGCGCCCGAAGTTCGGAATTCGCACCGAAAAGGAGGTCGACCCGGCTCGCCGTCCATTTCACCTCGCCGGTACGCCGGTCGCGGCCCTCGTAGATCGCCGCGCAGCTGTTCCCGTTTCCTCTCGGCACCCACTCCGTCCCCATGTCCAGCAGGTTGACGAAGAAGTCGTTCGTCAACGAGCCCGGCGCCGAGGTCAGCGCTCCCACCGCGGAACGTCCGTGGTTGGCTCCGAGCACCCGCAACCCGCCGATCAGCACGGTCATCTCGGGCGCGCTCAACGTCAGCAGGTTCGCTCGGTCGACGAGCAGATGCTCCGGCGGCACGCGGAAGCCGTCGCCCAGGTAGTTCCGGAAGCCGTCCGAGGTGGGCCGCAACGCCTCGAACGACTCGACGTCGGTCCATTCCTGCGTCGCGTCGGTGCGCCCGGGGCGGAACGGCACGTCGATCTCGTGGCCACCGGCGGCGGCCGCGTGTTCCACCGCGGCACCTCCGCCGAGCACGATCAAGTCGGCCATCGAGATCCGCTTGTTCGCCTGCTGCGAGCCGTTGAATCGCTCCTGGATCGCCGCCAGCGCGGGCAGGACGACATCCAGCTGCTCGGGCTCGTTGACCGCCCAGCCGCGCTGCGGTTCGAGCCCGATCCGCGCCCCGTTCGCCCCGCCGCGTTTGTCGCTGTCGCGGTACACCGAAGCCGACGCCCACGCCGTCGAGACGAGCTGCGCGACCGTCAGGCCCGACCCGAGGATCTCGCGCTTGAGGACCGCGACATCGTTCGTGTCCACGAGTTCGTGGTCCGGTTCCGGCACCGGGTCTTGCCACAGCAGGCGTTCCGCCGGAACGAGCGGGCCCAGGTAGCGCTGGATCGGGCCCATGTCGAGGTGCGTCAGCTTGAACCACGCGCGCGCGAACGCGTCCTCGAACTGATCCGGGTGCTCCAGGAATCGCCGGGAAATCCGCTCGTACTTCGCGTCTTCCTGCAACGATAGATCCGTGGTGAGCATGACCGGATGGTGTTTCTCGTCCGGGTCATAAGGATCGGGCACGGTGCCCTCGCCCTCGCCGCCGCTCGGAATCCACTGCCACTGTCCGGCCGGGCTGAGCTCGACGTCCCATTCGTACTCGAACAGGGTCTCGAAGAAGGTGTGATCCCACGTGACCGGGGTGCGCGTCCACATCCCTTCCAGTCCGCTGGTCGTGGTGTCCGGGCCCTTGCCGGTTCCGTTCGCGTTCGCCCAGCCCAGACCTTGCGCGACCAGCGGCGCTGCCTCGGGTTCGGGGCCGAGGTCGCAGGCCGGATCCACCAGCCCGTGGGTCTTTCCGAACGTGTGGCCGCCGGCGATCAACGCGACCGTCTCCTCGTCGTTCAGGCCCATGCGCCGGAACGTCTGGCGGATGTCGCGGGCCGCGAGCACCGGATCGGGATTGGTGGCGGGGCCCTGCGGGTCGACGTAGATCAACCCCATGTCGGTGGCCGCCAGCGGCTCGTCGAGGTCACGCGGGCCGCTGTGGCGTTCGTCGGCCAGCCATTTGCGTTCCGGGCCCCAGTAGGTGTCGTCGGGCTCCCACACCTCGGGACGCCCGCCACCGAAACCGAAAGTCCTGAATCCCATCGACTCCAGTGCCCGGTTACCCGCGAAGATCATCAGGTCCGCCCAGGAGATCCGGCGCCCGTACTTCTTCTTCACCGGCCACAGCAACCGGCGCGCCTTGTCGAGGTTGCGGTTGTCCGGCCAGCTGTTCAACGGGGCGAAGCGCTGCATCCCGGCACTCGCACCGCCTCGGCCGTCGCTGACGCGGTAGGTGCCCGCGGCATGCCAGGCCATGCGCAGCACGAGGGGGCCGTAGTGCCCGAAGTCGGCGGGCCACCAGTCCTGCGAGGTCGTCAGCACCTCGTCGATGTCACGCGCCAGCTCGTCGAGATCCAGAGTCGCGAACTGCCCGGCGTAGTCGAAGTCCGCGCCCAGCGGGCTGTCCGCGGCCTGGTGCCGGCGCAATGCCTTCAAGTCGACCCGCTGCGGCCACCAATCGTTGGATTGGCCGCCCGCTGCCGGATGATTCCGCCGCCGGACCGGCCGCTTCTCGGCCAGGACCTTGTCGTAGGTGCGGTAGACGTGGGTATCGGGATTCTCGGGCATTGGTGTCCTCCCAGGTAGTGCCGAGCCTGAGATTCGGGCGCCTGGGCGCGCCGCGGCTTCTGGCCGTTCAGCCGAAGACGACCGGCAGCAGGATCGCCGCACCGAGCAGCGAGATACCGCTGAACAGGTCGGAACGGATCCGCACGATCTTGGCGGCCATGCGCCCGATGAACAGGCCCGCCACGGACATGACCACCGTCATGGCACCGAAAGCCAGCATCGGGGCGACGAGGGCGAACCCCGCGATCCCCAGGCCGGCTCCCGCGATCAGATTGTCGACGCTCAGCGAAAGCGGCATGCCGAACAGCGTCACCCACGGATGGTCCATCTCGTCCGGTTCCGGGTTCCGGATCACCCCGACGAGGAAATACAACCCGTACAGGCCCAGCACTACGGCGCCGATGTATTCCGCCGTATCACCGAGGAATTCGCCGAGGAAGCGCCCGATCAACCCGCCCAGCAACGGGCTCAGCGCATCCCACACACCGAACACGAGCGACACCTGGATGACGCGGCGCCATCCGAAGGGAATGGTCCCGATGGCGATCGACGACCGGAAGTTGTCCAGGCTGAGTCCGAAGGCGAGTGCGATCAGCGGAAGAAATTCAAGGTTCATCTGAAACCACCTCAAATTCAGAAGTCACCACTCACGCAAGACTGGTCCTGTCGCGGATTCCCGCGTCCACCACGACGGCGGGAAATCCGGCGACAGGACCCGTCGAGCGCGACCGTCAGCTACGGTAGAAGTAACCGGTAGCCTCAGCGCAGACCTCGATCACCGTGTACTCCGGAGTCTCCCACTTCATATTTCCTCCTTGCGTTGGCTGCCCCGGGTGACCGGGCGGCAGCCGGACAACGTGATTCGCGAAATCCTGAGGACAACCCCCCGAAATTCCGCGTTCACGAAAGAGCATCTTCGATTCGCCGGAGCCGCTGCAACAACGCTGGAACTAGCGGCGGGTAACCGGTGCCGAACGGCGTGTCCGAAGCTACGAGTGGGGACGGCTGCGCGTGACGAGTCCGAGCCGCCGTTCGAGCGTTTCCCACATGCCGGCGTCGTCGCAGACGGCACGGCCCTCGTCGCGTGCGGCCCACGCCGTGGCGACCACGGACCGCAGCAGTTCGCCGTTCTCGCGGGCGTCGGCAAGATGAGCGACGGCGCCGGGCGTGAGTTCGACGAGGTGCCCGGGTACGGCGGCGCGCGGCGACGATCCGGGGGCGAGCAGTCCGCTCAGGTCGGCGGCGACGTACGTCGGGCGCGCGGACCGTTCGGCGAATGCCAGGTCCCGGAGCCGGGAGGCGCCGCTCAGGACGAAGAGCGAGTCGAGGCCGGCCGAGTTGGCGCCTTCGATGTCGGTGTCCAGCCTGTCCCCGCACACGAGGGTGTGCGGCAGGCCGGTACCGAGCCGGGAACGTGCCAGGTCGAACAAGGCCGGCCGCGGCTTGCCGACCACGTGTGGCGATGCGCTGGTCGCGGTCTGCACCAATGCGACCAGCGCGCCGTTGCCGGGTGCCTGCCCGTACGGCGTGGGCAGCGTGAGGTCGAGATTCGTGGCGACCCAGGTGGCTCCGCCTTGGACGAGATAGCCGACCGCCGCGAGCTCGCTCCAGGTGACGTCGGTTCCAAGGCCCTGAACGACTGCCGCCACCGGTTCCTCGCCGAGGTCCGCGACGCGGACCGGGGTCAACCCGGCTTCGGTGAGTGCCTGAGCGACGCCCGGCCCGCCCACCGCGCACACCCGCGTTCCCCGGCCCAGGAATTCGGACAGGTGGGCCGCGGCCGCCTGGGAGCTGTTAACCACCGACCAGCCCTGCGGTGCGACGCCGAGCTTCCGGAGGTGGTCGCCCACGTCCTCGGGAGCGCGGGACGCGTTGTTGGTCGCGAACACGACCGGGACGCCGTCCGCCGTCACCCGGTTCAAGGTCTCCACCGCACCGGGAACGGCCGTGGCGCCGCGGTAAACCACTCCGTCGAGATCACAGATCAATCCGCGGTAGCGCGTACTCAGAGGCTCGGCTTCAAGGGACGTTGTCGTGATCTCACCTGTCATGCGGCCATTTCCAGCTCATCCGAAATCCAGTCCGAAGTCGTCGTGCCGCCCGATGTGCCGGTGTTCGGTTCTGACGATCCGCGCCGTATCCGGCCTCGAACACAGCACAATGGACTCTGTCGTCGTGTGGTCCGAATTGTGCTCCACACCGCGCAGCAGCTCATTGGCGGTCAATCCGGTGGCGCAGAACAAAATGTTCTCTCCGCCCACCAGGTCACCGGTGTGGCGGACCTTGTCGGGGTCATGGCCGGTTTCGAGCGCCTTTTCGCGTTGCTCGGAGTCGCTGGGCCGCAGCCGGGCCTGCAACGACCCACCCATGCAGGACAGAGCGGCCGCGGCGACGACCCCCTCCGCCGCTCCCCCTGTGCCCAGCAGCATGTCGACCGGGCTCTCGGGGCGCGCCGCGGCGATGGCACCCGCGATGTCGCCGCCCTCGATCAGGTGGACCCGCGCGCCGGCATCGCGGATTTCGCGTACGAGTTCCCGATGCCGGGGCCGGTTGAGCACGGCAACGGTGACATCGGCGGCTCGAACGCCCTTGGCCTTGGCGACCGCCCGCACGTTGTCGGTCACCGGGAGGTCGATGTCGACGAGGTCGGCGCAGTCTCCTCCGACGGCCAGCTTCTCCATGCGGAAAGCGGGCGGCGGCTCGTACATCGCGCCGCGCTCGGCCACCGCGACCACCGCCAGTGCGTTCGGGACGTCCCTGGCCATCGACAGGGTGCCGTCGACGGCGCTGATCGCGACGTCGCATGCCGGCCCCTGCCCGTCGCCGACGTCCTCACCCGTGAACAGGGCGGGCGTGTCTCTCTTCTCACCCGCGCCGATCACGACAACACCGCGCATCGGCACCGACATGACGAGTTCGTGCATCGCGTCGATCGCGGCGACCTTGCCGCTGCTCCTGTCGCCGCGGCCGACCCACTGGCCTGCCGCGATCGCGGCGGCCTCGGTGACACGCACGAGTTCGAGCGCGAGGGTGTGATCGGGTACGAGCCGGCTTGCCCGGTCCGGACTGTGAGCGAGTGGACTGCGCATCCCTGAATTCCTTTGTTTCCAACGCGACAATGAACGCCGAACGCGGCCGACCGGACCGGCGAGCCAGGTCGCCGATCCGGTCGCACCGTGTCATTTCCGGTCGCGAGCTCAGCGGGCGGCGGCGTTCGCGACGGCTCGCTCGGAGAGCGCCTTCTGGGCGGCATTCCAGTTGCCGTTGTCGCCCCGCCAGGTCTCCAGGGCCGGCCCGACCAGTGCCCTCCCGAACGAGTAGGTGAGCTCCCACGGAAGCGGATCGATGTCCTGCATCGCCGCGAGGTGCGCCGTCGCGACTTCCGGTTTCTGGCCACCGGAAAGGAAAGCGATACCCGGTACGGACGCGGGCACGGTCTCCCGCAGGGCCTCCACCGTGGCCCTGGCGACGTCGCTCACCCCAGGCCGCTGCGAGCTGCCGGTCCCGGCCACCACCATGTTCGGCTTGAGGACGATGCCGTCAAGTTGCACCCGCATCAGGTCGAGCTCTTCGAACAACGACTGCAGCACCGCGGTCGTCACCTGCCGGCACTGTTCCAGCGAGTGGGCACCGTCCATCAGCACCTCGGGTTCCACGATGGGCACCAGTCCTCCTTCCTGGCAGAGGCCGGCGTATCGCGCAAGCGCGTGCACGTTCGCCCGCACCGCGGTGGCCGAGGGCAGGTTGTCGCCGATCGTGATCGTCGCGCGCCACTTGGCGAACGTCGCTCCGAGCCGCACGTACTCCTTCACCCGGTCGCGCAGCCCGTCGAGCCCCTCGGTGACGTGCTCGCCCGGGGCGCCCGCCAGCGGCTTGGCCCCGGTGTCGACCTTGATGCCGGTGAGAATCCCGATATCGTTCAGGAACTCCGGAAACGTGCGTCCATCGGACAGCTTCTGGTGGAACGTCTCGTCGGCGAGAATGATGCCGCTGATCGACTCCGCCAGGCGCGGGGTGGTGACGATCAGCTCACGGTAAACGCGCCGATTCTCCGCTGTCGCTTCGACCCCCACCTTCTCCAGCCGGGTGGACATCGTCCCGATGCTTTCGTCGGCAGCGAGAATGCCGCGCCGATCGGAGACAAGGGTACGCGCAATCTTGTTCAAAGTGGACATCTATCGTTATTCCTCCCGCGCTGGACACCGGACGGTGTGACAGGTTCGCGACTGTTTCGACAGTCAGGTCATCGACTCAGAAATGAAGCTGGTACTAGGTGTTTGTGGTATTCGCCTCCACGAGTCGATCGCTTTCGATGTCAGGCACAGGCCTGGCGACCGGCATCGGGCTACCCTTCGACGCGGCGATCTCGACCAGTTCTCGCGCGTACCCGGGCAGGCCCCGGCGCTCGCTCCAGACGGCATAAATGGGTTTCGCCGGCATCTCCTGGTCGACCGGCACTCGATACAGCCGGCCGTCCGCGAGTTCGGTTCGCACGGTGGACAGATTCAGCACCGCCACTCGCTTGCTCGTGGCGACTGCCTGCTTGATCGCGGCGTTGGAGGGGAACTCGACGTAGCTTCGCGGAACACGGGCGTTGCCCAGTAGTTCATCCGTGAACTCCCGCAGCCCCGAACCACGCTCGCGCAGGACAAGCTGAGCCGATGCCAGCTCCTGCACCGTCAACAGGGTGGGCCTTCTGGCCCACGGGTGCTTCGAGCCGACCACCACGGCCAGTTCGTCGTCGCAGATGTGCTGGACGACCAGGTCATCGCGAAATTTCTGCTGCACCTGACTTCCGGCCTGGCACCAGCCGTCGATGAACGCGAGATCGACATGGCTCGCCCGGATCAGTTGGCAGAGCGTGTCGACGCCGCCGGTCCGCACCTCGACACGTGCCTCGCCGAACGACGACCCGGAGCGGTTCAGCCATTCGGGGATCAGGTGCTCGGAGACGCCCGGGCTGCCCGCGACCCGTAGCCGTTTGGCGTCGGAGGAGCGGGAGGCGGAGCCGAACTCGAGCAGCTCTCGCGCCGCGTGCATCACGTTGCGGGCGTACTTCGCCAGCATTTCTCCTTCCTCGGTGAGCTTCGAACCGGTCGGAGAGCGTTCCAGGAGCCGGAGACCGAGTCGACGTTCCATTGCGCTGAGCCGAATACTGGCGGCCGGCTGGGACAGGCTGTGCGCTTGAGCGGCCTTTCCCACGCTGCCATATTTTTCGACCGACAGCAGCAAATCGAGGTCGGCGAGCTGAGGCATCTTTGACGGAAGAACCACGATTTCACCTCTCGCTCCGGACTACGTGATTGCTGTGACCTTCGTTCGGCGGGCTCGGCTCGCGGCGGGCGCCTGCTCAGGCTTCCTGCGACGCTCTCGATCCCCGACGGCCGTGCCTTTCCTTCCGCGAGTCGCAGTCGTCGCCCACGCCGGCGACTCGCGGTGTGTAATGAGACTGCCCGGAGCTCGCATGCGTGGTCAATCCGTTCGATACGAACGCACGCAGCATGGACATGAACGGCGTCCACACCGTTACCTACGGACCATCCGGGAAATCGGACGGCCGCGCCCGAGCCCCTTGGCGGCACCTCCTGTGCCCTCGTCAGCAGCGATCCGCGAGTCGGGCAACTCTCACCCGCTCACGACAGCACCGGCCCCGTTGGTCATCGATTTACGGCTACTCGTTCATTGTCCGTTGTCGCAACCCTGATTCGTCGGAGATAGTTTCCACTGAAACCGTGGAAAGCCTGGTCATCAGTCATTGGGAGGAACACCATGAAGTGGGAAACGCCGTACTACACGATCATCGAGGTGTGCGCCGAGGCCACCGGTTACTTCCACCGAGGCTGACGGCAGCACTTATTCGGTTCCCCGTAACGGGACAACAGCCGGCGCAAGACCCCGGTAGGTGGATCGCACCCGGGGCCTTGCGCCTTCCACACTGCGCAATCCCGAAGGCAATCCCGAAGCGACGACGCCACAGCGGCTACGTCACCGTCGCTTGTGGACCACTGGCTCAACCCGTCGTGCTCGCCGTGTCGCACGCTCGCGCCGCCTGGATGATGGCGAGCTCCGCTCGCTCCTCCCTGATGACTTTCACCACGTCTTCCGAGAGCAGCTTGCTCTCGAGCAGGTCGTCCGTGTCCGCCAGCACGCGTCGTGCGTCGCTGGTGAAATACGGATAGAGAGCGCGAGCGAACGCCAGCACGAACTCGGGCCGGCTGTTTCCCGCCGCGCTCTCCAACGCGCTCAAGTAGCGGTCCGCGTACGGGGCGAGCAAGGTTTCCTGCCCTGGTTGCCGCAGACCGGCCATGATGGTCTTCTTTTCCGCGAGCGAATAAGCATCGCTGAACAGCCGCGTCCACGCTTGTTCTTTGGCGGCAGAGGTGGGGCATGCGGCTTCTGCCATCAGGGCGTTGCGGCGGCCGTTGTCCCCTGGATCAGCTTCCCTGGCGATGTCGAGAAGTCCGTCGATCTCGCTGCCGGCCGATGCCAGACGCAGCAGTGCGCGCCAGCGCAGATCTCGATCCACTTCCAGCTCCGCCCACGGGGACCGGCCGCACACCACCTCGCCCAGCAGGCCGTGATCGTCGGCCTGGAGGACACCCACGAGGGCGCGGGCGAGCACCAGCTGGCGGTCGCTGCCCGGCGCGGCTTCGCTCAACAGATCGCGCGCTTTGTCCGCCACGACATCGAGCATCCGGCGACTGTGCGACGGATCCCCGTATACCCGTACCGCCTGCACGGCGCGCTCCACAAGCACCTCCACGACGCCGACATCGCTCTCCAGCACTCCGTGCGTGAGAACGGCGCCGGCGTAGCTTCGCGCGGGCAGGCGCGCGTCCAGCAGGTCGTCCCACAACGCTCCCCACACGACTGCTCGCGCCGGTGGAGAATCCAATGTGGACAAGCTGCGCAGCGCGGTCTGCCGAGATCGCGGGTCCAACCTGACTTTGACGTAGCTCACCGCATCGTCATTGGGCACCAGCAGATCCGGGCTCCGGTCACCGGACACCGTGAGTTCACGGTCACGCTCGCGGGGACTGAGCGGCAGGTGCGCGCGTTGCCGCAGCACCAGCTTGCCCCCGTCATCGTCGAACGCGGCGAACCGCAGATTCAGGTGCCGCGGCGCGACATCCGGATCGGGAAGTTGCACGGCCCGATCGCCGGTCGCCACGCGGGACACCTCGACGGTGTTGACGCCACCGCGCAGCAGCCATTCGTCGACCCAGAGATCGACGTCCTCGTCGGACACCTGCCGCAGCGCCGCCACGAAATCCTCAAGGCCGGCGTTTCCCCACGCGTGCGTCCGCAGATAGGTCCGCACACCCGAGACGAAGTTCTCCCAGCCGAGGCGCTCGGCCAGGTCGTGGAGTACCGTCGCGCCTTTCCGGTACACGATCGGGCCGAAGTTCGACCGCGCGGCGTCGGTGTCGGCGGTGTCGACCCGGATCGCATGACTGGTGGGCAACTGGTCGGCATGCCGGGCCACCGGCACGGAGTAGTGCGCGAAGCCGGTCCAGCCTTCCCCGTACCGTGTCGCTTCGGGCTGCGCGACGACCGACATCATCGTCGCGAAGGCCTCGTTCAGCCACAGGTCGTCCCACCAGCGCATCGTGACGTAGTCGCCGAACCACATGTGCGCCATCTCGTGCATCAGGAGCTCGGCCCGTCGTCGCCGCGCGTCCTCGGTCACCCGATGCCGGAACAGGAATCGCTCGTTCAGCGTCACGCAGCCAGGGTGTTCCATCCCGCCGAATGCGTACTCGGGCGCGAAGACGTGATCGTATTTGGTGAACGGATACGGGAGATCGAACAAGTGTCCGTAGAAGTCGAGGCCGCGGCCGATCACGCCGAACAACTCGGGCGCTTCGCGGGTGAGATCCTCGAACAGCGAGTTCCGCGCGTACAGCGCCAGCGGCACCCCGCCGTGGCTGGAACGCAGCCGGCGGAACGGGCCGGCGGCGAAGGCCACCAGGTACGGCGGCAGCGGTGGCGTGCGGCCGAAGCGCCATGTCGAACACCCGTCGCCCGCGGGCGAGCGTTGCTCGGCGGGGTCGGTGTTGGCCACCACCACCCAGTCGTCGTCAGCGGTAACGGTCAGATCGACCATCGCCTTCACATCCGGCTGGTCGAAACAGGCGAACACCGTGTGCGCCGCGAACGGCTCGAACTTGGTGTGCACGTAAACCTGTCCGTCGAGCGGGTCGCGAAAACGGTGCAGCCCCTCACCCGTTCGCGAATACGGAGCCGAACCGGCCACCCGCACGGTGTTCGCGCCGGCTCGGACCTCCAGCCGGACGCGCTCCTCGTCCTGCGCATCCGGGCCCAGCTCACGTCCGTTGCACTCGACCGACCCGGCCTTGCCCGCGAAATCGAGGAAGACGACCTCATCCCCGGAACGGGCGTGAAAGCGGACCACGGTCGTCGTCGCGAACTCCCGCTCACCCACCGTCAGGTCGAGTTCGACCGCGTAGTGAACGTCGGAGACCTCGGCCGAGCGTGCAGCCGCCTCGTCCCGCGTCAGGTTGCTCCCGGCCGCGGCGCGACCTTCCACTCGCATTCGTTTCATCGCCTCCGCGCCGACATGGACGGACGGCGGTAAACCAGCTCCTCGCGGACCAATTCACCGCTTGCCGCGCCATCCGGCTCGTTGGCGCGAACGAGAGCGTCCTGGATCAAGTGGTGGTCGGGTGAATGCATGCACACGGGATCGGTGCGGCCCGCATCGCCGGTCAATGCGAAGGCCTGGCAACGGCATCCGCCGAAGTCCAATTCCTTGCGAGGGCAGCTACGGCAAGGATCGGCCATCCACTCCGTCCCCCGGTACGCCTCGAACGCGGCGGAGGACGACCAGATCCACTCGAGGTGGTGATCGCGGACCGAGGAGAACTCCATCGTCGTGATTTCCGCGGCCACCGGGCACGGATACACCACGCCGTCCGGTGCGACGGTCAGTGCTGTCTGCGCCCAGCCACCCATGCACGGCTTCGGGTAGGGCTCGTAGTAGTCCGGGAGGATCCAGAGCAGTTCCATGTGCTGCGCCAACTCGGCCTTGCGGCGTTCGTAGACGTCCACGGCCTCGTCCAGCTGTGCCTTCGTCGGCAGCAACTGGTCGCGGTTGCGCAGAGCCCAGCCGTAGTACTGGGCGTTCGCGAGCTCCAGCCGCTCGGCACCCCACGACACACATACGTCGATGATCGCGTCCAGGCGAGGCAGGTTCATGCGGTGCAGAACCACGTTCATGTTCAACGGCAGTCCTGCCTCGCGGATGATGCGCGCGGCGTCCTGCTTCTTGTCGAAGCGCTTGCTCGCCGCGACCAGATCCGTCGACTCGGCGGCGTCGCCCTGGATGCTCAGCTGCGCGCTGTTGAGCCCCGCCGAAACGAGCGTTCGCGCACGGTTCTCCGTCAGCCCGAGGCCACTGGTGATCAGGTTGGTGTAGAGGCCGAGGCGACGGCACTCGGCGACCAGCGTCTCCAGATCGCCGCGGACGAGCGGTTCACCGCCCGAAAAGTGGACCTGCACGACGCCGAGGCCGGCCGCCTCGCGGATCACGCGTAACCAGTCATCGGTGGTGAGCTCGTCCTGCCGGCCGCGCAGCTCCAACGGATTCGAGCAATACACGCAATGCAACGGACATTGGTGCGTGACTTCGGCCAGGAGTCCGTACGGCTGCGGCATACCGTTCATGTGAGCACCACCCAGCCCCGTCCTCGCGCGTCCTCGATGAACGTCATCACGTCATCCGTGAGATCGGTGGTCTCGAAATCGTGCTCGAGCTCGGCGACCACCTGCCGCACGGTCCGGCTGCCGTCGCACAGTCCCAGAATCGCGGCGCCGGAGGTGTTCAGGAGCACGGCCCTCTCGGGCAACAGAAGCAGTTCCACGTCTCGGACGCTGTCGTGCTTGAGCATCGCCTTCGTCGCCAGCCGGGGGGTGGCCGTCAGATCGATGTCGTTCATCGTGCACTCTTGCTGTACGCGAGTTCCACGGAATCCAGCAGGCTCCACAGGACATCGCACTTGAACTCCAGTGCTCGCACGCACGCGTCCTGCTGTTCCCTCGACTTCGCGTGGTTGAGCACCAGATCGAGCAGATGCGCGATGTCCTTGGGCTGCTGGGTGAGCCGCGCCCGGAAGTACTCCAGGCCTTCCGTGGCGATCCACGGATAGTGCCGTTGGACGTCGGTGATTCGCCGGCTGAGCAGATCCGGGGCGAACAGTTCGGTCAGAGCCGACGCCACGGACTCCAGCCACGGCTTCCGGCGGCAGAAATCCACGTAGGCGTCGACGGCGAACCGCACTCCGGGCAGCACCGTGTCGCTGTCGAACAGTTCTTCGCGGGTCAGGCCGACTGCTTCGCCGAGGCGGACCCACTTTTCGATCCCGCCTTCGTCTCCCGTCCGGCCGTCGTGATCGATGATGCGCTGCATCCATTGACGCCGATCGTCCCGGCCGGGAAGCTTGGTCAGGATGAACGCGTCCTTCACCGGCAGGTTCACCTGGTAGTAGAAGCGATTCCGGACCCAGCCGCGGAACTCCTCCTCGGTCAGCAACCCCGTGTGCATCCGCTCGTTGAACGGGTGCAAATGGTGGTAGCGCTTTTCTCCGATCGACCGCAGCTGTGCCTCGAATTCCTCGGCAGACCAAGCGTTCACAATTCCACCTCCAAGCCGGCACGCCCGACCTCGATACCCAAGTCCGTCAACCAACGGCGTTCCTTGGAGTCTTCGTCGAGAATGGGGTTCGTGTTGTTGATGTGGGTGTAGATCTTGCGCTTCGCGGGAAGCGCGGCCAGCGCGCGGGCGGAACCGTCCTCACCGCTGACGGGCATGTGCCCCATGGAGCGTCCGGTACGACTTCCCGCCCCCTGGCAGGACATTTCGTCGTCGGTCCAGAACGTGCCGTCCACAAAGACGCAGTCGGCCGACGCCACTTGCTCGGCGAACCTGTCGTCCCACCGGGGCAGGGTCGGGGCGTACACCGCGATCCCGCCCGTCATCTTGTCCTCCAGGCGGAAGCCCACCTCCCACTCCGTCGACGGGCCGCGAAGCCGCGAGCGCCCCATGTAGCGAGGCGCCTTGGAGCCCGTCAGGAATGCCGTCACGCGCAACCGGTCGTCCAGATCCAGCGGTTTGCCGATTTCGATCAAGGACCAGGAAAAATCCGCGTAGTCGCTCACCAACTCCCGGACCGGGAACCACAGGGTGAGCGCCTCCAGCACGGGATAGGTCCCGTACACCGTCAGCGTCGATTCCTCACGCAACATCAGCAGGCCGATGGTGTGATCGAACTCCGCGTCCGTCAGCAGCACGCCGGCGACCGGCGTCGTGCGGATTCCCGGCCCGGGATGCAAGGAAGGATCCGCCGCTATCTGGTGATGGACATCCGGGGTGGAGTTCAGCAGAAACCACCGCTCTCCGTCACCGGAAACCGCGAGCCCCGCGTGTGTCGATGCGACTTCGGGCTTCGCACGAGCCTTGCGGCACCCGGCGCACGCGCAATTCCATTGCGGGAAACCCCCGCCTGCAGCAACTCCGAGACAATGAAGAAACACAGCGCGAAATCAATCCGTCAACGCCGGTACAGATGGTCACTGGCTTCAGCGCACGCCTCCACCACGGCAAAATAAGGCGTAACCCACCTCATGGCGTCCTCCCGCACATTCGACAACTTTGTCGCCCGGAACTCGGCTTGTCTTTGCAAAGCTTGTTCACCGGCGCCGGCCTTGGCAACCGATCATGAACGACCGGCGCCGAATCATCGACGAACGGTGGCCGCGCCGCCATGAACGGATCGCCGGGACGACTGCGGTGGCGCCGACTGCCGACCTGCCACGGAAACCCCCCGTGAACTGCGATTATGCAAGAGCTTCGGGCCCACCGGTGCGGCCGCCGCCCGAGCCTGACCGCGCCCGGGCCGCTGCCCGGCGACCGATCAGCCCGCCGGGACGGCTCACAACGGGTGGTTATTTGTTGTGTGCATTAGGGGATTGTGTTTGTGAATGTCGC
>NZ_JAAXLS010000081.1 GCF_012328925.1 Amycolatopsis acididurans
GGAACCGGCAGCCAACGGCGTAACCGGCACCGGGGGGCACCGGGAAAAGACGAAAAGATGCCTCGCCGCCGCGCCTCTACCGGGTCCCGAGGACGTCAGCCGCCCAGCTTCAAGTCGCCTACCTGGTCCGCGGGCGGGGCCGTCAGGGTCACCGGGGTGCCCCAGTCCGTGTAGGTCATGGTCATCGTCATGTCCGTGAGCTGGCTCGGGGCGCCCATGGCCTTCATCATCGAACCGAGGTCCTCGGTGATCTTCACCGGAAGCAGGTCCTGGTTGAGCCACAGTTCGAGCGGGATCGTGCCGGTCTTGCCCTTCAGCAGGTCCAGCATCTCCTGCGGATACCCGCTGTCGGCGAGCTTGTTCATCACCTTGGTCAGGTCGACGTCGATCCAGTAGTGCGTGACCGGCTGACCGTCCAGTGTGGTCTGCTCGTTGCGCTTGATGGTCCCGGCTTCCTGGATCTGGTCCAGGTACTTGCTCGGGTCGTTCTGCTCGGCGTTGGTGCTCGCCCCCATCGACTTCGCCATTGGGTTGTTCGGGTCCAGCTTGCCCCAGGGCTTGCCGCCCGTCATTTTCTCCCGGTATTCCTCCGGCAGCTGAATGTAAGCGGAACCGTCGACGTAAAGAATCTCTTCGTGCACGGGGCCGACATCCATCGACATTTGCATCGCGGTGTTGGCACCGTCATACCGGCCGGCACCCTGGCCGGTGAATTTCTGTCCGGCCAACGCGGTCTCGAACGTGAACTTCGAGGACTTGGCCTCCGCCGTTTTCGACGATGCGGCGCGCACGAGTTCCTGCGCGTCGGTGAAACTTTCCCCGCTGGGCGTCCCGGAGACGGTCTTGGTCCCGCATCCGGTCAAAGCGACGACGAGCGCGAGCACGCTTGCGCCCAGAGCCGTTCTCTTCATTTATCGCAGCCCCTGTCTGGAAAACGTGATTTGCGCTCATAATTCCAGACCGGCCCGCGAGGCGAGTAACCGTCTCAGTGATCGCAGCCGCCGCGAGTCGTCGACGTCGTCGAGCATGCAGTCCGGGTCCTCCGGCGGCCCGAGGTGTCCGCAGCCGGGCGGGCATTCCTCCGCCGCCTCGGCGAACTCGCCGAACGCGGACACGATGTCGTCGGCCGTGATGTGCGCCAGACCGAAAGATCGCACGCCCGGCGTGTCGATCACCCAGCCGCCTTCCGGCAACGGCAACGCGACCGCCGCGACCGACGTGTGCCTGCCCTTGCCGACCGCACTGACCTCGCCGGTCGCCAGTTCGGCGTCCGGCACCAGCCGGTTGACCAGTGTCGACTTGCCGACACCGGAGTGGCCGACGAGTGCGGAGACCCGGCCCCGCACCGTGTCCGACAGCGGAAGCGAGTCCTCGTCGTGCCTGGTGACGAGGGTCGGCACGGCCAGGTCGGCGTAGTTCTCCAGCAGCGTCTCCGGGCTCGCCAGATCGGCCTTGGTCAGGCACAGGACCGGTTGCAGGCCACCGGCGTAGCAGGCGACGAGGCACCGGTCGATGAAACCGGTGCGCGGTGGCGGATCGGCGAGCGCCGTGACGATCAGCAACTGCTCGGCGTTCGCGACGACGATGCGTTCGTAGGGATCGGTGTCGTCGGCCGTGCGCCGCAGCACGCTGGTGCGGTCCTCGACCCGGACGATGCGGGCCAGTGTGTCCGGCTTGCCGCTGACGTCGCCGACGAGACCCACCTGATCGCCGACGACGACCGGTGTGCGCCCCAGTTCCCGCGCCCGCATCGCGACCACCGGGCGCGCCGGATCCGCGTCCACGGCGCACGTCCAGCGGCCCCGGTCGACCGCGACGACCATCGCGCTCACCGCGTCGGCGTGCCCGGGCCGGCGCTTGCTCCGGGGCCGCGAACCACGTCCGGGACGCACCCGGACGTCGCTCTCGTCGAGCTTCCGCCAGTCCCTGCTCGCCAAGCCATTCCTCCCTGCGTGTCCCACACGATGATCCCTGATGTGTGTCACGATGGTTGTTCCGAGGCATGAAGGAGTTGGCTGAGATGTGCGGCCGCTATGCCGCGACGAAGAACCCCGCGGCCCTGGTGCAGGAGTTCGACGCGGTGGACGAGACCGGCGGCGAGGTGCGCGAGGACTACAACGTCGCGCCCACCAAGAACGTGGTGACCGTGGTGCAGCGCCATCCCCGCGACGAGGACGGCACCGTGCTGGAGGACGAGCCGACGGTGCGCAGCCTGCGGATCATGCGCTGGGGGCTGGTCCCGTTCTGGGCGAAGGACCCCTCGGTCGGCAACCGGATGATCAACACGCGCGCGGAGACGGCCACCGAGAAGCCCGCCTTCAAACGCGCGCTGGCCAAACGCCGCTGCCTCGTGCCCGCCGACGGCTGGTTCGAATGGCGCCGTGACGGCAAGAAGAAGGAACCGTTCTACATGACCGGCCCCGATCTGGCGTTCGCCGGGATCTGGGAGAGCTGGCGCCCGAAGGACAGCGACGACGATCCGCTCATCACGTTCTCGATCATCACCACCGACGCGATCGGCAGGCTCACCGACATCCACGACCGGATGCCGCTGCTGATGACCAAGAACAGGTGGGCGAACTGGCTCGACCCGGACCGCGCCGAGGTCGGTGAGCTGCTCACGCCGTCGCGCGAGCTGATCGACACCCTCGAACTGCGGCCGATCTCGGACAGGGTCAACAACGTCCGCAACAACGGCCCTGAGCTGCTGGAACGTGTCGAGGCCGGGCAGGCCGACCTGGACGCGCCCCTGTTCGACCTGCCGAAATGACCAAGATCGAGATCCTCACCCCGCACGGCCCGGCGCGTGCCGAACTGCACTGCGCCGAGGAGGACGCGGCCGTGCTCATGCTCGGACACGGCGCGGGCGGCGGTATCGAGGCCAAGGACCTGGTCGCGGTCACGCGCGCCGCGCAGACCGCGGGTGTGAACGTCGCGCTCGTCGAACAGCCCTACCGCGTCGCGGGCCGCCGTGCCCCGGCCCCGGCCAAGCAGCTCGACGCGGCGTGGCTCGCGGTGGCCGAGGAGATGACGGACCGGTTCGACGGGCTGCCGCTGGTGTTCGGCGGTCGTTCGTCGGGCGCCCGGGTCGCGTGCCGCACGGCCGCGGCGGGGCAGGCGGTCGCCGTGCTGTGCCTGGCCTTTCCCGAGCACCCGCCCGGTAAACCGGAAAAGTCCCGCCAGGCCGAACTCGACGCCGTCGAGGTGCCCACCCTCGTCGTGCAGGGCGAGTCCGATCCGTTCGGCAGGCCGCGACCGGGCCCGCACCACGAGGTCGTCGTCATCGCGGGCACGCACGCGCTGGACAAGGACCTCGACGGCCTGTCCCGCGCCGTCACCGAATGGCTGGGCCGCGTGCTGCGGCCGCTCACGTAGGCGGTCTCAGCCGAACACAGCCTTGCGCGGGACCTCGGGGTCAAGCGCCGATGGGTGCGACCGTCGCCGAGGTCAGCTCGATCAGATCCGCCGGCGCCAGTTCCAGCTCCAGGCCACGCCGTCCGCCCGAACAGAACACCGTCTGAAAGTCCCGCACCGAGGAGTCGATCACCACGGGCAGCCGGCTGCGCTGGCCGAGCGGTGAGATCCCGCCGAGCACGTACCCCGTCGCCCGCTGGGCGGCACCGGCGTCGGCCATCCGGGCGCGCTTCCCGCCCGCGGCGGCCGCCAGTGCCTTCAGGTCCAGCTGCCCGGTGACCGGAACGACGCCGACGGTGAGCTTGCCGTCCACGTCCGCGACGAGCGTCTTGAACACCCGGGCCGGTTCGACGCCGAGCGCTTCGGCGGCCTCCGTCCCGTACGACTCGTGCTTCGGATCGTGATCGTAGGTGTGCAGTTCGTGCACCGTCTTGCGCTTCGCGAGCAGCGCGGTCGCGGGCGTTCCCTTTCCAGCCACCCGCCGAGCCTATTGTCCGTGATCTCACACGCCGGGGAATGCCCCCGGCCCGCACGTCGTTGTGCAGGGCGTGATGACGAAACTTGCTCATCCGACGGACCAGGTACGGGTGTTCACTCTTCCTGGTCAGCCAGGCCAAGCAGACCCTACCCGCGTAAGCTGGAACCCGTCATATGCGCATCCGGCTACGCGCGCGACCCGCACGGCGGGGGATGGGGAAGGGAAAGGTTTGGCGAGCACGCAAGACGACGCGAGGCCCGAGTCCGGCACCGAGCAGGAGGATGCCGTCGAACGCGCCGAGCGTTTCGAGCGCGATGCGATGCCGCTGCTCGACCAGCTGTACTCGGCGGCGATGCGGATGACCCGCAATCCCGCGGACGCCGAGGACCTGGTGCAGGAGACCTACCTGAAGGCCTACGGCGCCTTCGGGTCCTTCAAGGAGGGCACCAACCTCAAGGCGTGGATGTACCGCATCCTGACCAACACCTACATCAACGGCTACCGCAAGCGGCAGCGCCAGCCGTTGCAGCAGCCCACCGAGGAGATCTCCGACTGGCAGATCGCCCAGGCGGAGAGCCACACCTCCAGCGGGCTGCGCTCGGCCGAGGTCGAGGCGATGGACCGGCTGCCGGACACCGACGTGAAGGCCGCCCTGCAGCAGCTGCCCGAGGAGTTCCGGCTGGCGGTGTACCTCGCCGACGTCGAAGGCTTCGCGTACAAGGAAATCGCCGAGATCATGGACACTCCGATCGGCACCGTGATGTCCCGGCTGCACCGGGGCCGCGCGCAGCTGCGTAACCTGCTCGCCGACGTTGCGCGCGAGCGCGGTTTCATTCGTGGCGCTCAGCAGGAGGTAGCGCGATGAGTGGCGCTGAATCCGACAAGGACAAGGTCAACTGCAGCGAGGCGCTCGCCGAGATCTTCCTGCTGCTGGATAGCGAGTGCAGCCCCGAGCGGGACGCCGAGCTCCGGCGGCACATCGAGGACTGCCCGCCGTGCCTCGAGGAGTACGGCATCGACGAGCAGCTCAAGCAGTTGCTGGCCCGCAAATGCGGCGGCGAGATCGCGCCCAGCGAGCTGAAGCAGAAGCTGCGCGCGTCGATCCGTAAGACCGTCGAGACGCGCGGTGGCGTGACCATCGAGCGCACCGAGGTCAGCGTCGACCGCCGCGACTGAGTTGTCGACATGAAAAGGCCCCGGCACGATTGAACATTGCCGGGGCCTTTTCCTCGCCCGGAAATCAGGCGTTGGGCTTCTTGCCGTGGTTCGCGCCGTTCTTCTTGCGGTCGCGGCGCTTACGGGCACGCTTGGACATGTCACAACTCCTCGGTCTAGCTGCTGCCTCCAGTGTGTCATGCTGTGTTTCGCGCCCAGACCGGGGTGCGACGGTGCTTGACGGAGAAACGAGTGTCCACACTTTCCGACCTGCTGGACGAGAACACAAGTCTGCCTGGTGAAGCGGCCGACCATTTGCAGGCCGTGGTGGCCGAATGGCAGCTGCTGGCGGACCTTTCGTTCGCGGATTTCCTGCTGTGGGTCCCGGTTTCGCCGGCACTGAAAGAGCAGGGCGGGGACTTCGTGTGCGTCGCGCATGCCCGTCCGACCACCGCGCCGACCGCGCACCCCGAGGACGTCGTCGGCACCCGGTTCACCGTCGCGGAGCATCCGCAGCTGGCCAGGGCCGTGCGTGAGGTGCGGATCTGCCGCGAGGAGGACCCGCACTGGTACCGCGACCTGCCGATGCGGCGAGAGGCGATCCCGGTGCGGTTCGGCGGTGAGGTCATCGCGGTGCTGAGCCGCGAGACGAACCTGGCGGCGCCGCGGGTGCCCAGCCCGCTGGAGGTCGCCTACCTCGGCAGCGCCGGCGACCTGTGCCAGATGATCGTGGACGGCACGTTCCCGAGCCCCGATTCGCAGAGCGACGTGCACACCAGCCCCCGCGTCGGCGACGGCCTGATCCGGCTGGACTCCGGCGGCAACGTGGTTTTCGCCAGCCCCAACGGGCTTTCGGCGTACCACCGGATGGGGCACGAGTCCGATCTGGTCGGTACCCGGCTGGCCCCGCTGACGCGATCGCTGATCCGCGACCCGTTCGACGCGACCGAGGTCGCCCACCGCATCCTCGACGCGCTGGACGGTAAACCCGGCAGCCGCACCGAAGCCGACTCGCGGCGTGGCGCCGTGGTGCTGTTCCGCGCACTGCCGTTGCGGCCGCACGGGCAGCCCGCCGGCGCGCTCGTGCTCGTGCGTGACGTGACAGAGGTCAAACGGCGGGACCGGGCGCTGCTGTCGAAGGATGCGACGATCCGCGAGATCCATCACCGGGTCAAGAACAACCTGCAGACCGTGGCCGCCCTGCTGCGGCTGCAGTCCCGGCGCACGTCGAGCCCGGAGGCGAGGCAGGCACTGACGGAGTCGGTGCGGCGGGTGGCCTCGATCGCGATGGTGCACGAGGCGCTGTCGGTGTCGGTCGACGAGCGGGTGGATCTCGATCAGCTGCTGGACAACGTGCTGCCCATGGTCGGCGAGGTGGCGACCGCGGAGTCGCGGGTCGCCATCAGCCGGACCGGGTCGTTCGGAGTCGTGGTGGCCGAGATCGCGACGCCACTGGTGATGGTGCTGGCCGAGCTGGTGCAGAACGCGGTGGAGCACGCGTTCCCCGACGGGCGGCCGGGCAAGGTGGAGATCTCGGTGTCCCGTTCGGCACGCTGGCTGGACATCCTGATCCGCGACAACGGGCGGGGCCTGCCGTCGGGTTTCTCGCTGGAGCGTGCCGACGGGCTCGGCCTGCAGATCGTGCGGACCCTGGTGGAGTCCGAGCTGCGGGGCTCCCTGTCGCTGCGGCGTCTGCGCGACGGCGAGAAGCGCGGCACGGAGGCCGCGTTGCGGGTCCCGCTCAGCCGCCGCCTCTGAGGACCCTCGCACTGCCAGACGGCGACTTTCCCCGCCGGGCGGTTCGCGCGAAAAGACGCACGCCAAAAGGGCTGGTACCGAATGGGTACCAGCCCTTTAAGCGTGGGAAGTTCGGACCTGCGAGGGCCCGGGCGAGCTGCTCGCGTGGCCCGGTGTCGGGCCGCGGCTAGCCGCGCCGTATCGTGGTGTTCAGGCGTTGCTGCGCATACCGATGTGAGCGCGACGGCGCTTGAGGGCGCGACGCTCGTCCTCGCTCATACCGCCCCACACACCGGCGTCCTGACCACTGGCCAAAGCCCAGGCCAGGCAGTCGGAAGCGACGGTGCAGCGGTGGCATACGGCTTTCGCCTCGGCGATCTGCAGCACAGCGGGACCACTGTTACCCACGGGGAAGAACAGTTCCGGGTCCTCGTCTCGGCAGGCCGCGTCGTGGCGCCAGTCCATTTTCGTGAGCTCCTTCTAGGGGGCGCAGTACTCTGCGCCACAGTCGTCATGGCGGTCGTTTTTTTGGGGTGCTTGTGAATGCTTTCACGAAGCACGGCTTTCGACAAGGGTTTTTTGTTGATCGGTGAGTCAGCTCACCTGGTCGGGCGACCGTTCTGACCTGCGGTTTCTCTCCGAAACACCGTCCATGGCGGAAGCGCTGTGCGGTGAGCGGAGCCTTCGTGTCGATGAGCGGCAAGTTGCACTTTGCCGCACACGATCACTCTCGACCCGTACCCATCAGGCCAGGACGGTCAGCGCGTGCGGTACGCTCACGAATTTCACGCTGGTCCGCTGGCCGACCGGGTCGCCGTCTACCTGGAAGTTTACCGGCTGTTCGGCCTCGATGCTGAGCATCTCGAGGTCGTCGTGCCGCAGCAGCCGCTTACCGCGGTGCTTCGCCTGGTCGCGCAGCGCCTGCCGCACGTGGCGATAAATGGTCCCGAGCCCGAGTTCGCGCAGGGCGAACAAGCCCAGGCCGGTCTCGAACGAGGTTCCGGTGTTCAGATGCACCGGCCGCGCGCCCAGATAGCTCCACGGGTCGGTGTTGGAGACGAACGCCGTGCGCACCTCGACGGGCTCCTCACCGGGCAGGCGCACGCGCAGCGCCTGCTTGCCGTTGGGCGGCCGGAAGTAGCAGGCGACGGCGGCCCGCATGTACAGCACGGCGTTGGTCTGCTTGCCGCGCCGGTCGGCCACGGCGGCCACCACGTCGGCGTCCCAGCCCAGCCCGGCGTTGAAGGTGAACCAGCGCTCGTCGGCGCGGCCCAGGTTGACCGAGCGGCTGTGCCCGCCCTCGATGGCCCGCAGCAGCTCATGCGTGGCCTCGACCGGATCGCGGGGAATGCCGAGCGCGCGGGCGAACACGTTGGCCGAGCCGCCGGGCACCACGCCCAGCGCGGTGCGACTGCCCGGCCCGTCCGCGAGCAGCCCGTTGACGACCTCGTTCACCGTGCCGTCGCCGCCGTGCGCGACCACGAGTTCGACGCCCTCGCGTGCCGCCCCGCGAGCCACGGCCAGCGCGTGGCCGCGGTAGTCGGTCTCGACCACCTCGAGCTTGACCTGACTCGCCAGCGCGTGCGCCAGCACGTCACGGCCGCCTGCCGTGGTGGACGTGGCCTGCGGGTTCACGAGGAGAATCGCGCGCACTACCGCAGGGTAGGGCACGTACCGGGTCCACCGGCCGGCCGAGGAGCCGCAAATCACTACGGGGATTCCGCGACGAAGGAGTGATCGCGGGTCAGGGCCCCGGACGTCACGACAACGAGTTCGAGTGCCGGTGGGACCTCCCATCGCAGACGAAGGGCCGCTCGTCGTGACAAGTGCACCCGGGCCGACCGCCCGCTCGCCGACGACACTCAGATCTTCACCCCTGTGCCCGCGGTTCGAAAACGGCCGACCGGGTGGCATACGATCGAAAGTGCTTACGCAAGGTCACCGCAGGCTCGCATGATCGCCGGTGTCGAACCCGATCGCAGCGCCGAGGGGCCAGCAAGGACAGTGGAGGCCCGGTTCCCGTGTCGCTCAAGGACAAAATCGCCCCCGCGCCGCGTGAGGTCCGGCTCGCCGGCCTCGTCACGGCGCTGCCGGGACTCGGCCTGATCGTGTTCGGCATCGTCCTGCTCGCCGCGACCGGGCAGTCCGACGCGCCGCGCAACAACGTGCTCGCCGAGGCAGTGTTCTACGTGCTGTTCGGCCTGGCCGTGCTGGGGTGCGCCGCCGGTCTCGCCGCCGGGCACACCTGGGCCCGTTCGCCCGGTGTGGTGATGGCACTCATCACGATGGGGGTCGGCTGGTACCTCGCCGGCCCGTCGGGGCTGCCGGGGCCGGGCGTGCCGGTGATCCTGGTGGGCCTGCTGATCGTGGTGCTCTTGTTCCGCCAGCCGGCCAGGGCGTGGGCGCTGGGCCAGCGAGAGGGCGAGTCCGAGGAGGAGGCGGCGGAGCGCGGCGGCCTCGAAGGGCGCGCCGCCCGCCGCGAGAAGGACCGGTAAATCAGCTCCGCCGCATGACCCGGAAACCCTTTTCGTACCAGTCGTCGTCACCCGGTTTCGGCGCCGGCGGCGGCTCCGGGATCGGCGGGACGAGGTCGTAGCCGGGCATCGACCGGTCCTTGAGATACGTCAGGTGCGCGTCGCGCGGGTTCGGTTTCCGTGCCGGCTCCGTGTGGGGCACCTCGCGGCCTGCCTGCAGGTCCGGCTGATGCTGCAGGCGCCACCGCAACCGGTCCATCACATAGCCGCCCGCGCCCATGGACTGCAGCAGTTCGCCGCTGCGCTGGGCCGATTCCCGTTGTGCCTGCGCGTAAGTGCGCATGACGAGGTTCGCGATCTCGGCCGGGGTCATCTTCGCCACCGCGTCGCCGAGCCTGAGCCGGGTGAGCACGCCGTCGCTGTTGACCGACACCGCGACGGCGCCGTCCGGCGAGGTGGCTTCGGCCGACAGTTCGGCCAACGCGGAGACGACTTGCTTCCGGTCCGGCTTCTTGGCGGCGGGGCCGGGTGCGGGCCGCCGTTTCGGTTGGCCCGCACCCGATTCCGGCCCGCTCACGAGAACGGCTTCGCGACGTTGTCGTCGGCCGCTTCCCGTTCCCGCTGCCGGTCACCCGGCTTGTACCGCGGGATGTCCTTGCCGGAGTCGCGCACGTTGCGCTCGGTCTCCGGCGGGATGTCGTTGGTGCCGAAGTTGTCCGGGTTGAAACTGCGGCCAGGGCTGACGTCCGGCGGGTCCTGCAGTTCCGGCATCTCGAGCGCATTGATGTCGTGCACGAGCTTCTCGCCGGTCCGGCCGAGTTCGGTCTTGATGTCGTCGATCGCGTCGAGGAAGTCCTGGTAGATGTCCTCGGGCTTGTCACCTTCCAGCGGCTTGTGCGTGATCTCGCCGACGACGACGGATCCCGCCGCGCTGCCCGCGATCACCGCACCCGCCGCGAGCAGCGACGCGCCACCGGTGGGCACGGCGAGTAGTCCGGCGATCGCACCGGTGAACGCGTCGGTCAGCACCTCGCTGTTGCCGCGCGCGTTGGCCTGCTCCGCCTGCCTGTACTGATCGGCCGCATCGCGGAACGAACCCGACAGGTTGCGCAGATCGCTGCGGCCCTTGGCGATCATCTCGCGGGCCGCGACCACGTCGCTCTGCAGGATCGACAGCTTGCTCTCGACGATCTCGTACTCCTCGGTGAGGTTGAGCACGTAGTACTTCGTCTGGTTCGCGGCGTCGCCACGCCATTCGCCGAGCATGTCGTGCGCCTGCTGCAGTTCGACCTTCGAGTCCCGCTGCAGCGTCTCCCGGATGCGGCCGAGGTCGTCGATGATGCCCTGCAGCCCGTCCTTGGCACCCGGCTCGATATCGGCCTGGGAGAACTCGACGAAGCGCGAGCGGATCTCGTCCTTCCACTGCTGCTGCACCGATTCCTGGCCGTTGAGCCAGGGGTTCCACATGGTGCTCCACAGGGTGTCGACCGCGGCGAAGGCGTCCAGCGCCGCGTCGTGCAGCGAGCTGACGATGCCCTCGAGCAGCGACTCGTTGGCCGGTGCGTCCTCGGCGGCGAGGTCGAAGTAGCCGTCCATCAGAGCTCACCCAGCCGCTCGGAGAATCGCGCCATCTGGGCCTGGACGGCGGAATCGTTGTCCTCGTACAGATCGGCGACCTGACGCAGCGCGCGGGCGGCGCCCCAGGTGTTCTCGTCCAGCCTGGCCAGCAGATCCGCGATGCGCTCGCGGTGTGCGTCGTAGGCGCCGGCGATGGCAGGCATGCCCAGCGTCGAGCCGAACGCGGTCGCGGGCGGCAGCGTGATGCCACCGAAGATCCCGCCGACGGACAGGTCCCTGCCCTCGGTCGGCAGCGCCATGCCCGCTACGTCCTGCTGGGCCTCGGCGGCGGCGTCCGAGGCGTTCCCGAGTCGGCGGCTCGCCTCCCGGAGATCGTCCAGTTGAGTGCTGAAGCCGTCCAAGATTCTCCCCTTCTGACCCATTTGTATGGTTCAGACTTTAGCGGAGGATTCAGACCTGCTTGGCCAGTTTTTCCAGTGCGGTGTCGGTGAGCCGGTACACGGTCCACTCGTCCATCGGGATCGCGCCGAGCGCCTTGTAGAAGCCCGTCGCCGGGTTCCAGTCGAGCACCGACCATTCGAGCCTGCCGTAGCCGTTGTCGACGCATTCCTTCGCCAGCGTCGCCAGCAGCTCCTTGCCGAGCCCCGAACCACGCAGCTCGGGACGCACGTAGAGGTCCTCGAGGTAGATGCCGTGCACGCCGCGCCAGGTGGAGAAGTTGAGAAACCACAAGGCGAAACCGACGATCTGGCCGTCCTCCTCGGCAACGTGCCCGAACACGGCGGGGCGCTCGCCGAACAGGGCGGTGCGCAGTTTCGCCGAGTCCAGGCGGCATTCCGCCGGGGCCTTCTCGTAGGCGGCGAGGTCGTGCACCAGCCCTACGACGGTGTCTACATCGGACTCGGCAATGCGGCGGATGCTCAACGAAACCTACTTACGACGGTGGGATGTTCAGGTTTTCGATCTTGGGCACGCCCCGCTCGTCGCCGAGCACGGTGACCCCCGCCGGGTCGAGTCCGAAGTGGACACCCGCGGTCGCGGGCAGGCCGAGCCAGCGGGCGATGAGCACCCGGCTGAAATGACCGTGCCCGATCAGGATCACCTCGGTCTCGGCCAGTGCGGCGCGCACCCGGTCGAGGAGCTTATCGGCCCTGGCACTGACCTGGTCAACGGTTTCTCCGCCGGGCATCGGATGCGACCACACCGTCCAGCCCGGCACGGTCTGCCTGATCTGCGGAGTGGTGACGCCCTCGTAGTCGCCGTAGTCCCATTCGGCCAGGTCCTCGACGGCCTCGTCCACGACGAGTCCGGCGAGGTCGGCGGTGCGCATCGCGCGTTGCCGCGGGCTGCTCAGCACGAGCGCGGGACCCTTGCGCAGCGTGCACAGCGTCATCCCGGCGGCGCGTGCCTGGTTCTCGCCCGCGAGCGTGAGCGGGATGTCCGTACGGCCGGTGTGCCGCCCGTTGACGGACCATTCGGTCTGACCATGACGTAGGAGGAAGAGCTCGTGGTCCACGGTTGCGAACATAGCAATCCCTCTGCTTTATTACTCGTCAGTAACAAGGGAGTGTGAGATGGCATCGACGTTCGCGATGTGGAACCGGCTGGCCGCCCTGCCGGGTGGTAAAAGGCTGTTCTCGGTCGCGGTTTCCCTGCGTGCGCCCTATTTCCGGACGGTGCTGCCCTCGGTGCGCGAGCTGCGTCCGGGCCGCTGTGAGGTCACCGCGCCGAAGTGGTGGGGTGTGCACAACCACATAGGAACTTTTCACGCGATCGCGGCGTGCAACCTCGCGGAGATCGCCATGGGCATGGTGGCCGAGGCCACGGTGCCACCGACGCATCGCTGGCTGCCCAAGGGCATGACCGTCGCCTACGTCGCCAAGGCGGAGACCGGGCTGCGGGCCGTCGCCGAGCTGCCGGAGATCCCGGAGTTCGGTGACGAGGGCTTCGAGCTGCCGGTGCCGGTGGAGATCCTCGACAAGAACGGCAAAACGGTGGTGACCGTGACGATCACGATCTGGGTGACGAGGAAGAAGCAGCGCTGAGCCTGCGGTCCGGGGCGGCCTCTCGGTGGGATGCCTCGCACCTTAGTTTACACCGTTTACAAATACCGGGGAGCGCGAATATGGTTCGCGGCATGTCCCCCTCGTTCTCGCGCAGGCGTTTCCTCGGCGCGGCCGCGCTCAGCTCGGCCGCGGCGGCCGGACTGTCCACGATCTCCCTCGCCGGCGAGGCTTCGGCCGCGCAGGAGCGCGAATTCTGGCCAGCGGTGGTGATCGGCACCGGCTACGGCGCCGCCGTCACCGCGCTGCGGCTCGGGTCCGCCGGCATTCCGACGGTGATGCTCGAAATGGGTCAGCTGTGGAACACGCCCACGTCCGACGGCACCATCTTCTCGGGCATGCTCTCGCCCGACCGGCGGTCGATGTGGTTCAAGAAGCGCACCGAGGCGCCGCTTGCGTCGTTCCTGTGGCTCGATCTGGCCAACCGCAACATCGACTCCTACGCGGGTGTCCTCGATCGGGTCCATTTCGGTGACATGTCGGTGTACGTCGGACGCGGAGTCGGCGGCGGTTCACTGGTCAACGGCGCGATGGCCGTGGTGCCGAAGCGCTCGTACTTCACCGAGATCCTGCCCGAGGTGGACGCCGACGAGATGTACGGCACCTACTACCCGAGGGCCAACGCCGGCCTCGGCGTGAACCACATCGACCCGGACTGGTTCGAGACCTGCAAGTCCTACCAGTTCGCGCGCGTATCCAGGAAGGCCGCGCAGAAGGCCGGCCTGACCACGACGTTCGTGCCCAGCGTCTACGACTTCGACTACATGCGCCGCGAGGAGGCGGGCGAGGTACCGCGCTCGGCGCTGGCCTCCGAGGTGATCTACGGCAACAACCACGGCAAGCGCTCGCTGGACAAAACCTATCTCGCCGCCGCGCTGGGCACCGGCAACGTCACCATCCAGAGCCTGCACGAGGTGCGCGACATCGAGCGGCAGGCCGACGGCACCTACCTGCTGACCGTGCGCCAGATCGACCCCGAGGGCAGCGTCGTGGCGACCAAGCAGATCGGCACGCGCCACCTGTTCCTCGGCGCGGGCAGCCTCGGCTCGACCGAACTGCTCGTGCGAGCCCGCGACACCGGCAAGTTGCCCGAGCTGGGCGACGAGGTCGGTCAGGGCTGGGGCACCAACGGCAACGTGATGCTCGGCCGCGCGAACCACATCTGGGACACCACCGGCTCACTCGAATCCGGGATGCCCGCGCTGGGCATCGACGCCTGGAACGACCCGAAGTACCCGGTGTTCGCCGAGATCGCGCCGGTGCCAGCGGGCATCGAGACGTGGGCGAGCCTGTACCTGGCGATCACCCGCAACCCCGAGCGCGGTCACTTCTCCTACGACGCCGCGAGCGACTCGGCCAGGCTGAACTGGGACGTCGCGCAGGGCCGGCCGTCGATCGACGCCGCGAAGCAGCTGTTCGACAAGATCAACTCGGCCGGCAAGACGATTTACCGGTACGACCTGTTCGGCGACACGCGCGCGTTCGAGAACCGGTTCACCTACCACCCGCTCGGCGGCTTGGTGCTGGGCAAGGCCACCGATCTCTACGGCCGGGTCAAGGGCTACCCCGGGCTGTACGTGACCGACGGTTCGCTCATCCCCGGCAGCACCGGCGTGAACCCGTTCGTCACGATCACCGCGCTCGCCGAGCGCAACATCGAGCGCGTGCTGGCCGAGGACCTCACCTGAGCGAGTCGTAGTGCTCGACGCAAGCGTCGTAACGGGGAAGGAGGCCGGCGGCCAGCGCCTGGGACAGGGTGGGGGCCTCGGCGTCCTTCTCCGACACGATGTGCTCGACGCCGGACGGCCACGGCAGGCCGAGGTCCGGGTCGAACGGGCTCACCCCGTGCTCGGCCGAGGGGTTGTAGCCCGTCGAGCACAGGTACGACATCGCCGTGTCGTCCTCCAGCGCGATGAACGCGTGGCCGAGCCCCTCGGCCACGTAGACCGCGCGGAAGTCGACCGAGTCCAGCCGTACCGCGTCCCAGCGGCCGAAGGTCGGGGAGCCCGTGCGCAGGTCCACGATCACATCGAGCAGCGCGCCACGCGGGCAGTAGACGTACTTCGCCTGCCCCGGCGGGGTGTCGGCGAAATGCACGCCGCGGATCGTGCCCCGGCGGGACACGCTGTGGTTCGTCTGGCCCAGCCGCATCGGATGACCGACCGCCTCGACGAGCGCGGACTCCTGGAACGGGGCGACGAACAGGCCGCGGTGGTCGGGAAACTGCTGCGGGGTGAACTCGTAGGCGTCCTTCACGGCGAGCTCGCGCACCTTCATGCGCTTCACCATATCGGTGATCAACCAAGCCGGACGGACGTCTTGTTATACCGGTGTCGACCAGGTGTGTTACCAATCCGGCCGAAAGTGGGCCAATCTGAGCAACAGAGGCCGGCCTATGCCAGCCGGACAGCCGTGACTGCCGCCGGACTGGTAACCATCAGCAGAGTGTGATATCAGCCGCACCTGAGGATCACAACCGGCGGTGAGCCTGCAACACTGGGAGGACCGCCGCGTCCGCGGCCGTCGCCTCACCAAGGGCTCGCACGGCCGAATCGGACGCCTTGCCGGCAGATGGCGCCACCGCGTCGAGGCTGCCGAGCAGCACAAGCCAGTGCTACAGGAATCGGGGAGAGCTGTCCCCGTGCGCGGTCCCGGGAGGGATTCCGAAGATGACTTACGCTCAGACGACAAGGAACGCGATGCAGGACAACGACACGTCGCCGGTCACCGACGACGAGATCTTCGCCGGCCACGAGGGCGGCAAGTTGTCCGTGGCCGCGACCCGGCCGATCTCCCGCCCGCGTGACCTCTCGGTCGCCTACACGCCGGGGGTGGCCAAGGTGTCGCGGGCCATCGCCGAGGACGCGTCGCGCGCGCAGCGCTACACGTGGGCCGACCGCCTGGTCGTCGTGGTGAGCGATGGCACCGCCGTGCTCGGGCTCGGCGACATCGGGGCGAGCGCCTCGCTGCCCGTGATGGAGGGCAAGTCGGTGCTGTTCAAGACCTTCGGCGGGCTCGACTCGATCCCGCTGGTGCTGGACACCACCGACGTCGACGAGATCGTCGAGACGCTGGTGCGGCTGCGCCCGTCGTTCGGCGCGGTCAACCTCGAGGACATCTCCGCGCCGCGCTGCTTCGAGCTGGAGGACAAGCTCAAGGAGGCGCTGGACTGCCCGGTCATGCACGATGACCAGCACGGCACGGCGATCGTGACGCTGGCCGCGCTGCGCGGGGCGAACCTGGTGCTCGGCCGGGACATCACCAAGCAGCGGGTGGTCGTGTCCGGTGCGGGCGCGGCCGGTGTCGCGTGCGCGCGGATCCTGCAGGAAGCCGGGGTGGCCGATGTCACGATGCTGGACTCGAAGGGCGTCATCCACCCCGGGCGCGAGGGCCTGAACCCGATCAAGCAGCGGCTGGCCGAGACCACCAACGCGGCGGGGCTGACCGGTGGCATCGCCGACGCGCTCAAGGGTGCGGACGTGTTCCTCGGGCTGTCCGGCTCCACGATCGATCCGGCGCTGCTGGGCAGCATGGCCGAGGACCCGATCGTGTTCGCACTGTCCAATCCGGACCCGGAGGTGCAGCCGGACGAGGCCGCCAAGTACGCGGCGATCGTGGCCACCGGGCGCAGCGACTTCCCGAACCAGATCAACAACGTGCTGGCCTTCCCGGGCGTGTTCCGCGGCGCGCTCGACGCGGGCGCGCGGGCGATCACCGAGAACATGAAGCTGGCGGCCGCCGAGGCGATCGTCGCCGTGGCGCAGGACGATCTCGGCCCGGACCGCATCGTGCCGAGCCCGCTCGACCCGCGCGTCGCGCCGGAGGTGGCCGCGGCCGTGGCGAAGGCCGCCGTGGAGGACGGTGTGACCGGCTAGAGTCGGCCCTGTGGGGATCGAGTTCGCGGACGTCACCAAGCGGTACCCGGACGGCACCGTCGCGGTGGACGGGCTGAGCATGACCATCGAGGACGGCACCATCACGGTGTTCGTCGGCCCGTCCGGCTGCGGCAAGACCACGTCGCTGCGGATGATCAACCGCATGGTCGAGCCGACGTCGGGCAGGGTGCTGCTCGACGGCAAGGACGTCCGCGACTCGGATCCGGCGGTGCTGCGGCGCGGGATCGGCTACGTCATCCAGCATGCGGGCCTGTTCCCGCATCGCACCGTGCTCGACAACGTGGCCACCGTGCCGCTGCTGTCCGGCTGGGGCAAGCGCAAGGCGCGGGACCGGGCGGCGGAGCTGATGGAGATCGTGGGGCTGCCCGCCGAACTCGGTAAGCGCTATCCGGCGCAGCTGTCCGGCGGGCAGCGCCAGCGCGTCGGCGTGGCCCGCGCGCTCGCGGCCGATTCACCGGTGCTGCTGATGGACGAGCCGTTCTCGGCCGTCGACCCCATCGTGCGGGAGGGTCTGCAGGACGAGTTGCTGCGGCTGCAGTCGCAGCTGGGCAAGACGATCGTGTTCGTGACGCACGACATCGACGAGGCGGTGCGGCTCGGGGACCGGGTCGCGGTGATGCGGGTCGGCGGGAAGCTCGCGCAATACGGGACACCCTCGGACGTGCTGCGGTCCCCTGTGGACGATTTCGTGGCTTCCTTTGTGGGCAAGGACCGCGGCTACCGCGGTCTGTCCTTTGTGGATTCCGCTGGGGTGGAAGTGAAGGACGTCGCGACGGTGCGGGTCGGTGAACCGGTGCCGGCCCCGGTGTCGGACTGGCTGCTCGCGATCAACGACGCCGACCAGCCGCGCGGCTGGCTGCCGCCGGAGTCCACTGTGGAGGGCTCGCTGACGGAGGGTGACCTGGTCGCGGGTGGTTCGCTCTACCAGCAGGGCACGGCGATCCGGGGAGCATTGGACGCGGCGCTGTCCTCGCCCGCGGGGCTGGGCGTGGTCGCGGACGCCGAAGGCCGGGTGGTGGGCGTGGTGACCGCCCGCCAGGTACTCGACGTGATCGAAGGCCGCTCCTGAACCACCCCGCCTCCCGGCCGCCCCCACCCAAATGCCAGACCCCACAGCCCAAGCGCGAGTTGAGGCTTCCGCGCGCCCGAGTCGGGCTTTCCGGGTGCCCGAGTCGGGCTTTCTGCGCGCCCGAGTCGAGGTTTCCGCGTGGCCGGTTTGGGGTTTCTGCGCGGCCCGAGTTGAGGTTTCCGTGCGCCCGAGTCGGGGTCTCCGCGCGCCCGAGTCGGCGTTTCTGCGTGGGGCCGAGTCGGGGTCTCCGCGCGCCCGAGTCGGCGTTTCTGCGTGGGGCCGAGTTGAGGTTTCCGTGCGGCCGTGTCGGGGTTTCCGCGTGGCCGAGCGGGGCATTGCGGTCAGCGGATCGCCGGGCCCGTTTCACGTTCCCCCGCAACGAAAAGGCGCCCTTCCCCACTGAACTGGGAAGGGCGCCTTTCCTACGGCCTAAGCCATCACTCGAAGGCCTTCGCGATCAGGGCCTTCTGCTCCACCTCGTGCACCTTCGACGAACCGGCGCTCGGGGCGGCCATCGGGCGGCGGGCGACGACGTCCAGGCCCGCGAGCAGCTCCGGCAGCTTGCGCGGCAGGTGCAGACCGAAGAACGGCCAACCGCCCTGGTTCTCCGGCTCCTCCTGCACCCAGGCGACCTGCGAAGCCGAGGTGTAGCGCTCGAGCGCCGCGCGCAGCTTCTTCTCCGGGAGCGGGTAGTACTGCTCGATCCGCACGATCGCCACGTCGTTGGCCTCGCGCTTGGTCCGCTCCGCGACCAGCTCCCAGTAGAGCTTCCCGCTGGTCAGCAGGACCTTGCGGACGTTGCCGGGGTTCACTTCCTTGTCGTCGATGACCGACATGAACTTCGACTGGTCCACGAAGTCCTCGACCGGCGAGGTGGCCGCCTTGTTCCGCAGCATCGACTTCGGGGTGAAGACGATCATCGGGCGGCGGATGCCGTCGAGGGCGTGCCGGCGCAGCAGGTGGAAGTAGTTCGCCGGGGTGGAGGGCACCGCGACGGTCATCGAGCCCTCGGCGCACAGCGCCAGGAACCGCTCGATGCGGCCCGACGTGTGGTCCGGGCCCTGGCCCTCGTGCCCGTGCGGCAGCAGCAGCACCACATCGGACAGCTGTCCCCACTTGGCCTCGCCCGAGGAGATGTACTCGTCGATCACGGTCTGCGCGCCGTTGACGAAGTCACCGAACTGCGCTTCCCACATGACCAGCGCGTCGGCGTTGGCCACCGAGTAGCCGTACTCGAAACCGACCGCCGCGTACTCGGACAGCGCCGAGTCGTAGATCATCACGCGGCCCTGCTCGTCGCTGAGGTTCTGCAGCGGCGCGTACTCGCGGCCGGACTTGCGGTCGATCAGCACCGAGTGCCGCTGGGTGAACGTGCCGCGCCGCGAGTCCTGGCCGGACAGTCGCACGAGACGGCCTTCCATGGCCAGCGAACCGAACGCGAGCAGCTCACCGAACGCCCAGTCGACCCCGCCCTCGCGCGACATCTTCGCGCGGCGCTCCAGCACCGGCTTGACACGCGGGTGCGGGTTGAAGCCCTCGGGAACGTTGAGGAACGCGTCGCCGATGCGCTCGATGACGTCGCGGGACACCGCGGTCGGCACCTTGGCCGGCACCTGCTGCTCCTCCTCGACCGACGGGCTCGGCGCGATCGGGTGCTTCTCCAGCTCCCTGACCTCGTTGAACACGTGCTCCAGCTGGCTGGAGAAGTCACGCAGCGCGGCCTCGGCCTCCTCGACCGAAATGTCGCCACGGCCGATCAGCGCCTCGGTGTAGGTCTTACGCACCGAGCGCTTGGTGTCGATGATGTCGTACATTGCGGGCTGCGTCATCGACGGGTCGTCGCCCTCGTTGTGGCCACGGCGCCGGTAGCAGATCATGTCGATCACGACGTCCTTGTTGAACGCCTGCCGGTAGTCGACCGCGAGCTTCGCGACCCAGTGCGCGGCCTCCGGGTCGTCGCCGTTGACGTGGAAGATCGGCGCGCCGATCATCTTCGCGACGTCGGTGGCGTACTGCGACGAGCGCGCGTGCTCCGGCGCGGTCGTGAAGCCGACCTGGTTGTTGATGATGATGTGCACGGTGCCGCCGGTGCGGTATCCGCGCAGCAGCGCCAGGTTCAGCGTCTCGGCCACGACACCCTGGCCCGCGAACGCCGCGTCGCCGTGCAGCAGCACCGGCAGCACGGTGAAGCCGCCCTCGGTGTCGCCCTTGTCGAGGATGTCCTGCTTGGCGCGGACGATGCCCTCGAGCACCGGGTCCACGGTCTCCAGGTGCGACGGGTTCGCGGTCAGCGACACCTTGGTCTCGCCGTCGCCGAACATCCGGAAGTACTTGCCCTCGGCGCCGAGGTGGTACTTCACGTCACCGGAACCGTGCGCCTGGCCCGGGTCGAGGTTGCCCTCGAACTCCTGGAAGATCTGCGAGATCGGCTTGCCGACGATGTTGGCAAGCACGTTGAGCCTGCCGCGGTGCGGCATGCCGACGACGACCTCGTCGAGCTCGTGCTCGGCGGCCTTGTCCAGCACGGTGTCCAGCAGCGGGATCACCGTCTCGCCGCCTTCCAGCGAGAAGCGCTTCTGGCCGACGTACTTGGTCTGCAGGAAGGTCTCGAACGCCTCGGCGGCGTTGAGCTTGGACAGGATGTACTTCTGCACCGCGGCGTCGGGCTTGGCGTGCTGCACCTCGACCCGGTCCTGGATCCACCGGCGCTCCTCCGGGTCCAGGATGTGGGTGTACTCGACGCCGAGCGTGCGGCAGTAGGAGTCACGCAGCACACCGAGCACGTCGCGCAGCTTCATCCGCTGCTCGCCGGCGAACCCGCCCACCGCGAACTCGCGGTCGAGGTCCCACAGGGTCAGGCCGTGCGAGAGCACGTCGAGGTCGTCGTGGCGGCGCTGGCGGTAGTTCAGCGGGTCGGTGTCGGCCATCAGGTGGCCGCGCATCCGGTACGCGTCGATCAGTTCGAGGATGCGGGCCGTCTTGTCGACCGCGCCCTCGGGGATGTCCTCGACCCAGCGGACCGGCTCGTACGGCAGCCGCAGCGACGTGAAGATGTCGTCGTAGAAGCCGTCCCCGCCGAGCAGCAGCTCGTGGATGCGCTTGAGGTACTCACCCGACTCGGCGCCCTGGATGATGCGGTGGTCGTAGGTGGAGGTCAGCGTCATGATCTTGCTGACACCCAGGTCGACGAGTGTCTTCTCGCTGGTGCCTTCGAAGTGCGCCGGGTACTGCATGGCGCCGACGCCGATGATCGCG
>NZ_JAAXLS010000082.1 GCF_012328925.1 Amycolatopsis acididurans
CCGAGTCCGCCGCCACGAAGAAAAACTCCGGAAACTCCAACCCCCGAAAGGCTGACGACATTAGCCGGCCAATAGCCAGAATCCAAGATCATTAGCCGGATAACCCTACGACAACGCCGTCATCGAAAGCTTCTTCGGCCACCTCAAGGAAGAAATGTTCCACCACACCCACTACCTCAACATCGAGGCGTTCACAACCGCGCTGCAGGACTACATCACCTGGTTCAACACCAGCCGAGGCCACACACACTGCGAGGGTCTGAGCCCGGCGCAATACCGGGCCCAAACCCTCGCGGCCTAAACTCTCAATTACCGAGTCCAACTTCCGGGGAGCAGTTCACGGAGCAGCGGCGCGGGGCTTCGTCGTTTCTGCGGGAATCAGCAGATGCTGTCGGCGGGTTTGGGGTTGGTGAGGCCGAACAGGGGCCGCAGCTTGAGCCCGACCCAGGTGCCGCCCAGCGCGAACACGCCCCACAGCCAGCCGTGCAGGTTCCCGGTCGAGATGCCGGCCAGGTAGGCGCCGATGTTGCAGCCGCCGGACAGCCGCGCGCCGATGCCCATCAGGATGCCGCCGAGCACGGCCGCGACGGCGGTGCGCCACGGGATCTCCGCGCGGATCTTCCACGCGCCGGCGGCCGCGGCGGCCACCGCGGCGCCGAGCATGATGCCGATGTCGGTGAGGCTCGTCTTGTCCGTCCAGATCGGCGCGGACAGCGATTTCGCGTTGCCGGCCGTCTGCCAGAACTCCCAGGTCTCCGGGTGCAGGCCGAACAGCTGCAGCAGTTTGGCGCCCCACAGCGCGAACGCGAACGTGACCCCCCAGGTGCCGCCGGACACCAGCACGACCGCCGCCGCGAGTACCGCCAGCACGAGCGCGCCGACGAGCAGTGGCCATGAGCCGCGGAAGACGCGGGCGAAGCCGCGGGCGGTGGGCACGGCGTCGACCGGCGGCGGGTTGCGGCGCTTCTGCACCGCCCGCGTCACGACGACGACGCCGAGCAGGACGAGGATCGTGATGGCCCAGGAACCGAACCAGCCGACGTGGTCGGAGAGCAGGTAGCCGGAGATCTGCGGCCAGCCGGTGAAGATCGGGTAGGCCCAGGTGTACAGCACCGAGCCGACGATGAAGCCGCCGAGGGTGAGGAAGATCGTCGACTGACCCGCGCCGACCGCGAACAACGTGCCCGACGCGCAGGCGCCGCCGAGCTGCATGCCGATCGCGAACAACGCCGCGCCGACGAACAACGCGAGCCCGATCGGGGTGGCCGAGAACTTCGGCGCCGACCCGAACAGGCCGGTGCCGGTTCCGGCGATGAGCGCGATGAGCGTGGCGGCCGTGCCCAGTAGCAGAGTGTGGGCGCGCAGGCCCGTTCCGTTGCCGACCGCGATCAGCTGGCGCCAGGCGGAGGTGAACCCGAAGCGGGAGTGGAACAGTGCCAGGCCGAGCAGCAGGCCGATCAGCAGAAGCGAACCGAACTTGCCGCCGTAGGAGGCCCAGACGTACCAGGTGAGCCCGACGCCGAGCACGGCGGCGATGGCCAGCGGTATCCAGCGCACCGGCTCTTCCGGCGCCGGCACCGGCGCGGCGCACGACGTGGGGGACGAGAGGAGGAAGTTCCCGACCGGTGGCCGATCGGTGGTAGCGGACATGCGCGCTCCATAACGGACTCAGGGGACAAACCACGGAACACGTTAGGTTCCTGTGAACAGTTCTCGCACGTCGTCTCACCTGATGGTCAACTTCCCGTGGCGAGCCTCACGCCCGAGGGCGTCGGGCTGGGGAAGGCGCGTGGCGGCCGTCCCGCGAGCCGCACCCCGCGTCCTGCGTCCCGCGCCTCTCGCGAGGACGCGGCGAGCACTCGCACCGGCGGCTCGCAGTCAGGAACGCACGGTCAGGGACGTGCGGTGCAGCCCTGCAATGCCACCCCCACAGCCGGGGATTCGCAGCTCGACACCGCGCCAGCCCGGCGCGGTCCCGCTGGCGCGCCATCCATCCGGCGCTCGGGTCCTGCCGTCGGCCCGTCCGCCTCCCGACCCGGTCAGCCGTCCTCCACCCGGGCGCTGCGTCCGGCCGTGGGCCCGTCCGCCTTCCCAGCCAGGCGGCAACGCGACCAGTCAGCCGCCGACCCGGACCAGATAGGTGCGGCTCACCCACTCCGGCCCGGCGATGGCGTACTCATCCACACCCACCATCTCGGCTCCGACGTGGTCGAACACCGCGCGTACGAGCGAGGTCGGCATCGGATGCATCTCGATGCCCTCGGTCTCGGGGCGTGCCCTGGCGGCGGAGGTCACAGCGGTGGGGGCCGCCTGGAACGTCTTCGGTTCCGCGGCAGCCTCGACCGCCACGGCGCGGCGCGCGGTCGGGCTGTCGTGTTCTGACCACCAGGCCACGAACTCCTGCACCATGTCCAGCTCGATGTCGTAGGTGCCGGGCTCGGCGGGCGCGCGCACGGTGAGTTCCAGCTCCAGCGTCTCACCAGGCAGTACCACGCGCGGCAACTCGGCGCGCCCGTCGTCGCGGGTCCGCATGCCGTCCCGGCACCAGCGGTTGCCCAGCTTGACCTCCTGGTCGGCCGGCCACGGCGCCGGACCGCGGTTGGTGACGCGGGCGCGCACGGTCGCGGAACTCAGCGGCCGCATCGTTTCGGGGCCTTCGAGGAAGGTGATCTCGGCCCGGCACGTTTCGACGGCGAGCGGTTCCGGTGAGCGCATCGCGGCAGGCACCTGGAACAGCAGGAGCCCACCCGGTCGCACGACACGGTGCAGTTCGAGCATGGCGGACAGCTGGACGGCGGGCGGGATGTGTTGCAGCACGATCAGAGTGACGGCGCTGTCGAAGCTGTCGTCGGGAAACGGCAGCACGTGCCCGTCGTAGTGCTCGTAGCTGACGCGGTCGGGGTAGGTGTTGATCCGTCGCGCCGCTTCGACCATCGACTCGGCGATGTCGACGCCCACCAGAGTGCCGACCTGGCCCGCAAGCGCCTGGGTCAGCCTGCCGACACCGCAGCCGAAGTCGAGGACGCGGTCGCCGAGCGAGATCTGGTACTCATCGAGGAGCCGGTTGATGTACTCGACGTGCTCCGCTCCGGTGGCCATGAATTCCGTGAGGTCCCACTGGCCTCCCTTGCGGCCGGGCACCGACAGGACGGCCCAGAGCGGATCTTCGCTGCCGAGCTTTTCCCACACCGCCTGCAGATCTCTGACTGTCACCGCCACATTGTGCCTGGCCGCGTTCGTGGCGCCGGTCGAGGTCGGCGGGGCGGATCTGTGCCTGATTCGCGCCGGCGGCGAAAGTCCTCCACATTTCTTGACACTGCCGCGACCACGGAGTCGACTGTGCGGACCTGCCGCCGGTATCGGGAGTACGGGTTGATCGACTACGAGAACGCCGATAACGACTGTGTCCGGGAGTTTGCCGCGTTACTCGACGACGTGGCGCCGATGCGGGTGGCCTGGTTGCTCGGTGCTGCCACGATTCGGTCCGAGCTGAGCTGGCATCGCGCCCGGCAGATGGAAAACGGGGCGCCAGGTCGTTAGTGTGCGGCATCGTGAACGAGCGCCCGATGACCGAGGCCGAACTGTTCGACGCCATCGGTGCCGGTTACGAGCAGGCGTTCGGTCACCGGCCCGTGGTCGAACGGGCAGTGCGCGGGCTGCTGCGAGTGCTGCCCGGCGGTGCGCGAGTGCTCGACATCGGCAGTGGCACGGGCCGCCCCGTGGCGCGCGATCTGGTCGCGGCGGGCGTCGCGTCACGGGAATCGACGTATCGCCCGTGATGGTGGACCTGGCGACGGCGAACGTGCCGGGAGCCCGGTTCGTGCGGGCGGATGTCCGGGAATGGACGTCGCCGCCGGAGTCGTGGGACGCGGTGTGCGCGTATTTCTCGTTCCTGCAGATGCCGCGCGCCGACACCGAGGCCGTGCTGGGTGCCATCGCGAGCTGGCTCGTGCCCGGCGGCTACTTGTCGTTCGTGACGGTGCCGATGGATGTGGAGAACGTGCCCGTCGAGTTCCTCGGGCACCGCGTCGAGCTGATCAGCTTCTCGGCCGAGGCCATCGAGGCGACGATCGTCCGGGCGGGCCTGCGCGTGGTCAGCACTCACTCGGAGCTTTTCGAACCACACGAGCCTGATGCCGCTCCGGAGGAGCATCTCCTGATCACGGCCCGGCGGTCGGCGGCCTGAACGCCTCGACCGTCCACTTCGGTCTGGCGAGGCCGTCCGGGGCCTGCCCGGCCGGCGGGACGCGCCGTATCAGGCTTCGGCATGCCCTGCGCAGGATCTCGCAGATAGCCCTGGTGAGGCCGCTGACCGGCTGAGTATTCCGCGTCGTGAAAGGCGTATCGCGGCAGTGCCGGCATGCCCGGCATGTTGGACAGCGAGAAACCGAGGAGCGGCGATGACAACGGTACTGCCCAGCCCCGGCATCGGGGACCTGGTAACCGAGAACACTCACCTCATCGGCGGCGACTGGGTCCCGGCGGTCGGCGGCGAGACCATCGAGGTGATCGGTCCCGCGACGACGGAGGTGCTGGCGCACGTGCCGCGCGGCGGGACGGCGGATGTCGACGCGGCAGTGCAGGCGGCGAGTGCGGCGTACCCGTCATGGCGTGACACGAGCGCGAGCGTGCGCGCGGAGCTGATCACGCGCTGGGCGCGGCTCATCCAGGAACACGAGACCGAACTGGACCAGCTGGAGTCGCAGGAGGTCGGCCGCCCCCATTGGGGTCCGCCGCCGATGGCGCGCATTTTGACCTTCCTCGCGGGGCAGGCCGACAAGGTCCAGGGTGTGTCGCTGCCCGCGCAGAGCCCCGACGTGCTCGGCCTGACCCTGCGCGAGCCGTATGGGGCCGTCGGGAGCGTGATCCCGTGGAACGCCCCCGGCCCGATGTTCGCCAACGACGTCGGCGCGGCGATCGCCGCTGGGAACACCATCGTCATCAAACCCGCGGAGGATGCACCGCTCACTCCGTTGGCGCTGGCTCGGCTCGCGATCCGGGCAGGTATCCCGGCCGGAGTCGTCAACGTGGTCACCGGTTACGGGGCGGAGGCAGGCGCGGCGATCCCCGTGCATCCCGGGATCCGGCGGATGAGCTTCACCGGCTCGCCGGAGACCGGTTCGCTGGTGATGGCGGCCTGTGCCCGGAATCTGGTGCCGCTACACCTGGAACTGGGCGGCAAGTCACCGCAGGTGATCTTCGCCGACGCCGATCTCGAGGCCGCCGTGCCCGCCATCGCGCAGGGCATCACGCTCAACACCGGGCAGGTCTGCGCGGCGGGCTCCCGCGTCGTGGTGGACAGATCCGTGCACGCGGAAGTCGTACGCCGCCTGGCCGGGCAACTCCGCCAGGTCACCGTGGGCCCGTGGCACGAGCGTGTCCACATGGGACCGCTCATCAACGGCAAACAACACAGCCGGGTGCTCGATTACGTCCGGCTCGGCAGTGACGAAGGCGCCGAACTGATCGTCGGTGGCGGCGTGCCGGCCGGCGAGGCGTTCGAGCGCGGGTTCTTCGTCGAGCCGACGCTGTTCGACCGGGTCGACCCCGGCATGCGGATCGCGCAGGAGGAGATCTTCGGTCCGGTGCTGTCGGTGATTCCCGTGGACAGCGAGGACGAAGCACTCGCCGTCGCCAACGGCACCGACTACGGGCTGGTCGCCTCCGTCTGGACACGCGATGTCGGCCGCGCCGTCCGCATGGCGAAGGGCTTGCAGGCCGGTCAGGTCGCGGTGAACGCGGCACTCGGCGCCGGTGTCATCGGCGCTCCGTTCGGTGGCTACAAGCGCAGCGGGTTCGGCAGGACGATGGGCGCCGACGCGGTGCTCGACTACACCCAGGTGAAGGCGGTGTCGCTCCGTGGCACACTCTGATTTCCGGCTCCGGGTGCTCATGGAGCCTCGCCACGGCGCACGATACGACGACATACTCGCGCTGGCCCGAACCACGGAGCGCGCCGGGTTCGACGCGTTCTTCCGTTCCGATCACCTCCTCGGCGTCGATCCGCAAGACCCCACCTACCTTCCCACCGACTGCTGGACCACCTTGGGCGGCTTGGCCCGCGACACCACCCGGATCCGGCTGGGCGCTCTCGTCGGCGCGGCAACGTTCCGTCTTCCGGGAATACTCGCGACGATCGTCGCCTCCGTCGACGAGATGAGCGGCGGCCGGGTGGAACTCGGGCTCGGTACCGGCTGGTACGCCCGCGAGCACGAGGCGTTCGGCATCCCCTTCCCCGAGACACGCGAACGGTTCGACCGCATCGAAGAACAACTCGCCATCATCACCGGCCTGTGGCGCACACCAACCGGCGACCCACACGGTTTCTCGTTCAGCGGCAAGCATTATCGCGTCGAAGGCAACCGCACCCCGCCGGCGCCCACGCAGGTCCCGCACCCGCCGATCATCATCGGCGGCAGCGGTCCGAAGCGGACTCCGGAGATCGCCGCCCGCTACGCGAACGAGTTCAACGCCGCGCTGGGAGGCGACCTCCGCGAGCGCTACGCGATCTTCGCGCGCGCCTGCGAGACCGCCGGCCGCGATCCCGAAGAAGCACGCCGCTCTGCGGTTCTGCCGGTCGCCTGCGGAGCCACACCGAGCGAGGTCGACCGTCGCGGCGCGATCATCGGATCGGATTTTATGCGCGAGAACGCCGCCATCGGTTCGCCCGGACTCGTGGTGGACCGGATCGCGCAACTTCGGGAATCCGGTGCCGACACGGTGTACCTCCATATCTACGACATCCACGACCTCGACCACATCGAGCTGCTGGGCCGCGAGGTCCTGCCGCAGGTCACCGGGCCCGCGGCGGTGACGGCATGAACTTCGTGGCTCCAGACGACCGCGACGCGGTGACCGCGATGCTCCGCGCGCAGCTCGAGGGCCTGGCGTCTCGATCATCGTTCTACGCCGATCTCTTCGCCGAGCACGGAATCGAGCCTGCCGCGTTCGTGACCCTCGATGATCTGGCCAAGTTTCCCTTCACCTCCAAACACATGCTCCGCGAGTCCCAGGCGGAGGCGCCACCGCTGGGACGCCATGCCGGGGTCACCTTGTCCGACGTCATCCGGGTGCACGCCTCGACGGGCACCACCGGCAAGCCGAGCTGGGTGGGCGTCACCCGGCGCGATGCCGAGGCATGGACCACCATGGTCGCGCGAGCGTTTCACACCATGGGCGCACGCGAAGAGGATGTGGTGCTGCACGGCGCCGGCTTGACGCTGTTCGTCGGCGGCCTGCCGATCCGCGACGCGCTGGAACGCATCGGCTCCACTGTGGTGCCGATCGGGACCGGTGCCTCCGACAAAGCCCTGCAGGCATTGGAAACTCTAGGTGTCACCGCGTTGCACTCAACTCCTTCCTATGCTCGTTATCTCGCCGACTATCTGCGCGGCCTCGGCCGCGATCCGCGCGAGTTCGGCATCCGCAAGATCTTCGTCGGTGGCGAGCCCGGCGGGGGAGAACCTGCATTCCGGAGCCACGTCGAACAGGAATGGGGTGCGCCCGTCACCGAAGGCCTCGGCAATGCCGACATGGCGCCAGTGCTGTTCGGTGAGGAGCCCGGTTCGGGCGGGATGCGTTTCACCGGTGGACGTCATGTCCTGGTCGAGCTGATCGAGCCGGAGACCGGGGAAGCCATAGGCCCCGAGCCGGGAGCCTCAGGCGAACTTGTCTATACCTCGGTTGATCGCGAGTGCTGTCCGCTCGTGCGGTTCCGGACACGCGACCGCGTCACCGTGACGGGCCGCGCCCCCGATGGTGCTCCGTTGATCCGGTGCGTCGGCCGCACCGACGACATGCTGATCGTCCTGGGCGTCAATGTGTTCCCGTCCGCCGTCCGCGACCTCGTGCAGACCCGGTATCCGCGCACCACAGGCGCCGTTCAGATCCTGCTGCCGGAAGGTGGCGGACCGCGGGTCGAACCGCCGCTGCGAGTTGAGGCGGAGTGGGGCGAGCAGCCCGGCGACCTGGAGCAGCTGCGCGGGGAGATCGAAGCAATGATCCGTTCCCGCCTGTCGGTGCGGGCCGCCGTCACACTCGTACCGCCCGGGTCATTGGAACGTTCCGAGATGAAATCCCGGCTGACCAGGGTGGCCGGCTGAGCAGAAAGGTCGCCGACATGGGAGAGACAGTCCGGGCCGCGGTACAGCTGGCCCCGCGAAAGATCGAGATCCAGGAGTTCCCGCGACCCAGTGTCGGCGCGGATGACGGCTTGCTGCGCGTGGAGGCGAACGGTATCTGCGGCAGCGACGTCGAGATCTACAAGGGCAGCATGGGAGCGCGCCCGCCGATGATCCCCGGCCACGAACCACTGGGAATCATCGAGGAGGTCGGCGAACGGGCAGCCGCGCGCTGGGGCGTCAAGCCCGGTGACCGGGTGGCGCTGGAAGTGATCGTGCCCTGCCGCGCGTGCCAGCACTGCCTGACCGGGAACTACCAGTCCTGCCCCAACCGCACGCTCGGCCACGGGGTGACCGGCATCGACGTGGAACCGTCGCTGTGGGGTGGGTTCGCCGAGTACCTCTACCTCTCGCCGAACTCCATCCTGCATCCGATCGACGCCACGGTACCGGTCGAGGTGGCGTCCATGTTCAACCCCCTCGGTGCAGGCGTGCGGTGGGCGTGCCACCTCGGCGGGATCCAGCTGGGCGACACGGTGCTCGTGCTCGGTGCGGGCCAGCGGGGTTTGGCTTCGGTCATCGCGGCACGGACCGCCGGCGCGGGCACGATCATCGTGACCGGGCTGGAGTCCGACGCGCACAAACTGGCCTTGGCCCGCGAGCTGGGGGCCGACCACACGATCGTGGTGGACACCGAGAACACGGTCGAGCGGGTCCGCGAGATCACCGCCGGCGCGATGGCCGATGTCGTACTGGAACTGACGCCGATGGCCGCCGCCCCCGTGACGGATGCTCTGCTTTCCGCGCGCCATGGCGGTCGTGTGGTGCTCGCGGGGTTGAAGGGCGGGCGGGAAGTGCCGGTGAAGACCGATCTCGTGATCAACCGTGCGCTGACCCTGCTGGGTGCCTTCGGCGTCGACGCGAAGGCCTACGCGCAGGCCATCGAGATCATCGAATCGGGCCGCTTTCCCTTGGAGAAGCTGCACACCCACACATTCGGCCTCGACGAGACCGCGCTCGCGATCGAGACGCTCGCCGGCGAGGTACCCGGCGAAGCGGCGGTGCACGTCTCGGTCCATCCGAACTCCTGACCCTGGAGGCCACGCATGCTCATCGATGTGCACGCGCACCTGTTGCCCCGCGACTATCCCGAGAACGCGTCGGAGTGTTTCCCGAGAATGGAGCGAATAGACGGCGATACCGCCCGGACACTGGTGTTCGGGGCGACCCGGTTCCGGGCACGGGACGTGTTCTTCGACGCCGAGCGTCGCGTTGAGGCCATGACGAGGTCCGGTGTCGACGCTGAAGTGCTGACCCCGATGCCGCCCTTGCTGCGCTATGACCTGCCCGCCGGCGAGGGGCTGGCTCTGGCCCGGCACATCAATGAGTTCACGGCGACTCTGTGCGGGATGGCCCCTGGCAAGTTCTTCGGGTTCGGCATGGTTCCGTTGCAGGATCCCGATCGCGCGGCCGAGGAGCTCACGTCCTTTCATGAGCAGGGCCTGTACGGCGTCGAGATAGCGTCGAACGTGCTGGGTGTGTCGATTGGTGATGATCGGTTTCTGCCTTTCTTCGCTGAGGCCGAACGGCTCGGGCTTCCGGTGTTCGTGCACGCGATGCCCGCGATCACGGACCGGCTGCCGGCATCGGCAATGGGTACCTACGTGGTGGGCATGGAGGGTGCGCTCGCCGCCGCGTCTCTCATCACTGGTGGTATCGCGGCGAAATGCCCGGAACTCAAAGTCTCATTCAGTCACGCCGGAGGCGGCTTCCCGCTGATGCTACCACGGGCGCAGTACTTCTGGAGCGGCACGTGGAACGAAGAGGAACCTGTACCCAATCGGGCGATCGCACATGACGACGGGCCCTCGCCGCTGGAGTACGCGCGGCGTTTCTATTACGACTCAATGGTTTTCGACGCCAGGGCGGTGCGCTACCTGGTGGACCTGCTGGGGCACGACAGGCTGCTGATCGGCTCGGATTTCCCGGCGATGGAGCGTGAGGAGCCCGCCGGTCAGACGGTCCGCTCGCTGGGTCTGTCCGAAAACGAACTGACAGATGTGCTGTGGCACAACGCATTTCGCTACCTTGGTGTCGAATCGCCCCTGTAAATCAGGGAAAACACGTCGCCAAGTTAGGAGATTCGTTGTCCCGTATAGGTTTCTTGTGTCAGATGAAAACGTGAAAAATTTGGACAAGCATTTTCCGGATGGAGGCGCTACTCTCGAACACGTGAACGATTACCTCGTGTTGTCAGATATCGCCCCATACCTCGAGCGCGGTCTCCACGATCAGTGCCGGCTTGGCCATCTGCTGATCGCGGCTCAGGGCTTTTTCTTCCACAGTGGACGAGAATCCGCCTTGCGGAGACAGGCACAGCTGATCGGCCGGCAGGTAACGTGCCGCGGTCTCGATCCGCCGTTTGAGGTCGTCCTTCGACTCCAGCCGGCCATGTTTCGTCGTGACCAGCCCGAGCACGACACGCTTGCCCGGCGGGACGAAACGGAGGGGTTAGAACCCGCCGGAACGCGCGTCGTCGAACTCGAGGAAGAAGCCGTCCCCGGCGAGTTCGTTGAACAGTGCTTCGGCCACGTGGTCGTAACCACGCTCCGCCACCCACGACGAGCGGAAGTTGCCACGGCAGAGGTGTGTTGTGACGGTCAGGTCGGCTGGGCGGTGCTCGAGCGCGGCGTTGATCTGCCGGATGTAACGCAGGTGCGGAACGTCGGGATCGTCGCCGCGCGCGGCGGCCATCGCCCGCTGGCGCGGGTCGTTGCGGTAGGCCAGGCTCGTGTCGTCCAGTTGCAGGTAGCGGCATCCCAGATCCGCGAGGCCTCGCACTTCCGCCGCATGGGCGGCGGAGAGGTCGGCCCAGAATCCCTCGGCGCCGGCGTAGATGCCGGGAGGAATCATCGACCGCCCACCGCGGTAGTGCACCATGCTCGGCGACGGGCTGGTGAGTATCGGCGTGGCCGGGCTCGTTATCCCGCGCAACGCCGTGAAGTCATTGCCGAAAATGGTGTGCCGCAGGTGGATTCTGCCTGTGATCACGGGCGGCGCGGCCTGCCAGGACACGGTGCCGGTCTCGTTGCGAAACTCGACGGCCCGGGTGTGCTCGGTGTCCACGGCGATCCCGCCGAGTTGCTCGATGAAGTCCATATGCCAGTAGGTGCGCCGGAACTCGCCGTCGGTCGCGGTGCGCAGACCGACGTTCTCCTGCTCGGCCACCATGACCCGGATCGCGCTGTCCGCCACCTCGGAAGGCGGTCATGCGTGATGGTGCCGTCCGCGCGGGTCCGCAACAGGCGACCGGGACGCAGGAGGCGGCCCACATGGTCGGCGCGGTAGGGCGGTGTGGCGGTCATGGGCTACCTCCTCGGAAGCCGGTGCGTGAGAGTGCCCGCCACCGGAAGGTACGGCGGACCGGCTCGCTCGCCGACGCGGCGAGCGCGGCAATACCGCTCAGCCGAAGCGGATGGGCTGTGCCGGCGCGAGGATGGTCCGTCCTGTACCGGGATCATGCGTGCTCACTCGATCAGTCAACCGAACTCGCGGCGGTGCCCGAGTGTGTCGAGCGCCTGCTCGGCCGCCTCTGCGTGAGCTCCGGGATCACGATGATGTTGTTCTCGTGGAACTTCACGGGCCGGGCGGTTTCCGGCACTGGACAAGGTCGTCGAGGTCGTCCCATCCGAGTGTCGGGCAAACCACTCCGTGTCGACCGAGGCGCGGCGGCGACCATGGTCGAGGTACAGGTGCAGCAGCACACCCGGTCTCCGGCTTCCGCCCGGTCGCAGTCATCGAGGTCCTCGGGCGATACCAGTACCCATGCCCGATCAACCGTTTTGAGAAACCGTTGCGTGGTGACGCCGGAGCACGCGGTGGCCGTCCGTAGTCCGGGGTAAACGCAAGCGGGCGGCTCGGCGGTTACGAAGCGGGCGGAGTGATGGGGCGGTGCGCCAGAGGAGTGGAGAGCACCAGCGTGCTCGATGGCTGGCCGTAGGGCGCCAGACGGTCGATCAGGTCCTCGAAGGCGGTCATCGATTCAGTGGCGACCTTCAGGATGCTGCAGGCATCGCCTGTGATGCGGTGAATTTCGCGGATCTCCGGCCACTCCGGCAGCGCCGGGTCCCGCAATACGCAGTGTGAGCCATAGCAGGACATCCGGATGAACGCGATGACGGGACGGCCGGCTCTGGCCAGGTCCACCTGGGCGTGATACCCCGTGATGATCCCGGCCTCCTCCATTCGCCGCACGCGCTCCGCCACCGCGGGCGGCGACAGGTGCACACGCCGCGACAGCTCGCTGAACGACAGTCGCGAGTTGGCCTGCAGCTCCGCCAACAGCGCCCAATCCATCTCGTCCACGTCGCTCTTCCGATCTCAAAGTCGAGGGCGGGTTTCGCCGTTGAATCGATAGCTCAACTGACGATAGTCCTTGGAAACGGTATTCAGCTCGAGGAGGTGCGTTGCGAGTATTGAGCCGAGACAGGCGAGGAGGGCGATCCGTGCAGCGCAGCACCGAAGGGCCGGCCGTCCGGCCGTCGAGCGAATCCCGCCGCGTGCGGCGGGCGGCCGCCAACGCCGGCGAGCCGACCCTGGATTTCGGCCGCGTCCCCTACGACGAGTACGTCCGAGCGAGCACGCTGCACCGGTTGCAGCGGACGCTGAGCGATGATCCCGGCGAGATGTCGTTCCTGGTGATCAGCCAGGTGATGGAACTCTACTTCGGACTGATCGATTTCGAACTCGCCGGAGTGCAGGACAAGCTGCGTGCCGGCGACGTCTGGGGCGCGCTGCTTCCGTTGCGCCGCGCCGGGCTGCACCTGGAAGGCCTCAACGCGGGCTGGCGGAGCCTGCGCTGGATGACCCCTCACGAATTCAACCGTTTCCGGAACCTGCTCGGCGAAGGTTCCGGCTTCCAGTCGGCCATGTACCGGCGCCTGGAGTTCCGGCTCGGCCTCAAGACCGCCTCGCTCATCCGGCCGTTCCGCCACCAGTCCGATGTGCACGCTGAACTCCGGCACGTCCTGGGCGAGCCGAGTCTGTGGGACGACGTGATCGCGCTGCTCGCCCGGCACGGCCACGACATCCCGGCGCCCCTGCTCACGCGCGATTTCGCGGTCGAGCACACTCCGCACGCTGCCGTGGAGTCCGCGTGGGTGCGGATCTATCGCGACACGGGTCCGGGCAACCACCTCCGGATGCTCGGTGAGGGGCTCACGGAGGTCGCGGAGTGGTTCGGCGAGTGGCGCCTGGGCCACCTCAAGGCCGTGCAGCGGTCGATGGGTGAACGTGTCGGCACCGGCGGCTCCAACGGGGTAGCGTGGTTGCGCCGGAGCATGGAGCGCACCGTGTTTCCCGAGCTGTTCACGGCCAGGACGGTGATGGACTGATGGACACGACGGAATCCGGGGCACGCGAGCTGGACCAGGGCGACCCGGGGTACCGCGACCGGTTCGCCATCCCGCCCGCCGAGGGCGGCGCGTACCCCGAAGCGGCGTACTTCGCCGGCAACTCATTGGGGCTGCAACCGCTCGCCGTGCGCGAAGAACTGCTGGAGGACCTCGACGACTGGGCCAGGCTCGGCGTCGAAGGGCACCTCGGAGCACGACGGCCGTGGCTGCCGTACCATTCGTTGCTGACCGGAACCGCCGCGCGCCTGGTCGGGGCGCTGCCCAGCGAGACCGTGATCATGAACTCGCTGACGATCAACCTGCACCTGCTGATGGTGTCCTTCTACCGGCCGGAAGGCGAGCGCACCAAGATCGTCATCGAGGATTCGGCATTCCCGTCGGACAGCTACGCCGTGCGCAGCCAGGCCCGGTTTCACGGCCTCGATCCGGACAGCGCCGTCGTCCGGCTCGACGCGGCCGAGATACCGGACTTCCTGGACAGCGAGGGAAACACGGTCGCGCTCGTCCTGCTGGGCGGCGTCAACTACCTCACCGGCGAACTGCTGGACATCCCGGCGATCACCGCGGCGGGGCAGGCCGTCGGCGCGGTTGTCGGGTGGGACCTCGCGCACGCGGTGGGCAACGTGCCTTTGCGGCTGCACGCGTGGGGGCCGGACTTCGCTGCCTGGTGTTCCTACAAGTACCTCAACTCCGGGCCCGGCGCCGTCGCGGGCGCGTTCGTGCACGAGCGGCATCTCGGTGACGCGCGTCTGCCGCGGTTCGAAGGCTGGTGGAGCACGGAGGAGGCGACGAGGTTCGACATGGCACCCGTGTCGCGGCCACCGTCCACAGTGGAGGCTTGGCAGGTGTCCAACCCGCCGATTCTCGCGATGAGTCCCGTGCGTACCTCGCTGCGGATCTTCGACGAGATCGGCATGGACAAGCTCCGTGCCCGCAGCATCCGGCTCACCGGTTACCTCGAAAAGCTTCTTGACGAGATAGTGCCGGGCCGGCCGATCACCGTGCTCACCCCGCGGGAGCCCGAGCACCGCGGCTGCCAGCTCTCGCTTCGTGTTCCCGATGCGGACGAGGTGTCACGGCGGCTGCGGTTCGACCACGGGGTGTACACCGATGCGCGAAAACCGGATGTCGTGCGCATCGCGCCGGTGCCGCTCTACTCGACCTACCACGACTGCTGGCGCGCGGCGAACGCTGTCGCCACCGTCATCGGGGAGGTGGCGTGAAGTGAGAAGCCGGTGGCCGGGCGGTGCGGTGTGCGTGCGTGGGGGGCGCGGTGGTCGGGGAGGCGGCGTCTGGGGGAACGTGGTGGTCAGGGAGGCGGCGTCGAGGGGAACGCGGTGGCCGGCCGTGGCGCCGCGCGCAACGCGGTGGTGGTCGGGAAGCGTGGCGCACGACATCACTGTGGCCGCGAGGTGGCTCGGACCGTCGTCGCGGTGTCCGGAGGCCTGCATGAATCAGCGGGTGTCCGGGGCCTGCGTGAACCAGATAGTGGCCGGGGGACGGGCGTGAATCAGGCGGCGGTGGCCGGGGAGGTGTTATGACCGAGATCGCGGTGGTCGGGGGTGGGCTCAGCGGGTGCTTGCTCGCATGCGTTCTGGCTCAGCGTGGCGAGAAGGTCGTCCTGTACGAGCGGCGGGCGGATCCCCGGGAAGGCACCGCCGAGCGCGGGCGCTCGATCAACCTCGCGCTGTCCGAGCGGGGGCTGAACGCCCTGCGCCGCGTCGGGCTGGCGGAGCGGGTGCTCACCGACGCGCTCCCGATGCGCGGACGCATGATCCATCCCGTTGCCGGGGACCTGGACTTTCAGTCCTACAGCGCCGACGGGACACGGGCGATCAACTCGATCAGCCGTGGCGCGCTCAACAACGTCCTGCTCGACGCGGCCGCGAAGGCGGTGGACATCCGGTTCGAGCACCGGCTGACGGGACTGGACCCGGGCAGCGGCGAGATGGTTTTCGACACCCCTGGCGGGCCGGCGCGGGGGCGAGCGGAACTGGTCTTCGGGGCGGATGGGGCCGGGTCGGCGGTGCGCGGGGAGTTGCTGCGCCACGACGCGACCGCCGAGACGCTCGACTTCCTCGACTATGGCTACAAGGAGCTGACCATCCCCGCGCGGGATGGCGAGTTCGCACTCGACCCCGGGGCCCTGCACATCTGGCCGCGCGGCCGCTCCATGATGATCGCCCTGCCCAACCCGGACAAGTCGTTCACCTGCACCCTCTTCTGGCCCAACAGCGGTACCGGCGCGTTCGCATCGCTGTCCAGCCCGGCCGCGATCGAACGATTCTTCGCCGACGTCTACCCCGACGTACCCCCGCTTGCGCCCGACCTCGTGTCCGACTACCAGCACAACCCGGTCGGGCTGCTCGGCACGGTCCGGTGCACGTCGTGGCATTCCGGCCGGGCCTGCCTCATCGGAGACGCCGCGCACGCGATCGTCCCGTTCTATGGGCAAGGCGCGAACTGCGCGTTCGAGGACGTGGTGGTGCTCGACGAATGCCTGCGGCGAACCGGCGGGGACTGGACCGCCACGCTGCCCTTGTTCGAGAGCTCGCGCCGCGCGGACACCGAAGCGATCGCGCGGATGGCGCTCGCGAACTTCATCGAGATGCGCGACAAGGTCGCCTCTCCGCTCTTCCGTCTGGGGCAACGCGTCGAGCACACGCTGGAACGCCTCCTGCCCGGCCGCTACGTCTCCCGCTACGAGCTGGTGTCCTTCACCAATACCCCGTACGCACAGGTGCGCCGCCGTGTGCGGGCGCAGCACGGGGCGCTCGCCGTGGGGCTCGGGGCCGCGGCGACGCTGGCGGGCGGCGTCGCGAAGGCGTGGCGCCGACCATGACGTGCGCCGGAATGAACACCCCATGAGCGCGAAGCAGTGCGTCGATTGCGAGGGAGGATCGTTGTGACACAGGCGAAAACCGTGGCGGGCAAGGCGAAGCCGCGTGGCCGGTTCCCGCATGTGAAGGTTGCGGGCGGGTTCGCGTTCGTCTCCGGCACCAGCAGCCGCCTGCCCGACAACACGTTCGCGGGGGCGAGTGTCGATGCGATGGGCACCACGACACTCGACATCCGCGTGCAGACCAGGGCCGTACTGGAGAACATCCGCGACATTCTCGCCGAGGTCGGTGCGGGCCTGGGCGATCTCGTCTCCGTCACCGCATACCTGGTGTCCATGAACGACTTCGGCGGCTACAACGAGGTCTACGGGGAGTTCTTCGACGAGAACGGTCCCGCCCGCACGACCGTGGCCGTGCACCAGCTGCCGCACCCCCATCTACTGATCGAGATCGCCGCCGTCGCATCGATACCCGTGGAGGACCGATGACCGAGATCACCGAACCGATCGACTTCCCCGGCTGGCTGCAGGCCAACGAGCCGCAGCTCAAACCGCCGGTCAACAACAAGGAGATCTTCCCCGGCCAGGACGATTTCGTGGTCATGATCGTGGGCGGGCCCAACCAGCGCACCGATTTCCACGTCGATCCCTACGAGGAGTTCTTCTACCAGATCAAGGGGAACATGCACGTCAACGTCGTCACCGGCGAAGGCGTCAAGCCCGTCCACATCCGCGAGGGCCAGATGTGGGTGCTGCCGCGCAACGTCCCGCACTCGCCGCAGCGGCCGGAGGCGGGCTCCATCGGCATGGTCATGGAGAAGGTCCGCGAGGAGGGCACGCTCGAGAAGTTCCAGTGGTACTGCCCGAACTGCTCGGCGCTGGTGTACGAGGTGGAGCTGCAGGTGCGCGACATCGTGACCGACCTGCCGCCGGTGTTCGAGAAGTTCTACACCGACGAGAAGGCCCGCACGTGCGACACGTGCGGCACGGTGCACCCGGGGAAGGGCTGATGGTCGTCGACGTCCACACCCACCTGGTGCCCCATGGCTGGCCGGACCTCGGGCCCGGCTGGCCGTGGCTGCGGGTGGATTCCGAACGTGCGGCCGTGATCATGGTGGGAGAAACCGAGTTCCGTCCGATCGGGCCGCAGACCTGGGATCCGGCGACACGGCTCGCCGATATGGCCGAGGACGGGGTGGACACGCAGGTGGTCTCGCCGACGCCGGTGTTCTTCGGCTACGACCGGCCGGCGGCCGAAGCCGTCAAGGTGGCGCGCGTCTTCAACGACCTCACGCTGGAAACGCTGGCGGGGGACGAACGGTTCATCCCATTCTGCCAGGTGCCCCTCCAGGATCCGGACGCGGCCTGTGCCGAGCTGGACCGGTGCCTGGCCGCGGGCCACGGGGGCGTGGAGATCGGCAACCACGTCGGGGACCGCGACCTCGACGACGAGGGGATCGTGACGTTCCTGCAGCACTGCGCCCACGTCGGCGCACCGGTGTTCGTCCACCCGTGGGACATGCCGGAAAGCCCGCGGCTGGACCGGTGGATGGCGCGCTGGCTGACCGGGATGCCCGCCGAAACACACCTTTCCGTGCTGGCGATGATCCTCGGTGGCGTGTTCGACCGCGTCCCGGACACGCTGCGGTTGTGTTTCGCGCACGGGGCCGGCAGTTTTCCGTTGTGGATCGGCCGGGCCGACAACGCGTGGCACCGGCGCGGCGACATCGTGCGAGGTCGCTCGGCGCACCCGCCGAGCCATTACACGAATCGTTTCTACGTCGATTCGGTGGTGTTCGACCCGGCGCCGCTGCGGCTGCTGGTGGACACGCTCGGCGAGGACCGGGTGGTGGTGGGCACCGACTATCCCTACCCACTCGGCGAGCGGCCGGCCGGAGAGGTCGTGCGCAAGGCGGACTTCCTCACCGGCGAGCAGCGCGAAAAAATCCTGTCCCGCAACGCATTGCGCTTCCTGGGTAGAGCGTGATGGACCGGTCGATCCTGGCCCGGCAGGGGCCGCTGCCCGACCGGACCGTGTGTTACGGAGACCTGTCCGAAAACGTCGCGGACGCCTGGCTTCCGGCGGGGGAGACCACGAAACCACTCGTCGTGTTCCTGCATGGCGGGTTCTGGCGCGCGAGGTACGACCGGACCCACACCCGCGTCCTGTGCGCCGCGCTTCGGGACGCGGGTTGGCCGGTGGCCTCGCTGGAGTACCGGCGCGTGGCGGGGAAGCCCGACTATTACACCGAGGACATCCGGTCGGCGCTGTCCGTTGTGCCCGGGCAGATGCCGGGCAGGGGTGTCGTGGTGGCCGGGCATTCCGCCGGCGGGCAACTCGCGCTGTGGGTCGCGTCCACCTGCCCACCGCAGGGCCTGGCAGGCACGCTGGCGCTGGCGCCGGTGGCCGATCTCGCCGCCGCCGACCAGGCGCGGCTCGGGGACGGGGCGGTCGCGGAGTTCCTCGGTGCGCGAGCGCGGGACCGGCCCGACCTCGATCCGGCGTTGCTCCCGTCGCCGGACGGGCCGGTGGTGGTGATCCACGGCGATGCGGACACCGCGGTGCCGGTATCGCTGAGCGCGTCCTATGTGGACGCTAATCCGGCGGCGAAGCTCGTGGTGCTGCCGGGTGTGGCGCATTTCGAGCTGATCGACCCGGGCAGCGCAACATGGCCGGCGGTGGTGGCCGGGCTGGAGGCGCTCATGCCCGGATAACGTCGTGGCCCGCCGGCATGCGGCCGCTCGACGCGACCCGCGAGAAGGGGGCGCGGATGGAGTCGCGGTGCTGGGATGCCTGGCGCGGGCGGAATCGTGTGCGGGGTAACGCGGCGCAGGCGGAATGG
>NZ_JAAXLS010000083.1 GCF_012328925.1 Amycolatopsis acididurans
GCCCCAGAAGCCCCGGCTACCTCCGCCGAGCAGCCCGCCCCGCCGCACACACCTCGAGGAGAACAGCCGGACATGCCCGAGGCACAGCCCGGAACCGGTATCGCACTGCCGACCGGCGCGTTCGTCGGCCTCGGACTGGCTGCCCTGATCACCCTCGCGATGATCACCGTCCGACTCCGGCGCCGCCGCTGGTACCACCCCGGCGCACGCGACGACGCTGACCCCGCTGGCCTCCCGGTCGTCCGCGCACTGCGCATCGCCCACGACACCACCGCGCCCCATCCGGCCGACGACGACCCGGCTGCTGCGCCAGCACCACCTGGACATCCACGACCGGCCGACATCCACGCCCGCGACCGAGCCCAGGCCACGGTCCGAGCTGTGCTCCCGGCACCCCAGGACACCTCGCTCGGCGTACGCGGCGGGCACGCCATCGCGCTCGACCTCGCCAGCACGCGGGGACTGGGACTTACCGGTCCTGGTGCCCACGCCGCCGCACGGGCCTTGATCATGACTCTGCTCGCGCAGGCCACCAGCGACGGCCTCGACGCCATGATCGTGATGCCCGCCGACGACGCCCGCGCGCTCTTCGGACACGACCTGGCGGATACCGTCCCGGACCGGCTGCGCATCGTCGATGATCTGCCCGCAGCGCTGGCGACGTTGGAGGCCGAGCTGGTCGCCCGCACCGACACCGGCGACCTCGCGCAGGACGCCCCGCCAGCGAACACGGCGAACCCGCACGGCGACATTGGGCCTGCCGTGGTGGTGGCAACGCCCACCGCGGACACGAACCGGCGCGCGCACGCCGTCCTCGATAACGGCTCACACCTCGGTCTGGCTGGCGTGTTCCTCGGCCCCTGGCACCCCGGCGGCACCGTGCGCGTGCGCGACGACGGCACCGTCGAAGCGACCAGCCCCACCCTAAGCGAAGACTTGGCCAGCGCCCGACTGTTCACATTGCCGGACGCCGACGCCCGCGACCTGCTCGCACTCCTACACGCGGCCAAGCCCGGCAGCGACGACCCGATCCGAGACCGCACCGTCGCCAGCAGCGCCGCGGAACCAGGCACACAGCGGCAAAGCCGGGCCGAGGGCACGACGGCGAGCGCCGAGCCACTCGTCTCCGAGTACGAGTTCGCTACTGCAGCCGTGACCCCGTCGACGGAGACCGCCAGCGACAACCGCAGCGAGAACCCGACGACCGGACCGTCCGGACCGGCTGAATCACAAACGCCCGAGCCATCCCCGCCGGAGATCAGCAACCAGCCGCACCCCTCGGCCGCCCGGCACGACGACAACCCCACGACCGCGCCGGTCCCGGCCACAGATCCAGGCCCGGTCCCGCCGCTGCACCTGCAAGTGCTCGGCCGGCTGCACCTGACCAAAGCGGACCCCGAACCCCGTGACCTCATCGACGTCCTCGCTCCGCGGCAACGCGAGATCCTGGCCTACCTGGCACTACACCGTGACGGGTGCCGACGCGACACCCTCAGCGCCGCGCTCTGGCCGGACGCTCCCGGCGAACGCCCCTACAACAGCTTCCACGCGACCCTGTCCCAGCTACGCCGCAGCCTTCGCCGGGCAAGCAACGACGACACCCTCGACATCATCGTCAACCAGGACAGCCACTACCGGCTCGACCAGACGATCCTGACCGCCGACCTCTGGCGGCTCCAGGACGCCATCACCGCCAGCCGCCAAGCCCCGGCAACAGAGGCCGTCGCGGCGTCGAACCGCGTCACCGAGCTGTACCGCGGAGACCTCGCCGAAGGCATCACCGCAGACTGGATCGACGGGCCCCGCGAAGCACTCCGGCGCGACGTCCTCGACGCGCTCAGCACCCTGATCCGCAAAATCAGAACCGACCACCCCGAAGAGGCACTCACCCTGCTCGAACAAGCCCGCCACCTCGACCCCTACAACGAGGCGATCTACCGCGACCTCATGCGCCTACAAGCACGACTCGGCCAGCACGACAGCATCCCACGCACCCTGCAGCTGCTCACCACATCGCTGGCCGACCTCGACCAACGCCCCGCCCCAAGCACCCTCAGCCTCGCGGACGCCCTGCAACAGCCGAGAAATCACCTATCCAACCGGCAAGCCAGCTAAACGAACCCAGCGCCTCACGCAGGAACAGCCGCGATTCTCATTGCGACCCACCAGTTGCCGAAGGCTGTCCAACACGAGCCAACCTCGTTATACTGGGCTGATTCCTCACGAATACTTTGAGCGCCGTGACGCGAACGTATTCGTGCGATTCTGGGAAGCAGCGGTGACAGCCGCGGAGGCGATCTGCTGCACGACCCGAGGCCAGTACTCTGCGGCGTGTACAACCGGCACGGAGTCGGCGGCGAGCCCATAGCCCTCTCGCCCGTCCACCTTCCTCTCCACCTTCCTTTCCGTCTTCCTTTCCGGACTCCCACTAGAGAGGAAGGGGCGCGTCAAAGCCTTGTTACAGGCCAACGCTGGGCAACCCCTTCCTCCGTGTCCCCCGACTTCGGTGCCGGCAGGCACGTGAACAGTCGGCTTGGGTGGTGTGTTGGCTATCTGATGCTCGCGTTGCCTTCCGTCGCAAGTTCCGTTCCGCTGTAGCCAGCTTCTTCTTCATTCTCCTTCTCCGCAGCTTTCCTTCCATTCTTCTTTTTGGTCCCGAGTGGTCGCATGGCTCTTTCTGTCATTTTCCTTGCGCGCAAGATAAAACCTAACGATACAGAAACATGACTCATGGATATTGACAACCACATAAACGGCGTGGCCGCAAGTGGTGTGATTCGAAATCCGCACGATATCCAAAGAGAAATTCGCACTGAATCCAAAGCTGTGCGGGTTGCGGGCGCGGGCGCTGGCTGCCGCTGTGCGGGTCGTTCTCTTCCTCTGCATCTTCCCAGCTCAAGGGCCCGACCGACCCTGAGTAGGGGGCGACGCCGAAGGTAACGGCGAGATAACGGAACCCGACTGAAGCTTGAAAGTGTCTAGGCAGTGTGTCAACCTAGACATGTAACCGAGACAGGCCGGAAAGGGTGAGACAGAGAAGGGCGTGAGGACCGGGACACGGCGTCCCGCGAGCGATCTCCTTCCTTTCTTTTCCTTAAAGGTTTGGTCGTTACGAACCATAAGACCCGCATAGCGCGGGCAGCGGCTTGGGCCGCGCGGACAGCAGCGAAACCGTGCAGGGCAGTAGTGGGGAACGACGCGTAGCCAAACGCGCATTTCTAGTCTGGAATGCGTAGTAACTGCGCTTGCAGCCCCGTTATGTGAATCCCTTGCTATAGAGCGGAGTAGCGCGCATAAAAGGCATGCCTGCCAGAGGTGTGTCCCCAAGATAACTACATGGTGGTCTAGCACCGAAAAACGTCACAACGTGTGGGCGTCCGGATTGTGTAAAGCGGTTGCCGACATTGAACGTCACTCTCTCAAGCGCGTCGCGCTTTTTGTCGTTCGTAGCACGCTATGTCTTACGGGCATGGTTCCCTGCGTTGTGCACTAGACATAACGGCTTCCCTTTTAGGGAGGTTCAGGGAATGCGCTACCGGTCGACCGGGCGCTATCGCTTGCGGTTACGCATCGCACGGACATAGAAGATGATCCCCTTTGTATCAATCGCACCCGCAGTGTCCACATTTCGACCCGTACCAGTTCGCAACTGGCCTGAACCGCCAAACAGCATGCAACTTACAACACCATTGGAGGACCTGTCATGACGCGTAAAGACTTCAAAGAAATTGCTGATTCCGTACGTCGGGAAGTTGTCGCCGACGACGAACGAAAAGCACTCGCCGACGCCTTGTGCACGTACTTCAAATCGGTAAACCACCGATTCGGCCGAGACCGTTTCTTTGCCGCATGCGGTCTGTGACTCGCACTAATCCGCACCCGCTGGGAGTGTCAATCATGAACAACCCTGAAATTTCGTTTTCCGAAGATGCACACTTGTTCTTCAGGCAGAACTTTCGTTACGGGACATGGGACGGTGAAGACTGTGCCCGAGATAATGACTGGTCCGGTTTCGGATTCGTTCTCGGATCGGGCGGTGATCCGCTGCCAATTCCCGGCGACTACCTCACTGGGCACCAGTGCGCCCACCTGGCGGACGTGTCCAACGGGCATGCGGCAATGCGACTCATGGACGAAGCGGCACCAGGAAAAGCGACCGAGTGGAACGGCCTTCTTGCCTACGACTACGGCGATTCCGCTGCACGTGAGGCCGCCGACCGTATCGGTGCCGCGCTCGCCGGATACCCGCTGCTCGACGACGAAGACCTGTCAGAGCGGGAATCCGAGAACGCCGCACGCGTGCTTGTCGAGTGCTACGACGTGCCCGAGGAAATCGCGGCGGACGTCGTTTCGGCGCTGAGCGATGACGGACAGAGCTTGTGCACCGACTGTCACGGCTGGGATATCGACCACATCATGTCCGAGCTGGGCTATCGGCAATGCGCCGAGTGTGACAAGTGGCTCGAAAGCGCTTGTGATGAGCCGCTGCATTACGACTGCGCCGAATACTACGCAGAAGACGACTGCGAATGCGTTTCGGTGATGGTCAACGGATACCGGCACGGCAATCACACCGTAACCATGTCGGACGTTCGCGAAACATTGCGCGGCTGTGAACACTGCTACCCCGTTGTCTATCCCTACGGCAAAAACGTGGCGTAGCGAACGCGACCCAGTCAAGGGGATTAGGCAAAGGGAGTACACAGTGGATACCAACAATCCGGCCGCCGGACGCGAGCGGGATCGGCAATACGCGATCTTTCGTGACTACGCCGACCGGCACGGAGTCCGGCGCGCGTACCAAGCATTATCAATAATGGGCGCCGACCACGAACTTGTGGTGAGCCTGGTAGTACGTTATCTCGCCGAATCGGGCCCACAAGGACACGAACAGTCCGACGACGAAACCGTATTCGCCTACGCCACCGAGCACGGACACGTGCGCGTGATCCTTCGCTGGCGCGGATTGTGGCGCGGGTTGGCGTTCTGCTCGGTTGAGCCCGACGAAACTGAGCAATGGCACCGGCATTTCACCGATGCCGAACGGTGGCTTTCACAACGTGCCGCACTGAGTCGGGCGGAAGAGTCGATGCGATCTCACTACGGCAACTAGCCGCACTGTGTTGTGGCGTTTCCGTGCCGCGCGCGTTCGCGTGCGGACGCCGTGACCGCACAGCGGTTTCCCTTATCACCTCCGATAACGAAAGTGGGTTTGTCATGTCCAAAGAAACCAGCGAATGGCTCAACAACAATGTGTTGATTGGGTTTACCGACAAGCGCGGGCACGCGTGGCACTACCGGGCATCGGCGCAAGGCAGCGAGCCGAACCACTATGCCGGAGCCATCCCGGTCGCCGATGTGCAGCGACGTTTGTTCCACTGGACCGCCGAACCGGAACCGGTGCTTGTGGCGGGCAAGTTCGGCCTTCGCCGCGTGCCCAACAAGCAAGCCATCACCGCATCGGATACCGGTGATGTCCTCGGGATCTTCGCCGACGGGTACACCGTGCACCAGTACCAGGAATGGCTACTGGACAAGGTCGGCACGATCCTGGATGACGGTCTGTCGATCGGTTCCGCGGGCCTGCTGCGCGACCGCCGACAGGCATGGGTGAGCGTGGAAGTGCCCGAGAACATCACCACCCCGGAAGGCGTGGAGTTCCGGCCGAACCTGGTCGCCTGCACCAGCCACGACGGCAGCCTTGCCACCACCTACAAGCGCACCGTGACCAACGTGGTGTGCGACAACACGATGTCGGCCGGGCTGCGCGAGTACGGCCAACAGTTCAAGGTCAAGCACTCCAAGAACGGCAAGTTCCGCATCGTGGAGGCCCGTGACGCGCTCGCCATGGTCCACACGGTGGCCGAGGAATTCGCCGCCGAGGTCAAGGCCCTGTGCGAAACGACCGTGACCGACCAGGCATGGCGCGCCTTCCTGGACGCACACACTCCAGTGCCCGAGGAGAAGGGACGTGCCCGCACTACCGCGACAAACGAACGGGCCGCGCTCAACCGGTTGTGGAACACCGACAACCGGGTCAGCCCGTGGCGCGGTACCGCGTGGGGAGTGGTGCAGGCCATCAACACCTACACCCACCACGAAGCGATCGTGCGCAACGCCTCCCGCGCCGAACGCAACATGTCCCGCGCGGTGGACGGAAAAGCCGACGCGCTCGACCAGGACACCGTGACGACGCTCGGCAAGGTGCTGGCCTCGGTCTGAAAAGGACTGTCGCCGCTTCGGTGCCCGCGCGGCCATGCGCCGCGCGGGTGCCGTGGCCGCGAGATGGCCATAGCCGACGCCCGAACCAATTCCGGCGCACACAAATCCGCGACACAGGAAGGAAAACGAACCCATGGACATGCAGGCATTTGCGGAAGCGATGGCGGAAGCGCTCGACGGGACATGGACGGTCGAACCGGGCTACCACGGTCACCGCGACCGGGTCCTGATCGGCCCAGATGGTGAAGACGTTCACGTGTGCTACTCCGACTGGGAGAAGGCACCACGGCTCAGGCTTTCCGCCAGCCTCCCGGCCGAACTAGCGACTATCCGGCACCGCCACGGAAACCCAGCGCCATTACACGAAATTACGGTGTCCCCGGCCAAGACACCCGAAACCGTCGCCGCCGAGACTGCCCGGCGACTGCTGCTCGGCTACCGGGCCACCCTCGCGGAAACCCGCGAGCTGAAACAACGAATCGATGACCAGGCCGCCGCACGCGACCGACTCGCGCACGCCATCGCGGACCCGCTCGGCGCGACCGTCCAACCGCCCGGACTCAGCCCGCTCGGCTGCGACCCGCAGGAAGCAATCGTGCGCTACCAGGGGCCGCTGGCCGGCACCGCCACGGTGCCCCGCAACTGCAAGCACGTGGCGTTCGCCTTCTCGGTCGCGTCGGACGACGCCGCCAAAGTCGCCGCGTTCCTCGCGACATTCCCGCACACCGACCACCCGACCAAGTCCGAACCGGAAAGGAAACCGACGGACCAGGAGATGCCGCACTTCACTCGAGACCAGGTTTCCCGCGCCGTCAACGACGGTGCCGACCTCGTGATCGACGAAGTGGCCACGCGCGACCGTGACGACGACCTGATCAATCTCGTTGTGAACGCCGCGCTCACCCGCCTCGACAACCCCACCGCTGACCTGGACCAGGTCATCACCGAGTGCTACGACACCGAGCCCTCCGAGGTCCGCAGCTGGTGGAGCGACTGGTCCTGACCACCCAGCCCACGAACTCAATCCAGAAAGGACAGAGGAAACATGAGCAAAGGCACCATGAGCGGCGAGTGCGGAACCCCAGGGTGCGAGAACATCGGCATGGGGATTTCCATTGCCGTGTCACACCCCAGCGTCTACCGGTGCAGCACGTGCCTGGACTGCATCAACGCGCTGGCCCCGCGCTGGACACCCGGTATGACCGACCGCGACGCCTACGACGCCCGTACCGACGCGATCGGCGAGATGGACGCCGACACCCTCCGCAGCGAAGCGGCACCGATCCTCACGCGACTCACCACGGCCCGTGACGCGTACGCCCGGCTGGCCGACCTGATCGGGGCCACCGCCGCACGGGACCTGGTGAGCGCCATCGTCGACGCGGGAGACCGCGTCATTGACGTCACGGTGACCAACTGGTGGGCCGCGTACCGCTGGCCCGCACACCACCGGACCACCGCCCCCGAGCAGGAGCGGTTCGCCTTTACCCACGCATGGCCCATCACGGTCAACGGACTCGGCATCGGCACCGTCCGCCGCATCACCGAAGGGGACCGCGAGCGCTACAGCGCCCGCGACCTCACCGGCGGCAGCATCCGGCCCGACCTTCCCGCCGCCGAGGAACCCACCTACGGCACACCGCACGAGGCCGCGCGCGCACTCGCCGCCTGGGCCGCCCGCATGGGATGGGACCAGGACCACTGACCCGCCCGCGTTCGTCGCCCGCCCGCTCGCCGCCTCGCCGCCACCGACGGCGGGGCGGCGAGCCCTGCCCACAGGAGCAACACCGATGAATCACCAGACCGACCACGACCCGCTCGCCGAGGCCCGCGCCGAGGCCGACCGGAACCGTGCCCGCGCCGACGCGGCGGAAGGGCTTGCGGCACTGCGCGCTGCCAGCCTCGCCGAACTCGCCGCCTACGCCGAAGAGCTGCGCTGCCAGGTCGCCGACCTCACCGACGACGCGCACACCCTGTTCAAGGCCACGCCCTACCCACCGGACGGGCTGCGCTACGTCACCGCGCGCATGAACCGCCTCGCCGACACCATGGCACGCGCCGCCGCCGGATACACCGGAGCCCGCGCCAAAGACATGGCCTACCCCCGCATTCTCGACGACCTCGCCGCGCACGGATGGGCCGCCCGCCCCGATCACGAACTCGACGGCACCCTGCCGCCGATCCCGTCCGCCGAATTGGGCGAGCGGCGCGGTTACCGGCGCGGCTGGGTCCGGGACGGGCACACGCTCACGTTGTGGTTCACCGGGCCGCACGCGCTGGCCTACGCCGATTCCAATGAGCGCGGACGCCTGTTCGAGACCACCGAGGTTCGCGCTGTGATCACCGGCGAATCCGGTGCAACCGACCGTGCGCCCGTCACCCCGGGGCAACCACTCGACGCGAGCTATGCCCAGGTCGCCGAGTTCTTGCACGGGATGGGGTGGACCGGCCCCGCGGACACCTACGCCTGCGATGAGCACGGCATCCGGTGCACCACCGGGCCCGGCGTTCACGCCACCTGGACACGCCCCAGCAATCCGCAGGTCGAGCTGTCCGTGTGGGGCATCGGCGACGAGCCCGCCCACGCCCGCTACTGGGCCGGGCCCATCACCTCACTCGTCCAGCTCGCCCGCATCACCCGCCACCGCTGACCACCTCGCGCCCCAAGAGCTGCCGCGCAGGTGGGACCGCGTCGCGCAGAAGCACAGGAAAGCCAAGCAACGCAGGAGAAACAGCCATGACCGCATCAACAGAAAGTGACCCCGTACTAGACATTCTCGGCGACATCACCAAAATGTTCGGCTCACTGTTCGACCAGATGGACTGGGCCGAGGAGGAAGTCGCACGAGCGATCACCACTAATCCAGCTGAGGCGGACACGCTCTACCACAGTTTTTCGCTGCTCACGCCCACGCATGAGCGCATGTCCCGCGAATTCGTGTTCCGGCCGCACTGCCGCGAAATACTGAATCGGGTCGTCAACGGCGCAGACACCAGACCGGGCACGGCAGTCGAAGTGTGCTGCGCCTGCAGCGAAGTCAGCACGATTGCCCCGATGCGATCCGCTGCCGCCGGACTGTACGCCCGCATGTGGGCCGCTGCCTTCCCCGATGCTCGCGTGTTCGGTGAGCGGCAGTTGCACCACGAAGCGCTGGAAGGCTCGACCATCGACGACCTCGAAGCCGATGCCCGCCGCCGACTCGCGGTCAAAGATCGCACACTCGGCACCATCGAATGCGCCGGACGTCACCACGGCGAAATCGTTCAATGCAAATACGCCGGAGCTTGACCGCCACCCGTGCAACGCGCCGCCATACGCGCGGATTCGTATCTACCTAAATTCCACTACTGAAAGGGCATCGTCATGGCCACTGGAGCCGTCGTCAACGCGGCAACTCGACTCGACTGCGGACATGTTCCGGTGCCCGACGGAATCGGCACCGGATTCGCGACCGACTCCGCTACCGGCGCGACCATCTGCTACGCCTGCGCCACCGAACGACAGCGCGACGCACTCAACCACGCGACCCGCTTCGCCGCCTACGTCGCCTGCGACAGCGCGACACTCACGACCTGGTCAGGCGGGCATCTCGCCACCGTCGACCCGGCCGACCGGCACCAGGCCGGCGAACGAGCCACCACGCCCACCGGGCACCGCTGGACCCGCTTCACTTGGCACGCCACCGACGGCGACGGCGGCCGATGGTTCGGCGTCAATGGCGGACCGGGCCTCGTGGTCTTCCTCCGCCGCCTCCGGGTGTGCGCCTGGCAAACCGAATTCGGCGACGGTCGCCCGCCGCGCTATTGCCATCGGCGCGCAACCCAACAGGTCAGCAGCGCACCGCACACCCTCTACTGCCGCCAGCACGCCCGCATGGCGCGCGATCTCTATGCCTGGACCACCCAGCCGATCACCACCACCCGATAACGCCTCTGTGCAAGGAAAGGATCTGCCATGTTCACACCGAATCTCACCGCGACAGACGGCGAGGTGTACGTCGCCCTCGCCGACACCACACAGGCGTTCCCAGCAACCATCGAAGACGAGCGTTGGAACGGATTCGCTGTGCCCCAGTTCCGGCGCACTGTCGCCGAGTCCATTGCCTTGTGGCTCAACACCATGCACGACCACGACCCCGACGAATGGCCCGACACAGCCACTTTCGACGGCGACGTGCTGACGGTCCTCGAAACCGAAGAGCACAGGCCGGACCGGATCGAGCCGGACGAGAACAACCGCTACGCGATCGGCTATCGCGGGTGGTGCTGGGAACTCACCGCTCCGCCAACCGATCCGCAGGCTGATGCCGGTCTGCTGGCCGACTCCGCCCGGCTCGTGCCCGAGGACGACGAAATCCTGGTCACGATCAACATCGACGGTACGGACCCCGCCTTTCCTGCGCTCGCCTCGGAGATCCATGGGTGGAGCAGGGCTGGATGCCCCCGCTTCCGGCGCACCGTGGCCGAGGTGGTCGTCGCCTGGATCAGCGACACCGCCCGCAAGTACCCGGAAGGATCTGACCTCGCCTACTGGGACGGCGACACGATCGTCATGGTCGACCACCAGGCCATCGGTGAAGACGGATACCTGCCTGACCGGATCACCGCAGCCGAAGACGGCCGCTTCTCGATTGGTGCCAACTTCGAGTGGGAGCGCGCGGACTGACCGGGCCGGTAGCCGACCGCGATGCGGGGCCCGGCCATCGCGGGCAGGAGGGGGCCGTCCCTGACGGCCCCCTCCGCTTTTCGCAGCCATGCCTTCAACCGGCGGCTGTGCCGCGCAGATGACAGATCGAACGACAGCGGAAACAGAGGAAAGCCATGCATGCCAAGTCAAATCGCGTACGTCCACTCGGGCCTGTCGCTATCGACAAACTAGACCCGACGATGTTCGCAGGTGACGGCGAGCCCCGAGACACCGCCAACCAGGACGACATCATTCACGACAACACCCGCAAGGCCGGATTCGCTGCAACGGCCATCAACGCCTATGCCGCGCAGGTCGGCGGCGGCTACGAGACCTTCCACGCCCTCATAGGCGACTTCTTCGCAGACCTGCACCACCTCGCCGACGCCCTCGACATCGATCTCGCCGCCGCCATCAGCGACGGCCGGGAGGACTACCTCGCCGAGATCGGCTGCGATCGATAGCCGCCGAGCAGCGACAGGCCCGGCGGAAACGGAAGAAAGAAAGGAAACAGCAATGACCGAAGTGAAACTGACCAAACTCACCAACGATAATGTTCGGGCGCTCAGGGAAACGATGAGCAGCGAGCAGGCGGCGAAAGTCCGGCTGACCGCGACCACTGCCGTCTTCGAGATGGGCGCGACGGAGGCCGCGACCATGGTTTCCTACTTGCAAAGTCAGGCGGCCCAGGACCATGGAGCCACGGGCCACCCGTACAAGTCGCTCACGGCCGTGCGACGGAAGCTGGAAGCCCTCGAAGCCTCCGAACCATCGGCGACCACGTCCGCGCCCTCCTCACCGGCTGCGCAGAAGGCGCCGGAGGCGCTGGCCGAACTGCTCCGGCTGGATAACAACGAGTAAGTAGGCCCGGCCCCGCCGTCGCGGCCGACCGAGAAGCCCCGCCAGCATCCCGCGTAAGAACCACGAAGCCGCATCCTGGCCCGTCGGCTGCACGTCGCTCTCGGCCACATCAATGACGAACAAAATCCGCCTGTGGGGATGGCATCCGATGTCATCCCCACAGGCCCGCTGTCCTGATTGGAGATCCTTATGAGCGCCCAAGAGTTCCGTATTTCGTGGACATTCATGCAGGAGTTCGCGATGACACTCACGGTGGACGAAGCCCGCGCCGTCTTCACGCCCGATCCGTCAGCCGTAAACCAAGACGCGGACCGCGCCCGCCAGCAGCTCGCAGTGAGCGCGACGATCGAAGAGCTGCGGGACCTGCTGCAGAAGAACCCGGCTGTTCTCTATGACGCGATGTGTTCTGTGGAGGACGACGAGGTCGAGCACGTGCGCCGCCTCGACAGCATCGAGATCGTCGGGTGAACGCGCATGGGCCACCACGACTGTCACGAAAAGACGGATGATCCGGACCTGGCTCGCTACGACATCATTCTGGTGAATTCCAGTGGCGGCAAGGATTCCCAAGCGATGCTCGACGTCGTCTGCCGCCGCGCGGCTGACGCGGGAGTTATGGACCGGATCACGGTCCTGCACTGCGCACTGGGGCGCGTCGAATGGCCAGGAACCGCGGACCTCGCTAGGCGGCAAGCCCTGCACTACGGCGTCCGATACGAGGAGCGCCACCGAGAGCAGGGAGACCTGCTGACCCAAGTCGGCCAGCGCGGGCGCTGGCCGTCGGCCACAGCTCGCTACTGCACCTCTGACCAGAAGCGAGGCCCAGCAAGGAAACTCGTCACACAGTTGGTCAACGAGCTAGGCACGATCAACCGGCCCGCTCAGGTGCTCAACTGCATGGGCCTGCGTGCCCAGGAGTCTCGCGCACGTTTGAAGAAGTTCGAGCAATGTTGCGCTGGCTGCATCACGGTCCGACGAGGTTAGCCCGCGATCCGACGCCTGGCCAGTACATGCGTCGACCAAGTTCTATCACGCGCCCACCGTGTTGATCGAGGTGCGGGCCGAACAATCGTAAATATGGTGTAGCCTGCGCTCTATTGGTGCTTCCAGTGCATCAAATTGCAGTGATCTACGACGATCTCTGTTGCGGAGGGTGACGATTGGTTGATGGTCGACGGACTTCGGACGTCAGCCGTGGTGGCCTGATGTCCACAGTGCCGGGGGTTGCCACGGTGCATGTGGTGCCGGGCGTGTCGATGCTGCGTCCGGCAGAGGCGGTGTTCGAGAAGACTTTGCAGGGGTTTGCTGATCATCAGCGGGCTCGGCGGTTGTCGAAGGACACGGTGCGGCAGCGGTTGCGGATCGCTCGGCAGGTGCGGGTGGTGGCGGACGGCTACCCGTGGGAGCCGGTGTGGAACCGGGGTCTGTTCGATCGGTGGTCGGCGATGCTGGCCGACACCGTGGCCGACTCGACGATGCGTAAGTATCAGAACGATCTCGCGCTGTATCTGGCGTATCTGAGTGATCCGGCTTACGAGTGGCCGCAGGTCTGTCAGGAGTTGTTCGGCCGGTTCAACTCGTTCGCGCTGCGGGATTTGAACGCGGTTCGTCATGCGCAGGAGTACATCGGCAAGCCCAGCGGGAACCGGCCGCTGACCCGCGAGGAGATCAAGCGGCTGTTCGGCTGCATGGAACCTGAGATCCAGCGGCTGCGCACGGAGGGATGCAAGGGCGCGTTGACCGCGGCCCGTGACCTGGCGTTGTTGACCACGCTGTATGGCTGGGGGTTGCGGCGCCGGGAGGCAGCACGGCTGGAGACGCACGATTGGCGGCGGCAGGCGAAGCTGCCCGAGTTCGGCGACCTGGCGGCGCTGGCAGTGCGGTGGGGCAAGCCCAGCGCCGGGCAGCCGCCCCGGCGGCGGATGGTGATCTCGGTGTGGCCGTGGGCGGTGCAGACGGTGCGGGTCTACTTGGCGAACGTGCGCCCGCTGTTTTATGTCGACCGCGAGGACGACGGCGTGATGTTCCCGACCGAGCGCGATGAGATGATCTCCGAGCGAGCGGTGAACCAGCGTTTCCAGCACTGGCGCGAGCTGGCTGGGCTGCCTGATTATCTAGGGCCGCACTGCCTGCGGCATACGTACGTGACCCGGTTGATCGAGTCCGGCTACGACGGCCAGTTCGTCACCGATCAGGTCGGTCATTCCCACGCGGCGACCACGGCGATCTACACGGCGGTCAGCAGCGAGTTCAAGAACCTGAAGGTCCGTGAGCACCTGGACGCGGCCGAGGAGGCCGCCTTGCAGCGCGCCTTCGCGATGGCCGAGACGGAGGCGGAGATGGACGACGACTTCAACGACGACATCACCGAGCATGCGTCGGGTGAGCCTGCCCGCGGTCGGAGGAGGGTGCGATGAACGCCGTGTCCCGGCCAGGGCCGGACGAGCAGAACGAAGGCCTGCGAGCCCAGCAGCCGCGCTACGAGTGGCGGCTGCGCGACCTGATGGCGGTCCGCAAGAACTGGTACACCACCACGAAGCTGATCCCGGAACTGCGTAGGTATGGCTTCGAGTTCGACCGCAGTTCGATCTACCGGCTGGTGCGGGCGGAGCGTCCGCCGAAGATGCCGATCGAGCTGATCCTGGCCCTGTGCAAGATCCTCGACTGCCGCTTCGAGGACCTGGCGGTGGAGATCGAGCCGCAGCAGGCCGCCGACGAGCAGCCACGCCGTGGCCCACGGCCGGCCGTGCCGGACATGCCGTTGTTGTCCGCGGACTTCTTCGACGCCGAGAGCTGACCGAACGCAGGGGTTGCAAACGTGGGGAAAGGGCGTGGTGTCTGCGCCGGTTGTGGGCGCGACCGGTCTCTGGTCACCAGCGGGCTGTGCCACACCTGCTACCACGCCCGCCGGGACAAGGAGACCTGTGTCGGGTGCGGTCGGCTGACCGTCCCGATTGGACGCACAGCCGAGGGGGCATGGTGCCGGAACTGCAACGGAAAGCGCCTCGCCGAACCGTGCTCGCTGTGCGGACGGTCCGGGCGGGTGGCCGCGCGGCGCGACGGGCAGCCGGTGTGTTCGCGGTGCTGGCAGCGCGAGCGGCGCGTCCCGAAGCCCTGCTCGGTGTGCGGGCGGACGATGAAGGCCACGAAGAACACCTCGCAGGGCCGGGTCTGCTACACCTGCCACCGCAAGACTCTTCCCCGCGAGCCGTGCTGGGTCTGTGGCAAGGTCGTCTTGGCCGCCGTTCACACCGAGGAGGGAGCGTGGTGCGAGCGGTGCCGCCAGGCGCACCTGGCCGAACCCTGCTCGCGGTGCGGCCGGACGGCACCGGTCGCCATTCGCGACGAGCAGCGGCCGGTGTGCAAGGCGTGCTACCAGCGCGAGCATCAACGGCCACTGCGCCGCTGCGTCGACTGCGGTGAGGACAAGCCGGCGGCTCGGCTCACCGACGAGGGCCCGCTGTGCGAGAGGTGCGACAACCGGCGTGCGCCGAAGGTGCTGTGCCCGCGCTGCGGCAAGACCCGCAAGGTCGGGATCGTGAGCACCGGCGTCTGCCGGGCCTGCGCTCAGCGGGCAATTCCGCGTCAGCCGTGCTGTAACTGCGGCCGGACCCGGTTGGTGGCCTATCGCGACGCCGACGGCGAACCGTGGTGTGACCGCTGCCGCCGCCGGGCGCAGGCCGAACCGTGCTCAGGCTGCGGCGCTCGCAAGGTCGTGTGCTCTCGCGACCACAATGGACCGTGGTGCAAAGCGTGCTGGGAAGTGGTAAGGCCCGGCCCACCGTGCGACGACTGCGGGCAACGACCGTCGATGCCGATGCCCGGTGCGGACGGCGTGGCCAGGTGCGTGCCGTGCCACCTGGCCGCCCAGGTCCCGTGCGCCCGGTGCGGAACCACAGCCCGCGCCGAACGGCACTGGCCGGAAGGCCCGGTCTGCCTGTCCTGTGTGGACGCCGTACGACTCACGCACGCGCGCTGCCACCGCTGCGGTGAGCTGGCCGGGGTGTTCGGCCGCGAGGCTGCCGGACCGTTGTGCCCGGACTGCGCGGGCGTCACGTTCTCCTATCACTGCCCAACCTGCGGAGCGATGGGCCGTCTGCTCCGCGGCCAGTGCCCGTCCTGCACCGCACGCCGCGACCTGAGCGAGGTGTTCACCCAACCCGACGGGCAACCGGCCGCCTGGTTGGCGCCACTGGCCGAGCTGCTGGAGAACTACGACAACCCCTACTCGCTGTGCCTGTACCTGCGCCGGCCCGGTGGGCAACTCATCCGCCGGCTGGTCACCGGCGAACTGGCCTGCACCCACCAAGCGCTCGACGAGCTGCGGCAGACCACCGCCGTGCAGCACCTGCGCGGCCTGCTGGTGCTCGCCGAACTCCTCGAACCCCGCGAGGAAGAACTCGCCCAGCTCACCCGCGACGTCCAGACCCTGATGGAGCGGGCGACCACCCCGCACGACAAGACCATCCTGGCCCGCTACGCCCGATGGCACCTGATGCCGCTGGCCCACCAACACGCCGAGCAGGACGCCGGCTTCACGTACTACCAGCGTGAACACCTCCGCCGGAAGCTGGACACCGCCCGCCTGCTGTTGAGCTACCTCGGCACCCGCGGCACCAGCCTGGCCACTCTCACCCAACCCGTGGTGGACCGCTGGCTGATCCGCAATCGGCCCCGCCAGCACCATGCCCGCTCGTTCCTGCTGTGGGCCGCGACCAACGGCCTGACCCCGGCCCACGTCGCGATCGGCACCTCGCGCCACACCGGCGACCGGGAGATCATGAGCGACACCGACCGTGTGCTGCTCGCCGTCACGCTGGAGACCGACGACACGCTGCCACTGGCGGATCGGGTCGCCGGCTGCCTGGTCCTGCAGTACGGCCAAAGCTGCTGGCGCCTGGTCAACCTCACCGCCGACGATGTCCTCGCCCATCCCGACGAGCCCGGCATCCTCGGCCTGCGTCTCGGTCGCGATTCCTTGTGGCTGCGGCCCCGGCTCTCCGCGCTGCTGCACCGGCTCGTCACCAACCGCCGCCCGCTCGCCGGCGCGCTGCGGCATCGCCCGACGCCCTACCTGTTCCCTGGGCTGCGCCCCGACCAGCCGATCACCTCAGCCACGCTGCAGACTAGACTGCGCAAGCTCGGTGTCCCCAGTGTCCGCACCGCCCGCAACGGCGCGTGGCTCTCGCTGGTCGGCTCGGTCCACTGGAAGATGCTCGCCGACCTGCTCGGCGTCGCCGACACCACCGCCAGCGCCTGGCACCGCGAAAACGGTGGCGACCGCGCCAGCTACGTCGCCAGCCGCCTGCGCCAAGGACGGCGCACCGCCGGCCCCGAGTAACCGAGCTGGGTGCCGGCCGGAGGGCTGTTCGTTGCGGTTCACCTACCGTTGGGGATCGTGCTTGCCTGAGACGGTCCCCTTTCGAGTTGGCCACCGGCCGGGGGTGTCCGTGTCCTCGTGATCGGTGGGCGCAGGTGCGCTCGTGTCGCGGTTGGGGTGTCAGAGTGGGTTGAGGTGTACGGGTAGTCCGTCGGAGGGCACGGGAAGGGAGGTGTTGTCCCAGCGGATGTGGTAGCCGTGGGGAATGGTCCAGTGGGTGGTGCGCAGCATTTCGTGCAGGATGGTTTTGACTTCGAGGGTGCCGAAGTGCATGCCGATGCATTTGTGCACGCCGCCGCCGAAGGGGAGCCAGGCGAAGCGATGATTGTGGTCTTCGCGGCGGTGTGGGGCGAAGCGGTCGGGGTCGAAGGTGTCGGGGTCGGTCCAGTATGCGGGCACGTAGTGGTTGATGGCGGGGGCGAGGGCGACGAGGGTGTCGGCGGGCAGGTAGTGGCCGAGGATGTCGGTGTCGGTGACGGTTGTGCGCATCACGAGGGGCACGGGGGCCAGTAGCCGGAGGGCTTCTTTGATGACGCGGTCGAGGGTGTCGAGGTTGTCCAGGGCGTCGATGTCGAGGGGGGCGTCGCCGAGGGCGAGGGATTCCTGCCGGGCGCGGTCTTGCCAGT
>NZ_JAAXLS010000084.1 GCF_012328925.1 Amycolatopsis acididurans
AGGGGACCCGAATGCAAGGACGGCCCGCAGGGCCGCCGGCGTCAGCCGGGCCAAGCTCCTTGCATTGGGGGCAGCGACCCGCACACTAGGCGCGCACACCCCACCCCACCACCACAAACACCACCACGACGGTTCTTCGACGCGGCTACGCGGCCACCAGAGCCAGCCCCGGAAGCGGGACGTTTCCCCAGCTCACAGCGGTATCGGTATAAAAGCTGGTATATTTTCCCCCCGGTTTTCTGCGGTCCACTGTGGACATTCCCGCTGATCCCTGCCGACCGGGCCGGCGGCCGCGCGGATCATGCCTGGTCGTCCTCGGTTTCGGTGTCCTCGGGGTTTTCCGGCCGCAGCGGTTGCCCGCACACGCGGCAGGTCAGCCGCTCCTCCGCGAGCGTGCCGCGGGCCGCCCACGCGCGCACCGGGTCCGGGCAGCCACAGATCGCCGGGATGCGGTTACGGCTGCGGTTGCGCTTCGGTGGTTGTTCCTCGGCGTGCCGGTAGATCGGCAGCACCTCGGCGAGCCGGGCGAGCTGCTCGGCGTAGGCGCGCTCGGTACCGGGCTCGAGGCTGGTGTCCTGCCAGCCGCGGCCGCCGGCCTCGTCGACGGCGAGGCCGAGTTCCTCGGCCAGGGCCTTGTATCGCTTGTTGTGGTAGTAGCCGCGGTTGCTGGTGTCGGTGAGGCCGCGCGTGGTGGCCAGGCCGTGCGCGGCCTCGTGCAGCAGGGTCGCGAGGATGCCGGCCGGGCCTGCGCGCAGGCCTTCGCCGCCGATGAACAGCTCGTGCAGCTCGGGGCCATCGTCGCCGCGCTGCCAGCGGTTCTCGGCGAAGTGGCCGAGCCGGACGGCGCCGCGCTGGCCGAGCGTGCCCGAGCCGAGCGTGACCATCACGTCGGGCACCTCGGGATGGCGGGCCTGGATGGCCCGCCAGGTCGCCGACAGTGCGGCATAGAGCGGGTCGCCGGCAGCGTCGGTGCTGGTCACGTCGGGGCTTGCGGTCACGATGTGTCCTTTTGTCTCGGGTGGCGCACAGGGGTGCGCGCCCCGTCCGGCGCGGTGCCGGTGGACGGGGCGCGTTGCTCGGCCGCGGCCGGTTCGTCAGAAACCGTCGCCGAGTCGGCCGGTGTTCTTGATCTTCTCCAGGCAGTCCGGGCAGACGATGCCGCCGGGGCCTGCGGGTTGCTGGTCGCACTTGCTGCACGTCGTCGCGGTGGTCGTGTCGTTCTCCAATGTCGCTCCTCATCGTCGCGGGCCAGGGGCAGTGTGCCCGCTGGTCCGGTGGCGGGGTGCGAAGATGGACGACACCCCGGTCCTGCTGTCGTTGGCGTGGTCCGGGTTCGCCGGCCGGGGGCTTCGCTGCCCCCGGCCGGTCCCGTGTTCAGGCGGCCTGCACCGTGCTCGGGTTCTGCCCGGACTTCTCCGCGGCGATCACCACGGCCAGCGCCCGGGCCAGCTCGGCGACCGGCCTGCCCTCCGGGACGGTGATCAGGTCGCCGTCGTCCACCTCGGCGTGCTCGGCCTCGGCGTCGGTGACCACCTGGTAGCCGCGGCGCTCGAGCTGCCCGACCAGCGTGTCGGCCAGCAGCGCAGCCGGGTTGGGCACCTCGTGGGCCTCGCCGATCAGCTCGGCGTCCTCGATACCCTCGGTCTGGCTGATCTCGAACACCGCGGTCATGCGGAACCGGGTGCGGGTCTCGCCCTCGCTGTCGCCCGCCTCGTCGCCGGTCGGCACGTCGCCGCGGTGGGTCACGATCCCCTCGCCCTCGCCGGCCTCCTCGGCGGCCTCGGTGCCACGCGGGCGCACGATCCGCAGACCGGCCTCACCCTTGCGCACCGCGCGGCCGCGCTCGCGCCAGCCGCGGAAGGTGTCCACGTCGGTGAGCACCATCCCGCGCGTCTCGGCCTGCTTGATCAGCAACGCCTGGTTGCGCAGCGAGTAGCCCAGCACCTTGGGTGAACGGCACGTGGTGGCCAGCTGCTCAGCGAGCGCGACCACGGCGGCCGGGTCGGCCAGCAGCTCGGCGGCCTCGGCCTGCAACGCCCGGTCGGCGTCCCGCCGGGCCTTCCGCTCCTGCTCGGTGTACGCGCGCTTGGCCATGATCCGGGTCCCCTTCCTCATCGGTGATGTGTCCTACTGTCGTTGTGCCTCCAGTCTAGCATTTTTAAGGCGTACGCCTCAAATCGTTAGGGCTGGTCAAGCCGGGTTTTTTCCATGATCTTTTAAGGGCTTGTGCCCGGGGGCCTCTCCGAGCGCGCCGGGGTCTGGGGCAGCGCCCCAGTGGGTCCAGGGCGGCGCCCTGGCGGGTACGGGCAGCGCCCGCCCCGGCCCTCGGGCCGGGTCTTCCCGTGGTGGGGTCGAGGATGCGGGTCTTGGGCTGGTCTCTCCTCGCGGCGCACCCCGAAGGGGCGACCGCGCCGGCTGGGGCGCCGGAGGCGCCTGTCCAGGCTCGCCGTCAGGCGACCGCGGAGCGGCTTGGCCTGGACAGGTTTCCCCGGCCGGTGTGGTCGGCTCGCCTGCGCCGCGAGGAGAGACCAGCCTCGCTCCCGGCACCACCACCCACCCGCATCACCGCCGGCCCGCTGACCAGGGGTGACGCTGTCCCGCTACTCGGTGACCGTCTCAGACGTGGGCAGCGCGTCGCGGTGCAGGGTCACACGGATCTCGGTTCCACGCTCGGCGGTGCACCAGCCTGCGACCGCGCCGTCGTTCGGCCCGGCCGGGTGCATGTGCTCCTCCAGCACGTGCGCCCATTGGCTGAACGCGTACTTGCGGGCATCCTGGTCACCGACTGCGTGCCCGGTGATTTCCGGGACATCCGCCGGGACGACCCAGGTCAGCGGCGGGAGGCGCTCCAGCTGGCCGATCTCGGTCACGTAATCCAACGTGCGGATTAAGGCCCGCTGCGTACGGCGGTCGGCAAATTCGGCCATGCCCCGCACGGTACGCCAGCCGACAGGCTGGCGTAGCGGCTCGGCTCGGCGTACACCGGAGCCGTGGGCGAGCGCGACGGCACGCCCGAGCAGGACGCGCCCGAACTCTGCGACTTCTGCGGCACGGTCGTCTCCGAGGAGACCGAGCTGTACGCGTTCGTGCCCGACTCCTCGGCCATCCACGGCCAGGACGCCAAGTTCGACGGCAAGCGGCTGGTCAGCGCGTGCACTGACGACCACCTGCACCGGCTTGTCGAGCAGTACCGCCGCCGCCCGTTCATCGACGCCGAGCTGTGGGCCGGGAAGGTCTTCCGTGCCGTGGATAGCCACCGCGGCCGGCGCATTGACGACGACACCCTCGTCGGCTTGACCGGCCTGACCGTTCACCAGATCCACGCCGGAATCGCCTGGCACAACGAGCGCGCCCGCGCAGTCCACGAACACGGCGACGACACCGACGCCTGACCGGCTACGCGGCAATCAGGGCGAGCTGCTCGCCGGCGGGGTCGGCGGCCGGGGTTCCACCGGTGCGCCAGGCCGGGTCTCGCATCCCGAGGTGGATGGTGCGCGGCGCGCGTTCGAGCAGGGCCACGTCGGCCGCCCCGGGCTCGGCGACGGCGGCGGCACGGTCGGCGGCCGCGGTGACGACCTCGCGGCGCGCGAGCCAGTCGAACCAGGCCGAGCGCTCGGACCGGTGCAGGGCGCCGAGCATCGCGCGACGCTGCCGGCGGCGCTGCTCCTGCTGGTCGGGGGTCAGGCTGGTCCACCAGCGGCGTTGGTGCCACAGGCTGCGCAGCGTCTTCGCCGCCGGGTGCTGGCTGGTGGCGAAGGTCTGCCCGGAGGCTCCAGCGGCGGCGGACAGCTCGCAGCGCAGCGACCACAGCCGCCGCTCGGTGGCGTGGGCGTGGCGAAGGCGTTCCGGGGAGGCCTGTCCGAGGGGGGCTGGGTCTGCGGTGGGGGTGTACCACCTAGTGGGGGAAGTTTCGCGGCGCTGCTCGATGAACGGCGTCGTTGCGGGGCCTGGCAGCCACGCGTCGGTGTCGTCGGTGCCCTCGGCGTAGGCACGTGCGCGGTAAAGGACGCCGTGCTCAGCGGCGAAATCACGCGCTCGGCGCAGCGTCTTCGGGTCCAGGCGGGCGCGCTCGGCCCAGGTGCGGGTCGAGATCGAGCCGCCGCGGACGGCGATGGCCTCGGCCAGGGCGTGCACCGCGGCCGCGACCGAGTGCGCGAACTGCGGGCGCAGCCCGGCCAGATCGGCCTGCTTCTGGGCGGCCTCGCGCAGCGCGTCGGCCAGCAGCGCGGCCTCGGCCTGCTCCGCGGTCAGCTCCTCTGGCGCGCGCAGCGGTACCGGCTCGGCGGCCGGGCGGCGCTCGAGACGCCGGCGGCGCGGCCGGTCCCGGCCGGCTTCGGCTACGGCGGGTTGCCAGTAGGTCTCGCGCCAGGCCTCGAGGCCGAGCTGGCGTGCGCGGGCCGGGGAGGCGCGCTGGAACCGTGACCAGGCCTCGGGCTCGCTCAGGCTGTCCTCGGCGGCCACGACGGTGACCGCGACGGCCCAGACGTAGCGGCGCCACCACAGTTCGCCGTGCTCGTGCGCTTTGCTGCCGGGCACTTTCGCCGCACTCCAGGCGCGGCCGGGTCCCCACCCGGCCCGGGCACGCACGATCGCATCACCGAACTCGCGCGCCGACCGGTCCCCCTCGGCCGCGGCGGCCGCCGATCGGCGGCGCCGGCGGACCGCGCGACCAGCCGGAACGCTGGCCGCGCTCGGGTCGGTGGCGTGCTGCGGCAGGTCGGAGGCGGTCAGGGTGCCGGCCAGCACCGGCGCGTCCAGCCCGGCCCGGTGCGGCGCGGTCAGCAGCCGCAGCGTCCGGCGCGGTGTGCAGGCCGGGCCGTGCTGGGCGGCCAGGCGGCGGCACAACGCCCGTAGCTCGCGCAGCAGCTCGGCCGGGACACGGGCGATCAGGTGCCGGCCGCCCGGGCGACCGGACGCGCGCAGCAGCCACGGCAGGCCGTGCCCGTCGCACCACGCGGCGAGTTCCTCGCCGGCGGCCTCGCCGGCCTCCGGGTCCGTGCCGGTGTCGGCCGGGTCCACATCGACGGCCCACAGCTGCGGCGCCAGGGTGCCGGCGATCGTGACCACCTCGGGCCGCTCGCCGGCCAGGCGGCGCGCCTCGGCCCGGTCGGTGGTCGTGCCGGCACCGTCGTTGTGCGCTGTGACCAGCACGAACGGTGCGGTGAAGGCTCGACGTTCCAGGGCGTCGAGCCGGGCCGGGCTGTACCCGGCGGGGTGTGATGTGCTCGGCGCACCCCAACCCGCCCGCGTGTCGTCGGCAGGCAATACGGGACTACACCGAGGGGTTTTTGCTACAGTCAAAAACGCCTCTCGGGCTACGAGAGCGCAAGGGATCTACCGACAGGGGTTTCGGCGGCCAAACCAAGTGCCCTGTCGAGAAGTTCCAGCGCGTATGAACTTGTTGGTTCGGAACGGAAGTCGCCTCGACCGCTGGTCGGGGCGTTTTTCCGTTTCTAGGCGCTCTTAGCCAGCGGCAAGCCCTCCTGGACGTCGTACGGGATGCCGAGGTCACCGGCGAGTAGCTGGCCGATGTAGTCGGTAAGAGTCATTCCTCGGCGCGCAGCTTCGGCCTCGGCCGCTTCGGCGAGGACGCGCGGTTGCCGCGTGTTCACCTGGGTACGGTCGCCCTTGCTCCTGCGACCGGGCTTTCTACGCTCCATGAGGGCGCAAGTTATCGAAGGTGCTAGCAGGATCGTCGGAGGCGCGCCGATCTTGGGCGTGTCGGCCCGGCCGCGTGGGGTAACGATCACCCCGCCGGGTACCGGCGGCGCAGCTCGTCCACGGCGATGTCGAGCGTCTCGCCGTTGGTGGCGTATTCCACTTGGTCGTTGATCCAGGCGCGGGGCATCGCGTCGCGCTCGACGCCATCGGCGCGGGCGAACGCGCTGATGATGGCGTTCTCCAGGGAGCCGGGTCCGCCGCCGCTGTAGCCGAAGTTCCAGCCGGTGAGGGTGTCGCGCGGGTCGCCGGGCAACGGCTCGACGCGCCCGTCCGGGTAGGCCAGGTAGGCCGGCCGGTCACCGCGCTCGCCATCGGCGACGATGCGGGTTCCGGCGGGGATCGGCTCGGCCGGTGGCCGTAGCGGCCACTCGACGGCGTACAGCTCTGACCAGTCCTGATCCTGGTCGCCGAGGTAGTGCGCGACCAGGCGGCCGGCCGGGTCGGTGCCCCAGCGCAGCAGCGCGGGGTCGGCGATCTGTCGGCGCAGAGTCTCGGCGAGCACGCGGTGCGACCGCGGTTGCTTGGTCGGGTCGGTGTCGGCGAGCTGGGCGAGGTAGGCGCGGTCCCACTGCCCGACGACTTCGTAGTAGCTGGCTGTGCTGTCGGGGTGGTCGTTCTTCTGGAACGCCTTGTCGTAGACGCCGAGGTAGAACGCCAGCAGCCGCGCGGCGCGATCGAGGGCGGCGTGCAGTTCCTCGTCGGGCTGGTCGCTGTAGGCGTCCACGTCGTGTGACCAGCGGCGCAGCGTGTCGAGCAGTTCGTGCAGGGGGCCGTGCTCGGCCGGCTCGCGCGGGATGGTGAACGGTTCGGGGTGGGCGTCGAGTAGTCGCTGGTCGTCGTCGGTGATGCGCGGCTTGGTGAGCCGCGCGGCCCACGTGGTGGGCCACTGTGGGCCGGGCTCGCGGTCGAACCGCGGTTTCGTACCGTCGTACCAGGGCTGCTGGTTGATCCAGACGTGCCGCTCACGCACGTCATCGACCAGCAGGTGCACCGCGGCGCCGGCCGCGGCCGCGCGCTGCGGATCACGAGCGGCGGCCTGCGCCGCGGCGAGCGTGTGCGCGGCGCCGGTCAGCGACTCGTGGTCGATCTCGTCGTGCGTTACCGGCACGGTGCGGCCGGTGCGCCGCCACGCCTCGATGGTGGCCGGTGTGTAGGCCGGGCCGGGGTAGGCCTCGATCGGGCTTCCCACGATCCGCTCGACCTCCGGCAGGCTCGCCGGCCGCTGGAACCGCGGCGCCTCGTCGCGGCGGGCCAGGCGCCGGCCGGTGCGGCGGAAGAAGTGCCGCACCCGGGCGCCAGCGGTCCCGGTGGGCTCATCGTCGCTGGTCACGTGCCAAATGAGGTTGTACACGCTCTGCGTGTGCAGCTCGTCGTCGGGCCGGTAGGAGAACCACACGGCCTCGCGCGGGTCCACCGGCAGCATCGGCGCCACCGTGCGCACGATGTCCTCCAGGTGCGCCGAAACGCCGGCGCCGTAGCGCACCTGGCCGAGCAGGACGACCGTCCGCTGCCCCTCGGGGGCCGCCCCGGCCCAGACCCGCACGTGCACGGGCCACTGCTCACCCCAGTGCAGGTGAACGTCCACCACGTCCTCGGCGACGCGCCGCAAACGCTGCGGCGGCGCGGCCAGCAGGCCGCTGGCCTGGCTCGACGGCTCGCCGGCGCGGCGGGCCTTGACCGCGGCGATGTCGGCGCGGTGCCACATGTAGGCGCGGGCGCCGAGCTTCGTCGGCTGCGGCAACTCGCCCTCGGTGAGCAACTGCCGCACGCGCATCGGCGACACCCCGAGTTCGGTGGCAACTTCCTCGGTGCTGAGGAAGTCCCTGCGTTCCGGCTGGGTCACCGCGGTCCTCCTTCGATCGCTGGGAGCCGGTACGCCGCCCATCCGCACCGGCTATCGATAACGATAGATCATCAACCGATTTAGCGCTATTGAAGGTGTATCGAGCCTGGTCATTCGGCATGTCTGACTATCGGTGTTCCGGGTTCAGACATGCCAGTGCCCGACACCGGATGGGGTGCCGGGCACGTGGCAACAGCGGCCGGGTAATCAGGCGGCACGCCCGTGGTGGCGCACGCGGTGCACCGGGGCGGGCTCGACGGCCAGCGGGCCGTGTTCGGCAGCGTCGTAGCGGCGCCACCCGCCGCCGGCGCGCTTCGCCGCGTACATGGCCAGGTCGGCGGCGTGCATGGCCTCCGGCAGCGTGGTCTCGGCCAGCTGGTCGCCGGCGATCACGCCCAGCGAGATGCCCGGGGTGATCGTCACGCCGTTGACCAGGGGCAGCGGGTCGGTGATCCAGTCGTGCACCCGGTCCAGGTGGTGCGGTGCCGGCACGATCGGCAGCACCGCGGCGAACTCGTCGCCGCTCAGGTGGCCGACCACCGAGGCGCGGCCGAAGGCGGTGCGCAGCCGGTCGGCGACCTCCGCGAGCAGCTGGTCCCCGGCCCGGTGGCCGTGCCGGTCGTTGACGGCCTTGAGCCCGTCGACGTCGCCGAGCACGACGGCCCCGGCGTCCGGGTAGGCGGCCTCGGCCAGCCGCACGAAATAGCGGCGGCCGGGCAGCTGCGTCAACGGGCTGAGCCGCTCCGCGGCCAGCTCGGCCTCGAGTTCGGCGACCTGGGCGCGCAACTGTGTGATCGTGGCGTCCGTGCTGGTCATGCGCATCACGCCGACACCTCCACCAGGTCGTAGCGGGCGCGCAGGCCGTCCCACGTCTCGACGTGGCGGCCGGTGGCGTACCGGCCGTCGTCGGTGGGTGTCCAGGTGCGCATGAGGTCGTCGCGAACGGTGGGACGGTCGGCCGGCGGCTGCGGCGCGCCGAACCCGGCGACCAACCACACACGGGGTTTGGTGCTGGTAGACATGACGGTGCTCCCTCGAGGAGTGAGCCCGGCCGGCGAGGAACTTGCCAGTTTGCGCGTCAGTCGGGCGCTCGGACAGTTCGGTCCTGGCGGACCCGGCCGCTCGCCGGAACACGCTGGTCACGGCGGGCCGCCGGCCCCGTCATGGCGCGCTGACCAGCTCTAGCAGCACGTCCCGGTGGCACGGCCCGTCCAGCGGGCAGTAGCACGCCAGGTCGAACCCGGCCAGCTCGGCGTGGGCCTGGGCGATCAACGCGGGCCGCTCGGCCAGCCACGCCCGATATGCCTCGACCGCCTCGGCGCGGGCGGCCGGTGTGCCGGCGCAGCGGTACGGGTTGCCCCACTTCGACGGCCGGGCGACCGACTTCGTGTTGTGCGGCAACGGTTTCCCGCGCCGCTGCTGAACGCCGACGCCGCTGCGGCGGGCCAGGCTGCGCAGCTCCTCCAGCAAATCGAGCTGACCTGGAACCTGCGGGTGCTCGCTCATCGCCGCGGCTCCTTCTCGACGACTTCGCCTTCCACGATCAGCGCCCGGGCCGGCGGCAGCGCGGCCGGCTGAGGCTGGGCCGCGGGTAGCGGCGGCGGCGTGATGGTGACCCGTTCGGCCGGGGCGTAGGTGGGTTCGGGCTGGTCAGACGAGGTGCGGATGAACGCGGCGTGCAGCCGACGCTGGCGGATATGCCAGCAGCGGACGCTATACACGGTCTCCCGCACCACCACACCGAGCGGCCATGCGCTGAGCAGCCCGATCGGCAGGGTGACGACGCTCGGCGCGCCGTAGTCGGCGATCGTCGTGCTGGCGGTGATCAGCACTCCCCCGCCGCATAGCTGCGGGAAGTTCTCGACAAGCCACTCCAGACCGACCAGCAACGGCGTTCGCGCTGGTCGTGGGTGGAAAATAGGCATCGGGTCGTCCCTCTCTTCCAGGTGTCGGACGGTCCGGCCCCGGCGGTGTTGCACCACCGTCGGGGCGCTCAGCACTCCCCACCACGGGAAGTAACTTAAGTTAGGTTAACTCCGGCGAGGTTGGAGATTCAACACTCCGTTCGTGTGAGCGCCCGCGCCCTGGCTCGCGCCCTGGCTCGCATCCGGGCTCGCGCGCGGGTACGCGCGCGGGTACGCGCGCGCGTAGGCGTTCGGGCGAGTGTCCGGGCTCGCGCGCTAGCTGTCGCGCACACTCGCTCGCGACACGTGCGCGGGTGCGGGCGCCTACCTGGGCGCAAGCCCGATCATCTGCGAGGATGGCGGCCGTGACGATGACGCTGGAGGTACCACAGAACTTGGCCGGCGACGAGGTGCTGCGCTTCATCGCCAAGATGCGCTGGTGGGCGCGTGACCACCTGCAACGCATGATTATCGTGGTCGCGTCGGCCAAGGGCGGGGTCGGCAAGACGACCATCGCAGTCGAGCTGGCGTACTGCCTGGACGCGGTGCTGGTCGATCTTGACTGGGACGACGGCTGCGCCAGCCGGGCGCTGGGCTGGTGGCATGAGCACCGGGTGCGGTCGCCACTGCTGGACGCGCTGGACGCCGGACGGACCCCGCGGCCGATCCGCGGTGGCGCCTCGAAACCGGACATCGTGCCGGCCGGGCCGGAGCTGGAAGCGAACCAGCCGAGCGCGGACCGCATGGCGAAGTCGCTGATCCAGTGGACCAACGAGTGGAACCGGCCGGTGGTGGTCGATACCCACCCGGGTGGCAACGGTCCAGGTGACGGCGCGAAGGCCGCCGCACACCTGACGCTCTCACCGACCACGCTCGGCAACAAGCAGCTCGAGGCATTGAACGGGTTCGTGCTGGCGCACGCCGGCTACAACCTGATGATCACGCCGAACGAGTTCGTTGACCAGGCGTGGGCCGATGTGCATCTCGACCGGATCGCCGAGATTTCCAAGGAGTACGAGATTCCGGTGTCCACTCCGGTGCCCGAGGACAAGTGGCTGCGCAGCCGGAAGTCACGCACGGCGGTGTGTTCGGTGCGGACCATGCCGAAGCGGCACGAGCAGCTGATCACGGCGTACGCGCGAGTGGCGCACCAGTCCGCACGGCGCGCCTTGCAGGTAGCGGAGGAAGCGGCATGACCAGCGCATCGGACACCGAGACACCGGAGACGGACGTGAACGAGCCGGACGGCGTGTCGGAGATGTTCGAGCGCCGCGAACAGCGAAAGGCCAGGCGTCGGGGCCGCACCCCGCGAACCCTGCCGGAACCGCGCCACCCGCGGCCGCCGGCGAAGGACGGCCCGGCCGACGAGATCACCGCGGACGACAGCACCGTGACCAGCGACGACACGGAAGCAGTGGCGCCGGAACCCGAGCAGGCCGCGGCGGCCGAGGACGCTGTGGAGCAGCCGTTGGAGCCGGACCCGCAGGCCGAGGCTGGCCCCGGCGAGCCGGAACCCGCCGCCGATCAGGACCCCGGCGAGCCCGAACCTGAGCACGGCGAAGCTGAGGCGCCCCCTGAAGCACCGGAACCGGCGGCGGGGAACTCCGCGACCGGTCAGGCCGTCTCGGTGCCCCGTGCGGCCGCTGGGACGGCAAAGGCGGCCAGCGATGCCGCGCTGTCCTGGGCCGCTGCGGCAAGGAAGCAAGCCCTGCGGCTTGACGGCCTCGCGACCGCAGTGCGCCGAGCACGGGCTGAAGGCGTTCCCCCACTGGTGCTCGGCGCGGCGCTGGCCGATGCCGAGTACCGCGCCGGCCTGCCCCTGCCGCCCGAGGTGTGGGCGGCCGCCGAGCCCGGCGACGGCTAGCCGCTTGCTCGTGCGCGTACCCGCGCGCGGGCCTGTGTGCGCACGCGCGCGCGAGCCCGGTACCGGGCCAGCATGACAAGACTTGATCGCGGAGCCGACACCGCGTATAACTAAAGTTAGGTTAAATCGGGAGGGAGGCGAATTGTCGCAGGACGTGGGCGGCGCGGAGACCAGCTGGGAAGCGGTGGCGCGCAAGCGCAAGGTCGTGGAGCAGCTCAAAAAGGAGATCAGCGAGGAGACACCGCAGGCCATCAAGGACGCCAGGAACGCCGGCGTCTCCATGCAGGACCTCGCCGAGATGTGGAGCGTCACGCAGGCATGGATTTACACGATCGTGCCGGCCCGACGCGGCCGCGGCTCGTAGAACCCTAGCCAGGGAAGAAAGAGGCCCCGGCGGTGCAGCAACACCGGCCGGGGCGAGCGGACAAAACGAAATGAGGTTCCGAAGTGTCCAACAACAATGGTACGGCCTTGGCTACCTGGCCAAACACCTCATCCGAGGCCCCGGGCGCGTCGCCGATCGAGCTGCCCCGAATCGACCGCGGCGAGACGGCCGGCCTCGCGCCTGAGTGGGCGCAACAGGTGGCCGAGTCCCGGGCGCGGGTGCACTACCAGGGCCAGCTCGTCGGGCTGCGCAAGCAGGAACTCACCGACGACGAGTTCGACGCCATCGCCGACCTGGAGAAGGAAAAGCGCGAGCAGACCCGTCAGCAAGAGCTGCGGCACTTCGAGGCCGAGCTGGCCGATGCCGACGCCGAGTTTGAGGCCGGCCGCACGCTCAAGAAGAGCGCGCGCAGGTTCGAGGCCGCGCGGGCGAAGTCCACGGCGGTCATGCAGGAATGGCGGCAGCGGGCCGCGCACGCGGCCGAGCGGCTGACCAGCCACGATATGCGGCTCGCGCAGCTGACGCGGCAACTGACGTGGACCCGGCGCGTGCTGATCACGCTCATGGCGGTGGGCATGGCGTGGTCGGCGGTGAACGTCCAGCACAACCTCGTGCCCTCCGGTAACTCGGCCGAGGCCTTGTTCTGGGTCTCCTACGGGGTTGAGGCGCTGGTCAGCGGGTGTCTGATCGTGCTGTTGATGACCTCGGCGACGCTCGAGCGGTGGGGCTACGACCGCGCGCGGCACGGCCGCAGCGGCTACGCGCTGGAAGCTGTGCTCGTGTTCGTCTCGCTCGGGCTGAACATCGGCACCCCGCTCAGCCACGGTGATGTGCCGCTCGCCCTCGAGTACTCGGTGGCGCCGCTGATGGTCGGCGCCCTGGTCGGGACGTACAACTACGCCACCGGCGCGCTGTCGCGCGTGCTGGCCGAGCAGGCACACGCCGATATCCGGCAGCGCTACGCGGGACTCCTCGCGGACGGCGAGCTGCTGGCGCTGGCCGGCCGCGGACTTGCCGCCATGAACGACGGTGTGCTGCGTCCCTCTACTGCTGAGGATGGCGGGGGAGTGCCCTCGGCCAGCGCGCTGGCTTCCGGCCTCGGTGTGAGCAAGCCCCGCGCCTGCCAGGTGCGGGATGCGATGAAGTTGCTCCGCGTGATCGGTGACCAGCGTTAGTGTGCCTAGTGGTGCCGGTGCTTCCGCGCCCGCGTACGTGCTGGTCGCGGGGGTGCCGGGTCCACTCGGGACCGTTGGACGCGGCCGGGTGGCGATGGGCGTCGCCACCCGACCACTTGACACGAGGAGGTATAGCTCCCATGTCCAGGGATAAGGATGTCAAACTCACCGAGCTGAAGACTGGTGCCGGGGGTCTCGGTCTGGGCGCAGCCTCGCTCGCGCTCGACGCGATCGCGCAGCCGGGCGGAGCGTTCACGCCGTTCATCGAGACCGTAGCTACGCCTGGCATGGTTGCCGGCGGCGTGCTGGCGGCAGGCGCCGTGACACACAACCGCTGGTACTTCTCCGCGCACCAGATCTTCCGACGCGAGGTACATGGGGATGGCTGGCTCGACAAGCACGACCTGAACCAGACCTGCGGCAAGGCGGCGCTGCGCAAGGAGGCCGACCAGCTGCGCCCCGGCTTGAAGGGCAAAAAGGGCAAGCCGACCGAGTACGGCTGGAATCTCGGCGAGATCGTCTCCGGGCACCGCAACGTGCGCGGCCGGTCGGTCTACTCACCGGGGCCGCGGCCCATCGGGATCGTCGGCCCCACCGAGTCCGGTAAGTCCCAGCTGCTGATCGGCGGGATCATCGAGACCCCGGGGGCGGCGGTGATCACCTCCACCAAGCCCGAACTCGCGGTCGCGACAAAGCTGATCCGGCAGCATCGCGGCCCAGTCGCGGTGTTCAACCCGCAGGGCCTCGGCGCCGACAGCGCGGACGCCACCGAGCGCGGTTTGGTCGAGAACACCTTCTACTTCGACCCCGTGCTCGGTTGCACTGACCAGCAGCTCGCCGACGCGCGAGCCTGGGGACTGGTCCGCGGTGGGGGCGGCAGGGAAGGCATCGAGCGGGCCGACTTCTGGGCCGGCAAGGCCGTCGAGATCATCCGCTGCTACCTCATGGCCGCGGCGCTTCAGGGCTGGGACATGGGCGCAGTGATGCACTGGGCGCACAACCCCGACGACTACACGCCGGTGAACATCCTCGAGGCACACCCGGCGCACGTCCCGGCCGGCTGGATCGGCACGCTGACCACCCACCTCCAGGCCAGCCACAACACCCGCACCGGCTACTTCGCGACCGTGACCAGCTGCGTCGGGTTCATGGACAACCCCCTGGTGGCTGCTGCGTGCCGGCCGCCCAAGGGGCACTCCTTCAACGTCGCCGAATTCCTGCGCTCCAACGGCACCCTGTACCTGATCGGCGGTCAGCAGGACCTGCGAGTCGCGCCCCTGCTCAACTGCCTGACCGAGTACTTGTTCAGCGAGGCGCAGAAAATCGCGGCCGGCATGGGCGGGCGACTGGACCCCTACTTGACCTTCTGGCTCGATGAGGTCGCCAACATCACCCCGGTCCCGCTGGACCAGTGGACGACGGACTCACGAGGCTGGGGAATCCGCGTGGTCGCGGTCATCCAGGCACTCTCGCAGCTCGAGACCACCTGGGGGCCGGCCCGGGCGGACACGATCTGGGCCAACCTCCGCACCAAGATCATCCTCCCCGGCGTCACGGACCAGCGGGACCTCGAGGCGCTGGCCTACCTCGCCGGTAAACGGTGGGTTGAGCGCGTCACCGAGAACGAAAACAGTGGCGACGCCACCGGCCGGGGCCGCTCCCGCAGCACTGGCCGCTCGCGGGTGCAGGAGCCGGTCGTGGAAGGCCACACGATCTCGGGTATGCCGAAATGGCACATCTACGTCCACGGCCTCGGTCGCCACCACGCGGCCGTGCTGAAGTTCGAGCCCGGCTACAAGCGGGCCACCCGGGAGACAAAGCGCCTGAGCAAGCTCGCCCAGTCCGCCGGCGTGCCCGCCTTGCAACCGGCCGAGGCCACGGAAGGTGTCCGGGCGTGACCGAGGCACCGGACGGCGGCCCCGGCAAGCGCCGGCCCGAACGGGACCGGCTGCTGCTCGACCTCGGTGCGGACCTGCGAACGGTTCGCACCGAGGTGTCCGGGCTGCGCGCCGACGTACGCGAGACCGCCGGCCTCGTGGCCGAGGCCATGCCGCGGCTGGAGGATGTCGAGAACGACCTGGCCGAGGTCAAAGGCACGCTCGAGGCGCTGACCGAGGAAGAACCCGAACCGGGCAACCCGCCGGTGGAATGGCCGGCGCTGCCCGCCGAGGACGCCGAGCGGGAATGGGACGAGTTGGCCGAGTGGGTGGGCGACACGCTCGTCCCCTGGCTCCAGATCACCCGCTCGCAACTGCCGGACATGTGGCCGGCGCATCCGCGCGCGGTGTTCGAGCTGCTGTGGCTGAAAACGTGCTACCGGCAGGCGTACATGAAGCGGTCGCACCCGACCGCGGCCGCCGAGTGGCACACCCGCTGGTTGGCCGCCGCCCTGGAGAACGTGCGGACCGCGATGCCGAGCGACTGGGAACACCGCATGGAGCCGAACCAGCCGCCAGCCGGGCAATCTCCGCCGCAACCGCCGGCACCGGGTACGCCGCCACCGGCGCGGCCGGGCTACCAGGCTGGCGGCGGCGCCGAGCCGTGGAAGCAGCAGTACACCCCGCCACCGGCCGCGCCGCAGCAGCAGCCAGCGCCGCAGCAGCCGGCCCAGCAACCCGCCGGCTACAGCTACGGCGGGTGGCGTGAGCAGCTGGCCACCCGGGAGCACTGGGACCAAAGCTGGCAGCAGGCCAAGGCCCGGGACATCGCCTGGCGGCGCGACCGCGAGCAGCGCCAGCTCGACCAGGCCCGCCGGAATCTCGAACAGGGCACGACCAGCACCGATATCCGCAGCTGACCAGGAAGAACAGGCAGCACCCGCACGACGTCAGGGCCTCGGCAACCAGCCGAGGCCCTGATTCATGCTCGGCCAGTGTCACCCATCGCCGTACCATCGGTAGACGACCGGGCCGATCACCGAAGGGTGCACGATGTCCACGACCAGCGAAACCGGCCGCTCGCTGCCCCTGTTCGACCCGAACGGCGGCGCGCCGCCTGCCGACGCCGTGGAGCTGTACCTCGAGGCCCCTCGCTCGCTCGGCGTCTTCTACGCCGCGGCGGTGGCCAACGAGCACGCCGGCGGACACACGGGCACTGTCGTGCAAGCGATCGAACGCATCCAACAGAAGGCACTCGATCGTGCCGTTCAAGTGATCAAGCGCGAGGGCGGCTACGCGAAGGTCGGCGAGCACAGGAACGTCGGCAACGGCCGGCCGACTGTCGGGAAGTACCTGCCGGCGACGCTGTACCTGACGGCGATCTCGGAGAAGTTCGCCGACCGGCGCACCGACGTTGCCCGGTTCCACGAGCACATCTACGTCGGCGGCCGCGCCCTGGCCCACGAGGACGGCCGCGACTGGCCGACCGATCTCGTCTCGCTGAAGCGAGTCCTCTCGATGGCGCAGGCCGAGTACCGGCACATGATCGTGAAAATCTCCGAGGCGGCACTCGAACTGCGGTGGGACCGCATTCCCAGCCTCAACTCCATCGAGATCATCGAGCCTCCGATGTACGAGCACGTCACGCGGTACCCGCACGTGATGTGCGCGGGTTCGTTCTCGCTGCGGCAGCGGTGGATCAGCCGTGACGTGATGTCGCCGGAGGAAACCCGGCACGCGGTGTAGCTGCCGGCCCGCTCACTAGCTGTGGGGTGGGCGCGCCGTGCCTCGGGGCAGGCCACTCCTGGCCTGCCCGCGCGCCTGTCCTCGAGGGGAGCAAGGGGACCCGAATGCAAGGACGGCCCGCAGGGCCGCCGGCGTCAGCCGGGC
>NZ_JAAXLS010000085.1 GCF_012328925.1 Amycolatopsis acididurans
GGTTGGGGGCGCTAGAGCTTGTTGGGGAGGTCGGCGATTTCGCCCAGGACGAACGCGGCGTTCGCCAGTACCGCCGGGTCGGGTGGGAAATGCGGGTTGGGCACGGCGTAGACGGTCATCCCCGCCGCCATCGCCGCGCGCAGTCCGTTGGTCGTGTCCTCGACGGCGGCGCAGGCTTGCGGCCGCACGTCCAGCAGTTCGGCGGCCTTGAGGTAGACGTCCGGCGCGGGTTTGCCCGCCGCGACCTCCTGGCTGGACACCGCGACCGGAACGAGTCCGGTCAGATTCGTCGCCGCCAGGAACGCCTTGATCAGCACCGGTGGTGACGAGCTGGCGATGGCGACCGGGAATCGCTCCGCGACGGCACGCACCGCGTCCTCCGCGCCCGGCAGCACCGGCGGCCCACCGGCGTAGCGCGCGGCCATCTCCTCGATGACGACCTCGGCGATCCGTTCCGGGCTCAGCCGCGCGCCCAGCTCCTCCACCAGGTACCGCGCCCATTCCGGGGTGCTCATCCCCTGCATCGCCCGCGTCGCCTCGCCGGTCCACTCTCCGCCGTGCCCGGCGACGACCGCACGACGCACCTCGTCCCAGGTCTGCTCGGAGTCGACCAGCACGCCGTCGAGGTCGAAGATCACCGCGTCCATGCCCAGAACCGTACCTTGTGACCGGTCTTACTTCGACAAGCTAACTAAAATTACTTAGTATGGCTAAGTGAAGTCCGGAGTAGCTGAGCTCGCACACGAGCTGCGACCGCTCGTCTTTCGCCTCTACTACGTGGTGCGCAGGCTGACGCCGCAACACCGGCTGAGCCTGACGCAGGGTTCGGTGCTGAGCGAGCTGGTCACCGGCGGTCCGCGGCGGATGAGCGTGCTCGCCGAACTCGAAGGCGTGCGCCAGCCGTCGATGACTGATCTGGTGCGCAGGCTCGAACGGCTCGGCCTGGTGAGCAGGGCGCCCGATCCCGACGACCGGCGCGCGGTGCTGATCACGGCGACCGAGGCGGGCAAGGAATACGTCGAGGAGCTCGTGGTGGCCCGCGAGGAGTTCCTTCGCGAGCGGCTCACCGCTCTGGACCCGGCCGAGCGGACGGCCATCGAGGCCGCGTTGCCCGCGCTGCGACGACTTGTCGATCCAGCGAAAAAGGAGGAGTTGCTGGATGAGCGCTGATCGAAGGACCGCACGGAACGGCGCGCCCGTGAAGGACCGGCTGGGTGCGCAACCCCGCAAAAGCACGGGCCACGGCAGTCTCTTGGACGCCGTGAAGGGCCAGCCCAAACAGGTCTGGATCACCGCGTTCGCCGCCGTGATCGCGTTCATGGGGATCGGCCTTGTCGACCCGATCCTGCTGTCCATCGCCGAGGGGCTGCACGCCACGCCCTCTCAGGTGACCCTGCTGTTCTCGTCGTACCTGGGCGTGCAGGTGCTGGCGATGCTGATCACCGGCGCGGCGAGCGCGAAGTTCGGTCCGAAGAGGACGGTGCTCACCGGGCTCGTCCTGATCGTGGTCGCGACCGCGTTGTGCGCGATGGCCGGGTCGATCGGCCAGCTGGTCGCGCTGCGTGCGGTGTGGGGCCTCGGCAACGCGTTCTTCATCGCGACGGCGTTGTCGGTGATCGTCGGCGCCGCCACCGGGGGCCAGGCCGGGGCGATCCTGCTGTACGAGGCCGCACTCGGCGTCGGGCTCGCGGTCGGTCCGCTGCTCGGCGCGCTGCTGGGCAGCATCTCCTGGCGTGGCCCGTTCGTCGGGACGGCCGTGCTGATGGCGGCCGCGCTGGTGCTGTGCTCGATCTTCCTGAACCGGGACTCACACGAGAAACGCGCGAAAATCCGGCTTTCCGATCCGCTGCGCGCGCTCGCGCACGGCGGTCTGCTGCGCACCTCGATCGGTTCGGCGCTCTACACCGCCGCGTTCTTCACTGTCCTGGCGTGGACGCCGTTCGTGCTGAACTGGGGCGCCGTCGCCGTCGGACTGATCTTCTGCGGCTGGGGCCTGTGCGTCGCGGTCGCGGGCGTGGTGTTCGCGCCGAAGCTCGCCGGACGCCTGGGCGAGCGGCACGCGACCGCGTTGTCGGTGCTCGGCTACGCGGTGCTGATGCTCGTGCTGGCGGTGCCGAGCAAGCCGGTGGTGGTCGTCGCGGTGATCGTGTCCGGGCTGATTTCTGGCCTGCTGAACACCCTGTTCACCGGCACCGCGATGTCGATCAGCGACGCGCCGCGTCCGGTGGCGAGTGCGGGCTACAACTTCTGCCGGTGGCTCGGCGGTGCGGCGGCCGCGACCCTCGTCGGGCACGTCGCGGCCTGGTTCGGCTCCGACCACGCTCCGTTCGTCGTCTCGGCGGTGCTCTGCGTGATCGCCGGCGGCTTGCTGGCCGTCGGGACCAAGAAGGCCGATCCGCACCAGGTGCCTGCCGAAGCGGCGCTGGTCGGCGAAGAGCTTTAAGGTTCGTTTACCTGTAGTTTGGCAGCACCTGGCCTTTCTCGCTTAACGTCACGATCAGTTCCCCTGACTGAGTGATGGAGGCCCGGTGTTGTCCTTGCCCCTGTTCGTCCACAGCGGCGCCAGAGCTGCGACCACCTGCTTGTACCGCTGCGGCAACGCCTGTGCCCACGAGGCGCCGAACACCTCCGACAACGAGTACTTCGGCGAGGTCGCGAAGAACGTCCTGTCGCGACGTGGCGTGTTCAAGGCCGGTGCGGTGATGGCCGCGGCGGCAGGCGGTTTCGCCGCGCTCGCCGGCACGGCGACCGCCGCCCCGGCCGCGTTGAGCAAGCGTCCCGGCCGCCCCGTGCCCGGCACCGACTTCGAACCCGTCGCACCCAACACCGCCGACGCCGTCGTGATCCCGCGCGGCTACGAGCAGGACGTCGTGATCCGCTGGGGCGACGCGGTCGAGTACGGCGCCCCGAAGTTCGACCCCGCCAAGCAGACCGCGGCCGCGCAGGCCAAGCAGTTCGGCTACAACAACGACTTCGTCGGCCTCATCGACAACGGCCACGACAGCTGGCTGATGGTGGTCAACCACGAGTACACCACCGAGACGCAGATGTTCCCGGCCGGCACGTACGACGCGAACAACCCGGCCCGCGAGCACGCCGAAATCGCCTGGGCCGCGCACGGGCTGTCCGTCGTGCAGGTGCGCAGGAGCCGCAAGGGCGGCCTGGAGGTCGTGCCGAGCCGCTACGGCCGCCGCATCACGCTGAACACCGAGTTCGAGGTGCGCGGCCCGGCCGCGGGCTCGAAGTACCTGAAGACTTCCGCCGATCCCAGCGGCCGCAGGGTGTTCGGCACGCAGAACAACTGCTCGGGCGGCGTGACGCCGTGGGGCACCGTGCTTTCCGGCGAGGAGAACTTCAACCAGTACTTCGCCAACGCCAACACCGTGACCGATCCGGCCGTCGCGCAGCGCCTCGCGCGGTACGGCATCTCGGGTGGTGCGAGCACCCGCAAGTGGGAGCGGTTCGACCAGCGCTGGGACATCGCGGCCGAGCCCAACGAGGTCAACCGTTTCGGCTGGGTCGTCGAGATCGACCCCAACGACCCGGCTTCCACACCGGTCAAGCACACCGCGCTGGGCCGGTTCAAGCACGAGGCCGCCAACATCGCCATCGCGCGTGACGGCCGGGTCGTGGTGTACATGGGCGACGACGAGCGCTTCGACTACATCTACAAGTTCGTCTCCAGCGGCAAGTACAAGAAGGGCACCAGCGCGTTCGCGCGGCGGCACAACTCGTCACTGCTGGACGACGGCACGCTCTACGTCGCCAGGTTCACCGGCGACAGCCCGGCGGGCGAGATCGACGGTTCGGGCAAGCTACCCGCCGACGGTGAGTTCGACGGCACCGGCCAGTGGATTCCGCTGGCCAGCGGAAACAAATCCTTTGTGGACGGATTCAGCGCCGAGGAGGTCTACGTCTTCACCCGGCTGGCCGCGGACAAGGTCGGCGCGACGAAGATGGACCGCCCCGAGGACATCGAGCCGAACCCGGTCAACGGCCGCGTCTACGCCGCGCTGACGAACAACACCAACCGTGGCGCGGCGGGCAAACCGGCGGCCGACGAGGCGAATCCGCGCACGAACAACAAGAACGGCCACATCCTGGAGTGGGAGGAGGACCGCGGCGACGCGGCGTCGCCGAAGTTCTCCTGGCGCCTGCTGCTGGTCTGCGGTGACCCGGCCACGGCCGACACCTACTTCGGCGGTTTCCCCAAGGACCAGGTCAGCCCCATCTCCTGCCCGGACAACGTGGCGTTCGACCCGTACGGCAACCTCTGGATCTCCACCGACGGCAACGAGCTCGGCTCCAACGACGGCCTGTTCTCGGTGCCCGTCGAGGGGCCGGAACGCGGGCACGTCAAGCAGTTCCTCACCGTGCCGGTCGGCGCCGAGACCTGTGGACCGGTCATCACCAGCGATTTCGTGCTGGTCGCCGTGCAGCACCCGGGTGAGGACGGCACTCCGACGGCACCGACCTCGCACTGGCCCGACGGCGGCACCTCGATCGCCCGCCCGGCCATCGTGTCGGTCTGGAAGTCCGGGCGCTAGTTTCGTTTCGGCCTGGCACCCAGCGCGACGGCCACGAGTGCGCCGGCGACCATGCACGCGCCGACGACCCACAGGCCCGTGCGCTGGGTGCCGGTCAGGTCGCGCAGCCAGCCGGTGACGTAGGGCGCGGCGAACCCGCTGATGTTGCCCAGCGAGTTGATCAGCGCGATGCCACCGGCGGCCGCCGTGCCCGCGAGGAAGTTCGACGGCAGCGCCCAGAACGTGGGCAGCGCGGCGCACACGCCGGCCGCGCACACCGTCACCGCGGTCATCGCCGCGTACGGGTTGCCCATGTACAGCGCGATCGGGATGGCGATGCCGCCGAGCAGCATCGGGATCGCGACGTGCCACTTGCGCTCGTTCGTGCGGTCGCCGTGCCGTGCCCAGAGCACCATGACCACGGCACCGACCACGTACGGGATCGCCGTGACGAGCCCGGCCTGTGTCACCGAGAGCTTGGTGCCGAACTCCGCGCCGAAGCCGGCGATGATCGTCGGCAGGAAGAAACCCAGTGCGTACAGGCCGTAGGCGATCGCGAAGTAGACGAACGCGAGCGCGATGATGCGCGGGTGAGTAAGCGCTTTCCGTAGCGGCCAGTGGAACTCCGCCTCGGTGGCCCGGCGTTCGGCGTCCAGTTCGCCGGTGAGCCACTTGCGCTCGTCCTCGGTGAGCCACTTGGCCTTCTCCGGCCGGTCGGTGAGGTAGAACCAGGTCACGAACGCGAGCAGGATCGACGGGACACCTTCGACGAGGAACATGAACCGCCAGCCCGACAGGCCGAAGATGCCGTGCCCGTGCGCGATGAGCAGGCTCGACACGGTCGAGCCGATCGCCGAGGAGATCGGGATCGCGGTCATGAACAGCGCGACGGCCTTCGCGCGCTGCGCGGCCGGGAACCAGTAGGTCAGATACAGGATGATGCCGGGGAAGAACCCGGCTTCGGCGACGCCGAGCAGAAACCGCAGGATGATCAGGGTCGTCGCGTTGGGCACGAACGCGAGTACGGTCGCGATGATGCCCCAGGTGATCATGATCCGGGCGAGCCACCGCCGCGCGCCGAAGCGGTGCAGCGCGAGGTTGCTCGGCACTTCGAGGATCAGGTAGCCGAGGAAGAAGATGCCGGAGGCGAAACCGAACGCGGTGGAGGTCATCGCCAGCTCGTGGTTCATCCCGTTGGGCCCGGCGAACCCGATGTTGACCCGGTCGAGATAGTTGACGAAATACAGCAGTGCCAGAAACGGCATGATCCGGATGGCGACCTTGCTGAGTACCCGGTTTCCCTGGGTTGCGGTCCGCGTCGACATGAAGAAATAACAGGCCACCCGGCACGGTTCGTCAAGAACGATTTACGGTTGAGGCATGTCGGAAACACCCCTTGCCCTGGTCACCGGCGCCAGCCGCGGTATCGGCGCCGCCGTCGCGCGTGCGCTCGCGCCCAGCCACCGCGTGCTGCTCGGCGGTCGCGACGCCGACGCGCTGGCGAAGGCCGCGGGCGAGCTGCCGCAGGCCGAGCCGTGGCCGGTGGAGCTGACCGATTTCGCGGCACTGGCCGCAGCCGCGGCGCGGATCGACCGGCTCGACGTCCTGGTGCATTCGGCCGGCGTCGCCGAGCTGGGCACGATCGAGCAGTCCGACCCGGACCGGTGGCGGCGCAACTTCGAGGTCAACGTGGTCGTGGTCGCGGAGCTGACCCGGCTGCTGCTGCCCGCGCTGCGCGCCGCGCGCGGACACGTGGTCGTGATCAACTCCGGGCAGGGCCTGAGCGCCAGGGCGGGCTGGGGCGGCTACGCGGCCAGCAAGTTCGGCGCCCGCGCGTTCGCCGACGTCCTGCGTGCGGAAGAGGAGGCGCTGCGCGTGACGTCGGTCTTCCCCGGCCGCACCGATACGGAAATGCAGCAGTCGGTGGTCGCGAGCGAAGGCGGCGAGTACCGCCCCGAGCAGTACCTGCGCCCGGAATCCGTCGCGGCGGCGGTGCTCGGCGCGGTGACGGCGACTCCGGACGCACATCCGACGGAGATCGTGGTGCGACCGCGAGGAAACCGGTAGGAGCTCAGCCCATCAGCCTCGCCGCGGCTTCCTTGGCCGAGGCGAGGGCCTTCGCCCGGTCCGCGCGGGTCGGCTCGCCGTCCTTGATGACCTGATCGCCCGCGACCCAGACGTCCTGGACGCGCCGGGAACCCGATGCCCACACCAGGTTCGCCAGCAGTTGCTCGTCGGGCACGTCCAGGCCCGCGGCGAAGGCGAAGTCGTCGGTGTCGATGTGCACCATGTCCGCCCATCGGCCCGCTTCCAGCGCACCGATGTCCGTGCGGCCCAGCGCCTCCGCGCCGCCGCGCGTCGCCAGCAGCAGCGCGTCGGCGGCACTCAACGCCGTGGAGTCCTTTGTGGACAAACGAGCGAGCATCGCGGAGAGCTGAACCTCCTCCCACAGGTCCAGATCGTCGTTGCTCGCCGGGCCGTCCGTGCCGAGACCGACCGCCACCGAGGCGGCCCGCAAGTCCTTCAGGCGCGCGAAACCCGAGGCCAGCTTGGCGTTCGACCCCGGGCAATGCGCGACGCCGACCCCCTTCGCGGCGAACAACGCGATGTCCTCATCGGACAGATGCACGGCGTGTGCGGCCACCACCCGGCCGTCCAGCAGGCCGACCCGGTCCAGCAGCTTGGGCACCGAACCGAACTCCGCGCGCTGCTTCTCGTCCTCGTTCGGCGCCTCCGCGACGTGGATCTGCACGAGAGCTCCCCGCGCCGCGGCCGACTCCGCGGTGAGCCGCAACGCTTCCGGCGGCAGCATGTACGCCGAATGCGCCGCATATGACAGCTCGATCCGGTCCCCGGGTCCGAAAACCAGCCCTTCCGCGTCGATCCACTTCTCCGTGCCGGCGATCATCCGCCGCCAGTCGAGACCCGGCAGGTCGATGATCGGCCCGCCGAGCACCACCCGCGCCCCGGTCGTCAGCACCGCCTCGGCCATCTCCTCGGCGTGGAAGTACATCTCGGCGCTCGTCGTCACGCCGTTGTGCAGCATCTCCAGCGAGCCGAGCAGCATCCCGGCCCGCACGTCCTCGGCCCGCAGCTTGGCCTCGGCGGGCCAGATGACCTCGTTCAGCCACCGCAGCAGCGGCAGGTCCCCGCCCATCCCGCGCAGCAGCGTCATCGGCGAGTGCGCGTGCGCGTTCACCAGGCCGGGCACCAGGATTCCGGGCAGCGCGGTGACCGGGGCATCCGAAGCCGGCGCCTGCTGGGCCGGGCCGCAGTAGGTGATGCGCCCGTCGGTCACTTCGACGATGCCGTCCCGGATCACCGAACAGGCTGGGTCACATGGCAGGACGACGGGGGCGCTGAATCGACGTGACATGCGCCGATCTTAGGAATCCAGCAACCCGCTGCGCCAGGCCCACGCGGCGATCTCCACGCGGTTGCGCGCCCCGATCTTGCCCTGCACCGAGGCCAGATGCGTCTTCACGGTGGACAACGACAGGAACAGCTCCGCGCCGATCTCGGTGTTGGTCAGCCCCCGTGCGGCCGCCCGCACGACGTCCAGCTCGCGCGCGGTCAGCGGTTCCTTCGGCTGCTCCACGTCCCGCCGGGGACCGCCGCCGTCGAAGTGCTTCAGCAGCCGCACCGTGATCTGCGGCGACACGAGCGCGTCACCGCGCTGCGCGGCGCGCACCGCCTCGATCAGCAGCGCGGGCCCGGCGTCCTTGAGCAGGAAGCCGCTCGCGCCGTTGCGCAGCGCGGTGTGCACGTACTCGTCGAGGTCGAACGTGGTCACGACGACCACTTTCAGCGGATCGGCCACCTCCGGACCGGAGAGCTGGCGCGTCACCTCGAGTCCGTCGAGGCCGGGCATGCGGATGTCGAGCAGGCACACGTCCGGCCGCAGCTCGCGTGCCTTCGTCACGGCCGCGACCCCGTCCGCGACGTCGGCGACGACCTCGATGTCCTCCTGCGTGTCCAGGATCATCCGGAACCCGGTGCGCACCATGCTCTGGTCATCGGCGATGAGCACCCGGATCATTCGGCTTCCCCCTGCAACGGCAGCCACGCGTCGACGAGCCAGCCCCCGTCGACCGGCCCGGCGGTCAGGCTGCCGTGCAGCAACTCGACCCGCTCGCGCATTCCGACCAGACCGTAGCCGCCCGAGCCCCCGACGGGTTTGCCGACCGGCGCCCTGCCGTCGTCGCTCACCCGGATGTGCAGGTCCGTCTCCACGACCTCGGCCAGCACCTCGACGCGCGTCGCGCCCGCCGCGTGCTTGCCGACGTTGGTCAGCGACTCCTGCACCAGCCGCAGCGCGGAGCGGGCGACCTCCTGCGGGATGTCCGGCGGGAGCCGCAGGTCCGCATCGGTGTGCACACCGTGGTGTGCGGCCGCGATCAGCTGGCGCAGGTCGGCTTCCAGGTTCATGGTGGCCTGCTCGGTGGCCTGCGAGCTGCCCCGCATGCTCCGCACCAGCCGCCGCATCGCGACGAGTGCCTCGGTGCCGGCCGTTTCGATGCGGTCCAGCGCCTCCATGGCGAGCTTGGGGTTCGACTCGCCCATCAGCTTCGCCGCCTGCGCCTGCACAACGATTCCGGTCACGTGGTGCGCGACCACGTCGTGCAGTTCGCGGGCCAGCGCCATCCGCTCCGAGGTCTGCGCCTCGGTCACCGCGGCCTCGACGACCTTCGCGCGTTCGGAATCCCGGGCCCGGAAGTACAGGCCGATCGCGACCGCGAGGCCGAGCAGCAGGATCGCGCCGATCGCCAGGATGGTGAGATTCGACCCGTCGCGAACGTTCGCTGCGGAGGCGAGCGCGACGGCGAGCGACAGGGCGCCGATCGTGAGCCAGGCAGGCCGCGTCGGCACGGTGCGGATCAGGAAGACCACCACGACAAGGCCCGCGGCGATCACGGTGACCGGCAGGGTGTCGAACGCCATCTGGTACCGCGGCGCGGCCCGGAAACCGATGGGCGACACCAGGATCACCCCGGCCAGCAGCAGGCCCGCGCGCACCGGAAGACGCGACGCGAGCACGGCGAGCACCGCGCTCACGAGCGAGCACACCAGCAGCGGCAGCGCCGGTGGGCCCTTGTCCAGCGCCTGCGGCAGTTCGAGGAACAACGGCAGGCACATCGCGCCGATGAGCGGCCACTGCTCGCGGAACATCTTCGTCGCCGCGGACGTGTGCTCCATGGGGCTCCGCACCCGGAACTGGACTCCCATCGCGACCGCGGCGATCAGCAGCACCAGCCCGATCAACAGGGTCTCGAAGACCCGGTTCGAGCCGATGTTGACGCCGTCGCGGCCGCCGATCGCGATCAGCGTGGCCACCACCAGCGAGCTGACCGCGGTGAAGGAGAACCACGGCCGTGCCCACCGGACGCAGAAGAACACCAGCTCCAGCCCGGCGACGGTTTCGGCGAGCGAGACGTCGGTCAGCAGCGTCGAGTACGGCGTGACGTCGGCGTAACGGATCACCGCCGTCGAGGCGATCAGCACGGCCGACGCCGCGAAGGACGCCTGCACCGCGTGCCGCCTGCCCCACAGCCCGCAGCCGACCATCGCGAGGATGCCCGGCAGCAACAGCAGATCGCGCCCGCGCGGGCCCACGTCGTCGAACGCGGCGGGCAGGATGATCAGCAGATCGCCGAGCAGTGCCGCGAGCAGCACGAAGCCCTCGAGACCCAGCTTGCGCTGGAGCGCGGGCAGGCGGTCGGAGAACGGCACACCGTGACGTTAGAGGATTCGAAGTCATCCGCACCTTGGCCGCCCGGCCACCCCAGATCGGCCGATCGGCTGATCCGGCGCCGCGTGCCTGGCTGTGAATGTGCTGTGCATGAATCCACTTCGGAGGAACACCGCACCAGCACAGAGCGGTCACGCGGTGCTGTCCGGTCGGGGACTGGTCAAGCGGTACGGCACGCAGCACGCGCTGGCGGGGGCAGACATCGGCATCCAGCAGGGCGAGGCCGTCGCGATCGTCGGGCCGTCCGGTTCCGGCAAGACGACCTTGCTGCACGTGCTCGCCGGTATTCTCAAACCGGATGCGGGCGAGATTTTCCTTGCGGGGCAACGGATCGACCAGTTCTCCGAGAAGCGGCGCAGCGAACTGCGGCGCAGCGAGTTCGGCTTCGTGTTCCAGCAGGGGATGCTCGTCGCGGAGTTGACGGCGGAGGAGAACGTCGCGCTGCCGCTGCTGCTCGGCGGCACCGCACGCAAGCAGGCGCTGAGCGCGGCACGCGAATGGCTGACCCGGCTGGGGTTGCGCGGCCGCGAGGGCAGCAGGCCGGGCGAGCTGTCCGGCGGCCAGGCGCAGCGCGTCGCGATCGCAAGGGCGCTCACCCACCAGCCGAAGGTGATTTTCGCCGACGAGCCGACCGGCGCGCTCGACACGCGCACCGGCAAGGAGACCATGGACGCGCTGCTCGTCGCGGCCAGTGACGCCGGGTCCTCGGTGCTGATCGTGACGCACGACCGCGAGCTGGCCGATTCGCTGCCGCGCACGGTGATCATGCGCGACGGCCGGATCGCCACCGGGGTGGCCGTCGCATGAACCCACTGCAGTGCCAACGCGGGACACCCGCACCCGATCGGTCCTCCTCCGACGTCGCTCCTTCGTCGCGCAGTCTTCGTGTGGTCCTCGGGCTGGCGTCGCGCGTGCTACGCGTGGACCGAAAGACCAGAACGTCGACGATCCTGACCGCGGTCGGCGTCGCGGTCGCGACCGGTCTGGTGTTGCTGCTGGTCAGTCTGCCGTACGCGACGCAAGCCAGAGCCGAGCGTGCGAACTGGCAACTGCCGGACTACGACCGCGACGGCACCGCGATGTTGTTCTCGCACACCGAGGACTACACCGGTGGCGACGCCATCGACCGGGTCGACCTGGCGTCCACTGTGGACCCGTCGACGATCGCGCTGCCGCCGGGCGTGCCGCGGGTTCCCGGGCCCGGTGAGGTGCTGGTGTCGCCCGGCCTGTTAGAGCGGATGCACGAACTGCCCGCCGCCCAGCTCGCCGACCGGTTCCCCGGGCGGGTCGTCGGCACGCTGACCGACGCGGCGCTCAAGTACCCCGGCCAGCTGGTCGCGGTCGTCGGGCACACGCCGGACACGATGCCGGACAGTGCCGTGCGGACCAACGGTTTCCAGACCGCGAGCATCGCCGAGCCGGACCCGATGCTGGAACTGCTCGCCGGGGTCGGCGTGGTCGTGTTGCTGGTGCCGAGCCTGGTGCTGGTCGCGTCCTCGTCTCGGCTCACCGCGGCCCGCCGGGAACGCAGGCTCGCGGCGCTGCGGCTCGCCGGCGCCACCCCCGGCCAGGTCACCTCGATGGTGGCGGCCGAGACCGGGATCGCCGCGGTCGCGGGCGCACTGCTCGGCCTCGCGGTGAGTCCCGTGCTGCAGGCCGCGGCGACGCTCGTCCCGTGGGACGGCGGCACCTGGCGGTCCTCCGACTTCGACATGCCGGCCGGGGTCGAGGTGGCACTGGTCGTCGCGATTCCGGCGCTGGTTCTTCTCGCCGCCGTGGTCGGCCTGCGGCGCGTGGTGAGCAACCCGGTCGGTGCCGCCTCGGCACACCGACCGAAGCCATTGCGGCCGTGGCGCCTGCTCGCGCTGCCGATCACGGGCGCGTTCTTCTTCTACGCCGTGAGCAGCGACGATCCGAGCCTGGAGATGATCCTGCTCGGGCTGCTGCTCGTCGTCGGATCGGCCGTCGTGGTCGGGCCATGGGTGACCTACGCGGTGGGCCGGATCTTCGTGCGGTTCTGGCGCCGCCCGTCCGGGCTGCTCGCCGGGCGGCGGCTGCTCGACGATCCACGCGGCGCGTACCGGGCGTCGGCGGGCGTGGTGCTGGCGGTGTTCGTCGGCTCGATGGCGCTGACCCTGATGCCGAGCTTCGAGGGCATGGCGGGCGGCAGCGGATCGCTGCGCGACTCCGTGCTGGCGGCTTACACCTCCGGGGAGAAGGTCGGCCCGCTGACCGAGCAGACCAACGAAAGGCTCGCGAAGACCGGCCAGCAGGCACGGGCCGTCGCGGTCGGCGAGGTCACGCTCGGCACGGTCAACGGCAGCAGGATCACGGCCTACGTCGTGACCTGCGCGCAGGCGGGGCAGCTGCTCAAGGTCAACGTGACCTGCGCGGCCGGGCCCGCGGTCTACAGCTTCCTCGGCGCCGGCGACTACACCGTCAGCGGCGGGTACGACGAGCCGGGCGTGCCGCTCAACCCGGGCACCGCGTCGCGCCCGATGGGCACGGTCAACGGCCGGAGCGCCTCGGTTTCGGCGATCATCGATCCCGCCGCGATACCCGCCGGGGTCCAGCCGCGGGACGCGGAGATCCTCGTCTCGACCGCGGGAAGCGATCCGGAGACCGTGCGGACCGCGCTGCTCGCGACCGGCGAAACCGTGTACGGGCAGGACACCCACGTGGTCCGGCAGCACATCATGCTCGCCGACCTGCGCCGCGTCACGGTGATCGGGCTGGTCGCGGCCGCGGTGCTGGCGGGGTGCAGCGCGGCGATCGCGACGGCCGGTTCGGTGATGGACCGCCGCCGCACATTCGGCGCGTTGATGGCGGCGGGCACGCCGGTACGCCTGCTGTCCAGGGCGCTGCGGGCCGAGGCGGCGCTGCCCGCGCTCGCCGCGACGGTCGGTGCCGGCGTCGTCGGCGTCGCGGTCGCGCTCGGCCTGTTCTCGCTCGTCCAGGACGCGCATTCGGGGGCGTCCGCCCTGGTCACGCCGTGGGTGCTGGCGCCGGTCGTGCTCGGCCTCGGGGTGGCCGTGCTCGCCGCGTCGGTGTGCACGCCCGCGCTGAACGGGGTGCGCGCCGAACCGCTCGCGGACGAGTGAGGCCCGGAGTGGGTGCCGCCTTTCGCCGGGGGAAGGGCGGCGCTCACTTCACCCGTTCGAAGATCAGGTCGTGGCTGATCCGGCCCTCTTCGTTGGCGCGCTGTTCGAACTTGGTCACCGGCCGCCAGCTCGGCCGCGGCGCCCAGTCCGGGAACCGGTTGCGCAGCCGCGGCTCGGCGGAGCACACCTCGAGCATCTGCTCGGCGTAGTGCTCCCAGTCGGTGGCCATGTGCAGCATCCCGCCGGGTGCGAGCCGGGACGCGACGAGCTTGACGAACTCGGGCTGGATCAACCGGCGCTTGTGGTGCCGCTTCTTGGGCCAGGGGTCGGGGAAGAAGATCCGCACCCCGGACAGCGTGTCGGGCGGGACGTGCTCGGTCAGCAGCACCACGGCGTCCCCGTGCAGCAGGCGCAGGTTCTCCAGTGCGAGCTTCTCGGCCCGCAGCATCAGCTGCCCGAGCCCGGCCTCGTACACCTCGACGGCGACGTAGTTGACCTCAGGCTCGGCCGCGGCGAGCTGCGCTGTGGTCTCGCCCATTCCGGACCCGATCTCCAGCAGTACCGGCGCCGCGCGGCCGAACCACTTGGCGAAGTCGATCGGCCCCGGCTCCAGTTCGGACACCTTCCGGCCCAGCTCCGGCCAGCACTGATCCCACGCCCGTTGCTGCCCGACGGTCATCCGGCCGCCGCGCTGCACGTAGCTCACTACGCTACGCAGGCGCGGTTGCTGCTCGCTTTCCACGAGTCCCAACTTACTGATCCGGTCAGAGCAGGCCGACACCCCGCAACCGGAGGCCGACCCGCATTCGGCGAATGGCCGTGACCGCCGACCGGCGCGGGGGTCAGCGGACCGCTTCGAACTCCCCCAAGCGGGATCGCAGACCGGCTAGCCCGGCGACCGCGAGCGGTTCGGGAGTGGTGCCACTGTGCGCGGGCAGCACGTCGATCCAGCCGTTGTGGCGGCTCGTGTTCAGGATCGTCGTCGGGATCTTGTGCCCGGACCTGCCCCGTTCCGAGGGCATGAACTCCCAGTACCCCGACTCACCGTCGGCGGCCCATGGCACATACTCCCAGCCGGTACGGCGGGAGAGCAGCTGCGCGATCCGGTCCTCGATGCGGAACCCGGTCTCACGCGAATCCAGCTCACCGGCGGCCAGTGCGCGAAGCCACCACGGTGCCGGGATGAGCTCGCCGCTGCCGTGTACGGCGCGGAACAGCGCCAGCACCTCGCTCTCCGGAGCGCGGTGAATCCAGGCGCGACGAATCTCCGACGGTTTGGTCGCCGACGCGATGGCGCGCGGCAGTTCGATGGCCTGCGACCACTGCAGGCCGTCCAATGGTTCGAGAGTCGGCTGATGCGCCACGCTGCGCGCTGCGGGAACGATATCCACCGTCAAGGGTCACCTCCGTAGGGTTTCCTGACGTGGTATTACCCATATTCCCTGGTCAGATGCCAGAAGTCGGGTGTCTGTGAGGGCAACCACAGCTGCTTAACGTGTTATTAACCCGGGTGCCGTAACGGGGCCGGCAAACGGGTGCGGCCCTGGGCCGCCCCCCGAATGGCGGCCCAGGGCCTTTCTTTCCCCTTGTCCAGCACCCCGCGCCCCGAAAATTTCGCGAGTCCCGCTGGAGTTTCCCCTGTGGTGGTCTACGCGTCGCGCCGGCGGGCGCTGCTGAGCGACAGTACGAGCAGGACCAGCGCGAACCCCGCGAAGTAGGCCAGCGCCCAGCCCTGGCCGAGCACCGCCGTGGACATCGGCGCTCCGTCCCCGGCCGCGCGCCCTGCGTTCGACGCGCCGTTGCCGGTGAGGAACTTGTCGGCGACGTTGAAGGGCATCCACTTGTAGATGTCGTCCCCGATGCTCGGGATCAGCCGGACCAGGCTCTCCACGGCCAGGCTGTAGATCATCAGCAGTGCGATCGCGCCGGCGCTGTGCCGGATGAGGATTCCGACAGCCACCGCGATCACGGCCGCCAGCGCGTAGATCACGCCGACCCCGGCGACGTTGATCCAGTCCGCGCCGCTGGTGAGCGCGAGGTTCGCGCCCGGCTTGAGCGCCCGGCCGACGGCCCACGAGCCGAACGCGGACAGCTCACCGATGACCAGCGCGAGCGTGGCCACCACGCCGGTCTTCGCGAGCAGGGCCGCGGTGCGGTTGGGCACCGCCTGGAACGTGGTGCGGATCGTGCCGAACCGGTACTCGGTGGTGACCGACAGTGCGGCCAGCACCATGATCACCGCCATGCCGAAGCTGTAGCCGAACTGGGTGGAGGCGACCGTCGCGGGCACCTCGGCGTTCGAGTTGCCGACGATCAGGGCGGCGAAGCCGATGGTCAGCACGAGCGTGACGAGCGCACACCACCACGGCGAACGCGTGGTGAACAGCTTGATTCTTTCGACTGCGAGCAGGGTCATCGTCTTCTTCTCTCCCCTAGTTCCCGCTCGGCGCGAGGACTTGCCGTGCCTCGGATTCCAGCTCGGTGTGGTACTCCACCGAGTCGCCGGTGATCTGCATGAAGGCCTGTTCCAGTGACCCCTGTTGCGGGCTCAGTTCGTGCAGCACGATTCCCGCCGCCCCGGCCATCTCGCCGACCTTGTCACTGTCCATTCCGGACACAAGGATCGCGTCGCCGGAGTCGGTGACGCTCGCGCTGGCCGAAACCAGCAGGCCACGTAGCTCGGCGAGCTGCGGGCTGCGCACCTTCACGGTGTTCTCCGCCGCGCGGGCCACGAAGTCCTTGGTGCTGCTCTGCGAGATCAGCTTCCCCTTGCCGATCACCACGAGGTTGCTGGCGGTGAGCGCCATTTCCGAGAGCAGGTGGCTCGACACGAACACGGTGCGGCCTTCGTCGGCGAGCCGGTGCATGAACTTGCGGATCCAGAGAATTCCCTCCGGGTCCAGCCCGTTGACCGGCTCGTCGAACAGCAGCACCTCCGGGTCACCGAGCAGTGCCGCCGCGATCCCCAGCCGCTGCGACATGCCCAGCGAGAACC
>NZ_JAAXLS010000086.1 GCF_012328925.1 Amycolatopsis acididurans
GCCCACACCCCCACCGCACGCGCGGCCTGCCGAGCAGGGAACTCCGCGGTCAGGATGGACAACGTCGCCGGCATCACCAGCGCCGCACCCAGCCCCGCCACCGCCCGGCACACGATCACCCCACCCGGGGAGTCGACCACCACCGGCAGGGCCGAACCGGCGGCGAACACGACCAGCCCGGCCAGCAACAGCCCCCTTCGCCCCAGACGATCCCCCACCGCACCCGCCGGCAGCAGAACACCCGCCAGCACCAAGGTGTAAGCATCCACAATCCACGTCGCCTGCGTCTGACTCGCCCCAATCGCCGCAGCCAGCTCCGGCAACGCCGTGGTCAGCGACGCCACCCCGGCCATCACCAACGCCACAGCCAGACACGACACCACCAGCGTCCACCCACGGCGCGCGCCACCCGCTGCCCCGGCCGACTCCGCCACGCGTCCTCCGCTACTCTCCCGACACTTGGTGAACCGACAGTATCGAACCTAGACTGACAGTTTCACAAGTCCGGCTGTCGTTAGGCTGCCCGTGCCCTCACAGCCCCAGCCCGATACGCAGGAGATCGATGTCCACCGCCGCAACCCCCACACCCAGCACACCCGACGAAGACCCGCGGCTGGCACGATCCCGCACACGACTGCTCGACGCCGCCACCCGCCTACTGGCCGAAGGCGGCATCGAGGCGGTCACCATCGACGCGGTCACCCGCACCGCCGGCATCGCCCGCGCCACCCTCTACCGCCACTTCGGCACCGGCACCGAACTACTCGCCGCCGCCTTCGAACACCTACTACCCCCCGTCGCACCCGCACCCACCCAAGGCCCCCTACGACAGCGCCTGCTCACACTGCTGACCAACCAAGCCCACCTCATCGACCACGCCCCCCTACAACTGACCGTGCTGTCCTGGCTCGGCATGGCCATCGCACCAACACCCCCGACACCCACCGACAACGACCGGCCACGCCTGCACACCCTGCGCCGCCGCATCATCGAGCAATACCGCCAACCCTTCGACGCCGTCCTCACCAGCGACACCGCCCAGAACACACTCCACCCCGGCACCGACACCACCACCGCCCTCGCCCAACTCATCGGCCCCCTCATCTTCAACCGCCTCGTCACCGGCACACCCAACGACGAACGGTTCTGCACCCACCTCGTCGACCACTTCCTCACCAGCCACGAACACCAGACCGACCCCAGCCAGACAGAGACCCGCTGAACCCAAGCCGCAGCCGCCACCGTTCGCCCGGTGCCTCCTACCGGCCCGCGCCGGCTGCCTTGACCCGCTCAGTCCGCTCATTAGGCCACCATCCCTGTTGCAGCCCGAACGGATAGGGTTGTGACCACTCGGTCCCGGTGGGTGCATGGCCTAGTTCGCGAGCCGTTTGACGGCCACTGTGAGTACTGCCAGCCCCGCCGGGCCGAGGCCGCTTTACCGGCCTTAGGAACATGCCCCGACCTGGTCGAGGGCCGATTAATGAGCTTCCGGCGAGCGTCCTCATCACCGAGCGGGTCCTTCACCAGCACAGAAGGAGCACCGCGCGCGTGTTCGCGGGATGGGACTGGGCCACCGGGTCGCACGATGTGACCGTGGTCGACGATGCCGGGGCGAGGACTGACCGGTGGGCGCTGGCCCACACCGAGACCGGGATCGCCAGCACCTGGCCCGGCTGCGGCGACACGGCGACCCGGCCGGCCTGCCAGTGGCGATCGAGACCACCCGGGGCCTGGTCGTCGACCGGCTGCTGGCCGCCGGGCATCCGGTGATTCCGGTGCACCCCAACGCGTTCAACGCCGTGCGCCCGCGCTGGGGCGCCGCACGGGCCAAGAGCGATCCGGGTGACTCGTTCAAGCTGGCCGACTACCTGCGCACCGACGGCCACCAACTGCGGACACTGGCACCGACTCTGCCCGAGACACTGGAGCTGCAAGCGCTGACCCGACAACGCACCGACCACATCGAGGCCCGCATCGCCGCGGTCAACCAGCTCGCCGCGCTGCTGGACGAGCACTGGCCCGGCGGCAAAACGGTGTTCGCCAGCCTGGACAGCGACATCGCACTGGCCTTCCTCGACGCCTATCCCACCCCCCACGCCGCCGCGAAACTCACCGCCGCCCGGCTGGAAGCCTTCTGCAAGCGGCACAGCTACTTCGGTAACCGACCCGGCAGCGTGCTCATCGAACGCTGCGCACCGCCCCCACGACGGCCTCCCGGCTCGGTCAGCCGATCATCACCCAACTCGTCGGGATTCAGACACAACTGATCCGCGCCCTCCGCGCGACCATCCGCGCACTGGACACCGCCATCACCAACGCCGTGCGCAACCACCCCTACGCACCCCTGATCGCCGGGCTGCCCCGCATCGGCACCCTCAACCTCAGCCAGATCGTCGGCGAGATCGGCCCCATGCTCGAACGCGCCACCACCTGCGCACAACTGACCACCGAAACCGGCGCCGCCCCCGTCACCAAGGAATCCGGCAAACACCGCACCGTCCACTTCCGACACGCCGTCAACCGCCGCGCCCGGCAAGCCCTGATGACCTTCGCCGACAACAGCCGCCACGACAACGACTGGGCCGCCACCATCTACAACCAGGCCCGAACCCGCGGCAAACGCCACCCCCACGCCGTGCGCATCCTCGCCCGCGCCTGGCTGCGCATCATCTGGGCCTGCTGGCGCGACAAAACCTGCTACAACCCCGCCATCCACCACACCACCAAGATCAACAAGACGCAGGGGTTGACTTAGGAAACTCACAGGGCGCACCAATAGAGCACGCAACTCGACGAGATCCCCGACCGAGGCGTTCATCACGCCGCGCTCGGTGTTGAACCGCTCGATCCCGCGCACGTTCACCAAAGTTTCGATTTTGTCGTTGTGACCTGCGGTTTCGTACGCAGAGGAACCCTCTCGCTCGCAACACGGGCGAGAGGGTTCTTGCTGGTCCGGGGTTGTGACCGGTGTTGCGTAGGTCGGGTATCTCCGACCACGCTCGATGGTTGGTGATGCGGTCGTTAGCGAGGTAGAGGCGGCTTAGGTACCCCACTGAACGACGGCGCACCCGACGAGGCGAGGCATTTGATGTCGTGGGCACCGGAGCAGTAGGTGCCACCGAGGTTGACCTCGGCCGCCCGCGTAGCCGACGCTGGGCCGGTTCATCGCCCCTGGCCGGAAGCCCTCGACGGACCCACGGTTCTCCCACGCCGGGTCGAGGAACCCGGCGGTGCAGGCCGGGCGTTGAGGTCGACGGCGAAACCGCGCTGTTGTGGTTGCCCGCGGCGAACAATTCACCGCGGATCGGCCAAACCGCCGCCGGCCGACGGCTCCGCCTGGTCACACTCGGCACCGAAGTCGCCGCGCAACCGCGCCGCCCACAGCTGGTTCAACGGGAACAGCCTCGACGCGTCGACGACCCCGGTGGCACTCCGCGGTCAGGCATCGGCGGCCAAATCCGCGGCGAGGATCGCGTGGGCGTGGCGGAGGATTGGCTCGTCGACCATGTTGCCGCGGACGGTGGTCACCCCGGTGGACGCGGCCACCGCGGCTATGACCTCGCGCGCCCACTCGACGTCCGCTGTGGATGGTCGGTAGGCGGCGCGGATCACCGGAGCCTGGTCGGGGTGGATGCACGCCTTCGCGCCGAACCCCATTGCCACCGCCTCGGTCGTCTCGGCGGCCAGCCCGTCGGTGTCGGCGATGTCGAGGTAGACGCCGTCGACCGCGATGCGGCCCGCGGCGCACGCCGCGAGTAGCACCGTCACTCGCGCGTGCACCACGTGGGGCAGGTAGCTTCCGTCGCTGCGCCGGCTCGCCCTGCCGCCGAGGTCGGCGGTCAGGTCTTCGGCGCCCCACATCAACCCGACGCAGTTGTCCACTTCGGACAGTTCGCGGGCGGCGAGCACCCCGCGCGCGGTCTCGCAGAGGGCGAGTACGTGCCACGGCGCGAGCCGGGCCACGGTCGCCGGGTCGGCCGCTTTGGGCAGCAGCACGGTCGTCACCGGGGTGTCGCGCAGTGCCGCCACGTCTGCGGGGCCCCACTCCCCGTCGAGCGGGTTGATCCGCACTACGCAGCGGTCCGGGGCAACGGCGCCGTCGGCCAGTGCGGTGGCCACGGCGGCACGCGCGGCCGGCTTGTCGGTGGGGGCGACCGCATCCTCCAGGTCGAGGATCACCGAGTCCGCCGCCGCGGCCGCGCGGGCGAACCGGTCCGGCCGGCTGCCGGGGCAGAACAGCAGCGCCGGCCCGATCACGCGTCCTCCTGAGGTGCCCGCATCATCAGTGCGCTGCGCCGGGCCACCGCGACAACTTCGCCGTGCTGGTTGCGGGCCCGGTGCTCGAACACCACGACACCGGCGTCCGGCCGGGACCTCGACTCCCGTACCGAGATCACCTCGGTTTCCGCGTAGAGCGTGTCGCCATGGAACACCGGTTTCGGAAAACCGATCTCGCCGAAGCCGAGGTTGGCCACCGTCGTCGCCTGGGTGAGGTCACTCACCGACAGCCCGACCAGGGTCGATAGCGTGAACAGGCTGTTCACCAGCCGCTGCCCGAACTCGGTGCCTTCGCTGAACTTCGCGTCCAGGTGCAGGCTCTGTGGGTTCATGGTGAGCGTGGAGAACAGGGTGTTGTCCGCCTCGCCGACCGTCCGACCGGGACGGTGCTGGTACAAGTCCCCGACCCTCAGCTCCTCGAGGTAGCGCCCGCGGGCGATGATGGGGTTCACAACCAGTTCCCCCTCGGTACGGCGATCTCGGCGGTGGCGTTCTCTGCCGGCCAGATGATCTTCTTCTTTTTGCCGTTCTGCCACGGGGTGCCGAGGTGGGGCATGCCGGTCTGCTGAGCCGTGTTCACCCTGTGCGTGCCGCCGAAAGTCTCGACCTTGCTGCGGGCCAGGAACTGGCGGATCTTCTCCGGATCGTCCTTGCCCGCCTCGATCGCGGCCGCCGTCTCCTTCGCCTCGTCCCGTATGATGTCCGCGACCGCGACGGCGCGGCCATCAGCGCCGAGTGCCGGCGCGATCGACCAACCGATTCCACGGTCGCCTACGGTAACCAGCGCGACGCGTTCCATCTCGCCTCCCGATTCGTTGTGCGGGTAGAACCTCGGACACCTCGCGGTCCGACCTCATGGTGGCTCACCGGCTCGACGGGCTTCGCGTCGCCGGGTGCGCCAATGGCGGTCCCTCGGAACGATGGTGCCGGCGCACCACGACGGTGTGAGCACCGGCCGAGGCACGTCATGCGGCGCCTCCGCGTCGCGCGTTCTCCAGCAGGTCGACGACATCGGCGAATCTGTCGTGCTGCGCTAGGGGGTTAGGAGCGGCCGGCACCAGCACGAACCCGTCGACTCCCGCGTTACGCAACTCCGCCAGATCGGACGCCACCGACTCCGCGTCGCCGACCAGCGCCCAACGCTCAAACCGCTCCAGCGGCAAACGGTACTGCCCGCAAAAGACCCGGTCGGCCTCTTGCCGGGCACCGGCGTCTTTCGACACGTTCGCGAACACCATCATGAGGGTCTTTGGTGTCGCCCTCCCGTGGCCACTAGCCACCTGCTGGACTTGCGGCCCGCGCGGCGGCCTCCGACCAGCCAGCCTGGCGTCGGTGGCAACCACCCGCAGGGCGGCCGCCAGTGCCCGGTTCATACCCGCGCCGACCGCCGCACCCCTGACGCGGCCGGGGTAGGCGCCCGTATCCGTCCGACTCGTACGAACGACTCGTAAATGACACCGAGTTCACCGTATGCCCGCTCGGCGGTGGGGTCGGCTCCCGAACCGGCGAGTGTGGCCAGATGAGCCCCGGAGCAGAACGAGCTGCCCTCGCCCCGGATCACGATCGCACCGACCGACGGATCCGTGTCGACCTCGTCGAGCGCGCCGATCAGGTCGCGCGACATCTCGGACGTCAACGCGTTACGCCGCTGCGACGCGGCGAGCGTCACCACGGCCACGCCCGCGTCTGTGTCGAGTCGTACTTCACCCACTTCGTCTCCCTGGGTCGCTCGCGGTGGCGTCACGTTCACTCGGCGACCGCGGCGACGCGTACCAGCCGGTCGACGTCGCTGGGGGTCAGACCGGCCTCGATGAGGATCTCGCGGGTGTGCTGCCCCGGTCGCCGGGGCACCGGGCCCGCTTCCGTGTGCCAAGCGCTCATCGGGGGCAGGGGGCCGACCACCGCTGTGTCGTTGGCCAGCTTGTCGTGCCGCGCCTGTGCGAAGGCCTCCGGAATCGAACGCACCGGTGCCACCGCGGTGTCCACATCCGCCAGTCGTTCCAGCCACTCGGCGAGCGTCGCCTCGGCGAACACCCGCTCGAACGTCGTCCGGACCTCATCCCACCGCTGTGGTGCGTGCTGCCAGTCGGTCATTTCCGGGTGCCCGATCGCGGCGCACAGGGCAGCGAAGAACTTGGGTTCAAGAGCGGCTACCGACAGCCAGCGACCGTCCGCCGTGCGGTAACAGTCGTAGAACGGCGCCGCGCCGGACAGCAGACCCTGGCCCCATGAAGGGTCTGATGCACCGGCCGCCGTCCACGCCGCGCTGGCCTGCAACAGACCGAGAAGTCCCTGGTACATCGACACGTCGATGTGCGTGCCACGCCCGGACAGGCCGCGCCCGTGGACCGCGGCCAGGATGCCGAACGCGGCGAGCAGCCCACCCGCGGCGAGGTCCGCGACCACGTTGAGCGGAATGCCCGGTCGCTGGTCGGGCCGGGTGGATGCGGACAGCAGGCCCGACTCGGCGAGGTAGTTCAGGTCGTGACCGGCACGCTGAGCTAGCTCGCCATGCCGCCCGTACCCGCTGATCGAGCAGTACACGATGCCCGGATTGCGCTCGGAAACCACGCCGTAGCCGATGCCCAGCCGGTCACACGTGCCGGGGCGGAACCCCTCGAGGAACACGTCGGCTGTTTCGGCGAGACGGAGCAGCACTTCCCGGCCGGCGGACTCCTTGAGGTTGACCACGATCGACCGCCGGGACCGCGACAGGCCGGTGCCGGCATCGCGGGCCGCCGCACCCCCATAGCCGAAGAGGTCATCGATCACCGACCCGGCGCGGGCCTGCGCAGGAGGCTCGACCGTGACCACGTCGGCCCCGAGGTCGCCGAAGAGCATGGTGGCGAATGCGCCTGGCGCTAGTGCCGTGAGGTCGAGCACCCGCAGCCCGTCGAGCGGACCTGATCGGGTGCTCATCGCGCCGGCCCGGCTGTCGACACCTTGACAGATCGCGTGAACATGGCCATCTCGTTACCCACTTCCGCTGGCATCCGGTTCTCCGCTCACGCCGCACGGCAGGCGTTCCGGCCTCGCTGACGGCGCGGTCGTGCGGGACGGCCACGGGTGTTCGGGGCCGGCATGCACCCGCCACCCGGACTGATCGCCCACGCATCGGCGCCGCCGTACTCGTCCCGAACGAACAGAGCCGAAGGGCCACATGGTGCGGTGGGTTGCTCCGGGGGCACCCGAGAGCACCGCGTCGTTGATCGGCGGAGGCTTCCCCGTCCGGCCTGGCGGCCGGACTGGGTGCGCGGCAGGGTCGTCATCGGGCCCTCCGGGTGAAGTCGGCAGGCCGCTTCTCGGCGAACGCGGCACGGCCCTCGACGGCCTCGGGGCCGTGCAGCGCCAACGTGGCCGCGAACCACTCCACGTCGAGGAAGCGGTCGAGCTCGGGGTCGGCGGCACGGATCATCCGTTTGGTCAGCATCAGCGCGTCAGGGGCGCCAGTGATGAGCCGCCCGGCCAGTTCCACGGCGGTGTCGAGTGCGTTGCCAGGCGGGACCACGCGGTTGACCAATCCGGCCGCGGCCGCCGCGGGTGCGGGAAGACGATCGCCGAGCATCAGCAGTTCAGCGGCGCGGTTTCGGCCCAGACTGCGAGTGAGAAACCAGGCCAGCCCGCCGTCGGGCGCCAGCCCGCGTTGGGTGAACGGGGCCGCGAAGAAGGCGTCCTCGGCCGCCACGACGAGGTCGCAGCAGAGCACCAGGCTCCAGGCGACGCCAACCGCGAAGCCCTCCACCGCGGCGATCGTGGGCACCGGCAGGCGCATCAGCCGGGTGACGACGCGGTGCCCGACGGACAACCTGGCGGAGGGCGCGCCGATCCCTTCGCCCCGCGATGGCGAGCTCTTCACGTCCCCGCCTGCCGAGAAACAGCCCGCGGCACCGGTGAGCACCAACGCCCGGGTCACCCCATCCTCACTCGCCTCCCCCAGGGCCGCGTCCAGCTCGGCCCAGGTCTGCCACCCGATCGCGTTGCGGTGGTCCGGGCGCTGCAGAGTGACCACCGCGACGTCGCTCGTGGGCCGGTCCAGGCGCAGCTCCCGGTCGCTCACCCGGTTCCTCCGAACCGTGCCGGCCGCTTCTCGGCGAACGCGGCCAAGCCTTCCCTGGCGTCCGGCGTTCCGAACAGCCTCGCCACACCGTCGGCCTCGGTGCGGAAACCGGCCCGCCGGCCACCGTCGAGCCGGGCCAGGACCGCTCCCTTGATCGCCGCCAACGCCGCACGCGCCCCGCCGGCCAACTCGGCCGCGAAGTCTGTCGCCGCCTCCCGCAGCCGGTCCGCCGGCACCACCCGATCCACCACCCCGAGACGCAACCCCTCTTCTGGCGTGAGCGCCCGGCCGGTGTAGAGCAACTCCAGCGCCCGGCCCTTGCCGACGGTCTCCACCAGTCGTTGCGTGCCGCCCGCCCCGGGGAGCAGCCCCAACCGCACCTCGGGCAGGCCGAGACGGACCCCTTCGGCCACGAACCGCAGGTCGCAGGCGAGGGCGAGTTCCAGCCCGCCACCCATGGCATGGCCGTTGACCGCCGCGATCGTCGGCAGCGCCAGCCGCTCCAGGTCGTCGAAGCCGCGCTGGATCGCGCTGACGAACCTCGGGAACAGAGAGTCACCGAGCCCGCGCATCATCTTGATGTCGGCGCCCGCGACGAACCTGGACCCGGTGCCGGTGATCACGACGGCGCCGACGTCTCCCCGTTGCCCGAGCGACGTGACCGCCCGGCTGAGCTGCTCCACGAGTTGCAGGTCGAGCGCGTTGGCGGGCGGCCGGTCGACAGTCAGGACCGCGACCGCGCGATCGACCTCGACCCGGACATAGCCGGTCTCCATGGGCGTTCCCACTGCGGTCACCGCCATGCCGAGAAGTCCGGGGCCCGCTTCTCCAGGAACGCCGAAGCGCCCTCATTCTGCTCGCCCGAGGCCCAGAAGCCAGGATTGACCTGACTGATGATCTTGAACCGGTCCTGCGCCTCGCGAACCGGGGCCAGGGAGTCGTCGAACGACTTCTTCACCAGCTTCAGCACCGTGGGGCTCAACATGAGCAGCTCCTCGCACCAGCGCCGCACCTCCGCGTCCAGCTCCTCCGGCGACACCACCGCGTTCACCAGACCCCACGAAAGAGCCTGTTGGGCGTCGTAGCGACGGCACAGCATCCAGATTTCCTTGGCTCGCTTCATGCCGACGACTGTCCACAGGTGGCTGACCAGCCAGCCCTCCGCCGGACTGGCCACCCGCGGTCCGTTCTGCCCGAACACCGACCGATCCGAGGCGATCGTGAAGTCACACAGGTACGCCATGTGGTGCCCGCCGCCGATCGCGTACCCGTCCACCCGCGCGATCACCGGTTTCAGGCAGTCCCGGAACGCCTTCTCCAATCTGGTCGTCGTTATCGCCCAGACTGGAGACGAGTGGAGCACGACCGGAAGACTGGTTCAGCACTACGTCCTTCCGTTGCTCCGCAAGCACAACATCCGCCTGGTCGAAGTCGCCCGCAAGGGCCCGACCAAAAAGGACGGCATCGCCGTACTCCAGGACACCCGGCAACCGTACCGGCTGCACCTCGACGGCGTATACAAGCTCTCCCGCGAGAACCGCGTCACCGGCACCATGCCGCAGCTCGGCGGAGTCCGGAAGTGCAGCCAAAAGGCGAAGGGCGCACCGCAGGATGCGTGGCGTACCAACGAGTTCGGCGACAGGCCCTACATCCACGCGATCGGGTTCAACGTCCACGAGGAAACCAGGATCACGCGCGACTCCGCGTATTCCATGGGCGGGCAACGCATCCCGACGTACCCGATCTACGAGTGGGGATGGAGCCGACAGGACTGCCTTGACTACCGTTACCGCAAACTCGGCGTAGCGTGGCCGAAAAGTTGCTGCCGACACTGTCCCTACGCTGGCAACAAATCCGGCTGGCCCGAGCAACTCGCACGGTTCGCCGCGCTCCCAACCGAAGCGGCACAGCACATCATCGACGAGTACGTCTGTCTGGCGCTCAACCCTCGATCCGGCCTGTTCGGGCCCGGCAAGTCACTGATCACCCGACTGCGCCGTGACCAGGTGACCGAGCCCATCACCCTCGCCGTCAACCGCATGAAGACGATGCCGTGGGCCATCTACCGCGTACGCCGGCTCTACTACGCGCCGGCCAACGCTGCCCGATCCGTGGACAGCGTCCTGCTCGGCGGACACCGCACCGTCCACACCGCGCTGACCGAAGTCAGCCGGCTCGTCGACATCCCGCTGACGAAGAACGAGGAGATCGCCGGAGCACCGGCCCGCGATGGCGATCGAGATACCCACCCCCGGCTGTGGCTCCGCAAGCGCGGCGACGGGACCTATCCGACCCAGGAGGAGTTCTACACGGTCGCTCCCGCCCAGGCACAGGACAAGGAGCTCGACAGCTTCGCCGACGCCTGGACCGACCACACCGACGAGGCACTGGCCCGGCTGGAACGCCGCGTCGACACGGCCGTCGCCGTTGTGCAGCAAGCCCTCATCGAGGGCCAGTGCCGCGGCAACGCGGCCTGAACCACTCACCGGAAATTTCCGCACTTCTCGAAGGGATACCGCCATGTCTCGGTTCGATCTGCACCCTGCTCACATCGACGGACTCGTCAACGCCGGACTGCAATTCGGCCTGATCGGCGTCTTCGACGACCTCACCCCGTTCGGCCAGATGCTGCTCCGGCAGCACCAACCTCACCGCGACGTCGAGCAGGAGCGGGGCGAGCCGCCGGACTACGCCGCGACGGTGACCGACCGCGCGCTGCATCCGATCGCGGTGCTGTGCCTGCTGGAGTGCTACGAGTACCAGACCAGCGGCACGATCGGCTGGCACACCAGCGAAGCGCACGCCTGGATACAGCGCCTGCGCGAGACGGTACTGACCCGGCTGCCCGCCGAGGCCAAAGCCACTGTGCGGCATGGCGCCGGCTACCTCCCGGCCTACCGGCTCCTGGCTGCCTACACCGAGACACCCTGGGGCATCACGGAACTCGACCAGATCCCCGAACTCGGGGACGGCGTCATCGAGGTCCCGGTCGTCCGGAAGGGACTGCGCGCGGAGATCCTGACCGGCCCGATCCATTGCCCGAACAACGGTCTGTCATCCCGCGTCCGCTACGTGACCATCCTCGGCGTCGGGGAAGACCGGACGCTGCCCGCCTTCGCCCGGATCTTCGAACCCTCGGACGACGCGCCGGGCGTCTACCTGCTGTTCCAGTACGGCCGCTACGTCGCGCGCCCGGCCGATGCCCCGCCCGGCAAGTGGTTCATGGCCTCCGGTGCTCACATCCACACCGGCGATTCCCGCTGGCGCGAGCTGATCGGCCACTGCCTGCCCATCCCACTACACGACCGCACAGAGCCCTAACCGGACCAGCACCGGCAAGGCGCGGAACCCCACCGACCCACCAAACCCATCCAGGAGTGTGACGATGCCTTCACGCGATGAACTGCACGCCAGGCTGTTCCTGCTGCGCGCAGCCGAACCACCAGCACCCGCCATCCACCAGTACGTCGCCGTCCACGGGCCGGTCGACGCCCTCGCGCGCATCCGGCACGGCACCGCCCCCGCTGCCGTCCTCAGCGAAGTCACCCGGCCCGAAGCCCAGATCGACGACGACCTGCGGGCCCTCGACAACGGCTCGGCGCGCTTGCTCACGCCCGAAGACGGCGACTGGCCGCTCGGGCGGCTGACCGGCCTGGCCAGCCTCGGCGTCCCGCTCGCGCTGTGGGTGCGCGGTAGCGGCTCATTGGCCGAGCTCACCAGCCTCGCCGTCACGGTCACCGGCGCACGTGCCTCCTCGGCGTACGGAAACACGATCGCTGCGGACCTCGGCTACGAGCTCGGCCGCGCCGGGGTGACCGTCGTCAGCGGCGGCGGCCTCGGCGTGGACGAGGAGGCGCACCGCAGCGCACTGGCTGCTGACGGCCGGACGATCGTCGTACTCGCCAACGGCGTCGACCTCACCCATCCGCACCAGCACGCACGGCTCTACCAGACCGTCATCGAGCAGGGCGGATTGCTGGTCAGTGAGTACCCGATCGGCACACCCTCCGCCCGCATCCGGTTCCACGCGCGGTGCCGGCTGTTGGCTGCTCTCGCCGCGGCGACCGTCATCGTCGAGGCAGGACAGCGCAGCGGTGCCCTCGGCGTCGCCCGTGCCGCTGGAGAACTCGGCCGCCGGGTCTACGGCGTGCCGGGCTCGATCCACTCCGTGACGTCGAAGGGCGTGAACGAGTTGCTGCGCACCGGCGCGGCCACGGCGGCCAGCTCGGTCGAGCACATCAACTACCAGGAGGGAGTGCGATGACCGGCCCGGACGCCTTCCGGGCCGCCCTGGCCGCCCTCGACCTGCCGCCCGAGTGGCAGGTCGAGGTGGCCATCCGTCCACGACGGCGCAAGACCGGCCTCCAGGTCAATCCGGGAGGAGGTGTCGCCGCGCTGATCCCACCGACGGCCGCCCCGGAGCAGGTTGCGCGGTTTGTCGGCAGCCATCGTCGATGGATCACCGAGAAGGTCGAGAGCGCCACGCGGTTGGCCCCGAATCACGCGGTCAAGCAGTTCGTCGACGGCGAGGAGTTCGACCTGCTCGGCCGGCGCTACCGGCTCCAGCTCGTCGACGCCGCGCCCGCGGGCACCGCACAGCTACCTCTGGTCACGTCCGACGGCATCCTGTCCGTGCGGAGACAGCGGACAGAGCTGGTCCGCCGGGCAGTGATCGGGCTGTACCAGCAGGTCGGGCTCGCCTGGTTGCGCCGCGAGGGACGCCAGTACGAACTGGACGGCCACATCACCGGCCTGAGCTACGCGGTTCGCGACCTCGGCCGGCGCCGATGGGGCATCTACGAGGGACCGTCGAAGCACACGACGACGCTGCACTGGGCCGTGTTCGGCCTGCCGCTCCGGTTGATCGAGTATGTGCTCGTCCACGAACAGGCCCACGCCACCCAGCCCAACGGAGCAGCTCATGGCCGCGCCTGGAAACGGCAGATGTACCTGTGGATGCCCGACTGGCAGCACCGCAAGGCCGAGCTTGCGGAGGTCGGCAGGCACGCCTGGCTCGGAGACCACAAGCCAGGCGTGCGGTCGACCTAGTCGCGAGCAGCCAACCGGCGGGCGACCTCGGGCGCGACCGGAGGTCGCCCGCCAGCACCAGATGTCCTAGCCACAGGGATGATAGACATGTGTGATAGACACAACGAGACGACGAACGTTCACCGTGAGCAAGACGGTGACGCCCTGCGAGAGAGGCTCCCCGATGAGCGACCCCGAGGAAGTCCTTCAGCTTCGTGCCTGCCGAACCGAGGTCGAGGGGATCAAGAAGGAACTGGACGACGCCCGCACCCAACAGGCCGAACTCGAAGCCAAGATCAACGGCCTCCTGGCCAAGCAACGAGAAGCGCGGAAGAAGCGGCGTGAGGCCGTACTGGCCGCGGACGCCGCAGGAGTGCCCCGCTTGAGGATCTCCAAGGAAGTCGGGATGCAGCGCAGCAACGTGTACAAGCTCCTTGAAGGCGACACCGCCGACGAATCGTAACAACCTTCAGCAGCCTGACGGGCGAGATTGAATATACTTAGCCTCCTCATTGACACGTCGCCAGGCGTCATAGTTAACCGGTTGGAGGCGGAGCTTGGGTACGGAAATTACGCTCGATGTGGCTGGCGTGTCGATCACGTACAGCAAGAATCACCGCGGATTTGATCACGGATCGATTTTTCAGGAACAAGATCGAAAGGCGATCAAGAGCGATCAGATCGACTACGATTGGTACGAGGAGAACGACGAGGACCCCACAGCCTCGGAGATGGCGTTCACGCGACCGCTCAAATACGTCGTTCCGCGCCTCGAACTCCTTGGTTTCAATCTAGAGCACGTCCGGCGTGAGTACGACGCCGTCGCGCAAAACTGGCTGGAGGAGAGGAAGTATCTTCAGATCGGCGGCGAAGATCTCGTTCCTGACCTGATGAACTTTGTGGAATTCGTCGCATTTGCCGCCGCGTACCCGCTCGACAGTCTCGACGACACCTTTGTTCCGTATGCGGACGATGCAGGCAAAGCGAGGATACGAGCTCGCTTCAAAGAGGTGCAGGTCGAGCGGATCCCCGCAGATCGACCCTCTGGCATTCAAGTCCATTCGGAGCGAAATTTCTTCGGCTCTTTGGTGAATATTCTTCACCCGTATTCCGTGTTGCGACTCTTGGCGGAGATCGAAGCGAACAAGGATGCGCCTGTCGTCTGGCAATATGGACCATTGGTGCAAGCCGGGTGGGCGACCGAGCGGGAATTTGTGCCCGATGCCCGGCGAACCGAGACGTTCCTGATTGCGACTGAAGGCAGTTCGGACGTCCATATTTTGTCGCATGCGCTCACGCTGCTGCGGCCAGGGATAGCGGATTTCTTCCGCTTCATCGACGTGAGCGAGCGTCACCCCTTCTCCGGTACGGGAAGCCTGGTGAAGTTCGCAGAAGGACTCACAAAAATAGACGTTCACAACCAGGTTCTTTTCGTGTTCGACAATGACGCGGAGGGTCTCGATGCGCATCAGCGTCTGTCGAAGCTCACCCTTCCTGTGAACATGCGCGGAATCATGTTACCTGAGCTTGAGGAGTTCCGCTCGTTTCCAGCTCAAGGCCCCGAGGGGCTCCACCACTCGGACATCAATCGGCGCGCTGCGGCAATCGAGTGTTATCTCGATCTTGACGTCGGCGGTTATCCGCCGGCGAAAGTGCGCTGGACCAATCACAAGGAGAGCCTAGATACCTATCACGGGGCGCTGGAATTTAAAGAGGTCTACAGCAAAGAATTTCTTAAGCAGACGGCCGAGACTTTGACTGAAGGGGCGTATGACGTGCGCAAGATTGAGGTCGTCCTAGACTCCCTTGTCGCGGAATGTGTAGCGATCGCGGCCGATCAATGGGACACCCGGCGGGGATCAAATTGAGACATACCTTCTGATAGCTGAAAGTGCGCCTGGGCCGAAGGTGCCGATCAGGTCGACCCGGTCGGCTCGGAGGCCGGCGATCGGGCCAAGAGTGCCGGTGGGTTGATGAGGACGCCACGGCCAGCCGTGGACGCCAAGTCCGAGGTTTGCGGCAGACTGGCCCCATGACCGAACTCGCGTACATGGTCCGGGAAGATTGGGGACAGCACGGCACCGCGATGCGGCAGCAGAGTGCCGTGATCCAAGACTGGCTCGGAAGTCCGCCATACGTTTTCGCTACGGCCGATCGGAAGACGTACGAGTCGGACCACAGCGCTGACCGTGAGTTCATGACCTTCGTCGCCCACGACGCCGACGAACGGCACGTCATCGATCTGTCAGACCTCAATGAGCTCCGACGCACCGACAAGACGATCAGCCGTCCGCTCATCGTCCTGCATCCCTACAAGGAACGGGATTGCGACTTGCTGCGCGAGATCGTCACGACGGAGTCCGTCGCAAGACTGTTCGTCATCGTTTGGTCACCGCACGATATGGTCCGCACCTGGCTCGACGGGATCGGCGCCACGAACCTGCACACCGGGTCCGCACTCGAAGCACCAGACGCCGTGCAACTTGAGGCCGCGAAGTGCTGGGTAGGTGAGCAGTACAACGGGCTGTCGGGTGGCAACGGCAAGGATGCCGTCGTGCAGCTACTGCGCGTGGTTTACCGCAGCCGGCTATCCGCTTGACGCTGACACCTGGCTGCGTGCCTTCTTCGCAGCAGGCGGTGAGTTCGACGAAGCCACAAAGGTCGCGAAGCTCATCAAGGAGATGCAGGGGGGCACCCAGCACCGCATCAAGGCGCGCTACCGGCCCGACATTCTGAGCGTGCTACGCGAGCGCGCCACTGAAACTGCATGATCGCCCCGAGTTGAAGCGGAGCCCGACAGGGGCAACCGCTGGGCTGTCACCCCTGAACGTCCGACGGAAGAAAGTCAGCCTAGCTATATCCACTTTAGACGCGAGTGTAGGTTCTCAAGATTGTTTTCGTTTGATCTTGACGCGAGCTGGGCGGACGTCGGGTTTCTCACGGGTGTTGCGCTGGCTGGTTCTCATCGGTTTTTCGTGTCCTTCAGGTAGGTGGCCGTTTCTC
>NZ_JAAXLS010000087.1 GCF_012328925.1 Amycolatopsis acididurans
CCCGAAAACCGGCGCTGGTAACCACCCAAGCCACCCACCCGGGAACGCAAGAAGCTCGCACCGCAGGGGCTCCGGGGGCTCGGCCCCCGGACAAAACGACGACCGACCCGGCGAGCGCATCCCGCGAGCAGGGTCGGCCAGAGGTCGTGGGCGCAACAGGGATCGAACCTGTGACCGCTTGGTTGTAAGCCAAGTGCTCTACCGCTGAGCTATACGCCCTCTCACCGGCGGCCTCGCGTGCGGGGCCGCCGGCGGGAGAATCAGGCGGTGAGTTCCGCCACGGCCTTCTTCCACGCCTCCTGGTCACGCGCCTCGCCGGGCTGGTTCACCTCGGCGAAGCGGACGACGCCTTCCGTGTCGATCAGGAAGGTGCCGCGGACCGCGAGACCGGCGTCGGCGTTGAACACACCGTAGGCCTTGGCGACCTCGCCGTGCGGCCAGAAGTCCGACAGCAGCGGGAACTGGTATCCCTCCTGGTCGGCCCAGGCCTTGAGCGAGAACGGGGTGTCCACGGACACGCCGAGCACCTGCACGCCCTTGCCCTCGTAGTCCCCGAACTCGTCCCGCAGCTGGCACAGCTCGCCGGTGCAGATCCCGCTGAAGGCGAACGGGTAGAACACCAGCAGAACCGGCTTGTCACCGCGGAAGGACGACAGGGTCACGGCCTGCTTGTTGTAGTCGTTGAGTGTGAAATCCGGGGCCTGCGAGCCGACCTCGACCGCCATGCGGGCACCTCTCCGAGTCGTTTCGTCAAAGTCTGTCGAGCTCACCTTATCGTGCCGTCGCTCAGCGCTTGGACTTCGACTTCGGTGAGACGAGCTTCGTCCCGGCCCAGTTCGGGCCGACGCTGATGTTCGACGTCTGCGACAACCCGACGGTGGGCACGGCCTCGGCGATCTCGCTGGGCTCGACGTGCCCCGGCTGCCCGGTCTTGGGCGTGAGTACCCAGATCACGCCGCTCTCGTCGAGCGGCGCCCGCGCGTCCATGATGGCGTCGACGAGGTCGCCGTCGTCCTCACGCCACCACAGCAGCACGACGTCGATGACCTCGTCGGCGTCCTCGTCGAGGAGATCGCCACCGATATGTTCTTCGATCGCGGCACGCAGGTCGTCGTCGACGTCCTCGTCCCAGCCGATCTCTTGAACCACCATGTCCGGCTTGATCCCAAGCCTCTCGGCGACGCTGCTGTAGTCAGCGTCTCCAGCGGCGACCACTGCTTTCACTCCTCCAACTAGGGCGGGCGGACCTTGCCTCCGCCCACTCGGGTACACGGATGGGGCTAGCGAACACGCCCGAGGCTCCCGGCGCAACCGTCCACACCGGATCTGGTGCCAAGTCGTTTCGCAGCGTAGGAGGCCGGGCACCCCTTTCGCGACCTCAATTCGACCCGCGTGCGGACCCGCCGGCAAGCCACCACTTAGGGTGGATGGTGCCTCGCGCGCGCGTGCGCGTCTGCAGTATGCGAACTGTGCTGTGAGGTGGGCAAACGTTACCGCCGAGTAGCGATGACGGCGGCCCGAAAAGAGACGACGATGGCAGGCAGGACACGGGAGTAACAGCCGTGCCCTGCCACGCGACGAGACAACCGGCGAGGAGATCCCTTGGCCCCCCAGAACGACCAGGCCGCAGGCTCTGGCGCGCGCACGAAGCAACAGGCCGAGCCGGCACGGGTACGCGTGATCCGCGACGGATTGGCCGCGCACCTGCCCGACATCGACCCGGAGGAGACCGCCGAATGGCTCGACTCCTTCGACGACGCACTGGCCCGTGGCGGCCAGCAGCGTGCGCGCTATCTGATGCTGCGAATCCTGGAACGTGCTCGTGAGCGCAACGTCGGTGTACCGCCGCTGACCGCGACCGACTACGTCAACACGATTCCGACCGAGAACGAGCCGTGGTTCCCCGGCGACGAGGAGATCGAGCGCCGCTACCGCGCCTACATCCGCTGGAACGCGGCGATCATGGTGCATCGCGCCCAGCGTCCCGGCGTCGGTGTCGGCGGGCACATCTCGACCTACGCGTCCTCGGCCGCGCTGTACGAGGTCGGGTTCAACCACTTCTTCCGCGGCAAGGACCACTCCGGCGGCGGCGACCAGATCTTCATCCAGGGGCACGCCTCCCCGGGCATCTACGCGCGCGCGTTCCTCGAGGGCAGGCTGTCCGAGCAGCAGCTCGACGGCTTCCGCCAGGAGCTCTCGCACGCCGGTGCGGGTGGCGGCCTGCCGTCGTACCCGCACCCCCGGCTGATGCCGGACTTCTGGGAGTACCCGACGGTCTCGATGGGCCTCGGCCCGATGAACGCGATCTACCAGGCCCGGTTCAACCGCTACCTGCGCGACCGCGGCATCAAGGACACGTCCGACCAGCACGTGTGGGCGTTCCTCGGCGACGGCGAGATGGACGAGCCGGAATCCCGCGGCCTGATCCACGTCGCCGCGGGCGAGGGCCTGGACAACCTGACCTTCGTCATCAACTGCAACCTGCAGCGGCTCGACGGCCCGGTGCGCGGCAACGGCAAGATCATCCAGGAGCTCGAGGCGTACTTCCGCGGCGCGGGCTGGAACGTGATCAAGGTCATCTGGGGCCGCGAGTGGGACGCGCTGCTGTCGGCCGACCGCGACGGCGCACTGGTCAACGTCATGAACACGACGCCGGACGGCGACTACCAGACGTACAAGGCCAACGACGGCGCCTATGTCCGCGAGCACTTCTTCGGCCGTGATCCGCGCACGAAGGAGCTGGTCAAGGACCTCACCGACGCCCAGATCTGGAACCTCAAGCGCGGCGGCCACGACTACCGCAAGGTGTACGCGGCGTACAAGGCCTCGATGGAGCAGCACGGCCAGCCGACGGTGATCCTGGCGCACACCATCAAGGGCTACGGCCTCGGCCCGTCCTTCGAGGGCCGCAACGCCACGCACCAGATGAAGAAGCTCACCCTCGACGACCTGAAGCTGTTCCGCGACGCCCAGCGGATCCCGATCAGCGACAAGGAGCTCGAGGAGAACCCGAAGCTGCCGCCGTACTACCACCCCGGCCTGAACTCGCCGGAGATCGAGTACATGATCGGCCGCCGCCGCACCCTGGGCGGGTTCCTGCCGGAGCGGCGCGCCAACCGGGCCAAGGCGCTGGTGCTTCCCGGCGACAAGGTCTACGAGGCCGTGCGCAAGGGCTCGGGCAAGCAGGAGGTCGCCACCACGATGGCGTTCGTCCGGCTGGTGCGCGAGCTGGCCAAGGACGGCGAGATCGGCGCCAGGATCGTGCCGATCATCCCGGACGAGGCCCGCACGTTCGGGCTCGACTCGATGTTCCCGACGGCCAAGATCTACAACCCGCAGGGGCAGACCTACACCTCCGTCGACGCCAACCTGATGCTGGCGTACAAGGAGTCCGAGCACGGGCAGCTGCTGCACGAGGGCATCAACGAGGCGGGTTCGACGGCGTCGTTCACGGCGGTGGGCACGTCCTACGCCACGCACGGCGAGCCGATGATCCCGATCTACATCTTCTACTCAATGTTCGGGTTCCAGCGCACCGGTGACGGGCTGTACGCGGCGGCCGACCAGATGGCGCGCGGCTTCGTGCTCGGCGCCACGGCGGGCCGCACCACGCTGACCGGTGAGGGCCTGCAGCACGCCGACGGGCATTCGCTGCTGCTCGCGGCGACCAACCCGGCGGCGGTGGCCTACGACCCGGCGTGGTCGTTCGAGATCGCGCACATCGTCAGGGACGGCCTGCGCCGGATGTACGGCGAGGGCGGACCGGACGGCAACGGTGAGAACGTCTACTACTACCTCACCGTGTACAACGAGCCGTACCAGCAGCCCGCCGAGCCGGAGAACCTCGACGTCGACGGCCTGCTCAAGGGCCTGTACCGCTACGCCGCGGCGCCGCAGGGCAGCGGCCCGGAGGCGCAGATCCTGGTGTCCGGCGTGACGATGCCGGACGCGCTCAAGGCGCAGCGGATGCTCGCCGACGAGTGGGGCGTGCGTGCGTCGGTGTGGTCGGCGACGTCGTGGTCGGAGCTGCGGCGCGAGGCCGTCGAGGTGGACCGCCAGAACCTGCTGCACCCGGAGGAGACCCCGCGGGTGCCTTACGTGCGGCAGACGCTCTCGGACGCGGCCGGCCCGGTCGTGGCGGTGTCGGACTGGATGCGCGCGGTACCGGATCTGATCCGCCCGTGGGTGCCCACCGACATGGTCACCCTCGGCACGGACGGCTTCGGCTTCTCCGACACGCGTCCCGCGGCGCGGCGCCACTTCCTGGTGGACGCCGAGTCGATCGTGGTCGCCACGCTGACCGCGCTCGCCCGCCGCGGCGAGGTGGACCGGTCGAAGGTCGTCGAGGCGACGCGGCAGTACCGCATCGACGACGTGTCGGCCGCCGGCCCGCAGCTGTCCGAGTCCGGCAACGCGTGACACCACCGTGAGGGACCTCCGCATGGCGCAGACAGCCATGAGGGGGTCCCTCACGGCATCTCTCGAGGGAGCGAGATGACCAGGAGGCGGCTGCCGAAACCGGGCGAGTTGCGCGAGATCCTGCGGCCCAAGCCGTTGGTGCTCAACCCGGTCGAGCGCAGGCTGGGCAACGCGCACACGATCGCCGATCTGCGGGCCGTCGCGCGGCGGCGCACGCCACGCGCGGTGTTCGACTACACCGACGGCGCCGCGGAGCTGGAGGACAGCCTGCGCCGCGCCCGGCAGGCGTTCCGCAACGTCGAGTTCCACCCGAACGTGCTGCGCGGAGTCGCCGACGTGGACACGAGCGTGACCGTGCTCGGCAGGCGGTCGGCACTGCCGTTCGCGTTCGCGCCCACCGGGTTCACGCGGATGATGCACCACGAGGGCGAGCTCGCGGTGGCACACGTGGCGCAGCGCGAGAACATCCCGTTCTCCCTGTCGACGATGGGCACCACGTCGATCGAGTCGGTGGCGAACGCGGCACCCGAGGCCCGCAAGTGGTTCCAGCTCTACGTGTGGCGCGATCGCGGGGCCGGTCAGGAGCTGATGACCCGCGCCTGGGAAGCCGGGTACGACACGCTGCTGCTGACCGTCGACACCCCGGTCGGCGGCGCGCGGATGCGGGACGTGCGCAACGGGCTGACCATCCCGCCGACGTTGACGCTGCGCACTTTTCTCGACGGGGCGACGCATCCGGCGTGGTGGTTCAACCTGCTCACCACGGCACCGCTGAAGTTCGCGTCGTTCGACTCGTGGCACGGCACGGTCGCCGAACTGATCAACGCGCTGTTCGATCCGACGCTGAGCTACGAGGATCTGGCGTGGGTGCGGCGGACGTGGCCGGGCAAGCTCGTGGTCAAGGGCATCCAGAATCCCGGCGACGCCAAGGAAGTCGTGGCCTACGGCGCGGACGGCGTGGTGCTGTCCAACCACGGCGGACGGCAGCTCGACCGGGCGCCGACGCCGCTGGAGCTGCTGCGGCCGACGCTGGACGTGGTCGGCGGCCAGGCCGAGGTGTGGCTCGACACCGGCATCCTCTCGGGTGGTGACATCGTCGCGGCGATGGCGCAGGGCGCGAACGTGTGCCTGGTCGGGCGGGCGTACCTGTACGGCCTGATGGCCGGCGGCGAGCGCGGGGTACAGCGCTGCGTGGAGATCCTGCGCACGGAGATCATCCGGACGATGCAGCTGCTCGGGGTGCGCCGGATCGCCGACCTGCGGGCCACCCACGCCACCCTGCGCTAGCCGATCAGGCGGGCACGTTCGCGCAGGCGCGCGGCCAGTGTGTGCTGCCCGGCCGCGGTCAGCGCTTGGTCGTAGGCGTCGAAGAACTCCTCGTGGACGCCCGTCAGGCACCGCTGCAGCACGTCGTCGGCGGTGTCGTCGAGGCCGTGCTCACGCCAGCGCATCGCCGCCTCCGCGAGTTCCGGGTACGCGCCGTGCGCCGCGTACCAGCCCGCCGCGTCGGCGTTGTGGCCGATCCGCCCGGTGGCCAGCGTGTAGCGGAAGCGCATCGGGAACAGGGCGGCCTTCGTCACCGGACGCGGCCCGGCGGCGACCAGGCGACGCGGCTCGTGCAGGAGCGCGATCCGGGCGTCGTCGAACCACGTGCAGGCGAACTCGGCGGCGTCCGAGACGAGCTTGGCGTGCTCGGGCGGGGTGGCGCCGTCGCGGCCGTCGGCGCCGTGCAGCAACCGGCCCTGGTCGAGCAGGTCCAGCCGGTCGATCTCGGGCAGCCTGCCCGTCCGGCCCCGCCCGCGGCGCACGCCGTCCCAGTCGGTCCAGAAGATCGACAGGCGCTCGGCCAGCGGGCCGGCGGCGCGTGCGACGGCCTGCTGCCGTACGCGCTGGATCTCCGCCTCGGTGCCGGACGTCAGCTCGTCCAGGATCAGCGCGATGTCGAGGTCACTGACCAGCGGCGCGAAGCCCCCGTGCGCGAGGCTGCCGAGCGCGTAGGCCGCACTCAACCGGTCCGCGAAGACCTCGCGCGCGACCTCGACGGTGGTCAGCAGAATCCGCTCCGGCGTCACAGATCCACCTTCGCACGCGTATCAACCATCGGAACGCCTTGGTTGACGGCTCCCCGAGCGATACCGATCATCCCAACCAGCGCGGAAGTCGGCTTCCGCATCGTGGAATTGAGGTCGGCATGTTCGTGCAGGAGATCGCCCCGCTGGCCGGTTCGCTCGGCCTGTCCGCACTCGTCGCGGTCCTTCCCCTCGCGACCGTGCTCGTACTGCTCGGCGTCGTCCGGATGAAGGCGCACCACGCCGCCCTGCTGGGCCTGCTGGTCGCGCTCGTGGTCGCCATCGCCGTCTACGGCATGCCCATCGGCCAGGCGATCTCCAGCGGCTTCCAGGGTGCGGCGTTCGGGCTGTTCCCCATCATGTGGATCGTCGTCAACGCGTTGTGGATATACCGGATCACCGTCCGCACCGGCCATTTCGACGTGCTGCGCCGCTCGTTCGGCAAGGTTTCCGACGATCCCCGCATGCAGGCCCTGCTCATCGCGTTCTGTTTCGGCGCGCTGATGGAGGCGCTCGCCGGCTTCGGCGCCCCCGTCGCGATCTCCTCGGTCATGCTCGTCGCGCTCGGCTTCACGCCCGTGCGCGCCGCCGTGGTCTCCCTCGTCGCCAACACCGCACCCGTCGCGTTCGGCGCCATGGGCACCCCGGTCGTGACGCTCGCGCAGGTCAGCGGCATTCCCCTGAACACCGTGTCCGCCATCGTCGGACGGCAGACCCCGATTCTCGCCGTGTTCGTGCCGCTGCTGCTGGTGATCATCGTCGACGGCAGGCGCGGCGTCCGCGAAACCTGGCAGCCCGCGCTGGTCTGCGGCCTGACGTTCGGGGTCGTGCAGTTCGCGGCGTCGAACTTCGTCTCCGCGCAGCTCGCCGACATCGGGGCGGCACTGGCCGGCGCGGCCGCGCTGGTCCTGATGCCCGCGACGCGTAAACCGGCCCGCGAGGAGGTCCGCGCCGCGGTGCTGACGGGTGTGGCGACCGAACAGCTCGAGCGTCCCGAGGATCGCGGCGAGGTGCTCCGGGCCTACCTTCCCTACCTGCTGATCATCGTGATCTTCTCGATCGGCCAGATCCCACCGGTCAAGAAGCTGCTGGACGCCGCGACGTGGAACTTCCACTGGCCCGGCCTGCACGTCGCCGGCTCGAGCGGAAAACCGGTCTCCGGCAACACGTTCTCGCTGCCCTTCCTCAACACCGGCGGCACGCTCGTGCTCATCGCGGGCATCCTGACCGTGCTCGCGCTGCACGTGTCCGCGCGCGACGCGGTGCGCGAGTGGGGCGCGACGATCCACGAGCTGCGGTTCGCGATCCTGACCGTCGCCGGTGTGCTGGCGCTGGCCTACGTGATGAACCTGTCCGGCCAGACCACGACGATCGGCTACCTGATCGCCGGTGCCGGCGCGGGGCTGGCGTTCTTGTCCCCGCTGCTCGGCTGGTTCGGCGTGGCCGTGTCGGGCTCGGACACCTCCGCGAACGCGCTGTTCGGCGCCCTGCAGGTCACCGCCGCGCACCAGGCCGGCCTGTCCGCGGAACTGCTCGCGTCGTCGAACAGTTCCGGCGGCGTGCTCGGCAAGATGATCTCGCCGCAGAACCTGAGCATCGCGTGCGCGGCCGCGATGCTGCCCGGCGAGGAAGGCACGCTGCTGCGCAAGGTGCTGCCGTGGAGCCTGGGACTGCTGTTGCTGATGTGCCTGATCGTGGTCGGGCAGAGCACGATTCTGTCCGGGATGCTGCCCTGACGATGATTTCCGCGCGCCGGAGGAGTCTGTTCAGGCATGAGTGACTTGGACAAGCGATTCACCGCGATACTGCGGAAAAGCCCGGCCAAGGGCGGCTGGACCTACGTGGTGATGCCCGGCTCCGCCGAGTACTTCGGCACGCGCGGGCTCGTCAAGGTCCGCGGCACCATCGACGGCCTGCCGTTCCAGAGTTCGTTCATGGCGCTGGGCGACGGCACGCACAAGCTTCCCGTGAAAGCCGGCGTTCGCCGCGAACTGGGCAAGGAAGCCGGTGCGGAGGTGACCGTCCACCTCACTGAGCGGCTCGGCTGAGCCGGACCCGCCGCGACGAGCGCGTCCAGCTCCACCAGCCGTGCAGGACCAACGCCGCGAACACGAGATAGATCGCGGCCGAGAAGTACAGGCGGGACTCGATCTGCAGCGGCACCCCCACCGCGTCCACGACCAGCCACACGAGCCAGAACTCGACCAGGCCCAGCCCCTGTGCCCCGAACGCGACCAGTGTGCCGGCGAAGATCGCGGCATCCGGCCACGGCGCCCATGACGCGTGCAGCGCGTCCAGCACCAGCGCCATCACGACCGTGCCGAGGACGAACAGACCGGCCATCGCGAGCCGCTCACCCGCCCGGCCCTTGCGCACGACGACACCGAACACCGGGTCCTTCCGGCGCGTCCACGACCACCAGCCGTACACCGAGATCAGCAGGATGGCGACCTGCCGCGACGCGAGCCCGCCCAGATGCGCCGAGACGTACACGGCGAACAGCATCACGGTGGCGCCCACCTGCACCGGCCAGGTCCACAAGGTGCGCCGCTCCGCGAGGAAGACCACGGCCAGCGCGCACAACTGCCCGGCCAGCTCCGCGACGGAGATCCACTGGCCCAGCACCGTCACGCCGTGATGCAACAGAAAGTCCACGGCGAGATCAACAAGCCCCGCACCGCACCGATTCCCTCACCCTGGGTAGAAACCCCGCACAGGCCCTCTGACCTGCGCCGCACGATCGGGTGAGACGGGTAGCGGGGAAAGATCCACAAGGTCCATAGTGGACCTACCGGTGGGGACCGGGGAGATGAGGCCGCCCGGGCTGCGTAAACCGCATAGCCCGGGCGGCCTCGCATTTCACGCCTCCTGCTCGCGGTGGCGCGCTCGCTGGGAGTGCGAGTCCGCGTATCTTCTGGGGGCCGAGCCCCCAGACCCCCACGGTGCTAGCTCCTCTCGACCCGGCGTGGTTTCGTTCGGTGGGGACCAGCGTCCCTCATGAGCGTCCGTCCATGAGTGTTCGTCTTTCGTGTTCGTTGGCCGGGTGCCGTTGGCCACGCCGCCGGGGTTCTGCTCGGGCGGACGTACGATCGGGGGACCATGACTCAGACCCCTGCCCGGGCGGCGCCGAAACATCACGGACTTTCCGCGAAGACGCTGCGCGGGCTTGAACGCGCGTCGGGACGGCTGGCCACGGCCAGTGTCACCGCGATGGAACAACGCCTCCCGTGGTTCGGCCGTCTGCCCGCCGACCAGCGCGCGAGCGTCCTGATGATCACCCAGACCGGGGCGGCCGGGTTCGTCGACTGGCTTCGCGACTCGCAGGAGGCCCTCAAACTCACCACCGAGGCCTTCCGCAGCGCCCCACAGGAACTGTCACGCTGGATCGGGCTTCGCCAGGCCGTCGGGCTGGTCCGCCTCGCCATCGAAGTCTTCGAGGAGGAACTGCCCTCCTTCGCCGCGAGCGAGGCCGAACGCGCCGCGCTCATCGAGGGCATCCTGCGCTACGGCAGGGAAATCGCGTTCGCCACGGCCAATTCCTACGCCGCCGCTGCCGAGGCCCGCGGCGCGTGGGACGCGCGGCTGGAGGCGCTGGTCGTGGACGGCATCGTCCGTGGCGACGCCGAGGAGTCCGTGCTCTCCCGCGCCGCCGCGCTCGGCTGGGAACCGGCCGCGACCGCCACCGTCGTCGCCGGGCCCCCCTCCTCCGACGACCCGCCCGCCGTCGTGTTCGAGGTGCGCAGGCTCGCCGCGCGGCTCGGCCGGCCGGTACTGCTGTCCGTGCAGGGTTCCCGTCTCATCGTCGTGCTCGGCGGCCCCGTCGACGACGGCGAGGTGCTCGGCAAACTGTCCGTCGCGTTCGGCGAGGGCCCCGTCGTGGCCGGTCCGACCGTGCCCAGCCTCGCCGAAGCCCATCGCAGCGCGGTGGAAGCGCTGTCCGGGCTGCGGGCCGTCGTCGGCTGGCCCAGCGCGCCGCGCCCGGTCCGCTCCGTCGACCTGCTTCCCGAGCGCGCGCTCTCCGGCGACGCCGAGGCCGAACGGCTGCTCATCGAGCAGATCGCGCAGCCACTGGAAGCCGCGGGCACCACCGTGCTGCAAACCGTCGAGGCGTACCTGGAATCCGGCGGGGTGCTGGAAACGTGCGCGAAAACGCTGTTCGTGCACCCCAACACGGTCCGCTACCGGCTGCGCCGCGCCACGGAGCTGACCGGCCGCAACGCCACCGACCCCCGTGACGCGCTGGTGCTGCGGATGGCGCTGACCGTCGGCAGGCTCGCCCGCGCACGCGGCCTGTGGTGAGCAGATTCACTCCGGAACTGCTCGAACCGTACAAGCAGTGGCGGCCCCATAAGCCAAGGTGGCCGACATCTTTGGAGGGTGTCCACAAATTACCCGCGCGGACTTGGTGACCGGCGGCATCCCGGCCGCGCGCGCCCACCGTGTTCCCTGGGAGACGTGACAGCACTGCTCGCTCCCGGACAGGGCTCCCAGGCCCCCGGCATGTTCTCACCCTGGCTCGAGATCGACGGCACGCGCGCGAAGCTGGAACGCTGGTCCGAGCGCGCGGGGCTCGACCTCGTGCACCTCGGCACCGAGGCCGACGCCGAGACGATCCAGGACACCGCGATCACCCAGCCGCTGATCGTCGCGCTGTCGCTGCTCGCCTACGAGGAGCTGGAGAACGTCCCCGCCGACGCGCCCGTCGCCGGGCATTCGGTGGGTGAGCTTGCCGCCGCCGCCATCGCGGGCGTGCTCTCCGCCGAAGACGCCGTCGCGCTCGCCGCCGTCCGCGGTGCCGAGATGGCCAAGGCCTGCGCGATCGAGCCGACCAGCATGGCCGCCGTCATGCTGGGCGATCCCGAGCAGGTCGTGGAGTGGCTGGCCGGGCACGGCCTGACCGCCGCCAACCGCAACGGCGCGGGCCAGATCGTGGCCTCCGGCGCCAAGGACGCGATCGAAGGCATCGTCGCCGAACCGCTCGAAGGCACCAAGGTGCGGCCGCTGAAGGTCGCGGGTGCCTTCCACACCAGCTACATGGCCCCGGCCGAGGACGCGCTGCGCGAGCACGCCGCGAGCATCACGCCCGCCGACCCCACGCGCCCGCTGCTGTCCAACGCCGACGGGCAGGTAATCAGCAGCGGCGCCGAGTACCTGGAACGGCTCATCAAGCAGGTGACCCGCCCGGTGCGCTGGGACCTCACGATGGAGGGACTGGTCTCCCTCGGCGTCACCTCGACCGTCGAACTGCCGCCGGCAGGCACGCTGACCGGTCTGGTCAAGCGGCAGCTCAAGGGCACTGTCACCAAGACCATCGCGCTCAAGACCCCGGCGGAGCTGGCCACGATCGGCAAGGAGGCGGAGTGACCGCACTGCGCATCAAACAGGGCCCGGCCGCCACGCGCGTGCTGGGTATCGGCAGTACCCAGCCGGAACGCGTGGTGACCAACGACGATCTGTCGCAGCTCATGGACACCAACGACCAGTGGATCCGCGACCGGGTGGGCATCATCGAACGCCGGTTCGCCGACAAGGACGAACTGCTGGTCGACATGGCGGTCACCGCGGGCACCCGCGCGCTTGCCGACGCCGGCGTCCAGCCGTCCGAAGTGGACACCGTGATCGTGCCGAACTGCACGATGCCCTCCCCCATCCCGAACGCGGCCGCGCAGGTCGCGGACCGGATCGGGGTCAAGGCCGCCGGCGCGTTCGACCTCAACGCGGCGTGCGCCGGGTTCTGCTACGGCCTCGGTGTCGCCTCCGACCTGATCCGGGCCGGATCGGCGGGCAAGGTGCTGGTGATCGGCGCCGAGAAGCTGACCGACTGGGTCGAGCCGACCGACCGCGCGAACGCGATCATCTTCGCCGACGGCGCGGGCGCGGCGGTGGTGGGCCCGTCGGACGAACCCGGCATCGGCCCGGTGGCCTGGGGCAGCGCGGGTGATCTCGTCGAGACCATCTATATGCGCGACCATCGCTACCTCTACCAGGAGGGCCAGTCGGTCTTCCGGTGGGCGACCACCCAGATCGCGCCGATCGCGCTGCGGGCGCTGGAACTCGCGGGCATCGAACCGTCCGATGTGGACGTGCTGATCCCGCACCAGGCCAACCTGCGCATCGTCGAGGCGATCGCGAAACGCCTGCGCGCCAAGGGCGCCAGGGACGACATGGTGGTCGCCGACGACATCAAGTACTCGGGCAACACCTCCTCGGCGTCCATCCCGATCGCGCTGGACCACATGCGCAAGGCGGGCACCGTGAAGACCGGTGACGTCATCCTGATGGTCGGTTTCGGCGCCGGACTGTCCTACGCCGGACAGGTCGTCATCTGCCCGTGATACCACTTACCCCGGCGGGCGCCCGCCCGCCGGGGTGCACCAAGCCCGGAAACAAGGAAAGGGAACCAACAGTGGCGGACAAAGAAGAGATCCTCGCCGGCCTCGCCGAGATCGTCGAAGAGGTCGCCGGTGTCGCGCAGGACGACGTGAGCTCGGAGAAGTCCTTCGTGGACGACCTCGACATCGACTCGCTGTCCATGGTGGAGATCGCCGTGCAGGCCGAGGACAAGTTCGGGGTCAAGATCCCGGACGACGAGCTCGCCAACCTCAAGACCGTGGGCGACGCCGTGAACTACGTCGCGGCGAACGCCAAGTAAGCATCCCGCTAATTCTCGCCAACGATCCTCGGGGAGACTCCATGAGCAACATCGACGTCGTGATCACCGGGCTGGGTGCGACCACGCCGCTCGGCGGGGACGTCGCGTCCACCTGGGACGGCCTGCTCGCCGGCCGCAGTGGTATCCGCCGGATCGAGGCCGACTGGGTCGAGAAGTTCGATCTGCCGGTCAAGATCGGCGCGTCGCTCGCCGAGGATCCGACCGAGAAGATCCCGCGCGTGCAGGCGCGCAGGCTCGACCGGTGCGAGCAGATCGCGCTCATCGCGGCTCGCCAGGCATGGGCGGACGCCGGTTTCGAACAGCCGACGGACGAGCACCACGATGTCGAGCCCGAGCGGCTCGGCGTGTCCATCGGCACCGGGATCGGCGGGCCGCTGACCCTGCTGGCCCAGGACGATCTGCTGGAGGAGCACGGCATCCGCAAGGTGTCGCCGCTGACCGTGCCGATGCTGATGCCCAACGGGCCCGCCGCGCACGTCGGCATCGACCTGCTGGCCCGCGCCGGAGTGCATTCGCCCGCGTCGGCGTGTGCCTCCGGTGCGGAGGGCATCGCCAACGCCTACCAGATGATCCAGAACGGCCGGGCCGACGTGGTGGTCGCGGGTGGCGCCGAGGCGTGCATCCACCCGATCACCATCGCCGGGTTCGCACAGGCACGCACCGTGTCGCAGCGCAACGACGACCCGGAGCGCGCGTCGCGGCCGTTCGACACCGACCGCGACGGGTTCGTGCTCGGCGAGGGCGCCGGCGTGATGATCCTGGAGCGGGCGGACCGGGCCAAGGCCCGCGGCGCGCGGATCTACGGGCGGCTGGCCGGCTACGGCATCACCTCCGACGCCCACCACATCACCGGTAACCACCCGGAGGGCATCGGCCAGATCGCGGCCATGCGCAACGCGATCGAGATGGCCGGGCTCACCGCGGAGGACGTCGGTCACGTCAACGCGCACGCCACCTCGACGGTGGTCGGCGACATCGGCGAGGCCAACGCGATCCGCCGGGCACTGGGCACGCACCCGGTGGTGACGGCGCCGAAGGGCGCGCTCGGTCACCTCGTCGGCGGTGCCGGCGCGGTCGAGGGCATCGCCACGCTGCTCGCGATCTACAACGGTCTCGTGCCGGCGACGCTGAACCTGGAGAACCAGGACCCGAAGGTGGAGCTGGACGTCGTTTCCGGCGAGCCGCGCAAGGTCGACCTCACCGCGGCACTGAGCAACTCCTTCGGTTTCGGCGGGCACAACACCGCCCTGCTGTTCACCGCTTCCTGACAACCATGACGAAACCGGCCGGGCACGCCCGGCCGGTTTCGTCGTGTCAGCAGGCGTCGACTTCCGGCGGCGCGTAGCCGGCGACGGTGTCGACCTTCCAGTTGCCCGACTCCTTGGTCAGCGGCAACGACAGCCGCCAGTGCACGCACGACGCGCCGGGCAGCTCGTCCGGCGCGTCCGAGGCGTCCTGGGTGCTGGTGAAACCCAGCAGCACGCGCATGTCGGCCTCGGCGACGGCGTCGATGCGGTAGACCAGGATGCTGCCGTCCTTGGTGGTCTTGTAGTCGTTCAACCATGCCGGGCGGGGTTTGGCCTGGATGCGGTCCCTGGTGACGGTGACCTTCCACTGGTCGTAGTCGCGCGTGTTGATCGCGTCGAAGTAGGTCTGCAGCAGCCGCTCGACCACGTCGTGCTGAGGATGCTGTGCCGCGTCCGGTGTCAGTTCCACCGTGCCGGGGCCAGGCTGCTCGCCGAGCGGGCGCGCGGAGGACGCCGGCAGCCCGAGCACGGTGTCCAGCCGTACTTCCGGCGCCCGGTACACCTCGCGGGCGAGCAGACCGCCGCCGACGACGAGCGACAGCACCACGACGAGGACAGGGATCAGCCAGCGGTGGGGTGGGACGGGCACCGGCACAGCTGACACATCGGCAGGTTAGTAGTCCTCGTTAACGCATTGGCCACCGACTCGACAAGATCACCGGACCGGTTATCCCACGCGGTGCAACCAGGTGACGGGAGCTCCGTCCCCGGCGTGGCGGAACGGCTCGAGCGCCTCGTCCCAGTTCGCGGCGAGCAGCTCGTCGAGCTTGTGCGCGAAGGCGTCGCCGGAGCGGGCCTGGGACACCAGCGCGCGCAGCTGGTCCTCGCCGACCACGATGTCGCCGTTGGCGCTGGTGCGGCCGTGCCACAGGCCGAGGCCGGGCACGTAGCAGTAGCGCACGCCGTCGACGCCGTGGCTGGGCTCCTCGGTGACCTCGAAGCGCAGCATCGGCCACGCTTTGAGCCCGGCGACCAGCTTGCCGCCGGTTCCGGTTGGCGCGCTCCACGTGCACTCGGCGCGAAGCTGCCCTGGCGCGGCCGGTTGCGCCGTCCACTTCAGATCGACTCGGGTCCCGAGGGTGCCCGAGATCGCCCACTCGACGTGCGGGCACACCGCAGACGGCGACGAGTGGACGTACACCACACCTCTGGTGTTTCCACGGGTGCTCACTGCTGACCTCCGCTGCTCGACGAGGGGCGTCTTCCCCTACGACCTCGCGAGCCCGGTTGCCGGAGCACTGGTCACATTGTGCACGGTGATCACCCATTTGGCCACATGAACCCCACACGTCGCACCCGGTTGGGGTGAGGGATGGGGCTTTGGG
>NZ_JAAXLS010000088.1 GCF_012328925.1 Amycolatopsis acididurans
CCCCCGATCCCCTCCCGGCGGACACACTCACCGGATCGGGGTTGGGGGAGGAACCGGCAGCCAACGGCGTAACCGGCACCGGGGGGCACCGGGAAAAGACGAAAAGATGCCTCGCCGGCGGGCAGGCTCCGGGATGACTCGGGGACCGCGGGAATCTCCCGTTGACGACGGGGTCGCCGGGAGGTGGCTACGTTTTTCGGGTTGTGTCAGTCCGCTTCCATGTGGGGGTAGGTCACCGTTGTCGGGGCGTCGAATGTTTCCTTGATCGACCTCGGGCTTGCCCAGCGTTGCAGGTTGAACATCGACCCTGCCTTGTCGTTCGTGCCGGAACCTCGGGAGCCGCCGAAAGGCTGCTGGCTCACGATCGAGCCCGTCGGTTTGTCGTTGACGTAGAAGTTGCCCGCCGCGAACCGTAGTGCCTTGTGTGCCTGCTCGATCGCGCCCCGGTCGTCGGCGAAGACCGCGCCCGTGAGTGCGTACGGCGAGGTGCCGTCGACCACTTCGAGGATCCGCTCGTAGTCCGCGTCGTCGTACACGTGCACCGCGAGGATGGGCCCGAAGTACTCCGTCGCGAAGATCTCGTGACCCGGATCGTCGCACACCAGCACCGTTGGCTCCACGAAGTAACCGATCGCGTCGTCGCAATGACCGCCCACCAGCACATCGAGCGCCGCATCATCATCCACAGTGGACAGCAGGCGGGCGTGTTTGGCGTAGGCACGCCCGTCGATCACGGCACCGCCGAAGAGCGAGAAGTCCGCGATGTTCCCGAACTTCACCGTCCTGGTGAGATCCGCCAGCTCATCCCGCAAACCACCGTCCCAGATGGAACGCGGCACGTAGGCTCGCGAGGCGGCCGAACATTTCTGCCCTTGATACTCGAAAGCACCGCGCACGAGCGCGGCCAGGAGCTTGTCCTTGCGCGCCGAGGCGTGCGCCACCACGAAGTCCTTGCCACCGGTCTCCCCGACGATGCGCGGATAGCTCCGGTAGACATCGAGGTTCTCCGCGATCCGCCGCCACAACAGTTTGAACGTCGCCGTCGAACCGGTGAAATGCAAACCGCCGAAACCGGGATCGGCGAGTGCGACCTCGCTGACGGCCGCACCGTCGCCGGTCACCATGTTGATCACGCCGGGCGGCAGGCCCGCCTCCTCGAACACCCGCATCGTGAAGTGCGCGGCCAGTTGCTGCGTCGGCGTCGGCTTCCACACCACCGTGTTGCCCATCATCGCGGGCGAACTGGGCAGGTTCCCGGCGATGGCGGTGAAGTTGAACGGCGTGATCGCCACGACGAAACCGTCCAGCGGCCGGTACTCCATCCGGTTCCACGTGCCGGGCACCGAGTTCGGCTGCTCGGCCAGGATGCGCCGCGCGTAGTGCACGTTGAACCGCAGGAAGTCGATCAGCTCGCAGGCGGCGTCGATTTCCGCCTGCTGCACCGACTTCGACTGGCCGAGCATGGTCGCCGCGTTGAGCGTGTCCCGGTAGGGCCCGGCCATCAGGTCCGCGGCGCGCAGGAAGATCGCCGCGCGCTCGTCGAACGGAAGCTCGCGCCAGGCGGGCGCGGCCTCCTTCGCCGCGGCCACCGCCTCGGCCACGTCCTGGGGCGTGGCCTGCGCCGACACGCCGAGGACGTGCCCGTGATCGTGTGGCTCCACGACATCGAACGCATCACCGCCCGCGAGCCGGCGGCGGCCCGCGATCGTCTGCGGCAGCTCGTGCTTGTCGGCTTCCAGTTCGGCGATCCGCCGCCGCAGCGACTCGCGTTCGGCGGTGCCGGGGGCATAGGTCCGGACCGGTTCGTTGGCCGGTACCGGCACGTTCGTGACGGCATCCATGGGGCAACCCTCCCAGGTTGTGACCTGCCCCACCAACGCTAAAGCAGCTCGAGCAGGAACGGCAGCTCTCCGGGCGCGTACCAGGCCAGTTCGTGGTCCTCCGCCTCGCCGAGCGCGAACTCCGCGTCGAGATCACCCAGGTCGGCGGCGTCGATCACCGCGGACGCGGCGCGCACCGCCTCCTCCGCCTCCTCGGCGTCCACGTGCACCGCCGCGACGTCGTCCATCAATACCGGTCCTGACAGCTTCACCACGGCCGCGTCCAGATCCGAACGAACCGTCACGTCCTCGATGTCCACCGAGATCACGACGCGGCGGGGCCGCTCCTTCTCGTCGTCGCTCAGCAGCCGCAGGGAGGCGCGCGCGGCGTCCATCAGCGCGGCGTACTCCAGCTCTTCGGTCGACCCGCTGATGTAGGACTCGCGCAGCGCGGGGGTGAGTGCGAAGCCGGTACCGCCGGGCGGCTGTAGCTTTCCGTCGGCAACGAGTTTGCGCAGCATCTCGATCGTCGCCGGAAGATAAACCCTCACCTGTGCGCACCCTTCAGCTCATCAAGCGCGTCCTCGACCATCGCGGCGAGGTTCCCCACATCGGACACCGCCTTGCGGTCCCCGTTCAGCCCGTAATACACGCTGCCGTAGTACGACGTCACGCCGATGGCCAGCGCCTGGTTCCTGGCCAGCGGAATCACCGGGTACATCTCCGTCATCCTCGCCCGTCCCGCGTACAGCGGCTGCTGCGGACCCGGCGAGTTCGTGATCACCAGGTTGAAGATACGGCCGGAGAACGACCCGGCGGCACGCGCCGCCAGCGAGTGCATCGTCGCCGGCGCGAACCCGCCCACCTTCAGCATGGCACGCGCGGCGACCGAGCGGCTCGAGTCGGTGTAGGCGCGCATCGCGTGGCTGATGTGCTTCAGCCGCAGTACCGGGTTCGGCTCGCCGACGGGCAGGTCCACCAGATGCGCCTCCACCTGGTTGTTGACCAGCCCGGCGGCGGAGAACTCGAACGTGTCCGGTTCCAGCACCGCCATCGGCACCAGCGCCCGCATCGTCGCCGTCGCGGTGACGCCGGTCCCCCGCGACAGCAGCCATTCGCGCAACGCGCCGGTGATGGCCGCGAGCACGATGTCGTTCACGGTGCCGCCGTGCTCGGCCCGGATCTTGCGGTAGTCCTCCAGTCGCGTGCGCACCACGGCGAACACCCGGCCGCCGGACACGTGCGTGTTCAACGGGCCCGCCGGGGCCGGGCTGATGAGGGTGCGCAAGGTGGAGGCGACACCGCCGAACGCGTCGGTGATCTTGTCGACCGTGGCGGTCGCGTCGCTCACCAATGCGCGCGCGTTCTCCACCAGCTCACCCGGCCGCTGCACGGTCTCGCTGATCGCGTCGAGCACGAGCTGCGTCGCCGACGGCGGCCGGCGCGGCGTCCAGGTGTCCTCGTGCGGCTCGGCGTCCTGCGGGGACGAGTCGAGGATGAGCTGGCCGAGCTCGACCGTGCCGACACCGTCGACCACCGCCTGGTGCGTCTTGGTCACCAGCGCGACACGGTTGTGCTCGAGGCCCTCCACGAAGTAGGCCTCCCATAGCGGCCGCTCGTGGTCCATCGGGCGCGCCATCAGCCGCGCGACCAGGTCGTACAGCTGCTCGTCGCTGCCCGGGGACGGAAGCGCGGAGCGGCGGACGTGATAGTTCAGGTCGAAGTCGACGTCGTCCACCCACACCGGCCTTGCCAGGTGACCCGGCACGTTCAGCACCCGCTGGCGGTACCGCGGCAGGTACGCCAGACGCTGGCCGACCAGCGAGAGCAACTGCTCGTAGTCGAAGCCTTCGCGGGGACGCTCGAAGACGGCGACTCCGCCGACATGCATCGGCGTGGCCGCGTCCTCCAGGTACAGGAAGGACGCGTCGAGCGCGGAAAGACGGTCGGGCATAACGTGATCCTGACACTCCCACCCGTCGCCCGGCCACCACCCCGGCGGAGAGGCCGCGCGTCGCTGGTCGTCTACTGGTGCTGTGCACGAAACCGACGCCGTCTCCCCGAAGGACCGTTTCCTGACCGTCTACGGGCGCAAACCCGTGCTGGAGGCACTGGACGACCCCGATCTGCGTGTCGACAAGGTCATCCTCGCCGACACCGTGCGCGGCGCCGGAGCGGCCGAGATCCAGCGTGCCGCCAAGGCCGCAGGCGTGCCGGTGCAGCGGGCGAGCGCGCATCGGGTGAAGGTGCTCGCCGGGAACGGCAAACAGGACCAGGGCGTGCTGGCCGACGTCGTCGCACCCCGGATGCGGCCGTTGCGCAAGGCGCTGTCGTCGGGCGCACCGCCCGCGCGCGTGCTGCTGCTCGACGGCATCACCACCCCGGCCAACGTCGGCATGATCCTGCGCACCGCGACGGCCGCGGGGGTGGATGGCGTCGTGGTGCCCCGCCGGGGCGTGGCGGCGCTGGATCCGCTGGTGGTCAAGGCTTCGGCCGGGGTGGCGTTCCGCGCGCCGATGCTGCGCTGCGCGACCGCGCCCGAGGCGGCGGAGATGCTGTCGAGCGCGGGCTACCGCGTCTACGGCCTGGCCGCGAGCGGCAAGTCGCTGTTCGACGCGGAGCTGCCGAAGCGGGTGGCGTTCGTGCTGGGCGGCGAGACGGCGGGAGTGTCCGAGGAGGTCGCCCGGTCGCTGGACGGCTGGCTGTCGATCCCGATGCCGGGCGCGGTCGAGTCGCTCAACGTGTCGGCCGCCGCGGCGGTGTTGTGCTTCGAGCTGGTCAGGCGGGGAACAGCACGCTGAGCTCGGCGAGCGTCGCGCTGACCGACGTGTGGTGCACGCCGACCATGCCGGCGCCGACCGCACCGTCCACATTGGATCGCGAGTCGTCGACGAACACGCAGGTGTCGGCCGGGATGCCCAGCCGGTCGGCGGCGATGAGGTAAACCTGGGCCGCCGGTTTGGCGACGCCGACCTCGCCGGAGAAGACGAGCGCGTCGAAGTGGCGCTCGAGTCTCGCGCCACCGCCGCCCGCCGCGTTGGACAGCAGCGCGGTGCGCACGCCGCGGTCGCGCAACCCGTCGATGGCGGCGTACAGCGCGGCGGCGTCCGGATCGGTGAGCACCCCGGCGTAGTCGAGTACCAGCCCTTTGAACACGGCTACCGACGATAGCGGCCGCCGGCGTCACCGGTTCGGGGGCAATTCGCCCGGATTGCCCGTGGTGTCCCCTCTGTTGATTCGTCAGATCCGGACACACTGGGGGAACTTGAATGCGGACTGCGGCACTCAAACCGTTACGACCATACGAACCACTGCGCGATCTGCATCGCTTCGCCGACACCGGCGGGCAGCTCGCGCTCAACCTGCTGCCGGCGCGCATACCGGCGGTGCCTCTGCGCCGGAAGGAACCGGAGCCGCTGCCGACCGCGCGGGTCCGGGCGGTTTTCGCCGCGCTGCTGGACGCGCGCACCGGTTCGCGGCCGCTGAGCCGGGTGCAGGGGATGGTCCATCCGCGGCTGTACCGGTACCTGGGGGGCTGCCGGCCGCTGCGGGACCTGCGCTTCACGCTGCGGAGCGTGCGGCTCTGCCGCGTCGCACCGGACGCCTACGAGGCGGGCGGCACGGCGCACGCCGCGGGCCGGACGTACGGGCTTGTGGGGCGCTTCGAACTGCTGGAACCGGGCTGGCGGTGCGTGATGTTCGACATCGTGCGGCCTCGCCCCGCCGCCGCGCGGTTACCGGTGAGGTAGCGGCGCCGTACGGCTGATCGGAGCGGCCGGGCCAAGCGGGCGCCGCGGCTGCCGGGATCCGCTGGCCGCGACGCTCGCCCGGACGGATGTCGCCGCTGCGCGATACCCGGGGCCACAACGACAACGCCGCGGCCGCCGGAAAACCCGGCGACCGCGGCGATGTCACGTCCGGTCAGCGACCGCGCTTGTCCTTCTTCGCCTGGGCGCGAGCGGCGGCGCGGCGCTCGCGGCGGGTGCCGCTGCCTGCTCCGCCGCTGGAGGCGGCCGCGGCCGACTTGGCCTTCGAGCCGGAGCCCGAGCCGTCGCTACGCGACTGCACGCCGCCCTGCTCGGCCGGGCCCGAGAACGTCAGGCCCTGCTGGGCACTGCCGCCGAGCCCCTTGCCGCGCAGCGCGGAGGGCACCGGCTCGCGCGGCTCTTCCACGGGCTGCGACGGCATCGGCCGCGCGTGCCGGCCGCCCGTGGCGCCGTCCGCACCGTTGCCCTGACCCGCGCCGGGCACCGCCGCCGCGGCGGCGGGTTCCGCGGCCGGTTGCGGCTCCGCCTGCTCGACCTGCAGGTTGAACAGGAAGCCGACGGCCTCCTCCTTCAGCGAGTCGAGCATCGCGTTGAACATGTCGAAGCCCTCGCGCTGGTACTCGATCAGCGGATCGCGCTGGGCCATCGCACGCAGGCCGATGCCCTCCTTGAGGTAGTCCATCTCGTAGAGGTGCTCACGCCACTTGCGGTCCAGGACCGACAACAGCACCTGCCGCTCCAGCTGCCGCATGGCGCCCTCGCCGACCTTGCCGTCGATATCGGCCTCACGCTGCGCGTACGAGTCCTCGGCGTCCTCCAGCAGCCGCTGCAGCAGGTAGTCCGAGCTGAGGTCGTCTTCCTCGTCGGTCAGCGCCTCCCAGGACAGCGACACCGGGTAGAGCTGCTTCAGCGCCGTCCACAGCTTCTCGTGGTCCCAGTCCTCGGCGTAGCCCTCGGCGGTCTCGCCCTCGACGTAGGCGGTGACGACGTCGGAGAGCATATGCTGCATCTGCTCGGACAGGTCCTCGCCCTCGAGCACGCGGCGACGCTCGGCGTAGATCACCTTGCGCTGCTCGTTCATGACCTCGTCGTACTTGAGGACGTTCTTGCGGATCTCCATGTTCTGCTGCTCGACCTGCGTCTGCGCGCTCTTGATCGCGCGCGAGACCATCTTGTGGTCGATCGGCTGGTCGTCCGGCAGCCGCATGGTGGTCATGACCCGCTCGACCATCGCGGCGTTGAACCGCCGCATCAGGTCGTCGCCGAGCGAAAGGTAGAACCGCGACTCGCCCGGGTCACCCTGACGGCCGGAGCGGCCACGCAGCTGGTTATCGATACGCCGCGACTCGTGCCGCTCGGTGCCCAGCACGTACAGGCCGCCCGCCTCCTTGACCTCCTCGGCCTCGGCCTTGACCTCGGCCTTGACCTCTTCGAGGACCTTCGGCCACGCCGTCTCGTACGCCTCGGAGTGCTCCACCGGGTCCAGCCCGCGCTCACGCAGCCGCTCGTCGGCGATGATGTCCGGGTTGCCGCCCAGCACGATGTCGGTACCACGGCCGGCCATGTTGGTGGCGACCGTGACCGCGCCCTTGCGGCCGGCGCGCGCGATGATCAGCGCTTCCCGGTCGTGGTGCTTGGCGTTGAGCACCTCGTGCGGCACGCCGCGCTTGAGCAGCAGCTTCGACAGGTACTCGGACTTCTCGACGCTGGTGGTACCGACCAGCACCGGCTGCCCGGCCTTGTGCCGCTCCTCGATGTCGTCGGCCAGCGCCTCGAACTTGGCGGGCTCACCCTTGTAGATGAGGTCGGTCTGGTCCTTGCGGACCATCGGCCGGTTGGTCGGGATCGGCACCACACCGAGCTTGTAGGTCTGGTGGAACTCCGCGGCCTCGGTCTCCGCGGTACCCGTCATGCCGGAGAGCTTTTCGTAGAGCCGGAAGTAGTTCTGCAGCGTGATCGTGGCCAGCGTCTGGTTCTCGGCCTTGATCTCGACGCCTTCCTTGGCCTCGATCGCCTGGTGCATGCCCTCGTTGTAGCGGCGGCCGTGCAGGATGCGACCGGTGAACTCGTCGACGATGATCACTTCGCCGTTGCGGACGATGTAGTCCTTGTCGCGCTTGTACAGCTCCTTGGCCTTCAGCGCGTTGTTGAGGTAGCCGACCAGCGGGGTGTTCGCGGCCTCGTAGAGGTTCTCGATGCCGAGCTGGTCCTCGACGAACGCCACGCCCTTCTCGCTGACACCGACGGTGCGCTTGCGCTCGTCCACCTCGTAGTGGACGTCGCGCTTCATCAGCGGCGACATGCGCGCGAACTCGACGTACCAGCGCGCGGACTGCTCGGCGGGCCCCGAAATGATCAGCGGGGTCCGGGCTTCGTCGATCAGGATCGAGTCGACCTCGTCGACGATGGCGAAGTTGTGGCCGCGCTGCACGCAGTCGTCCAGCGACCAGGCCATGTTGTCGCGCAGGTAGTCGAAGCCGAACTCGTTGTTCGTGCCGTAGGTGATGTCGGCGTTGTAGGCCTCGCGACGCTGCTCCGGCGGCAGCTCGGACAGGATCGCGCCCACGGACAGGCCGAGGAAGCGGTGCACGCGGCCCATCCACTCGGCGTCACGTTTGGCCAGGTAGTCGTTGGTCGTGACCAGGTGGACGCCCCTGCCGGAGATCGCGTTGAGATACGCGGGAAGCACCGAGGTCAGCGTCTTGCCTTCACCGGTCTTCATCTCGGCGACCTGGCCGAGGTGCAGCGCCGCACCACCCATGACCTGCACGTCGAAGTGCCGCTGCCCCAGCACTCGCCAAGCCGCCTCACGGCCGACGGCGAAGGCCTCGGGAAGCAGCTCGTCGAGCGACTCGCCGTCCTCGTGACGCTTGCGGAACTCGTCGGTCTTCGCACGAAGCTCGGCGTCGGTGAGGTCCTTCACGTCGTCTTCGAGGGTGTTGATGTGGTCGGCTATGTTGCGCAGCCGCTTGACCATCTTGCCCTCGCCCGCACGCAGCAGGCGGTTGAGAACCATCCCGTCGACCTCACTAGCTGTGTTTTGACACCCAGGCGTGTCCCGGGCACAGTGCCGTGGCGCGGCCCATCGTGCGGGCCGCGCGCCTTCCCCCATCGTAGGGAAGGAGCGCTGGAGGTTGCACGCACCTGGCGTAACGCAGTAAAAGGGCCCGCGCGCATCTTCGCACGCGGGCCCGGTGGGGCGGGCTCAGCCGAGCCGGATCACCCCGTAGTCGAAGCCCTTCCTCCGGTACACGACGCTGGGCCTGCCGGCCTCGGAGTCGTTGAAGAGGTAGAAGTCGTGCCCGACCAGCTCCATCTGGTAGAGGGCCTGGTCGATGGTCATGGGTTGCGCGGAATGCTGCTTCTCGCGCACGACGAGACCTGGCTTGTGGTCGATCGCGTCGTCTTCCCAGCGCTGCTGGGGTACTTCGATATCGGTTTCGGCGAGCGGCTCCACTTCGGTGGGCGCCTCGAGTACGGCGGTGGCGGCGTGTGCCTTGCCGTTCACGGGCGTGCCGGCGGCCATGGCCTCGGCGACCGATTCCGGGCAGCGGCGGCCGTAGTGGACACGGCGCCGGTCGTGCATCTTGCGCAGCCGGTTCTCGAGCTTGGCGACCGCGGCGTCGAGCGCCCCGTAGAAATCGCCGGCACATGCCTCGGCGCGGACCGCTGGGCCCTTGCCCTTGCCGGTGATCTCCACGCGCTGGCAACTCTTGGACTGCCTGCGGTTCGGTTCGTGAAAGAGCTCCACGTCGTAGCGGAAGACCTTCTTGTCGTACCGTTCGAGCCGCGCGAGTTTGACGCTCACGTGCTCCCGGTAGTGGTCGGGCACCTCCACATTGCGGCCTTTAACGACGATGTCCATACACGACCTCCCACTTGGTTGGCTGAGTTCGAGCTCTGAGGGAACCGGTGGGCGCCGACGGCATTTCAGCTCTTCGTCGGCACCAGGGTCATTGGCTGTTCACCTCCCTGCTGCCGGAATGCGCTATAGCGGTGCACGTTAGCCGGGTAACGCGCATCACAAAACCCCCCGAGGCGGGGGATGCCACATAACGGGAAACGGTCACCGTGCGCGTCGGCGGAACGCGGTCCCCGGCGGTCGGGGGACCCGATCGGAGCAGCACGGATGGTCCGTTTTCACCTTGACACAAGGGCTGTTTCCCGCAGTCCAGCCCGAGCGTGACGGACGCGGCCGGACGCCGACCCACACACGTGGCCGCTTGCGCCGGCGGAGGTTGTTCGCTTGGCGGCCTCATGCCCGGACAACGGAGACGGAGGCCACGTCGTTCCCGAAACGTGCACTCGTGTGGGTGATATTGAGTGGGTGAGTTTTTGTGTCTGGGGCGGGCTTTCTGGATCTTGCCTGGCCAGAGCCGGGCGATGCCGGCGCGGGACCCGCTCACCGTCGCGAGGCGCCATGAGGACATCCCTCACGGCGTCCGCCGGACACCGTTGCTCAGCCCGTGGCCGTCAGGGCGAGGACCGCCGAGACCGGGAACCCTCCGTCGCCGAGCACCTGAATGCATGCCGCCGCGGTGGCGCCCGTGGTCACCACGTCGTCGAGCAGCACGACCGGCGTGCCGGGGGGTGGCAGGCCGCACGGGTCGAGGCGCACGCGGCCGGCGAGGTTCGCGGCCCGCTGGGAGTGGTTGAGACCAACCGCGTCGCGGGCACCCCTGGTCAGGCGCAGCGCCGGGGCGATCGCGACCTGGTTTCCCGCCGAGACCAGGCGGGCGGCGCAAGCCCGCGCCAGGCGCAGCACATGCGGGCCGCCCCTGACACGCGACGCCGAGCGGCGCGAGGGCGCGGGCACCAGCCACAGCACGCCGTCCCGGTCCGGGCGCACCTCCGGCAGATACGGCAGCGCCTCGGCCAGCACCCGGCCGAGGCTCGGCGCGAGATCCCGGCGGCCGCGCTCCTTGAAGGCCAGCACGAGCCTGCGCGCGGCGCCGTCGTAGCGGCCGAGCGCGTAGACGGCCACATCCGCCGTCGGCCCTCGCACGACACGCGACGGGCGCGCGAACTCCGCGGTGCATGCAGCGCAGCATCCGGCGCCCGGCACGCCACATCCCGCGCACATCGCCGGCAACAGCAGGTCGAGGACCTGTCCCCGCAGAGTCACACCCGCAGTGTGCACGAGCCCACCGACAATTCGGCCCGGCCGCGACGCCCGGCGTTCAGCCCGGATAGAACGGCGCGGCCCGTGGGCTGAAGCTGTGCGGGTGCGGGCGCCAGACCTCACCGACGTCCGAGGCCGTCCACAGGCCGCTCGAGTCCGCCACCACGATCGGCCGTCCGGGCGCCGCGGTGATCCCGGTGACCGGAGGCGTGAGGTTCGCGCTGTTGAACGGGTCCAGCCGCAGCCCGTCGATCGGCACCTTCACCACCGGCTGCGAGGGCATCGTCGTGGCGGCGACCAGGGTGTCCTGACCCAGCCAGTCCACGTCGACCACGCCGTTCAGCGTGCCCATCTGCAGGATCCGCGGCCCCCGCAGCGTCACCGAGTCCTGCGCCCGCACCACCGACGCGACCACCAGCTGCCCGTTGACGACCATCGCCGCCCGCGACCCGTCCCGCGACAGCCGCAGTGTCGTGATCGGGCCGACGGTGAGCACTTCCTCCGCGTTGACGGCCTGCCCGGTCCACCCGCCGTCCGAGGTACGCAGCACCCGCACCACGGCCTGCCCGTCGACGACCGTCCACACCTCGCCCGCGGTGCCGTCCGCCGTCGCGGTCGGGCGCCACGTCGGCCTGGTCAGCGTGCCGCCGAAGAGGTTCACCACCTGCGCGGCCGAGCCGTAGGGACCGATTCTCAGCCGCTGCCTGCCGTTGTCGCTCTCCACGATCGCCAGCTGCCTGCCGTCGATCGACTGCGCGGCGCTGACCACCTGGTAGCCGCCCTGCCCCGCGGGCCCGTTGATCGGCTGCCCGTCGGCCAGCGACCGGATCCGCCCGCCCACCGTCATCAGGCCCTGCAGGTCGGCACCCGGCGAGGCCAGCGACGTGTAGGAAGGCACGTCGGTGAACAGCCAGTCCTCGTGCCCGTCCACCAGGGGGTTGCCGTCGGAGAGCAACCGCACCCGGTTCGTGGTGACGGCCTGCAACGACAACACGATCTGCGCCGCGATCAGCTTGCGCACCTCCGGCGTCTGATCACCCAGCCCGGTCAGCGGCACGACGAGCGCACCGTCCGGGGTGGTGGTCACGTTGCCTTCGGTGTTCGTGCCCTCCGGCAGCGGGCTGCGCACCGCGCCGATCAGCTGGTCCGACGGCCCCGACAGCAGCAACGACACCACGCGCGCGGGCAGACCGGACTGCGGTTTGCCCGCCACGTAACGAAGATCGGGCACCGTGGTGTTCGAGTCCTGCGCGAAGAAGTACACCGGGACCCGCACGTAGTTGGCGTTGAAATCGCTGTAGGGCATGGCGATGTTCGCGGGCGGGTTGCTGATCCGCCACTGCCCGTCGGACTGCTTGTTCACCAGCAGGCGCAGCTCGAACGGGCTGCGGCTGGGCAGGAACGAGCTGTCCGCGCCGAGCGTGCCGAGGTTCGTGCCGCGCACCATGACCACGACCTGGTTCGGGTTCGCCGGCAGGTCCTGCGCCGCGGTGTACACGGTGTTGAACTGGTCGTCGATGACGTTGGCGATCTTGCCCGGCTGCCAGTTCTTCGACGCCCCGTCATCCAGGTACATCCGCGCGGACGCGTTGTTGCTGATGGGCTGGGCGCTCGCGCGGACGAAGTCGCGCACGACGGTCAGCGGGTCGAGGTCGCGCGGCGGCTGCTGGACGTCCGGGTTCGCGATCTGGCCCAGCTCCTGCTGCGGCACCGCGACCGGCTGGGACTCGTCGGGGATACCCGCACAGCCGCCGACCAGCACCATGGCGGCCAGCGCGGCGAACAGGCGTACCCGGCTCACCCGACGTCCTCCTTCCGCAGTTCCTCGAACGAAATGCTGTAGTCGGCTCCGCTGCCGATACTCGCCTGCCCGTTGACGGCCTCGCCGTCCGGGGGCACCAGCGGCAGCGGGCTGTCCTCGAACGGTTCGTTCTGCCGCCGCGGCAGGATCAGCCGGAAACACGCGCCGTGGCCGGGCGCACCCCACGCCTCCAGTTGCCCGCCGTGCAACCGCGCGTCCTCGTGGCTGATCGCCAGGCCGAGCCCGGTGCCGCCAGTGCGCCGGTTCCGCGACGGGTCCGCCCGCCAGAACCGGTTGAACACCAGATCGGCCTCGCCCGGCCGCAGGCCGACGCCGTAGTCGCGGACCGTGATCGCGACGGCGTGCTCGTTCGCCGCGAGCGTGAGCCGCACCGGACGGCCCTCACTGTGGTCGACCGCGTTGGCCAGCAGGTTGCGCAGGATCCGCTCGACCCGGCGTGCGTCGATCTCGGCGGGTGTCTCGTCCTCGGGCAGGTCCAGCTCGATCGGGGTGCCCGCGTTGCCCGCGATGACGCGCACCTGTTCGACGGCTCGCCGTGCGATCGGCGCCACGTCGATCACCTCGGCGGCCAGTTCCTCGACGCCCGCGTCGAGCCTGCTGATCTCCAGCAGGTCGCCGAGCAGCGCCTCGAACCGGTCCAGCTCGTCGACCAGCAGTTCGGTGGAGCGGGCCAGTCCGGCGGGGAACTGCTCGCGGGAGGCGTGCAGCACGTCGGCGGCCATCCGCACGGTGGTCAGCGGGGTGCGCAGCTCGTGCGAGACGTCTGAGGTGAACCGCCGCTGCAGAGTGCCGAACTCCTCCAGCTGCCGGATCTGACGCTGGATGCTCGCGGCCATCTCGTTGTAGGACATCGCGAGCCGGGACAGGTCGTCCTCACCTGTCACGGGTAGTCGTTCGTCGAGTTCGCCGCCGGCGAAGCGAGCGGCGGCCGCGGCCGCGGAGCGGACCGGGCGCACGACCTGGCGCGTCACGAGGTTGCTGATCCCGGCCAGCAGCACCAGCAGCACGAGCCCGCCGACCAGCAGCGTGTTCTGCACCGTCGAGAGCGTGTTCTGTTCCGCGGTCATCGGGAACAGCAGGTACAGCTGGATGGGGCGGCCGGTGCTGGTGACCGGCGCGCCGACGATGAGATACGTCGTGCGCGTGCCGTTGTCGTCGATCGTGTGGATCTGGGTCGCGACGAGGTTGGCCTCGGCGAAGCGCTGCAGCCCGTCCGGCACCTTCCAGACCGCGCCCGCCGAATCCGTCGAGCTGGTGCCGCCGGCGGTCAGCACCGGTTCGTACGCGCCCGCGGCGGACGCGCCGGACCCCTGGTCGGCCGACGAACTGCTGGTGATCTTCTTCAGCACGTTCTGCAGGCGGTCGGGCAGGGCGTCCTGATCGCTGATGCCGATCAGCTCGCTCTCCGCGGTCGCGACGACCTGCTGGGTCTGCGCGATGGCGGCCTGGCGCTTGGTGTCGGTCAGCCGGGTGACGATCTGGTTCTGCAGCACCATGCCCAGCACGAACACCACCGCCGAGGACAGCGCCAGCGTGGACACCGTGACCCGGAACTGCAGGGACTGGCGCCAGAGCACCCCGAACGCCACCACGCGACCGCGGCCGTATGCGCCGACGCTGCGGACGAGTCGCATCACCCGCGAGGCGAAGGCGAAGATCTGCTGCTTCATCGCGGGTTTACGGAGGACCCGCCTTGTACCCCACACCGCGGACGGTCAGCACGACCTCGGGATGCTCGGGGTCCTTCTCGACCTTCGATCGCAGCCGCTGCACGTGGACGTTGACCAGCCGCGTGTCGGCGGCGTGCCGGTAACCCCAGACCTGCTCCAGCAGCACCTCGCGGGTGAACACCTGCCGCGGCTTGCGGGCCAGCGCGACGAGCAGGTCGAACTCCAGCGGGGTGAGCGGGATGGCCTTGCCCTCCCTGGTCACCTCGTGTCCGGGCACGTCGATGGCGAGGTCGCCGATCGTGAGCGACTCCGCCGGTTCGGCCTCGGTGCGGCGCAGCCGGGCACGCACCCTGGCCACGAGCTCCTTCGGCTTGAACGGCTTGACGACGTAGTCATCGGCGCCCGACTCGAGGCCGAGCACGATGTCCACGGTGTCGCTCTTGGCGGTCAGCATGACGATCGGCACGCCGGACTCGGCACGAATCGCCTTGCACACGTCGATCCCGTTCATGCCGGGCAGCATCAGGTCCAGCAGGACGAGATCGGGTTTGAGCTCCCGCAGCGCGGGTAGCGCACGGGAACCGTCGGCGACGACGGCGGTATCGAACCCCTCTCCGCGCAGCACGATGGTGAGCATCTCCGCGAGGGCAGGGTCGTCGTCGACCACCAAGACACGTGCCTTCATGCCCACATATTCGCACTACGGACACCGTTCGTGACTCCCGACCCGGTATCGGGTGGCAAGAACCGGGCAGCTTAGCCCGGATGGACGATCAGGCGGGCCAGTTCGGTGGCGCCGAAACGCCCAGTCCCGTCCACGACGTGCCAGGCGGACAGCCACGACGCGGCCGCGAGCTGGTCGTAGACCGCCGCGCAGCGGGACTGCAGATCGTCGTCGGACTCGAAGGCGTCCTTGGCACGGTCGGCCTCGGACCGGGCGCGGTGTTCGGCGCGTTCGGCCGCGATCTCCGGGGCGACGCGGAGCAGGATCTGGGCGTCGGGCACGGGAAGCCCGAACCGCGCGATCTCGACCTCGCGGACCCACTTCACGAACTCGCCGTCGGCGTCCTGGCGGAGGCGGGCGGCACCGTAGGCGGCGTTGGAGGCGACGTAGCGGTCGAGCAGGACGACGTCGTGCCACTTGAGGTCGGCGGCGATGTCGTCGGCGGCGGCGCGCCGGTCGAGTGCGTAGAGCAGCGCCATGCCGTACACGGAGTCGACGAGGTCACCGTGCCCGTGGTGCAGTGCCTCGCGGATCAGGTCGGCGTGCACGCTGCGCCCGTAGCGGGGGAACGCCAGCGTCGCGACGCTCGCGCCCTGCTCGTGCAGCGCTTTCGTCAGCCCCTCGGCCAGCGTGCGCTTGCCCGCACCGTCCAGCCCCTCGATGACCACCAGTCGACCCACCCCCAGACCCTATCTCCG
>NZ_JAAXLS010000089.1 GCF_012328925.1 Amycolatopsis acididurans
GGGCAGCTGGGGGAGCCGGCGCCGGTGCGGCTGAGCCGCATGCGGTCATGGCCGCGACGAGCAGCGTCAAGGTCATGACGGCCACGCCACGAGCTGCCTTCCCGGCCGCCATCCCCGTCCTCTCCTGCTGATCCCGAGCGAGCACACGATTCCCGGCATTCGCTGTGAAGACGCTGAGGACCAGCGGCCGGGAAAGTCCGGCGAGAAGGTCATACCGGACCAAACTGTTGTAAATGGACGGTTCGCTGAAAGGTGGTAACCAACATCACCCGTTGTCGTTAACCGTTGAACCGGAATCGACACGGGAGGTGACCAATGGGGCTGTGGCGAGGCGCAAGGTCCTTGATTTCACTCGGAACGGTGATTGCAGTGTGCACGCTTGGCGTACCCGCTGCGGCGTCAGCGGCGGGGCTGTTGACGGTGACCCAGAACCTGCTGCCAGGCCTGGCCAACGCCACCGCGCTCGGGGCCGCGCCCGGCGACACGCCGATGTCGCTGATGATCACGCTCGCCCGGCCTGATCCCGGCGGCGAGCAGGCGCTGCTGGACGCCGAGCACAACCCCGCCAGCGCCCGCTTCGGCCAGTTCCTCACGCCGGCGCAGTTCGCGTCCGAGTTCGGCGTGCCGCAGTCGCAGTTCGACCAGGTGCGAAGCTGGCTGACCGGCACCGGCCTGCGAGTCGGCAGCGTGTCCGCGGCACGTGACCAGGTGAACGTCAGCGGCACGGCCGCGCAGGTGTCGGCCCTGTTCGGCACACCGATCCAGCGGTTCTCCTCGGCCGGCCAGACCTTCCTCGCCAACACCGCCGCGCCGGTGCTGCCCTACGGCCTGCCGATCACCAACGTGATCGGGCTGAACACGCTGCAGCGCATGTCCACGCCGGCGAAGGCGGCACAGGACACCTGCCTCGGCGGCACGTGCACCGGCGTGACGACCCCGGCCGATCTGTGGAGCGTGTACCAGCAGCCCGCCGCCTATCAGGGGCAGGGCCAGCCGGTCGCGATCTTCGGCGAGGGCGCGACCGACGGGGTGGTGACCGATCTTCGTGCCTTCGAAAGCAAGTTCGGCCTGCCGCAGGTTCCGGTGACGGTCAAGCACCCGGCGGGCGACACCGACTTCTCCGACGACTCCGGCCACGTCGAATGGAACATCGACACCCAGGCCTCGACGGGGATGGCCCCCAAGACCCCTGGCCTGACCCTCTACTTCGGACACGATCTCTCCGACGCCGACGTGACGAAGGTGTTCAGCCAGTGGACCGACGACGCCAATGGGCCGAAGCAGGCCTCGGCCAGCTACGGCGAATGCGAGACGGTGCCGGTGGCCAGCCCGATCGCCGGGCAGCCGCTGCTCACCAACCCGTCGCTGCCGGTCCAGCAAGGACTCGGCAACAACTCCGACGCCACGTGGACGCAGATCCTGCGGCAGGCCGCACTCGAGGGCAAGACGCTGTTCTCGTCCACAGGCGACACCGGTTCTTCGTGCCCGGTGGCGATCGCGCCGGTCATCGGCGCCGGTAACGGCGTGCTGAACCAGGGCTTTCCCGCCACGAACTCGCCCGCCTCGCTGCCCTACGTGGTCGGCGTGGGCGGCACGGTGCTCTACACCGACGGCGCCGGGCATCGCAGCCGCGAGTACGGCTGGGCCTTCTCCGGCGGCGGCTCGACCCTGTTCCACCCCGCGCCGTCGTACCAGCAGGGCACCCCGGGGCTGGCGCTGACGTGTGTGACCGATCCGCTCAAGGTGTGCCGCGGGATTTCCGATGTGGCCGCGCAGTCCGGTGACGTGCTGACCAACGGTTACTCGATCGTCTCCAACGGCAAGGCCACCACCGGTGGTGGCACGTCACTGTCGTCGCCGCTGTGGGAAGGTATGTGGGCGCGTGTGCAAAGTGCGTCGGCTTCGCCTGGCGGCAACGGGTTCGCCAACTACGCGCTCTACCGCGCCGGGAAGGATCCGGCGAGTGCGGCCAGGGACTACTTCGACGTGAACTCCGCGGACCCGGCCACGGGTCTGCCCGCGAGCAACGGCCTGTATCCCACCGCCCCCGGCTGGGACTACGTCACCGGCTGGGGAACGCCCAAAGTGGACGGACTGATCTGCGACATCGACCACACGGGCTGCTGATCACGTCCACGGTCTGCCCGCCAGCAGGGCCAGATGCAGGCCGACGAGCGTGTCCTCGAGGTCGAGTAGCCGCTTGCGTCCACTGTGGACCTCAGCGCGGACGAGTTCGGTCGTGGCGCCGACCGCGGCGAGGTAGGCCGAACGCGGGACCGCGGGCAGGGTGGGATCCTGCTCGCGGGCCCGCCGGTGCCAGACCTCGTTGAGGTGTGCGTACTGCCGCTGCGCCTCGACGAGCCTGGTGATCGCGCGCGGGCCCGCGCTGGGCAGTTCCAGGTAGAACACGCGCGCGAACTCCGGTTCGTCGGTGAGGAAGCGCAGGTACGCCCGGCACGAGGCGCGCAGCGCGTCCTCGGGCGGGGCGTCGGCGGGCAGGGCGTGGGTGGCCGCCGCGATCCGGTCCATCGCCAGGCGCCGCCCGTGCAGCGCGGCCGCGAGCAGGCAGTCGTCCTTGTCGGTGAAATGTGTGTAGAAGGCCGCGCGGGAGACCTTGGCGCGGCTGACCACGTCCGCGATCGTGATCCGCAGGTAACCCTGTTCCGCCGAGGCCGCGATGATCGCGCGGATGAGCCGCTCGCGCTGGGCCGCGCGCACCTCGTCGGCGGGCAGGCTCGCGCGCCCGCGCGGCAGGCCCGGCTCGTCCTCGTGCGTCCGGGCCAGCGAACCCTCTTGCTTCATGCACCCCTCGCTTCTAAAGTACGCCTTCGTACCGCTGAAGATCCGACAACACGGAAAGCAGCGTAGCCGCTGGTGAAGAGCCCGCGGGTGCGCTCGCCCACGCCGTCCAGGTTCCCGACGAAGCGAGCCGAAGGAGGCGGTCGGCATGACCGCACGCGTGACGGAAACGATCCCACCCACCAGAAGCGGGACGCTGTCGCGGCTGCTGTGGCAGCGACAGCTCCAGCACTACCCAGGCACCGGGCGGCGGTTCGCCTACCTCGCCATCGCCGTGCTCGCCACGATCATCCTGTACTACGAGCTGTACCTGCCCAGCGCGGTCTCGCCCGCGATCATGGCGCACTACAACATGTCGTTCTCGACCTACGTCTGGATCACCGCACTGGGCAACCTGCTCGGCGCGTTCGCGTCGCTGGTCGCGGGGCTGGCCGACCGGTGGGGCCGGGCGAACCTCGTCGTCTACGGGCTCGCGGTGACCGGCCTGCTCGTGCTGCTGGCGATGCCGCACGCACCCAACGGGCTGGTGTTCGCCCTGGTCTTCGCCGCCATCTCCTTCGTCGAGGGCATCATCCTCGTCGCGACCCCGGCACTGGTGCGGGACTTCTCCCCGCAGCTCGGCCGGGCCTCGGCGATGGGCTTCTGGACGCTGGGGCCGGTCGCGGGCAGCCTGCTGCTGTCGCTGATCTCCAGCAACACGCTCGACTCGCTGCCCGACTGGCGCGACCAGTTCACCATCTGCGGGATCACCGGGCTGGCCATGTTCGTGGTCGCGTTGTTCGGCCTGCGCGAGCTGTCCCCGCGCCTGCGGGATCAGCTGATGGTGAGCCTGCACGACCGGGTGCTGATCGAGGCGAAGGCCAAGGGCATCGACATCGAGGAGAGCCTGCGGCGGCCGTGGCGGCAGATGATGCACGTCGACATCCTCGGCTCCGCGTTCGCGATCGCGGTGTTCCTGATCATCTACTACACCGCGGTCGGCTTCTTCCCGGTGTACTTCACGACGTTGTTCGGGTTCTCGCTGGCCGACGCCAACGGCCTCGGCAACTGGTTCTGGGCCGCCGACGCGATCGCGCTGATCGCCGTCGGGATCGTGTCCGACAAGGCTCGGGTGCGCAAACCGTTCATGGTGTTCGGCGCGCTCGGCACGGTCGCGATGACGATCGTGTTCCTGACCCGCACCTCCCATCCCGACACCGGATATTTCACCTTCGCCTGGATCATCAGCCTGCTCGCGGTGTTCACCGGCATCACCTACGCGCCGTGGATGGCCAGCTTCACCGAGACCGTCGAGCGGCGCAATCCGGCGTTGACCGCGACCGGACTGGCGGTGTGGGGCTGGATCGTGCGCGTCGTGGTCGCCGTGTCGATCGGCGTGCTGCCGTTCGTGATCACCTCGATGAGCCCGCTCGTCGAGCACGGCGCGCAGGTGCAGACGCTGAGCCAGAAGTACGCCGCGCAGCTGAAGACGTTGGCGGCCGTCGATCCGGCGACCCAGGCCGCGCTGTCGGCCAACCCGAACGACCCGGCGGCCGCGACCAGGGCGGTCGGCGAGATCGCCGCGGCCGAGGGCGTCGCACCCACCGAGGCGATCGCGCGCCTGCGCGCCGTGGCCGCCGTGCCGGCCGCGGATCTGGCCTACCTCAAGGAACACGGCTCCGCCGTGCAGCAGGCCGCACACGACACGCCGGGGCAGTGGCAGAGCTGGTGGTGGGTGTGCGTCGGCGGGGAAGTCGTGTTCCTGCCGCTGATTCTGGTGATGGCCGGGCGGTGGAGCTCGCGCCGGGCACGCGAGGACATCGAGGCACACGAGGAGCAGGTACGGCGCGAACTCGCCGCGTTGCGAGGTGAGGACCAAGCGTGAAGCCTTGGGGGCGGTCCCGGCCGGGACCGCCCCCAATCCGGAAGGAGCGTCACACGGGATGAGTGAAGTCGCGACGGTCCGCGGGCCGGTCGACTCGGCCGAGCTGGGCCGCACGTACATGCACGAGCACATCTTCGTCCTGACGCCCGACGTGCAGCAGAACTATCCGGACGAGTGGGGAGAGGACGGCAGCCGCGAACAGGACGCGGTCGAGAAGCTGTCCGCGCTGGCGGCGCAGGGAGTGCGGACGATCGTGGATCCCACGGTCGTCGGGCTCGGCCGCTACATCCCGCGGATCCAGCGGGTGGCCGGGCGCGTGCCACAGCTGAACATCGTGGCGGCCACCGGGCTCTACACCTACGACAGCGTCCCGTTCTTCTTCGACCACCGTGGCCCCGCCGTCGGCATGGCCGAGCCGATGGTGGAGATGTTCGTCGGCGACATCACCGACGGGATCGCGGGTACCGGGGTCCGGGCGGGAATGCTCAAATGCGCGATCGACCGGCACGGCATGACGCCCGGCGTCGAACGGGTCATGCGCGCGGTCGCGCAGGCCCATCACCGCACCGGAGTGCCCGTCACCGTGCACACCCACCCGGAATCGCGCACCGGTCTCGACGTCAAACGCGTGCTCTGCGACGAAGAGGGTGTGGACCCGCGGCGCGTCGTGCTGGGCCACTGCGGGGACACCACCGACTGCGATCACCTCGCGGAACTGGCCGACGCCGGTTTCGCGCTCGGCATGGACCGGTTCGGCATCAATCTCGCCACCACGTTCGAGGCCCGCGCGGACACGCTCGTCGAGATGTGCCGTCGCGGGTACGCCGGGAGCATGGTGCTCTCGCAGGACGCCGCGTGCTACATCGACTGGGTCGAGCCCGCGGTGATGTCCTTGCTGCCGCAATGGCATTACCTGCACATCGCCGACGAGGTGCTGCCCTACGTCCGCGGGCGTGGCGTGCCGGAGGAGCAGATCCACACGATGCTCTTCGACGTGCCACGGCGTGTGTTCGAGGGCAAGTGAAAGGGCGGAGTGCCCGCCCGCCAGGGACTTCGGCCCCTCTCCGCGCCGGCCGTCCGCTCAGCACACTCGTGATCATGGATGCGGGAACGACCTTGCGGCTCGGCGACATCATGTCCACGCCGGTTATCGCCCTGACCCCCACCGCGACCGTCGACGAGGCGATCACGCTGATGCTCATGCGCGGATACACGACGTTGCCGGTCGTCGCCGAGGACGGGCACCTGCTCGGCATGGTCACCGAGTTCGAGGTGGGCCTGGCCCGCTTCGGCGACGGTGAAAGCGGTCCCGTGTCGACGATCATGAAGCGGCCGCCGGTGGCCGTCTCGGTCGGAGGCGAGCTGCGCGCGGTGGCCGCGGCGATGGCGGATTCGCGAACGCGCTGCCTGCCGGTGACCGACGGCGCGCGCGTCGTCGGCATGGTGAGCTGGCGGGATCTGCTGCGCGCGAGCAACGGCGGTCTCCGGCCGCCCGCAGGCCTGAGCTCGTCCTGAGCCCGCCCACTCACCCGCGTGACAAAAACGTTCGCGGGTTTCCCGCGTCGTGAGCGAAGTTCCGGTGACTTGTTGACCGTTGGTCAGGGCCTCGATAGCTTCGCTCGGGTGCCGGACTGCGTGACCTTCGACCTGCTCGTGGAGCATCCCCGGTCGGCCGTCTGGGAGGTGATCGGGACTCCGGAGCTCTATCCCCGGTTCTTCCGTGGGGTCGGCTCCTGCGAGCGAATCAGCCCCGACGCGCGCGCGAGTCGTTACCGTGCGCGGTTGAGCGTGTGCGGTCCGCCGACCGATCACGATCTGCGGGTGCTGCTGTCCAGGCCGGGAGAACAGCTCGTCCTCGACAGCGAGCCCGACACCGCGGGCTGCGTGTCCATTCAGCTCGACGACGTCGGCGAGCAAGCCACCATGCTGCGGTTCATCTTCTTCCGGCCACCAGGGCGGTCGAAGACGAGCGCGAACGACATCCGCGGCTGGATCCGCGACGCGATGGACCGCATCGGAAGGCACCTGTCCGAAAAACCCGAAGCGCTGCCCTCCGAACGGGCCCAGACCACGCTGCAGGTCGCCGGCGTGCTCACGTCCGCCGGCATCATCGCCCCGGCGCGGCCGGACCGGGTCTTCAAGCAGATCCGCGCGGTCAGCCAGTGGGGCGCGACCCTGGCCGGCGGCTACACGGCCGCCGCCGCGCGCGAGCCCCGCGGCACCGCCGTGATCGACGACGACGGCAGCGTCACCTTCGCCGACCTCGCCGAGCGGGCGAACCGGCTCGCGGCCTCGCTGAGGGAGATGGGCGCGGGGGAGGAGGGCAAGGTCGCGGTCATCTCGCGCAACAACGCGGGCCTGGTCCAGCTCATGCTCGCGTGCGGCCTGCTCGGCGCGGACCTGTTGCTGCTCAACATCGGCCTTGCCGAGCACCAGGTGCTGGAGGCCGTGCAGCGGCACGGCGCACGCGTCGTCGTCGCCGACGCGGAGTTCGCGCACCTGATCGGTGAGCTGCCCGGCTGCCTGACGATGGACGAGGCCGAGGAGCTCATCGAGCACACGCCCGGCACGCGCATCGCGCCGCCGGACCGGCCGGGCCGCATCGTCGTGCTGACCTCGGGCACCACCGGTTCGCCGCGGGGCGCCAAACGGCCGACGCCGAAAGGGCTCGGCGCCGCCGTCGCGCTGTTGTCGCGGATCCCGCTGCGCACCGGCGAGCGCATGCTCATCGCGGCGCCGCTGTTCCACGCATGGGGCCTGTCGGCACTGCAGGTGGGCATGCCGCTGCGCGCGACGCTCGTCCTGCAGCGCCGGTTCGACCCCGAGGACTGCCTGCGCGCGATCGAGGAACACCAGGTCACGTCGCTGTTCCTGGTGCCGGTGATGGTGCAGCGGATCATGAGCCTGCCGGTGGAGATCCGCGAGAAGTACGACACCTCGAGCCTGCGGATCGTGGCGAGCAGCGGGGCCGCCCTGCCCGCGGCGCTGGTCAACGATTTCATGGACTTCTTCGGCGACGTGCTCTACAACTTCTACGGCTCGACCGAGGTCTCCGCCGCCGCGATCGCCACCCCGGCCGATCTGCGGGCCGCGCCCGCCACCGCGGGATATCCGCCGCTGGGCACGCGGCTGGCGGTGCTCGGGCCCTCCGGCGAGCCACTGCCGCCCGGCACCGTCGGCTGGATCCATGTGGGCAACGACCTGCTGTTCGACGGCTACACCGACGGCAGCAACCGCACGATGCGGCACGAGCTGATGGAGACCGGCGACCGCGGCTACTTCGATGCCGACGGCAGGCTGTTCGTGTCCGGCCGCGACGACGACATGATCATCTCGGGCGGCGAGAACGTGTTCCCGCGCCCGGTCGAGGAGGCGCTGGCGACGCTGCCCGGTGTGCTCGACGCGGCCGTCGTCGGCGTGCCGGACGACGAGTACGGCCAGCGGCTGGTGGCCTTCGTGGTGCCGCATCCGAGAGCCGTGCTCGACGAGGACCTGGTGCGCTCCTACCTGCGCCAGCGCGTCGCGCGCTTCGCACTGCCCCGTGAGGTGCTGTTCCTGTCCGAGTTGCCGCGCACGCAGACCGGCAAGGTGCTCAAGCGCGTGCTGCTGGAAGAGCTGGCCTGACAGCCCGGAGCGGGCGCTTCACCAGCCCTCGGTGCCCGCGAGCAGTTGCCGCGCACGCAGCGCGATCTCCAGCTCCGACCGGGTTTCCGGATCATCGAGCCGCTCACCGAAGAGGTCCTCGAGCTGCCGCATCCGGTAGCGCACGGTCTGCGGGTGCACACCCAGCTGCCCGGCGATCTCCGGGGCGGTGCCGCTGGTCCGCAGCCACGCCAGCAGCGTCTGGCTCAGCCGTGACCGTTGCTTGTCCGTCAGATCGCGAAGCGGCGCGAGGTGGCGCCGGATCAGCTCCCTGATGAGGAACTCGTCCGACAGCAGCCACAGCGTCTCCAGATGGTCGGTGGCCCGCGTGACCGGCCCGGCCTCGATGATGCCGCGCGTCGCGAGCTCGACGGTCCGTCTCGCCCAGCGCAGCGATTGCGCGGCGCCGGGGAGGGCGACCGCGGGACCGATCGCCGCACGCCAGCCCGGCAGGGCGGCCGCGAGATCCTCGGCCGCCAGCAGGTCCACGCTCGCGAGCAGGCACGGTCGCGGGCCTTCGAGGTCGACGAGGATCTCCGGATCGAGCGCGGGCGGTTCGAGCTGGTGCTGGTCCGCGCGGGGCGCCAGTGCGACGGCGGCGATCCGGCCGGGCAGCGTCCAGCCGGTCGTGGCCGCCAGCGCGGCGACCGGCTCCGGGGAGGCGGGCGGATCGGTCAGCAGCAGCTCCAGCAGCTGCCGCCGCTGCCTGGCCCTCGTGCCGGCCACGCGCGCCCGCGCCGCCGCGTAGCCCTGCATCGACAGCGTGGAAATCTCCTCCACATAGGAGAAGACCGCTTCCGCGCCGACACACAGGAACTCCGTGGACAGCCCCATCGACTCGCTCACCGAGGCGAGGTAGCGCCATCCCGCCCGGCCGCCGACGCGGTAGGCCGACTGCAGCCGGGCCAGCCCCCGGCCCGCGCTGAACTCGACCTTGCCCAGCTGCCGGAACACGGCCATCCACGCTTCCTGCGGTGCCGCCGGATTCCCCAGGTTGTCCAGGCAGTGCAGTATCGCCTGGCGCACTCCGTGCATGATCGTCTTGCCCGCCGGGCCTTCCAGCGAGTGCGCGTATTCCGGCAGCGCGAGCTGGACTTCGCGCAGGATCTCCTTCGCCATCGGCTCGGCGTGCGGGTGGAAGGCGCGGGACAGCTCGCGGGGAAGGGACGCCCACAGCTTGCTCGCCCGGCCGATCCCTTCGACCGTCTCCCGCGCCTGGCGCGGAATCGGCGGCCGGGGCCTGGCCTCGAGCGGGCGCCGGGTGGCGGCATCGGTGGTCATCACTACCTCTGATCGCAACGAAAGTGGCGTCGCTGCCCTCGCAGCCGATCAACTCCATGACGGGGTTCACCTGTCAGAAGGAACAACATCGCACCCGTTGTCCAGGTTGGCAAGGATCTCTGCCGCGACCGGAGCAACGGGGCGCGCCGATCGGAGCAGGCGCTTACTGCGCGGTGACACTATCGGTATGCGTTTCGCGTCCGAACGTCACGACGGTCGCGACTCCAGCCGTTCGGAACGCAGCGCCAGCCGCAGGCCGAACCGCTCGTCCGGATCGTCGAGCCGGTCGCCGAACAGCCCCCGCAGCTGATGCAGCCGCGCCCGCACCGTCTGCGGGTGCACGCCCAGCCGTCTGGCGACCTCCGGCGCGCCGCCGCGGCTTTCCAGCCACACGAGCAGCGTCTCGGCGAGGCGTTCGCGTTGGTGACCGGCCAGCTCCGCCAGTGGGCCCAGCGCACGACGGCGCAGTTCCGCGGCCAGCAGATCGCCGTCGAGCAGCCACAGTTCGGCCAGCCGGTGCGCGCACCAGATGACCGGCTCGGGACCGTCGGTGCCGAGTGCGGCCAGGGCCCTGCGGGCCAGCTGGTGCGCCGAGGGCAGGTACGGGAGCGGAACGGTCGGGGAGACGGCCGCGCGCCAGCCCTGCCAGCGCCCGGCCAGCGGCACCAGGGCGGCTCCGGGTTGCGCGGTGAGCAGGCACGGGCGGCTGCTCTCCAGGTCGACGAGCACCTCGTCGTCGAGCAGTTCGACGGGAAAGGCGGCGTTGTCGCCGGTGCTTTCCAGCGCCACGACGGCCGCGGCACCGGGCAGCGTCCAGCCGGCGCCGTGCGCGACGGCCTCCGGCACGGGCGAGCCGGTGAGCAGCAGTTCGAGCAGCTGTTTGCGGCGGCGTTCGATCGTGCCGCTCGCGAGCGGCAGCGACTCGTTCTCCACCGCGGCCGCGGAGAGCTGTTCCACGTAGGCGAAAATGATCTCGGCCGCGTGCGCGAGCACCTGCGGTGACGCGCCGGTGTCGCGGATGACCGGCGCGACGTGCTGCCAGGCGACGCGCGCGCCGATCCGGGCCGCGGCGTGCAGCGAGCCGGAGTCGTGGCTTTCGGCGAATTCCAGCCGCCCCTGGGTGCGCAACAGCTCGATCCAGTCGCGGCGCGCGACATCGGGATCGCCGATGCTGTCGATCACGTGCAGCACGGCCTGTTCGACGGCCTCGGTGAAAATCTCGCCGGAACGCCCGGTCAGGGCGCGCGCCCAGGCCGGAACGCCGCGCCGCACCTCCAGCGCGATCGCCGCCGCGATCCGGCGCGCGCGCGGGCGCAGCTCGGCCGCCAGCCGGCGCGGACCCGCGGCGAGCAGCTCGGCATTGCGGTTCGGGACCAGCGCGTCCACCTCTTCCATCCCCGGAACGAGAGTGGTCATCGTAGGAGATGGAACGGGATTTCGGGTACGGAATCCACAAAGGACTTACCCGGCGAGTGCGTAGGACTCCGACTCGCGCAGCCGGGCCAGCGCTTCCGACTCCAGCTTGCGTACCTGGCCACGGCGCAGCCCGACCTGCTCGGCGGTCTGCGGAATCGTCCGCTGGCGGCCGTCGAAAAGGCCGTACCGCAACGAGATCACCTCTCGCTCCAGTGCCGGCAGATCACTCACCGAGGCACGCAGATGCGCCATCTCGGCGTCGTGTTCCACGGTCTGCGCGACGGTGTCGCTCGCCCCGGCGTCGAGCAGGTCGCCCAGCGCCGTGTCGCCGTCGTCGCCGACCGGGGTGTCCAGGCTGACGGTCGCGCGCCCGATGTCACGCAGTTCCTTGACCCGCGCCACCGACAGGGACGTGGCCTCCGCCAGTTCCGTCACCGTCGGCTCGTGGTCGTCGTTCTGCCGCAGCGCGCGCTCGGTCCGTTGGAGTTTGGTCAGCTGGTCGAAGGTGTGCTCGGGCAGCCGGATGGTGCGGCCGGACAGCGCGGTGCCGCGCTGGATCGCCTGCCGGATCCACCACATCGCGTAGGTCGAGAACTTGTAGCCCTTGGCGTAGTCGAACTTCTCCACCGCGTGGATCAGCCCGAGATTGCCCTCCTGGACCAGGTCGAGCAGCGGCAGCGTCCGGTCGCGGCGCTTGCGCGCGGCCGCGACCACCAGCCGCAGGTTGGCGCGGATCATGTGTTCCTTGGCGCGTGCGCCGTCGGCCACGACAGCTTCGAGGTCGCGCCGGTCCGCGGGCAGGTCCCCGCCACGACGAAGGAGTTCGGCGGCGTAGACACCCGCTTCGATGCGCTTGGCCAGGCGCACCTCGTCGTCCGCGGACAGCAACGGCGTGGCCCCGATCGCGTCGAGGTACTGGCGTACCGAGTCCGGTTCGGGGGTTTTCATCACGGTGTTTGCAACGCGTACGGCGGTGCCGGAATTCCGCTGAACGGACTACTCCAGACCGTCCCGGTCGGCCCACTCCAGCAGCGTGTCCAGCGAGTACACCGCCTCGTCGATGCCCTCGTGCAGGTCGCCGAGCTTGGCGAACCGCGCGGGCACGGTGGCGATGGTGCAGTCGCGGGGTTCGACGTCGTCGACCTCGTCCCAGGCGATCGGGGTGGACACGGTCGCCTCGGGATTGCCGCGTACGGAGTACGCGCTCGCGATCGTGTGATCGCGCGTGTTCTGGTTGTAGTCGACGAACACCAGCGCCGGGTCGCGGTCCTTGCGCCACCACGTCGTGGTCACGTCCTCGGGCGCGCGCCGCTCGACCTCGCGGGCGAAGGCCTGCGCGGCGCGCCGCACCTCCGGGAAGCCCCAGCGCGGTTCGATGCGCACGTAGATGTGCAGGCCGTCGCCGCCGGAGGTCTTCGGCCAGCCGACCGCGCCCAGTTCGTCGAGGACCTCGTGCGCCACGTGCGCGACTCGGCGCACGCGGCCGAAGTCGCACTCCGGGCCCGGGTCGAGGTCGATACGCCACTCGTCCGGCCGCTCGGTGTCGGCCCGGCGCGAATTCCACGGGTGGAACTCGACGGTCGACATCTGCACGGCCCAGATCACGCTGGCGAGTTCGGTCACGCACAGTTCGTCGGCGTAGCGGTTGTAGCGCGGGAAATGCACGCGGACGGTCTCCAGCCAGGGCGGCGCGCCGTGCGGAACGCGTTTCTGGTGCACCTTCTCGCCGCTGACCCCGGACGGGAAGCGGTGCAGCATGCACGGCCGTTCCCGCAGCGCCCGCACGATCCCGTCGCCGACGGACAGGTAGTAGCGCGCGAGATCGAGTTTGGTCTCGCCGCGGGCCGGGAAGTACACCCGCCGCGGATTGGAGATCCGCACCGTGCGCTCGCCGACCTCGAGTTCCTCCGCCTCCGTGGCCATGACGGAAAACCTAGCGCGAAACCCGGGACAATGCGGGTATGACCGAACGTAAGCCGTCCGGCATCAGCTTCGAGTCATGGGTCGACAAGCAGATCCGCGAGGCGGCGGAGCGCGGGGCCTTCGACGATCTGCCCGGAGCCGGACGACCCCTGCCCGGCCTGCGGCGACCGCACGACGAGATGTGGTGGATCAAGGACAAGATGCGGCGCGAGGGGCTGTCCTCCGACGCGCTGCTGCCGGAGTCGCTGCGGCTGCGCAAGGAGATCGAGCGGCTGCCGGAGACCGTGCGCGCGCTGCCGACCGAGCAGGCCGTGCGGGAGGTCGTAAGCGACCTGAACCGCCGCATCGCGGACTGGCTGCGTGCGCCGCAGCCGGGGCCGCGGGTGTACGTGGGACCGGTCCGTGCCGACGAGGTGGTGGCCGGCTGGCGGGCGAACCGTCCGGCCTCGCCGTCACCGGAACCTCCCGCCGAACCGCCGCGGCGCCGCCGGTGGTGGCGCCGCGGCTGATCACCGCCGCCGTTCGTCCACTGCGCCGTCGAGCAGCGGGCGAAGCTCGGCCACGACGGTATCCAGGGGGCGCACATCCTGGCTCGCCCTGGCCAGCAGGATCGCGCCTTCCAGGGTGCTGATCATCAACAGCGCCAATGACCCGCTGCGTCCGGGCGGCACGCCCAGTGCCTCAAGTTCTCCGGCGAGCGGCCGTTGCCAGCCCTCGAAGGCCTTGTGCGCGGCTTCGCGCAGAGCTTCGCTGGTGCCCGCGGTGTCGGCCGCCGCGGCCACGATCGGGCAGCCGGACGCGAAACCGGCCGTGGTGAACTCCTCGCGCCACTGCCCGGCCATCGCGGCGAACAGGTTACCCGGGGTCCGCTCGGTCAGCGCCTCGGCGTAGCGCCGCACGCGCCGGGCCGCGTAGTCGCCCGCCCACGCGATCGCCTCGTTGACGAGTTGTTCCTTGCCGCCGGGAAAATAGTGCGCCAGCGAGCCGCGCGGCGCTTGCGCGTGCGCCACGACCTCGCGCATCCCGGTGCCGCTCACGCCCTTCGTCCTGATCAGCTGCGCGGCGCTGAACACCATCCGCTCACGCGGTGACCTCGGCATGAGCCTCCTCTCGCAGGACGAGATCGTAATCGTGCTGGCCCGGCTCGGCCGGGGGCAGTCTGCGGAAACCGTGCCGCCGCAACAACGCGATCGCGGCCCCGTTGTTGTCCTGGACCGAGGCGTGCACCGTCCAGCCACGCCACCGCCCGGACCGCCGCAGCCAGCCGGTGAGGCCGTTGCCCAGGCCCCGCCGCTGCCATGGATCGGCCACCAGCACGCCGAGTTCGGCCAGCCGCGGCGTGGTGTCGGGGACGAGGTTGAGCAGTCCGGCCGGGGTCCCGTCGACAAGGGCGAGCAGGGCGACCCCGTCCGGTGGGCCGGCGAGGAAGAAGCGTTGGTATCGCGCGAGTATCTCGGCGGGATCGGGTTCGCCGCCGAGCCAGAAGCGGCGCCGCAGGCTCGCGGCGGAGCAGGCGAGCACGAGCCTGCCGACCTCGGCCAGATCCCCGGCCGCGCCGCGCAGTTCCCGGGCTATGACGGTTGTCATAAACCCGTTGTACCATGACGCGTGTCATAGCCGGAAGGGTTTCTCAAGCGTCGTGCACCGCCCGGCCCGCGAGGCGTGGAGCTAGGTCATGTCTGACAATGTGTTGGTCCAGGTGATCACGGCGTGGAGTACGACGGCCGCGCGGTAAACGGTGGCGAGTTTGTCGAAGCGGGTGGCGATGCCGCGCCAGTGTTTGAGCTGGTTGAA
>NZ_JAAXLS010000008.1 GCF_012328925.1 Amycolatopsis acididurans
GGGGTTCGTGGGCGGGTGCCGTGTACGTTCCGGGCGCGGCTTGTGGGGGGTTTGTCTCGGGCGTTCGCGTCGGGGCCGCGGCCGGTGTTCGTGGATGGCTGGTTACGGCGTCGGTCTCTCGGGTCCCCGTGCGGGCCGCAGCCGCTGCCTGCGGGCCCGTCGCCACCGGGTTCGCCCCTCCCGGGCCACCTGCGCTGCTCGATCCGCCTGCTAGTGCCGGCTCGGCGACCACCGTGCCGACGCCCGGCACCGGGTAGACGAGGCCCGCCAGCCGCAGTGCGTTGAGCACCTTCGTCGCGGTCGCCATCGCGACGCCCCACTCCTGGGTGATCTGCCTCGTCGAGGGCACGCGGTCGCCAGGGCGCAGCTCACCCACGGCGATCCGGCGCTGCAGTTCGCTCACGATCCTCGCGTAGGGATGGGTCACGCGTTCCTCCAGGTGCTCTAGTGCACCTGCGGCAGGCTCTCACCGTGAGCTCGGGTGCACTAGGACAGTTTACAGCGTATCGCCTGCGTTTGTACGGTGTACGCATGAAGCGAATCCTGATTTCCGGAGCAAGTATCGCCGGGCCCGCGCTGGCCTACTGGCTGCGCCACCACGGCTTCGAACCGACCGTCGTCGAACGGGCACCCGCGCTGCGCGAGGGCGGCCAGGCCGTGGATCTTCGCGGCACCGCGAGGACCGTCGTCGAGCGGATGGGGTTGATGGAGCTCATCCGCGCGCACCACACCGGCACGGTCGGTGTCAGCGGAGTCGACCGCGCGAACAGACGCAAGTGGAACTGGGGCAGCGAGCTGTCCGGACACTCGGGCGGGATGATCGCCGACATCGAGATCCTGCGCGCCGACCTCGCGCGAATCCTGTTCAACGCGGCGCGGGACGACGTCGAGTACCTCTTCGGCGACTCGATCACCGCGCTGAACCAGCACGACGGCGGCGTGGACGTCACGCTCGCCAGCGGCAAGTCCCGGACGTTCGACCTGGTCGTCGGCGCGGACGGGCTGCACTCGGGCGTGCGGCGGCTCGCGTTCGGCCCCGAGGCGGAGTACGTGCACGACCAGGGCTACTACAAGGTGATCTTCGCGGCGGAGACCGCGCTCGAGCTCGACGGCCGGCAGCTGATGTACCTCATGCCCGGCAGGCGCCGCGCCTCGCTGTACCCGACCCGCACGGGGCGGACGCGAGGAATGTTCTTCTTCGCCGCGCCGCGGCTGGACTACGACCGCCATGACATCGCGCGGCAGAAGCAGATCGTCGCCGAGGCGTTCGCCGGTCAGGGCTGGGAGGTGCCGCGCATGGTCGAGTCCATGATGAAGACGCCGGACTTCTACTTCGACCGGGAAAGCATGGTGCGCGTCGGCAAGTGGTGGCGCGGACGTGCCGTGCTGGTCGGGGATTCGGTGTTCGGGGGTTCGGTCGGCATGGGCACGAGCATGGCGGTGGTGGGAGCCTACGTGCTCGCGGCCGAGCTGGCCGCGGCCGGCGGTGCGCACGAGCGGGCGTTCGCCTGCTATCAGAACAGGATGCGCGATTACGTCGCGGCCAACCAGAAACCTGTGCCAGGCGGGACAAAGATGTTCCTGCCGGCGTCCCGCCCGGCGATCTTCCTCGGCGACCTGTCGATGCGGATGATGCTCGCCGGCCCGTGGCGGAGGTTGCTCACCGGTGACCTCCAGGACAAGGCCGCATCGCTTTCACTGGAAAGTTACCCGAGTGGCGCAATGCTGGTGGACGGACGGCGGTAAGTAGAGGATGCTTGGTAACAACGGGTTTTTCAACGGGGGTCCATAAAGGACTGTCGCTTCGGGAGGTGCTGATGAGTGGCGCGGATACTCGCGAGGACCTCGTTCCGCTGCGGACGGACTTCGACCGGTCCTGGCGCGGGTACGACGCGCGCCAGGTCCAGGAGTACGTGCACCGGGTCGAGACGGACTTCCGGCTGTTGACCTCCGATCGTGACGCCGCCGCGGCGAACGCCGAGGAACTGGCGTCGCGGCTGGAGGAACTGCGCAACCAGAACGACAAACTCCAGGCGAAGATCGACCGCATCAGCCGCGAGCCGATCGAGGCGGACGGGTTGTCGGAGCGGCTGTTGCGCATGGTGGAGCTGGCCGAGGACGAGGCGACCGAGATCACCGACCGGGCGCGCGCGGCGGCCGAGCGGAGCTGGGCGGCGGCCGAGCAGGCCGCGGTTCGCGTGCGGGAGCGGCACGAACGGCTGGTCGCGGAGGTGGACGCGCGGCGGCGTCAGGTCACGGCGGAGCACGACGAGCTGATGCGGCGCACACACGAGCAGGTCGAGCTGATGACGAGCCAGGCGGCGCAGACCAGGCGGCGGCTGGACGAGCAGGCCGCGCGCCGCCGGGAGCAGGTCGAACGGGACTTCGAAGAGGCGATGAGTGTCCGCCGGAACGCCGCGATGCAGGCGATCGCCGAGCGGGACCAGGAGTCGCGCGAGCAGGCGGAACACCTGACCGCGACCGCGAAGGCCGAGTCGGAGCGGATGCTGACCGAGGCGAGGACGAGGTCCGAGCGCATGCTCGCCGACGCGACGGCCGAGTCGGAGCGGTTGATGGCGGAGGCCACGTCGCGGTCCGAGCGGATGCTCGCGGAGGCGACGGCGGAGTCGGAGCGGCTGGTCAGCGAGGCGACGTCGCGGTCGGAGGGGATGGTCGCCGACGCGACGGCCGAGTCCGAGCGCATGCTGGCGGAGGCCAAGGCGCGGTCCGAGGAGATGGTCGCCGAGGCGACGAAGAAGTCCGAGGACATGGTGGCCGCGGCGACCACGAGGTCCGAGCGCATGGTCGCGGATGCCACGTCGCGGTCCGAGGAGATGGTCGCGGAGGCCACCGCGAACTCCGAGCAGATGGTCGCCGACGCGACGGCCGAGTCCGAGCGGATGCTCGCGGAGGCCAGATCGCGGTCGGAGCGGATGGTCGCCGAGGCCACAGCGAAGTCCGAGGAACTCGTCGCCGACGCGACCGCCACGGCGAAACGCCTGGTCGAGGACGCGGAGGGCCGGGTCGGCGTGCTGGAGTCGCTGCGGCAGCGCACGTCCGACCAGCTCCACGCGACGCAGCAACTCCTCGCCGAGGCGGCCCCGCTGCTGTTCGACCTCTCGCACGAGGAGGCCGGCGCGGCCGAGCCGAACGGCGCGGCCACGGCTGCGCTCCATCCGGTGCCGTTGCCCGTCCCGCGAGTGGAACCCGCCGAGCCCGACGAGCAGGGTGCCGACGGTGAGCCCGAGGCGTCGGTGGCCGGCACCGCGGACGCGCGGGCAAATCCATCGCCGGAACCCCGCGCGAAACAGCCGGTCAACGCGGGCTGACCGCTGGATCAGCCCGCATTGACCGGGAATCGGGCATGGCCGCAATACAGATTTGGCGAAACGACAATTTCTGTGTTTATTGATCTCGATGATTCGCACTCCTCTCCAAACGCTTGACGCGCTAATGTCGAGGGGGTGGAAAATCAGTCAGCTTACCGAGTTCGTAGCGTCGGGCGGGACGACTACGTACCCGCATATCTGAGCCTGATCTCGAACGCCCTTTCCTGGGGCGGTTCCCGCTTGTTCCTCCGGCGTTTCGGTGTCGGCATCAACGAGTGGCGCGTGATGTCCGCCATCGTCAACCAGCCCGGTTGCACGGCCACCCAGGTGGGCGACGAACTCGGCCTCAACAAATCCGTCGTCAGCCGCAGCCTCCAGTTCCTGCAGAGCCGCGACCTGGTCAACGTCGACGCCGCGGACGGCCGCCGCGTGCTGTGGCTGACCGGGCCCGGCCACGAACTCCACGACCAGCTCATCGAGATCGCCCTCAAGCGCGAGGAGTTCCTGCTCGCCGGGTTCAGTCAGCAGGAGAAGGAACTGCTGCTGAGCTTCCTGCGCCGGATGTACGACAACGTACCGGCGATGAACGCCTACGACCCGGGCGAGTAGCCGCTGTCCACTATGGACCAGTCGCGGCACGCTGGTGCCGCGACGCGGGCTGGGGAGATCGCCGACGCCGGTTAGCGATCCTGCGCTTCCGGATCCGGCTTCAGCGCCGCGAACAGCGACGGCCAGTCCGGCTTGCCGGACTCGGCGTCGTCGTACAGCTCGAAGGTCTTGCCCGACGCCGACGGGTCGAACAACGCCGCCACCACGGCGTCGGCGACCGCGTCCCGGCTGATCCTGCCTTCGCCGGTGTCGCCCTGCTCGACGCGGACGCCGTTCGCCGCGAGGTCGTGCAGCCAGCTGGGGCGGATGATCGTGTACTGCGCCCCGCTCGTACGCAACGCCCGCTCGCCACGCGAGCGTGCGTCGATCCGTGTCGTCATCTCGGGGTGCTCCGCCGCGCGCGTGAGGTAGATCTGCGAGACCAGGATGACCGGAACGTCCTCGCGTGCGCCGATTTCGGCGATCTGGCCGACGCCCTCGTGCAGCACGCTTTCCGCGCCGCGTGGCGGTTCCACGCTGATCACGATTCCCTCCGTGTCATGGAACACCGCGGGATCGGGGCTCGCCAGATCGAGTCTGGTGACGTCCGCGCCGGCGGGCGCGTCATGGGCCTCGCGGCTCGCGATCACGACCCGGTGCCCGTGCGCGGTCAGCCGTTCGACGACACGGCGCCCGGTCCGCCCGGCGCCGCCAACCACGACGAAGGTGCTCATCGGTGCCTCCCGACTCGCTCGTTCGCACCAGGATGGCCTTGATCGCGATCATGGTCAATGGGCCGTGCACAGTGGATCTAGCACCGGGCGGCGAGGCCGCGGCCAGTGCTAGATCCCTTGCCGCAGAGCGGTTTCGTTCAGCGGACGCGCTTGGGAATGCGCGGCCGCACCACGGCCGCGGCGCCGGTGAGCCGCGGGCCGTGCGGTTGTAACGAGGCGAGCCGGTAACACGCGAGAATCCGCAGCCCGGTCCACTCCCGCTGGTTCCAGTCGGCCGGTACCCGCGGGGGCTCCCAGCCGTTGTCCACCGCTCTGGTCCAGACGTCGTGCGCGTGCCCGGCGAGCAATACCAGGTCGGTCACGGGTTCGGTGCGCGGCACGAGTTCGGACTCGCAACGGATCGCGTGGACCGCCGCCGAAAGGTGCTGCTCGAAGGCGCTCCACAGGGCGGGGTCCTCGGCAAGGGCGGGCCAGCCGGACTCCAGCCGCCCGGCGATGCCCTGCAGCCAGCGCCGGGCGGATCGGTCCGCCACCAAGTCGGCCCAGCCCATGCGTCGATGATGAGCCGCCGACCCGCCCGTGCGCCAGCCGGGTGTGGATTGTTCCGCCGGATGCGTGCTTACGCGATCCACGCAATGACGGAACGTGACTGCGTGAACCGGTCTAACGCTGCTTGCCGTAGCCGGCACGGCGGAGCGCGTCCGCCATCGCGCCACCGGCGGCGTTGCCCGAGTCGCGCCGGTTGCGGTTCTGCCCGCCGCCGCGGCGCTGGTTCTGGCGCTGGCCCTGCCGGTCGCCGCCACCGCCACCGCCGCTCGCGGGTTTGCCGCCGCCGACCTCGTCGTCCAGCCGCAGCGTGAGCGAGATGCGTTTGCGCGGGATGTCCACCTCGAGCACCTTGACCTTGACGATGTCGCCCGGCTTGGCAACCTCACGAGGGTCCTTGACGAAGTTCTTCGACATCGCCGACACGTGCACGAGGCCGTCCTGGTGCACGCCGATGTCCACGAACGCGCCGAACGCCGCCACGTTGGTCACGACACCCTCCAGCGTCATGCCCGGCTTGAGGTGCTCGAGCTTCTCCACGCCCTCGGCGAACGTGGCCGTCTTGAACGCCGGACGCGGGTCGCGGCCCGGTTTCTCCAGCTCGACGAGGATGTCGGTGACCGTGGGCAGCCCGAACGTGTCGTCCACGAACTTCTGTGGTTCGAGCGAGGTGAGCACCCGGCTGTTGCCGATCAGCTCGGTGAGGTCCTTGCCCGTGGTGGACAGGATCCGGCGCACCACGGGGTAGGCCTCGGGGTGCACGCTGGAGGAGTCGAGCGGGTCGTCGCCGCCACGGATGCGCAGGAAGCCCGCGCACTGCTCGAACGCCTTCGGCCCGAGCCTGGGCACCTGCTTGAGCACTTCGCGCGAGCGGAACGGGCCGTGCTCGTCGCGGTGACTCACGATGTTGTCGGCGAGCCCGGCGGTGATGCCGGAAACCCTGGTCAGCAGCGGCGCGGACGCGGTGTTGACGTCCACCCCGACCGCGTTCACACAGTCCTCGACGACCGCGTCGAGCGAGCGCGACAGCGACACCTCGGACACGTCGTGCTGGTACTGGCCCACGCCGATGGACTTCGGGTCGATCTTGACCAGCTCGGCCAGCGGGTCCTGCAGGCGGCGTGCGATGGACACCGCGCCACGCAGCGAGACGTCCATCCCGGGCAGTTCCTGCGACGCGAACGCCGACGCGGAGTACACCGAAGCGCCGGCCTCGGACACGACGGCCTTGGTGAGCTTGAGGTCCGGGCGCTTCTTGATCAGTTCGATGGCGAGCTTGTCGGTCTCGCGGGAGGCGGTGCCGTTGCCGATCGCGATCAGGTCGACCTTGTGCTCGGCGGCGAGCTTGGCCAGCTTCGCGATCGACTCGTCCCAGCGGTTGGCGGGCTGGTGCGGGTAGATCGTGTCGGTGGCCACGACCTTGCCGGTGGCGTCGACGACGGCGACCTTGACGCCCGTGCGGTAGCCCGGGTCGAGGCCCATCGTCGCGCGGGTACCCGCCGGGGCGGCGAGCAGCAGGTCACGCAGGTTCGCGGCGAACACCCGCACCGCCTCGTCCTCGGCGGCCTGGCGCAGCCGCAGCCGCAGGTCGATGCCGAGGTGCAGCAGGATCTTGGTGCGCCAGGCCCAGCGGACCGTGTCCAGGAGCCACTTGTCGCCCGCGCGGCCCTGATCGGCGATGCCGAACCGCTGCGCGATGCGCTGCTCGTACTCGCCGGGGCCGACGCGCGGCTCGTCGGAGGGCTCCTCCGGCTCGACGGTGAGGTCGAGCACCTCTTCCTTCTCACCGCGGAACATCGCGAGCACGCGGTGGGAGGGCATCTTGGTGAACGGCTCGGAGAAGTCGAAGTAGTCGGAGAACTTCGCGCCCTCGGTCTCCTTGCCGGCACGGACCTTCGAGGCCAGCCTGCCCTGCGACCACATCTTTTCGCGCAGCTCACCGATGAGGTCGGCGTCCTCGCCGAACCGCTCGACCAGGATCGCCCGCGCGCCGTCGAGCGCGGCCTGCGCGTCCGCGACGCCCTTCTCGGCGTCCACGAACACCGCGGCGGCGGCCTGCGGGTCGGTCGAGGGGTCGTTGAGCAGGCCGTCGGCCAGCGGCTCCAGCCCCGCCTCGCGCGCGATCTGGGCCTTCGTGCGGCGCTTGGGCTTGTACGGGAGGTAGATGTCCTCCAGGCGGGCCTTGGTCTCCGCCGCGCGGATCTGCTCTTCCAGCTCCGGGGTCAGCTTGCCCTGGGTGCGGATCGAGTCGAGGATCGCGTCCCTGCGCTCGTCCAGCTCACGCAGGTAGCGCAGCCGCTCCTCCAGCGTGCGCAGCTGGGCGTCATCGAGCATGCCGGTGACTTCCTTGCGGTACCGCGCGATGAAGGGCACGGTCGACCCGCCGTCGAGGAGGTCGACGGCGGCCTTGACCTGTCCCTCGCGCACGCCGAGCTCCTCGGCGATCCTCTGCTCGATCGACTGCACTGCGGCTGTCACGTTCCTGATCCACTCCCTTGTTGAAGTCGCCGTCGAGCATTGTGCCCGCGCCCCGCTGCGGGGTGGTGCACAGGGGTTCGTGAACCACGAAGTAACCAAATCGGGTGCGGGCGCGACTGTCGAGTATCTGTCGTTGTTCTCATGGCCCCTCGGTGGTGCGGATGGAAGGCTCTGGCGGGGGTGACCGCAGTGTCAAGATGCGTGTGCAAAGCAAACACGTGACCCTCGAGTCGGGTACTTCGCTTTCGTATCCCGGAATTCTGCTGGTCGGCTACGAGGATGAGGAGCCGGTCTGCGAGCGATGGGTGCCTTTTGGCGAGGAACCGACGGAAGAGGACGACGAGCGCCTGATCGAGGAACTGCGCGGAGCCCTGTTGTGGCAACAACATCGGCCATCGTCGTGGTGCGGTTCCTGACCGGTGAGTGCTGGTGGCACCCACTTCGCGGCAGTGCGGAACGGGCCGGAATGTGCCAAGCTTTCTGCCGTGGTCAACGAGGATTTCGTACGCTTCGGGCAGGGCGGGCACCTCGTACTGGTGCTGCACGGCTGGTTCGGTTCGGCCGGGGCCTGGGGGTCGCTGATCCCGCATCTGGACGGCGACCGCTACACCTACGTCTTCGCGAACTACCGCGGCTACGGCGCCCGTCAGCACGTCGAGGGCGAGCATACCGTCGCCGAGGCCGCCGCCGACGTGCTCGCGCTCGCCGACCGGCTGGACGCCGACCGGTTCTCGCTCGTCGGGCATTCGATGGGCGGCAGCATCATGCAGTGGGTCTACGCCGACGCGCCGCAACGGGTGCGCTGCCTGGTCGGCATCTCACCGGTGCCCGCCGGCGGCGTGCCGTTCGACGAGGAGACGTGGCAGCTGTTTTCCAGCGCTGCCGAGGAATCCGCCAGCCGCCGCGCGATCATCGACTTCACCACGGGCGGCAGGCATCCCGACGCCTGGTTGGACGGCATGGTGATCCACTCGCTGGAGCATTCGGATACGGCCGCGTTCGGCGACTACCTGCGGGCGTGGGCCAAAACCGACTTCCACGAGCGCATCGAAGGTGCCGAGGTGCCCATCAAGGTCCTCGTCGGCGAGAACGACCCGGCGCTGGGCGAGCAGACGATGCTCGCCACGTTCGCGAAGTGGTATCCGAACTTCGAGATCGAGGTCCTCGCCGACGCCGGGCACTACGCCGCCGACGAAATCCCGGTGACCACGGCCAACGCGATCGAGATCTTCCTCGATGAGCACTGACGTTTTCGATCCACGGGTGTTCGCGCGGGGCCTCCCGCACGACGAGCTACGCCGGTTGCGCGAGGCGGAACCCGTTGCATGGCAAGAAGAACACGACGTCCTCGACTGGCCCGCCGGCCCCGGCTACTGGGCGGTGACCCGCTACGAGGACGTCAAGCACGTGCTGCGTACCCCCGAGGTGTACTCGTCCTGGCTCGGTGCGACGCAGATCCGCGATCCCGAACCGGACGACCTCGCCTTCATCCGCCGGATGATCCTCAACATGGACCCGCCCGAACACAACCGGCTGCGCCGCATCGTCTCGGCCGTGTTCACCCGGCGCAGGCTGGAACGTTTCGCCGACCAGATCGCCGACCGCGCCCGCACGCTCATCGGTGCCGTCTCCGGGCGCGGGCACTGCGATCTGCCGGTCGAGGTCACCGACGACTTCCCGCTGCTCAACCTGTCCGACCTGCTCGGCGTGCCCGCGCAGGACCGCGGACTACTGCTGAAATGGACCAACCGCGTGATCGGGTATCAGGATCCCGAGCACGCCGAGATCATGCGCGACGAGAACGGCAAACCGATCAACCCGCGCTCACCGGCGATGCTGGCCGACATGTTCGGCTACGCGCAGCAGCTCGCGGCGGACAAGCGGAAGCATCCGGCGGACGACCTGATGACCGCGCTGGTCAACGCGTCGGTGGACGGGCGCGCGCTCGACGACGCCGAACTGGAGATGTTCTTCTTCCTGGTGGTGATCGCGGGCAACGACACCGTGCGCAGCGCGCTGCCCGGCGGCGTGCTGGCGCTGGTCGAGCACCCACAGGCCTACCGTCGCCTGCGCGCCGAGCCCGAACTGCTGCCCGGCGCGATCGAGGAGATGCTGCGCTGGCATCCGCCCGTGCTGACGTTCCGGCGCACCGCGAAACAGGACACCGAACTGTCCGGGCAGCGCATCCGCGCCGGGGACAAGGTGGTCGTGTACTTCGCGTCCGCGCACTTCGACGAGCGCGCGTTCGACGACCCGTACACGTTCGACATCACCCGCACGCCCAACGACCACCTCGCGTTCGGCCAGGGCCCGCACCTGTGCCTCGGCGCGCACTTCGGCCGGTTGCAGATGCGGGTGTTCTTCACCGAGTTCCTGCGCATGCTGCCCGAGGTGCGGCTCGACGGCGAGGTGCGGCACCTGACGTCGAACTTCATCAACGGGATCACGCATCTCCCGCTGCGCTGGTGAACGGCCCGAGCGGCACCCCGGCCCGCACGAGCGCGTCCCGGACCCGCACGGCGATGTCCACCGCACCCGGGGTGTCGCCGTGCACGCAGATCGACTGCGGCTCGATCTTCACCGTGGTTCCGTCGATGGCGGTGATCTCGCCGTCGGTGGCCATCCGGACCACGCGTTCGGTCACCTCGTCCGGGTCGTGGATGACCGCGCCGGGGAGCCGCCGCGACACCAGCGTGCCCTCCGGTGTGTAGGCGCGGTCGGCGAAGGCTTCCCTGATGGTCCGCAGCCCGGCTGATTCCGCCTGCCTCAGCCACTCCGAACCCGGCAGCCCCAGCACGGGCAGGTCCGGGTCGTAGGTCTTCACCGCGCTCACCACGGCGGCGGCCTGCTCGGCGTGCTTGACGATCGCGTTGTACAGGGCGCCGTGCGGCTTGACGTACCGCACCCGGGTGCCGGCCACGCGGGCGAACCCGTCGAGCGCCGCGATCTGGTAGATCACGTCGTTGACCAGCTCGGCCGGGTCCACGTCGATGAACCGACGGCCGAAACCGGCCAGGTCCCGGTAGGCGACCTGCGCGCCGACGGCCACCCCGTGCGCGGCCGCCCGCTCGGTCACCCTGCGCAGCACGCTGGGGTCCCCGGCGTGGAAGCCACAGGCCACGTTCGCGCTGGTCACGATATCCAGCAAGGCGTCGTCGTGGGTCAGCGGCCAGACGCCGAAACCCTCACCGAGGTCGCTGTTGAGGTCGATCACCGCGCTCCTTACACAACCCGAACATTCCGCCCATCCTCCTCGAATCCTGGCCCAGCAGAGTGATCGGTGCCCGGAAGGACGACATGAGGAGTGAATCAATGCGCATCTCCGCCGCGATCGTAAGTTGTGGCGCCGCGGTCCTGCTGGCCGTCGGTGCCCCGGTGGCCGCGTACGCGGACACCACGGCGCCGCCCGCGCCCAGCTACCCGCCGATCACGCTGAGCCCACAGGAGTCGCAGCAGCTGTGCGCCGACGTCCTGCCGAAGATGATCGACCACAAGAACAAGCTGACCCAGCGGATCAACGGCGACGCGAACACCAAGGGGTCCGTGGCGTGGCTCAAGGCGCGGGCGCAGGCCCAGCGCGCCAAGGGGCACACGCAGCTCGCCGACAAGCTCGACCAGCGGGCGGACCGGCTGCACGGCAGGCTCGACGATCTGGCCAAGGCCGACCAGCGGCTGAACGACTTCAAGAACGCGCACTGCGTGGCGAAATGAACACGCGCAGGCTGGTGGTCACCGGAGTGTCGCTGCTGGCCATCGGGGTGGGTGCGAGTGGTTGCCATGATTCGGCGAGCACCACGCCCGCCCCGAGCGGGGGCGACGAACTGAGCAGCATCCAGACTACGCTGAACGCGATCGATTCGGAGGTGGCAGGCGACGAATCGCAGTGACACTCGGAGTGCCGATGGCTGACCCAGCGGGACGTGGTCTCGTCCTCGTGGTCGAGGACGAGCGCGCCATCGCCGACCTCGTCGCGCTCTACCTGCGACGCGACGGGTTCGGCGTGCACATCGAGTCCGATGGGGACGCCGCGCTCGCGGCGGTCCGGCGGCTGCGCCCGGTCGCGGTGGTGCTCGACATCGGACTGTCCGGTAAGGACGGTGTGGAGGTCTGCCGCACCATGCGCGCGGCGGGTGACTGGACGCCCGTGCTGTTCGTGACGGCCCGCGACGACGAGGTCGACCGGCTGCTCGGGCTGGAACTGGGCGCGGACGACTACATCACCAAACCCTTCAGCCCGCGTGAACTCGCCGCGCGGGTCCGCACGGTCCTGCGGCGCACCGCCGGTGCTCCGGCCGAGGTGCTGACCGCGGGCGCGGTGCGGCTGGACGTGACGCAGCGCAAGGCGTGGGCGGGAGACCGGGAGGTCGTGCTGACCTCCACCGAGTTCGACCTGCTCGCGCAACTGCTGCGGCAGCCGGGCCGGGTGTTCGAACGCGGGCAGCTGCTCAGCGCGGTGTGGGGATACCAGGCGGCGGCAGGCACCCGCACCGTGGACGTCCACATCGCGCAGCTGCGGGCGAAACTGGGCGAGGAGAGTCCGATCAGGACGGTCCGTGGGGTCGGTTACGCCGCGGAGAGCCGGTGAAACGCCGGGCCTCGCTCGCGACGAGGATCATCCTGCTCTGCCTTGCCGTGGCCGGGGTCGCGGTACTGGTGGCGGGGGTCGTCGCGGCGAGCCTGGTCCGGCGCACGGGCGAGGAGGTGCTGCAGCGATCGCTCGCGGCGCAGGCCGACGTGCTGGTGAGCCAGCTGGACGAGGCGGCGCTGGGTTCGCGGGTGGGGCTGGGCAAGGCCGAGAATGTCGTTCGCGGACAAGGAATCGTCGTCGTACTGGCGCGGCCGAGGGCCGGTCTCGTCGCGCCCGATCCCGCGGCGGTGCGGGCCGCGACCCAGGCCGGTGTCGCGACGATCGGTGCCGGGCAGTCGATCTCGGTCAAGCGGACCGTGGCGGGTCAGGAGTACCTCGTCGAGGGGCGCGGGGTCGCCGCGGAAACCGGCTTCGCCCTGGTCGAACCCGTGCGGATGGCGCGGGACACGCAGCGCTCACTGGTGCGCAACGTGTTGTTCGCGCTCGGCGCCGGCCTGCTCGTGGCGGCGCTGGCGGGTCTCCTGCTCGGGCGGCTGCTGGCCCGCCCGCTGCGCCGGATCGCGGGGGTCGCCGCCGCGATGCGGCAGGGCAGACGGGATCTGCGTGCCCCGGTCGAAGGTCCCGCCGAGGTGGCGGAGGTCGCCGGCGCGGTCAACGAACTGGCCGAAGCGTTGCGGCACAGCGAATCGCGGCAGCGGGAGTTCCTGCTGTCGGTGTCGCACGAACTGCGCACCCCGTTGACCGCGGTGCACGGGTTCGCCGAATCGCTGGCCGACGGGGTGGTCACGGGCGAGGAGGCGCGCCAGGCGGGGCAGACGATTCAGCGCGAGTCGCAGCGGCTGGAACGCCTGGTGAGCGATCTGCTCGACCTGGCGCGGCTGGGCGCGGACGAGTTCCGGCTCGACCTGGCACGGGTGGATCTCGCGGACGCGGTGCGCAACTGCGCGGAGGTGTGGGCGGTCCGGTGTTCGCGCGCCGGTGTCCGGTTCGCCGTGGATTACCCGCCCGGTCCGGTTTTCGCGCACGTCGACGCCCGCCGTCTGCGCCAGGTGCTCGACGGGCTTGCCGAGAACGCCCTGCGTGTCACGCCCGCCGGGGCGCCGATCGCGCTGTCCCTGGACGCCAGCGGGGTGATCGGTGTCCGCGACGGCGGCCCCGGCCTCGCGCCCGAGGACTACGCGGTGGCCTTCGAACGCGGCGCGCTCAACGCGAAGTATCGCGGCAGCCGCCCGGTCGGTTCGGGGATCGGACTGGCGCTCGCGCACGGGCTGGTGACCCGGATGGGCGGCACGATCTCGGCAGGACCGGCGCCGGAGGGCGGAGCCGCGTTCACGATCCGCTTCCCGGTGATCCCCTGAAGCCCGGTCCGGTGCCGTTCCGCTCGCGCGGACGCGCCCGAAGGTGACTCGCCAGTAGGCTCGGGGCTGTGAACGACGAGCGACCGAGGCTGGCCAAGCTGCTGCGCGATGCCGACCGCAACAACGCCGTGGTGCGCACCGCGCGTACCGTGCGGCGGCTGGCGCCCGGATCGGACCGGCTCATGGGCGGCGCGCGCCCGTCGGACCGGGTCGCGCGCCTGATCGCCGAGGCGGGCACGGACGAACCAAGTGCGACGCGGGAGCTGGGGCTGGCGGCCGTGCAGGTGTGGCAGGCGCTGAGCCGTTCACGTGCGGTCGCCGCCGACGGGGCCGAGGTCGCGATCCTGTTCACCGACCTGGTCGGCTTCTCCAGCTGGGCCCTGCACGCCGGCGACGACCACGTGCTGCGGCTGCTGCGCGAGGTGGGCGACGTGAGCCGGACGGCGGTCGGCAGGCACGGCGGCACGGTGGTGAAGTTCCTCGGCGACGGCATGATGGCGGTCTTCGCCGACTCGGCGGAGGCGATCGACGCCGCGGCCGAGGCGTGCACCGCGGTCAGCGCGATCACCCTCGACGGCTACCGGCCGCAGTTGCGCACCGGCGTGCACCTCGGCCGCCCGAAGCGCGTCGGGCGCGATTACCTCGGCGTCGACGTCAACATCGCGGCGCGGGTGGCCGACGCCGCCTCGGGCGGGGAGATCCTCGTGTCCGGGCCCGCGTTGTCCACAGTGGACACGGAACGGTACGTCGTGCGGCGGCGCCGCTGGTTCCGGGCCAAGGGCGCGCCGCGCGATCTGGAGGTGTTCTCCGTCGTACCCCGGGGCTAACGTCGGACGCATGATGACGCTGACCGCCACCGTGCTGGGCACGCCTGACCCGGACGGCCACCCGTTCTGCCTGTTCGCCAGGGGGTAGGGCTTACTCGCCCTCGAGGTCGCCCTCCGTCTGGAGGTAGACCTCGCGCATGCGGGCCAGCAGGTCGGGGTCCGGCTCGGCCCACAGGCCGCGGTCGGCCGCTTCGGTGAGGCGTTCGATGATGCCGCGCAGCGCCCACGGGTTCGACTTGGTCAGGAACTCCCGGTTCTGCTGGTCGAGCACATAGGACTCGGACAGCTTCTCATACATCCAGTCGTCCACCACGCCCGCCGTGGCGTCGAAACCGAACAGGTAGTCGACCGTCGCGGCGAGTTCGAACGCGCCCTTGTAGCCGTGCTTGCGCATCGCGGCCAGCCAGCGCGGGTTCACCACGCGGGCCCGGAACACGCGCGCCGTCTCCTCCGACAGCGTGCGGGTGCGCACGGCGTCCGGACTGGTGGAGTCGCCGATGTAGGACACCGGCGCCTTGCCGGTCAGCGACCTGGTGAACGCGATCATGCCGCCGTGGTACTGGAAGTAGTCGTCGGAATCGGCGATGTCGTGCTCGCGGGTGTCGGTGTTCTTCGCCGCCACCACGATCCGCCGGTACGAGCTTTCCATGTCCTCGCGGGCCGGTTTGCCGTCCAGTTCGCGCCCGTACGCGTAACCGCCCCACGTCGCGTACACCTCGGCCAGGTCGGCGTCGTCGCGCCAGTTACCCGAGTCCATCAGCGGCAGCAGTCCGGCCCCGTAGGCACCCGGCTTCGATCCGAAAATCCGCGTCGTAGCCCGGCGTTCGTCGCCGTGACCGTCCAGATCGGACAGATAGTGGGCACGGACATAGTTCTCCGAAACCGGTTCCTCCAGCGTCGCGACCATCCGGACCGCATCATCGAGCAGGTCGATCACGTGCGGGAACGCGTCGCGGAAGAAACCGCTGATGCGCACGGTCACGTCGATGCGCGGCCTGCCCAGTTCGGCCGGCGGTACCGGTTCCAGACCGGTCACGCGACGGGAAGCCTCGTCCCACACCGGCTGGACACCGAGCAGCGCGAGGACTTCCGCCGCGTCGTCGCCGGACGTGCGCATCGCCGAGGTGCCCCACACCGACAGCCCGACCGAGCGCGGCCATTCCCCGGTGTCCTCGCGGTAGCGCCGCAGCAGCGAATCGGCCAGCGCCTGTCCGGTCTCCCAGGCCAGGCGGCTCGGGATCGCCTTCGGGTCGACGGTGTAGAAGTTGCGGCCGGTCGGGAGCACGTTGACCAGACCCCGCAACGGCGAACCGCTCGGCCCGGCCGCGATGTAGCCACCGTCGAGTGCGTGCAGCACCGCGTCGATCTCGCCGGTCGTTCCGGCCAGCCGCGGCACGATCTCGGTCGCCGCGAACCGCAGCACGCTCGCCACCGGCTCCTCGGCGGTGATCGCGTCGACCGACCAGTCCGCCGCCTCCATCTCCTCCACCAGCGAACGCGCGGCCTGCTCGACGGAATCCACTTCGGACAGGGGGACGTCTTCCTTCAGGCCCAGCGCCGAACGCAGGCCCGGTACCGCGCCGGCCTTGCCACCCCACATCTGTTGTGCGCGCAGCATCGCCAGCACCAGGTTCACGCGCGCCTCGCCGACCGGCGCCTCGCCGAGAATGTGCAGGCCGTCGCGGATCTGCGCGTCCTTGACCTCGCACAGCCAGCCGTCGATGTGCAGCAGGAAGTCGTCGAACTCCGCGTCGTGCGGGCGTTCGCTGACGCCGAGGTCGTGGTCGAGCTTGGCGGCCTGGATCAGCGTCCAGATCTGCGCGCGGATCGCGGGCAGTTTCGCCGGGTCCATCGCGGCGATGTTCGCGTGCTCGTCGAGCAGCTGCTCCAGCCGCGCGAGGTCGCCGTAGCTCTCGGCGCGCGCCATCGGCGGGATGAGGTGGTCGACGATCGTGGCGTGCGCACGGCGTTTCGCCTGCGCGCCCTCCCCGGGGTCGTTGATCAGGAACGGGTAGATCAGCGGCAGATTGCCCAGCACCGCGTCGGGCGCGCACGACGCCGACAGGCCCGCGGTCTTGCCCGGCAGCCATTCCAGCGAACCGTGCTTGCCCAGGTGCACGACCGCGTGCGCGCCGAACTCCTCCTCGAGCCACCGGTACGCCGCCAGGTAGTGGTGGCTCGGCGGGAGGTCGGGGTTGTGGTAGATCGCCACCGGGTTCTCGCCGAATCCGCGTGGCGGCTGGATCATCAGCACCACGTTGCCCGCCTGCAACGAGGCCAGCACGATGTCGCCGTTGTCGACGTAGAGCTCACCCGGCGGCGGGCCCCAGTGCTGCTCCATTTCGGCACGCAGGTCCTCGGGCAGCTGCCCGAACCACTCGCGGTAGCGCGCGGCGGGTACGCGGATCGGGTTGCCCGCGAGCTGTTCCTCGGTGAGCCATTCCGGATCCTGGCCACCGGCGGCGATCAGCGCGTGGATCAGCTCGTCACCGTCGCCGGACTCGACGCCGGGGAAGGGCTCCGGGCCCAGGTCGTAGCCCTGCTCGATCATGCGCCGCAGCAGTTTCACCGCCGAGGCGGGAGTGTCAAGGCCGACCGCGTTGCCCACGCGCGAATGCTTGGTGGGATAGGCCGACAGCATCAGCGCGGTGCGGCGCTCGGGCGGCGGGGTGTGCCGCAGCCGCGCATGCGCCACCGCGATCCGCGCGACTCGGGACGCGCGCTCGGCGTCGGGCACGTAACGGGGAAGGCCGTCGTCGTCGATCTCCTTGAAGGAGAACGGAACCGTGATGATCCTGCCGTCGAACTCCGGTACCGCCATCTGGTTCCCGGCGTCCAAAGGGGACAGTCCCTCGTCGTTGTCCGCCCAGGTGTCACGGTCGCTGGTCAGGCACAGCGCCTGCAGGATCGGCACGTCCAGCGCCGCCATCTCGGCGACGTCCCACGCCTCGTCGTCCCCGCCCGCGCCGACTTCCGACGGGCGCGTGCCGCCCGCGGCCAGCACCGTGACCAGCAGCGCGTCGCAGCGCCGCAGTTCGGCCATCATGTCCGGCTCACGTGATCGCAACGACGCACAGTGGATCGGCAGCGCCTGCCCGCCGGAGTCCTCGATCGCGTCCGACAGGGCTTCGACGAAGGCCGTGTTGCCCGACAGGTGGTGCGCCCGGTAGTACAGGATCCCGATCACCGGGCCCTCGGTGCTGCGCGGGGTGCGCTCCAGCACCCCCCACATCGGCTGCGGTGCGGGCGGTTCGAAATCGTCGCCGGTGAGTAGCAGCGTGTCGGACAGGAAGCGGTGCAGCTGGGTGAGGTTGACCGGGCCGCCCTGCGCGAGGTAGGCGTGCGCCTCGGTGGCGATACCGGCCGGCACCGTGGACAGCTCCATCAGCTCCGCGTCCGGCGTCTGCTCGCCGCCGAGCACCACGACGTGCGCCCCGCAGGCCAGAACGGTGTCCAAGCCCTGCTGCCACGTCCGGGCCGAGCCCAGAATGCGGACCACGACGATGCGCACGTCCTCGAGCAGTGCGGGCAGCTCCGCCAGATCCAGCCTGGCCGGGTTGGCCAGCCGGTATCCGGCCTCGCTCGCACGAGCGCTGAGCAGGTCGGTGTCCGAAGTGGACAGCAGCAGGATCACGCTTGGCCTCCTTTGGTCACCCCTCACTGTAAGGGGGATCCGGCCCTTCGCTCACCCAGCCGCCGGAACGGTTCAGTGGAGAAAATCACCTCCACGCCGACCACGACGTACCGCGCGATCTTCGGGGCCAGGCGGTTGTGAATCGTTTCAGGGCCGGTGTGGGACATCTCCGGTGTCGTCCTGACGGGGTGGACCCGCCGTTTACAGTGATGCCATGCCCAACCCGGTCCGTGCCCGGCCCGACGCGTGCCCAGGCGTGTTCGCGACCCACGACGCCACCGACGGCGCGCTGGCGCGGGTCCGGCTGCCGGGCGGCCGTGTCACCGCCGCACAGCTGGGCGTACTCGCCGGCTGCGCGGAGGACCTCGGCGACGGTTCGGTGCACCTGACTTCGCGCGGCAACGTCCAGCTGCGGGGCCTCGCGCGGGACACCGGGGAGCTGGTCGGACGGCTGTCCGATGCGGGTTTGCTGCCCGCGCCTTCGCACGAGCGGGTGCGCAACTACCTCGCCTCGCCGCTGTCCGGGCTCACCGGGGGACTGGTCGACGTTCGGCCGCTGGTCACCGGCCTGGACGCCGCCGTGTGCGCGCGGCCGGAACTGGCCGGCCTGCCGGGACGGTTCCTGTTCGCGCTCGACGACGGGCGTGGCGACGTGGCCGCCGAGGAGCCGGACGTGTGCTGGCAGGCCGTCGACGAGTCGGCCGGCGTGCTGCGGCTGGCGGGCCGGGCCGGACGGCGGGTGCCGGTCGCCGAGGCGGTCGAGGCGCTGGTCGGGGAGGCGGCACGGTTCCTGGAGGTGCGGGGCACGGCCTGGCGGATGCGGGAGCTGCCCGAGTTCGCCGAGGTGCCGCCGATGCGGCGCCCGGAGCCGCCGAAGGGTGTGCTCGACGGGGCGACGGTGCTGACGCCCCTGTTCGGTGTGCTCACCGCGGCGGAACTGCGGTCGCTGGAGACGGACGTGGTGGTCACCCCGTGGCGGAGCGTGGTCGTACCTGGGCGCCGGCCGGATCTGCTCGCGTTGTCCTCGGACAGCGAAGTGAGCGCGTGCGTCGGGCTGCCCGGCTGCGCGAAATCGCGTGCCGACGTACGGGCCGATGCGCAGCGGTTCACCGGCCGCGCGCATTTCTCGGGTTGTGAACGGCGTTGTGGCAGGCCGCGGGACGCGGCCGATGTGCTGGCGGTCGAGGGCGGCTATCTGGTCGAGGGTGCCTTCGTGCCGGTGGATGTGTTGTTGGAGAAGGGATCGCTGTGATCGACTACATTCGCGACGGGGCGGAGATCTACCGCCACTCGTTCGCCACCATTCGTGAGGAGGCCGATCTCGCGATCCTGCCGGAGGATCTCGAAACGGTCGCCGTGCGCATGATCCACTCGTGCGGGATGGTCGATCTCGTCGACGATCTCGCGTACTCGCTGGATCTGGTCGAGTCCGCCCGCGCGGCACTCAACGGTGGCGCGCCCGTGCTGTGCGACGCGCAGATGATCGCCAGCGGGGTCACCCGCAAGCGGTTGCCCGCGGACAACGAGGTGCTGTGCACGCTCTCGGATCCGCAGGTGCCCGCGCTGGCCGAGCGCATGGGCACCACCCGTTCGGCCGCCGCGCTCGAACTGTGGCGCGACCGGCTCGCGGGGTCCGTCGTCGCGATCGGCAACGCGCCCACCGCGCTGTTCCGGTTGCTGGAGATGCTCGACGAGGGTGCCGGGGCGCCCGCCGCCATCATCGGGGTGCCGGTGGGATTCGTCGGCGCTGCGGAGTCCAAAGTGGAATTGACGAAGCGGGCGCCCGCACCCTATCTGGTGGTGCACGGGCGGCGTGGCGGCAGCGCGATGGCCGTCGCCGCGGTGAACGCGCTGGCACAGGAGGCCGAGTGAGCGACGATCGGCGAAGCCCTGCTCGCGAGGCTGACCGGGTGCGGGTGTCCCGCCAGACACAGGAGGCCGAGTGAGCGACGATCGGCGAAGCCCTGCTCGCGAGGCTGACCGGGTGCGGGTGTCCCGCCAGACACAGGAGGCCGAGTGAAGACGGGCAAGCTCTGGGGTGTGGGTCTGGGTCCGGGCGATCCGGAGCTGATGACCGTCAAGGCGGCGCGGCTGATCAGTGAGGCGGAGGTGATCGCCTACCACTGCGCGCGGCACGGGCGCAGCATCGCGCGATCGGTCGCCGAGCCGCATCTGCGGGACGGGCAGATCGAGGAACGCCTGATGTACCCGGTGACCACCGAGGGCACCGACCATCCCGGCGGTTACGAGGGTGCGATCGCCGAGTTCTACGAGCTGAGCGCGAAGCGGCTGGCCGAGCATCTCGACGCCGGGCGCGATGTGGTTCTGCTGTGTGAAGGGGATCCGTTCTTCTTCGGGTCCTACATGTACATGCACGAACGGCTGTGCGACCGGTACGAAGCCGAAGCCGTGCCCGGGGTGACCTCGGTGAGCGCGGCGTCGTCGGTGCTGGGGCGCCCGCTCGTGCAGCGGGACGAAGTGTTCACCGTGCTGCCCGGCACGTTGCCCGCCCCGGAACTGGCGCGGCGGCTGGCGGACACCGAGGCCGCCGCCGTGATGAAACTGGGCCGTACGTTCGATTCCGTGCGAGAGGCGCTCGCGGAGTCGGGCCGTCTCGACGAGGCGTTCTACGTCGAGCGCGCGACCTGGACCAATCAGCGCGTGGAGCCCTTCGCCGATGTCGATCCCGCTTCGGTGCCGTACTTCTCGCTGGCCCTGGTGCCCAGCCCTGCCTATGCGGCACGCAAATCCGGCGAACCGTCCGATGTGGATGCCACGGAGACGGTGACCGGGGAGGTGGTCGTCGTCGGGCTGGGCCCGGCGGGTCCGGAGTGGCTGACCCCGGAGGCCGCGGCCGCCTTGGAGGATGCCGAGCACATCGTCGGCTACGGACCGTACGTGGCGAAGGTGCCGCAGCGGGCCGGACAGCGACGGCATGCGTCGGGCAACCGCGTCGAGGCCGAACGGGCGCGGGAAGCGCTGGAACTGGCCCGAAGCGGTGGCCGCGTCGCGGTCGTGTCCTCGGGCGATCCGGGTGTTTTCGCGATGGCGTCGGCGGTTCTGGAGCAGGCGGCCTCGTTCGACCCGCCGGTCACGGTGCGCGTGCTGCCCGGTGTCACCGCGGCACAGGCCGCGGCGTCCCGGGTGGGTGCGCCGCTGGGGCACGACTACTGCGTGCTGTCGCTGTCGGACCGCCTCAAGCCGTGGGAAATCATCGAGCGACGGCTGGACGCGGCAGGCGCGGCGGATCTCGCGATCGCGATCTACAACCCGGCTTCGAAGACGCGCACCACGCAACTGGGACAGGCGCGGGAGGTGCTGCTGCGGCACCGCGCACCGGACACCCCGGTGGTGATCGCACGGGACATCGGCGGCGCCGAAGAGCACGTCACGATCACGAGTCTCGGGGAGCTGGATCCCTCCAGTGTGGACATGCGCTGCCTGCTGATCATCGGCAGCAGCCGCACACAGGTGAGCAACGGCCAGGTCTGGACCCCGCGGAGCTACTGAGGAAACACCCTGGGGACCCCTCATGCACCATGAGGGGTCCCCAGGGACCTCCGCTCAGCGCGTGTTGGTCGAGCCGGTCGGCTGCTGCGGTCCGGGACCGGGTGACCACCAGCCCCACACGGTCTTCTCCCCGTGTGTAACCTGCGGCGCGGCGCCCTCGGTGAACGGCTCGACCTGCATCAGCTGGCCCCAGGACTGTCCCGGGTCCCCGTTGAGGTAGCTCGGCACCTCCGGCGTGGTCGCGACCTCCTCGAGCCAGCCGAGCGGACCGCCGCCGATGTTGTCGGCGATGCCGGCCTCCTCGGCCAGGTTGCCCGCGGTGATCCGGTAGGCCGGGATCTGCGAGACGCCGTCGTGCGCGGTGACCGGGTTCATGCACGGGTACACGAACGCGGCCGGCCAGTCCATGTACACCGGCGCGTTGCCCACCCGCTGCGTCAGCGTGGTGAACGTCGGCACGCGCGGGGCGCTGACCGCGACCCAGCCGTCGTCGGTGATGTCGTTGTCCTCGGCGACCACGCGCACCAGCGTCACGTCCGGCGGCAGGTCGCCGATCTCGACGCGCTCGTCGGCCCACTTGGTCTTGGTGCTGCCGCTGCCGGACACGGTGCCGGTGCCGCTGGGCAGGGCCACCTGGCTCTTGGTCACCTCGACGCCCTGCGGGGTCTGCCTGCCGAACTCCAGCGACACGCTCGTCGCCTTCCCGGCCGGAGCGGCGACGGCGACGGCGACCTGCGCACCCGCGTGCTGCTGGGGCAGCGCGTACCAGTCGGTGCGCAGCCGCCCGGTCGGCGTCTCGCTGTGGTCCTCGTGGTAGCTGCTCCACATCGGCACCGTGCTGGTGGTGAAGCCGTGCGGCGGCCCGGTCAGCGGATCGTTGTCGCTGCGGGCGTCGGTGTGGAAACCGGTGTCGGTCTTGCCGTTGTCCTGATCCACCGGCGGCAGTGTGGAGTTGGCAGGCTGCGGCTGCTTGACCGGAACCGTCTGCGCCGCGACGGGCTTGAGCACGCTCGACACCGGGTCCTGCTCGACCATCACGTGATCGGACAGGTTGCAGCTCTTGCCGAACAGGTGCTCGACGTTCGCCGCACCGAGGCTGTAGCTGCCCCACTGCTTCTGGATCGCCTTGCCCATGCTGGCGAACTCGAAGGCCACCACGAGGCCACAGACCACGACGAGACCGGCCGAGCCGAGCTTGAGCGCGCGGCCCCGGCGTTCCTCGACCGGTGGCGGCAGCCCCGGCCGCTGGGCGCGCACGTTCTCCACGAACGCGAACACCGCCGCGACGGCCGCGGCCAGCAGCAGCAGCGTGGACAGGTGGTAGCCGTGGATCGAGGGTGCCTTGTCGAACCACGGCACGCCGAGCTGGGAGACGAACCAGTACGCGTTCGGCCCCGTCGCGGCGAGCGCCGCCACGGCGAGCAGGCCCGCCAGGAACGCCGCCCTGTTGCGCCGTGACCGCAGGACCGTGGAACTGGTGGCCAGTGCCGTCAGCGCCGCCATCGCGGACCCGACCGCGGCGAAGGCCCCGAAGTGGTGCGTCCACTTGGTGGGCGTCAGCGCGAGCAGCAGGAAGAACAGGGCCGTGGTGCCGATGAGCCGCCTCGCCGGGCCGAGCGCGGCGCCCTGGATCCGGCTGCGGCGCAACAGCACCACCAGGCAGGTGCCGGTGCACAGGATGAGCAGCAGCACCGGGAACCGGCGGGTCATCGAACCGTCCGCGCTGTTGGCGAACAGCAGCTCGTAGCGGGACAGCTCCTCGTACCACGGCAGGTCGGGGCCGACCTTGCCGCGCAGCCTGGTGGCTTCCATCACCGAGGCGAACGTCTGGTCGGCGAATACCACGACGAGCACGATGAAGCCGGCCGCCGCGATCGGCGCCAGCACCTCGATCCAGCCGCTCTCCCTGGCACGGGCACGCAGCATCTGGAACAGCGGGCGCGCGGCGACCAGGAACGGGGCCACCGCGATCAGCGCGGTCGGCGTGGCGGCCAGCGCGAAGGCGGCCGCGATCAGGCCGAGGCACAGCGGCAACAGCCGCCGGGTCACCAGCGTCCGCTCGACGGCGCACAGGGCGAGCAGCGAGCCGAGCGCGGCCCACGGCTCGGGGCGGACACCGTTGTTGAACGGCAGCCACCACACCAAGAACACCATCGCGGCGGCCCAGCTCGCGGCGCGGCTGGCGCGGACCTGGGTGCCCAGCCGGGGCAGGACTTCACGGCTGATCAGCAGCCAGCTGATCACGCCGATCAGGAACGAGGGCAGCCGGATCCACGGCGGCACCGTGGACACGGTGGCCATCAGCTCGTAGATGTGGTCGTTCCAGCCGAACGGCGCTTCGGCGACCCCGAACCAGCGGTGGTAGTTGGTCAGGTATCCGTACTGGTCGGCGACCCTGGCCATGGTCAGGATGTAGCCGTCGTCCGAGGTCACCGGCCCGATGAACACCCACGCGCCGAGCGTGCCGAACACGGTGAAGTCGCGGGCGGTGAGCTTCCACCAGCCGACCGGCGCCCAGCGTGGTGCGCGCCGCGCGGTGCGCGCGTCCAGGCGGTTGACCGCGATCAGGCAGCCGATCAGCGACAGCACGCCGAACACGCCGATGCCGACCTTCCAGCCGGTCGGCGAGGACTGGTAGCGCGTGTCGGGCGTGATCGAGACGTGCAGCCCGTTCGTGGGGTCCTTGGCGGAGGTGATGTCGGTGTAAATGCCGAGCACGCGCGGCCGGACGTCACCACCCGAGTCGTACACGGGGGTGCCCGCGACCTTCAGCGTCGTGTGGGTGGCGTCGGAGGTGAACTGGACGTCGCAACCGGTGGCGGGCAGCGGCTGGCGGGCGACCTGCTCGCCGCGGTTGAGCGCGGTGAGCAGGCCGTTGTCGACGCGGAGCTGCATGCCGGCGCCGTTGCCGGTGCGCTCGGCGGGAATGGTCGAGAACAGCAGGCCGCCGCCGGGGCTGCGGCCGCTGACCGACTGGATCGTGGCGCACGGCAGGTCCACGCGCATGTCCTGCGCCCAGTAGCCGACCAGCGGCGCGTTCACCGGGCGGGTGTCGCTGCCGGCGGGCCAGTTGATCTGAGCCGTGTCCTGCACGACCGGCAGGAACGGGTAGGCCAGCGCGCAGGCGGCGGCGAACAGGCCGAGAACGATGGCCAGCCAGCGCCACAACGGCGCGTGGGGTTTCACAGGCGGAGAGCTGTCGCGCTGCGCCTGCTCCTGGTCGGTCACCTCATCCGGGGTGACTGTCGGCGTCCTGCTGGCCATCCACATTGAACGAACGCTATCGCCCTACTGTGTCGAGATTTCCACCGGTCTTGTCGGTCAGGGATTATGCACGGTGGCCCCGGCGCCGAATCGTTCGAGATGGGTTGCGGCCGCCAGCGGCCGCCGTTCGCGCCAGCCGAACCGCTCCAGATCAGGCGTTTCGTGCAGGCGGCTCACCGGTCCGGTGCACAGCCACGCGACCGGCCGGATCTCGGGCGGGATGCCGAGCAGTTCCCGCAGGAACTCCTCGCGGTAGAAGCTCACCCAGCCCACGCCGAGCCCCTCGGCGGTCGCCGCGAGCCACAGGTTCTGGATCGCGAGGCACACCGAGTACAGGCCGGCGTCGGCGATCGCGTGGCGGCCGAGTACGTCGGGGGAGCCGCGGCGGGAGTCGTAGGTCACCACGATGCCGAGGCTGGACTCGAGAATCCCCTCGATCTTGATCTTGTCGAAGGTTTCGCCCCGTTCGGCGGACAGCGATCGTGCGAACACGTCGCGCTCGGCGAGCACGTGGTCGCGGAACGCGGTGCGGGTCTCACGATTGGACACCAGCACGAAGTCCCACGGCTGGCTCAGCCCGACGCTCGGTGCGGCGTGCGCCGCCTCCAGCACTCTGGTGAGTACGTCCTCCGGAATCGGTTCCCCGGTGAACTCGGCCCGGACGTCTCGCCTTCGCAGCACCACGTCGTAGAACGGTTGGCTCATCCCTCCAGCATCGCTGATACCCAATCCAGCGCTGCCGCCACGTCGTGAACCGTGTGTGCATCCGGACGTTCCGGACGTCGCACGACCACGACGGGAATGCCCAGTTCACGGGCGGCGAGAAGTTTCGCGGCGGTCATATCGCCCCCGCTGTCCTTTGTGACCAGAACGTCGATCCGGTGCTCACGCATCAGCGCCCGCTCACCCTCGACGCGGTAGGGGCCCCGGTCGAGCAGGATCTCGATGTTGGGCGGCAGCGGCGGTTCCGGCGGATCGACACACCGCGCGAGGAACCACTGGCGGGCGCAGTGCGCGAACGCGGCCAGTCCCTGGCGTCCGCTGGTGAGGAAGATCCGGTCGCCGAGCTCCTGGATCCGCTCGGCGGCCTCGTCGAGCGAGGCGACCCAGTGCCAGTCGTCGTGACGGGGCTGCCAGCCCGGTCGCTGCAGCCGCAGCAACGGCACGTTCGCCGCCTTCGCGCCCGCCACCGCGGAGGTGCCGATGCGTTCGGCGAACGGATGCGTCGCGTCCACGACGGCGACCGCCTCGTGGTCGGTGAGCCAACGCGCGAGCCCGTCCGGTCCGCCGAACCCGCCGATGCGCACCTCGCCCTCGGGCAGCCGGGGGTTGGCGACGCGTCCGGCCAGCGAGGACACCACGTGGACGCCGCGGGCGAGCAGGGCCGACGCGAGCGCGCGAGCCTCACCGGTGCCTCCGAGCACGAGCACTGTGTTCACACGAGCCATACTCCCTGTTTGTGCGGTACGGCTGGACTACGGGGGCGTGTGCGACCGCGGCGACGACCGCCGCGTACACCGCGCTGCTCACCGGTACTTTCCCCGATCCGGTGGAGGTGCTGCTGCCGAAGGGCAAGCGCCCGGCGTTCGCGCTGGCGACCGAGCGGCTGGACGCCGGATCGGCCAGCGCCGGTGTGATCAAGGACGCGGGCGACGATCCGGACGTGACGCACGGCGCGCTCATCGTGGCCACCGTGTCGCGTGGTGCACCCGGTACGGGAGTGACGTTCCGTGCGGGCGAGGGCGTCGGCACGGTGACGAAACCGGGCCTGCCGCTGGCGGTCGGCGAACCCGCCATCAACCCCGTGCCGCGGCGGCTGATGACCGAGGCGGTCGCGCGGGTCGCGGCGGCGCACGGCGACGCGGGTGACGTCGTGATCGAGATCTCGGTGCCGGACGGCGAGGAACTGGCGCGCCAGACGTGGAACCCGCGGCTGGGCATCCTCGGCGGCCTGTCGATCCTGGGCACGACGGGTGTCGTCGTGCCGTACTCGTGCTCGGCGTGGATCGACAGCATCCGGCGCGGCGTGGATGTCGCGCGGGCGCTGGGGCTGACACACGTGGCGGGCGCGACGGGCAGCACGTCGGAACGTGTCGTCGCCGAGCTGTACGACCTGCCGGAGAGTGCGCTGCTGGACATGGGCGATTTCGCGGGCGCCGTGCTGAAGTACCTGGCGCGCCACCCCGTGCCGCGGCTCACCCTCGCGGGTGGGTTCGCGAAGTTCTCGAAGCTCGCGGCGGGGCACCTGGACCTGCATTCGAAACGGTCGCAAGTGGACTTGTCGCTGCTGGCGTCACTCGCACCGGAACAGGCCCCGGCGATCCTGGCTGCCAACACGGCGTTGCACGCGCTGGAGATCTGCCAGGACGCGGGGATCCCGATCGGCGACCTGGTCGCGGCGAAGGCGCGGGAGACGGCGCTGTCGGTACTCGGATCGGCGCCGGTCGCGGTGGACGTCGTGGTGATCGACCGCGCGGGCACGATCGTCGGGCGGGCCGGTTGACCCGCTGTAGCACCGCGAGGCACGTCAATCCCGTGTCAGGCCCTTCGCCGTGCGTTCCCTCGTCGCCGAGTACAGGAAGCTGTCCGGGAACGTCTCCGCGGCCAGCACCCGGCCCACGAAGATCACCGCCGCCCGCTTGATCTCCGCCGCCTTGACCTGGGCCGCGATGGTCGCCAGCGTGCCGCGCAGCACGACCTCCTCCGGCTGGCTCGCCCGCGCCACGACGGCCACCGGGCAGTCCTGGCCGTAGCGCGGCACCAGTTCGGCCACCACCCGCTCGATCCGCCCGATGGCCAGGTGCAGCGCGAGCGTCGCCCCGGTCGCGGCGAAGGCTTCGAGCGTCTCGCCGGAGGGCATCGCCGTGGAGCGGGCCTGCACCCGTGTGACGACGAGGCTCTGCCCGATCGTCGGCACCGTCAGCTCGCGCCCCAGAACCGCCGCCGCGGCGGCGAAGGCGGGCACCCCCGGCACGACCTCGTAGGGCACGCCCGCCGCATCGAGCCGCCGCATCTGCTCGGCGACCGCGCTGTAGATCGACGGGTCGCCCGAGCACAGCCGCGCCACGTCGTGTCCCGCCTCGTGCGCCGCCACCACCCTCGCGATGATCTCGTCCAGGTTGAGGTTCGCCGTGTCGACGCGTTCGGCGTCCGCCGGGCAGTGCGCGAGCAGATCCGGCGGCGTGAGGCTGCCCGGATACAGGCACACCTGGCAGCGCCCGAGCAGGTCCCGGCCCCGCACGGTGATCAGGTCGGCGGCGCCCGGTCCGGCACCGATGAAGTACACGGTCATTTCCTGATGCTCCATTGCGTCACGGTGCGCGCCGGCGCCCACCCGGTGAATCCGCCCAGCGGGGCGGCGTGCTCGACGGCGATGCGTACCAGCTCTCCGCCATGCGTGCGGTAGGCCTGCGCGAGCGTCTGCTCCGATTCGAGCGTGACGGCGTGCGCGACCAGCCGTCCGCCCTCCCGCAGCACGGCCCAGCAGACCGGCCACGCGGTGACCCCGCCGCCCAGGAACACCGCGTCCGGCGCGGGCAGCCCGTCCAGCGCATCGGGCGCGGAGCCCTCCACGACCCGCAGATCGGGCACGCCGAGGCGCTCGGCGTTGTGTCCGATCCGGGCCGCGCGTTCGGCGGAACGTTCCACGGCGATGGCCCGGTTCGACGCATGGGTACGCGACCATTCGATCGCGACACTGCCCGCGCCCGCGCCCACGTCCCACAACAGCTCGCCGGGACGCGGTGCCAGCCGGGCCAGCGCGACCGCGCGCAGATCCCGTTTGGTGAGCTGGCCGTCGCTTTCGAACGCGTCGTCCGGCAACCCCGGCACAAGCGCGAGTCCCGGCCCGCCCGCGCACTCGACGGCGACGACGTTCAGCGGGTCGACCTCGGCCGACCACTCGCGCGCCGTGCCGCGCACGATCTGCTCACCAGGGCCGCCGAGCTGCGCCAGCACGGTCATCGCGCTGTCCCCGAAACCGTGCTCGACCAGCAGCGACGCGATCGCGGCGGGACTCGACGCGTCGGAGCTGAGCACCAACAACCGCGCACCGGGCGTCAGCACACGCGCGACGCGGTGCACGTTGCGCCCGACGACGCTGACCACCTCGGTCTCCTCCGCGGCCCAGCCCAGCCGCGCCCGTGCGAGCGTGACGGACGACACCCCGGGCACGATCCGCACATCGGCGAACCGCCGCATCAGCGTGGTGCCGATGCCCGACAGCATCGGGTCGCCGCTCGCCAGCACGCCGAGCCGTCGGTCCTCGTGCGCGCCGAGCAGCCGGTCCAGCGCGGGCAGCAGGGGGCTTGGCCAGGCGGTTTTCGGCAGGTCGAGCGGTACCAGGTCGAGCTGACGCGACGCGCCGAACAGGACGTCACAGGCGCTCAGCTCGGCCCGCGCGGCCTCGGTCAGCCCGGCCCAGCCGTCGGCGCCGATCCCCACCACAACAATCGTCACGACCGTGAACCGTATGTCATGATGCCTGGCGACGGTCCTTCGCGGAACCCGGTGCGAATCCGGGGCGGTCCCGCCACTGTGACCGGTTCTCCGGAGCCGGGAGCCAGAGCTTCGAAGCCCGTTGCGTGCCCTCGCGGCGCGCGGCCAGAACCAGTGGGCGCGGACACCCGCTCAGAGCCTGAGGAGTCGCATGCGGCCGTATCCCTTCACCGCTGTCGTGGGCATGCAGGAGCTGCGGCTGGCGCTCGTGTTGTCGGCGATCTCGCCCGCCATCGGCGGTGTGCTCGTGCGCGGCGAGAAGGGCACCGCGAAATCCACGATGGTCCGCGCACTGGCCGGGCTGCTGCCGCCGGTCGACGTGGCCGAGGGTTGCCGCTTCTCGTGCGATCCGGCCGCGCCGGACCCGCAATGCCCGGACGGCCCGCATGCCGGCCCCGCGATCCGTCGTCCGGCGCGGCTGGTGGAGCTGCCCGTCGGCGCCGCCGAGGACCGCGTGGTCGGTTCGCTCAACCTCGAACGCGCGCTCGCCGAGGGGGTCACCGACTACCAGCCCGGGCTGCTCGCGGCGGCGCACCGCGGCCTGCTCTACGTGGACGAGGTCAACCTGCTGCACGACCATCTCGTCGACACGCTCCTGGACGCGGCGGCGATGGGCCGCGCGACGGTCGAGCGCGAGGGCGTGTCGGTCTCGCACGCGGCGCGGTTCGTGCTGATCGGCACGATGAACCCGGAGGAAGGGGAGCTGCGGCCGCAGCTGCTCGACCGGTTCGGGCTGACCGTCGAGGTCGCCTCCAGCCGCGATCCGGAGGAACGCGCCGAGGTCATCCGCAGGCGTCTCGCCTACGAAGCCGATCCCGGCACGTTCGCCGGGCGCTACGCCGACGACGACGCGTCCCTGGCGCGGGAAATCCAGGCGGCACAGGAACTTCTGCCCTCGGTGACGCTCAGCGACGACGCGCTGCGGCAGATCGCCGAGGTGTGCGCGTCGTTCGAGGTGGACGGGATGCGCGCGGACATCGTCACCGCGCGCACCGCGGTCGCGCACGCGGCCTGGTCCGGTCGCGACAAAGTGTCCACAGAGGACATCCGGGTCGCCGCGCGGCTCGCGTTGCCGCACCGGCGCCGCCGCAATCCCTTCGACGCGCCGGGCATCGACGAGGACCAGCTCGAACAGGCACTCCAGGACGCCGAACCGCCCGAGGACCCCGGCCCCGACGACGACGGACCCGGCTCCGGTTCGCAAGCACCCGAGCCGGAAGCGGGCCCGCAGGGCGAGACCGAAGGCGGGCAGCAGCCGGAAACCGGCGGCGGGGCAGGCGGTCAGCAGCAGACGACCGGTGCGGGCAAGCCGTACCGGGCACGGTTGTTCCAGGTCGCGGGCGTCGGTGAGGGAGAGCGCGGACGGCGTTCCCGCGCGGTGACCGACAGCGGCCGCACGGTCGGTGTACGGCCGCCGAGTGTCCGGGAAGGACGGCCGCACCTGGTCGCGACCATGCGCGCCGCCGCGCCGCACCAGCGTTCGCGGGGCCGCACGGGCGCGGGTTTGGTGCTGCGCAAGGGAGATCTGCGCTACGCGTTGCGCGAGGGCAACGAGGGCAACCTCGTACTGTTCTGTGTGGACGCTTCCGGGTCGATGGGTGCCCGGGCGAGGATGCGCGAGGTGAAGGCCGCCGTGCTGTCGCTGCTGCTGGACGCCTACCAGCGGCGGGACAAGGTCGGGCTCGTCACGTTCCGCGCGAACGGGGCCGATCTGGCGCTCCCGCCGACGATCAGCGTCGAGGACGCGGCCGCACGGCTGGAAGCGCTTCCCACCGGCGGCCGCACCCCGCTGGCGGAAGGATTACTCGAAGCCGCAAGGGTTCTGCGCGTCGAGTCGGTACGCGATCCCCGGCGCCGCCCGCTGCTCGTGGTCGTCACCGACGGGCGCGCGACCAGTGGTGCGGACGCGGTGCGGCGGGCACAGGCCGCGGCCGGGCTGCTGGCCGGGGTTACCGCCGTGGTGATGGACTGCGAGACCGGCCGCATGCGCCTCGGGCTCGCCGCCGAACTCGCCGAACACCTCGGCGCCGAACACGTGCCGCTCGGCGAGGTCGCCGCGGACTCGCTGACCAGCGCCGTGAAATCCCGCCTCGGGAGGGCTGCCTGATGCCACAGGGCAAACCGGAGGTCGTGCCCGACGACGGCCTCACCACGCGCCAGCGCCGCAACCGGCCGATCTTCGCCATCCACACCGGCGAGATGAAGGGCAAGTCCACCGCCGCCTTCGGGATGGCGCTGCGTGCCTGGAACCAGGGCTGGTCGGTGGGCGTGTTCCAGTTCGTCAAGTCCGCGAAATGGCGGGTCGGCGAGGAAAGCGCTTTCCGTGCGCTCGGCGAGCTGCACGAGCAGACCGGCCAGGGGGGACCGGTCGAATGGCACAAGATGGGCGAAGGCTGGAGCTGGGCGCGTAAATCCGGGTCCGAAGAGGACCATGCGGTGAACGCGCGCGAGGGCTGGGTCGAGATCAAGCGCAGGCTCGCCGAAGAGCGCCACGACTTCTACGTGCTCGACGAGTTCACCTATCCCCTGAAATGGGGCTGGATCGACGCCGCCGACGTCGCCAAGACCATCGCGGACCGGCCAGGCCGTCAGCACGTCGTGATCACCGGTCGCAGCGCGCCGCCGGAACTGGTCGAGGTCGCCGATCTCGTCGTCGAGATGACCAAGGTCAAACATCCGATGGACACGGGGCAAAAGGGCCAGCGGGGCATCGAATGGTAGCCAGGGTCGTCATCGCGGCGCCTGGTTCCGGACACGGTAAGACGACGATCGCGGCCGGGCTGATGGCCGCGCTGCGTTCGCGTGGGCACGCGGTTTCCGGGCACAAGATCGGCCCGGACTTCATCGATCCGAGCTACCACGCACTGGCCACCGGCCGGCCGCCGCGCAACCTCGATCCCTTTCTGCAGAGCGAGGAGCTGCTCGTGCCGCTGCTGCTGCACGGGGCGGGCGAGATCGCGGTCATCGAGGGCGTGATGGGCCTGTTCGACGGCAGGCTGGGCACCGAGGGCTACGCCTCGACCGCGCACGTGGCCCGGCTGCTGTCCGCGCCGGTCGTGCTCGTGGTGGACGCGAGCGCCGCGAGCCGCAGCGTGGCCGCGACCGTGCTGGGTTTCGCCCGGTACGACCCGCGTCTCGAGCTGGCGGGCGTGATCCTGAACAAGCTCGGTTCGCAGCGGCACGAGGACGAGATCCGGGCGGCGCTGAAGCCCACCGGCATCCCGGTGCTGGGAGCACTGCGGCGCAGCGACGACATCCACGCGCCCAGCCGTCACCTCGGCCTGGTGCCCGCCGCCGAGCGCGAGACGGAATCCGCGCGGCTGCTGCCGAAACTGGCCGAGTGGATCAGTCAGGGTGTCGATCTCGAAGCGATCGTGCGGGTGGCCCGCGGAGCCTCACGGCTGAGCGGGCGGCCCTGGTCACCGGGTCCGGAATGGACCGGGCGGCGCCGTGTGGTCGCCGCCGCGGCCGGGCAGGCGTTCACCTTCCGCTACACCGAGACCGTCGAACTGCTCGCCGCGCAAGGCATCGATGTGGCCGACATCGATCCGCTGCGGGACAAGACCCTGCCCGAGGGCTGCGCGGGACTGTACTTCGGCGGCGGTTTCCCGGAGGTGCACGTCGAGGACCTGTCGGCGAACGCGCCGCTGCGCGAGGAGATCGGCAACGCGGTCCACAGTGGAATGCCGGTAGTCGCCGAATGCGCCGGGTTGCTGTACCTGTGCCGTGAGCTGGACGGGCTGCCCATGGTCGGCGCCGTGGACGCGGTGGCACAGATGACGAAACGCGGCGCCCTCGGCTATCGCGAGGCGACCGCGCCCGCGCCGAACCTGCTCGCCGAAGCGGGTGAACGGGTCACCGGGCACGAGTTCCACCGCACCCAGGTGCGCCCACGCCACGGCACGACCGCCGCGTGGGAATGGGACGGTTCGGGCGAAGGCTTCGCGTCGCCGAATCTGCACGCGTCCTATTTGCACGTTCACTGGGCTGGGCATCCGAGGCTGGCCAAGCGGTTCGCGGCGGCGGTACACGCCTATGAGTGACTACGACCTGCACCATCACGGGGACCAGGAGGTCGGCGCCGGGCTGGTCGACCTCGCCGTGAACGTCCGGCTGCCCAAACCGCCCGAGTGGTTGCGCCGCGAACTCGCCGAGGCGCTCGACGACCTGGCCGCGTACCCGAACCCGGTCGCGGCGGCCGAAGCGGTCGCCACACGGCATCGGAGGGACAGCGGTGAAGTGCTGATCACGGCGGGTGCCGCCGAGGCGTTCACGTTGCTGGCACGGGCTTTTCGCGGCCGGAATGCCGTCGTGGTGCATCCGCAGTTCACCGAACCGGAGGCGGCGCTGCTGGCCGCCGGGCACGAGGTGCGCCGCGTCGTACTGCCGGACTTCGTCCTCGATCCCGCGCTCGTTCCCGGCGACGCGGACCTGGTTTTCGTTGGTAATCCGACGAATCCGACGTCCGTGCTGCATCCGGCCGAGGCGCTGCGCGCACTGGTGCGGCCCGGCCGGGTGCTCGTGGTGGACGAGGCGTTCCTCGACGCGGTGCCCGGCGAACCGGAGTCGCTGGCCGAGGAAACGCTTTCCGGTGTGGTCGTCATCCGCAGCCTCACCAAGACGTGGGGCATCGCGGGCCTGCGTGCGGGATACGTGCTGGCGGAAGCGGAGATCATCGAGCGCTTGCGCGCCGTTCAGCCGCCGTGGTCGGTCTCCAGCCTCGCCGCGCGGGCGGTCGTCGCCTGCTGCCGTCCAGCCGCGCTGGACGAGGCGGACAAGCTCGCCGTCGCCGGGGAACGGGACCGGGAGCGGTTGGTCGCGGGTCTGCGGGAGCGCGGTGTCGAGGTCGCCGGCGAGCCGCGTGGGCCGTTCGTGCTGATCCGGATTCCGGGCGCCGACCGTGTCCGGGAGCGGTTGCGCGCGACCGGTTACGCGGTGCGCCGCGGCGACACGTTTCCCGGGCTCAGCCGTGACTATCTGCGCCTCGCCGTCCGCGACGAAGCCACGACGGCGAGGTTCCTGCGTGCGCTGGAGCTCACGATGAACGGGTCAGGCCAGGGCGAGTAGCGCGGCGGCGGTCGCGGCTTCCACACACGCCCCGAGCACGTCACCGGTGATGCCGCCGAGGCGACGGACACAACGCCACAACAGCAGCCCCGCCACCGCATACGCCACCGCCACCGCGATCGGTCCGCGCCACCAGTCGTAGCCCGGCGCCAGCGCCGACAACCCGGCAGCCAGCACGAAAACCGCCGCGGCGAAGGGGATCGACACCGAGCCCGCGACCGTCGCGCCGAGCCCCTCCGGCCGCGCCGAGGGAACCCCGGTGGCGCAGCACAACGACAGCACGCACCGTCCGGCGATCACGGCCACCACGGCGGCGGCCGCGCCGCCCGCCGCGAGTGCTCCACATTGGACGATGAGCACGAAGACCAGGGCCGCCACCCCGGTCGGCCCGGAGTCGCCGCGCCGCATGATCTCCAGCGCCCGGTCGCGGTCGTAGGAGGCACCCAGTCCGTCGGCGGTGTCGGCGAGCCCGTCCAGATGCAGGCCGCGGCTGCCGAGCGCGACGGCCCCGACCGCGACGGCGGCGGTGGCCAGGCCGGGCAGGCCGAGCACGCTGCCGGCCCACATGATCAGCCCGGCCAGCGCCGCGAGCGGCACCACCGCGACGGGCGCGAACAGCATCGCCCCGCTCGCGACACGACGGTCGATCGCGCGGGGCGGCGGTACCGGCATGGCGGTCAGCGTGCCGACCGCCATGCGCATCGAGTCAAGCGCGATCACGAGCCGCCCTCGCCCTGCGACTCGGCCGCATGGAAGTCCCAACTCGCGCGCAGGCAACCCACGACTCGGGCGCGCGGAACGCTCGACTCGCGCATTTCAGGCTAGGTCGGCCAGTAGGCCCATGTCGGCGATGACGGCGCGGGCCGCGCGCAGGGTCGGTACGGCCTGCACGGCGCCGCTGCCCTCGCCGAGCCGCAGCCCCAGATCGAGGATCGGCTCGAGGCCCAAGGCCTTGAGCGCAAACGCTTGCGACGGTTCGGTCGAGCGGTGTCCGGCGAGCCACCAGCGCACGGCGTCCGGCGCGATCTCCCGCGCCACGACGGCGGCCGCACCCGAGAACACGCCGTCCAGCAGCACCGGCACACCCCGTGCGGCGCCCTGCACGAGGAACCCGGCCGTCGCCGCGGCGCAAGCGCTTCCGAGCGCGGTGAGCAGGTCGAACGGATCCGTGCCGTCCTTGGCCTGCGCGTAGCGGGCGAGCGCGTGCGAGACCACGGAGATCTTGCGCTCGCGCCCGGCCTCGTCGATCCCGGTGCCGGTGCCCACGACATCGGCCGCGGGCAGGCCCAGCGTCGCGGCCACCAGCGCCGCCGCGGGCGTGGTGTTGCCGATGCCCATGTCACCGGGAATGAGCAGATCGGCACCGTCGGCGATCTCCGCGTCCGCGATCGCCCGGCCCGCGTCGAACGCCGCGCGGGCCTCGCCGGGCGCCAGCGCGTCCTCGACGTCGATCGACCCCGAACCGCGGCGAATCTTGAACGCGCGCACGTCCTCGGGCACGTCGGAAAGATCCGCGTCGACAGCGATGTCGACCACGCGGACCTTGGCGCCGACCTGGCCCGCGAGCACGTTCACGCCGCTCTTGCCCGCCAGAAAGACCCGCACCATGGCGGCCGTGACCTCACGCGGGTACGCGGACACGCTGGACACGCCGTGGTCGCCGGCGAACACGACGACCCGCACGTCGTCCAGGGGCTTCGGCGGGACCTGGCCGTGCGCGGCACACAGCCACGCCGCCAGCTCCTCCAGCCGTCCCAGCGCGCCGAGCGGTTTGACCAGTGCGTCGAGCCGCTCCAGTGCCGCGGTACGTGCCTCGGGGTCGGGAAGCGGAATCTCGATCACAGCAATGCCCTTTCGCTCAGCCGGAGAATGCGCCCGGCCACCACCAGCTGGACGCTGTCCGACTCGGCGGCGACCCGGTTGTTCAGTGCGCCCAGCACATCACGAAAGAGGCGTCCGGAGAAGGTCGCGGGCACCACACCCATGCCGACCTCGTTGCTGACCGCGACAATCGGTACATGCGCCTCGCGCCACGCGGCGAGGAAGTCCTCCATCCGCTCGTCGAGGCGCAGCTCCCAGCCCGCTGTCTGCTCCCACGCGCCGACCTCGCCGAGTACCCGGCTGACCCACGTGCCGAGACAGTCGATGAGCAGCGGGCGCGAGGCACGGCGCACGGCCGTGGCGAGATCGGTGGTTTCCAGCGTGCGCCAGTTGGCCGGACGGCGGGCCTGATGCTGCTTCACCCGCGCCGCCCATTCCGGATCGTCGCCGGCGGGCAGGCCGGGCGCGACGTAGACGATCTCGGGATGGGGGTACATCAACCGCTCGGCGTGACGGGACTTGCCCGAGCGCACACCGCCAAGGATCAGCACCTTGCCCTCGTCGCGCCCCCACCTGCGCAGGCGGCGGGCGGCACCTTCGAGGGTGCCGGCGAGCCGCTGGGTCAGCTTGGTCATACCCGGCATTGTCGTGCAAGCGCTAACGTGCCGTGCGTGGTGTATGCGAGTAAGTCCGGCCTGGCCGCCGGTTACCTGCTTGACGCCGTTTTCGGCGATCCGCGGCGCGGGCATCCGGTCGCGCTGTTCGGCCGCGCCGCCGGGGCGCTGGAGCGGCGGATGTGGGCCGGCTCGCGGACCCGTGGGGTGGTGTTCGCGGCGGCCTGCGTGGGTGCCGCGACGGGCCTCGGTGCCGTGGCGCAGGCGGCCACCCGGCGCCGCCCGCGCGCCCGGTTCGCGCTGACCGCGCTCGCGACGTGGGCCGTCCTCGGTGGACGCGGCCTGGCCGAGGAGGGCGAGGCGATGGCGCGCCTGCTCGAGGACGACGACCTGCCCGCCGCCCGGCGCCGCCTGTCCCACCTGTGCGGCCGCGACGCCACGAACCTCGGCACCAAGGAACTGGCGCGCGCCGCCACCGAGTCCATCGCGGAGAACACGTCGGACGCGGTCGTCGCGCCGCTGTGCTGGGGCGCGGTCGCGGGCCTTCCGGGGCTGCTCGGCTATCGCGCGCTCAACACACTCGACGCGATGGTTGGACATCGTTCACCCCGCTACGAAAGGTTCGGCTGGGCCGCGGCCCGCGCCGACGACGTGGCGAACCTGGTGCCCGCCCGCGTCGGCGCCCTCGCCGCCACGGCCTGCGCGCCGCTCGTCGGTGGCAGCCCGAAGCGCGCGTGGCGGGTGTGGCGGCGCGACGCGCACCGGCATCCGAGCCCGAACGCGGGCCAGGTCGAGGCCGCCTTCGCCGGTGCGCTCGACATCCGGCTCGGCGGCGTGAACACCTACGGCAGTCGCACCGAGGACCGCGGCACGCTGGGCGACGGTCCCGCTCCCGGCCCGGCGGACCTCCGCCGTTCGGTGCGGCTTTCGCGGGCGGTCGGGGCCGCCGCACTGGCCGCGGCGGTCGCGCGATGAAGGGGCTGCTGGTCGCCGGGACGACCTCGGACGCGGGCAAAAGCCTTGTCACCGCGGGAATCTGCCGCTGGCTCGCGCGCGCGGGCCTGCGCGTGGCGCCGTTCAAGGCGCAGAACATGTCGAACAACTCGATGGTGTGCGCCGACGGCGCGGAGATCGGCCGCGCGCAGTGGCTGCAGGCACGCGCGGCCGGGGTGGAGCCCGAGGCCGCGATGAACCCGGTGCTGCTCAAACCGGGCAGCGATCACCGCAGCCACATCGTCGCGCTGGGCAAGCCGTTCGGCACGCTCGAGGCGGGGGAGTACGCCTCGGGCCGCGCCGCTCTGGCACGCCTGGCCTTCGACGCCTACGAAGGCCTCAGCTCCCGTTTCGACGTGGTCGTGTGCGAGGGTGCGGGCAGCCCGGCCGAGATCAACCTGCGCGCGGGCGACTACACGAACATGGGCCTCGCGCGGCGGTTCGGGCTGCCCGTGGTCGTCGTCGGCGACATCGACCGCGGCGGGGTGCTGGCCGCGATGTACGGCACGCAGGCGTTGCTGGACGCCGAGGACCAGTCGCACATCGCGGGCTGGATCGTCAACAAGTTCCGCGGCGATCTCGGGTTGCTGCGGCCGGGGCTGGACCGGATCGCCGAGCTGACCGGCCGCCCGGTGTTCGGAGTGCTGCCGTGGCTGCACGGCGTGTGGATCGACTCCGAGGACGCGCTCGCGGCCGCAGGCTGGACGCGTGAGCAGCAGGGCGGCTCGCTGAAGGTCGCGGTGGTGCGGTTCCCGCGTGCCTCCAACGCGACCGATGTGGACGCTCTCGCCGCCGAACCCGGCGTCACCGTGAGCCTCACCGCCGAGCCGGACGTCGTGCGAGCCAGCGACATCGTGGTGCTGCCCGGTACGCGCGCGACGGTCGACGATCTGCGCTGGCTGCGCTCACGGGGCCTGGAAAGCGCGCTCAACGCCCGTGTGGCCGGCGGAAAACCGGTGCTGGGCATCTGCGGTGGCTACCAGATGATGGCGCGGGAGATCCGCGACGACGTCGAATCCGGCGAGGGCGCCGTCAAGGGGCTCGGGTTGCTGCCCACCACGGTGTCGTTCGCGCACGACAAGGTGCTCGCCCGGCCGAGCGGCTCCTGGCGCGGGCACGAGGTCGAGGCGTACGAGATCCACCACGGCAGCGCCGAACCGGACGGCTACGCCGAACCGTTCCTCGACGGCTGGAACGCGGGCCCGGTGTGGGGAACGATGTGGCACGGCGCCTTCGACAACGACGGTTTCCGTCGCGCCTGGCTGACCGAGGCCGCGGCGATGGCCGGGGTCACGTGGACCCCGGCCGTGGACGCGCCTGGATTCGCCGCACTGCGGGAATCGATGCTGGACCGGCTTGCCCAGTCCATTGTGGAGCACCTCGACACCGAGGCGCTCCTCGAGGTCATACGGCGGGGTTCGCCTGCGGGACTGCCGATCTTGTGAACGCCCGCTCGGCGAGCGTGCCGAAGATCAGTCCCAGCGAGCCCCACAGGGTGACCTGCGTGCCGAGCGAGGCGATGCGGAAACTCCACAACGCCGACGCCGGGAACTGCGCCGGTACCTCGTCGACGATCGGCATCAGCCAGGCGCACAGCGCCATCACCACGAGATAACCGACGCACGCGGTGATACCGCCCGCCCACGCGTCGAACCGCTCGGTCACCTTGCGGCCGGCCACGACCGCGACCAAGCCGACCACAATGGACAGTGCGACGAACGCGAAGTACAGCTCGGTCCTGGACTGGATCGTGCCTTCCTGGCCGACCGCGGGTGGATTCGCCGGGTATTTCAGGAACGGCACCACGACGGCCACTGCGAACGCGCAAGCGGTGACCAGCAATGCCGTCAGCCTCGGGCGCAACGTCCCGATCCGTCCATAAGCGAACGCGAACGCCAGCGCCAGCAGACCGCCGATGGCGATGCCGTACACGCCGACGCCCACGAACAACCCGATCGAGGACTGCACCCCACGGCTGACGAGTTCCGCGCCGTGGTGGTCGTGGGGCAGGGACTCTTCGAATCCGATGGCCGTGCTCACCGTCGGTTCGCCGGCCACGTAGCCGAACACCGTGGCGAGGACGGCCGCGACCAGGCCCGCGGCCATGCCGCGGACCAGCAGGGTCCTCATCATGTCAGTGGCAGGGGAAGGCGAGCAGGTGCCTGCCGTCGTGCAGGAATTCGTGGATGTAGCTGTTGGCGAACATCGCCGTGGCACCCTGCTCGGTGCTGACGAAGTACAGCGCGATCAGCGCGAGCAGTCCGATGAGGACGGCCCAGGGCAGGATCTGGCGGATGGGAATACGAACGGGAACCGGGATCGCCGTAGCGGCCTGGGTCACGGGAAAACCTCCTCGGGCTTGCGCGGCCTGTCTGGGGTGACGCGATGGTCCGGGTCTGACTTCCCGGCTCGTTTCCGAACCGGGTCACAGTGGCGCGTCCGTGCGGAGTTTCACCGCTTCCGGAGGCCATCGCCTGGCCCGCTAAAGGTAAACCACGTGGAAAACCAGGGCAAGGTTGTGTCGTATTGGACACCCGGACGGCGCCGGGTGTCCCACGTTCAGCCCAGTACCGGCCGGTTCGAGCGCCTGCTAAACCTGGATGACCTCGATCCCTTCCAACTCGAACGCGGTCACCACCTCACGCGGCGCGCGCGAGTCGGTGATCAGGATGTCCACCTCCGGCGTCGGGCAGATGCGGGCGAACGCGTACGCGCCGAGCTTCGAGCTGTCCGCGACGACCACGACCTGCCGGGCCCGCGACGCGAGCAGCCGGTTGATGGTGGCTTCCGCCTCGTGGTGGGCGTAGAGGCCGCGCAGCGGATCGATCGCGTCCACGCCGAGGAAGGCCAGATCCAGGCTCACCTCGTTCAGCACCGGTTCGGCCAGCGGCCCGGTCAGCTCGAACGACCGGGCGCGCGCGACCCCGCCGGTGGCCACGATCTTGATGCACTGCCGCACGGTCAGTTCGTGCGCGATGTTGAGCGCGTTGGTGACCACGGTCAGCGCGGGCGCGCCGTCGGCGCTGTTGAACTCCGGACGGGTCGCCAGCGCCCGGCTCACCTCGGTACTGGTGGTGCCGCCGTTGATCCCGACGCTCATCCCGCGCTCGGCCAGTCGCGCGGCGGCCGCGCCGATCCGCTGCTTTTCCACCGCGTTGCGCGCCGCCTTGTGCCGCAGGGGCAGGTCGTAGGCGACGTTGCTCGGCACCGCACCGCCCCGGGTGCGGGTAAGCAATTGACGTCCGGCCAAATGGTCGAGATCGCGGCGAATTGTCGCGGGCGAGACGCGAAGTTCTTTCGCGGTTTCCTCGACGTCGAGCCTGGCGCGCTGCCCGACCATTTCGAGCAGCGCGTTCAGGCGCTCATGGCGGTCCACGATTAACTATTACCCGCTTTCCCCGCGCCGTGGAAACCGGTCAGTTGTTGGCGGCTGGCCTATAAGGCGGGGAAAGGGTTCGCGGTCTTCTACGACAACGGGGTGGACAGGCCGAATGCCTGTCCACCCCGTTGTCGCTCGAACGTCGTATTACGAAATCGGCCGGTCCGTGGGCGCGATGGGCGCGGGCAGCAGATCCCGCGACATCAGGTGCGCGTCCACGGCGGCGGCCGCCGAGCGGCCTTCGGCGATCGCCCACACGATGAGCGACTGGCCGCGGCCCATGTCACCCGCCACGAACACGTTGTCCACCGACGTCTTGAACGTCTTGTCCCGCGCGACATTGCCGCGCTGGTCCAGTTCGACGCCCAGCTCCTCGATGAGCCCCTCCTGCTGCGGCCCCACGAAACCCATCGCCAGCAACACCAGCTGCGCGGGCAGCTCCGTCTCGGTGCCCTCGACGGGAACGAACTTGCCGCCCTCGTTGCGCACCTCGACCAGCTTCAGCGCGCGCAGGTCGCCCTCGTCGTCGGCGAGGAACTCCTGCGTGTTCACCGAGTACAGCCGCTCGCCGCCCTCCTCGTGTGCCGAGGACACCCGGTAGATCATCGGGTACGTCGGCCACGGGTGCGCGTCGGAACGCGACTGCGGCGGCTTCGGCATGATCTCCAGCTGCGTCACCGACGCGGCGCCCTGGCGGTGCGAGGTGCCGACGCAGTCCGCGCCGGTGTCACCGCCGCCGATCACGACGACGTGCTTGTCCTTCGCGCTGATCGGCGTCTCGTCGAGGGTGCCCGCCGCGACGCGGTTGGCCGGCGGCAGGAACTCCATCGCCTGGTACACGCCGGGAATCTCGCGGCCGGTGATCGGCAGATCCCGCCACGCCGTCGCGCCACCGGCCAGCACCACCGCGTCGTAGTCGGACTTGAGCTGCTCGACCGTCACGTCCACGCCGACGTCGACGTTCGTGCGGAACTCGGTGCCCTCCGCGCGCATCTGGTCCAGCCTCCGGTCCAGGCGCCACTTCTCCATCTTGAAGTTGGGGATCCCGTACCGCAGCAGCCCGCCGATCGCGTCGGCCCGCTCGAACACGACCACGTCGTGCCCGGCGCGGGTGAGCTGCTGTGCGGCGGCGAGCCCGGACGGGCCGGAGCCGACCACGGCGACCTTGCGGCCGGTGCGCGTCTCGGGCGGCTGCGGCTTGATCCAGCCCTCGTCCCACGCCCGGTCGACGATCGAGATCTCGACCCGCTTGATCGTCACCGGATCGTCGTTGATGCCGAGCACGCACGCGGTTTCACACGGCGCGGGGCACAACGTCCCGGTGAACTCCGGGAAGTTGTTGGTCGCGTGCAGCCGCTCGATCGCGTCGAGCCAGTCCTGCTGCCACACCAGCGAGTTCCACTCGGGAATCAGGTTCCCCAGCGGACAACCCTGGTGACAGAACGGGATACCGCAGTCCATGCAGCGCCCGGCCTGCTTCTCCAGCTTGTTCGACGGGAAGCCCTCGTAGACCTCTTTCCAGTCCAGGATCCGGATGTCGACCGGCCGGCTCGTCGGGGTCTCGCGTTCCGTCGTGAGAAAACCCTTGGGGTCAGCCATGAGCGGCCTCCATGATCGCCTCGTTCACGTCGCGGCCGTCCCGCTCGGCGGCGGCCTGCGCCTGAAGTACTCGCTTGTAGTCCTTGGGCATGACCTTGCCGAACCGCTCGACCGCCACGTCCCAGTCCGCCAGCAGCGCGTGCGCCACCGCGGATTCCGTCTCCACGTAATGCCTTTCCACCGCGTCGCGGAGGAACTCGGTGTCCTCGTCGTCCAGCGGGTCGAGGTCCACCATCTCCCGGTTGACGCGCATCGGCGAAAGGTCGAGCACGTAGGCGATCCCGCCGGACATACCGGCCGCGAAGTTCCGCCCGGTGCTGCCGAGCACGACCACGCGCCCGCCGGTCATGTACTCGCACCCGTGGTCGCCGACGCCCTCGACGACCGCCACGGCACCGGAGTTGCGCACGCAGAACCGCTCGCCGACCTTGCCGCGCAGGAAGATCTCCCCGGCGGTGGCGCCGTAGCAGATGACGTTGCCCGCGATGATGTGCTCCTCCGCGGGGAAACGCGCCTCCTTCGGCGGCCGCACCACGATCCGGCCACCGGACAGTCCCTTGCCGACGTAGTCGTTGGCGTCGCCGTAGAGCCGCAAGGTGATGCCGCGCGGGATGAACGCGCCGAACGACTGCCCCGCCGTGCCGGTGAAGGTCACGTCGATGGTGTCGTCGGGCAGACCCTCGCCGCCCCAGCGCTTGGACAGCTCCGAGCCCAGCATCGTGCCCACGGTCCGGTTGACGTTGCGCACCGGAAGCTCCAGCCGCACCTTGTCACCGGAGGACAGCGCGCCCTCGGCGAGCTGGATCAGCGTGTTGTCCAGTGCCTTGTCCAGACCGTGGTCCTGCGCGACGACCTGGTGCCGGGCCGCACGCGGCTCCAGCTCGGGCACGTGGAAGATCGGCGACAGGTCCAGCCCCGCGGCCTTCCAGTGCTCGACCGCGCGCCGCTTGTCCAGCAGCTCCGCGTGCCCGACCGCCTCGGCGATCGACCGGAAACCGAGCGCCGCCAGGTACTCCCGCACCTCCTGCGCGATGAACTCGAAGAAGTTCACCACGTACTCGGCCTTGCCACTGAACTTCTCGCGCAGCTTCGGGTTCTGCGTCGCGACGCCGACCGGACACGTGTCGAGGTGACAGACGCGCATCATGATGCAGCCCGACACCACCAGCGGCGCGGTCGCGAAACCGAACTCCTCGGCGCCCAGCAGCGCGGCGATCACCACGTCGCGGCCGGTCTTGAGCTGACCGTCGGTCTGCACCACGATCCGGTCCCGCAGCCGGTTGGCCAGCAGCGTCTGCTGCGTCTCGGCCAGCCCCAGCTCCCACGGGCCACCCGCGTGCTTGATCGAGGACAACGGCGAAGCGCCGGTGCCGCCGTCGTGCCCCGAGATGAGCACCACGTCGGCGTGCGCCTTGGACACACCGGCCGCGACCGTGCCGACCCCGACCTCGGACACCAGCTTCACGTGGATGCGGGCGGCCGGGTTGGCGTTCTTCAGGTCGTGGATCAGCTGCGCCAGGTCCTCGATCGAGTAGATGTCGTGGTGCGGCGGCGGGGAGATGAGCCCCACACCCGGCGTGGAGAACCGCGTCTTGGCGATCCACGGGTACACCTTCGCGCCGGGCAGCTGCCCGCCCTCACCGGGCTTGGCGCCCTGCGCCATCTTGATCTGGATGTCGTCGGCGTTGACCAGGTACTCACTCGTCACGCCGAACCGGCCACTCGCGACCTGCTTGACCGCGCTGCGCCGCTCGGGGTCGTAGAGCCGCTCCGGGTCCTCGCCGCCCTCACCGGTGTTGGACTTGCCGCCCAGCCGGTTCATCGCGATCGCGAGGGTCTGGTGCATCTCCATCGAGATCGAGCCGTAGGAGATGGCGCCGGTGGCGAACCGCTTGACGATCTCGGAGACCGGTTCGACCTCCTCGATCGGCACCGGCGCCCGCACACCCTCCTTGAGCTCGAACAGCCCGCGCAGCGTCATCAGCTTCTCGGCCTGCTCGTCGACGGAGCGGGTGTACTCCTTGAAGATCTCGTACTTCCCGGACCGCGTCGAGTGCTGCAGCTTGAACACGGTGTGCGGGTTGAACAGGTGCGCCTCACCCTCGCGCCGCCACTGGTAGTCGGCGCCGGTCTCCAGCTCGCGGTGCGCCGGGCGCACGCCGTCCCTCGGGAAGGCGTGCTGGTGCCGCTGCGCGACCTCGTCGGCCAGGGTGTCGAAGCCGACGCCGCCGAGCCGGGAGGTGGTGCCGCGGAAGCAGGTGTCGATGACGTCGGCGCCGAGCCCGATCGCCTCGAAGATCTGGGCGCCGGTGTAGGAGGCCACTGTGGACACACCCATCTTCGACATGGTCTTGCGCACGCCCTTGCCCAGCGCCTTGATCAGGTTCCGGGTGGCCTGCTCCGGCGTGACGCCGGGGATCTTGCCCTGTGCGGCCAGTTCCTCGACGGTCGCCATCGCCAGGTACGGGTTCACCGCGGCGACGCCGTAGCCGATGAGCAGCGCGATGTGGTGCACCTCGCGGGCGTCGGCGGCCTCCACGATCAGGCCGACCTGCGTGCGGGTCTTCTGCCGCACCAGGTGGTGATGCACCGCGCCGGTCAGCAGCAGCGACGGGATCGCCGCATGGTCGGCGTCGACGCCACGGTCGGACAGCACGATCAGCCGCGCGCCGTCCTCAATGGCCTCGGACACCTCGGCGCAGATCTCGTCCAGCCGTCGCACCAGCGCCTTGCCGCCACCGTGCACTTCGTAGAGCCCGTGCACGGTCACGGCCTGGAACTCGGGCAGGTCGCCGTCGTCGTTGATGTGCACGAGCTTGGCGAGCTCGTCGTTGTCCAGCACCGGGAACGGCAGCACGATCTTGCGCGCGTGCTCCGGACCGGCGTCGAGCAGGTTCGGCTCCGCGCCCAGCTGGGTGCCGAGCGAGGTCACCAGCTCCTCGCGGATCGCGTCCAGCGGCGGGTTGGTGACCTGCGCGAACAGCTGCGTGAAGTAGTCGAAGATCTGCCGCGGCCGCGCCGAGAGCGGAGCCAGCGGCGAGTCGTTGCCCATGGAGCCGATCGGTTCGGCGCCGGCGCGGGCCATCGGCTCGAGAAGGGTTTCCAGCTCCTCCTGCGTGTAGCCGAACGCCTGCTGCCGCCGCACCAGCGAAGAGTGCGTGGGCACCTCGCGCTCGCGCTCGGGCAGCTCCTCGAGCCGCACCAGCCCCGCGTCGACCCATTCGCCGTAGGGATGCTGCGCGGCCAGCTCGCCCTTGATCTCCTCGTCGTCGATGATCCGGCCCTCGGCCGTGTCGACGAGGAACATCCGGCCGGGCTCCAGCCTGCCCTTGCGCACGATCGTGGACTGGTCCAGCTCCAGCACGCCGACCTCACTGGCCAGCACGACGAGACCGTCCTCGGTGACCCAGTACCGGGCCGGGCGCAGGCCGTTGCGGTCGAGCACCGCGCCGATCTGCGTACCGTCGGTGAACGACACCAGGGCGGGACCGTCCCACGGCTCCATCATCGTCGAGTGGAACTCGTAGAAGGCCCGGCGCGCCGGGTCCATCTCCTCGTGGTTCTCCCACGCCTCCGGGATCATCATCAGCACCGCGTGCGGCAGGCTGCGCCCGCCCAGGTGCAGCAGTTCGAGCACCTCGTCGAAGGTCGCCGAGTCGCTCGCGTCGCGCGTGATGATCGGGTAGATCCGCTTGAGGTCACCGGGGATCAGGTCGGTGGCGAGCATCGACTCGCGCGCGTCCATCCAGTTCCGGTTGCCGCGCATGGTGTTGATCTCGCCGTTGTGCGCGACATAGCGGTACGGGTGCGCCAGCGGCCACGACGGGAACGTGTTGGTGGAAAAGCGAGAGTGCACAAGCCCGATCGCGCTCGTGACACGCTGATCGGTCAGGTCCGGGAAGAACTTCTCGACCTGCGGCTCGGTGAGCATTCCCTTGTAGACGATGGTGCGCGCGGAAAGGCTGGGGAAGTAGACGCCTTCGGGCTCCAGCGCGTGCTCGGCCCGCTTGCGCACGCAGAACGCGGCGCGCTCCAGCGCCAGGCCGGTCACGCCGGCCTCGCGGGAGGCGATGAACAGCTGGGTGAAGTGCGGCATCGTCGTGGCCGCGGTGGGCCCGACGTGCTCGGTGTCGACCGGCAGCTCACGCCAGCCGAGGACGCGCATGCCCTCTTCGGCGGCGATGCGCTCGATGGCGCTCATGGCACGGCCGCGCGTCGTGTCGTCGGTGGGCAGGAACGCGGTGCCCACCGCGTAGCCACCCGCCTCGGGCAGGTCGAAGTCGACGACCTCGCGGTAGAACTCGTCCGGGACCTGGATGAGGATGCCGGCGCCGTCACCCGTCTCCGGTTCGGCCCCGCGTGCCCCACGGTGTTCGAGATTTCGCAGCGCGACAAGTGCCTTGCGCACGATCTCGTGATCTCGCCGTCCGGCGAGATCGGCGACGAAAGCGACACCGCAGGCATCGTGCTCGTACTGCGGGTCGTAAAGCCCCTGGGGGTCACTCGGGCTGTGGCGGGTCACGGCTGGCCGCCTCCTAAGGCGTCGGCGGTCGCAGGAAGTCACCCGTTCGTGCCAAGTCTGGTCGACGTGGCTAACGCAGTTGTCCCGGACCGCGATGGTCAGTCGAGAAGGGTTTCGGCGTGCGCCCGGCACTGGGCAGGCTGCGACGCCAGGCCACACTTCACTGGGTGGCCCTGTGGTGCGTGTAGTTGGCTCTATCCGGTTGTTCGGCGCGCGGCAACCACCCTCTGGTGGGGGCGTTGACGCGGCGCGCTTGTTACTCCCGGGTTCTCCGGGGTCTTATGACAGTAGTGTGAATTCGCTGTTATCGACATACGTCGACCGCCGCGCGTGGGAAATGCCACGCCGGAGTTGACTATCGCCCGTTCGGCGTTCCGCGCCGCGACGCAGTGGTTGACCAGGTCAAACGCACTTTTTGCGACTCGCCGTGATCGGTTCACCCAAGTGAGCGGTAGTGACCTAGGTGTTACCCAATTGTGGGGTCACGCAGCGGCCACGGGCACACTCCGCATGGTCATCAAGGCCGTTTTGCCCGTCTCCGTGAGCACCGCGGGTACCCGCTCGCCGGGGCGCCCGTCGCGCGCCGTGGCGATCAGCCCGAGGTTCGCGAGCCGGTGGGCACACGACTGGTCGCAGACCGCGAGTCCGTCGATGAACAGGTCCGGTTCACGGCTGGACGTCAGCTCGGCCCGGCCGAGGGCCACGGCGCGAAGCGTGGCCTGTTCACGATGATTCAGTTCGGCATCATTGGCTTCCATCTCACGCCTCCCTTTCGGCGTGTCTCGATTAAAACCCGAGGTCACACGGATTTCCGGGAGATTGTGCGGTATGTCTCGCTTTTGGACGGGCGGCGTCCGGTAGGGCCGGTGATACTGGGGTGGTGGACGGACTGTTGATGCGTTTTCTGGGGCACTCGACAGTCCGGCTGGAGATCGCGGGCCGCATCGTGCTCACCGATCCCGTCCTCACGCGACGCGTCGGCGGGCTCACCCGGGTCGCCGCCCCGCTGGAGCCACACACGTGGGCCGGGGCCGATCTCGTGCTCATCTCGCATCTGCACGGTGATCATCTGCACCTGCCGTCGCTGCGCCTGCTCGGGCGAGACGTGCCGGTGGTGGTGCCGCGCGGGGCCGGGGCCTGGTTGCGGCGCCGGGGATTCTCGTGTGTGCGTGAGCTGGGCGTCGGCGAGCGGCTGATCGAGGACGGACTGACGGTCACGGCGCTGCACGCGGCGCATTCGGGACACCGTTGGGGTCCGCGGTTCACGCACGGCCCGCAGGCGCCGGCGACCGGGCACCTCATCGAGGCCGAGGGCGCCACCGTGTACGTCGCCGGGGACACCGATCTGCACGAGGGCATGTCCGATCTGTCCGAAGTGGACGTAGCGCTGCTGCCGGTGTGGGGCTGGGGGCCGAATCTCGGACCGGGCCACCTCGACCCGCAACGGGCGGCCGAGGCCGTCCGGCTCGTCCGGCCGAAGATCGCGGTACCGGTGCACTGGGGCACGCTGGCCGTGCCCGGCATCGCGCGCACCGCGCGGATGCGCCGCCTGCTCGCCGAGCCGCCGCACCGGTTCGCGGACGCCGCGGCCGGGGACACTCGGGTGCTCGTGACGCCGCCGGGCGAAGAGGTCGCGCTGTCCGAGGTGAGCCGGTGACGCTGTCGCTCGACTGGTCCGACGCCTCCGCGATCGGTTATCCCACCCTGTTTCTGGGCGTGCTGATCGGCTCGGTCGTGCCGATCGTGCCCACCGGCGCGCTCGTCGGGGCGGCCGCCGCGGTCGCGATGACCACCGCGCACCTGTCGCTGCCACTGGTGTTGTTGCTGGCTGTGCTGGGCGCGGGCATCGGCGACCTGACGACGTTCGCGGTCGCACGGCTCGGCAGCGACGCGGCCGTGCGGTGGCTGGCGCGCGGACAGAAACCGGAACGGCTCGCCAACGCGCAGGCGCGGTTCGAACGGCAGGGCTGGCAGCTCGTGGTCGTGGGCCGCCTGATTCCGGCCGGGCGCATCCCGGTGTTGCTCGCGGCGGGCGCGGTGGCCTACCCGTGGCGGCGGCTGCTGCCCGCCACGCTCGCGGCGTGTGCCTTGTGGGCGGTCGCGTACGCCCTGCTCGGAGTGGTGAGCGGCGGTATCTTCGACTCGCCGCTGATCGCCACGCTACTGGCCGCCGTGCTGGTGCTCGTGGTGACCGGCGTGGTGAATCTGGTGGCGCGCCGGCGCCGGGAGAAAGCGAAAGTAAGTAGATGACGGAAGCGGAGCGAGGACGGCTCCTGCGGCGCGGGCGGACGATCGCCCGCGTCGCGTTCGTGTGGTTGACGGTCGCGTTCGCGTTGCGGGGCCTCGATGTGTGGCTCGACGGCTTCGCGATGCCGCAGTGGTGGCAGCCGATCGTGTGCGCGCTGGTGCTGGGCCTGCTGACCAGTGTGGTGTGGCCGCTGGTGTTGCGGATCGCGTTGCCGATCGCGTTGTTCACGCTGGGGATCGGGAGTTTCCTGCTGCTGGGCGCGGGCGCGCTGGCCGCGCTCTGGGCGGTGCCGGGTGTCGAGGTCGACGGGCTGCGCACGGCGGTGCTGGTCGTGCTCGGGATTTCCGTGGTGAACGCGTTGGTCAGCAGCGTGCTGGCGATCGACGAGGACGAGATCTTCTTCCGGCGCGCGGTGCGGCGCAGCAGGCGTTCCCCGGACTGGGACGGTGACCTGCCGCCGGGTGTGATCTTCCTGCAGGTCGACGGGCTCGGCTACGACGTCGTGCGGCGCGCGGTGCGGGACGGCGACATGCCGACGCTGGCCAAGTGGCTGGCGCGGGACAGCCACAAGCTCGGCAAGTGGCATACCGACTGGAGTTCGCAGACCGGTGCCAGCGTCGCGGGCATCCTGCACGGGTCCAATCACGACATCCTCGGCTTCCGTTGGTACGAAAAGGATCGCGACCACGTGATGGCGTGCGCGCATCCCAAGGACGCGGTGGAGATCGAGCGGCGGCACTCCGACGGCCGGGGGCTGCTGGCCGTGGACGGCGCGAGCCACGGCAACCTGTTCACCGGCGACGCGCCGCACTACAGCCTCACGATGAGCGCGGTTTCGGTGTTGCTGCCCAAGGGTCTGCGCCGGCGCAGCAGGGACAAGGTCGGCACCGGGTACTACGCGTACTTCGCCAACCCGGTCAACGCGGTGCACACCCTGGCCTCGGCGCTGACCGACGTCGGGCGTGAGCTGGCCGCGGCCGCGAAGCAGCGGCGGGCCGGGGTGCGGCCACGGGTGAAGCGCGGCGGCATATATCCGCTGGCGCGGCCGGGCACCACGGTCATCGCGCGGGATGTCGTCGTCTCGGCGGTGCTGGAGGACATGCTCGACGGGCGGCCGGTCGTGTACGCGGATTTCCTGGGCTACGACGAGGTCGCGCACCATTCCGGCATCGAACGTTTCGACACGCTCGCCGTACTGCGTGCGATCGACCAGCAGATCGGGCGCCTGCATCGCGCGAGCCGCCTCGCGCCACGCCGGTACCACCTGGTTGTGCTCTCCGATCACGGGCAGACGCAGGGCTGGGCGTTCGCGGACCGCTTCGGTGAGTCGATCGAGGAGCTGGTCGGGCGGTTGTGCGGTGGTCCGGATCCCGAGGTGGAGGGCGGCGGGCCGATCGCGCAGCGGCTGCGGGCGCGGGCGCTGCGGCCGAGCACCCAGATCGAGCACCGCAGGCACAGCGACAGCACGACACCGGAGGTGACCAGGGTCGCGCCGGGCGTGGTGGTGACGGTGTCCGGGCATCTGGCGATGGTGTCGTTCACCGAGTTCGACGGCAGGGTGAAACTGGAGACGATCGAGCGGGAGCATCCCGGTCTGCTGCCCGCGCTGGTGGATCACCCCGGCGTCGGGTTCATGCTGGTGCACAGCGCGGAGTTCGGCCCGGTCGTCCTGGGCCGCGACGGCGTGCACCGCCTGGCGACGGGCGTGATCATCGGCGAGGATCCGCTGGCGGGCTACAGCCCGCACGCGGTCGAGCTGATCAAGCGCGCGGACACCTTCCCGCACTGCGCCGACGTCATGATCAACAGCCGCTACGACCCGGAAACCGATGAGGCCTCCCCGTTCGAGCCGCACGTCGGTTCCCACGGCGCGTTCGGCGGTCCGCAGGAGCGCGGCTTCCTGATCTACCCACGTGATTTCGAGCCCCCGGGCGAGCCGGTCGGCGCGGAGGCACTGCACAAGTTGTTCAGGCTGTGGCTGACCAAGCTGGGCCACCCGGAGCCTGCCGACCGGTGACCTACGTGCGCATCACGTGAAGCGTGTTGCGCCGGGGTCGGCCAGTCGGGTCGATGTGGGCGGGTGGGATGTACCAGGGGTGGCCGTGGATCATGTGGATTCGCCAGTCGGTGCGGTGCAGCAGGTGGTGATGATGGCTGCACAGCAGGGTGAGGTTCGCCAGCGAGGTGGGCCCGCCGTGGGCCCAGGGGATGACGTGATGAGCTTCGGTCCATTTGGCCTTGCGGGCGCAGGAGGGGAATGTGCAGCCCTTGTCCCGCCGGATCAGCGCGCGCCGGATGCGCCTGGGCACGACCCGGGTGGCGCGGCCGACGTCCAGGGTCTCGCTCTTCGATCCCAGCACCACCGGCACGACCTTGGCATCGCAGGCCAGGCGGCGGATCTGGGCGGCGGACAGCATCTCGTGACGGTCCAGCAGCCCATGCCCCAGCCCCGATCGCAGCTGATCGAGGGTGACACTGACCAGCAGCGTGGCCGGCTCACCGGCTTCGGTGGGAACGTCCGGGCACCGCGCGGCCAGCCGGAGCACCTCGGCGAAGGCGTCACCGCGACGCTCGGCGGGGCTCCGCAGGTCCGGGCCGTCCGCACCGGCGCGGGGTTCGGTCAGCGGGGACAGCAGGGCCGTGAGCAGGGCACCGGTCTCCGCGTCGAGGTCGAAGGAGCCCGCCACACCGCCGCCGTGCCGTTCGGAGATGTCCAGCCGCCGCCGGGGCAGCGCTGCATCCTCGTCACGAGGCGGATCGCCGTCGGGGTCGAGACGCTGCCGGATCTCGCGGCCCAGGCGCGCCACGATCCGCGGTTCGCTTACAACGGCCGCCTCGCACAGGATCTTCTCCGCCATGACGCGGTCCTCGATCGAGGCCGCCGGCGGGAGTGCCCGCACCGCCGCGTGGATGGCCTCGACGTGCTCCGGGACGATCACGCCGTCGGCGAGCGCGTCGGCGACCACCGGTAGCTCCGCCTCGGTCCGCGCCCCGGACGCCGCCACCCGTGGATTCAGCTGCCGGGCATGCGTCACCATCCGGCGCGCATCGGCCGGGTTGACGGCGAACATTTCCCGCACCAGCGCCGCGACATCCCGATACCCGCGCGCCACCGCCACACCGCGCACGTCGATCTCCGCGATCAGCCGCAGCTGGTCACGATAGGCCCGGCGCCGCTCGATTTCCCTGTCCCGCAACGCATCCAGCAACTCCGCGTCGGACAGTGCCGACACGGAGTTGCTGCATGCGAAGACGGGAGCGGTGGTCACGCATTCAGCTTAGCCGAGAATCGAACGTATGTTTTAACTCGTTTGGTTGGAATGGTTATTCGCGGCGATGTATTCGCTCAGGGTGCGAAAACCGCCGTCACTCCGCCCAGCGGCCCCATGTTCGCGAACACCGTGTCGCCCGGCTTGACCGGGAACGCCCGCGTCATCGACCCCGGCAGCACCACGTGCCCCGGCTCCAGATCGATTCCCAACGGCCCGATCGTGTTGGCCAGCCAGACCAGAGCGTTGATCGGCGAACCCAGCACCGCGCCACCCGCGCCGGTGGCGACCATCTCGGCACCCAATTGCAGGGTGCAGCCCACCAGCCGCAGGTCCACTTCGGACAGTTGAGTCGGCTTGCTGCCCAGCACGACACCGCCGGAGGAGGCGTTGTCGGCGATGGTGTCCACGATGGAGATCTTCCAGTCCGTGATGCGCGAGTCGACGATCTCCAGCGCCGGGACGACGAAATCCACGGCACGGATCGCCTCGGCGACCGTCACGCCGGGGCCGGACAGGCGCCGGCCGAGGACGAACGCGATCTCCGGCTCGATCCTCGGCTGCAGGAACTTGTCAGCGGGAATCGGGTGGTGCTCCAGGTGGAACATGCCCGCGAGCAGGTGCCCGTAGTCGGGCTGGTCGACGCCCATCTGCTGCTGCATCGCCTTGGAGGCGAGCCCGACCTTGTGCCCCTTGACGATGTCGCCGTCGCCGACCCAGGTTCGCACCTGCTCCTGCTGGATCCGGTAGGCATCGGTGATCGTCGCCTCGGGATAGGTCTCGATCAGTGGGGCGGTCGGCTCGCCCTTGGAGTAGGCGAGCAGCAACCGCGCGGCCGCCTCCTGCACCGCTGTCTGTTCCATGCTCTGCACTCTTGCCGCGCGGGACGGCGGACGCAAGCCCGCCGTCCCGCTCACCGGCACGGCTCACTTCTGGTGCGGAGCCACGTACGAGGCCGCGTCCGGGGCCTCGAACAGCGGCTTCACGTACTTCACGCCGCCTTCGACACTCGCGTCAGGCTGTGCCACGTAGACCTGCCGCGTCGCCGGCGCGCCCGGCTTGGAGAAGTCCAGCGCGGCGACCAGGTTGCCGGTGTCGGCCGACGTGGTCTGCTGCAGCGCCTTCAGCACGCCGTCCCGGGTCAGGTCCTTGTTGTCGCAGGCCTTCTTGAGCACGGTGCCCCACACCTCGGCGACCGCGTAGCCGTACGGCGTCCCGGCGTTCGGCGGCTCGGGGTAGTTGGCGGCCTTGTACTTCGCCGCGACCTGCTGTTCCTTCGGGATGTCGGCCGAGTACGGCACGCTGCTCGCCACGACGTAGAGCTTGTCGAGGGCGTTCGCGGCCGGGCTCTTGAGCAGCACCGGGTCGTAGGTCGGGTTGTTGCCCAGCACCGGCACGTTCAGCCCGAGCGCCTTGTTCGCCGCCATCACCGAACCGGTCTGCGCCGGCGTGGTGGTCAGCATGATCGCCTTGACACCCTGGCCACGCAGGCCGGTCACGATGTTGGTCAGGTCGGTGTCGGTCGAGGTGATCTTGACTTCCTTGAGCTGCAGGTTGTGCTTCTGCGCGTAGTACCGCGAACCACGCAGGCCGTTGGCGCCGTACTCACCGTCGATGTAGATGTGCCCGACCGTGTCACCGTCCTTGATCATGCCCTGGTCCTGCAGGTAGGACATGCCGTCGATCATCTCGACGTCGTAGGTGGTGCCGACGATCATGATGTAGGGGTTGTCCAGCAGTTCCGAGGACCAGGACGCGGGCGTGGTGGTCAGCTTGTCCGACTGGAGGTTGCCCTTCAGCGCCGCGGTGATCGGCGAGCCGACCAGCTGCACCATGCCGAGGATCTTGGGCTCCAGCTGCGGGTACAGCGTCTTGGCCGTTTCCGCCTGGTAGCCGTGGTCCACGACCTCGAGCCGCAGTTTGCGGCCGCAGATGCCGCCCGTGGCGTTGATGTCGTTGACCCACAACTGGTTGCCGTGCGTAATGCCGATCGAGAGGTTCTTGAACGGTCCGCTCAGGTCGCTCATCACGCCGAGCACGATCTCCGACGCGGTGACGCCGACGTCGGTCTTGACGCCGGAGGCGTCCGATCCCGACGAACCCGAGTTGTTCGCCTTGGTACTGCACGCGGCCAGCGCCAGCACGACGCAGAGCGCGAGGGAAAGTCGCCTCATCGCGGTCCTTCCTTTCCGGGGTTCTTGCGCGAAAATCCCGTGATCCTGCGACCGATCGCCGCGAGGCCCCCGGGTTCGAACAGCACGACGAGGATGATCGCCGCGCCGTAGACGAAGGTGCTCACCAGAACGGGCGTGAACGCGCCCGCGCCGCTTTGGGTGAACAGGCCGGACTGTGTCGAGTACAGGGCGAGCACCTGCGGCAGCCCGTTCACGATCAGTGCGCCGACGAGCGCGCCGCCGACCGAGCCGAGGCCGCCGATGATCACCATCGCGAGGTAGGCGATGGACACGTTGATGCCGTAGGTGCCGTACTCGCTCTCGTCCGGTTTGAGGATGTCGAACCACAGCACGGTCATCACGCCCGCGAGTCCCGCGTACGCCGAGGAGATCGTGAAGGCGCCCGCCTTCGCCCGTGCGACGTTGACGCCCATCACGGCCGCCGAGGCCTCGTTGTCCCGCACCGCACGCCACGACCGGCCGACCCTGCCCTTGACCGCGCCCCACGCGAGCACGAGCGCGACGATCGTCAACGCCAGGAACAGGTACCAGGACCGCTCGGCCTGCCGCAGCGGCACACCGAGGATTTCCACGTGCGGGCCGGAATTGTCGAACGGGAAACCGAACAGCCGGAACCGCGTGGGTTGCCTGCCGGTCGACGTGCCGCCGGTGAGCTTCGAGGCGGACTGTCCGAAGTAGAGTCCGAGGAACACCAGCGAAAGCGAGGCCACGCCGAGATAGATCCCGCGCAGCCGCCCCGCCACCGGGGCGAACGCCAGTCCGAGCAACGCGGTGAACGCGACCGCGAGCACCAGCGACAGCAACGGGTCCAGCCCGAACCCGATCACCCGTTCGTCGTTCGTCGGCCCGGACAGCACGCAGTACGCGGTGCCGCCGGCGAGCAGGAAGAACGCGTGCGCGAGCGACAACTGCCCGGCCTGCCCCACCAGCAGCGTGAGCCCGATCGCGCCGACGGCGCCGACCATCGCGTACTCGCCGGCCTTGAGCCACTGCGCGTCGAGATACAGCGGCAGCGCGAGCAGCACGACCAGCAGCGCGACCCACGCGAGAATTCGCAGCCACCGTAACCGTTTCGGCGCGGCGACGACCGGGACGGGCTTGCTGACGACCGCACTAGACACGGGTGCTCTCCCTCGTTCCGAACAGTCCCGACGGCCGGACCACGAGCACGACGAGCATCACGAGAAACACCGCGCTCTTGGAGAAGGCGAACGAGATGTACTGCGCGGAAAGCGCCTCCGTGAGCCCGACGATCAGCCCCCCGACCACCGCGCCCGCCGTCGAGTCCAGGCCGCCGAGGATGGCGGCGGGGAACGCGGCGAGCGCGATGGAGTGCGTGCCACGGGACAGTCCCGAGCCCGAGAAGTCCTGTGTGGCGATGAACAGCACCGCCACCCCGGCGAGCAGCCCGGCCACCACCCACGCGGTGGCGGTCACCAGCGAACTGCGGATGCCCATCAACGCGGCGGCTTCCCGGTTCTCCGCCTGCGCCCGCATCGCGATGCCCCAGTTCGAGTACTTGAACGCGAGGTAGAACGCGGTGATCAGCACGGCGGCGACGCCGAGTGCGACGAGGTGGGTTCGGAACAGCGTGATTCCGCCGACCTGCACGGGTTTGGCGTCCCATGCGTCACCGATGAACGGGACGGTGACCCCGATCCGCCGCACGATCTCCTCGGTGACGATCACGTCGATGCCGATCGTCAGCAGCGCGAGACTCGCCGGGTCGGCCAGCCGGGACCGCGACAGCAACAGGCGTTCGATCACCAGCGCGAGCAGTCCCGCGGTGACGATGCCGAGCACCGCCGCACCGCCCCAGCCCAGCGCTTCACGCGTGACGACGACGATGTAGCCGCCGAAGAGCACGAGCGAGCCGTGCGCGAAGTTGATCACCTCGGTGGACTTGAAGATGATGACGAACCCCAGCGCCAGCAACGCGTACACCGCGCCCTTGCCGAGACCGTTGACCACCAGCTGCAGAAACGTGCTCACGTCGCGGCCTCCGTGCCCAGATATGCCTTCACGACTTCGGGATCGGCCTGCACCTCGGCCGGTGTGCCGTCGGCGATCCGGCGGCCGAAGTCCAGCACCGTGACCCGGTCGGCGATGCCCATCACCAGGCCCATGTCGTGCTCCACGAGCAGGATCGAGATGCCGAGTTCGGCGCGCACGTCCTCGATCGTCGTCGCCAGGTCCGCCGTCTCGCCCGCGTTCATGCCCGCGGCGGGTTCGTCGAGCAGGAGCAGCACGGGTTCGACCGCGAGCGCGCGGGCGATGTCCACGCGCTTGGTCGCGCCGTAGGGCAGTGCGCCGACCGGGGTGTGCGCGAGCTCTCCGATGCCGAGGAACTCGCAGATCTCCAGGGCCCGCTCGGCATGGCGGCGTTGCTGCCGCATGGCCCACGGCAGGCGCAGTCCGGCGGCCAGGAAGCCGCCGCTGGTCAGCGCGTGCCTGCCGAGCATCACGTTGTCCAGCACCGTGGAACCGGGGGACAGCGCGGCGTTCTGGAACGCGCGCCCGATCCGCAGCCGCGCCAGCTTGTGCGCGCGAAGCCCGGTGATGTCCTCCTCGCCGAGCAGCACCCGGCCTTCGCTCGCGCGGTAGAGCCCGCTGATCACGTTGAAACAGCTGGACTTTCCGGCGCCGTTGGGGCCGATGAGGGCATGCAGCGCGCCGGGTTTCACGGTGAAGGACACCCCGTCGAGCGCGGTGAGGCCACCGAATCGGAGGGTCAGGTTCTCGACCCTGAGCTCGGGGATCATCCGGCCCACCTCGACAGTTCCTTGCGTCCGGTGCGCCCGCGCGCGGCGCGTGCCTCCTCCGCGGCCATGGCGTCGGATTCGGCGTGCCCGCCGAGGTAGAGCCGCTGCACGTCCTCGCTCCGCTCGAGTTCGGCGGTGGTGCCGGACAGGGCGACCCGGCCGACCTCGAACACCACGGCGTGATCGGCGACCCGCAGCGCCATCGTGGCGTTCTGTTCGACCAGCACGACCGCCGTGCCCTGCTCGTGGATCTCGCGGATGATGTCGCTGATCTGCCCGACGAGCTTGGGTGCGAGCCCCAGGGAAGGCTCGTCCAGCAGCAGCAGTCTCGGCGTGGACATCAGTGCACGGCCGATCGCGAGCATCTGCTGTTCGCCGCCGGAGAGCAGCCCGGCGCGTTGCCTTGCTCGTTCGGCCAGCACGGGGAACAGCTCGTGCACGCGTTTGCGTGCGGCGCTCCGCTGGGCGCCGGTGCGGGCGCCGATCGCGCCGGCGCGCAGGTTCTCGTCGACGGTCATGCGCGCGAAGATCTGGCGGCCCTCGGGCACCCCGACCACGCCGAGCCGCACGATCGCGGCCGGATCGAGCCGGTCGACACGGGTGTCGCCGTAGCGGACCTCGCCACCCGTCACGGTGCCGCGGTGCATGCGCAGCGTGCCCGAGATGGTGCGGAGCAGGGTGGACTTACCGGCCCCGTTGCTGCCCAGCACCGCGAGCACGCTGTCGTCGTGGACCTCCAGGTCCACGCCGTGGAGCGCGGCCACTGACCGGCCGTAGCGCACATGCAGGTCTCGCACACTCAGCACCGCGGACGCCTCCTCCGCTCGTGTGACAGGGGTCACCCTCGGTGGCCGTAATCCTTGATCCCTTCCCCGCGACCCGACACCCCCACCTGGAGAGGGTGCGGACACGAAACGGACACAGCGCGCGGCCGAACAGCGCAACGGGTGAGTGCACTCAGAGCAGGCCGGCTTCGCTGGCCTTGCCGATCGCCTCGACGCGGTTGCGGGCGCCGAGCTTGTGCAGCGCGGACTGCAGGTAGGTCTTCACCGTGTTGCGGGTCAGCCCGGTGGTTTCCGCGATCTCCGGGTTGGTCTGGCCCTGCGCCGCCAGCCGCAGCACCTCGTACTCGCGGCGGGTGAGCCCGCTGCGCGCGAGCGCATCCGACTGCTGTCCTTGATCGGGCAGGATCCGGGGATCCACCACGCGCTCGCCCCGCAGCACCCGCCGCAGCGCCGACACCAGGTCGGTGCCCGCGACGTCCTTGAGCAGGCAGCCGTTGGCGCCCGCGTCGAGCGCCGCGCACAGCCCCTGGTGGTCGCCGTGCGCGGTGAACACGACGATCCGTCCGCCGGGGTGGATCTGGCGCAGTGCGGCGATCACCTCGGGGGCGAGCATGTCCGGCAGGCGCAGGTCCAGCAAGATCAGATCCGGCCGCAGTTCGGCGACCCTGACGAGCGCGGCGCGCCCCGACTCGGCGGCCCCGACCAGCCGCAACGTGGGATCCGACCGGAGCAGCAGGGTCACGCCGTCGCGCACGACAGGATGGTCGTCGACCACCATCACCGACGCGGCGGTCATGGCGCGGGAACCTCGGGAACCCAGGCCCGCAGGGTGCATCCGCAGTCCTCGTCGCGTACCAGGCTGACCCGGCCGCCCAGCCGCGCGGCGCGTTCGGCGAGCGAGCGCAGGCCCATCCCGCTGCCCGGTGCATCCTCGGCGGCCTCGCCGCTGCCGTCGTCGGCGACGACCACCTGCACCCCGCCGGCGCTCGGGCCGAGGCTGACCACGACCGAACAGGCCCTGGCGTGTTTCTCGACGTTGAGCAGTCCCTCCCGCACGGCGCTGATCAACAGGGCGGTGCGTTCGGCGTCGAGCGGGCGCACGGGTGCGAGCTGAACGAACCGGGCGGGTACGCCGCACCGGGATTCGAACGAGCGGCAGTGCTCGCCGACCTCGACCGGCAGGGCACGTTCGGGGGTGGACTCGGCCAGCGCCAGCAGCGATTCGCGCAGCGCGGTCGAGGCCGCGGCGACGTCGCGTTCGAGTTCGTGGAGTCGTTGCCGCAGCGCGGGATTGTCGGCGATGTCGTCGCGCAGCCCGCGTACCTGGACGCCGATGGAGAACAGCAGCGCGCCCACCGAATCGTGCAGCGCGCTCTGCATCCGCCGCCGCTCGGCCGACACCGCGTCCGCGCGGGTCGATTCGGCGACACTGGCCAGGCGCAGTGCCTTCGCCGCCTGCTCCGCGATCGATTCGAGATCGTGCACCGCGGCGTCGCCGAACGTCGCCGACTCGCGCAGCGCTGCGTAGGCCACCGCGACCGGCTGTCCTTCGCGGCCGAGGATCGGCACGGCGACCATCGCGCGCAGGCTCTCCTGCCGGACCTGTGCGTCGAACTGGTGGGTGATCGTGTGGGAGCTGAGGTAGTCGGACACGCGCACCGGTTTGCCGAGCGCGAGCGCCCGGCCGCCGATGCCCTGTCCGGTGGGCACCAGCAGGTTCTGCATCGCCTCGGTGCGGTTGCCCGACATCCACCGCACGACCGCGAACTCCGGCCGTTCGAGATCGCCGACGAACGCCGCGTGCGCGCCGAGGCGCTCGCGGATCAGCTGCGCGGTGCCGTGCAGCGCGACGACGCGGTCGAGCGCGCCGATCAGCCCTTCGCGCTCGCGCAGCAGTTCGTCGAGCAGGTTGCTCTGCTCGGCTGCCCGCGCCTTCGCGACTCGCTCCGTTGCGGCCACGCGCCAACCATAAGCCGAAGAGAGGCTTCGGGCATAGAGCGCGGAAACGCCGTGAGGGACCCTCTCCCGGCGTCCGGCGCCAGGAGGGGGTCCCTCACGGGGAAGTGCGAGCTACGGGGCGATCAGGAACGGCAGGCCGTTGGGCGAGCCGAGTCCGGTCACGTTGTCGTAGCCGCCGGTGGTGTGGATCGTCAGGTTCGGATAGTCGAACGTGCGGGCACTGACCACCAGGCCCTTCGAGTCGTCCACCGAGTTCGCGTAGTCGACGCGCTCCACCGCTCCGTCCACATGCGACACATCGGTGATCGCGGCCGAACGGTAGGACGCGTAGGCCATCGGGTTGATGAACCCGTGGTGGAAGTGCGCCAGGCTGTCCGACACGGCCACGATCCCGGCGAGCACCGGCGACGACAGGCTCGTGCCGCCGATGCGGTACTGGCTGTAGTACACGCCGTCGGGGAAGGTCTGCGTCTGCCCGATCAGAAAGCCCGTGTTCGGGTCGCCGACCGCCGAGATGTCCGGCACCACGCGGCCCTTGGCCTTGCCGTGCTGGTTCTGGGTCGACAGCTGGTCGGGCACCACGCCACGCTGGTAGAAGGGCTGGTCGAAGATCGTCGACGTGCCGCCACCGGAACCGGAGGTGTACGCGCCGGGCGCGGCCGGGGTGTAGGTGCCACCGGAGAGCGTGCTCTTGCCCGTCTCCCAGCCGGTTTCGAAGATCTTCTTGCCGTCCTGGCCCACCGCGAGGCTGGTGCCGCCGACCGCGGTGACCCAGGTGCCCGTGGCGGGGAAGTCCGCCGACGGGGTGCCGAGGCGCGCGGCCTCGTCACCGTTGTCACCCGAGGAGAAGTAGACGCCGATGCCCTCCATCGCCGCCTGCACCTCGATCTGGTTCCAGGTGCGCACCTCCGAGGCCGGGATGTCCTCGCCCGCGTCGCCGTAGGAGTTGGAGATGATGTCCGCCTTGTGCCCGGCGACGATCCAGTTCAGCGCCTCGTCCAGCGACGCGTCCTGGCAGTCCGAGCTGCCGACGTAGAGGATGCCGGCGCCCGGCGCCATCGCGTGTACGGCCTCGACGTCGAGCGTCTGCTCGCCGTACCAGCCCGCCGCGTCACACTGGTCCGCGGGTTCCTGCGCCGGATTGGCCGGGAAGACCTTCTCCGAGAACTGGGACTGGCGCAGCGGGTTGCCCGGGTCGTTGCGCTTGGCGTACTCGGCCGCGTCGGCGTACAGCGTCGGCGAGGCGAAAGCGTCCACAATGGCCACCGTCGTGCCGCTGCCGTTGGCGCCGGTCTGGTCGATGCCGTAGGCGGAACGCAGTTGCGCGGGGGTGTAGCCACACGGCGCGTACGGCAGGTTCTTGCCCGCGTAGGCCGGGTCCGTGGTGTCGACCTTCTCGCCGTAGTAGCTGCTGCACGGCGGCGCGTTGCGGAAACCGGCCGGCGGCGGCACGTCGGCCGGGGTGCCCTGGGTGTGATCCGGCGTCAGCAGCTGCGTGGCCTGGTCCACCCCGACGACGCCGAGGACCGAGCTCGCCAGCCCGGCGGGCACCGACAGCTCCTTGTCCGCGGCACGCAGGATGCGACCGTCCACTTTATATCCGGCCAGTGCGATACCGAACGCCTTCTCGACCTGGTCGGCGGTGCCGGTGGCCTCGACGTAGGCCTTGTTCGACGGCATGTCGCCGATCGCGAACCCGCTGCCGGAGAGCCAGTTCCGCACGGAGGTGACCGTGTCGTCGGTCGCGGCGAAGCGGTCGCGTACCTGGTCCGGGGTGAGGTACTGGCGATAGGTCTTGCTCGCCGGGTCGCTCACCGCCTGCGCGGCGGATTCAGCGCCTGCCTGGTCACGCATGGCCAGGTAGACCCGGAAGCTGAGTTTCGACGACGGTGCAGTGTCGGTGACCTTCGTCTGCGGCGTGGCCCATCGAGGATGGGACGCCGGGATCACGGCGCGCCCCTGCGCCGTGGCGATGCCCGGCACCGCGGCGCTCACCCCGCCCACGACGGCGAGCGAAACGAACAGGCTCAAAGCTCTTCGCACTGGGGACTTCCCCCTTCTTGAGTTATGCGGAACTGCGCAGTGAGATTAGAGCCGAAAACGGCTCAGGGGAAGAAAATCCTCGACAGATACTGAAAAGTCTGATTTCCGCACATCGTAGGGAAAGGGACAAATCAGGCCAAAGGCAGAATTCCCTGGTCAGTGACCACCGCGGTGATCAAATCCGCGGGTGTGACGTCGAACGCGGGGTTGAACACCGCGGCGTCGTCGGGTGCCACGCGGCGGCCGCCGAACTCGGTCACTTCCGCCGCGGACCGCTCCTCGATGACGATGTGCTCGCCGCCGGGCAGTGTCCTATCCACAGTGGACTCCGGTGCGACGACGAAGAACGGCAGCCCGTGCCGTGCCGCCGCGAGTGCGAGCGGATAGGTGCCGATCTTGTTGGCCACGTCACCGTTCGCCGCGATGCGGTCCGCGCCGACCACGACGCAGTCGATCAGACCACGTGCCATCGCGGTCGCGGCCGCGGAGTCGGGCAGTACCCGGTAGGGCACCCCGGCCTGCGCCAGCTCCCAGGCGGTGAGCCGCGCACCCTGCAACAGCGGCCGCGTCTCGTCGGCGAAGACGTACTCGACGTGCCCGGCGGTGTGCAGGTGCCACACCACGCCGAGCGCGGTACCCCAGCCGACCGTGGCCAGCCTGCCCGCGTTGCAGTGGGTCAGCAGGCGCAGCGGGCGGCGGGCGCAGCGGTCCAGGATCGCCTCGGCGGCGCGCGCCGACGCCTGCCGGTTGGCGGTCTCGTCCTCGTCCAGCACCGCCTTCGCCTCGACGAGTACCGCCTGCCCGCCCTCGGGGAGCTTCGCGAGCGCCCGCCGCACGCCCCAGCTCAGGTTCACGGCGGTCGGCCGGGCCTCGGCGAGCCGTTTGGCGTCGGCCTCGACCGCGGCGTGGTCGGCGCCGTGCCGCAGCGCCGACATCGCCGTGCCGAGCGCGCCTGCGGCACCGAGTGCGGGCGCCCCTCGCACGGCGAGGCGGCGGATCGCGTCGATCAGCTCGTCGACCGTGCGCAGGCGCAGCGTCGAGAAGGCCCCGGGCAGCGCGCACTGGTCGATGATCACGACGGCGTCTTCGTCCCAGTCGATCGTCCTGCGCACGGGACTTACTGTAGTAGTGGAGGTCGAGCATCGGCGTGACCTGCCTCGGCTTCCCCGGTCAGCTCGTCGAACTGGATGTCACGGCCGCTCTGGCTTAGCGTGAACAAGCCGTCCACGGAGGTGCGTCCATGAAGACCAAGTACATCCTCGACGAAGCCGACATGCCGACCCGCTGGTACAACATCATCCCCGATCTGCCGGCGCCGCCACCGCCGCCGCTGCATCCCGGCACCGGGCAGCCGGTCGGACCCGACGACCTCGCCCCGCTGTTCCCGCAGGCGCTCATCGCGCAGGAGGTCAGCGGTGAGCGCTATATCGACATTCCCGAAGAGGTGCTCGACGTCTACCGGCTCTGGCGCCCGTCACCGCTGTACCGGGCGCACCGGCTGGAGAAGGCGCTGGGCACCCCGGCGCGGATCTACTACAAGTACGAGGGCGTCAGCCCGGTCGGCTCGCACAAGCCGAACACCGCCGTGCCGCAGGCGTTCTACAACGCCGCCGAGGGCGTGCAGAGGCTGACCACGGAGACCGGTGCCGGGCAGTGGGGCAGCGCGCTCGCGTTCGCCTGCGCGACGTTCGGGCTCGAATGCGAGGTGTGGCAGGTCCGCGCCTCCTACGACCAGAAGCCCTACCGCAAGATCATGATGGAGACGTTCGGCGCGACCGTGCACCCGAGCCCGTCGGAGGAGACCGAGTCGGGCCGCAAGATACTGGCCGCCGACCCCGGTTCGACCGGCAGCCTCGGCATCGCGATCAGCGAGGCGGTGGAGAAGGCCGCTGGCGACCCGGAGGCCCGCTACGCGCTGGGCAGCGTGCTCAACCACGTGCTGATGCACCAGACCATCATCGGCGAGGAGGCGCTCAAGCAGTTCGAGCTGGCCGGCGACACGCCCGACGTGCTGGTCGGCTGCACCGGCGGCGGCTCCAACTTCGGCGGCCTTGCCTTCCCGTTCCTGCGGGAGAAGCTGGCCGGGCGCATGTCCCCGGAGATCCGGGCCGTTGAACCGGCGGCGTGCCCGTCGCTGACCCGCGGCCGCTACGCCTACGACTTCGGTGACACCGCCGGGCTCACCCCGCTGCTGAAGATGCACACCCTCGGCCACGACTTCATTCCCGACCCGATCCACGCGGGCGGCCTTCGTTACCACGGGATGGCGCCGCTGCTGTCGCACATCTACGAGCTGGGGCTGATCGACGCGCTCGCGATCGGGCAGCAGGAATGCTTCGCGGCCGGGATCCAGTTCGCGCGCACCGAGGGCATCATCCCGGCGCCGGAGCCCACCCACGCACTCGCCGCGTGCGTCCGGGAAGCGTTGCGGTGCAAGGAAACCGGGGAGGAGAAGGCGATTCTGACCGCGCTGTGCGGGCACGCGCACCTCGACCTTCCCGCCTACGCCGCCTACCTGGCGGGTCAGATGACGGACAACGAACTGGCCGAAGAGACACTGGCGGAAGCGCTCGCCACCGTGCCGCAGACCGGCTGATGTCGTGAACGACCAGCACGCGTCGCTGACCTACACCTCCTACCTCGCGCTCGACGAGGTGCTCGGCGCGCAGCGGCCACGGTCGGGCGAGCACGACGAGATGCTGTTCATCGTCGTGCACCAGGTGTACGAGCTGTGGTTCAAACAACTGTTGCACGAGCTGGGTTTCCTGCGGCAGCGGCTCGCGGAGGGCGACACCGCGCATGCGATCCGCACGCTGCGCCGCATCCTGACGATCCTCAAGGTGGTGGTCGCGCAGATCGACGTGCTGGAGACGATGACGCCGAGCCAGTTCACCACTTTCCGCACCCGGCTGGAGGCGGCGAGCGGTTTCGAGTCGGCCCAGTTCCGGGAGCTGGAGGCGGTGCTGGGGCGGCGGGACGAGAGTGCCGTCGAGCACTACCCGCTGGGCAGTCCGGCCCGGGACCGCATCGCCGCCGCGATGGCGGCACCTTCGCTGTTCGAGTCCTTTGTGGACTACCTGCACGGGCAGGGGTACGACACCGACGGTGAGACGCGGGACCTGCTGCTGACGGTGTACCGCGACGACGCCGGGCCGGCGGTCGTCGCGGAACACCTCGTCGACCTCGACGAGGGCATGCAGGAATGGCGGTACCGGCACGTCAAGATGGTCGAGCGCACGATCGGCGACAAGTCGGGAACGGGCGGCTCCTCGGGCGCGGAGTACCTGCGTTCGACCCTGTTCCGGCCGGTCTTTCCCGACCTATGGGCGGTCCGCGCCCGGCTTTAGCAGCGCGCGGACCGCGGCGGGATCCTCGACGTGGGCGTTGTGGCCGAGGCCGGGCAGGATCACCGGATCGGCCACGAACTCGCGCAGGTGCTCCGCCGGGCACATCGGGTCGCGCTCGCCCGCGGCGAGCGTGACCGGGGCGCGGGCCGCGGCGAGCAACCCGGCCATATCGGGCGGGCCGACGGCGAACGCCGCCTGGTCCAGCGCGAGCCGCCAGCCCTGCTCGGTCTCGACCACGCCCGCGGCCACGTCGTCCGGCGACCACAGCCCCTGTAGCCCGGAGACCTTGAGCCACCGCTCGACCGCCTCCTCGCGAGTGGCGAACGTCCTCGGCGGGCGCGATGCGCTCGCGCGCGCCTTGGCCAGGTCGTCGGCGGACCAGCGGACCTTGACGCCCAGGCCGTACACCGCCTCGACCGGGGCGCGGAACCAGCCGCTGGCAAGGGTCAGCGCGAGTGCGCCGCCGAGTGAATGTCCCAGCACCGCCACCGGCCGGTCCTCGGGCACCAGTTCGGCCAGTTCCGCGGCGACCCGGCCGAGCGAGTACCGGCCCACGGTCTCGGAGCGGCCGTGTCCGGGCAGGTCAGGCGCGATCCAGGCGGCGTCGAGCCCGTCGGTGAAGCCGCGCCACACCTCACCGGTCGCTCCCAGCCCGTGCAGCAGGAGCACGGTCCGCTCGCCGTCACCACCTCGTCGTGCGTGCATGGCGGAAATCTTGTCACGGGTTCGTGCCCGGCCTTAAGTTTTCCGTAGGCCGCTTTCCGGGAACGACCTTCCCGTGGGCTCGACACAACCGAACACGGCACGGGCGTCACAAGCGGCCTGCCGCGGACAGACAGGGAGTCTCACCGTGACCGACGGTGTATTCGGCCGCGAAAGCGGCCATGAACAGGTCGTCTACTGCCAGGATCCGGCCACCGGCCTGAAGGCGATCATCGCCATCTACTCCACCGCGCTGGGCCCCGCGCTCGGCGGCACGCGGTTCTACCCCTACCGCCGCGAAAGCGACGCGCTGGAGGACGTGCTCGCCCTGTCCAAGGGCATGGCCTACAAGAACGCGCTCGCCGGGCTCGACCTCGGCGGCGGCAAGGCCGTCATCATCGGCGATCCCGCCACGGTCAAGACCGAAGGCCTGTTGCGCGCCTACGGCCGCTTCGTGCGGTCGCTGGGCGGCCGCTACATCACCGCCTGCGACGTGGGCACCTACGTGGCCGACATGGACGTCGTGGCGCGCGAGACCACGTTCGTCACCGGCCGGTCGGCCGACGACGGCGGGGCGGGCGACTCGTCGGTGCTCACCGCGTTCGGCGTCTTCCAGGGCATCCGCGCGTGTGCCGAACACCGCTGGGGGAGCACCGACCTGACCGGCAGGCGGGTGGGTGTGCAGGGCGTGGGGAAGGTCGGGCACTACCTCGTCGGGCATCTCGTGAAAGCCGGGGCGGAGGTCGTCATCTCCGACGTCTCGCGCACCGCGATCGAGCGCGTGCGGGCCACGCATCCCCAGGTCGAGGTGTCGGATTCGCTCGTGGACGACCGGCTCGACGTCTACGCGCCCTGCGCGCTGGGCGGGGCGCTCAACGACGAAACGGTGCCGAGGCTGCGTACGGAGATCGTCTGCGGCGCGGCGAACAACCAGCTGGCGCACGCCGGCATCGACAAGGTGCTGGCCGACCGCGACATCCTCTACGCGCCGGACTACCTCGTCAACGCGGGCGGCGTGATCCAGGTGAGCGACGAGCTGCACGGTTTCGACTTCGACCGCGCCAAGCGGAAGGCGACCGGCATTTTCGAAACGACCAAGGCGGTGTTCGCGCTGGCGGCGGCTGAGGGGGTGCCTCCGGCGACCGCGGCCGACCGGCTGGCCGAGCGCCGGATCTCCGAGATCGGCCGACTGCGCACCATCCTGACCCCGTGAACGCCGTGAGGTGCCCCGCAGAGCGCTCTGCGGGGCACCTCACGGTGGTTCAGCCCGACTTGCGGCGGAAGGTGCGCTTGTTCGCGGCGGGGCCGTGCGCGTGCTGGTTCTTGCCGCTGCCGTTCTCGTGCTGCGAGCCGGCGCGGGCGTGGGCCTGCTTGCGCTCGAGCGCCTCACGGAACTTGCGTTTCAGATCGTCCTCGGGATCGCCGGACGCGGGCGAGGTTTCGGACATTTCGAACCTCCATGGTCTGCAAGGCCCAGCCTTGCATGGAGGTGTCCACCTTGGCGAGCCAATTCACCTGGCCCGTATGACGCTCGGTTGAGGTTCGCCACACCCAGTACCGACTGGCTGCGCCTTGTTGGCTCCTCGACAGTTAGGGTTACCGCCATGCCGAACTCTGCCGCAGTGCCGGGCAGACCGCGTTCTCGTGACGCGGCTGGACTACCGGCGGTGACCCCGGAGCGCATCGTGGCCGCGGCGTTGGAGCTGACGGCCCGGCACGGGCTGGACAGCTGGACGCTGCGACAGCTGGCGGGCGCCGTGGACGCCTATCCCGCGGTCATCTACCACCACGTCGGCGACCGCGAGGCGGTGGTCAGCGCCGTGGTCGACCGGGTGATCGGAATGTACCCGCTGCCGCCCGAGCACCTGCCCTGGCGTGAGTGGTTCCGCAGCCTGTTCGGCGAGTTGCGTCTGGTGCTGACCCAGTATCCCGGCGTCGCGAGGCGTCTCGCGGTCAACGGGCCCAACGTCAACGCCGCCACGCCCACCATCGACCGCGGGATGCGGATCCTGCTGAACGCGGGTTTCGGCCACGAAGCCGCCGCCGTCTACCGGTTCCTGTCGGCGGTCGCGTGCCAGTACATCTCGCTCGAGGACGAGCGAAGCAGGCAGACCGACCTGATCGCCCGCAACAGCGAAGCCTGGAGCCGCAGCCGCGACGACGCCGAATGGCCGGGGCTGGCCGCCATGAGCGCCTCGATCCACGAGGTGACCAGCGACCCGGCCCGCGCGGAGAACTACTTCAAGGACGAGTTCGACTACGCCATCGAGCGCTGCCTTGACGGCGTGGAAAGGCGCCTGGAAAGCCTGCGGTAGAGGGAAGACCACACCTCTCGGTGACCCCGTCGTCAACGGGAGATTCCTGCGGTCACCGAGTCATCCCGGAGCCTGCCCGCCGGCGAGGCATCTTTTGGGGGAGGTGTGGGTTGTTGGCTTTGCTTCGCTTGCCGGGCCGGTTCGAGCCGCGGTGGTGCCGCCGCCCGCCTTACGGGCCGCAGGTGATCTTCGGCTGTGGGTTGTAGTGCACGGTCCTGGTGTCGCGCCTGACCTCGGCGCCCGTGCCGGCATCGCGCAGGATGCGGGTGTCGGTGGTGGTGAAGCCGGGGGCACCGTTGGACGGGTGGCAGTTGTCCGCCGGGCCCGGCTTGGTCTGCGGGTCCACGAAGTTGGTCCGCTGGCCAGGAACCGACTCCACGTTGTACCGCTTGGTTCCCCAGAGTTTCACCGTGATCGACGACGGCGTCCAGATGGTCTGGATCGCCACGCCGGTGGGTGCGTCGTTGGTGAACTTCAGGTCGATGACGCTCGCACCGTTGGGGCTCTCGAAAACCGTGGCCTCGCGGGCGGCCGGGTAGCGGCTGATGTAGTAGCTGTGCTCCTTGTGCCCGGCATCCTTCATCCCGGCGAAGTACGAGGCGTTGTACAGCGTCGTGGCGAACTGGGAGATGCCGCCGCCCACCTCGCGCGCCGGAGCGCCGTTCTCGATCACGCCCGCCTCGACGTAGCCCTGCGCGGCGCCACGGGGGCCGGTGAAACCGTTGAGCGAGAACGTCTCTCCCGGCTTCACGATCGCGCCGTTCACCTTCTCGGCGACGGCGCGGATGTTCACGCCCGAGTCCGAGGCGAAACCGCCCGTGGTGAACTCGCCGATCACCTCGTTGATGCCCAGCGCCTTCGCCTGGTCGGTGGTCACCTTCGCCGGGGTGTTCACGTACTTCGCGACGATCTCCCGCCCGTCGGCGCGCTGGAGCAGCTCCGGCAACGGCTCCAGGGTCGGGTTCCAGTCGACGCCCTTGCCGTCCACCGACTCCGAGACGTTCGGCCGCCCGCCGTCGAAGACGATCTGCGCGTCCTTGCCCTGCTTTTCCGTCGACTTCAGCTGCGGGCCCGCCGCCTCGATGATCTTGTTGTTGTCCACCTTCATGGTCAGCGCGTCGCCCTCGGGCTCGAAACGCAGCGCGGTCGCGAGCGCCTCGGGGGCCACCGTCGCATCGGCGCCGTCACCGCGGATCTTCACCGGGGCGGACACCGCGGGCTCGGCAAGTTCGTGCAGCGCCTTCTGCACGTTCTCCGCCGAAACGGCCACCGGCGTCGCCTGCACCGGCAGCTCCACCGGCTGCCCGGAGGCCCAGTTCGTGACGATCTCGTTCGCCGCGTTCTCCACGTCGAGGTGCTGACCCGGCTTGGGATCCACCGCGACCGGCTTGACGCCCTCGAAGCGGATCGTGCCCTCGACCGGGTCGCGATCGGTCTGGTCACGCAGGTTCGCCAGCGTGTTCACCAGCTGCGGCCGGTCGGCCCGGGTGACCACGCCGACCTCGCGCGTGGAGAAGAACGAACCGATGCGGGTGAACGGGTTCAGCGGCTGCGAGCCTGCTTGGTCCAAAGTGGACGCCCAGTCGAGAGTGAGCCCGGCGCGGGCGGGGTCGACCGTGGCCTGGACGTCGCCCGCCCGCACCGCGACCGGCTTGACCAGCCTCGGCTCGATCTCGGTGCGCAGCTTCTGCTCGGCCTCCGACCGCTGCAGCCCGCCGACCTCGACACCGGCGACCGTCACCCCGCGCGGCACGTTGCCCTGGCTGACCAGCAGATCGATCGCGTAAAGCGCGGCCAGCACGCCGAGCACGGAACCGGCCACGATCCCGGCCCGTTTCAGTCCCTTGCGGTCACGGGACGGCTTGACCGGCGGGATCACCTCGGTGACCGCGGCGAAGACCTCCGTCTTCTCGTCGTCGGCGGTGGGCCACGAGGGCTCCTGCTGCACGGCTCAACCCTCCTGCTCGGGGCAACACTAATCCGGACAACCGGGATGAAGGTTACGGGCGAGCCGAGTGGGAACTGATCCCGGGTGGTAGACCTGGGGAATGCGGCTGCTCATCATCGCCGACACGCACCTGCCCAAACGGGCCCGTGCCCTGCCGGAGGAGGTGTGGCGTGCGGCCGAAGCCGCCGACCTCGTGGTGCACGCGGGCGACTGGGTGAACGTCGCGCTGCTGGACGAGCTGGAAGCGCGGGCGCGCAGGCTGATCGGGGTGTACGGCAACAACGACGGCCCCGAACTGCGCGCGCGGCTGCCCGAGGTCGCGCACGCCGATGTGGACGGGCTGCGGCTGTCCGTGGTGCACGAGACCGGTCCGGCCAAGGGCCGCGAGAAGCGCTGCGCGGCCGCGTTCCCGGACACCGACGTGCTCGTCTTCGGCCACAGCCACATCCCGTGGGACAGCACAGCCGAGGGCGGCCTTCGGCTGCTGAACCCGGGTTCGCCGACCGACCGCCGCCGCCAGCCCGAATGCACCTACCTCACCGCGGACGTCGAGGGCGGCGCGCTGACCGGCGTGCGGCTGCACGGCCTGCCGCGTCGCTAGGCATTGACGACCCGGAAGACCATTCCGGCGTCCACGAGCCGCGCGAGCAGCGCGTCCCCCATCGCGGCGGCCGTGGTGACCTGGCCCGACGTCTTCGGCAGCTCGTCGAAGACCAGGCACATCGCCGACTCGGCGAGCATCTTCGCGGTCTCGTCGTAGCCGGGATCGCCGCCGGCCACCTCGGTCTCCACGTGGCGGCCGCCCGCGTCGCCGCTGAACCGCACCTTGAACCACGAGTTCGCGCGCCGTTCCTCGCTCGGCCCGTTGCCGGGTTTCTGCAGGTTCGACAGGGCCTTCCTGGTCGGCGGCAGCTGCGCGAGCGCGACCACCGCGGCCAGCCCGATGGCCGTCGCGGCGATCGTGGGCAGGCGGCGGAACGAGGCGAAGTGGCTGTACCGGAAGTCGGGACCGTAATCGGGCAGCAGCGCGGCCGAGCGGGCCACGATCTGCGGGTCGATGGTGGTCATCGGCACCAGCCACCGCCCGCTGCCCGCGTCACGGTGCGGCTTCCCGAGCACCGCGCGCACCCGCCTGCCCGCCGGGCGTTCCTCGGCCTTGGCGCGTGCCCGCGCGGCCCGATACATCGGAACCAGCCGCGAGGCCGCGGTCAGCGCCGAGGCGTAGGTGCCGCCGGAGAAGAAGGCGTTGCTGCGCACCTTGCCGGTGATCGAGACCGGCACGTCCTTCGGCAGGTGCTTGAGCGTGTAGAAGACGCCGAGGTCGTAGGGGACCGAGTCGAACCCGGCGGCGTGGATCAGGCGCGCCCCCGTCTCCTTGGCGCGGGCGTGGTGGCGCAGGTAGGTCTGGTCGAAGAACTCGGGCTCGCCGCAGAGGTCCAGGTAGTCGGTACCGGCCTCGGCGCACGCGGCCACGAGTGGTTCGCCGTAGAGGGCGTACGGGCCGACCGTGGTGATCACCACTTTGGCCGACTCGGCCACCTCACGCAGTGACGCCGGGTCGTTGACGTCGGCGATCAGCAGCGGCAGGTCCGCGCACGCCGGGTTGATCCCGGCGAGCCGGTCGCGTACCGCCTCGAGTTTCTGTTTGTTGCGCCCGGCCAGTGCCCACCGGCAGCCCGCGGGGGTACGCCTTGCGATGTACTCCGCGGTCAGCTCGCCGGTGAACCCGGTCGCACCGAACAGGACGATGTCGTAGCGACGCTGCTCCATACCGGCAGTATGTCATGCGAAGCTTTGTGGTCATGGAGTACTTCGAGGACTACGTGCCCGGCTCGACGCATGAGTTCGGCACGGTCAAGGTGACCGAGGCCGACATCATCGAGTTCGCGGCCAAGTACGACCCGCAGCCCTTCCACGTCGACCCGGCGGCGGCCGCGACCGGCCCGTTCGGCGGGCTGATCGCCAGCGGGTGGCACACGGTGAGCCTGATGATGCGGCTGCTGGTCGAGAACTACCTGTCCCCGGTGGCCAGCCTCGGCAGCCCCGGCATCGACGAACTGCGCTGGAGCAAGCCGGTCCGGCCCGGCGACGAACTGAGCGCGCGGGTCACCGTGGTCGAGGCACGCGAGTCGAAGTCCAAACCGGACCGCGGGCTCGTCCGCAGCAGGATCGAGGTGCTCAACTCCGCCGGCGACGTGGTGTGCGGCATGACCGCGCTGAACTTCCTGCTCCGCAGGCCGTGACCTGGACGATCACGCCGGGCCCGGTCGGTCCGGCCCGCCGCGCGCGGGCAGGGCCGACCATTGGTTCGAAAAGCAGGTGTAGTGGGGAGTGAACATGGGTACTACCTCCGCGGAAGCACGTCGCGGAGGAGATCAAGATGGCGGACACGTCACGGCTGCCCACGCCCGTCGCGGAGACGTGGGAGTGGCAGCGGCACGGTAATTGCCGGAACCTCGACAGCGCGGTCTTCTTCCATCCCGACGGGGAAAGGGGCTTCGCACGCGCCGACCGGGTCGCGCGCGCCAAGCGGATCTGCATGTCCTGCCCCGTGATCGTGGAGTGCCGTCACCACGCGCTCACCGCCGAGGAGCCGTTCGGCGTCTGGGGTGGTCTGGACGAGACCGAGCGTCGAGCCGCGATCGTGCGGCGCAAGCAGCTCATGGAGTCCGACTCCGGGGGGAAGGAGAAGGAGTGCGTTTCGGCTACACGCTGATGACCGAGCAGGCCGGGCCGAAGGAACTGGTCCGGCATGCGAGCGCGGCCGAGCAGGCGGGGTTCGAGTTCGAGGTTTCCAGCGACCACTACTTCCCGTGGCTGGACGAACAGGGACACGCGCCCTACGCGTGGAGCGTGCTGGGCGCGGTCAGCCAGGTCACCGAACGGGTGGAACTGCTGAGCTTCGTGACCTGTCCGCTGATGCGGTACCACCCCGCGGTGGTCGCGCAGAAGGCCGCCACCGTCTCCCTGCTGTCCGACAACCGCTTCATCCTCGGGCTCGGCGCGGGCGAGAACCTCAACGAGCACGTGATCGGCCAGGGCTGGCCCTCGGCCAACGTACGGCACGAGATGCTCAGCGAGGCCGTGGAGATCATCGGGGAGCTGTTCGACGGGGGTTACGTCAACTTCAGCGGCAAGCACTACCGCGTCGATTCGGCGAAGGTCTGGGACCTGCCGCAGCGGCGCACGCCGGTCGCCGTCGCGGTGTCGGGCAAGCAGTCGGTCGAGCGGTTCGCGCCGGTCGCGGACGCGATGATCACCACCGAGCCGAAGCCGGAGCTGGTGCGCTGGTGGGACGAGGAACGCACGCAGGTCAGGGAGGACTCGACGCGTAAGTTCGCGCAGCTGCCGGTGTGCTTCGACCCGGACCCCGCCGCGGCGCGGAAGCGGGCGCACGAGCAGTTCCGCTGGTTCTCGGGCGGGTGGAAGGTCAACGCCGAACTGCCCGGTACGGCCGCGTTCGCGGGCGCGACCCAGTACGTGACCGAGGAGGACGTCGCGGCCTCGATCCCGTGCGGGCCGGACGCCGAGCCCATCGTGGAGGCGATCAAGCCGTTCGCCGACGCGGGCTTCACCGATCTCGCGCTGGTCCAGATCGGCGGGCAGCACCAGGACGGCTTCTTCGAGTTCGCCTCCTCGGAGCTGTTGCCCGCGCTGCGCAAGGCGTACGGCTAACCGACCAGGTCGCCCTCGCGAGTGACCATCGCGCGCAGTTTCGTGAGTGCGCGGTGCTGCGTGACTCGCACGTTGCCGGGCGAGATGCCGAGCGCTTCGGCGGTCTCGCCGGCGGACAGGCCGACGACGAGCCGCAGCGTGAGAATTTCCTGCTGCAGCGGGGGAAGCGTGGCGATCAGCTTGGACAGCCGGGCGCCGAGGTCGCCGTCCAGAACGTGCTTCTCGGGCTCGTTGTCGGCAAGCGGGCGCTCCGGAAGCTCGGCCACCGGGTCCGAGCGGTCCCGTGACACGAGGCGGTAGGCGTCGGCGACCTTGTTCGACGCGATCGCGTGCACCAGATACAGGAAGGACCCGCCGCGGTCCTGGTAGTTGGGCAGCGCGTGCAACACCGCCAGGCACACCTCCTGCGCGACGTCGTCCGCGGACAGATAGGACAGGTCGCGGCCCCCGAGCCGGGCACGGCAGTACCGCACGGCCACCGGCGTGATCATCGCGATGAGTTTCGCGACCGCCGCGGGATCCCCCGTCGCGGCGTCGCGAACCGCGGGGTCCAGTTCCTCCTTCGTGAGGCGGGAGGAACTGCCGCGCGGGAAGTTCTGCGGAGTGGTGAAACCCGTGTCCGCGGTTTCGGCGGGCACGGCAACGGCAGGCGGGACACTGGTTCTCATAGTCGGCTCCCCAACGACAACGGCGACCCTACGACCGGTCGCCGTCGGGGTCCACGCTCAGTCACAAACGGTGAGCGGACACTCCCATTAGGTCCCTGCCGACCCGCTACCAGTGCGACTGAGCGTAATCGTAAGTGGTGGCCCCGCTTCAGTCCAGAATTCAACTAGAGATCAGGAAGAGATACCCCATTTGCAGCAATGTGCTGCTAAAAACGGTGCGAAGTGCCTGGTTAGCGAGCAGTTTTGCGTCAAATCGCGCAGAAGTGACACATTTCTGCGGGTTGTCGCGCTTGATGCTAACGAGTGGTGAAAACCCACCAACGAAGGACTACAAACCGTAAGATTCCGCCGAGCATGCTCGTCACCGCGAGTACGACGGCCTCCAGTGTGGCCGACGGGTCGGGCGAGAAGATCTGCAACGACAGCAGGACGAGTGAACCGTAGCTGGCGTAGAACGCGAAAGTGCCCGCCGACTGCAGGTGCAGCCGCAGCGCGGACGTGCGCATACCCGCGAACGTGACCCGGCGCTGGAACTCGGTGTTCAGTAGGGTCGTCACGGCGATGGCGACCACGTTGGCCACGACGGAACCGATCAGCAGGCGCGCGCCGAGAAAAATCAGCTCCTGCAGGCCGGTTGTGACCACGCCCGCGATGACGTACCAGACCGCGGGATGCGCCGCATCGGGCCGGTGTTCCGGCCGGCGCTCGATCCACTGCGTAGTGGTCATAGCTGAAACTTACCTGCCCTCAGCAATCTCTTGCACCATACAACTGAGTGACCTTGATCTCCGCGTTTGCGGTGCTTCCCGGCCGGGTAAGGCCACAGGCATGAGTGAGGCGCATGGTCATCCCATTCCTGACGCCGCCGAGAGCGATCCCGCGGCGCTGAGCAGCAGTGAGGACCTGGACGAGGACCGGCTCCGGGTCGACCCGCTGGAGGAGGGTGTCGAGCCGCCCGAGCACTACACGCACTCCGACCGCTTCGGCACCACCCCGAACGAGGAACACGACGGCGAGAGCCTCGCCGAGCGGCTCCGGGAGGAGCGGCCCGACGTCCAGCCCGAGGACGTGGCCGAGCGGCCGCGCACCGATGACGAGCTCGACGCGAGCATCGACGACGTCGGTAGTGGACCGGAGACGCTGGTCGACGAGGGTCCGGTCGCGGACGCCGGCGTCGAGGAGGGCCAGAACGCGGACAAAGCGGGCGGGTCCGTCGCCGAGACGATCCGCACCCCGCCGCGTGAACCGGAGTGATATGCGTCACTCCGGGTGTGACCAGGTCAAACACCCTTCGGCGGGCGTTCGATCAGACGTCACCCGGCGTGATCAAGCCGAGACCCCTACGGTCGGGGGTTACGAGCGCACGTAACCGAAGGGATGAAGACCAATGCTCGCGATGACCGATGCCGCCGCCGAGGCGATCAGCGCGCTGACCGCTCAGGAGGGCAAGCAGGAGACCGGTGGGCTGCGCTTCGCGGTGCAGGCCCAGCAGGAAGCGGGCGCGCAGCTTGCGTTGTCCGTGGCCGAGCAGCCGGAGGCCGGTGACCAGGTTCTGGGCACCGACGGTGGCGCCAGGGTATTCCTGGAGCCGCAGGCCGCTCAGTTCCTCGACGACAAGGTTCTCGACGTCCAGCAGGACGACCAGGGCCAGTTGAACTTCGCGGTGATGCCGCGTCCGGAGAACGAGCAGCCGGGGGCGGCCCCCACCGCCTGAGGCTTCCGGGCCGGGTCTCCCGCGCGGAGGCCCGGCCCGCACTCCGGTCAGAAATGGCCCAGCAGGTCGGGGAAGCGGGATAGGTGCAGCACCCGGTCATCGGCTGGGTCCAGTTCGTCGTGTTCGAGTGCCCACGTGTTCTCGTTGGGGATGAACACGGCGTTCATACCGGCCGCGCGGGCCGGGAGGATGTCGGACTTCGGCGAGTTGCCGATCATCCAGGCCCGGTCCGGGGTCAGCGTGTGCTCTTCCACAAGTCCCCGGTACACACCCGCGTGTTTCTCCCGGACGATGTGGATCCCGCGGAAGTGCTTGTCGAGCCCCGACGCGTCGATCTTGCGCTGCTGCTCGTCGAGGTCGCCCTTCGTGAGCAGGAACAGCTCGTGCCGCGTGCCGAGTTCGTCGAGGGTCTCGGCGACCCCGGGGATCAGCTCGACCTCGTAGTTGATCAGCGCGTGGGCGAGGCCGAGGATCTCCTCGCGCTCGTTGTCGGTCGCCGGGCGCTCGCGCAGTTTCTCGAAGCAGTCGTGAAGGCTGTGCAGGAACACCTTGCTGCCGTAGCCGTGCGCGGCCGAGTTGGCGCGCTCGATGTCGTCGAGCACCGCACGCAGCTCGGTCCGGTCCAGCGTCGGATGCGCGATCCAGTCGAGGAAGTCGTTCACCACGCGCTCGAAGATGACGTTGTTCTCCCACAAGGTGTCATCCGCGTCGAATATCAGAGTCTGGCGCACGTGAACAACGTAGCCGCGCGGAGCGCGTCGATCAGGGGTGGTGGTCGGGCCGGCGGGTGGGCGTACCGCCGTACCAATCAGCCGCGCACCGGATTTAACGGGGCCTCGCCCGCGAGCACGGCCGCGACGTTGCGCGCGGCCAGCAACGCCATCTCCGTGCGGGTCTCCACGGTCGCCGAGCCCAGGTGCGGGGTGAGCACCACGTTGTCCAGATCCAGCAGTCGCGGCTCGACCTCGGGCTCCTTCTCGAACACGTCCAGGCCCGCGCCCGCGATCTCGCCGCGCCGCAGCGCGTCCGCGAGCGCGGCCTCGTCGACCACCGGGCCGCGCGTCGTGTTGATCAGGTAGGCGGTGTTCTTCATGGCGCCCAGCGCTTCGGCGTCGATCAGATGCCGCGTCTGCGGGGTGAGCGGGCAGTGCAGCGACACCACGTCCGCGGTCGTCAGCAGTTCCTCGCGGGAGACGAACCGCGCGTCCAGTTCCGTCTCCGCGGCCGAGCGGGACCGTCCGCTGTAGACGATGTTCATGCCGAAGGCGCGCGCCCGTCGCGCGACCGCCGTGCCGATCCCGCCGAGCCCGATGATGCCCAGCGTCTTGCCCTGCAGTCCCGAGCCCAGCATGAACCCGAGGTGGAACGACCACGGCTCGCGGGCGCGCAGCAGCCGGTCGCCCTCACCGATCCGGCGGGTCAGCGCGAGCAGCAGGCTGAACGTCAGATCGGCGGTCGCGTCGGTGAGCACGCCCGGTGTGTTGGTCACCAGAACGTTCCGCTCGGCCAGCGCGGGCACGTCGATGTTGTCGTAGCCGACGGCGACGTTGGCCACCACGCGCAGCCCCGGCCCCGCGGCGTCGGCGACGGGCCCGTCGATGCGGTCGTGCAGCATGCTCACCACCGCGGCCGCCCCGTCGACGGCTTTGCGCAGCTCATCGGGCTCCAACGCCCGGTCCGCTTCGGGCAGCCACACCTCGCCGGCCTCGCGCAGGACGGCCAGCGCCGCTTCGGGTATCCGTCGAGTCACCACGATCCGCATGCGCACACCTTCTCTTGCGCGTGCCCGGCTGAACAAGTACGTTCTTATAGAGAACTTGTGTGCGTAATGCGAACAGGACGACTCAATGGCCGAGATACTGTCACTTTCCGACGCCGTGGCACAGCTGGTGCACGACGGCGACACCGTCGCTCTCGAGGGCTTCACCCACCTCATCCCGCACGCCGCGGGGCAGGAGATCATCCGCCAGCGGCGCAAGGACCTCACGCTGGTGCGGATGACCCCCGACATCGTGTACGACCAGCTCATCGGCGCGGGCTGCGCGCGCAAGCTGATCTTCTCCTGGGGCGGCAACCCCGGTGTGGGCTCGCTGCACCGGTTCCGCGACGCGGTGCAGAACGCGTGGCCGGTGCCGCTGGAGATCGAGGAGCACAGCCACGCGGGCATGGCCAACCGGTACGTCGCCGGCGCCTCGGGTCTGCCGTTCGCGGTGCTGCGCGGCTACACCGGCACCGACCTGCCCAAGCACACCGACACGATCAAGCCGATCACCTGCCCGTTCACCGGTGAGCAGCTGACGGCCGTCCCGGCGCTCAACCCGGACGTCGGGATCATCCACGCGCAGCGGGCCGACCGCGCCGGCAACGTGCAGATCTGGGGTCTGGTCGGCGTGCAGAAGGAGGCGGTGCTCGCCTCCAAGCGCAGCCTGGTCACGGTCGAGGAGGTCGTGGACGAGCTGGAGCCCATCCCCGGCCAGGTGATCCTGCCCAGCTGGGCGGTCACCGCGGTCGCCGAGGCGCCACGTGGCGCGCATCCCTCCTACGCACAGGGGTACTACGACCGCGACAACGAGTACTACGAGTTTTGGGATTCCATTGGGCGGAATCGGGACTCGTTCCAGGAATGGCTGAACGAGAAGGTGTTCGGGAAGTCCGAGGCCCCGCACGGAGCGGGCGCGACGAAGGAGCGGGCGTGAAGGAGGACCGATCGGGTGCGGGTGTCCCGCAGGAAACAGGAGGCGGCCAAGTGACTGCGACGGACGAACGGACCTACACGTCCGACGAGATGATGTCGATCGCCGCGGCCCGTGCGCTCGGCGGCGGGCAGCGGTGCTTCGTCGGCATCGGCCTGCCCTCCACCGCGGCCAATCTGGCGCGCCGCACGCATGCGCCGGATCTGGTGCTCATCTACGAGTCCGGCACGCTGGGCTCCAAGCCCGGCCGCCTGCCGGCCTCCATCGGTGACGGCATCCTCGCCGAGACCGCCGACGCGGTGATCAGCGTGCCCGAGGTGTTCAACTACTGGCTGCAGCCCGGCCGCATCGACGTCGGCTTCCTCGGCGCCGCGCAGCTGGACAAGTTCGGCAACATCAACACCACGGTCATCGGTGACGACTACGCCAACCCGAAGGTCCGGCTGCCCGGAGCGGGCGGTGCGCCGGAGATCGCCGCGTCCTGCCACGAGGTGTACGTCGTGGTGCGGCAGAGCAGGCGCAGCTTCGTGGAGAAGGTCGATTTCGTCACCTCGTTCGGCCACGGCAGCGGCAAGGGCGACCGCGAGAAGCTCGGCCTGCGTGGCGCGGGCCCGACGCTGGTGATCACCGACCTCGGCGTGTTCCGGCCCGATCCGCAGACCTCCGAACTCGTGCTGACCGAGGTCCACGAGGGCGTGACGGTCGAGCAGGTACGCGAGGCGACGGGCTGGGACCTCAAGGTCTCGCCGGAGCTCTCGACCACCGAGCCGCCCACCGACACCGAGCTGAAGACGCTGCGAGAGTTGAAGGCCGCCAAATGACCGACGCATTCGTTCTCGACGCGATCCGCACCCCGTTCGGCCGCTACGGTGGCGCGCTCGCGAAGGTCCGCCCGGACGACCTCGCCGCGCACGTGCTCCGCGAACTGGTCTCCCGCAACGATCTCGATCCGGCAGGAGTGGACGAGGTCGTGCTCGGCGACGCGAACCAGGCGGGTGAGGACAACCGCAACGTGGCCCGGATGGGCGCGCTGCTCGCGGGTTGGCCGACGAGCGTCCCCGGCACGACCGTGAACCGGCTGTGCGGCTCCGGGCTGGACGCCACGATGCAGGCCAGCCGGTCCATCGCGGTCGGCGACGCGTCGCTCGTCGTGGCCGGCGGCGTGGAGTCGATGAGCCGCGCCCCGATGATCCTGCTCAAGGCGGAGAAGCCGTTCGCGGCGGGCAACCAGACCCTGCATTCCAGCACGCTCGGCTGGCGCATGGTCAACCCCGAGATGCCCGAGCAGTGGACGATCTCGCTGGGCGAGAGCACCGAACGGCTCGCCGACCGGTACGGCATCGGCCGCGAGGCACAGGACGAGTTCGCGTTGCGCAGTCACCGCAACGCGGCCAGGGCCTGGGACGAGGGTTTCTACGACGACCATGTGATCGCGGTGCCCGGTACCGAGCTGACCCGTGACGAGGGCATCCGCGCCGACTCCACTTTGGACAAGCTCGCGAAGCTGAAGCCGTCGTTCCGCAAGGCGGGCACCGTCACGGCAGGCAACGCCTCGCCGCTCAACGACGGCGCGTCCGCGGTGCTGCTCGGTGACGAGAAGGCCGCCGACCGCCTCGGCAAGACGCCGCTGGCACGTATCGCGGGCCGTGGCGCCGCGGGCGTCGACCCCGATGTGTTCGGCATCGGGCCGGTGCGTGCCGCCGAGATCGCGCTGGAGCGCGCGGGTATCGGCTGGGAGGACCTGGCCGCGGTCGAGCTGAACGAGGCGTTCGCCGCGCAGTCGCTGGCCTGCCTGGCAGAGTGGCCCAAGCTGGACCCGGCGATCGTCAACGTGCGTGGTGGCGCGATCGCGATCGGGCATCCGCTCGGCGCCTCCGGCGGTCGCATTCTCGGCACGCTCGCGCACGAACTGCGCCGCAGGGGCGGCGGCTGGGGCCTGGCCGCCATCTGCATCGGCGTCGGACAGGGTTTGGCAGTTGTCCTTGAGGCGTAAGGAGAATGGGCTATGGCAGCTCCGACAAGTGACCATCTGATCCTGCCGAGGTACCGGCGGGATCCCGAGGGCACGCATCCGCCGCTCGACTCGCCGGGCTACCGCTCGACGACGTTCCGGCACCCGAAGCAGCCACTCGTCCTGTTGCCGCAGAAGCTCACCGAGGTGACCGGCCCGCTGCTCGGGCCCGGCCGCCTCGGTGAGCACGACAACGACCTGACCAAGCAGCACGAGGGCGAGCCCATCGGGCAGCGCATCATCGTGCACGGCAGGCTGCTCGACGGCGACGGGCGGCCGATCCCGGACTCGCTGATCGAGATCTGGCAGGCCAACGCCTCCGGCCGCTACCGCCATATCGGTGACCAGTGGCCGGGTCCGCTCGACCCGAACTTCACCGGGCTCGGCCGCACGCTCACCGACTCGGAAGGCCGGTACGAGTTCACCACGATCAAGCCGGGCGCGTACCCGTGGAAGAACCACGACAACGCCTGGCGCCCCGCCCACATCCACTTCTCGGTGTTCGGCATGGCGTTCACGCAGCGGCTGGTCACACAGATGTACTTCCCGGACGATCCGCTGTTCTTCCAGGACCCGATCTTCAACTCGGTGCCCGACGAGAAGGCCCGGCAGCGGATGATCTCGCGGTACGACCACAACCGGACCACCGACCACTGGGCGCTCGGGTTCGAGTTCGACATCGTGGTGCGCGGTAAGGAAGCCTCGGTCTTCGAGAACGAGGAGGACGAGTGAGCGACAATGCGCCCGCCTGCTCGCTCGTCCGACCGGGTGCGGGTGTCCCGCTGAACACCGAGGAGGACGAGGACTGATGACCACCCCTTCGCAGACTGTCGGCCCGTACCTGGCGATCGGCCTGCCGTGGGAGGACGGTCCGACCGTCGTTCCCGAGGGCACGCCCGGCGCGCTGCTGATCACCGGATGCGTCTACGACGGCGCCAAGGACCCGATCCCGGACGCGATGATCGAGACCTGGCAGGCCGATCCCGACGGCCGCTTCGACCACCCCGACGATCCGCGCGGCCGGGTGCCCGGCTTCCGCGGTTTCGGGCGGTGCCCGACCGACCCCGAGGGCCGCTACCGGATCCTCACCCTGCTGCCCGGTGTGGTGCAGGGGCAGGCGCCGCACATCGACGTGTCGGTGTTCGCGCGCGGCCTGCTCAATCGGGTCGTCACGCGGATCTACTTCCCGGAGAACGTCGAGGCCAACGCCGCCGACCCGGTGCTCAGCGCGATTCCCGAGGACCGCAGGCACACGGTGATCGCCGAGAAGACCGACGAGGGCTACCGTTTCGACGTGCATCTGCAAGGTGAAGGCGAGACAGTGTTCTTCGATGTCTGAGCTGTTCGACGCCGTGCTCGCCGCGGGCGCGGTCCGCGACGAGGTCAGCGACGCGGCCTGGCTGCGGGCGCTGCTCGACGTGGAAGCGGCCCTGGCGGGAGCCGGGGCCGACGCCGGTCTGGTGCCGCGTGAGCACGCCGATCGCATCGCCGAGGTGTGCCGCGAGGGCTACTTCGACCTCGCCGAGATCGGCGCGAAGGCGGCCGGTGTCGGCAATCCCGCGGCGCCGCTGGTGCGTGAGCTGACCGCGAAGGTCGGCGGCGAGGCCGCGCGCTACGTGCATTTCGGCGCCACCAGCCAGGACGTCATGGACAGCGCCGCGATGCTGCTCGCGACCAGGGCCATGGAGCCGCTGCTGGACGACATCGAGGCGGCCGCGGAGCACGCCGCCCGGCTCGCCAGCGAGCACGCCTCGACCGTCCAAGCCGGACGGACACTGCTCCAGCAGGCGCTTCCCGTGACATTCGGTTTCACCGCGGCGGGCTGGCTGTCCGGATTGGACAGTGCGGCGGAACGCCTGCGCGCCCAACGGTTCGCGGCTCAGCTCGGTGGCGCCAGCGGGACGCTCGCCTCGCTCGGCGGGCACGGACTACAGGTGCTGGCCGCTTTCAGCCGCAGGCTCGGCCTGGCCGAACCCGCGTTGCCGTGGCACACCGAGCGCAGCCGGATCGGCGAGCTGGCCGGCGCGCTCGGCGAGCTGTGCGGTGTGATCGGCGGGATCTCCCGCACGATCACACTGCTCGCGCAGACCGAGGTCGGCGAGGTGGCCGAGGTCGCGGAGGGCAGCGGCGGCTCGTCCACCATGCCGCACAAGCGGAATCCCGTCGCCGCCGTCGCCGCGCAGGCCGCGGCCCAGCAGGCACCGGGCCTGGTGAGCACGTTGCTCGCCGCGATGACGCAGGAACACCAGCGTGCCGCCGGTTCGTGGCACGCGGAATGGCGTCCGCTGACGGAACTGTTCCGCAGCGCCGGTTCCGCGGCCCACTGGCTGCGCACGAGTCTGGAGCGGCTCCGGGTGGATGCCGAACGGATGCGCGCCAACCTCGATCTGACCGGCGGCGCGGTGCTCTCCGAACGCGTCACGACCGAACTCGCGCCCCGGGCCGGGCGCCTCGCCGCGCACGACGCGGTCACCGCCTGCACCAAGCGGGCGCTCGCGGGGGAAGGTACTCTCGCTGATCTTCTCGCGCGGGACCCGTTGGTGGGCAAGAATCTTTCCCGGCAACGGATCGGGCAGCTCCTCGATCCGGCAGACTACTTGGGCAGCGCGCGGATCTTCGTCGATCGCGCGCTCGCCGCACACGACAAGCGAAAGGGCGGCCAGTGAGCATCGACGTGCACTACGAGGTGGACGGTCCGGCGGACGGGCCCGCGGTCGTGCTGTCCAACTCCATCGGCAGCAACCTGCGCATGTGGCAGCCGCAGGTCAAGCCGTTGGTGGACAGCGGTTTCCGCGTCATCCGCTACGACACCCGAGGGCACGGCCGATCTCCGGTTCCCGCCGCTCCGTACACCATCGCCGACCTCGGCGGCGACGTCGTCGCGCTGCTCGACCGGCTCGGCATCTCCTCCGCGCACTTCGTCGGCCTGTCGCTGGGCGGGATGACCGGGATCTGGCTGGCACAGCACGAACCCGCCCGCATCGCCGGCCTCGCCGCGACCTTCACCTCCGCGAGGACGGCGGGCAACGCGCAGATGTGGCGCGACCGGATCGCCCAGGTTCGCGAGTCCGGCATGGGCGTCATCGCCGACGGCAGTGTCGGCCGCTGGTTCACCCAGCCCTGGATCGACGCGCATCCCGCACTGGCGAAGGAAATGCGCGAGATGACGGCCGCGACCCCGGTCGAGGGCTACGCGGGCTGCTGCGAGGTCCTTGCCACCCTCGACCTCGTGCCCGGCCTGGCCAAGATCACCGCGCCGACGCTGGTCATCTCCGGCGCCGAGGACAAATCGCTGCCGCCCGAGCAGGGGCGGCAGATCGCGGACAACGTCACCGGTGCCCGCTTCGAGCTGATCTCGCCCGCCGCGCACCTCGGCAGCTACGAACAGCCCGAGCGCTTCAACGAACTGGTCATCGCGCACCTGAAGGGGGTCTCGTGAACGACGAGGTCTACGAAGAGGGCATGAAGGTCCGGCGCGAGGTGCTCGGGGACGCGCACGTGGACCGCGCGATCGCGAACACCACCGCGTTCACCGCGAAGTTCCAGGACTACATCACCCGCGCCGCGTGGGGTTCGGTCTGGACGCGCGAGGGCCTGGACCGCAAGACCCGCAGTTGCGTCACGCTGGCCGTGCTCACCGCGCTCGGCCGGGAGAACGAGATCGCGATGCACGTCCGCGCCGCGATCCGCAACGGCCTGACCCCCGACGAGATCGGCGAGGTGCTGCTGCACACCGGCGTCTACGCGGGCGTTCCGGCGTCGAACGCCGCGTTCGCCATCGCCCAGAAGACGTTGTCGGAAATGGGCGAGGCAGGGCCTGCCGCTTCCCCACCACCCCCCTCGACGGACGCACAGTCGCGCGACTGATTGGATTCGGCGATGGAGGAACGCGGGGCGCATCACGTGCAGTCGCTCGAACGCGGCCTCGCGGTGATCAAGGCGTTCAGCGCGGGGGCGCCGGAGCTGACGTTGTCCGATGTGGCCAAGGTGACCGGGCTGACCAGGGCGGCCGCCCGCCGGTTCCTGCTCACGCTGGTGGACCTCGGCTACGTGCGCACCGACGGCAAGTACTTCTCGCTCACCGCGCGGGTACTCGAACTCGGCTACGCGTTCCTGTCCAGCATGACCCTGACCGACGTCGCGCAGCCGCATCTGGAGCGGCTGTCGGCCGAGGTGCACGAATCCAGTTCGGTGTCGGTGCTGGAAGGCGCGGACATCGTCTACGTCGCCCGCGTCGCGGTCTCCCGGATCATGACCGTGACGATCAACGTCGGCACGCGGTTTCCCGCCTACGCCACGTCGATGGGGCACGTGCTGCTCGCCGGGCTCGACGCCGACGGGCTCGCGAACTACCTGGAGCGGGCGCAGCTGGACCGGCTCACCTCGCACACCCTGACCTCGACCGCCGAGCTGAGAACCGAACTCGCCGCGGTGCGCGAGCAGGGCTGGGCGCTGGTGGATCAGGAGCTGGAAGAGGGCCTGCGGTCGGTCGCCGCGCCGATCCGGGACCGCGGCGGGAACGTGATCGCCGCGATCAACGTGTCCACGCACGCCAGCCGCACCACCCGGGAGTCGGTCATCGAGGACATGGTGCCGCCGCTGCTCGCGGCCGCGAAGCGCATCGAGAACGACCTCGCCGTCGCACCCGCCAGGGCCGGCCGTGGCTAGCTGCGCGGGGCTCCTGCTCGCGGCGGGGGCGGGGCGGCGTTTCGGCGGCCCGAAGGCACTGGTCGAACTCGACGGGGAACCGTTGCTGCTGCGTGCGCTGCGGGTCCTCACCGAGGGCGGCTGCGATCCGGTCCGCGTCGTCCTCGGCGCCCAGGCCGAGGACGCGCGTGCGCTGCTGCCCGATCCGTCCATTTCCGTGTACGCGCCGGACTGGTCCAGCGGCATGGGTGCCTCGCTGCGGGCCGGGCTGGACGCGCTGCCCGCGGCCGACGCCGTGCTCGTGCATCTGGTGGACCTGCCGAAGGTCGACGCGCGCGTGATCTCCCGCCTGGTCGCGCTGGCCGCCCCGGACGTCGTCGCGCGTGCCGCCTACGACGGCGTTGCAGGCCATCCGGTGCTGTTCGGCACGCGATGGTGGCGGGAAATCGCGGCGAGCGCACGGGGCGATCGCGGGGCCAGGGACTGGCTGGCGACCAGGGACGATCTGCGGCTCGTCGAATGCGCGGACCTGGGCAGCGGGGACGACGTCGACACACCCGCCGACTTGAAGCCTTAGGGTGGAAGCGTGATGGTCGATTCCCCGGAAGAGCTGGCCAAGACTTTGGACGGCGTCGGCTACCTCGCCGACGACGGCATCGCCACGGCCGCGTTCCTCGCGCTGCGCATGCAGCGCCCCCTGTTCTGCGAAGGCGAGCCCGGCACCGGGAAGACGTCGCTCGCGGTCGCGTTGTCGCAGGCCCTGGAGCTGCCGCTGATCCGGTTGCAGTGTCACGAGGGCATCGACGCGGCGCAGGCGCTGTACGAATGGGACTTTCCGCGCCAGCTGCTGCATCTGCGCGCGCTGGAGGCGGGCAGCGAGACGCTCGACGTCGACGCCGCGGAACAGTCGCTGTACACCGAGCGGTTCCTGCTCGCGCGGCCGCTGCTGCGTGCGCTGACCGCGGCGCCGTGCGTGCTGCTGGTGGACGAGATCGACCGCGCCGACGACGAGTTCGAGGCCTTCCTGCTGCAACTGCTGGACGAGAACGCCGTGACGATCCCCGAGTTCGGGGAGGTGCGCGCCGAGCAGCCGCCGCTGGTGATCCTCACGTCGAACCGCACGCGGGAGGTGCACGACGCGCTGAAGCGGCGGTGCCTGTACCACTGGCTGGAGCATCCGGGCCTCGCGCGTGAGGTCGCGATCCTGCGCAAGCGCCTGCCCGGGGTCGGGGAGGGCCTGGCCACCCAGGTGGCCACCGCCGTGCACCGGCTGCGGGAGCTGGAGCTGCTCAAGCCGCCCGGGGTGGCGGAGGCGCTGGACTGGGCGCAGGCGCTGCGGGCGCTCAACCGGGAGGAACTGGACGCGGAGACCGCGGCGCGGACCCTCGGTGCCGTGCTGAAGTACACCGAGGACATGGACCGCGTCCGCGCGAAGCTGGACGCGCTTCTGGCTTAGCGGCTGGATTCCCCCACCTAGCCGGCGAGTGTCTTCTCGAGCCGCAGCAGGTGGTCGGTGAGCGCGGCGGGGTCGCCCGGGGCGAGGTGGATCTCGGCCTCGGGACCGGTGCCGAGGGTGTAGTTGAGGTAGCGGCCCCAGTCGGTGTCGGCGTAGTGCAGGGGCTGTTCGAGGCGGGTGTAGCGGTTGAGCTCGTCGCGGTGGGCGACGTAGAGCTCGCCGGTGCCGGTGACCGGGCGCTGCAGCACGTTGATCAGATCGCGGATGTCCCAGCTCGGGATGCGATCCTCCCGGGCGGCTTCCTCCAGTTCGCCGACGCGGATCATCAGCGGTCGGCCGCCGCCGGGGCGCACGTCGGGCAGTTCGGTGACCAGCGCGTCGACCAGCCGGTCGCGGGGGACCGGTCTGAGCGCGACACCGTCGGCGACCCGGACCGCGACGATGCCCTGCAGACCGCGCGCGGCGGCGACTACTCCGTAGGTGCGGTCGCCGTCGTTGACCCAGCCGTAGTACTCGATGGAGGCCTTCGTCAGCAGCGGAAGCCAGTCGAGGAACTCGATTTCGATGCGGCCGCGGCGGTCGAGCAGTCCCGCGTTCAGCAGCGCCTCGTGGAGCCGTTCCCGCGCGGCGGCCTTCTCGGTGGCGCTGAGCCAGACCGGCTCCGGCCGGAGCACCAGGTGCAGCGTTCCCACGTTCTCCTGCTCGACGGCGCCGGCGAGCGCCGCGAGCGGCAGGGAGAGGTAGTCGCTTCTGGCCACGGGCTCGCGCTATTCGCCGATGACCGGCGGCGTGGCGCGCACGTCCGTGCCGAAGACCGAGTCCGGGTCGGCCTCGATGAGGTAGTCGGGACGCTTGTGCTCGTCGTCGTCCTCGCCCTTGCCGCGCTGCCCGGCGGCGCCCATGGGAGTGCCGCTCGCGCCACGCGCGGCGCTGCGGCGCGCGGCGGCCTCTTCCGCGGCCGCGCCGCCCAGGTTGCCCGCGCCGGTGCCCTTGCCCGCGCCGAGCGACCGGGCGCTCTCGCCCGTCGCGCTGCCGCCGCGCCCTGCGCCCTGGCTCGCGCCGCCGCGCCCGCCGAGGCTCCCGCCGCGACCGCTGCCGCCGCTTTCGGAGTCGTACAGGCGATTCGCGGCACTGTTGCGGCCGGCGCCGGGCAGGTCGGCGGTGCCGCTGCGGTAGTTGCTGCCGCCGGGACGCTGGGTGCTGTCGGTGTAGCCGGTGGTCGCGGCGGGCGGGATGAACGTGCTCGCATTGGTGCCGCCCCCGCCGCCCGGGTTCGAGGTCGCGGGCAGGCTCGGCCCGGAGCTGACGGGCGAAGCCGGGCCGCCGGTGCCGGCGGGCCCGGAACCGGAGGTCGTGCTGGGTCCGTTGAGGCTGGGCCCCGAGCTGACCGGGCCGACGTTGCCGACCGTGTTGCCGGTGGCCGGGGACGTGGTGGAGGAGGCGTTGGTGCGGTCGCTGTAGAGCAGGTCGGTGGACCCGATGCTGCCCGGCTTGGCGGGCGCGAGGCCGACGGAGGCGCCGTCGAGCGCGAGCGCCTGGTAGTCCATGGGGATCGAGTCGCGGGTGCTGCCGGTGACGTTCGAGTACTGGTCCATGACCCGGACGTTGTTCTCGTTGGCCGCGTTCGTGGCCGCGAGGCCCTGCTCGTAGGACTGGATGTCACCGGCCGCCATGGACGGTCCGACGAAGGGGATGGCGGCCTTCAGCCCGGTGGACCAGGGGCTGGGCTTCGCCGGCGCGGGCGGCACCTCGACGACGCTGGATTTGGATTTCTCGAAGGCGTCGGACTGGGTCTGCATCGACTTCGTGGTGGTGTCGAGCGGAGGCGCCGACTGCGCGAACGCCGCCGCGAGTGGCTCGGCGCCCGCTGTCGCGGCATCACCCGAGCCGCCCGTCCAGGCAGCCGCCATCCGCTGCTGCAACGCCTTGATCGCGTCGGCCTCGGCGCGATAGCCGTCCGACAGCTGCTTGACGATGTCGGAGGCCGTCTGCAACGACTGTGAGTTGCCCGCGGTGAAGTTCTGGTAGATCTGGGTTCCGTCCATCACGCTAGCCCCCTCGCAGTGTGGTGATCACGGAAGCGGCGACCTGGTTCACGGTGTCGCAGGAGTCCTGTGCTCCGCTGTAGCCCTGGACGTCCACGGCGAACGTCACGTCGTCGGTCACGCCGACGAACAGACCGCATTTGCCTTGCGGACGGTCATCGCGGCTGTCGGCATACGCGGCGGGATAACCGGATATCGAGGTCGGCTCGACGAAGGCGTAGAGGCTCCCGTTGAGTTTTATGATCTTCGCCATGCCGCCGTTGCCCTTGTTGCCGTCGGTCTGAACCGAGACGCCCAGGCCCTTGCTGTGCGCGTTCGTCGTGTTGACCCAGCTGCAGCCTGGCCCGAGCGCATCGCCCGCGCCGGTGGAAGTCGGGTCTGAAAAGCCCAGCCGGCTTATCAGAGCCGCCGGTACGAGGTCGCAGGTCTTGCTCACATAGTCCGCGATGTTGGGAAGCGGATGCGACACCTTCGGGGCAGCAGCCGCGCCACTGGCCGATGCGGAGTTCGTGTCCGACGGTGCCGATGTCGCGGTACCGGGCGTCGTCTGCGTGCACCCGCCGATCGCCGCGGTCGCTATTCCGGCACAAATCAGGGCAAGGGGACGGCCGGACTTCATCGCGCGCACTAGTGCTCCGGCTTGCTGGTGAGTGCCGCCGTGTTGTTCTCTTCGTTCGCCTGCTTGGCGTTCGCGGCATGCGTCAGCTTCTGAATGTAGTTCTCGACGTATTTGAGCATTGATACGTGCTGGTCGTTCAGCAGCTGAAGTGACTCACGAGTCTGGGTGAGGTAGCCCTGGCTCTCGGGGTCGTCTGCGAGTTCGCTCAGATTCCGCAGCGCTTGGCTGATCTGTGTCTGCTTGTGCTGAATGCTGACTTGCCGTTCCTGCCACATCCCCTTGACGGCGTTCATCTCCTCGACGCTGGGGAACTCGAAACCGCCACCGGATCCGGTCGCCGGACCGGCCAGTGCGGCCGCGGCGGCGCCGACGGAGGCGAGACCGGCCGGCGCTCCCACGGCGGCACCGGCCACCGCACCGGCGAGCACGCCCGATCCCCACACGTCCTGTGCGGCCCGAGTGGCCGCGCCGACCCCGTCTGCTTCGAGCACGATGCCTCCCCGCTACCGGTCGTGATCGTCTGACGTTGGAGCCTAGCGGACGGTTCCCGTGACCGGGGCCGGAACAGAGGGACAATGGAGGCATGAGCGCACCCGACCCACTGGCCGGACTGGTCGGTTTCGCGACCGCACTGCGGGAGGCCGGTGTCCCCGCAGGGCCCCAGCGCGTGCAGGCCTACCTCGACGCCGTCAACCGGGTCGACATCGCCGACCCCGGCCAGCTGTACTGGGCCGGCCGCGTCACCCTCTGTGCCGACCCCGACGACCTGCCCCGCTACGACGACGCCTTCGCGCAGTGGTTCGCCGCCGAGCCGCCCCACGCGCGGCCCGCGACGGTCCGGCGCGAGCAGCAGGCCCGCATGGCCGCGATGAGCACCGAGGGCGCGAAATCCGGTGAATCCGAGACCAACGGCGAGCAGCTCAAGGTCGCCGCGACCGACACCGAGCTGCTCCGCCAGCGCGATCTCGCCGAGCTGACCGCGGCCGAGCGGCGCCACCTGCGCGAACTGCTGTCCGTGCTCAAACCGGTACCGCCCACCCGCAACTCGCTGCGCCGCCGCCCGGCCAAACGCGGCGCACTGGACTCCGGCCGCACCCTGCGCGGGATGCTCGCCTACGGCGGCGAACCGGTGCGCCTCGCGCACCGCAAACGCGCCACCCGGCCCCGCCGCGTCGTGCTGCTGCTCGACGTGTCGGGGTCGATGAGCCCGTACGCCGACGCCCTGCTCCGCTTCGCCCACGTGGTGGTGCGCGCCGCGCCCGGCAACGTGGAGGTGTTCACGCTCGGCACCCGGCTCACGCGCGTGTCCCGCCAGCTGCGCCAGCGCGACCCCGAACGCGCCATGCTCTCCGCGGGGCAGGCGGTGCCCGACTTCGCCGGTGGCACGCGGCTCGGCGAGACGCTCCGCGTTTTCCTCGACCGCTGGGGGCAACGGGGCGTCGCCCGGCGCGCGGTGGTCGTCGTGTTCTCCGACGGCTGGGAACGCGGCGACCCGAGTCTGCTCGGTGAGCAGTTGGCACGGATGCGCAGATTGGCGCACGCTGTCATTTGGGTGAACCCACACGCGGGACGCGAAGGTTACGCTCCGGTGCAGTCAGGCATCGCCGCCGCGCTCCCGCACCTCGATCGCCTGCTGGCCGGCCACAGCCTGGCCACCCTGGAACGACTGCTGGTGGAGATACGCGATGCATGACGTACTGGACGAGCTGTACAAGCGCTGGTCCGACGGCCAGCCGGTGGGACTGGGCACGGTCGTGTCCACGTTCTCCTCGGCGCCGCGCGCACCCGGCGCGGCGATGCTCGTCGACAGCGGCGGAGAGGTCGTCGGCAGCGTGTCCGGCGGCTGCGTCGAGGGCGCGGTCTACGAACTCGCGCAACAGGTCATGAGCGAGCACACCCCGGTGCTGCAGCGCTACGGGGTCAGCGACGACGACGCCTTCGCGGTAGGCCTGACCTGCGGCGGGATCATCGACGTCTACGTCGAGCGGATCGACAAGGAGTCCATGCCGGAGCTGGAGGACGTCGTCGAGTCGGTGCACCGGGGCGAACCGGTCGCGGTCGTCACCGTCATCGAGCACGCCGACGGCGGCCGGCTCGGCCGCCGGATGATCGTGTGGCCGGACCGCACCAAGGGCACGCTCGGCAGCGCGCGTGTGGACGACGCCGTGGTCGACGACGCGCGCGGGCTGCTCGCCACCGGCCGCACCGGCACCCTGCACTACGGCCTGGAGGGCGAACGCCGTGGCGAGGGCATGTCGGTGTTCGTGAACACCTTCGAGCCGCCGCCCCGGATGCTGGTCTTCGGCGCGATCGACTTCGCCGCCGCGATGGCACGAATGGGTTCCTACCTCGGCTTCCAGGTCACGGTGTGTGACGCGCGGCCGGTGTTCGCCACCGCCAGCCGGTTTCCCGACGCCGACGAGGTCGTCGTCGACTGGCCGCATCGCTACCTCAAGGCCGAGGCCGAGGCGGGCCGCATCGACCGGCGCACCGTCGTCGCGGTGCTGACGCACGATCCGAAGTTCGACGTGCCGCTGCTGGAGGTCGCGCTGCGGCTGGACATCGGTTACGTCGGCGCGATGGGCTCGCGCCGCACGCACGACGACCGGATCGAGCGGCTGCGCGAGACCGGCATGACGGAGGAGGAGCTGTCGCGGCTGTCTTCGCCGATCGGGCTCGATCTCGGCGCCCGCACACCCGAGGAGACCGCTGTCTCGATCGCGGCGGAGATCATCGCGCTGCGCTGGGGCGGTGGCGGCCGCAGGCTCGCCGACCTCAGCGGCCGGATTCACGGCTGAGCGAGGTTCGAGGGCGGTCCGTCGGTGGGGGCGCTTTCCCTTGCGCCCCCTCGAAATCGATGGTGCCCTCCCCGTCGCGCACGGTCACTCGTTCCACAAGTCGTGTGACGGTCGCAAAATTTTTGTGGTCCCCAAAGCCCGGAATTCCGCAGATTCGGAACCGCTAAAGATCTTCATCCGCATCTGCGGAAAGGCCGTTCGAGAGTCACCCGGCTAGGACTTGTCCGATGGCGGCGGACGTAGCACGCTCCCTTGTGAAGCCGATCACCCCAGCTCCCACCACTGGAGGGCTCACATGCGCATCACCGTCACCGTAGACGGAGCCCAGTACACCGATGAGGTCGAACCCCGCACGTTGCTCGTTCACTACTTGCGGGAGACGCTCGGGAAAGTCGGCACCGTTGTCGGCTGCGACACCAGCAACTGCGGCGCGTGCACGGTCCATCTGGACGGGCACAGCGTGAAATCCTGTTCGGTACTCGCGGTGCAGGCCGACGGGTGCGAGGTCACCACCATCGAGGGCCTCGCCCGCGAAGGCGAACTGCACCCGGTGCAGAAGGCGTTCCACGACAACCACGCGTTGCAGTGCGGCTACTGCACTCCGGGCATGATCATGCAGTCGATCGACCTGCTCGCAGACAATCCCGACCCCGACGAGAAGACCGTGCGCGAGGGCCTGGAGGGCAACCTCTGCCGCTGCACGGGTTACCAGAACATCGTTCGCGCCGTTCAGGACGCGGCCAAGCACATGAGCCCCGGCGCGGGGCCCGAGGCCGAGCGGATGAGCGACACCGAAGTACGCCGCGCGCCGAGCGCCGTGGCAGGCGGAGGCGAGTGACGTGACCGCGACGATCGAGCCCGAGGTCGGCAAGAGCCGCACCCGGAAGGAAGACGCGCGGCTGATCACCGGCCGCACCCGCTGGACCGACAACATGACGCTGCCGGGCCTGCTGCACCTCGCGGTGTTGCGCAGCCCGTTCGCGCACGCGCGGATCAACAGCATCGACGTCAGCGAGGCCAAGAGCCGCCCCGGAGTGGTGGCGGTGCTCACGGCGAAGGACCTCGACCCCGACGGCGCGATCGGCATGCCCTGCGCGTGGCCGATCACGCCGGACATGAAATCGCCTCGGCGGCCCGTGCTGGCCGCCGACCAGGTCAACTTCGCGGGCGAGGGCGTCGCCGTGGTCGTCGCCCGCAGCGCCGCGGCGGCCCGCGACGCGCTCGAGGCGATCGACGTCGACTACGACGAACTGCCCGTGGTCCTCGGCCTGGAGAACGCGCTGGCCGAAGGCGCGCCCCTGGTGCACGAGGAGCTGGGCACCAACCGCAACGCCTTCTGGGCGTTCGACTCCGGCGAGGCCGGCTCCGGCGGCAGCGTCGAGGAGGCCATTTCCGGCGCCGAGGTGGTCGTCAAGCGCCGGTTCCGTCAGCAGCGGCTCGTCCCCGCGTTCATGGAGCCGCGCTCCTGCGTCGTCGACCCGACCGGCACGCAGATCGTGATGTGGTCTGCCACCCAGATCCCGCACATCCTCAAGACGATGGCCGCGTTGACGCTGGGCATTCCCGAGCACAAGCTGCGCGTCATCGCGCCCGACGTGGGCGGCGGTTTCGGCGGCAAGATCGGCGTGCTGCCCGAGGAGTGCCTGGCGCTGCTCGTGGCGCAGCGGCTGGGCAAGCCGGTGAAGTGGACCGAGACGCGTTCGGAGTGCATGCAGACCGCGCATCACGGCCGCGACCAGATCCAGGACCTCACGATCAGCGCCAACCGCGACGGCACGATCACCGGCCTGAAGGTCGAGTTGCTCGCCGACATGGGCGCCTACCTCGGCCTGGTCGGGCCGGGCGTGCCGATCCTCGGCGCGTTCATGTTCAACGCGATCTACAAGATCCCGGCCTACCACTTCGCCTGCACGAACGTGTTCACCAACACCACGCTCACCGACGCCTATCGCGGCGCCGGGCGGCCGGAGGCCACGTTCGGTATCGAGCGGATCATGGACGAGCTCGCCGCCGAGCTCGGCATGGATCCGATGGAGCTGCGCGAGAAGAACTGGATCAAGCACGAGGAGTTCCCGTACACCACGGTCTCCACGCTGACCTACGACTCGGGCAACTACGAGGCCGCCACCGAGAAGGCCATGCAGCTGTTCGACTACGAGGGGCTGCGCCGCGAGCAGAAGGAACGGCGCGACCGCAACGATCCCGTTCAGCTGGGCATCGGCATCTCGACGTTCACCGAGATGTGCGGCCTTGCCCCGTCGCGGGTGCTCGGGTCGCTCGACTACGGCGCCGGTGGCTGGGAGGCCGCGTCGGTGCGGATGCTGCCCACCGGCAAGGTCGAGGTGATCACCGGGGCCTCGGCGCACGGCCAGGGACACGAGACCGCGTGGAGCCAGATCGTGGCCGACCAGCTGGGCGTGCCGTTCGAGGACGTCGAGGTCATCCACGGTGACACGCAGTCCTCGGCCAAGGGCCTGGACACCTACGGCTCGCGTTCGCTCGCGGTCGGCGGGATCGCGGTGGTCAAGGCGGCCGAGAAGGTCGTCGGCAAGGCCCGCACGATCGCCGCGCACCTGATGGAGTGCTCGCCCGACGACCTCGAGTTCGAGCAGGGCAAGTTCACCGTGCGCGGCACGGACAAGTCCACCACGATCCAGGACGTCGTGTTCGCGACGTTCATGGCGCACAACCTGCCCGACGGGATCGAGCCCTCGCTCGACTCCGACGCGGTGTACGACCCGGAGAACTTCTCGTTCCCGCACGGCACGCACCTGTGCGCGATGGAGGTCGACACCGAGACCGGCCGGGTGAGCATCCGCAAGTACGTCTGCGTCGACGACGTCGGCGCGGTGGTCAACCCGCTGATCGTGGAGGGCCAGATCCATGGCGGGCTGGCGCAGGGCATCGCGCAGGCGCTGTTCGAGGAGGCGGTGTTCGACGAGAGCGGCACGCTGACCACGGGCACGTTCGCCGACTACCTGCTCCCGTCGGCGGCCGACCTGCCCTCGTTCGTCACCGACCGCACCACCACGCCGTCGACCACGAACCCGCTGGGTGTCAAGGGCGTCGGCGAGGCGGGCACGATCGCCTCGACACCCGCCGTGGTCAACGCGGTGGTGGACGCCGTGCGGCACCTGGGCGTGAACGACGTCGAGATGCCGTGCTCGCCGATGCGCGTGTGGGCGGCGATCCATCGTGGCGAGAAGAGTGCCGGCGGGCCGGGGGCCGAGGCCGGCGGCGGGTTGGGTTCGATCGACGCTTCTGGAGGTGTGCAGTGATTCCCGCTGCATTCGACTACGTCGCTCCGTCCACAGTGGACGAGGCGGTCCGTGCGCTGGCCGACGCGGGCGAGGACGCCAAGGTGCTGGCAGGCGGGCAGAGCCTGCTGCCGGTGCTGCGGATGCGGCTCGCCGCGCCGACCACGATCATCGACCTGGGCAAGATCGCCGAGCTGCGCGGTGTCCGCGAGGACGGCGACGCGCTGGTCATCGGTGCCATGACCACGCACTACGACGTGCAGCGCGATCACCTGATCGCCGAGCACGCCGCGCTGCTGGCCCGCACGACCGACACGGTGGCCGACCCACAGGTGCGCCACCGCGGCACGTTCGGCGGCGCGATCGCGCACGCCGACCCGGCCGGTGACCTGCTCGCCCCGGCGCTCGCGCTGGACGCCGAGATGGTGATCGCCGGGACCGGCGGGCGCCGCACGGTACCGGCGGCGGAGTTCTTCCAGGACTTCTTCACCACGTCGCTGGAGCCGACCGACATCCTGGTCGAGGTCCGGGTGCCCAAGCACACGGGCTGGCGGGCGCACTACGAGAAGTTCAACCGGGTCGCGCAGGCCTGGTCGATGGTGGCCGTCGCGGTCACCGTCCGGACCGAGGGTGACACGATCGCCGAGGCCAGGATCGCGCTGACCAACATGGCGCCGATTCCGGTCCGGGCGACCGCCGTTGAGCAGGCACTCGTCGGTCAGGCGGCCACCGAGGAAACCATCCGCGCGGCCGCGTCCCACGCCGCCGAGGGCACCTCCCCGACCCCTGACGGCAACGCGGACGTCGAATATCGGCAAGAATTGGCACGGGTACTCACGGGCCGGGCTGTCTCGGCTGCCGTGACCGCTTAGCCAGTTGCCGTGAGGGACCCCCTCATGGTGCTATGCGCCATGAGGGGGTCCCTCACGACTTCGCGACACAGAAGGGAGGTCGAGCCGTGCGGCTTGACCATGAATTCAGCGTTCCGGCGCCGCCCGCACAGGTCTGGAAGGCCGTGACCGATCCGGAGGCCGTCGCCCCGTGCATGCCGGGTGCGACCCTGACGAAGGTGGAGGGCGAGACCTTCACCGGCACGGTCAAGGTGAAGCTGGGGCCGATCTCCCTGACCTACAAGGGCGCGGGCGAGTTCCTCGAGGCCGACGAAACCGCCCGCAAGATCGTCATCAAGGCCTCCGGCAAGGACGCGCGCGGCGGCGGCACGGCGGCGGCGACCGTCACCGTGACGCTGACCGAGGAGAGCGGCTCCACCAAGGGCAAGGTCGAGACCGACCTCAACGTGACCGGCAAGCCGGCGCAGTTCGGCCGCGGCATGATCTCCGAGGTCGGCGGCAAGATCCTCGACCAGTTCGCGACGAACCTGGCCGAGAAGCTGGGCGGCGGCGAGGAGCCCAAGGCCGAGCCCGCCGCGCAGCCCGCCACCGGTGCGGCCGAGCCCGCCGAGGCGGCGAAGCCGAAGCTGGAGGCCGTGAAGCCGGCTCCGCAGAAGGAAGCCGAGGCGATCGACCTGTTCGAGTACGCGGGCAGCTCGGTCGCGAAGCGGCTCGCCCCGGTCCTCGCCGGCGTCGCCGGCCTGCTGATCATCGTGGCGATCATCCGCGCGATCCGCCGCCGCTGACTTCCCGCGGGCGAGGGGCACCTTCGCGGGAAGAGTGCCCCTCGCCACGTCGGGAAGTCCCTCGCGGCGCCCTCGGTTGTACGGGATGTGCGCAGCGAGACTGACGTGGTGGTGATCGGCGCGGGCCAGGCCGGCCTTTCGGCCGCCTACCACCTGCGGCGGACCGGGTTCGGCAACGGCTCGGGCTTCGTCGTGCTCGATCACGGCAAGCGGCCGGGCGGCGCGTGGCAGTACCGCTGGCCCTCGCTCCGGCTGGGCAAGGTGCACGGGATCCACGATCTGCCCGGAATGTCGTTCGCCGCGACGGATCTGGACCGTCCCGCCTCCGAGGTCGTGTCCGAGTACTTCGGCCGGTACGAGCGCACTTTCGACCTCCCGGTGCGGCGTCCGGTCGAGGTGCTGGACGTGCACGACGAGGGCGAGCGGCTGCTGGTCCGCAGCGTCACCGACGAGTGGGCCGCCCGCGCGGTGATCAACGCGACCGGCACCTGGGGCCGGCCGTTCTGGCCGCACTACCCGGGCCAGGAGACCTTCCGCGGCCGTCAGCTGCACACGGCCGATTTCCAGAGCGCGGAGGAGTTCCGCGGCCGGCACGTCGTGGTGGTCGGCGGCGGTGCCTCCGGCGTGCAGTTGCTGCTGGAGATCGCCGACGTCGCGAGCGGGACGACGTGGGTGACCCGGCGGCCGCCCGAGTTCTTCTCCCACGAGTTCACCCCGGAGTACGGGCGCGAGGTGGTCGCGAAGGTGGACGAGCGGGTCCGCGAGGGCCTGCCGCCCGCGAGCGTGGTGAGCGTGACCGGGCTGGCGCTGACACCCGAGGTGAAGCGCGGCATCGATCGCGGGATCCTGGACCGCAAGCCGATGTTCGAGCGGATCACGCCGGACGGCGTCGTCTGGGCGGACGGCAGCGAGCAGCGCGCGGACGTGATCCTGTGGGCGACCGGGTTCCGCGCGGCGCTGGACCATCTGGCCCCGCTGCACCTGCGCGCGCCCGGCGGCGGCATCAGGATGGACGGCACCCGGGTGGTCGCCGAACCGCGGCTGCACCTGGTGGGGTACGGCCCGTCGGCGAGCACGGTCGGCGCCAGCCGCGCGGGCCGGGCCGCGGTGACCGAGATCCGGCAGCTGCTAGGACAGTGAGAACACGCGCCGGGCGTTGCCGCCGAGGAATAGCTCCCGCGCCTCTTCGCCCAGTTCGAGCTCGTCCAGCCGCTTGAGGCACGCCGACGCCGTGAGCATCGGGTAGTTCGTGCCGAACAGCACCCGGGTGCGGCCGCGGCCGCGCAGGAACTCGACCAGTTCGGCCGGCAGCCGGTGCAGGGCGTACGCCGAAGTGTCCACATAGAAGTTCGGGTACTTGTCGGCGAGCGAGAAAACCTCGGGCAGCCACGGATATCCGACGTGACCGCCGACCACGACGAGGTCGGGGAAGTCCAGCAGCACCTCGTCCAGGTAGGGGATCGGCCGTCCCGGCTCGGACGGGCACAGCGGACCGGTGTGCCCGATCTGCGTGCAGAACGGCACGTCCTCCTCCACGCACGCCACGTACACCGGGTAGTAGCGCCGGTCGTTCGGCGGCAGGTTCCACAGCCACGGCACGACGCGCACGCCGACGAATCCCAGATCCCGCACGCAGCGCCGGATCTCCCGCACCGCGCGCACCGGATCACGCAGGTCGACCGAGGCGATCCCGGCGAACCGTCCGGGATGCTTGTCGACGACCGACGCGACCTCGTCGTTGGAGATCAGCACGCCCTGCGGACCGGTCCAGGCGGAGAGCAGCCCGATGCTCACGCCGGCCTTGTCCATCGCGTCGAGGGTGCCCGCGAGCGGCGGCACGACGCGCTCGGTGTTCGTCCAGCGCAGCACGGTTTCCAGCCACGGCTGGCTCATGAACAGCTCGTTGGGCTGCTGCATCCATACGTCGATGATCTCGTCGCTCATCCGGCCCACTTTCTGAGGGTAGGGTGAGCGCATGAACATGGCCAGGGGCATGCTCACCTTGGACGAACTCCGCGAGTTGGTCCGGCTCGGCACCATCGACACGGTCCTGGTCGCGATCACCGACATGCAGGGGCGCCTGCAGGGCAAGCGCTGTGCCGCCGGGTACTTCGTCGACGAGGTCGTGCCGCATGCCACCGAGGCCTGCGATTACCTGCTGGCCGTCGACGTCGAGATGAACACCGTCGACGGTTTCGAGATGTCGTCCTGGAGCCGCGGCTACGGCGATTTCGTGCTGCGGCCTGATCTTTCGACGCTGCGGCACATTCCCTGGCACGAGGGCACCGTCCTGGTTCTGGCCGATATCGAATGGGTGGCGGGCGGTGCGGTACCCGCCTCGCCCCGGCAGGTGCTGCGCCGCCAGCTCGACCGGCTCGCCGAACGCGGGCTGGCCGCCTACGTCGGCACCGAGCTGGAGTTCATCGTCTTCGACGACACCTACGAACAGGCCTGGCAGCGCGGTTACCGGGAGCTGGCACCCGCGAATCAGTACAATGTGGACTACTCGATGCTGGGTACCGGCAGGTTGGAACCGTTGCTGCGGCGCATCCGCAACGACATGGCCGGTGCGGGGATGTACGTCGAGTCGGCGAAGGGGGAGTGCAATCCCGGGCAGCACGAGATCGCCTTCCGCTACACCGACGCCTTGTCCACATGCGACAACCACAGCATCTACAAGACCGGCGCCAAGGAGATCGCCGCGCAGGAAGGCAGAAGCCTGACCTTCATGGCGAAGTACAACGAGCGCGAGGGCAACTCCTGCCACATCCACATCAGCCTTCGCTCGGCCGAGGGTGAGCCGGTGCTCGCCGGGGACGGGCCCGGCGGGTTCACCAAGCTGATGGAGCACTTCCTGGCCGGGCAGCTGGCCTGCCTGCGCGAGCTGACCTACTTCTTCGCGCCGAACATCAACTCCTACAAGCGTTTCGTGCCCGGCAGCTTTGCCCCGACCGCCGTCGCGTGGGGCACCGACAACCGCACGTGCGCGCTGCGCGTCGTCGGGCACGGACCGTCGTTGCGCGTCGAGAACCGGGTGCCGGGCGGTGACGTGAACCCCTACCTCGCGGTCGCGGCACTCGTCGCGGCGGGCCTGCACGGGATCGAGAACGAACTGCCGCTGGAGGAGGAGTTCCGGGGAAACGCCTACGGTGCGGACAAGCCGGCCGTGCCCTCGACACTGCGAGAGGCGGCGGCCGCGCTCGCCGAAAGCAAGATGGCGAGGAAGGCGTTCGGCGACGACGTGGTCGACCACTACCTCAACGCGGCCAGGGTGGAACTGGCCGCGTTCGACTCGGCCGTCACCGACTGGGAGCGCGTGCGTGGCTTCGAACGGCTCTAAACCCGTCATCGGCATCTCGACCTACGTGGAACCTGCCCGCTGGGGCGTGTGGGACACGTCTGCCGCGCTGCTGCCGCGGTCCTATGTGGACTGTGTGGTGAAGGCGGGCGGGGTGCCGGTGCTGTTGCCCTCGGTCGGCCGGGACACGTCGGCGCTGTCCGCTGTGGACGGTCTGGTGATCGCGGGCGGTGCCGACGTCGATCCGGCCCGGTACGGGCAGCAGGCGCACGAGACGACGGTGAGCCGCCCGGAGCGGGACGGGTTCGAGTTCGCCCTCATCCGGGACGCGCTCGACCGCGGGCTCGCGGTGCTCGGCGTGTGCCGGGGCATGCAGGTGCTCAACGTCGCGCTCGGCGGCACCCTGACCCAGCATCTGCCCGAGGCCGCCGGGCACACCGGGCACCAGCCCGCACCGGCGGTCTACGGGCACAACCGCATCACGCTGGCCGAGGGCAGCCGTGCCGCGCGGATCCTGGGCACGGAAGCGAAGGGCCAGTGCTACCACCACCAGTCGGTCGGCGAACCGGCGCCCGGACTCAAGGCCGTGGGCTGGGCGGCGGATGGCACGATCGAGGCGGTGGAGATGCCCGGCGAGGCGTTCGTGCTCGGCGTGCAATGGCATCCGGAGCAGGACGATACGGACGTGCGGCTGTTCGCCGCGCTGGTGGAGGTCGCGTAAAGATGGTGCAGCGTTTCGACGGCCGGGTCGCCGTGATCACCGGCGGTGGCAGCGGGATCGGCCTCGCGACCGCGCGCAGGCTCGCGAGCGAGGGCGCGAAGGTGGTCATCGCCGACGTCGACGCCGCCGCGGGCAAGGCCGCCGCCGACGAGGTCCCCGGTGAGTTCGTCGCCACCGACGTCACCAGCGAGACCCAGGTCGCGGCGCTGTTCGACGGCACGGCCGAGAAGTACGGCTCGCTCGACGTCGCGTTCAACAATGCCGGTATCTCCCCGCCCGACGACGACTCGATCCTGACCACCGGGCTCGACGCGTGGAAGAAGGTGCAGGAGGTCAACCTGACCTCGGTGTACCTGTGCTGCAAATACGCGATCCCGCACATGCGGCGGCAGGGCAAGGGCTCGATCGTGAACACCGCGTCGTTCGTGGCCGTGATGGGGGCGGCGACCTCGCAGATCTCCTACACCGCGTCCAAGGGCGGCGTGCTGGCGATGACCCGTGAGCTGGGCGTGCAGTTCGCCCGCGAGGGCATCCGGGTCAACGCGCTGTGCCCCGGCCCGGTGAACACGCCGCTGCTGCGGGAGCTGTTCGCCAAGGACCCGGAACGCGCGGCGCGGCGGCTGGTGCACGTGCCGATGGGCCGGTTCGCCGAGGCGACGGAAATCGCCGCCGCGGTCGCGTTCCTGGCCAGTGACGACGCCTCCTTCATCACGGCGTCGCAGTTCCTCGTCGACGGCGGTATCAGCGGCGCGTACGTCACCCCGCTGTAGCGCGCCGCTCACGGTGGGTGCCGGGGAGGGCCGCGTTCTGCGTCGTATGTCGCGCGACGGCGTGGGCCTATAGACTTAGGCGGACAACTGAACATCGGCCGTCATGAGCCGGAGCGGGAGAGCCCCCGTCGCCGAACGGGGCACCGAAGGAGCAATCTCCCCGCCAATCTCTCAGGTACCAGTTACCGCTCAGGCCAGGCCACTCTGGAAAGCAGGCGCGCGTGCGTGCCTCACCCAAGGTGAAAGCCGCGCCAGCGGTGAAACTCTCAGGTGCCCATGACAGAGGGGGAGTTCCCGCCACTACTTGAGTTGAGGAGCTCCCGATGTCCGCCTTCGCAGACCGCCACATCGGACCTTCCGAGCACGAGCAGGCCAAGATGCTGGCCGAATGCGGCTACGGGAGCCTGGACGCGCTGGTCGAGGCCGCCGTGCCCGCCGCGATCCGCAACCCGCGTGAGCTGGACCTGGCCCCGCCGGCCTCGGAAAGCGAGGCCACCGCCGAACTGCGCGCGCTGGCCGCGAAGAACCGGCCGATGACGCAGATGATCGGGCTCGGCTTCGCCGACACGATCACGCCGCCGGTGATCCGCCGCAACGTGCTGGAGAGCCCGGCCTGGTACACCGCGTACACGCCCTACCAGCCGGAAATCTCGCAGGGGCGGCTCGAAGCGCTGCTCAACTTCCAGACCATGGTGTCCGACCTGACCGGCCTGGACACCGCCAACGCCTCGCTGCTCGACGAGTCCACCGCCGTCGCCGAGGCCGTGCTGCTCATGCGCCGCGCGTCGAAGGCCAAGTCCTCGCGCGTCGTCCTGGACGCCGAATGCCTGCCGCAGACCGTCGCGGTGGTGCGCACCCGCGCCGAGGCGGTCGGCATCGAGGTGGACGTGCGGGACCTCGCCGGCGGGCTGCCCGAGGAGTTCTTCGGCGTGGTGGTGCAGTACCCCGGCGCGTCGGGATTGTTGCGGGACAAGGGTTTCCACGAGGAGATCGGCACGGCTGCGAAAGCGGCCGGCGCGCTGTACACGGTCGCGGCGGACCTGCTGGCGCTCACCCTGATCACCGCGCCGGGCGAGTTCGGTGCGGACGCCGTCGCCGGGACGACGCAGCGCTTCGGCGTGCCGCTGGGCTACGGCGGGCCGCACGCCGGGTACCTCGCCGTGCGCAAGGGCCTGGAGCGCTCGCTGCCGGGACGGCTCGTCGGCGTGTCGAAGGACGCCGACGGCAACACCGCCTACCGGCTCGCGCTGCAGACCCGCGAGCAGCACATCCGCCGGGAGAAGGCCACCTCCAACATCTGCACGGCCCAGGTGCTCCCGGCCGTGCTCGCCGCGATGTACGCCGTCTACCACGGCCCGGACGGCCTCCGCGCGATCGCTTCGCGCATCCACGGGCTGGCCGGCGGTCTCGCCGGCGCGCTGCGCGCGGGCGGGGTCGAGGTGGTGCAAGAGCACTTCTTCGACACCGTGATCGCCCGGGTGCCGGGCCGCGCGGAGCGGGTGCTCGCCGACGCGCGGCGGTCCGGCATCAACCTCGGCCTCGTCGACGAGGACCACGTGCGGGTCGCGTGCGACGAGGTCACCACGCCCGACACGCTGCGCCGCGTGCTGGCCGCCTTCGGGGTGGACACGCACGTGGAGCCGGGGCCGGTCGTGCTGCCCGCCGGGCTGGCGCGGGGGAGCGACTTCCTCGCGCACGAGGTGTTCCGCACCCACCGGTCGGAGACCTCGATGCTGCGGTACCTGCGGCGGCTGTCCGATATGGACTACGCGCTGGACCGCGGCATGATCCCGCTCGGCTCGTGCACGATGAAACTCAACGCCACCGCGGAGATGGAGCCGATCAGCTGGCCCGAGTTCGCCGGCCTGCACCCGTTCGCCCCCGCCGAGGACGCGCAGGGCTACCGCGAGCTGATCGACCAGCTGTGCACGTGGCTGGCCGAGGTCACCGGCTACGACAAGGTTTCCCTGCAGCCCAACGCCGGTTCGCAGGGCGAGTTCGCCGGGCTGCTGGCGATCCGGGCCTTCCACAAGGCCAACGGGCAGCCCGAACGCGAGGTCTGCCTGATCCCGTCCTCCGCGCACGGCACCAACGCGGCGTCGGCGGTGCTGGCCGGGATGCGCGTGGTCGTCGTCGCCTGCGACGACAACGGGGACGTCGACCTCGGCGATCTTCAGGCCAAAGTGGACGAACATCGCGACACCCTCGCGGCCATCATGATCACCTACCCGTCGACGCACGGCGTGTACGAGAACGGGATCGGTGAGATCTCCCGCATCGTGCACGAGGGTGGCGGTCAGGTCTACGTCGACGGCGCCAATCTCAACGCGCTGCTCGGCCTTGCCAAGCCCGGCGAGTTCGGCGGCGACGTCTCGCATCTGAACCTGCACAAGACTTTCTGCATCCCGCACGGCGGCGGCGGTCCCGGCGTGGGGCCGGTCGCGGTGCGCGCGCACCTGGCGCCGTACCTGCCCAACCACCCGCTGTTCCCCGGCGCAGGACCGGACAGCGGGGTCGGCCCGATCTCGGCCGCGCCGTTCGGCTCCGCGTCGATCCTGCCGATCTCGTGGGCGTACGTGCGGATGATGGGTGCGACGGGCCTGACCCAGGCCACGAAGGTCGCGGTGCTCGCGGCGAACTACGTGGCCGCCCGGCTCGCGCCGCACTACCCGGTGCTCTACACCGGCCGCGACGGGCTGGTCGCGCACGAGTGCATCCTGGACCTGCGCGCGCTGACCAAGCGCACCGGCGTGACCGTCGAGGACGTCGCGAAACGTTTGGTGGACTACGGTTTCCACGCGCCCACGATGTCCTTCCCGGTGGCCGGCACGCTCATGGTCGAGCCGACCGAGAGCGAGGACGTCGGCGAGATCGACCGGTTCTGCGACGCGATGATCGCCATCCGCCGGGAGATCGAGGAGGTCGCCGAGGGGCGGTGGCCGCTCGAGCGGAGCCCGCTGCGCAACGCGCCGCACACCGCGGAAACCCTGGCAGGCGACTGGGATCTGCCCTACGACAGGAAACTGGCGGTCTATCCGGCCGGTGTCACACCGAAGGGCAAGTACTGGCCGCCGGTGCGCCGGATCGACGGCGCCTTCGGCGACCGCAACCTCGTCTGCTCGTGCCCGCCGATCGAAGCCTACGGGAGCTGACTCATGCACACCGCCCTCTACGGTGTCCACAAGGGACTGCACGCGTTGTTCACCGACTTCGCGGGCTGGGAGATGCCGGTCCGGTACGCCAGCGAACTGGCCGAGCACCGCGCTGTGCGCGAGACCGCCGGGTTGTTCGACCTCTCGCACATGGGCGAGATCGAGCTGACCGGCCCGCAGGCGGCCGACGCGCTGGACTACGCGCTGGTCGGCAACCTCTCCGGGGTCAAGGTCGGCCGGGCGCGGTACACGATGATGTGCGCGGCCGATGGTGGCGTCCTCGACGACCTGGTGGTCTACCGGCTCGCGGACGAGAAGTACCTCGTGGTGGCCAACGCCTCCAACGTCGGGGTGGTGGCGGCGGAGCTGAGCGAGCGGGCCGCGAAGTTCGACGCCGTGGTGTCCGACCGCTCGGCCGACACCGCGCTGATCGCGGTGCAGGGCCCGAACTCCGCGGCGATCGTGGGTGCGGTGACCGATGCGGACCTGGCGAGCCTCAAGTACTACGCGAGCATGCCCGCGGTCGTGCGCGGCCGCGACGTGCTGCTGGCGCGCACCGGCTACACCGGCGAGGACGGCTTCGAACTGTATGTGCCCGCCGCCGAGGCCGTCGACGTGTGGCATGTGCTGACCGAGGCCGGCGACCCGCACGGCCTGCTGCCGGCGGGGCTGGCGTGCCGGGACACGCTGCGTCTGGAAGCCGGAATGCCCTTGTACGGCAATGAACTGTCCACCGCGCTGACGCCGTTCCACGCCGGTCTCGGCCGAGTCGTGAAGTTCGAGAAGCCCGGTGACTTCGTCGGCAGGTCCGCTTTGGACGGACGCCGCGAGCCCGCGCAGGTGCTCGTGGGCCTGCGCGGTGAGGGGCGGCGCGCGCCCCGGCACGGGTACAAGGTGCTCGACGGCGAGCGGGAAATCGGCGAGGTCACCAGCGGCGCGCTGTCGCCGACCCTGGGCTACCCGATCGCGATGGCCTACGTACCAAGGGAATTGAGCGAGCCCGGCACGGGCCTGTCGGTCGACATCCGCGGCCGCACGGTCCCGGTCGAGGTCGTCGCGATGCCGTTCTACAAGCGGGGCTGACTAGCGCGCCTTCGGGATGACGAGCGGGGTGCCGGTCTCCGGGCACGGCATCACGCGGCACGGGAGGTCGAAGATCTGCTCGACCTTCTCCGCCGTGACGACCTCCTCCGGGGTGCCGGTCGCCAGCACCTTGCCGTCGCGCATCGCGATCAGGTGCGTCGCGTAGCGCGCGGCGTGGTTGAGGTCGTGCAGCACCGCCACCAGCGTGCGGCCCTGCTCCGTGTGCAGTTGCGCGCACAGGTCGAGGATGTCCATCTGGTGCGAGATGTCCAGGAACGTGGTCGGCTCGTCCAGCAGCAGGAGGTCCGTCTCCTGCGCCAGCGCCATCGCGAGCCACACCCGCTGCCGTTGCCCGCCGGAAAGCTCGTCGACGAGCCGGTCCGCGAGTTCGTCCACCCCGGTCGCGGCCATCGACCGTTCGACCACCGCGGCGTCCTCCTTCGACCACTGCCGCAGCAGCCGCTGGTGCGGGTACCGCCCGCGCGAGACGAGATCGGCGACCGTGATGCCCTCGGGCGCGATGCAACTCTGCGGCAGCAGGCCGAGCCGGCGCGCGACCTGCTTGGCGGGCAACGACGTGATGACCTCACCGTCGAGATAGACCATGCCCTTGCGGGGTTTGAGCAGCCGCGCGAGGGCGCGCAGCAGCGTGGTCTTGCCGCAGGCATTAGGGCCCACGATGACGGTGAAGGACCGGTCGGGAATGGCGACCGCGAGATCCTCGGCCACGGTCCGCCCGTCGTAGGCGAGCGTGAGTTCCTTGCCGTGCAGGCGAGTGGCCGTGGTCGTCTCGGCGAGAGCGGTCATGAAGTTAGGCTAACCTATCGGACCGGCCGAAAGGTACCGCGTCGGCCGGAAAAGGATCTGTGATCTTCGGACTATTCGCGGGCGTGTTTCGGGTCCTGGCTGACCGCGACCACCGCGTCGCGCAGTGCCGCACGCAGCCTGCCGACGTCCAGTGGTTCCAGAACGGCCGCTTCACCAGGCGGAGCCACGAGCACGATCCGCCCGCTGCTGGTGAACACGGTCAGCTCGCGCCGCCGCCCCGCCAGATCGCGGCAGTTGACCGACCACTCCTCTCGAGACGCCACGTTTCCTCGCCTTCCCCTCATCGGCTGCCCTCTCGGGAGAAGGGACGTCGCCGGCCCGGTGTCGTGACGGGGCGCGCGCGAAAAACCGCCGTGGCCGGTAGCGTGAGCCACGTCACCGGAGATGGGAGGCGAGATGACAGCTCCAGAACGAGTAGTGATCGTCGGTGCCGGGCTCGGCGGCGCGTCGGCGGCGGCTTCCTTACGGGAACAGGGTTTTTCCGGCGATGTCGTCGTACTGGGCGCAGAACCGCACCGGCCGTACGAACTTCCGGCGTTGTCCAAGGGATTGCTCCTCGGGGACACCGACGAGCCGGACTGGGTGCGCGACGAGAACTTCTGGCGTGAGCACAACGTCGATCTTCGTTCGGGTACGCACGCCACCAGGATCGAACTGGGCGCACGGCTGGTGCACGACGGCAAAGGCGGCGAGCACCCCTACGACCGGCTGCTGCTGGCGACCGGATCGCAACCGCGTTCGCTTCCGGTGCCGGGCGCGGATCTTCCCGGTGTGCGCACGTTGCGCACGCTCGACGACGCGCTCGCGTTGCGCGCCGCGATGTCCGACGCGAAGCGCATGGTGATCATCGGCGCGGGCTGGATCGGCACCGAGGCCGCGGCTGCGGCGCGTAAACACGGCGTCGACGTCACCGTCGTGGACCAGATCTCCGCACCGTTGCTGCCGGTGCTGGGGCCCGAGGTGTCGCGCGTCTTCCAGGACCTGCACTCCGAACACGGGGTGCGCTGGCAGCTCGGCAGCGGTGTCGCGGAAGTGACCGGCGGCCCGGACGGGGTGCGCGGCGTGCGGCTGGCCGACGGCACGGAGCTGCCCGCGGATCTGGTGCTGGTGGCGGTCGGTGTGGCGCCGCGCGTGGATCTCGCGCACCAGGCCGGTCTCGAACTGTCCGACGGCGGCGGGGTCGCGGTCGACGCGAACCTGCGCACGGCGGCGCCGGACGTCTACGCGGTGGGCGATATCGCGGCGCATTTCCATCCCCGCTACGGCCGTCGCGTCCGCGTCGAACACTGGGCCAACGCGAAGAACCAGGGCACCCACGTGGCAGGAAACCTGCTCGACGCGCACGAACCGTACGACCGGGCGCCCTATTTCTTCTCCGACCAGTACGACCTCGGGTGTGAGTACCGCGGCCTCGCCGATCTCGACACCGACGAGCTGGTCGTGCGTGGTGATCTGGCCAAACGCGAGTTCATCGCGTTCTGGGTCCGCGATGGCCAGGTCACCGCCGCGATGAACGTCAACGTCTGGGACGACGGCGACGCGTTGAAGGCGCTCGTGGAGAACGACACGAAGGTCAGCGCCCGCGATCTCGAACAGGGCGACCTGGCCGGGCTCGTCTGACGTCAGCGCCGGTCGAAGGACATGTGCGTGACGCCGGTGGGGGAGGTCACCGACTCGATGTCGAAGCGTTCCTCCAGCCCTTCCTGACCGTCCCACAGGCGTTCGCCGCGTCCGAGGAGGATCGGGACGAGCACGACGTGCATGTGGTCGACGAGATCGGCCGCCAGGAACTGCCGCACCGTGGCCGGGCCGCCGCCGATGCGCACGTCCAGCCCGCCCGCGGCGTCGCGCGCCTGCCGCAGCGCCTCCTCGGGCGTGGCGTCGATGAAGTGGAACGTCGTGCCGCCCTCCATCTCCACCGACGGGCGGGGATGGTGGGTCAGCACGAACACCGGCGTGTGGAACGGCGGGTTCGGCCCCCACCACCCGGTCCAGTCGTGGTTCTCCCACGGTCCACGCTGCGGCCCGAACTTGTTGCGCCCCATGATCTCCGCGCCGATCTCTCCGCCCCACTGGCCGGCGAAGGCGTCGTCGACGCCCATTCTCCCGTCCGTTTTGCCCTGCATCCCGCGAAACGTGCGGGTCTGGAAGAACCAGCCGCTCATCAGTCGTTCGCCGGCGTGTCCGAACGGCGTCTCCAGGCTCTGCCCTTCGCCGGTGCTGAAACCGTCGAGCGAGACCGCGAAGTTGTGAATTCGTACCCGTGACATCGTGCCCTCCCAAGGCTGGTTGCGAAATGCAATCACTTAGCGAGTACCCTAGGCTCAGTGGTGGCAAAGTGCAATCGGTTTGGAGGCGGCAATGCGTGACCGGCCGCGGTCGGGGTGCGCGATCAACGCGGCCGTGGAGGCCATCGGCGATCAGTGGAGCCTGATCGTGCTGCGCGACATCATCTTCGGAAACCGCAGGCACTTCCGGGATCTGCTCACGCTCTCCGACGAGCGGATCGCGTCGAACATCCTGGCCAGCAGGCTCAAATCGCTGGTCGCGGAGGGGTTGCTCACGCGGGAGGACGCCGGTCGCGGGAAGCGCGCCACCTACAGCCTCACCGAGGCCGCGATCCAGCTGGTGCCGGTGATGGCGGTTCTGGGGTCGTGGGGGCTGCGGCACCGGCCGACCACCCGCGAGCTGGCCGTGCGCGCCGAACTGCTCGAAGAGGCGGGCCCGCCGCTGTGGAACGACCTGATGGACGAACTGCGGGAACTGCACCTGGGCATTCCGCGCCCGGATCCGGACCGGCCGCGGGCCTCCGAACAGCTCCGGGCCGCCTACGAACGCGCCGTGGCGGAGCGGGAGGTCAAGTCCTGACGGGCCGGGTCATCGTCCGGAACACGACTACCGCGGCCACCGCGAAGGAGGCCATCACCGTGCCCATCGGCACCGCGCTGGCCGCGCCACCGATGCTGACCAGCGGGGTCGCCATGCCGCCGATCACGAACTGCATGACGCCCAGCAGCGCCGAGGCCGAACCCGCGTTGTGCGGATGCTCGGCCAGCGCCAGCGACGACGCGTTGGGCATCACCAGACCGATGCTGGACACGAGCAGCACCAGCGGGATGAGCAGCGCGGGCAGCGGCAGCGCGAACACGGCGGCCAGCAACACGCCCAGCCCGCCGACGGTGGACAGCGTGAGCCCGGTGGCGAGCAGCGTCCGTTCGCGGAAGAAGCGGCCGACCAGCCGCCCGTTGATCTGGCCCGCGAGCACGATGCCCACCCCGTTCGCGCCGAACACGAGGCTGAACTGCTGCGGGCTGAGGCCGTAGACGTCCTGCAGCACGAACGACGAGGCCGAGACGTAGGCGAAAAGCCCCGCGAACATCAGCCCGGCCGCCAGCGCGTAACCGAGGAAGGAGCGGTCGCGCAGCAGCGACCAGTAGTTGCGCAGAGTCGCGCCGAACCGCGCGGACCGGCGGCGCTGCGGGGGCAGCGGTTCGGGCAACGCGAACGCCGCGGCGAGCAGCAGCGCGGCGCCGAACACGGTCAGTACGACGAACACCCCGCGCCACGACGTGGCCCGCAGCAACTGGCCGCCGACCACCGGCGCGAGGATCGGCGCCAGGCCGCTGACGAGCATGAGCATCGAGAAGAACTTCGTCATCGCGGTGCCGGAGTACAGATCGCGCACGATCGCGCGGGCGATCACGACTCCCGCCGCGGCGCCGATCGCCTGCAGCAGACGGAAACCGACCAGCAGCCCGGCCGACGGGCTCAGCGCGCACAGCACCGACATCACCGCGTACAGGGCGAGCCCGGCCAGCAGCGGCTTGCGCCTGCCCATCGCGTCGGAGACCGGCCCGATCACCAGCTGGCCCAGTGCCAGCCCGATGATGAACCCGGTCAGCGTGACCTGCAGGGTCGCGTCCGAACTGTGCAGGTCCTCGACCATGGTCGGCAGCGCGGGCAGATACATGTCGATGGACAATGGCGCGAAAGCGGACAGTCCGCCCAGGATGAGCGCGTAGCGCAAGGTCCTCGGTCTGGCGGGTGTCACGTCTGCCGTTGCGGCGGTCATTTCTCTCCCGTCTCCCGTGGACCCAGCGCGCGACAAGCCGCGCGTTATTCCTTGTCCTGGCTAAGTGTGTTCCGCGCCACTGGCGGTTCTGGTAGGAATTCCGCCGTGCGGAGTCTCGACGAGCCGGAGTACCTGTACTTCTGGGGTCACGAGCCGGCCGGCAACGGCGTCGGCCCAACCTGTCTGAGCCAGTGGTGGCCGGCCGAGTTCGTCGTCGGCGGGCGGGCCTATCCGACGGCGGAGCACTTCATGATGTCGGAGAAGGCGTTGCTGTTCGGCGACGCGGACATCGCGGGCCAGATCCTGCGCACGACCGATCCGAAGGAGGCCAAGGCCCTCGGCAGGCAGATCTCCGGGTTCGACGAGTCGCGCTGGGAGCAGCGGCGGTTCGAGATCGTCGTCGAGGGCAACCTCGCGAAGTTCACCCAACATCCCACCTTGCGGGATTTCCTGCTCGGCACCCGGGACGCCGTGCTGGTCGAGGCGTCCCCGGAGGACCGCATCTGGGGCATCGGGCTCGCCGCCCACGACGCGCGCGTCGTCGATCCGGACACGTGGCCGGGCCTCAATCTGCTGGGGCTCGCGTTGATGGCGGTCAGGTCCCGGCTGGCGGAGTGATTACCGGCCAGTAGAGTTCGCGACGGGCTGCTACGAGGAGGTGCGCGTGGCCGAGAAATTCGGTGGCTACCAGAACGAGATCTATCTGCAGGGTCTCGGCGGGACCACACCGGCGTTCACCACGGACCTGACCGCGCTGGAGGAATCCGCCGCGAAGCTGCTGACCCCGCAGGCCCTGGGTTATGTCGCGGGCGGCGCCGGCTCGGGAGCCACGATGCGCGCGAACCGGGAAGCCTTCGACCGCTGGAAGATCGTGCCCCGCATGCTCACCGACGCGACCGAACGCGATCTGTCGGTGACGCTGTTCGGCCGGCGGCTGCCCGCGCCCGTGCTGCTCGCGCCGGTGGGCGTGCAGACGATCGTGCACCCCGAAGGCGAGCTGGCCACCGCCCGTGCCGCGGCCGCCCTGGACGTGCCGATGATCCTCTCGACCGCCGCCGCGCACACGATCGAGGAGGTCGCGCAGGCCGGCGGCAGCGGCCCGCGCTGGTTCCAGCTGTACTGGCCGAACGATCCCGACGTGACCGCCAGCATCCTCGGCCGGGCGCGCGAGCAGGGCTACACCGCGCTCGTCGTCACGCTCGACACGTGGACGCTCGCGTGGCGGCCACGCGACCTCGACCAGGCGTATCTGCCGTTCCTCAAGGCCGAGGGCACGGCGATCGCGATGTCCGACCCGGCGTTTCGGGCACGGCTGGCGAAGACGCCCGAGGAGGACCTGCCCACCGCGATCCTGCAGTGGGTCGGGATGTTCACCGGTACCGACAAGAGCTGGGACCGGTTGTCGGTGCTGCGCGAGCTGTGGGACGGGCCGATCCTGCTCAAGGGCATCCAGCACGTCGATGACGCGCGGCGTGCGGTGGATGCCGGGATGGACGGGATCGTGGTGTCCAACCACGGCGGGCGGCAGGTGGACGGCGCGCTGGCGTCGCTGGAGGCGCTGCCCCGGATCGCGCAGGCGGTCGGCGGCCGGGCCGAGGTGTTGTTCGACTCGGGCGTGCGCACCGGCGCGGACGTCCTCAAGGCACTCGCCCTCGGCGCGAAGGCCGTGCTGCTCGGGCGCCCCTACGTGTACGGACTCGCCCACGGCGGTGAGGACGGCGTGCGGCACGTCGTGCGCAGCCTGCTCGCGGAGCTGGACCTGACGCTCGCGCTGGCCGGGTACCGGACGCCGGGGGAGCTGTCGCCAAGCGCACTGCAGCGAGGCTGATCACTCGGCGAAAACGGCGTGACCAGGCAGCTATCCTGGTACACGTATGTCTACGCCATCCCCCCTTGCCGAACTGCGGGCGAGGCTGCCCGAGTTGATGCCGCGCGACGAGCACCGGCTGCGCCGCCGGATCGACGGTGCCCGCAAAGCACGCGACCAGGAGCGGGTGGCGCGTCAGATCGCCGCCGACATCGAGGCCGCCGAGGTGCGCATCCAGCTGCGCCGCGAGAGCGTGCCGGAGATCTCCTACCCCGCGGAACTGCCGGTCAGCCAGCGCAAGGACGACATCGCCGCCGCGATCCGCGACCACCAGGTCGTGATCGTCGCCGGCGAGACCGGTTCGGGCAAGACCACGCAGCTGCCGAAGATCTGCCTCGAACTCGGCCTCGGCGTGCGCGGGCAGATCGGGCACACACAGCCGCGCAGGCTCGCCGCGCGGACCGTCGCGGAGCGCATCGCCAGCGAGCTGGGTACCGAGCTGGGCAGCACCGTCGGCTACAAGGTCCGCTTCACCGACAGCAGCGGCGAGGACACGCTCGTCAAGCTGATGACCGACGGCATCCTGCTCGCCGAGATCACGAGCGACCGGATGCTGCGCCGCTACGACACGCTGATCATCGACGAGGCCCACGAGCGCAGCCTCAACATCGACTTCCTGCTGGGCTATCTCAAGCAGCTGCTGCCGCGCCGCCCCGATCTGAAGGTGATCATCACCTCGGCGACGATCGATCCGGAGCGGTTCTCCGAGCACTTCGGGGACGCGCCGATCGTCGAGGTGTCCGGCCGCACCTATCCCGTCGAGGTGCGCTACCGGCCCATCGTCGACCCGGACCAGCCCGAGCTGGAGCGCGACCAGGTGCAGGCCATCTCCGAGGCCGTGGACGAACTCTGCGCCGAAGGTCCTGGAGACATCCTCGTTTTCCTCTCCGGGGAAAGGGAAATCCGCGACACCGCCGACGCGTTGTCCAAACAGGACCTTCGCAACACGGAGATCCTGCCGCTGTACGCGCGCCTGTCCGCGGCCGACCAGCACCGTGTGTTCCAGCGGCACACCGGCCGCCGCATCGTGCTCGCCACGAACGTCGCCGAGACCTCGCTGACGGTGCCCGGCATCAAGTACGTGATCGACCCCGGCACGGCGCGCATCTCCCGCTACAGCCACCGCACCAAGGTGCAGCGGCTGCCGATCGAACCGATCTCGCAGGCCTCGGCCAACCAGCGCAAGGGCCGCTGCGGCCGCACCTCCGACGGTATCTGCATCCGCCTGTACACGGAAGCCGATTTCCAGTCGCGGCCGGAGTTCACCGATCCGGAGATCCTGCGTACCAACCTCGCGTCGGTGATCCTGCAGATGACCTCGCTCGGACTCGGCGACATCGCCGCGTTCCCGTTCGTGGAACCGCCGGACCGTCGCCAGGTCACCGACGGTGTGCAGTTGCTGCAGGAGCTGGGCGCGCTGGAGAACGACAAGCTCACCCGGACCGGCCGGGACCTGGCGCAGCTGCCGGTGGACCCGAGGCTGGGCCGCATGGTGCTGGAGGCCGCGAAGAACGGCTGCGTCCGCGAAGTGATGATCATCGCCGCCGCGCTGTCCATTCAGGACCCCCGCGAGCGGCCGTCGGACAAGCAGGAGGCGGCGCAGCAACAGCATGCGCGCTTCGCCGACAAGACCTCGGACTTCCTTGCCTACCTCAACCTGTGGGAGTACCTGCGCGAACAGCAGAAGACGCTGTCGGGCAACCAGTTCCGCAGGCTGTGCCGCAACGAGTTCCTCAACTACCTGCGCGTGCGCGAATGGCAGGACATCTACAGCCAGCTTCGCCAGCTCGCCAAACCGCTCGGCGTGACGCTCAACGGCGAACCCGCCGATCCACAACGTGTCCACACCTCGCTGCTCGCCGGGCTGCTGTCGCACATCGGGCTCAAGGACCCCGAGAAGGGCGACTACCTCGGTGCTCGTGGCGCGCGGTTCGCGGTGTTCCCGGGGTCGTCGCTGTTCAAGAAGCAGCCGCGGTGGATCGCGTCGGCGGAGCTGGTCGAGACGTCCCGGCTGTGGGCGCGGGTCAACGCGCGCATCGAGCCGGAATGGGTCGAGCCGCTGGCCGGGCACCTGGTCAAGCGCAACTATTCCGAGCCGCACTGGGAGCGCAAGCGCGGCGCGGTGATGGCCAACGAGCGGGTCACGCTCTACGGCGTCCCGCTCGTCGCGTCGCGCAAGGTGAACTACGGCCGCATCGATCCCGGGGTCTCGCGGGAGCTGTTCATCCGGCACGCGCTCGTCGAAGGCGACTGGGACACCACCCACAAGTTCTTCACCGAGAACCGCGCGCTGCTGGACGAGGTCGAGGACCTGGAGAACCGGGCACGGCGGCGCGACCTGCTGGTCGACGAGGGCACCCTGTTCGACTTCTACGACCGGCGCGTCGGCGAGGAAGTGGTGTCCTCGCGGCATTTCGACACGTGGTGGAAGAAGGTTCGCCGTGAGCAGCCGGACCTGCTCAACTTCGAAAAGGCGATGCTCATCAACGAGCACGCCGAGCAGGTGCTGGCGTCGGACTACCCCGACGTGTGGGCGCAGGGTTCGCTGCGCTTCGAACTGACCTACCAGTTCGAGCCCGGCACGGACGCGGACGGGGTGACCGTCCACATTCCACTGCCGGTGCTCAACCAGGTCGGCCCGGACGGGTTCGACTGGCAGGTGCCGGGGCTGCGCGAGGAACTGGTCACCGCGCTGATCAAATCGCTGCCGAAGCAGCTGCGGCGCAACTTCGTGCCGGCGCCGGATACGGCGAAACTGGTGCTGTCGCGGGTTTTTCCGCAGGACGGGCCGCTGCTGGACGTGCTGGCGGACGAACTGGAGGCGCTGCGTGGCGTCGCGGTGCCGCCGGATGCGTGGTCCGCGGTGCCGGACCATCTGCGGATGACCTTCCGCGTGGTCGACGAGAAGGGCCGCAAGGTCGCCGAAGGCAAAGACCTGGAGGCGCTCAAGCGCGAGCTCAGCGGCCAGCTGCGCGCGACGATCTCCAAGGCCGCCAACGACATCGAACGCGGCGGGCTGACCAACGCCGCGTTCGGCGAGCTGCCGAGGGTCTTCGAAGGCAAGCGCCGCGGGCACGACGTGAAGGCGTATCCGGCGCTGGTGGACGAGGGCGAGACGGTCGCCGTGCGGATGCTGGACACGCCGGTGCAGCAGGGACAGCAGATGTGGCTGGGCACGCGGAAGCTGCTGCGGCTGAACCTGTCCTCGCCGATGAAGTTCATCAGCCGGAACCTGAGCAACGCGTCGAAGCTCGTACTGGGCCGCAATCCGCACGGTAGCGTCGCCGGCCTGCTGGAGGACTGCGTCGACTGCGCGGTGGACAAGCTGATGGCCGACAACGGCGGCCCGGTCTGGGACGAGGCGGATTTCGCGGTACTGCTGGAAAAAGTACGCGCCGACGTCAACCCGACCGTCCTGGATGTACTGTCCACGGTGGAGTCGATTCTGCGCGCGGCCAACGACGTCGAGGCCCGGCTCGCCGACGCACGCGGCCCTGCGGGGTCCCTCGCGGACATTCGCACCCAGCTCGACGGCCTGATCTTCCCCGGTTTCGTCACCGCGACGGGCTTCGACCGCCTGCCGAACGTGGTGCGCTACCTGCGCGCCATCGAACGCCGCATCGACAAACTGTCCACCGGCGCCGCCCGCGACCTCGAACAGCTGCGGGACATCACGTGGCTGCGCGAGGAGTACCAGCACGCGGTCGACGCACTGCCGCCCGGCGTCACTCCCGGCCCGGCCCTGCTGGACGTGCGCTGGATGATCGAGGAACTGCGGGTGAGCTACTTCGCGCAAACGCTGGGAACCGCGCATCCGGTGTCGGTCAAACGCATCGTGAAGGCGCTCGACGCGGCCGCCTAGTCACTTCGCGTCGGCGTATACCGAGACCACCGCGGCGTCCATCGGGAAATGCACCGGGCACGACGGGCCGAACATCAGCGCCGCGGCCTCGGCGACCGACGAGTCGATCAGCGCGGGCACCTGATCCGCCAGGTCCTCGGGGGCGTGCACGATGACCTCGTCGTGCTGGAAGAACACCAGGTGCGCCGGTTCGGGCAGGCGGCGGCGCAGTGTCGCCAGCAGGACCGCGGTGAAATCGGCGGCGCTGGCCTGTACCACGAAGTTGCGGGTGAAGCGCCCCCAGTCCCGTGCCGCGCGGCGGGCGCGTGACTCGTCCGCGTCGGCGGCGCCGGTCAGCGCTCGCCACGCCTGCGACGGCGCGGGCGAGGTGCGGCCCAGCCGCGAGCGCACCCGCTCGCCACGCTCACCCGATTGGGCAGCATGCTCCACATAGGACACCGCATCCGGAAAACGCTGGCGCAGCAGGGCGAGCAGCGACGACGCCTCGCCGGCGGTGCCGCCGTACATCGCCGACAACATCGCGATCTTGGCGCGGCCGCGGGATTTCTCGTCCAGCGTCGAGAACATCGCCTCCGACAATCGCGCGTAGAGATCCGTGGACGCGGAAACGTCGGCGAGCCGCCGGTCGCCCGACAATGCGGTCAGGATGCGTGGCTCCAGTTGCGCCGCGTCGGCCACGACGAGCTTCCAGCCCGGATCCGCCTGCACGCACACCCGCAGTGTCTTCGGGATCTGCAGTGCGCCGCCACCGGAACTGGCCCAGCGCCCGGACACCACGCCGCCGACCACCCACGCCGGCCGGAACCGCCCGTCGCTGACCCACTCGTCCAGCCACGCCCAGCCGTTGGCCGAGTGCAGGCGCGCCAGTTCGCGATACTCCAGCAGCCGGGCCGCGGCCGGATGATCGACCTCGCGCAGCACGTGCGCCCGCGCCGACGGGATCGAGATCCCCTCGCGGCCGAACGCACGCACGATCGTGGGCGGGCTGTCCGGGTTGACGGGTTTGCCGCCGAAGGCCTCGCTCACCCGTGCCGCGAGTTCGGCCAGTTTCTTGGGTCGCTGGCCCGAGGGCACGCGTGGCCCGAGCAGTTCGGTGAGCAGCGAGTCGTGCACGTCGGCGCGCCACGGCAACCCGTCCGCCGCCATCTCGGTGGCCACCAGCGCGCTCGCCGACTCGGCCGCGACGAGCAGCCGGAACCGCTCCGGATGCTCGGTGCCGCGGATTCGCCGCTCCTGCTCGGCCAGCACGGTCTTCGCCGCGTCGACCACCGAGGTGCCGGGCGGCAGGCCCGTCGAGCGGGTCTCGAACAGCGCGGGCTGTGCGTCGGCGTGGCTGGGCGCGTCCGGCGGCGGTTCGAGGCCTTGTGCCCTGGCCAGCGCCGCGGCGAGCCCGCGTGGCTCGCCCATGCGGCCCTCGTGGCCGAGCAGCAGGCCCTCGGCGAGCATCAGGTCGTGGCAGCGGCCGACGCGCAGCCCGGCGGCGACCAGCGCCGGATAGAGCTGCTGGACGGAGGGGAGCACCCAGCGTGGTCGATGCCGGGCTTCCAGCTCCGCCAGATGCGCGGCCAGAGCGGGCTCCTCCAGGGTCCGCCTGCCGGATGGATCGAGCACCGAACAGGTGCCGTCTTCCTCCTGACCGACGAAGATGTGCACGTGGCCATTCTGCGCCGACCCACCGACAATCCGGGCAGGGCACTGGTCGAGACACGCCTCTTTGACTACTCTTCGGTAACCATCCATACCCTCGGTACGGCCCAACGGAGGTGCCCGCAGATGCTCGTCGGCAAGGTGACGGAGACCACCCGCTCGATCGAGGTGTTGTGGCGTTCGGGGCTCATTCCGTTCCCGAGAATCGACGAGGGCCTGCAGTCGCTGCTCGCGATGCGCAAGGTGGGCCCGTTCGCCGCCGCCGTGATGAACGCGGCGCGCCGCCGCCCGCACGCCGTCGGTCTCGTCGATGATCGCGGGCCGCTGACGTTCAAGCAGCTCGATCTGCGGTCCAACGCGCTGGCCAGGGCCTGGGCCCAGCGTGGGGTGGAGCCCGGGACCGTGCTGGCGGCCCTGTGCCGCGACCACCGCGGGCTGGTGATCACGATGGCCGCCGCGGGCAAGCTCGGCGCACGCCTGGTGCTGATGAACACGGGCTTCGCGAAGCCGCAACTGGCGGACGTGGCCAAGCGCGAGGGTGTCAGCGTGCTGGTCTACGACCAGGAGTTCACCGAACTGCTGTCCGCGATTCCCGACGACGTGCAGCGGTACCTGGCGTGGGTCGACACCGACGACCCGCTGGCCGAGCACAAGATTCCGGTGCTGGACGAGCTGATCGCCAGCACCGACGACCGCGCGCTGTCGTGGCCGTCGCGCCGGGGTGGTTTCGTTCTGCTGACCAGCGGCACGACGGGTACGCCGAAAGGCGCGCCGCGGGATCACACGTCGCTGTTCGCCACGGCGCAGTTCCTCGACCGCATCCCGCTGCGCGCGGGCGAATCGACGTACCTGGGCGCGCCGATCTTCCACGGCACCGGTGTCTCGCAGTTCATCCTGTCGCTGGCGCTCGGCTGCACGGTGGTGATGCGGCGGCGGTTCGACCCGGAGACGACGCTCAAGGGCGTGCAGGACAACCGGTGCACCGCGCTCGTGCTCGTGCCGACGATGCTGCAGCGGATCGTGGATCTGGGGCCGGAGGTGCTCGGCCGGTACGACACGTCGTCGTTGCGGATCATCTTCGTCGCGGGCTCGGCGTTGTCGCCGGATCTCGGTAACCGGGCGACCGAGGCGTTCGGCGACGTGGTGCACAACCTCTACGGTTCGACCGAGTGCGCGGTCGCGACGGTCGCGACGCCCGAGGACTGGCGGCGCGCGCCGGGCACGGTCGGGAAGCCGCCGGTGGGCTGCCGTGTCGCGTTGTTCGACAAGAACGGGAACCGGGTCACGAAACCGGGCGAAACGGGCCGCGTTTTCGTGGGCAGCGGCCTGAGTTTCCAGGGATACACCGACGGCCGCAAAAAGGAGACCATCGACGGCTTGCTGTCCACCGGCGACGTCGGCCATTTCGATGAGGACGGTCTGCTGTTCATCGACGGGCGCGACGACGAAATGATCGTCTCCGGCGGTGAGAACGTCTTCCCGATCGAGGTGGAAAACCTTCTGGTGGAACGCCCGGACATCCTCGAGGCGGCGGTGATCGGCGTCCCTGACGAGGATTTCGGGCAACGGCTGAAGGCCATCGTGGTGGCCTCCCCCGGCGCGGACCTCGACGCGGACACCCTCAAGGACTACGTCAAACAGAACCTGGCCCGCTACAAGGTCCCCAGGGACGTGGAGTTCGTGGACAAGCTGCCACGGAACGCGACGGGCAAGGTGCTGCGGAACCAACTGGCGTAAGGCGCCCGCGCGCGATCACCCCCAGGAGATACCGAAGACGCCCGGCCCGAAGTCCATCGCCACCGCGTGCACCCCGCCCGTCGTGTCGAGGGCCAGTTGGCGCCTGCCCTCGGCGTCCGCGGTCTGCGAGTACTGCCAGCACGCGACCGGAGGCGCGTCGAACTGAATCTCCAGCAGGTACTCGCGCACGGGGCGCCGGAACTCGCGGTAGTAGGTGTTCTCGCAGGCCGGGTAGGGCGGACCGGCGTTGGTGAGGGTGTACTCGATCACCTGGGTGTCGCCGCGGTCGATGGGCCGGTCGAACAGCAGCTCCGCCGCTGTCAACCCGTACTTCGTGTCGACCTCGACGCGGCCGGCGCTGCAGTTGCGCAACGCGTGCAGCCGGGGCGGGGCCGAACCGCCGTGGTCGTACACGAGCAACCACCGGTCCTGGTTGTCCGCGCTGGCCTGGAACACGGCCTTCGCCGTCATCGCGCGCTGGGCACCGTCCTCCGCGATCTCGCACCGATCGTGCAGGCTGACCAGCTTCAACCGGTGTTGCTGCTCCAGGGCGTGCGGCGCGCCGATGCGTTCCAGCAGCGCCTGCAGGGCCTGCGTCGGGAAGTTCACCGTGCCGGGCTCGGCGCGTCGCCGTGGATTGCCACGAGGCCGGGGTGGGGGAAGAAGGCGGAGTAGTTCACCCGGCCGGAGACCGAGCACCTCTTCGAGTACCCGCACGGCCGAGAGCGAACTCTGCCGCTCCGGCTGGCGTTTGCCGGACTGCCAGTAACTGAGCGCGGTGACGCTGATGGGAATGCCGTTGGCCTGCAGGCGCGCCTGTATCCGGTCGAGGCTCAGCCCACTGCGTGCGATCGAGGAGCGGAGCGCCCTGGAGAATGCGGTCTCGGTTCCGGCCACTAGGCCTGATGCTAGCAGCGTTCCCCCGAACGGGTCAGTACTGGTAACTGTGAAACGTTGCCTCACCTGATCCGGTCACGCTTGCATAACTGCGACAACGCCGCATCAGGGTGGGGAGGACACGCTCATGGGGAAGTCCCGCAAGCTGCTGGCCATCGGGGCTGCCGCGGCAGCCATCGTCGGCGGGAGTACCGCCGCGGCCCAGGCCCAGCAAGGCCAGATCCGTGACGCCGACACCCCGGGTTCAGTCACGGACAGTTACCTTGTCGTGCTGAAAGACGCGCCGAATGTCACTTCGAAGAGTGAGGCAAAGGCGAACATTCTTTCGCTGGCCAACAACCTCGGCTACCGCTTCAGCGCCGAGATCTCGCACACCTTCAGCTCGGCGCTGCGCGGCTTCTCCATCAAGGCCAGCCCGGCCGAGGCCAAGCGCATCGCGGCCGACAGCACCGTCGCCTACGTCGTGCAGAACCACGTGTTCCACGTGGCCGACACCCAGCAGGACCCGCCGTCCTGGGGGCTGGACCGCATCGACCAGCGCAACCTGCCGCTCGACTCCTCCTACACCTACTCCACCAAGGCCGACAACGTCACCGCGTACGTGATCGACACCGGCGTGCGCGCCACCCACGAGACCTTCGGCGGCCGCGTGTCCGGTGGCAAGGACTTCGTGGACAACGACGACGACCCCAACGACGAGAACGGCCACGGCACGCACGTCGCGGGCACCATCGGCGGCAGCGAGTACGGCGTGGCCAAGGGCGTGCACATCGTCCCGGTGCGCGTGCTCGACGCGCAGGGCAGCGGCACCACCGAGCAGGTCGTGGCCGGGATCGACTGGGTCGCCGACAACCACAGCGGGCCCTCGGTCGCGAACATGAGCCTCGGCGGCAGCGTGGACGACGCGCTCGACCAGGCCGTCAAGGGCGCGATCGCCAAGGGTGTGACGTTCGCCGTCGCCGCGGGCAACGAGAGCACCGACGCCAGCGGCTCCTCGCCGGCGCGCGTTCCCGAGGCGATCACCGTCGCGGCCAGCGACAAGACCGACAGGCAGGCCAGCTTCTCCAACTACGGCAGCGCCGTGGACCTCTACGCGCCGGGGGTGAACATCACCTCGTCGTGGGGCAGCAGCGACACCGCCACCGACACGATCAGCGGCACCTCCATGGCCACCCCGCACGTCACCGGTGCGGCCGCCCTTTACCTGGCCGATCACCCGGATGCGACCCCCGCTCAGGTGTCCGATGCGCTCACGAGCGCGGCCACGCCGGACAAGATCAGCAACGCCACCGCGGGCACTCCCAACAAGCTGCTCTACACGGCTGGCTAATCTGCAGGAATGGGTGCGATCTACCTGATCCGGCATGGTCAGGCTGCTTACGGTGAAGCGGACTACGACCGCCTGTCCGGCGTCGGCCTCGAACAGGGGGCGGTGGTCGGCGCCGAGTTGCTGCGCCGCCAGGTCCGCTTCACCGAGGGCCGTACCGGGTCGCTGACCCGGCAGCGGAGGACGGCCGAGACGGTGCTCGACCGGATTGGTTCGAGCACGACGGCCAAGGAAGACCCGCGGTGGAACGAGTACGACCACGTCGACATCGTCAGCCACCACGGCGACGGGATCTCACAGAGCGACGTCGACTCGCGTGGCTACCAGGGCGTGCTGGACGGGGCGCTCGCCGAGTGGATCGGTGCCGGCGAGGACAGCCCGTGTGCGGAGTCGTGGCCGGCGTTCCTCGCGCGGGTCCGCGGCGCGCTCGACGATCTCGTCGCGGTGCTGGGCAAGGGCGAGAACGCGGTGGTGTTCACCTCGGGCGGGGTGATCGGCGCGCTGGCCGGGGTGCTGCTCGGCGATCCCGTGATGGGGTTGCTCAAGATGAACCGGGTCGCGGTCAACTGCGGCATCACCAAGCTCGTGTCCGGTCGCAGTGGCGTGACCCTGTTGTCGTTCAACGAGCATTCGCATTTCGACGGACGCGCGGCCCAGTTGCTGACCTATCGCTGATCCGGTTTCGCTGCCCGGAAGGAACCTTCGGCGAAGGTAAGAAGCGAAAGCAGCGCGGGGGCTGGGCGCGGCTCGCTGGAGGCTACGTCTCAGACCGGACGAGCGACGGCGGGAAAGACCTCGCCGATGAGGGTGATGAAGGACTTCTGCAGAAGGGTCTGGACCTGTTCGCGGGAGAGTTCCTCGCGCAGCAGCCACTCGCGCCCGGCGGCCTTCACCATGCCGGCGTAGGCGCGCACCAAAGCGTTCAGCTCGGTCCGGGAGGGGTGGTCGTCGGGGATCTCGACGGCGTCGAGCACGCGGTCCGCGGACCTGCGCTCGGCGTCGATCATGATCTGCTCGACCTCGGGATCGCGTCCGATGCCCTCGGAAGTCGCGACGAGCCACATCTTCCCCTGCTTGGCGACGATGTCCAGGAACCAGGTCACCGCGACCTGCGCCCGTTCGGCCAGCGGACCGCTGGAGAGCCCGACCGGTTCGAGCGAGGGCATGGTCACCGTCCGGCGGATCACCGCGAGGTAGAGCTCGCGTTTGGTCCCGAAGTAGTGATTGATCAGACCGCGTGCCACGCCTGCGGCCGCCGCTATGTCCGAAGTGGACACGTCGGCGTACGGGCGCTCGCCGAAGAGGCGCGCCGCGCAGGTGAATATCTGTTCCCTGCGCGCATCGGGCTCGAGTCTTCGCCACTTGGGCTCTGAGGTGGTCTTCATGTCGTCATGGTGGCACGAATCGGGCCCAAGGGTCTTCGCGAACGACCATGTCCTGCCGATTGTTACCCCATACCCGCCCGGATGGCGGTACTCATCGCGCGAAGCGTTGTAGGCGAAGACTTGTGGCTGACGGCGTTTCTGCCGTCAGCGCCGTCGTCGTGGCCGGGAAGTGCTGTCCCGCAACACGACCTCGCCCGCGATCCGGCGCACCTTGGCGCGGTTGCCGGAATTGCCGTTCAGCGCGAGTTCCATCGCCTGTTCGCCGAGTCGCGCCAATGGCAGGGCCACTGTGGTAAGTGACGGATTGACGTCACGTGTCACGGAAATATCGTCGAAGCCGGCCAGCGAGACGTCGTCCGGCACGGAACGGCCCGCCTCGCGCAACGCACTGAGCGCGCCGATCGCCATCACGTCGCTGACCGCGAACACACACGTTGCGCTGTGCCCCGAGGAAAGCAGCTCGGTCGCGGCAAAATACCCACCGTCCCGCGTGAACTCGGTTTCGAAGACGTCCTTTTCCGACAACTCGACTCCGCCCTCGGCAAGGCCTTCGCGGAATCCGGTCAGCCGGTCGAGCGAGGTGGTCAGCTCGCGTGGCCCGGCGAGCACCGCGAACCGCCGGTGCCCCAGGCCGAGCATCGCCGCCGCGAGGTCCTTCGCGCCGGAGCGGTTCTCGGGTTGCACGGTGTCCACCTTGACCCCGTGGTGCCTGCTCACGGCCGCCACCCGCCCGCCGCCACGGCGATAGGCGTCCAGTTCGGCGGAAAGCGCCTTCTCCCACCGGCGGTCCTCGAAACCGGAGCCGATCAGCACGATGGTGGACGCCCGTTGCGCGCGCAGCTCCGAGACGTAGGCGATCTCCTTCTCCGGATCGTGGAACGTGCTCGCGAGCATCACCAGAAAGCCGTGCTCGTCCGCCACGCGCATCACCCCGCGCGCGACCGCGGCGAAGGACGGGTCGTCCACGTCGTGGCAGACCACGCCGACCGTGCGCCTGGTCGCGCCCGCGAGCGCCTGCGCGTGCACGTTGGGCGCGTACGCCAGGTCGGCCGCCGCGGACAGGACGCGTTCGCGCAGGTCCTCGCGGACGTTGGTGGTCCCGTTCAGCACGCGGGACGCCGTGGCCAGCGAGACGCTTGCCACAGTCGCGACGTCTTCGAGCGTCACATGGGGCCTGCCGTTCACATCCGCCTCCCGAGTCTCGCCCCGCCGAATTTTAGGTGGCTTCCCGCTTTTTGCCTGGTCACATGCACTCGATCGGGTTGAAATGCGGGACGGGGGTGATGCGTTGACGCTGAAGGACGAACATCTAGGAAAGGAAGTTCCGCATGCTGTTCGGCGACGAGCACATCCGCCGATACGAGGAGACCGACGGTGAAGTCGGTCACGACTGGGAGGGCGGCGCGCCTTGTCTCGTGCTGACCACCAAGGGCCGCAAGACGGGTGAGGACCGGAAGTTCGCCCTGATCTACCAGCAGGTCGGCGACCAGTACGTGATCGTCGCGTCCAAGGGTGGCGATCCCAAGCACCCCGGCTGGTACCTCAACCTGGAGGCGAACCCCGAGGTGAAGGTGCAGGTCAAGGCGGACAAGTTCGCCGCGAAGGCACGTACCGCCTCCGACGAGGAGCGTGCGGCGCTCTGGCCGAAGATGACCGCGGTGTGGCCCGCCTACGACGACTACCAGGCCAAGACCGACCGCCAGATTCCGGTCGTGATCCTCGAAAGGGCCTGACCTTCGAACCCGGCGTCCAGTCCTAAGCTGAAGCCATGAGCACACATTTCGACGTGGTGGTGCTGGGCGCCGGGCCCGGCGGGTATGTCGCGGCCATCCGGGCGGCGCAGCTCGGCCTCAGGACGGCGGTGGTCGAGGAGCGCTACTGGGGCGGTGTGTGCCTCAACGTGGGCTGCATCCCGTCCAAGGCGCTGTTGCGCAACGCGGAGCTGGCGCACCTGGTCACGAAGGAAGCACGCACGTTCGGCATCTCCTCCGACGGCGAGATCCGCTTCGACTACGGCGCGGCGTTCGACCGCAGCCGGTCGGTAGCCGACGGCCGGGTCAAGGGCGTGCACTTCCTGATGAAGAAGAACAAGATCACGGAGTTCAACGGCCGCGGCACGTTCACCGACGCGAACACCTTGCAGGTCAAGACGGACAGCGGCACCGAGACCGTCACGTTCGACAACTGCGTCATCGCCGCCGGTGCGAGCACGAAGCTGCTGCCCGGCACGTCACTGTCCGAGCGCGTGGTCACCTACGAGGAGCAGATCCTGTCGCGGGAGCTGCCCGGCAGCATCATCATCGCCGGTGCGGGCGCGATCGGCGTCGAGTTCGCCTACGTGCTGCACAACTACGGCGTCGAGGTCACGATCGTCGAGTTCCTGGACCGGATGGTGCCGCTGGAGGACGCCGAGGTGTCCAAGGAGCTGGCCAAGCGGTACGCCAAGCTCGGCGTCAACGTGCTCACGTCGACCAAGGTCGAGGAGATCGACGACAGCGGGCCGAAGGTCAAGGTCACGGTCGTCAACAACGGCAACCGGCAGACGCTGGAGGCCGACAAGGTGTTGCAGGCCATCGGTTTTCAGCCGCGCGTGGAGGGCTACGGCCTGGAGAACACCGGCGTGGAGCTGACCGAGCGGCGCGCGATCGCGGTGGACGACTACTGCCGGACGAACGTGCCGCACATCTACGCGATCGGTGACGTGACGGCGAAGCTGATGCTCGCCCACGCCGCCGAGTCGATGGGCATCGTGGCGGCCGAGACCATCGCGGGCGCCGAGACGATGTCGCTGGACTACACGATGATCCCGCGCGCGACCTACTGCCAGCCGCAGGTCGCCTCGTTCGGTTACACCGAGGAGCAGGCCCGCGAGAAGGGCTTCGACGTGCAGGCCGCGAAGTTCCCCTTCACCGCGAACGGCAAGGCTCACGGCCTGGCCGATTCCGGTGGCTTCGTGAAGATCCTGTCCGACGCCAAGCACGGCGAGCTGCTGGGCGCGCACCTGATCGGGCCGGACGTCACGGAGTTGCTGCCCGAGCTGACGCTGGCACAGCAGTGGGATCTGACGGTGCACGAGGTCGCGCGGAACGTGCACGCACACCCGACGCTCGGCGAGGCGGTCAAGGAGGCCGTCCACGGCCTGGCCGGCCACATGATCAACTTCTGATGGGCGTCGCGGTGGTGACCGGCGCGGGCTCCGGGCTGGGCCGGTCCATCGCCCGCGCCCTGCTCTCGGCCGGCTACGACGTCGCGCTGGCCGGCCGTCGCGCCGAGGCGCTGGCCGAAACGGCGGAGGGTTTCGACGCACTGGCCGTTCCCACCGATGTGGGTGACCCGGGGCAGGTCGACGCCCTGTTCGACGCCGTGTGCCAGCGGTGGGGCAGGGTCGACGTGCTGGTGAACAACGCCGGCAGTTTCGGCCCATCGGGTGATCTTGACGAGATCGCGGTCCCGGACTGGCTGTCCACGGTGCAGACGAACCTGACCGGGGCGTTTCTGTGCGCGCGGGCCGCGTTCGGGCTGATGAAGCGGCAGCGCCCGCAGGGCGGCCGGATCATCAACAACGGCTCGATCTCGGCGCACGCACCAAGGCCCGGGAGCGCGGCGTACACGGCGACGAAGCACGCCATCACAGGGCTCACGAAGTCGATCTCGCTGGACGGGCGGCCGTACGACATCGCGTGCGGCCAGATCGACATCGGTAACGCCGAGACCGAGATGACCGCGGGCATCAAGAGCGGCGCCCGCCAGGCGGACGGCAGTGTGAAGCCGGAGCCGACTTTCGACGCCACCCACGTGGCGAACGCCGTTTTGTACATGGCGGGCCTGCCACTGGACGCGAATGTCCAGTTCATGACCATCACGGCGACGAAAATGCCCTTTCTCGGGCGTGGTTGACGAAGGACGTGGGCCTGGCGACATCGGCGGGTTAGGACGCTCACGGCGCGGGTAAACTTGTGCCGTGAACGTCACGCCCACCTCGAACGACGCCGTCCTGCCAGGGACGCGCGGCTCGGCGGGCGTGCGCGTACTGAGACGTCCTTCTTGATCACCGGCGTCCCCCATTTTGGCCCGAAAGCGCAGCTCAGATGGGGTGAAACACTTAGCCGGTGTTCAACGATAGGAACTATGACGCAGGCTGAACCGGGGCGGGACCACCCCCAGGTGACAGCCGGCGCCGGCCCTGGTAGCTCAGCTGGATAGAGCAAGAGCCTTCTAATCTCTAGGTCGCAGGTTCGAGTCCTGCCCAGGGCGCCACCTGCGCAAACGTGCCGGACACGGCGAGCTCAGCGCTTCGACAGCAAGAGACTGACGTCGTAAGGCGTCCGAGGCGCTGCGCCGCTACCGTCGTGCATGGAAGGAACGGCCGCGCGGCGACCGACACCGGGCATTCTGGCTCGGGGCTCGTTCCGCACGGTGATCCTGGCCGATCTCGCCGCCGCCACGACTCGCGCGCCTGTGGTCGTGGTTATTGCCTGACGGGGGTGGGGTTGATGCCGGGCATGAGCAGGTGGCCGCCGTCGACGGGGATGGTCACGCCGGTGACGTTGTCGGCTAGTTTGCTGTTGAGGTAGAGGGCGGTGTCGGCGATGGCCTGCGGGTCGAGGAAGGTACGGCCGCGCAGGGCGTTGTAGTGGTAGCCGCCTTGGATCATGTCTTCCTCGGTGCCGTTGTCGTGGCCGGCGAACATGTCCCAGGCCGCCTGGTGGTCGGTCATCGGTGTTTTGATCGCGCCGGGGCTGATGGCGTTGCACCGTATGCCGTAGGGCGCGAGTTCGAGTGCGATGTTCTTCATCAGCCCGATGACGCCGTGTTTGGCGGAGACGTAGTGGGCGTAGCGGTCGCCGGGTTCGAGGCCGTTGGCGGAGGACGTGATCACGATGGATCCGCTTGTGCGTTCGATCATGTGCGGGGCCACGGCTTTGGCTGATTTCCACACGCCGGTGAGGTTGACCCCGATCATCTCGTCCCATTGCCGTTCGGTGAGTTCCCAGAAGTTGCCCTGGGTCCAGATGCCGGCGTTGGCGATCAGGATGTCGATGCTGCCGAGTTCGGCGATGGTCTGCGCGACGGCTTTGTCCAGTGTGGACTGACCGCGGACGTCGCCTTCGATGGCGAGGATGCGGCGGCCGAGTGCTTGCACCTGCCGGACGGTTTCGGCGTGGTCGTCGGGTGTGGCCAGTTTGTAGGCCACATCGACGGCGGGTGTGGCGAGATCGAAGATGACGACGTCGGCGCCTTCCCTGGCGCATGTGACGGCGTGGGCGCGGCCCTGGCCGCGTGAGCCGCCGGTGATCAGGGCGACCTTGCCCTCCAGTAGTCCCATGGGAATGTCCTTTCGTTACAGTGCGCCGCCGGCGTCGATGACCTGGGTGGTGCCGGTGATGTAGCGGCCCGCGTCGGAGACCAGGTGGAGCACCGTGTTGGTGATGTCCTCGGGTTCGAGGGCGGCGACGGGCAGGCGGTTGAGGGTGCGGGCGGCTTCTTCGAAGTCGGCGCGGGTGGGGTGTTCGAGGTCGGGGCGGAAGAGTTTGTAGGTGGCGTCGTTGAGGATCATCGGGGTCGCGACTGTGGTGGGGTGGATGGTGTTGACCCGGATGCTGTGTGGGGCGAGTTCCTTGGCCATGACCTTCATGAGCTGGACGAGTCCGGCTTTGGCGGCGGAGTAGTGCGCGGTGTTGTCGTTGGCATAGATCGCCGCCAGCGAGCTGGTGATGACGACGGAGCCGCCGCGGCCACCCTCGATGATGTGCGGGACCGAGGCCTTGAGTGTTTTCCACACGCCGGTCAGGTTGATGTCGATCATGTCCTGCCAGGTCTGCTCGCTCATCTCCAGCGTCGGCGCGGGGCTGGAGATGCCGGCGTTGGCCAGCACGATGTCCAGCCTGCCGAACCGCTCCACGCCCGCGTTGACGGCGTCGGTGAGTGCAAGCGCGTCGCGGACGTCGGCGTCGCGGGAGACGATCCGGCTGCCGGTGGCTTCGACCAGGCGTGTGGTCTCGGCGAGGTCGTCGGCCGTGGCCAGGGGATAAGGGACGGTCTCGACTTTCGCCGTGGTGTCGACGGCGATGATGTCCGCGCCCTCGCTCGCGAGCCGGATCGCGTGACTGCGTCCCTGGCCCCGTGCGGCTCCGGTGATGAAGGCGACTTTTCCGGTCAGTATGCCCATGACGACTCCGTGTCTGCTTTGACGCCGGTTACCCCACGAGGTTATGGCACAGTGTGCCAAAAGTCGAGCGTGCGAGGATGACGGGCATGGTCAGTCTCCCGGAGCGTGATCGTGGTGGCCGTCCTGCCAGTACCAGTGCGCACGAACTGGCCGAACTCGCGCAGGATCTGTTCCTGCAGCGCGGTTTCGAGAACGTGTCGGTAGACGACATCGCCGCGGCCGCCGGCGTCAGTCGCCGCACGTTCTTCCGTTATTTCTCCACCAAGGCCGATGTGCTCTGGGTCGAGTCGCCCGCCGAGATCGCCCGTTTCCGGGATCTGCTCGCGGCCATGCCGCCGGATGTGTCCTATGGTGACGCGCTGTGCCGCGCCGCCCCCGAGGCGCTGCATCATCCAGCAGAGCAGCGGACCTGGGCTTTGCACCGGGCGGAGTTGATTCTCACGGTGCCCTCCGTGCAGGAAAAGGCGGCTTTGCGGCACACCGAGTGGCGCCGCGTCGCCACCGAGTTCGTGGCGTTGCGGCGGGGCACCGGGCCGCACGACCTCGTCGCCATCGGCGTCGGGCACGCCGTGCTCGCGGCCACCCTCGGCGCCCACGAATACTGGCTGGCACACCCAGACGAAGACCTGCCCACCATCATGGAACGCCTGCTGCGCCTTCTCCTGCCCGACCGCTGACCTCGCTCGTCACGGCAGCGCGTACGCGGGAGATCAGTCCCATCGGGCCGAACGGTCCGCAAATCCGGGCTGTTCGCGGCGATTTGCTCGGCGAACGGCTTGCTGGGGTCCACGCCATTCTGTCGGACACAACCTCGCCGGGGACGGGCCGGCCGGGCCGCGGCAGTCATCGTCGGCGCCCCGGGCTGATCGCGGGTGGTTATGGTGGAGTCGCCGGATCGAAGCAGGAGGTGGGCGGCGGATGCTGGAGAAGCGCAGGCGAGGCAGGCCGCCCCTGAGCGACGGGCCCAGCACCCGGGAGCAGATCGTGCGCACGGCGCGAGAGGTGTTCAGCGAGCTCGGATACGAGGGGACCACCTTCAAGGAGATCGCGGAGCGGGCGGGCCTCACGCGTCCTGCGGTCAACCACTACTTCCGCGACAAGGAGGCGCTGTACCGGGCCCTGTTCGAGTCGTCACGTGAAGCCGTTGTCGCATCCGGGGTCGAGCGGGCGGCAGCCGGCCGGGAGCTGCCGGAGCGGCTGTCGGTGTTCCTCGAGGTGGCGACCCAGGTCGATTCGGCGGACCGATCGTTCGCCCGCTTCATGGCGGCTTCGATCCTCGACGCGTTCCGGCATCCGCAGCTGCGCGACAGCGCGCATCAGCAGCTCGACGACGTACGGGACTTCGTGGCGGAGGCGCTGCGAACTGCCGTCGACACCGGGGAAGTCCGGTCCGACCTCGATGTTCCCGCGGTGACCGAAATGCTGGTCGCAGTGCTGTGGGGCATGGGACTTTACGCCGGCTTCGTCGGCACTCACGACCAGCTCAACGCCGTGGTCGAGCAGTTCTCCCGCCTGCTGTCCGGCACGCTCTGGTAGCCCGCTCACGTTCCGTCGCGGGCGGATCACCCGATTGACACGCTTGTGGGAGACACGTCGCGCGCCGTATATTGACGCGTGCGTTAATTAAGTGGTCTCGGCTCAGGTCGTTCCCGAGTGGACGGGAAGGCGTGCACGGGCGGCTTGGTTGACCATTTTTTAATATATGTTAAAGTTGAAAACTGGCTGGTCCGTGTCGGTCCGCCGGGCTGCACGCAGTCACAGCACAAGGAGGTGTGGGCGTGCCACCATTCATCCTGCCCAGTCCGCCGGACTTCGCGGCCGGCCCAGTGGCGACATGGGTCTTCTTTTTCGTAGCGGGTGCCGCGGTCGTGCTCATCGCGCTTCCGTGGGCGATCAGGGCGGCTGCGAAAGACCGCAACTTCATTCCGATTCTCGCCATTGGCGGGGGTTTCCTCTGCTCGCTGCTGGAGCCGATGCTGGATCTGCTCGGTCACCTGCGCTGGGCCAACGACCAGCCGACCGCGTTCACCAACTTCGGCATCGACGTCCCGTGGCTGATTCCGCCGTGCTACGCGGCGTTCCTGGGGCTGGAGTCCTACTTCTGCTACTACATGCTCAAAAAGGGCATCACCGTGAAGCAGTGCTTCATGGTCTTCTCGGTCGGCATCTTCACCGACGCGATCATGGAAACCGTCGGCCTCAACCTGCACATCTACGAGTACTACGGCATCCAGCCCTACACGCTGTTCAAGTTCCCGTACTGGTGGGGCTTCATCAACGGTGTTTCGTTCTGGACCGTCGGCGCGATCATGTGGTTCCTGGTACCGCGGCTGAAGGGAGCACAGCGTTTGTGGCTCCTGCTCGCACCGCCCACCGGCATGATGGCTGCCTATTTCACGGTCGGCTGGCCGCATTTCCTTGCCCTGAACTCCACTCTGCCGACCTGGGCCAAGTGGGTCGCCACCACGATCATGATGGCGATGTGTCTCGGGTTGGTGCGGATCGTGGCCTACTTCGCGGCGGTTCCGGAGCCGAAGATGCATTGGACACTTCCCAAGATCTTCGCCTTCCGGTTCATGCTTCCCGGAGCGCGGCAGCGGATGCTGGACCAGATGGCGGCCGAGGGTGAGCCGCAGGCGGCGCCGCGCCACGTACGGCAGCCCGGAGCCGTGCGGCGGTAGGGGTCTTGCGTCCGCGTGGCCGGGCTGGTTTCCGCTGCAGCCCGGCCATGCGGCATCTCCGCCGGCTCGCGAGGCCGACCTTTAACCTACATTCACTTCGATAGGGAGAACGCTGGTGAGTACAGCGAACCAGATCCCGCGCAGCGCCGACGTCGTCGTCGTCGGCTCGGGACACAACGGACTCGTGGCGGCCGCCTACCTGGCCCGCGCAGGCCTCGACGTGGTTGTCGTCGAGGCCCACTCGACCCCGGGTGGAATGACATCGACGAATCCCATGGCTCCGGAAGCGCCGGAGTACATGATCAACGAGGCGTCGATCCAGGCTTCGTTGTTCCGGACCACGAACATCGACGAGGAATTGGGGCTGTCCAAACGGTTCGGGCTGCGCCAGACGGTGATCGACCCGGCGCATTTCCAGCTCGCCGCGGACGGCTCGTCGCTGGGTCTGTGGCGCGACCCCCGCAAGACGGCCGAGGAACTGCGGTATTTCTCGAAGAAGGACGCCGAGGCACTGCTCGACCTGTACCGGGTGATCGACGCGGCCGTCGAGATCGGCCTGCCCGCGATGCAGACCAACATCACGCGGCCGGAGCTGGTCAAGGTGATGAAGTCGGTCAAGGCGGTCGTGAAGAACCGCAAGGAGCTCAGCGCCATCGGGCGGTGGATGGCCTCGTCGCAGGCGGAGGCGATCGAGGAGAGCTTCGAGCACGACATGATCCGCGCGCCGCTGCTGACCTCGTTGCCATTCATGCCCTTCGATGCCGATTTGTCAGGCTGGTCGCTGATCTACCTCGGTGTGCTGAGCCGCTACGGTGTCGCGATGTTCCACGGTGGCACCGGATCGCTGCCCAAGGCGTTGATCGCGAGCCTCGAGTCCGACGGCGGCAAGGTGATCACGAGTGCACCGGTCGAACAGCTGCTCATGGACGGCGACCGGGTCACCGGCGTGCGCATCGCCGGCGGGCGGGAGATCCGGGCCCGTCGCGGTGTCCTGACGGCATGCAGTCCGAAGACCACTCTGACAAGGCTGCTGCCCAGCGGCGTACTGCCACCGAAGCTGCGGAACCGGGTGGACCACATCCCCACGAAGAAGCGCGGCATCACCGACTACAAGCTGAACATCGCGCTGTCCGGCCGGATCAAGATGACCAAGCACGAGAAATGGCGCGGCGACGGTATCGACCTACGCCTGGCGTGCAACTGCTTTCACACCTACGAGGAGGCGCTGGAGGCGGCCAAGGCGTGTGTGCGCGGCGAAGTGCCGGAGCAGATCCCCGGCCTGGCGCAGGTGACCACGGCGTTCGATCCGTCAATGGCCCCGCCCGGCTGTGACACGTTCTGGTACTGGAGCGGGCTCACGCCGGGGGTGCCGCGGCTGGAGTGGCCCGAGGCGAAGAAGCTGATCACCGAACGGGTGATCCGCGATGCCGAGCAGTACTACGAGGGCGTGGAGAGCCTGGAGGTGGCGCGGCGCGACCTTGCCCAGCCCGATCTCGAGGAGCGTTTCTGGGCCATCGACGGCAGCGTCTACCACGTCGATCCGACGATCACCCGTTTCGGACCGCGGAAGCCCGCGCCGGGCTTCGCCGGATACCGCACCCCGGTGCCCGGCCTGTTCCTCACGGGTTCTGGCACGCACCCGGTGGCCGGGATCAGCGGTATGCCGGGACAGAACGCCGCGAAGACCATGATCAAGCTGTTCAAGGCGGAGGACAGCGGCGGCCGGGCGCACCTGCTCAAGGCGCGGCGGGAGCAGGAGCGGGGGATCGAGGACATCGAGACCGCCGGCACGGGGGACAGCCCGTACAAGTTCACCGCGCTTCGCTGACCCTGAAGGGATCCCCTCGCCGAGGCGAGGGGATCCCTTCAGGCGTAACGTTTCCTGAGTTCCCGCTTGAGGACTTTGCCTGCTCCGGAGACCGGGAGTGACTCGGCGAAGTCGACTGTGCGCGGAGCCTTGTACCCGGCGATGAGCGCTTTGGTGTGTGCCCGGATCTCGTCCGCGGTGACATCGGCGCCCTGCCGGCGCACGATGACCGCGTGCACGCGCTCACCCCAGGTCTCGTCCGGCACGCCGATCACGGCGCAGGCGGCGACGGCGGGATGCGCCGCGATGACGTTCTCCACCTCCACGGAGTAGACGTTCTCGCCCCCGGAGACGATCATGTCCTTGATCCGGTCGGCGATGAACAGATATCCGTTTTCGTCGAGGTAGCCGCCGTCGCCGGTGTGCATCCAGCCGTGGCGCAGCGCGGCGCGGGTTTCGGCCGGCTGGTTCCAGTAGCCCAGCATCACGGCGTCGCCACGCACCACGACCTCGCCCACCGTTCCGGTGGGCACCGGGTCACCGTCCGGGCCGACCACCCTGACTTCGGCATGCGGGGCAGCGCGCCCGGCAGAGCTGAGCAGACCGGGCAGGCGGTGGTCGTCCGGTCCCAGCAGCGTCGCGATCGGGGCCAGTTCGGTCATGCCGTACGCCTGGGTGAATCCCGCGTTGGGCAGTGCGGCCATCGCGCGCTCCAGCGCCGGCCGCGCGATCGGTGAGGCTCCGTAGAGCACGGCACGAACGCTGGAGAGGTCGTGCCGGTCCAGGTCCGGGTGGTCGATCAGTGCCTGGATCATGACCGGGACCAGCAGGACCTCCGTGACGCGGTGGCGCTCGATCGCGGAGAGCACGGCGACCGGGTCGAACGCCGGCACGATGATGTGTGTGCCGCCGAGTAGCGTCACGGCGATCCAGCCGGAGAGGTCAGCGAGGTGGAACATGGGCGCGGCGTGCAGGAGCCGGGCCCCCGGCCGGTACATGAACCCGGTTCCCGCGGCGCCGAGCGCGGACGTGACCAGGTTGGTGTGCGACAGCATCACGCCTTTGGGGAAACCGGTCGTGCCGCCCGTGTAGAACAGGCCTGCCAGCTCGCCCCCACTCCGGCGGGCGTCCTCAACGGGATCGGTGGAGTCAAGGAGGTCCTCATAGGACAGAGCATCTGCCGGCGTGGCCGCGTCACCGCAGTGAATTACCGTGCGCAACTGCGGGTACCGCTCCCGCAGCCCGGGTACCAGTGGAGCGAAGGCATCGTCGACCAGCACTACTCTGCTGTCCGAATCAGCCAGTGAGTGAGCGATTTCCCTGATACTCCAGCGAATGTTGACCGGATTGAGCACCGCGCCTGCCCACGGAACAGCCAGGAGATATTCGTGGTACCGGTCGGAGTTCAGCGACAGCATCGCGACCCTGTCCCCGGCACCGACCCCGAGATCACGCAACGCGCCGGCGAGCCGCGCGACCCGGGCGGCGACCTCGCGCACAGTTCGTGTCCGCCGCCCGTACACCGTCATCACGGCGTCCGGTGTCTGCTGCAGTGCCCTGTGCAGGCCCAGGGTCAACGACATGCCTCAGCTCACCGCCTCGGTCGCCAGGCGAGTCGCGAGCGGCGCCGCACCGTCCGGCCGACGGCACATCGCCGCCGAGCCCGGCGTGCCATAGAGCGGCTGGGCCGGGCTCATGCCGGTGCTCCGACGATCTCGACCGTGCCCGCGTCACCGTCGACGCGGATCCAGGCGCCGTCGGGGATGCGCCAGCTGCCGTCCTCGGTCCCGCAGACACAAGGAATGCCCATCTCCCTGGCGACGATCGGTCCGTGACTGAGCATGCCCCCGAAGTCGGTGACGACGCCCCCGGCGACGAGGAACAGCGACACCCAGCTCGGGTCGGTGGTCTCGCACACCAGGATGTCGCCATCGTCCAGTTCGGTGGTGGCCGGATCACGTACCACACGGGCGCGGCCCTCGACCTGTCCGCTGCTCGCGGCGACACCCTTGATCACACCATCCACAGTGGATCCCGAGGTGGGCTCACCCACCTTCGTCACCTCGGGCATTCCGGTCCAGGACTGGGGGAGTCGCAGGTCGAGCCGTTCCTCGTATTCCGTACGGCGTCGAGCCACGAGGTCGCGCACGTCACCGTGGACGCCTTCGAGGACGGCGTCGTAGCCGAGGTGGAACACGTCCTCACGGTCGTCGATGACGCCCTGCGCCACAAGGTGCTCGCCCATCCGCCGGCACGCGGCTCGTGCGACGTCGAAGGTGAGCAGGTAACCGGCCTTCCCCTGCTCGCGCAGCGCGAGCCAGCGAGCGGCGAGGTTGGTCAGCATCGTGACGGGGGACCGGCGCAGCCGGGGAGTGGCGGCCGTCAGCTCGGCCATGGCCGCGCGCCGGGTCTCCGCTTGGTGCACGGCGCGGCGTCGTGGTGCCCGTGGGCTGTCCGCCGAAATCGACCGGTAGTCGTCGAGCCGGGCCAGCACCGGAGCCGGATCCTCGCGCCAGGACACGCCCGACAGCTGACCTTCGTTCGTGCCGTGGTAGCCGTGACGAGCGGTGAAGTCGGGTAGCCGCAGCTCGCCATGAGCCAGGGCCCACAGATCGTGCGCGACCTCGTTCTCGTCGGAGCCCACACCGGAGAGCAGCCGGGCTTCGAGTCCCGGCAGATCGAGCTTGGCGACCATCGCCGCCAGCCGCTCGGCCAGCCCGGAACTGACGAACGCCACGATCAGGTGCAGGACCATGATCCGCTGGAAGCGGGCACGGGCGTCGGCGAGCACACGGCGGCAACCCTGTTCGTCGAGCTCCTCGATCCGGCTGAGCCGGTCCAGTCGCCAGGTCCGCAGTTCGGCGAACATCGCGTCGTGACGGCGCGGCAGCGAAATCACCGCCGCGGGGGCCTTGGCCAGGATGATCGGATAGCGACGGTAGGAGTTGTCGTCCACCGTGGTCGGACGGACGTAACCGAACAGCTGCTGTTCCACCGCGGTCGCCGAGGTGCCGGGAGTGACGTTGGCGATCTGCCGGAACTTGTCGATGTTGGCCGCCGCGCGTCCGGCGAACAACGTCCAGAAGGTGTCCTCGATTCGTTCGGGCAGATGGATCTCGCCCGGACCGAAGACACCGAGCCGTGCGAACATCGTCCGGAAGGCCAGTTCCATGGGCTCATGGGTGAAACCGAAGCCGAGCGTCGTGAAAACGCCGGGAAAGGCTTCCGCGACGTTGCCGGTGGTCCAGGTCAGTTCGGTGTCGCACGAGGGCGTGTCGAGGAGTTCGAGCACGCGTCGACGCGCCGTCATTGACACTCCCTCGCGCGGCGGAGCAAGTCGGGCAGTCGTGTGTCGGAGGACGTGTCGTGGCGCAGCCAGGACGACAGGGCCGCGAGTTCCGGATCGTCGCGTTCGGACCCGGCACCGACGGCGATTTCGCCGCGGTACACGTTTCCGGCGCTCGCGTCGACCGTGATCGTGCGGCCTGCCAGACCGGCGAGTGTCCCGGTGCCGCACCCGACGACACAGGGCACACCCATCTCCCGGCATACGACGGCCGCATGGGAGGTCGACCCACCGAGCTCGGTGAGGACCGCCTTCGCCAGCGACATCGCCGCCACATCGTCCGGGTCGGTGGTGGGCCGGGCGAGGATGACGTTTTCACCCGCTTCCGCCCGGGTCTCTGCTTCCTCGGCGTCGAGCACGACGATGCCTGACGCGACGCCGGGACACGCGGGTTTGCCGCTGGCGATCGGGGAACCGCGGTCCGGTGAGAGGTGGGGCCGCAGCAGTGCCTCGACGTGTTCGGGCGCGATCCGGCGCAACGCTTCATCGAGGTCGATGAGGCCTTCCTGCCGCAATTGCACCGCGTGCCGGAGTGCCGCCTCCGGCGACCGTTTCGCGGTTCGGGTCTGCAGCAGCCACAGCGTGCCGTTCTCGACCGTGAACTCGATGTCCTGCACGTCCTGGCCGGCCTGTTCGAGCCGTCGCGCGGCAGCCAGCAGATCGGCGTGCACGCCGGGCATCGCGACCGCGAGGTCCTCCAGGGGTAACGCGTTGGCGCGGCCCGACACCACGTCTTCACCCTGGCCGCGTGGTAGCCATTCACCGTACGGCTCGGCCGATCCGGTGAGCGGGTCGCGAGTGAACAGCACGCCCGTGCCCGAGCAGTCGCCGAGGTTGCCGAACACCATTGCCTGCACCGTCACGGCCGTACCGCCCTCCTCCGGGATGCCCCGGTCACGGCGGTAGGCGACGGCGCGGCGGGACTGCCACGAGCGCAGCACGGCGATAGTCGCGAGGCGCAGTTGCTCCCACGGGTTGTCCGGGGGAGCATCGCCGACGACCTTTTCGAACTGCTCGGCGAACCTGCGCCGGGTGTCCGCCGCGTAGCCCGCGTCGCCGGACTGCTCGGCCAGCGCGCGCTCGACGGCGTCCGTCATGCCGAGATTGAGGACCGTGTCCATCATGCCCGGCATGCTGATCGCCGCGCCGGATCGTACGGACACCAGTAGGGGCTTGGCCGCCGAGCCGAAGCGGCGGCCGGTGGTCCTTTCCAGTCCGTCCATCGCGGTGGGCACCGCTTGCCATACGTCCTCGGGCAGTTGCTCGCCGTCGGTGTAGTAGGCCTGGCAGACCTCGGTGGTGAGCACGAACGCCGGTGGCACCGGAATTCCCAGCGCGCGCATGTGCTCGATGCTCCAGGCCTTGCCGCCCAGTACGTCGCGGCTCTGGCCGGTCGTGCCGTCCAGGGTGAGGATCCGTGGTGCCGTGAGCGAGGTCATTCGGCCCTCCCCGCGGCGGCTTCGGCGGCGCGGGACAGCCCGGCGAGCCCGATCAGTTCCTCGTGCAGTTCGAACCACACGGTGTGGTAGCTGTCCGCCAGCGGCCGCGCCATCCACGAATGATCGCCGCACCGCACCTTGTGCAGGGCGGAGGCGAAACGGCCTGGATACACCGCGAGACGAGATGCGATCCCGGTGATCTGGTGCAGCAACGGCCGGAACCGCTCGTGCAGGTCCGTGAGGCGCTCGACGATCCGGTTGTCGTACTCGGCGTCGCTGTGGTCATTGGGCTGGGAGCCGTCGATCAGCTGCCAGTCGGTGATCAGCTGCTTGAATTCGCCGTTGAACGCTTCGAACTCGTGATAGGCCGACATCAGGGCTTCCTGGTCGATCCGCTCCCGCTCGTCCGCGAGCAGCACGTCCAGACGCGCGCGGCCCTGCGCGGTCAGCTTCACCCGGTCTCGCGCGGGCTCCAGGTGCCCGGCGGCGAAGTGGCGTTCCACGATCACCTGCACTTCGTCGGCCGTGAGCCCTGTCGCCGGAGCCAGGTCCGCGCCACGGGGGCGTCCCTTCAGCCGCGCTGTCTGCAGTACTCGAATCTCGTCGATCATGTTCGTCTCCACTCACCAAACCCGGTGCACGATGCCCTGCTCGAAGAAGCCCGCACCGGACCGGCCGGCGAGCTCCAGTCGCAGGAAGTCGTCATAGGTACCGAAGGAGGGGCCTTCGTTCCGCGCACCCATCGGCACCCAGAACCCGCCCTCCCGGCCGGTCATGGTGACGCCGAAGGTGCTGCCGTCGCCCAGTTTCAGCCGGGCCGAGACGAACTGGGCGGCCGCGTCGCGGGTGAACCACATGCCCGTGATCGTGCGCTGGCCCTGGTCGTCGACCAGGAAACCGTCCGCGCGCAGCGAACCGTCGTTGCCGAGGAACTTCATCGCGGTGATGAACGTGCCCTCGAACACCCCGATGAGACCTGCGTACTCGACCCACTGGGCCGACTCGTCCCGGAAGCCCCAGGTGCGATCTCGCATCCCGTGCCCGGCCACGTCGTGCTGCCTGCCGCGAAGCCGGATCGTCCCCTCGACCGCCGCTGCCTGCTGGTAGTGCCGCAGCGGGCGCCCGGGTACCAGCTCCGGGATAACGCCGCCGACCGCGTAGTCGGCAGGCGTGAACAGTGGAAGGTTGACCAGGTCGACATCGAGGTCCGGATGGGAGACCTTGATGCGCCCGTCGAGTCCGAAGTGGATCGATTCACTCCGGAACTCCCCGACGGGCAGCTCCTCTACGACCTCGGCGACCTGCCCGTCGGCCGATACGCTGCACCGCGCGCGGCGGCTGCCCTCGCCGTTGGGTGAGGTGGACAGATGCAATGTACCGAAGACGCGTGCGGGAACGTCCCAAAAGGACAGATAGGCGTTGTCCTTCCAGACCGGGTCCGCCGGGCCTGCTTCGTCCGGGTGGACGGGCTCGGCCAACGGCCCCCAGATCTCGCTGGTGGGTGTCACAGTGCTCATTCGGTGGGTCCTCCAGCCCTTTCCAGAATTTCGACCGTGCCCGCCGTGCCGTCGACGCGCACGCGGTCCCCGGTGCGCAGCACCTGGGTCCCGTTCTTGGTGTTCATGACGCAGGGGATGTCGAGTTCGCGGGCCACGACGGCGGCGTGGCTGAGCATGCCGCCGATGTCGACGACGAGGGCCTGCGCCAGGAACATGAGCGAGACCCAAGCCGGATCGGTCGTGTGCGCCACGAGAATGTCGCCGGTGTCGATGTCGGCGTTCGACGGGTCGAGCACGACGACCGCGCGGCCTTCGATCGTACCCGACGAGGCACCGACGCCGGTGAGTGTGTTCTGCGGCGGTCCGTCGGCCACGACGGGTGTGGCAGTGGGGCGCCCCGTCCATGCGGTCGGCACCTCCAGCGCCTGGTACCGGGCGCGCACCGCACGCCGTCGAGCCACCAGGTCGCGCAAGTCGCCGTCGAGCTCGCCGCGGAACTCATCACGCGTCAGGTAGAACGCGTCGTCAGGCTCGTCGAGAACCCCATCCGCGGTCAGAATCCCGCCGATGTGCCGTGCGGTGGCGCGGATGACGTCCAGCGCCTGCAGGTACGACACCTTGCCCACGCCGCGCAGTGGAACGTACTTACGGGCGAGCCGCAGCAGCACCCGGGCCTTCAGACGGGCGAGCCCACGAGTCGCGCCGAACAGCTGTCGTTCGGCGGCGGCACTTTCGTGCGCACCCTGCGTCTCGCCGTGCTCCGGCGCTGCGTTTTCGCCAAGCTCGCGGTACTGCTCGATCAGGCGGAGCACGGGAGCCGGGTTCTCACGCCAGACCACAGTGGACAGCTCACCTTCGCCGGGGCCGTGATATCCGTGGCGCCCGAGGAAGGTCTCGAGATCGAGTTTGTCTCGGGAGACGGCCCACAGATCATCGAGTACGGCGCTTTCCTCGTGGGACCCCTGTCCGCGCAACAGCACGGCGGGATCGGTGCCGGCCGCCTTGGCCGCATTCGTCAGTTGCTCGTACACCGGTTGGATGGCGCATGCGCTGATCACCGCCTGAGCCGCCAGGTTCTCCGCGAACCGGTCCATCGCCTCGTCCAGGAGCTCCCGTGCCTCATCCAGGGACAGGTTCGCGACCTGTGGTGTCCGTTCGCGCCACCACGCGTCGGTCGTGCGACGGAGATGCTGGAGCCGTTTGGCGATCTTGAGCAGCGTGCGCGGATAACGTACCGCGATCGCCGGTAGGCGGCGCAAAGACGGCCTGCTCTCGAAATCCGGTGGCACGAAGCCGAAGAAGTCGCGGGCCAGTGCCTCGCCGGACTGGCCGGGGATGAGGTCCCCGATCTCGCACAGGAAGTCGACGCGCACGGCCATCCGGCCGAAGAAGACGTTGGTGATGCGCTCCATCGGATCGGCAGGGACTGCCTTGCGGGCGGTACTCAGCGCGCCCATGGCATGGAACGGGGCACGCAGTCCGAGTTCGCTCGCCGGTACCCAGGCGCTCGCGCACAGGGGGGTCATCACTCCCGGCACCGCTTCGGCAAGGTTGATCGAGCTCCAGGAGGCATCCGGGGGCGAATCGCTGTGGAGCGCGTTGGTTTCCTCGTCGAGGCCGACGGGGGGTTCGACACGGTCGGGCAGAGTCATGACTCGATCCCCTTACGTCACGGTAGGTGGTAGAAGGCCAGGAGCACGGCGCATCCGATCAGGCAGTACCCCTCGAAGATCCCGCGAAGGATGCGTGGCGCGTCGCGCAACTCCATGAAGTACAGGCCGACGATCCGGACTTTGGCGAAGGCCACGATCAGCACGAGCGTGGTGGCCAGGCCGGGACCGAGACCGTGGTCGTGCCCGAGATACCAGGACACGATGGTGGCGGCGGTCAATACCGCCCAGGCCAGTGAATAGCGGGTGGGTACCAGTGCGGTAAGCCTTGGCATGGCTGTTCCTATCGCACGAAGTACAGCAGCGGGAACAAGACGATCCACAGCAGATCGACCAGATGCCAGAACGTCGCCCCGCCCTCGAGGAAACGGAAGGGGAGGGGCTGGTGGCGTGACTTGGCGACGAGCGCGATCAGTACGCCGAGGCCGATCAGGACGTGGAAGAGGTGAACGCCGGTCAGGATGTAGAAGTAGAGGAAAAAGTCGTTGGTACCCGCCGTCAGGCCGTGCGCGATCTTGTCGTGATACTCCAGCGATTTCAGGGCCACGAAGGCCAGCCCGCAACCGAATGCTCCGGCGAACAACGCGGGTGCGGGTGAACCGGCGCGGCGCCGTGCGGCGCGTACGCCGGTGGCGACGAAGAGCGAGCCGGTGAGCAGCAACAGCGTGTACGCCACCCCGTAAGCCGGGTTGAGTGCTTTCTGGGCGGCCGCGAAACGCTCGGGCTGGCTCGCCCGCGCGTGCAGGTAGGTGGCGAAGAAGACCGTGAAAACGACCAGATCGCCGAAGATCAGGACCCAGACACCCGGCTCGCCCGGCACGTGACGCGAGCGAGCCGGACGCGTTGCGGCAGCCGTCGCCATCACGCGACCGCTGCGGCCGTGCCGGCCTCTTCCCGCTCCTGCCTGGCGATCGCCTGCAGCAGCGGTACCGCGTTGACGAAGAACCAACTTCCGAAGACCACCAGCGGGATCCAGAACGCGAACACCCCGTTCCAGGCGAAGGGGCCCGTGTGGAAGATGATGTCGAGGATGCCGGGCGCGAACAACACGGCGCACCAAAGGTTGTAGTAGCCGACCCAGCGCGGGAACACCGGAACGGCGCGGCGGTCGGCGAACACGGTGAGCGCGAGCGCGATGGCCTGCACGATCGGCGGCGCGATGAACCCGATGAACGGAAGCCAGCCCAGGTCGTTGAGCGCCTGGGTGATCTCGGGGGAGCTGCTGCCGGCTCGGTAGGCCGCGGCGGCCCAGGCGAACATCGGGAACACGATCAGCAGAGGCAGGACGGATCCCGCGACCAGCTGAGTCACGGCCAGCGGCGCCCACCTGCCCTCGGCCCTTCGCATCTGCAGGGCAAGCGCCACGGTCCAGGGGAAGCCGAGACCGGCGGCGACCATCGAGATGATCAGGCCCGGCTGGATGCGCGACCGGTGCTCCACGTAGAAGCGCGCCACCTCCTCCGCACTCAGATGGGGTGACGGCGGCGGTACGAGCCCGGCCACGAACCAGAAGCCGATCAGGAAGACGACGATCATCGCCGGCCCGGCCCATGCGCACAGGCGCTGTGTTTTGGTGTTCATCGAACCGCTCCATCGAGGATCGTGAGTTTTTAATCGTAGTTAAAATAGCTGGTTTCAGGCCGGCACGCCAGTGGTCTTGCTAGCGGCGATGCGGTGACTTATTCTAATCTCAATTAAAGAGGAAGGGAGGCGGATATGAGTCAGGACATCGGTGAGCGGCGGGCGGCGCTTCTCGCGGCGTATCCGCGCTGGGTGCCGCGCACCCTCGGCTCCTGGCTCGATCACTGCGCCGACCGCCATGGTGACCGGCCGTTCATCATCGGTCTCGATGACACCCTGAGCTACGAGCGGACCGCCGAATGGTCGGCGCGGCTGGCCGACGGCCTGGTCGCACTCGGCGTGAGTACGGGCGACCGGGTCGGACTGCTGATGGCGAATCATCTCGAGTTCGCGCCCCTGAAGTTCGCGATCGCGCGTGCCGGCGCTGTGGCCGTGCCGTTCAACTACCTGTACCGGAAGGACGAGCTGGCCTACGTACTCGCGCAGTCCGGCTGCCGGGTGCTTGTCACGATGACCGGGCACGGTGAGCTCGACTACCTCTCGATGCTCGACGAGGCCGCACCCGGGTGGCAACACGGTCCGACGAAGGAGCTCCCCGAACTCGTCCACGTCGTCCAGCTCCCGACGGGGGGCGCGCGGCGAGCTGGAGTGCCCACGGTGGCCGAGCTGGCCGAGCTCGGCGCACGGCATACCATGCCACGCGATCGGCCCGCGTCCGAACCCGGCGATGTCGCCGACATCCTGTACACCAGCGGTACGACCGGCTCGCCGAAGGGCGTGTGCGTGACACACGACGCGGTGCTGCGCACGGCGTTCGCGTCCGCGCTGACCCGGGGTTTCGAGGACGGCCGGCGGATCGTCTTCGCGTTGCCGTGCTACCACATGTTCGGCTACGTCGAGGGTTTGCTGGCCGCGATGGTCGCCGGTGGCGCGGTCATCCCGCAGCCGAGGTTCGACCCCGTCGGCTACTTCACCGCCATTGAGCGGTATCGCGCCACCGACGTCCTGTGTGTCCCGACGATGACCGTGGCGCTGCTGGAGCACCCCCGGCGCGCGGAGTTCGACCTTTCCTCGGCGTTCGCGATGCTGTCCGGTGCCGCGCCGGCCCCGGTCTGGCTCTGGGAGCGCGTGCGTGACGAGCTTGGCATCTGCGAGATCACCACGGGCTACGGCATGACCGAATGCGGTGGCGCGATGACCCTCACGCTGCCTGAGGACAGCTCGGCACGCACGGCCGAGACGGTCGGGAAGCCCAAGTTCGCCGGCCCGGCCGGGCTTCCCGGCAGCGGTGACCTCGTCGAGTACCGCACCGCCGACCCGATCACCGGAAATCTGCTGCCGCATGGGACCGAAGGCGAACTGGTGTCGCGCGGACCCACGGCCATGCTCGGTTTCTGGCGTAAACCGGACGAGACGGCGGCCGCCTTTCACGACGGGTGGCTGCGCTCGGGCGATCTGGGCGTGGTCGGCGAGGACGGCTATCTCCGGTTGACCGGACGGAGCAAGGAACTCTACAAGTCCGGCGGCGAACTCGTCATGCCGAAGGAGATCGAGGAACTGCTCAGCGCATACCCGGGAATCAGCCAGGTGTACGCCGTGGGTGTTCCGGATGAGCGGTGGGGCGAGGCCGGCTGCGTCTGTGTTGTGCGCACGCCGGGTTCGACGGTGGGACAGCGCGAGATCCTCGACCTGTGCGCCGCGAAGCTGGCCCGTTTCAAAGTGCCCAAACGCGTGCTGTTCCTCGAACCGGACGAGCTGCCCACCACACCCACCGGAAAGGTGCAGAAGTTCCGGCTGGCGGAGATCGCCGCGAGACTACTGGAAAAGAGCGAGGTATGACCGTAACCGTCCCAGCACAGTCCACATCGGAGGGCAAGTACTCGCGGCTGATCGAGCCGACGCGGGTACACAGCTCGCTCTACACCGACCCAGCCGTCTTCGCCGAGGAACTGGCGAAGATCTGGTACCGGACGTGGATCTACGTCGGGCACGTCAGCGAGGTACCGGAGCCGAACGACTACGTGCGCAAGACGATCGGCCCTCAGGACGTGATCCTGACCCGGGACGCCGACGGTGAGGTGCACGTCGTGTTCAACCGGTGTGCGCACCGGGCGAACCTGGTGTGCGACGACGCGCGAGGCAACTCCAGTTCGTTCCGGTGCCCCTACCACGGGTGGACCTACCGCAACACCGGCGAACTGCTCGGCTACCCGTACAAGAAGGGTTACGGCGGCCGGGGCAAACTCGAGCTGGGGCTCGGCCGGGTGCCGCGCATGGAGATCTACCGCGGCTTCGTGTTCGCCAGCCTCGCCGCCGACGGGCCGGACCTCGCCGAACATCTGGGGGAGGCGGCCGGCGAGCTGGACCGGCTCGTCCGGCTGTCCCCCGAGGGAAAGGTCGAGCTGACCGCGGGCTGGCTCAAACACCGGACGCGGGCGAACTGGAAGCTGCTGGCGGAGAACGAGACCGACGGCTACCACCCCCAGTTCGTGCACGGTTCGATCTTCAGTGTCACCGGCAGCCCGATCGGGCCGCTCTACAGTGACAACTCGACCGCGGTGACCCGCGCACTGGGCAACGGGCACAGCGAGAACGATCTGCGCCCGGAGTTCCGCAGGTTCGGGGAGCCGATGCGCTGGTTCGGCACCACGGAATCGCGGGTGCCCGAATACGTGGCGCGTATGCGCGAGGCGCACGGGCCCGCTGCGGAGGACATCCTCGTCGAGGGCTCACCACACGTGATGATCTTCCCCAACCTGTTCGTCGCGGAGATCCAGCTTTTCGTTATCCAGCCGCTGTCGGTCGCCGAATGTGTGCAGCACGCGACGGCCGTCCAGTTCAAGGGCGCGCCGGAACTGAATCGGCGGATGGTGTCGCAGACCATCGGCTCCGTGGGCCCGGCCGGGATGCTGCTCGCCGACGACACCGAGATGTACGAGCGCAACCAGCGGGGGCTGGGCATGGTGCGTCCCGAGTGGGTCGACATCCGGCGTGGCCTGGAGCGCGAGGTGACCGACGAGCGTGGGCTTCGTGTCGGCACGGCGACCGATGAGACCGGCATGCGTGCGTTCTGGTCCCACTACAAGACGTTGATGGAGAAGGAAGCATGACCGCGGCCACGGCGCTCGACCTGCGCGACATCGAACGGTTCCTTTACCGCGAGGCGCGGTATGCCGACACCCACGACTACGACGCCTGGGAGGCGCTGTGGACCGACGATGCGCTGTACTGGGTTCCGGCCGGCTCGCCCGATATCGATCCGCTGCGCGAGATGTCGGTCGTGTACGACAACAGGAGCCGAATTTCCACCCGCTTGCGCCAGTTGCGGACCGGCAAGCGTTACGCGCAGGCCCCGCCGTCGAATCTGAGCCGGGTCGTCGGCAATGTCGAGGTGCTGGGCCACGAAGGTGACGATGTCGTGGTCGGTGCGACCTTTCAGCTGGTCGAGTCGCGGGCACGCGGTGTCGAACTGTGGGCGGGCAGAGTGACCTACCGGCTGCGGGTCGTGGCCGGCGAGATCCGCCTGGCGTACAAGAAGGTCGTTCTCGTCAACAGCGACGAGGCGATCCCGACGATGTCGTTCCTCATCTGAGGAGGGCGTCACGTGGATGGGATCGTGGGCAGCGAGTTCGCCGAAGTCGGACTGCGGATCGATCACGCGGCGAACGGGCCGAGGCTGCGGCTGGAGGATCTGCGTTCCGGGCGGGTCCGGTACCTCGACGCGCTGGAGCTGGAAACCCTCGTGTGGCTGCCGCACCGGACGCTGCAGGACCTGGCGGATCCATCCGCCTACCGGTGGCGGGAGGACGGGTGACGGTTCATCTCGATTCGCCGGGGAAACTCGACTTCGCCTGCTATGTCCGCCCTGGCGACACCGTGATCTGGGGTCAGGCGTGTGCTGAGCCGGTGGCACTCACCTCGCGCCTGCTGGAACGGCGCGCGGACATCGGCCGGTTCAGATGTTTTCTGGGCCTGCCGGCGGCCGGCACCGTCCAGGTCGAGCACGGTGACCGCGTGTCGTTCGTGTCCTACTGCGGAGCCGGCGGCAACCGCGCGTTGTGGCAGTCGGGGGCGCTGGACATCCTGCCCAGTCCCTATTCCGCGTTGCCCGCCCTGTTCGCTTCCCGCAGGTTCCCGATCGACGTGGTGCTGTTGCTGGTGCCACCGCCCGACGAGGACGGCAGATATTGCCTGGGGCTCGCGGAGGAGTACCTGCCTCCCGCCATCGATGCGGCGCGGGTGGTGATCGCGGAGGTGAGCGAGAACGTGCCGTGGGTACACGGGTCGAGGCTGCTCGACGAAACTGAGATCGACGTGATCGTCCACACCGTCACCGAACCCGCGGCGGCGGGGCGTAAACGGCCGGGGGCCGCGGAACGCAGAATCGCCGAGCTCGTCGCGGGCCTCGTCGAGGACGGTTCCACGCTCCAGTGCGGCATCGGCGCGTTACCGGAGACGATCCTGCGCGCACTCGCCGGGCACCGCGATCTCGGTGTTCATTCGGGACTGGTCACCGATGCGGTGGCGGATCTGATGCAAGCCGGGGTGGTCACGAACGCGCGTAAGACCGTTGACCGGCACGTCAGCGTCGGCGGGATGCTGATGGGCAGTAAGCGCCTGTTCTCGTTCGCCCACCGCAACCCGGCGGTGCGGCTGCGCCCGACCGCCTACACACACGACCCCCGGGTGCTGGGTACGCAGCGCAAGTTCGTGGCGATCAACTCCGCCCTTGAGGTCGACCTGACCGGACAGGTCAACGCCGAGATCGCGGCCGGGAACTACGTCGGAGCCGTGGGCGGCGCACTCGACTTCGTCCGGGGCGCACATGCCTCGCCGGGTGGCAAGGCGATCGTGGCCCTGCCCTCGGAGAGCGGTGGGCACAGCCGCATCGTCGGTGAGCTCCGGGGGCCGGTCAGCACGCCTCGCAGCGAGGTGGACTTCGTGGTCACCGAGCACGGCGTGGCGGATCTGCGCGGGCTCGGCCTCGCCGGGCGGCGCGAGGCGATGCTCGCCGTCGCGGCCCCCGGCCATCGTGCCGCGCTGACCGCATCGGATGTGAGGAGGACAGCATGAGACGAGCCGCGATCGTGGCGCCGGTGCGCACGCCGGTGGGCGCCTTCGGCGGTGGGTTGCGACCGGTTCCCGTCGAGGATCTGGCCGCGACCGTGATCAAGGAGACGGTACGCCGGTCCGGTGTGGACCCTGAAGCCGTCGAAGACGTGGTGTTCGCCCAGTCCTATGCCAACTCGGAAGTGCCGTGCGTCGGCCGCTGGGCGGCTTTGCACGCGGGACTGCCGATCGGGGTCCCCGGGTTCCAGACCGACCGCCGCTGCGGCGGTGGGCTCCAGGCACTGGCCACCGCCGCGATGATGGTGCAGACCGGCGCGGCCGACGTCGTCATCGCCGGTGGCGTGGAGAGCATGAGCAACATCGAGCACTACGCCACGGGTGTGCGCTGGGGCAGCAGGTCGGGCGGTGCGATGCTGTACGACCGGCTCGACCGGGGACGTGAGCGCTCCCAGCCGGAATGGCGGTTCGGCCGGATCAGCGGAATGGTGGAGACAGCGGAGAACCTCGCACGCGAATACGGGATCACGCGCGAAGAGGCCGACGAGTTCGCGGTGCGCAGTCACCGCAACGCCGCCATGGCGTGGGAGTCCGGACGGTTCGCGAAGGAGGTCGTACCGGTCGAGGTGCCTCAGCGTAAAGGCGATCCGGTTCCGTTCGAGCGCGACGAAGGAATCCGAGCGGACTCCACTGTGGACAGTCTTGCCCGGCTGCGCACGGTGCTGCCCGGTGGGACGGTCACCGCGGGCAACGCGAGCCAGCAGAACGATGCCGCGGCGGCCTGCCTCGTCGTGGCCGAGGATGTACTCGACACGTTCGGCCTGGCACCGGACGGTTTTCTGACCGGGTGGGCCGCGGCCGGGTGCGAGCCGGCGACGATGGGGCTCGGTCCGGTACCCGCGGTGGCCCGGTTGTTCGCGCGTACCGGCTTCGGTTTCGACGACGTGGATCTGATCGAGATCAACGAGGCCTTCGCGGTGCAGGTGCTCGCCGTGCTTCGGGAATGGCGGCTCACCGGCGACGATCGCGTCAACGTCAACGGCTCCGGCATCTCACTGGGGCATCCCATCGGTGCGACGGGGCTCCGGATGCTCACCACGCTGCTCCACGAACTGCGCCGCCGTCGCGGTCGGCACGGCCTGCTGACGATGTGTGTCGGTGGCGGGCAGGGGATGGCGGCACTCGTGGAGGCGGCATGATCGACAATGGCGGAGCCTCGATCATGCGAGCCGACCGGGTGCGGGTGCCCCGCAAGGCACAGGGCGGCGTGCGCGCGAAGATCGCGGCATACGGAACCTACCTGCCGGCGCACCGGGTGGCGGTGGGGAGGGGTCTTCGCGTTGCGGCCGGTTTTGACGAGGACAGCACGACGATGGGCGTCGAGGCCGCGAGGACATTGCTGCCGCACGGCGCCGCGGTCGGCGGGCTGTATTTCGCCACCACCTCGCCCGCATACGCCGACAAGACCAACGCGACCGCCATTCACGCGGCGCTGGGCTTGGCGCTCGAGACCATGGCGGCCGACTTCGCGGGCGCGGCGCGTTCCGGCGTCGCCGCCGTCCGGATGGCGGCGGCCACCGGCGGGCTGGCCGTCCTCGCCGATGTACGCACGGGATTGTCCGGCTCGGCGGACGAGCATTCGGGCGGCGACTGCGCGGCGGCGTTCCTCTTCGGCGAGACGGCGGATCCGGTTGCCGAGGTCGTCGCACAGGCGTCGCTGACCGCCGAGTTCCTTGATCGCTGGCGAAGTCCTGGCGATGCGGCGGGGCGCCAGTGGGAGGACCGCTTCGGGCTCGAGCACTATCTTCCCCTGGCCGAGCGCGCGGCGAAGGAGCTGCTCTCCGAGGGCGGCGTGGGGGCGCCCGACCACGTCGTGATCACGTCGCCGAATCGGCAGGTGAGCGCGAAGGCCGGACGGCTGATCACCGGCAGTCTGTCCACAGTGGCCGGTTCACCTGCGGGACACGCGGGTGCGGCGGATCTCGGATTGGCGCTGGCTTCGGTGCTGGACACCGCCGAGCCCGGTCAGACCGTCCTCGCGCTGTCTCTGGCGGACGGCGTCGACGGGTTTCTGCTGCGCACCGGCACTGGCCGACGCGCGCCGCGAACCGTGGCGGCCCAGCTGGCACGCGCACACGAGGTGCCCTACCTGACCTACCTCTCGTGGCGGGGCCTGCTGACGCGAGAGCCGCCGCGCCGCCCCGAACCGGACATGCCCGCTGGGCCTCCCTCGGCCCGCGCGGTCGCATGGAAGTTCGGGTTCCGCGGAACCCGGTGCCAGGCCTGCGGTTTCACGCACCTGCCGCCGGCCAGGGTCTGCCGGGACTGCGGGGCCGTGGACGAGATGGTGGCCGAGCCTCGCGCCGGGAGCGCCGGCACGGTGGCGACGTACACAGTGGACCGTTTGGCGTTCTCGCCTTCCCCGCCGTTGATCGAGGCCGTTGTCGACTTCGACGGTGGCGGCCGGTACACGCTGGAGGTCGCGGACGCGGCGCCGGACGAGGTAGGCGCCGGTACGCGCGTCGAGCCCGTTTTCCGCCGCCTGTACACCGCAGGTGGTGTGCACAACTACTTCTGGAAGGCGCGGCCGGTGCGCGCGGATGAGGAGAGCTGATGGGCAGCCACGGGATCGCCGACCGCGTCGCGATCGTAGGCATGGGGTGCACTCGCTTCGGTGAACGGTGGGAATCCTCCGTCGAAGACCTGTTGGTGGACGCCGCCGGAGAATGTCTGGCCGGGCTGCCCGGGCTGGGCCGCGACGACATCGACGCCTACTGGCTGGGCACGCTGGGGTCCGGTCAGTCCGGGATGACACTGAGCCGGGCGCTCGCCGTGGACTACAAACCCGTCACTCGCGTCGAGAACTACTGCGCGACGGGGTCGGAGGCCTTCCGAAACGCCTGCTACGCCGTGGCTTCCGGAGCCTACGACCGGGTGCTGGCGATCGGCGTGGAGAAACTGAAGGACTCCGGATTCTCCGGGCTGACCAGGATGGATCCGCCGGGTGACGGCACGGCGGCCGAGTTGACACTGACCGCGCCGGCGGCCTTCTCACTGCTGGATCCGGCCTACCGGGCTCGCCACGGCGTGAGCGCCGAGGACATGCGTTCGGCGATGACGCACGTCGCGTGGAAGAACCACGCCAACGGCGCGCGGAATCCGAAGGCGCAATTCCGTGCACCGGTGGCGAAGGAGAAGATCGAGTCCGCCCCGTTGGTGGCGGGGCGGCTGGGCGTGTTCGACTGCTCGGGTGTGTCGGATGGCGCGGCTTGTGCGCTGGTCGTGCGGGCGGAGGAGGCATTCGACTACACCGACCGGCCGGTGTTCGTGAAGGCGTTGTCGATGGTGGCCGGGCCCGCGCGCGGTGCGGTAGACCCCGGCTACGACTTCACGACGTTCCCGGAGGTCGCGCACAGCGCTGCGGATGCGTACGAACAAGCGGGCGTGACCGATCCCGCCGCGCAGCTCTCGCTCGCCGAGGTGCACGACTGTTTCACCCCGACCGAACTCGTCCTCATGGAGGATCTCGGATTCTCGGCCAGGGGGAAGGCATGGCGGGACGAGCTCGACGGTGCGTTCGAACTCGGCGGCCGGCTGCCGGTGAACCCGGACGGCGGTCTCAAGTCCTTCGGTCATCCGGTCGGCGCGAGCGGGTTGCGGATGTTGTACGAGTGCTGGCTGCAGTTCCGCGGCGAAGCGGGCGAACGACAGCTGCCCCAGCCGCGTCTCGGGCTGACACACAACCTCGGTGGCAGGCCGGGTTCATGCGTGTCGTTCGTGTCCGTCGTCGGCCGCGAGCGCGGCCCCGTTACTTGACGCGCGGCAGATTTCTAATTTATATTAAATTCAACTGAGAGGATGAAGGCATGTCCGGGGTACGGGACCGCGTGATCGTGGTGACGGGAGCCGGTGGCGGGCTCGGGCGCGAATACGCCCTGTTCCTGGCCGCGGCCGGAGCCAAGGTGGTCGTCAACGACCTCGGCGGGGCACGCGACGGCTCGGGTGCGGGTACGTCGATGGCGGACGGTGTGGTCGAAGAGATCCGTGCTGCCGGCGGGACGGCGGTGCCCAGCTACGACAGCGTGGCGACGGCGGAGGGTGCGCAGGCCATCATCGGCACCGCGCTGGAGGCGTTCGGCGCCGTGCACGGCGTGGTCAACAACGCCGGGATTCTGCGCGACGCGGCCTTCCACAAGATGGCTGACGAACACTGGGACGCGGTACTTCGCGTGCACCTCGACGGCGGCTACCACGTCACCCGTTCGGCCTGGCCGCACCTGCGTGAGCAGGGTTTCGGCCGCATCGTGATGGCCACTTCCACCAGCGGCCTGTTCGGCAACTTCGGCCAGTCGAACTACGGGGCGGCCAAGAACGGGCTCGTCGGCTTGGTCAACACCCTGGCCATCGAGGGCCGGCGCCACGGCATCGGAGTCAACGCGGTGGCCCCGATGGCGGCCACCCGGATGACCGCCGATGTCGCGCCCTCCGAGGTCCTGGCGAAGCTGCCCCCCGAACACGTGGCCCCTGTTGTGGCGCAGTTGCTCACGGACGAGTGCGCCGACACCGGGCTGGTCCTGGTGGCTGGTGGTGGGCAGGTCTATCGCGTCCAGTTGTTCCAGGGCAAGGGGGTCAGCTTCGCCGAGCCACCTTCCCTCGATGAGATCGGCAGCCGCTGGGCGGAGATCACCGCCATGGACGAAGCCGTTCCCGGTACCAACCCGGTCGGCTGAGAAAGAGGAACGAAAATCATGAAGATCATTGTGGAGCGCGCGAAGTGCACCGGGCTGGGGATCTGCGAATCCCTGGCACCCGAGGTGTTCGAAGTGGACGATTCAGGCGAGCTGGTGCTGCTCGAGGAGACCATCACCGAACACCAGATCGCCGACGTCGAGGCCGCCGTGACCGGCTGCCCGACCGAGGCACTGCGGCTGGAGCGCTGAGGCACCGATGACCGATCGGCACCTGGTAGTGGTCGGAGCGTCGCTGGCCGGGCTGCGTGCCGTCGAAGGCGCGCGCAAGGCGGGCTTCGCCGGGCGCGTCACCCTTGTCGGCGGCGAGCCACATCTTCCTTACGACCGGCCACCGCTGTCGAAGGCCTTCCTCGACGCACCGGAACCCCAGGTACCGACCTATCGCGGCGAGGACGTGCTCCGCGGCGAACTCGCCGTCGGCCTGGAGCTGGGCGTTCCCGCGGCCGGTCTCGACCTGGCGGAGCGGGCAGTCCTCGTGGGGGACAGGGAAATCGGCTACGACGCCCTGGTACTGGCCACCGGCGCCCAGGCCAGGACGCTGCCGGTCGGTGCCGGGCTGTCGGGCGTGCACACGGTGCGGACCCTCGACGACGCACGGGCCGTTCGCGCGGCGCTCGACGCCGGTGCGCGGACGGTCGTGGTCGGCGCGGGGTTCATCGGGTCCGAAATCGCGTCCGGGGCACGGAAACGAGGACTGCCGGTCACGCTGGTCGAAGCGGCGCCCACTCCACTGGTTCGGGCCGTCGGTAAGCGGATGGGCGCGGCGTGCGCGGACCTGCATCGGCTCAACGGCACGGATCTGCGCTGCGGGGTCGGTGTCGTGGACATCGAAGGACGTGCGGGACGCGCCGAACGCGTGGTGCTGTCCGATGGGTCCACAGTGGATGCCGATCTGGTGGTCGTCGGGGTGGGTGCGGATCCCGCGACCGGCTGGCTCGCCGGTTCCGGCCTGACGGTGGACAACGGGATCGTCTGCGACGCGACGCTGGCGACCGGGGCGCCGGGTGTGTACGCGGCCGGTGATGTGGCGCGGTGGCACAACGCGTTGTTCGACCGGCCGATGAGGCTCGAGCACTGGACCTCCGCGGCCGACCAGGGCGCGCTGGCGGCGCGCAACGCGCTCGATCCCGGCAACGCGGAACCGTACGAGACCGTGCCGTACTTCTGGTCTGACTGGTACGGCTCGCGAATCCAGTTCGTGGGGGTGCCACAGGCGGACGAGGTCGTCGTGGTCGACGGGGACGTGACGGCGGGCCGGCGCTGGGTCGCGCTCTACCGCGAGGCCGACCGGCTTGTCGGTGCGCTCACCTTGAACGGCCAGCGGGTGGTCATGAAGTACCGCGGGCTCATCGCCCGGCGCGCGAGCTGGGCGCAGGCCATGGAGTTCGCCGCCGCCCGCCGGAGCGCGGCGGCCTGATCAGACCTTGGCGGGCCGCTTCGCGCGGCGCCGGGGAGCGGGCTTGGCTTCCGTCTCGCCCTCCGGCACGCTCAGCCCGTGCCGCACCAGCGACTGGGCCGTGCGCACCACCGAGTCGATCGACCCCCGGCGCGGGTTCCACCACTCGGTGCTCCAGTTCAGCGCACCCAGCACGAGCATCCGGGCCGCCATGGGCTCGAGGTCGTCGCGGAGTTCTCCCTCGGCCTTGGCATCCTGCACGAGCTTGCGCCACAGGTCGCCGTAGCGCGCGGCCTCGGCGTTGTAGCGGGTCCGCAGCTCGTCGGGAAGCTGGCCCGCGTTACGCACGGCCGCCGTCGAGTAGTCCGATACTTCGAGCGCGTACCTTAGATGCGCCTCGACCGCGGTCTCGATCCGCCGCATCGGCGCCGTCTCGGGGGGCAGCTCGTCCAGGATCTTCTGCACGTGGTCGGCCATCCGTGAGATACCGGTCCACATGACCTCCTCGATGAGGTCTTCGCGCGACGGGTAGTAGTAGTAGATCGCCGGCGCCTGGATCTGGGCCTGCTCGGCGACGTCGGTCAGGCGCGTGCCGGAGTACCCTCTCCTGCTCAGCACGTGCGCCGCCGCATCCAGGATGCGTTCCCGGGTGCGCGCCGATTTGGTGTCGCCAGCTTTCGTGGCCTTCGCGGGGCGGGCAGCCGGTTTTCTAGTCACGCGTCAATTATAGGCGCTCTGTTCAGTAGTCCAGACCGCCACGCGAGACGAGCTGGCCGGCGATCACGTTCCGCTGGATCTCGTTGGTGCCTTCACCCACGATCATCAGCGGGGCATCGCGGAAGTAGCGCTCCACGTCGTACTCCGTGGAGTAGCCGTATCCACCATGAATGCGGACGGCGTTCAGCGCGATCTCCATCGCCACCTCGGAGGCGTGGAGCTTGGCCATGCCCGCTTCCAGGTCACACCGGTCGCCGGCGTCGTAGCGGTGGGCCGCGTGCAGCACCAGCTGCCGGGCGGCGGTCAGTTTCGTGGCCATGTCGGCGAGGTAGTTTCCGACCGACTGATGACGCCAGATCGGGGTGCCGAAGGACTCGCGCTCCTGCGCGTAGCGGAACGCGTCGTCGAACGCGGCCCGTCCGACACCCAGCGCCCGCGACGCGACCTGGATGCGCCCGATCTCCAGCCCCTTCATCATCTGCGCGAATCCCCGGCCCGGCTCGCCGCCGAGCACGGCTGTGGCCGGTGCGCGGTGACCGTCGAACGACAACTCGCAGCTCTCCACCCCCTTGTAGCCGAGTTTGGGCAGGTCACGGGACACCGTCAGACCTGGTCCGTGCTCGATCAGCAGGATGCTGATGCCGCGGTAACGGGGGCGCGCGTCCGGGTCGGTCTTGCTCAGCAGTGCGATCAGCTGCGAGCGGCGCGCGTTGCTGATCCAGGTCTTGGTACCGGTGACCACGAAGTCGTCGCCGTCGCGGCGGGCGATCGTGCGCATCGCCTGCAGGTCCGAACCTCCGCCGGGTTCGGTCAGGGCCATCGTCGCGCGCACCTCGCCGGTGGCCATGCGCGGCAGGTACCGGCGCTTCTGTTCCTCGGTGCCGAACGCGAGCAGCAGTTTCGACACCACGGTGTGGCCGCCCATCGCGCCGGCCAGGCTCATCCAGCCACGCGCGAGCTGTTCGGTCACCGCGACATAGCAGGGCGTCGATACGGGTGCCGCACCGTAGGGCTCGGGTATGGCGAGACCGAAGATGCCGAGTTCCTTCATCTGCTCGATGAGCTTCTCCGGATACTCGTTGGCGTGCTCGAGGTCCCTGGCCACCGGCCGGACCTCGCGGTCCACGAAATCGCGCACCGTGTCGACGACCGCCCGCTCTTCGAGGGACAGCGTGCTCATGTGACTCCTCAATCTTCGATCGGATCAGAGATGGTGTCCGCGCCGGGCGCGGTCAGGCCGTGGCGGACCAGGCTTTGCGCCGTACCGATCAGGGCGGGCAGCGACCCCTGCCGTGGGTCCCACCATTCCGGCGCCCAGTTCAACGCGCCCATCACCAGCATCCGGGCGGCGCGCAGATCCAGGCCGGGCCTGATCGCGCCCGCCGTGGCGGCGTCTTCCAGCAAGGACCGCCACAGCGTCAGGTAGGCCGCACTGTCCTCGCGTAGTCGCAACCGGACGTCCTCCGGCAGCTGGCCCTTGTTCCTCGTGACGGCGGTCGCGAAGTCGGACAGCCGCAGCGCCACCTGCAGGTGGGCGGCCACGGCGGCGCAGAGCCGGTCGATGGGCCCGGTGCCGGGCGGCAGTTCGGCGAGCGCCTTTTCGACGTGTTCGCGAAGCCGCACCTGTCCGACGGTCATCACCTCGGTGATCAACGCCTCGCGTGAGGGGAAGTAGTAGTAGACGGCGGGTGCGCGCAGGTCGGCGGCCTTGGCGATGTCGGTGAGGCGCGCCTCGGAGTAGCCGCGGCGGCTCAGCACCCGCGCCGCGGCGGTCAGGATGCGCTCTCGGGTGCCGCCGGAGCGACTGGCCTTCGCCATGGAAATGTCCTTCTGTCGTCAGGGCATCGAATAGCCGCCGTTGACGGCGAGGACCTGCCCGGTGACTTGTCGCGCGAGCGTCTCCGAGGACATGAAGCACACGGCGTTGGCGACGTCTTCGGCCGTGGTCAGCCGCCGGAGGGGGAGAGCTTTGCTCAATCCCTCGATCTGCCGCTCGTCGAAGATCGAGTCGCGGCCGCCCGACCACAGGCTCGTACTGCCGATGGCATCCGGGCTCTCCGGCAGTACAAGTCCCGGACAGACCACATTGGACCGGATGCCATGGCGGCCGTGCTCCTTGGCGACGGTGCGCGACAGCGCGATGAGGCCGGCCTTCGTCGTGCCGTAGACGGCTTGCCGGATCTCCCCGAACGCGGCGTCGCTGGAAATGTAGACGATCGAACCGCATTCGGCGGCACGCATGGGCGGGACGGCGGCCTGCGTGCATGCGATCGCGGAGAACAGGTTGACCTCGATCGTCTTCTGCCAGCGCGCACGGTCGGTGTCGTCGAGCAGAAACCGCGGTTCGCTCCAGCCCGCGTTGCACACGAGCGCGTCGAGGCCGCCCCACAGGCCGAGCACCCGCTCGACCGCTCGTTCACCAGCGTCCTCGGTCGTCAGATCGAGCTCCGCGACCTCCGCCGAGGCGGCACCACGGGACAGTGCCTCGGCGCGTACCTTCTCCGCTTGCTCGCCGTCGATGTCACCGATGAGCACGCGGGCGCCCGCGGCCGCGAAACCGTGAACGATGCCGCGTCCGATGTTGGAGGCGCCTCCGGTCACCAGCACCCGTGCGTCCCGCAGGCCGAGATCCATTTCGTGCTCCTTCACCCAGGTTGACGGGGCCATACTATCTAATTTATGTTCAATTTGAAAACAGCCACGGAGTGACGCAGGGGTAGGTATGCGGGTCTTCAACGGTATCGGCGAACTCGCCGGCGCGGCGGGCGAGTCGCTCGGCACCACCGACTGGATCGTGGTGGACCAGGAGCGGATAGACACTTTCGCTCAGGCGACCGGAGATCACCAGTGGATCCACGTGGACCCGCAACGCGCCGAGGCGGGCCCGTTCGGCGGGACGATCGCGCACGGATTGCTGACGCTGTCCCTGCTGCCCGCGTTCCAGCGCGAGCTGTACCGCGTCGACGGGGTGCGCATGGCCATCAACTACGGCCTGGACAAGGTGCGGTTTCCCGCGCCCGTGCCGGCAGGCTCGAAACTGCGGGCGCATTCGACGATCACCGAGGTGACGCCGCTGGCGGATGCGGTGCAGCTCAAGGTGTCCACGACCATGGAGGTCGCCGGTTCGGATCGTCCCGCGTGCGTCGTCGAGTCCATCGTGCGGTACGTGGCATGAGCGCGGGGCTGGTCGAGGGCCGGATGGCGCTGGTCACCGGTGCCGCGCAGGGAATCGGGCTGGCGGTCGCGCGCACGCTGCATCAGCATGGGGCCGCGGTGGCGGTGGCCGACCTGGACGGTGAGCGGGCCGCGAAGGCCGCCGCGGAACTCGCGACCGACGGCGGACCGGCGGTGCTGCCCGTCGCGTGCGACGTGACCGACGAGCAGTCCGTGGCCGATGCGGTTGAGCGCGTCCAGCGCGAACTCGGGGGCCTCGACGTGCTCGTCAACAATGCGGGCATCACTCGCGACGCGTCCCTGAGGCGGATGCGGGCGGAGGACTTCGATGCGGTGATCAATGTTCATCTGCGTGGCACCTGGCTCGGCGTCCGGGCCGGAGCGGAGGTCATGCGCGAGGCGGGCCGCGGCTCGATCGTCAACATCTCGTCGTTGTCCGGCAAGTCCGGCAACCCCGGCCAGACCAACTACAGCGCCGCGAAGGCCGGCATCGTCGGCCTGACCAAGGCCGCGGCCAAGGAACTGGCGCACCGGGGCGTACGGGTCAATGCCGTGCAGCCCGGCCTGATCCGCACGGCCATGACCGAGGCGATGCCGCCCGAGGTCTTCGCGGAGCGGGAGGCCGCGATCCCGATGCGCCGGGCGGGTGAGCCGTCCGAGGTCGCCGGTGCCGTGCTCTTCCTGGCTTCCGATCTGTCCAGCTACATGACCGGAGCGGTGCTGGAGGTCGGCGGGGGGCGGTTGATGTGACGGCGAACGTCGTGCGGACCCGGATCGAGGGCTCGGTCGGGCACATCCTGCTGAACCGGCCCGAGGTCATGAACGCGATCACCGTGGAGCTGGGTGCGCAACTCGAGCGCGCGTTGAGACTGCTCGCACCCGCGGTCACCGTGATCGTGGTGCGTGGCGCCGGCGGCAACTTCTCGGCGGGCGGGGATTTCGGCGAGTTGCGGCGGCTGCGCGAGCAGGGGAGGGCCGCGCTCGCCCCGCTGTTCGACAACTTCGGCCGCGCCTGCGCACTCATCGCGCGGCTGCCGGTGCCCGTCGTCGCCGTGGTGGAGGGCTACGCGATGGCCGGTGGGTTCGAGCTGATGCAGGCGTGCGACATCGCCCTGGTCCACGAGAACGCGAAGATCTCGGACACACACCTGAACTTCGGGCAGGTGCCCGGTGGCGGCAGTAGCCAGCGGCTGCCACGGCTGGCCGGCAGGCAACGCGCGCTCGCCCACATACTCACTGGTGACCGGTTGACCGGCGCCGAGGCCGTCGCGTGGGGACTGGCCTATCGTTGCCTGCCCGCGGCAGGCTTCGAGGATGCGGTGGCGGCCTTCGCCGAGCGTCTCGCCGGGCACGACCGCGGCGCGCTGGAAACCGCGAAAAGACTGGTGTACGAGGGTTTACGGCTGCCGCTCGACGAGGGGCTCGCCCTGGAACGCGAGCACGTGATCGAGCACATCGTTGGCGACGCGGCGGGAGCGGCCATCGCCGGCTTCGCCGGTGGCGAGGGGAGTAGGGCATGAGGCGGCTCGTCGGTTCGGGACCGGTACTGCTCGACCTGGAAGACGACGGCATCGCGCGGATCCGGCTCAACCGCCCCGAGGCGGCGAACGGGATGAGCGTGCCGTTCCTGCGCGCCCTGCACGAGGTGGTTCTGCGCTGCCACGGCGAACCGGACGTGCGGGCGGTGCTGATCACGGGAGAGGGGAAGCATTTCTGCGCGGGCGGAGATGTCAAGACGTTCGCCGCCAAGGGTGAGCGCCTTCCGGACTACCTGCGCGAGGCGACCGCGTGGTTGCAGATCGCGACATCGGCGCTCATCCAGTTGCGCGCGCCGGTCATCGCCGCGGTGCACGGTTTCGCCGCGGGCGGGGGCGGGTTCGGGCTCGTGTGCGCCGCCGACTTCGTCATCGCCGAACGGTCCGCCCGGTTCATGTCCGGCGCGGTCCGGGTCGGCATGGCCCCGGACGCCGGGGTCACGGTCACGCTCACCCAGCTCGTCGGGCTGCGCAAGGCGATGGAGATCCTGCTGGCGAATCCGACGTTGACCGCCGACGAGGCCGCCGAGGCGGGCCTGCTCACCCGTGTCGTGCCGGATGGGCAGCTGCTGAAGGAGTCCTACGCACTGGCGCGCGAGCTGGCCGCGAATGCCCCGCTCGCGATGGCCGCGACGAAACGGCTGGTCTGGGGCGGCCTCGGCGGGGGCGTCGAGGCCAGGTTGCCCGAGGAAGCGCGCACGGTGGCCGAGCTGTCCGGGACCGCTGACTCACGGGAGGGGCTCGCCGCGGTACTCGAACGGCGTCCTGCTGTCTACAAAGGGCGGTGAGCGCGATGACGTGCGTGCTGACGGAGGACAAGGGCGCGATCCGGGTGCTGACACTCAACCGGCCCGAGGTCCGCAACGCGATCGACCTCGAGCTGCGCGTGGTGCTGGCCGAGGCGATCGAGACGGCGATGGACGTGCCGGACGTCCGCGTGGTCGTGCTCACCGGCGCGGGCGGTACGTTCTGCTCGGGCGGCGACATCGCCAGCATGCGGCGGCAGAGCGCGGCCGAGACACGGCCGCGGGCCGAGGCCGCGCAGCGGGTGATCCGGGCGATCTGGGACGGCCCCAAACCGGTGCTCGCCGCTGTGGAGGGGTACGCCTTCGGTGCCGGGGCGGCGCTGGCGATGGCGTGTGACCGGGTCATCGCCGCCGAGGACGCCGCGTTTTCGACTACGTTCACCGGTGTCGGGCTCGCCGGTGACATGGGCGTCTTCGCCTCGCTCCCGGCCAGGGTCGGTGGTGCCGTGGCCCGCCAGTTGCTGCTGATGCCCCGCAGGCTGAGCGGACCGGAAGCCGCCGCGATCGGCATGGCCGACGCGGTCGCCGGCTCGGGAGATGCGCTCGCGCGAGCGCTTGCCGATGCCGAGCGTATCGCCGAAGGGCCACCGCTGGCGATCGCCGCCATCAAGTACATGTTCACGGCCTGGCCGCGCGACCCCCGCCAGGTGCTGGAGGCCGAGATCGACACGCAGACCACCCTGTTCGACACGGACGACTTCGCGGAGGGGATCGCCGCGTTCCGTGAACGGCGGGCGCCGGTGTTCCGCGGTCGGTGACCGGCGCCCGCTCGTCTCACCGGGCGAGGTCGCGGCCGATGATCTCCTTCATGATCGCGGTCGTGCCGCCGTAGATCGTCTGGATACGAGTGTCCACAAAGGCCCTCGCCACCGGATACTCGGCCATGTATCCGTAACCTCCGTGCAGCTGCAGGCAGGTGTCCATGATCCGTTTCTGCAGTTCGCTGACATACCATTTGCCCTTGGCCGCGTCCACCGGCGTCAGGTGCCCGGCGTTGAACGCGAGCACCGACCGGTCCACGTAGGCCTGTGCCACGTCGATCTCGGTGGCCATCTCGGCCAGTTCGAACCGTACGTGCTGGAAGTCGCCGATCGGGTTGCCGAACGCGTGGCGTTGCCTGCAGTAGTCGCGGGTGACGTCGAAGACGGCACGGCAGTTGGCGATCGCCTTGACCGCGACGCCCAGCCGTTCACGCGGCAGATGGCTCATCAGGTACTGCAGGCCCCGGCCGGGTTCGCCGAGCACATTGGCCGCGGGAACCCGGACGTCTTCGAAGAACAGCTCGGCGGTGTCCTGCGCGGGCAGCCCGATCTTCTCCAGTTTGCGGCCGCGCTGGAAACCTGCCATGTCCCGCTCGACGGCGAACAGGGTGTACCCCCGCGAACCGGCATCCGGGTCCGTCCGCGCCGCGACTATCACGACGTCGGCCATGATGCCGCTGGAGATGAACGTCTTCTGTCCGTTGAGGATCCAGTCGTCGCCGTCCCTGCGGGCCGAAGTACGGATCCCGCGGAGATCGCTGCCCGCGCCCGGCTCGGTCATGGCCAGGGCGCCGATCAGTTCCCCGGTGGCGAAACCGGGCAGCCAGCGCCGTTTCTGCTCGTCCGTCGTCAGGTCGAGCAGGTAGTGCAGCACCAGATCGTCCTGCAGCGAGATGGTGAGTGCGAAGGACAGCGCGTGCACCTTCGCGGCCTCCTCCGCGGCGACCATCCGGTACCGGTAGTCCGGCTCGCCCGCACCTCCGTACTCCTCGGGAATCTGCAGTCCGTAGACGCCGTGCTTCGCCGCGGCGCGGAACACGTCGCGGTCGATCCAGCGCTCGGCTTCCCAGCGCGCATGGTGCGGGATGACCTCGCGGGCGAGGAATTCCCGGACCGTGTGGCGGTACATTTCGTGGTCGTCGGTGAAGATCTCGCGTTCCATGCTCAGCCCAGCCGCTCGATGACGGTCACGTTCGCCATGCCGCCGCCCTCGCACATGGTCTGCAGCCCGAAGCGGCTACCGGTGCGTTCCAGTTCGTGCAGCAGCGTGATCATGATGCGCGCACCGGATGCGCCCAGCGGATGTCCGAGCGAGATCGCGCCGCCGTTGACGTTGACACGATCCGGATCGGCGCCGATCTGGTGCTGCCAGGCGAGAACGACGCTCGCGAAGGCCTCGTTGACCTCGAACAGATCGATGTCGCCGACGCTGAGCCCCGTCTTCTTCAAGGCCCGCTCGGTGGCGGGCAGCGGGGCGATCAGCAGGTTGACCGGGTCCGCGCCCAGCACCGACAGGTGGTGGATGCGTGCCCGTGGGGTCAGCTCGTGCTCCCGGACCGCTCGTTCGGAGGCGATGAGCAATGCCGCCGACGCGTCGGAGATCTGACTGGAGACCGCGGCCGTGAGCCGTCCGCCCGGAACCAGCGTCTTGAGCTGGGCCATCTTTTCCAGTGAGGTGTCGACGCGAGGGCCTTCGTCACGCGTGACGCCGGCGATCGGCGTGATTTCCTTGTCGAATCGGCCTTCGCTCGCGGCATGTACTGCCCGTTGGTGGCTGCGTAGCGCGAATTCCTCCATGTCCGTGCGCTCGAAGCCGAAATCGGCCGCGATCGTTTCGGCCGAGTGGAACTGCGAGATCTCCCGGTCCCCGTACCGCGCCTGCCAACCCGCGCAACCGGTCCACGGATCGACGGCGCCGAACGGCTCACCGACGGCGAACGAGCTGAGGATGGGGTACTGGCTCATTTTCTGTACTCCGCCGGCGACTACGAGGTCGGCGGTTCCGCTGAGCACGGCCTGCGCGGCGAAGTGCACGGCTTGCTGCGACGAACCGCATTGGCGGTCGACGGTGACTCCCGGCACCGACTCCGGTAGCCCGGCCGCGAGCGCGCTGGTCCGGGCGATGTCGCCGGCCTGGGACCCGATGGTGTCGATGCAGCCGAACACCACGTCGTCGATCGCGGCGGGATCGAAGTCTCCGCGATCGACGAGCCTGCGGATCACGTGCGCGCCGAGGTCGGCCGGATGGACACCGGCCAGGCCGCCGCCGCGGCGGCCCACCGGTGTTCGCGCGGCGTCGACGAGGTAAGCCTCGGCCATGGTCTCTCCTTCGGTCGGAACAATTCGACTTATTTTAACCTATATTCAAAACAAGGACGAGGGTCTGTGCCGACGCGCTCGGCGAGGACTACGTAGGGAAGTCAGTATCCGTGCTGATTCGCGGCCGTCGCGTGATCAGCAGCCTGGAATCGGACGGGCACGGTGAAGTGGCCGCGGCGGCGGGAGGACCGGTGCGTTCGACGAGGAACCACGGATGAGTGTGACAGCGGACGAGCAGGTGTGGGCGCTCGTGACCGAGGCCAGGACCGGAGACCGTGCGGCGATCGGCCGGCTATACGAGTTGCACATGCGTGACATATTCGGGTTCGTCTACGCCCGGCTGGGAGACCGCCATCTCGCGGAGGACATCACCAGCGAGACCTTTGTCCGTGCGCTGCGCAGGATGGGGTCTTTGTCGCACCGGCGATCGACGTTCGCGGCCTGGCTCATCACGATCGCGCGGAATCTCGTCCTCGACGAGATGAAATCGGCGCGGCACCGTCGCGAGGTGGCGATGCCCGAGAACTTCGACGCACCGGGCGAGTCCGGCGACATCAGCGAGCTGATCTGGCGACGGCAGGCCGCCCAGGAGGCACTGCGCCGGCTCGCCACCCTGACTCCCGACCAGCGGACCTGCCTGGAACTGCGGTACCTGCGCGGATTGTCGGTGGCTGAGGTGGCGCACGAGATGCGGAAACCTTCGGGCGCGGTCCGCGCCGTGCAGTTGCGCGCCCTCAGGAGGCTCAGGGAGCTCATCCCGCCCGCCATGCTCGAAGCGCCGGCCGGCGGGGCGGGAGGGGCCGCGAGCGATGGACCGTGACGACTTCGCGACTCCGGCGGTGATCACGGCGGGCAGCGGGCGTGTGCTTTCGCACGGTGAACTCGCTCGTCGCGCCGGGAGACTCGCCGCGAAGCTGCACGAGCGGGGTTTGCGGAGCGGGGACGGCGTCGCGTTGCTGGCGGAAAACGCGCCGGAAGCCTACGAAGTGTGCCTCGCGGCCCTGCGTTCCGGTCTCGACCCCGTGGCGGTCGACACCGCGCTCTCGCTCGACGAGGCCGCGTACGTCGTCAACGACAGCGAGGCCCGGGCCCTCGTCGCGGGTGGTGCGACGCTGGGTCTTGCCACGGCGTTGCGGCCGCTGACGCCCCGCGTCGATGTGCGGTATGCCTTCGATGGTGAGGCCGACGGTTACGAGCCTTACGAGGATGCCCTGACCGGCATCGCCCGCGACCGGCCCTCCGGCGTGCGGGGCGCACCGATGGTGTACACGGCCGGCGTCACCGGACGGCCGAAGGGCGTCGTGCCCGACGCGGCCCGCGTGGCCACCACGGCCCGGCTGCTTTCGAAGTTGTGTGCCTTACGCGAGAACACGATCGCGTTCCTGCCCGTGCCGCTGGCGGACCCGGTGGCGGTGCATCTGGCGACCGCCGTGCACGACGCCCGGGGGACGGTGGTCAGCGCGGCGCCGTTCGCCCCGGAGGACGCGCTCGGCGGGATCGAACGGCACCGCGTGACCCTCGTCCACTTGGTACCCGATCTGGCTCTGCAGCTGATCGCGTTGCCCTCCAGGGTCCGCGCCCGGTTCGACATGTCCACTGTGGAGCGCGTGATCGTCAGCGGTGGCCCCTGCCCGTCCGGAGTACTGGACGCGCTGTCCGGCTGGTGGGGGGCGAGGACCACCGAGATCTACGGCGGCGCCGAATGGCCGGTGGTGGCCGCGCTCGATGCGGAGGAACGGGCTGCGCGGCCAGGTTCGGCGGGTCGTGCCGTCGAGGGGACGCTGCACATCTGTGACGAGCGGGGGGTGGAGCTTCCCACCGGGAGGACCGGCCTGGTCTATCTGACCGGTGCCTGGGCCGAATACCACGGCGCTCCCGGCTGGTCCGGTGCCGCTCGGCATCCGTGGCAGACGCGGTGGGTGACCCTCGGCGACCGCGGGAGCCTGGACGACCGGGGCTACCTGTACCTCGCCGAACCCGGGATGGGCGAGGCGGTGCTGGCCGCGCACCCGGCGGTGGCCGGCGTGGCCGTGCTCACGATTCCGGATGCCGGGGCGGGTGAGCGGGTACGGGCGGTGGTCCGGGTCGTGGCAGGGGTGCGACCCGGACCGCCGCTCGCCGCCGAACTGATCGAGCATGTGCGCGACAAATGCGGCGACGGCCAGGCGCCGCACACGGTGGACTTCGTCGACGACCTGCCGCGCACCTCGGCGGGCAAGGTCCTCCGGCGCAAGCTCCTGCACCGCTATGCGATGGCCGACGGTGTCCTCGTCTGAGCGCCTTCACGAGCGCGGGGCAGCGCCGTTCTGTTGTTCGGCCATGAACGCGATGATCTGGTGGCGCGACGTGAAACCCAGCTTCGTCATGATGTTGGCGACGTGGGTCTCCGCCGTGCGTTTCGAGATGACCAGGCGTTCCGCGATGTCCCGGTTGGACAGTCCGGTTGCGACGAGTCGCGCGATCTCCCGTTCCCGCCGGGTCAGCGGGCCGCCGTATCCCGGCGCGGCCGGCGGCGCGCTGTCCTTCTTGCCCGGCGGACGATCGGTCAACGCGTATTCGATCGCGGCCGCCGCGTCGAGCGCGCGGCCGCGATCCCAGGCCGTCTGGTACGGCTCGTCCCCGAGTACGGACCGCGCCATTTTGAGGCAGTGCTCGTGCTGCACGAACAGACCCGGCAACGCTTCGGTCGAGGTCTCGATCGCCTCCCAGTGGTTCTGCGCGGCGCCCAGCAGCATCGCCGCCCGCTCGGCGTCGCGCTGCGCGCCGATCCACGCCAGCGCTTCCAGGCACAGGCCGAGGCCCAGTCGTTCGTTCATGCGGGACATCAGGCGCAGTCCGTCGCGCTCGAGCCGGGTCGCGGTCTCGAGGTCGCCCGCCGCCAGATGCGCGAGTCCGGCGATCCACAGCGAGTGCGCCCTCGACCAGCATTCGCCGACCGGTTCGGTGATGGCCAGGCACTCGTCGTGGCATGCCAGGGCCTGTTCCAGGTCGCCGGCGAAGGTGTGGGCCAGTTGCACGAGCGCGAGCGTGTGGGCGGTCTGGGCGTGGTCGCCCGAGGCGCGGAAGCCGGTCAACGCCTCGGTGAACAGCGGGATCGCACGGTCCAGGTCGCCCGCGAACATCGCGACGAACGCTTCGGCCTGGGTGAGCTTGGTCCGGACCCGGGGCTCGAGTCCGCTCGCGGCATCGAGGCCGTCCGCGAGCAGCCGGCTTGCCGCGGGCAGGTCACCCTGCATGGCCGCCCACCAGCAGGCCGTTCGCAACGCGAGCGCCCGCGTCTCGGTCGGTTCCGGGGCCAGCGGCAGCAGCCGGTCGAACCAGAGCCGACCGACGCGGAACAGCCCGTCGGCCAGGCCGTACTCGAGCAGGCTGGCACCCATCCGCAGGCCTGGTTCCGCGGCCCCTGGCTCCATGAAACAGAATTCCAGCGCCGCCTGCATGTTGCTCTGCTCGCGCCGGAGCCGGTCGATCCATTCGACCTGCCGGGCGCTCATCCACTCGGCCGCGGCCTGCTCCGCCAGCCCGACATGGAAGTCGCGATGGCGGCGGCGTAGCTCGCTGACCAGCCCGAGCTCGGCCAGCTCGCGCAGGCCGCGCTGCCGCAGGGGAGTCAGCATCCGGAACCGGGTCCGGTCATCGTGGGTCTCGGCACTGAGTACCGATTTGTCGACCAGGTCGAGGAGCACGTCCGGGAGCGTGATCTCGCCCCGGTCGCCCGCGCAGACGGCGGTGGCCGCGTCGAGTTCGAAACCGCCCGAGAACACGGCCGTGCGCGCCCACACCTCCCGCTCGGCCTCGGAGCACAGGTCGAAACTCCACTCGATGCAGGCCGCCATCGTGCGCTGCCGGTCGGGCGCGGTGCGGTCACCATGGGTCAGCAGATCCTGCCGGTCGGCCAGCGCGGACGCGAGTTCGGCTGCCGACATCGCACGCAGCCGTACCGCGGCGAGTTCGAGGGCCAACGGGATGCCCTCGAGGTGGCGGCATACGGCCGCGACCGCGTCCCGGTTGTTCTCGGTGATCGTGAAGGACGGCTGCACCGCGCGAGCCCTGTCGACGAACAGGCTGACCGACTCGTACTGGTGCAGCGTGGCCTCGGCGGGACCACGCGCGGGCACCGTGAGCGGTGCGACGGCATGCACGGTCTCCCCCCGGATGCGCAGCGGTTCGCGGCTGGTGGCCAGTACCCGCAGGTGGGCGCAGGTCCGCAGCAACGTGTCGGTCAGCATCGCACAGGTGTCGATCAGGTGCTCGCAGTTGTCGAGCACGATCAGGGTCTCGCGGGAGCGCAGATACTCCACCAGCGCGCCGGGAGCGGTGCGCGTCGATCGTCCTTGCAGGCCGAGTGCGGTGGACACGGCGTGTGGCAGCCAGTCCGGGTCGTTGACACCGGCCAGCGAGACGAACCAGACACCGTCGGTGAAGGCGCGCCGCAGTTCCTGGGCCACGCGCAGTGCCAGCCGGGTCTTGCCGACGCCGCCGAACCCGGTCAGCGTGACGAGCCGGGCGTCGGCCAGCAGGCGCCTGATCTCGGCACGTTCGTTCCTGCGCCCGACGAAACTCGTCAGCTCGGCGGGCAAGGTGGCCGAGTGCTCCCGCTCCGGTGCGGGTTCGCCCATGCTGCAGCCTCCCGGTGCGATGGTCCGGATGGAGTAGCAGTCTAGCGCCTTTCGTCGCGAGATCGGGCCGGATGGGCCGAGGCCGACATCGCCGAGGACCAGCAAATATTAGTTGAATTTAGATTTGAAAATGGATAGTATCGGCATGCTCGGCCCCCGTCCTGCGTGCCGGGCCGGCTGCACCTAAACCATCCGTGGAGGACCAATGTCGTTTCGCAACGAGGATGAGGCTCGCCGCTACATCGGCGGTATTTTCGAGACCGCGTTCAAAGATGAGGAGATCGGGCCGAAGCTTGTCGACACCGGGCTGGTGCTGCGCTTCGCGTTCACCGACCCCGAGGCCGTACTGGTGATCGACATGGGGCAGCAGCAGGTGTACCAGGGTGATGGCTCAGGCCTGACACCGTCGGCCACGATGTCGATGAAGTGCGAAACGGCCAACGCCTACTGGCAAGGCAAGGTCAACCTGCCTTTCGCCATGGCGCGCGGCAAGATCGCCGTCGACGGCAACGTGGCGAGCCTGCTCAAGCTCGCTCCGCTCGGCAAGAAGCTGTACCCGGTCTACATCGACAACCTCACCAACGACGGGCGCACGGACCTGCTGGTCTGACGAGCCCGTGCACAGTCCGCCGAAGTACTGAAAACAGGAGCGTCGATGACGTCCACCATGCCGACAACCCGTTCCTACGACCCGGTTTCCGTGTCCCCGCTGTCGTTCTGGGCCGCCACGGCCGAGGAGCGGGAGCGGAGTTTCCGCATACTGCGCGACGAGCGACCGGTGAGCTGGCACCCTCCGCTGGAGGGGGCGCTCATGCCGCCGCAACAGGAGGGTGTCTGGGCCGTCGTCCGCCACGAGGACATCGTGCGGGTGAGCAAGGACTACGAGACGTTCTCCTCCGCACACGGCGTCATGCAGGAGGAGGTGCCCGAGGACATTCTCGACGCGGCGCAGTCCTTTCTCGGCATGGACCCGCCGCGGCATACGCGGCTGCGCCGGCTGATCAGTTCGGCGTTCACGCCGAGGCAGGTCGCGAAGATCGAGGAGCAGATTCGTGGCCAGGCGAAACGGATCGTCGATGAGCTGATCGAGGCCGGCGACTGCGACTTCGTGGCGCAGGTGTCCAAGCGGCTTCCCATGTGGACGATCTACGAGATGATGGGGCTGCCCGAGCAGTATCGCGAGGCCGCCGCCGAGGGCGCGGACGGCATGGTCTCGTGGGCGGACGAGGACGTGGCCGCGGGGCGCGAGCCAGGGCAGGTGCTCAACGACGCCTTGATCAGCCTGCTCACGATCGGCATGGACCTGGCCGAGATGCGCCGCGCGAAACCCACCGAGGACCTGATGACCAACCTCGTCCAGGCCGAAGTGGACGGTCAGCGGCTGACCGACGAGGAGATCGGTGCGTTCTTCGTGCTGTTGTCCGTCGCGGGCAACGACACCACCCGGAACACGATCAGCCTGACCACGAAGGCGCTGTGCGAGTTCCCGGACCAGCGGGCGCTGCTGCTGGAGAACTTCGAAGGCCGGATCGGCACCGCGATCGAGGAGTTCGCGCGCTGGGTCACGCCGGTGATGACGTTCCGGCGCACGGTCATGCGCGACGTCGAGCTCGGTGGACAGCAGCTGTCCGAGGGGGAGTGGGTCGTCATGTTCTACTCTTCGGGCAACCGCGACGAGCGGGTGTTCAGCGAGCCGGAGCGCTTCGACATCACGCGCAGCCCGAATCCGCACGTGGCCTTCGGCGGCGGTGGGCCGCACTACTGCATGGGCAACATGCTGGCGAAAACCCAGCTCCGGGCGCTTTTCGACCAGCTGCTGCACCGAGTACCGGAACTACAGGTTTCAGACCCGACCTACTTGGTGGGCAACTTCGTCCGTGGTGTCAAGAGCATGCCCTGCACGCTTCGGTGACATATGAGTAAGGGCCCTGGCGCGCGCCAGGGCCCTTACTCATGTGTCCGCTAGATCTCCGGGGCGGGTACGAGTCCGGAGAGCACCGCGCCGGTGATGCCGCCGTCGACGACCATGGCGTGCCCGTTGACCCAGCGCGCCTCTGGTGATGCCAGGAAAACGATCGGGGCGGCGATGTCCTCAGGGCTGGCGTGCCTGCCGAGCAGGAACTTGAGGCCGTCCAGGGTGTCCTTGCCCATCGAGTCCTCGAAATCCGGCAGTATCGGCGTGTCCACGGGGCCCGGAAGCACGGCGTTCATCCGCAGGCCGAGTTCCACCAGGCCGGTGCCCATCGCCATCGTGTAGACGGTCAGGGCTTCTTTGGACAGGTTGTAGGCGTTGGTGTCCTGTGGGTTCCGCCGGAACCAGTCCAGCCCCGCCTCGAAGGATTCCGCGGCCAGCAGCTCGCGCAGCAGCGGAAGCCGCTCCGCCCACTGGAACCCGGCCGTGGAGGAGACGTTCACGATCGCGCCGCCGGTGTTGAGTGATTCGAACATCGACTCCGTGAGATGGCGCAGGCCGAGGAAGTTCACCGAGAACACCAGTTCCGCCGGTGCGGTGCCGGGAATGCCGGCCACGTTGATGAGCGCGTCCCAGCCGGTGCCGAGCTCGGCGACCGCCGCGTCGATGCTCGCCGGGTCGGCCAGGTCGACGCGTACGAAGCGCTCGACGGGTGCGGTGGGCTCGTTGCGGTCAAGACACGTGACCGAGGCGCCGGCCTTGCCGAGGTGCTCGGCGACCGCGTGGCCGATGCCGGATGCCGCGCCCGTCACGACGCAGCGCAGCCCCGAAACAGTCGTCATGGTGGTCCTTTCGCCGGAGGGTAGGTCTCGAATATAATTTAATCTAAACTAGAAGAGACGACGTTGTCCACGGGCCCGATCCCGCAGCCGGTGCGGTCTCGAGGACAGTTCCAGGAGGGCCCAGTGGTACCGATCCCACCCCAGACCCAGGTCAACGGCCATGTTCGCGATGCGGCTCGTGTCGCGACCGCCGAGATCGACGATGCGGTCGGCCGGTTACGGCAGACCTTCGCCGAAGGTCGCACCCGTGACCTGGCCTGGCGTACGCGGCAGTTGCGTGCGCTCGAGCGGATGCTCGACGAATGCGAAGACCAGATCGCGGGCGCGCTCGCCGAGGACCTGGGCCGGCCGCCGGCAGAGGCGTGGCTGGGGGACATCGCGTCGACGAAGGCGGAGGCCGTGTTCGCGCGTAAGAACCTGCGGAAGTGGACCAAGCGGCGGCGCACCGGCCTGTCCCTCTCCAATCTCCCCGGCCGCGGTTGGTACCAGTACGAGCCGCTCGGAGTGGTGTTGATCATCGGGCCGTGGAACTACCCGGTGTATCTGTCCCTCGGACCGCTGGTGGGTGCGCTCGCGGCGGGCAACTGCGCGGTGATCAAACCCTCCGAACATGCTCCGGCGTCGTCGCGGCTGCTCACCCGGCTGGTGCCCGAGTACCTCGACGGCGACGCCGTCGCCGTGCTGGAAGGCGAAGCGGAGGTGACGCGGCAACTGCTCGGTCAGGGCTTCGACCACGCCTTTTTCACCGGTGGCACCGAAATCGGCCGGATCATCATGCGAACCGCCGCCGAGCACCTGACGCCGGTGACGCTGGAGCTCGGCGGCAAGAGCCCGGTGATCGTCACCGAGGACGCCGACATCGAAGTCGCCGCGCGCCGCGTCGCGTGGGTCAAGCTGATGAATTCGGGACAGACCTGCATCGCGCCCGACTACGTGCTGGTCGAGCACGCCGTTCAGAAGCGCTTCGTCTCCGCGGTCACCGATGCCATGCGGCAGTTCCGGTCCGATGCGGACCAGGCGGCGATGCGCATCGTCAACAGTCGTCAGTTCGATCGTCTGGCCGGTTTGCTGTCGGCCACGGGCGGCTCCGTCGCGCTCGGCGGCGGCACCGACCCGGCGGCCCGGGCCATCGAGCCCACCGTCGTGGTCGACCCGGCGCCCGATTCGGCGCTGATGAGCGAGGAGATCTTCGGGCCGATCCTGCCGGTGCTCGGGGTGAACTCGCTCGACGACGCGCTCCGGTTCGTCAACTCACGGCCCAAACCCCTGGCGGTGTACCTGTTCAGCCGTTCCGGGCGAGTGCGCGAGAAGGTGGTGAGCGAGACCAGTTCGGGCGGTGTCGTCGTCAACCACGTCGCGATGCACTGCCTGGCGCCGCAACTGCCCTTCGGTGGAGTCGGTGACAGCGGCATGGGCGCCTACCACGGGCGCTGGGGTTTCGAAACGTTCAGCCATCGCAAGGCGGTGCTGGCCAAGCCGTCGCGCCCGGACCCGAAGCTGGTCTACCCGCCCTACACACCGGGCAAGCTCCGGCTGATGAAGCGGTTCTTCTGAAAGGACGACCACGTGTATCCAGGAACCTTTGCCGCTCTCACACCCGGCAAGCCCGCTGTCGTCATGGCGGGAAGCGGGGAAACTCTCACCTATGCCGAGCTGGACCGGAACTCGGCCCGGCTCGCGCGGATGCTCCACGACTCCGGCTTACGTCAGGGCGACGTGATCGCGTTGCTGTCGGACAACACGCCGGCGTTCTTCGAGATCTACTGGGCCGCGCTGCGATCCGGTCTCTACGTGACAGCGATCAACCGGCACCTCGCGCCGGAAGAGGTCGCCTACATCGTCGCCGACAGTGGATCCAAGGTCCTGTTCGCGTCGGCGGGGGTGCATGAGCTCGCCGAGGCGCTCGTTCCGTTGACACCGGAGTTGGGGGCACGCTACGCGTTCGGCGGCACGATCGCCGGTCACGAGTCCTATGTAGACGCTCTCGCGGCCGCCTCCGCGGAGCCGCTGGCCGAGCAGCCGCTGGGCGGGCCCATGCTCTACTCCTCGGGCACGACCGGGCGGCCGAAAGGTGTCCGGGTCACGGTGCCGAAGGTGCAGGTGGATGATCCGGCCGCAGACGTGCTGGTGCCGTTTCTCAAGCATGTGATCGGCCTGGGCCAGGACGACGCCTATCTTGTTCCCGCTCCGCTGTACCACGCCGCGCCGTTGCGCTGGGCCGCCGGAGTGCACGCGCTGGGCGGCACCGTCGTGGTGATGGAAAAGTTCGATGCGGAGCGCACGCTGGAAACGATCGAGCGTTACCACGTCACGGCGACGCAGGTGGTGCCCACGATGTTCGTGCGGATGCTCAAGCTTCCCGCGGACGTGCGGCAGCGGTACGACCTGTCCAGCCTGCGGGTGGCGGTGCACGCGGCCGCGCCATGCCCGGTCGAGGTCAAGCGGGCGATGATGGACTGGTGGGGCGAGATCGTCCACGAGTACTACGGCGCCACCGAGGGGTACGGGCTGACGGTGGTCGGGCCGGAGGAGTGGAAGTCCAAACCCGGCACGGTCGGGCGTTCCGCGCTCGGTACCGTGCGCGTGTGCGCGGAGGACGGCGCGGAGCTGCCTCCGGGTGAGATCGGGCTCGTCTACTTCGAGCGTGAGGTACTGCCGTTCGAGTACCACAACGATCCCGAGCGGACCCGCGCCGCGCAGCACCCGCTCCATCCGAACTGGACCACGGTCGGCGACGTCGGCTATCTCGACAACGACGGCTACCTGTTCCTGACCGACCGCAAGTCCTTCATGATCGTCTCCGGGGGTGTGAACATCTACCCGCAGGAGGTCGAGAACGTCCTGACGCCGCATCCGAAAGTGTTCGACGTCGCCGTGATCGGCGTGCCCGACGCGGAGATGGGGGAACAGGTCAAGGCGGTCGTGCAGGCCGCGCCGGGTGTCGTGCCCGGTCCGGACCTGGAGCGCGAGCTGATCGACTACGTACGCGCCCGCATCGCGCACTACAAGGCTCCCCGCAGTGTCGATTTCATCACCGAACTGCCGCGCACTCCGACGGGGAAGCTGGTGAAGCACCAGCTCAGGGCCCGGTACGCGGCACCGGCGAACGTCTGAGCCCACCGGCCTACGTACGGAATTACGTATCTCTTCGGTTCGCCCTCGTCCGTGCGGGCAGCAGCCTCTTGTGTGACGGTTCCCACCAACTCCCCAGAGACGTGGAGGTCATGATGCCGCTGAGCTGTGCTGCCGAGATCGACCGCTATATCGGCGGAACCGTGCGATCGGCGTTTCGTGATCCGCAGGCAGGCCCGATGCTCGCGGGGCGCAGGATGCGGGTGCGGCTCGGGTTCGTCGAACCGGATTGCGTGCTCGACATCGACACGGAACGGCGTGAGGTGCACTTGGGTGGCGCCGGCGACGCCGAGCCGTCGGCCTTGGTCGCCATGAGCGCCGACACCGCCAACATGTGGTGTCAGGGACGGCTCGATCTGCGCTCGGCGATGGCGAACGGTGAGGTGGCCGCCGCCGGCCGGACCGAGGAGTTGCTGGAACTGCTCTCGGCCGCGTCGTGGTTGCCGCGGCTTTACGTCGGTGAGCTCAAGCGGGCCGGCAGGCAAGACCTGCTCGTGTTCTGACCAACGCCCGGGGCGGTATACCGACCCCGGGCGTTGTCCGTCTCACAAATCTAATATAGACTAAATTAAGTTTTCTACTTAGGACTGATCCGGAGGGCAAAGGTGCGGGCTCGGGAACCCGGTGGCCACGTCGTCGCCGTCGCCGGTACGGCGCGTGGTATCGGCCTGACGGTCGCCAAGGCGGCGGAGCCGTGCGCCTCCGGGCAGTACGCGATGACCCGCCACACGCCGGATGTCGGCTTCTCCTTGCGAGACAACGTGCACCGGTGGCTCGGCGGCCAGTCGCCCACGCCGGGTCCGGGGCGGGTGAGGCGCGAGATTCCGTTGCCGGAGAAGGGAAGCAGCATGTTCTTCTGGAGGGAGGGGAACGCCGGATGGTGACTTCCCAGCGGCACGAGGCGGCGCGGCAATCGTCGTGGCTCGACTCGGACGGACCGTACGACGGCGCGATGTCCAAGGCCGTCGGCTTCGTACCGGGGTTCCTGCGTAACGCGGTCGCGGAAGCAGGCGGCATGGCCGAGATGCTGATCCGCGTGCTGTGGAGCGCGATCCGGCACCCGCGCGGGTACTGGTCCGACGTGGTCGCGGAAATGCACTTCACGATCCGCCGCTCCTGGATCTCGATCACCGCGGCGCTCTGCGGATTCCTGCTAGCGTTGTCGGTCCCGTCCAGCCAGTTCCTGCAGCTTGCGGGCGCCGGCGAGCTCTACGGCCCGATGCTGCTGGTGCAGAGCACGCGGACGTTCACCGTGTGGGTCGCGGCGCTGCTGGTGGCCGGGGTGATCGGCGCCGCGGCGACCGCGGAGCTGGGTTCCCGTAAGGTCCGCGAGGAACTGGACGCGATGAAGGTGATGGGCATCGATCCGGTTCGCGCGCTCGCCGTTCCGCGGATCGTGTCCATCACGATCGTGACCACGCTGCTGGCGGTGCCCGCCGAGATCATCACCGTGCTCACCTCCCAGCTCGCGGGCTCCTACATCGGCGGGCTCAACGCGGCCGAGTTCTACAGCTTCGAGTGGACCAACCTGAGCCCGGTCGAACTGGTCGCGATGGTGATCAACACCCTGCTGGCCGGCCTGCTGATCGGTGCGGTCTGTTGCTACAAGGGCATGACCGCGGCGGGTGGTGCCATCGGGCTGGGGCGCGCGGTCAACCAGGCCGTCGTCATCTCCTTCGTCGCGCTCTTCGTGATGCAGCTGGGCTACAACGCGATCGTGCTCGGCTTCTTCCCGGGACTGGGGGCGTTCAAATGACCGCGATCGAGGAACGGGGCCAGCAGGCCGGTGCCAAGACACCGGCGCCGCAAACCAGCGCGGTGCGCGGCTCGATCGAGCACACCGGCCAGTTGCTGATGTTCTCGGCACGGGTGTTCCGCGACCTGCCCACCGCGGTACGGCTCTACCCGTCCGAAGTGTTCCGCCAGTCCGCGTACCTGATCCGGTCGAACGGGCTCGTGGTGCTGTTCATGCTGTTCATGCTCGGCGCGTTGCTGGGCATCACCGGCACGTTCCTGTTCGAGGGTGTCGGCCTGGAGAGTTACGTCGCGGCGATCAACGCGGTGCCACTGATGCGCGGTGTCATCGAGATCGTGTTCGGCTGGATTCTCGCCGCCAAGGCCGGGTGCGGAATCGTGGCCGAACTCGGTGCCATGCGAATCAGTGAAGAGATCGACGCCATGGAGGTCATGGGCATCCGGCCCATCCCCTACCTGGCGAGCACCAGGCTGGCGGCGAGTCTGATCGTGCTGCCGTTCTTGTTCATCACGGCGCTCGGTGTCCACTTCCTCGCCGCACGACTGTTCTTCGTGGATCTGCTGAGCACGGTCTCCGCGGGCGGATTCACGTACGTGTTGTTCCTGCTGCAGAGTTTCCGGGACTTCGCGAACGCGTTGATCTGGGGAACGCTGGTGGGAGTCATCGTCACGGTGGTCTCGTGCTTCTACGGCTACAACGCGCGCGGCGGCCCGGTCGGCGTCGGCCGCAACACCGCACAGGCCATGCTCGTGAACCTCGTGCTGATCAGCGTCACCGCGATGATCCTGGCGCAGCTTTTCTACGGTCACAACCTCGACGAAGCCTTCGGCACCTGAGGAGTCTCGGATGTATTCAGATGGTTCCAGCACGACCCACACCGGTGCTTCCGGTGTGCTCGAAGGGTCGCGACGAGGCGACTCGACCATCCAGGTCAACGATGTGCACAAGGCCTTCGGCGCCTCGAAGGTCCTCAATGGACTGACGGTCGAGTTCGCCGACGACGCGATCACCACTGTGCTCGGTCCCTCGGGTACCGGTAAGAGCGTGCTGCTCAAGCACATCGTGGGCCTGCTGGAGCCGGACGCCGGCGCGGTCCGGGTGTTCGGGCAGAACTTGTGGCGGGTCTCCGAGACCGAGCGGTTCGCGCTACGCAAGCGGTTCGGCGTGCTGTTCCAGGACGGCGCGTTGTTCGGTTCGATGAACCTCTACGACAACGTCGCGTTCCCGCTGCGCAAGCACACCGACAAGACCGAGGACGAAATCCGGGACATCGTCATGTCGCATCTGAAGGAGGTCGGCCTCGAACAGGCGCTGGACAAGGCACCCAACGAGATCTCCGGCGGGATGCGCAAGCGGGCCGGTTTCGCCAGGGCACTGGTGATGCGGCCGGACGTGGTGCTTTTCGACGAGCCGGATTCGGGTCTGGACCCCGTGCGCACGAAGCTGCTGTCCCAGTTGATCCTGGAAATGCATCGTGAGCACGGCGGCACCTACATCGTCATCACGCACGACATTCCCACCGCGCGCACGGTGAGTGACTACATCGGCGTGCTGTGGAAAGGCCGGATGGTGCACTACGGCACCGCCGACGAGACCTTCGGCTCCGAAGATCCGTTCGTGCGGCAGTTCCTGGCCGGCGACGCCGTCGGTCCGCTGGGGATGGACTGAGGCGATGCGGCGTTTGATCTGGGTGATGGTGGCGGTCGCCGTCGTGGCCGGCGTCGTCACAGTCCTGCTGCATCAGGACGACTACGAGCTGCATGTCGTGATGCCCACCGCGTCCGGCACGTTCGTGGGTGCTCGCACGACGATCGAGGGCCAACAGGTCGGTCAGGTCACGGCGATCGCGGTGCGCGGCGACAAGGCGGAGATCACGGTGACCGTGGACAGCGACCACGCGCCGATGCACGCGGGCACCTCGGCGCGGATCGACTGGAACTCCGTGCTGGGGGTGCGGACCGTCGAGTTGCTGCCCGGCCCGTCGAACAACCCGGAGCTGCCGTCGGGGCGGACGGTCTTCTCCGACACCCAGCGCGTCGAGCTCGACGACGTCCTCGCCGCGCTGGACGCGCCCACCCGGCAACATGTGCAGTCACTGGTCGGCCAGCTTCAGCAGACGTTGCAGGGACGCGAGAACGACCTGAACGGGACGCTGCGCACCGCGGGTCCCATGGTCGCCGCACTGGCCGACGTGCTGCGCGGGGTCGGACAGGACGGCCCCGCGATCCGCGGCCTGATCACGCAGCTGGACCAGCTCGTCGGCACGCTCGACAACCGGCACAACGAGCTCAGCGGCACGGTTACCGACCTGCATCAGCTCGTCTCCCAGCTGGCGAGCAGGGCGGGGCAGCTCCAGGCCGCGCTCGGCGAGCTGCCCTCCACCCTGCGGGCGGGCACCGACGCCTTCCAGCGGGTTCCCTCGGCGGTCGACGCGACGGTGCCGCTCCTGCGAGATCTGCGTCCGACGGCGGACCAATTGCCGGCGCTGGCGCAGAACCTCAGCCCGGTCCTGACCCGGCTCGGCCCGACCGTGGCCGCACTGCGCCCCACGCTGACCGCAGCTCAGTCCCTTTTGGACACCACGCCTGGGTTGCTGGATTCCGCGGACGCGACCGTGCCGGGGGTGACGCAGGCCGTGCAATCCCTCTCGCCCGCCGTGTCGTTCCTCCGGCCCTACACGCCCGAGGTCGTCGGGTTCGTCACGAACTGGACCTCGCTGTTTTCCAACATGAACGCCTCGGGGCACCTCGGACGGGCGCTGGTCACCGAATCGGCCAGCTCGGTCAACAACAATCCCGGCCTCGTGCCGCCCGGTATGCAGCAGGATCCGCGCCCGGCCCCGGGCTCGCTGGCAGGGCAGCCGTGGACCGACGCGAACGGAGACGGCATCCGATGAAGACCCGCGTACGTCGCCGCTCGGTCATCGCCGTCGCGCTGACCTGCACCGCACTCACGCTCGGCCTGACCGCCGCCAGCTCCGGAGGTTCGGGCCCGCAGGTGGTGGTGCTGATGAACGACGCCGGTCCACTCGAACCCGGTAACGAGGTCCGCGTGTCCGGCGTCAAGGTCGGCGCGATCGACGGCATCGCGCTGGAGGACGGGCACGCGAGGGTCACCCTCAGCGTGGACCAGGGCGTACTGCCGTTGCACCGCGACGCCTCGGTCACGGTCCGCCCGGTGAACCTCCTCGGCGAGGACTATGTCGATCTCAATCCCGGCTCACCGGACCAGCCCTTCGCACAGCAGGCGTCCATCCCGCTCGAACGCAGTCACTTCGCCGTGACGTTGCAGGACGTGCTGAACACCTTCCACGACCCGACAGCGTCCGCTCTCGCGGCGACCGTGACCACGCTCGGCGAGGGTGTCGACGGTGCCGGCCCGCAGGCCGCCGCCGCGATCAAGGCGCTCGCCCCGGCGATGACCGACGCGCAGCGGCTGGGGGACGTGCTCAGTGGGCAGAACCAGGTACTCGGTGACCTGCTCGGCAAGCTGGAACCGGTGAGCGGGGCACTGGCCGCGGACGACGGCCAGACCTTGGCCAAGCTCGTGCAGTCGACGACGCAGACCTTGTCGGCCGTCGCGGGCGAGCAGAACGCCCTCGACCGGACACTGACGGAACTGCCCAGCACCGTCGCCACGGCCCGGCAGACACTGGCCAACCTCGCGGGTGTCGCCGATTCCGCGATTCCCGCGCTGCGTGCCATCAAACCGGTTACGGGGAACCTCAGCCAGGTCACCGACGAGTTGCAGGCGTTCTCCGACGCCGCGGATCCCGCGCTTTCCGCGCTGCGTCCGGTGCTCGATCACGCCGAGGCGCTGCTCGGGCAGGCCGCTCCCGCGGTGGCCGCGCTGCGGCAGGCGGGCCCCGACCTGCGTGGCGTGGCCGCGTCCGCGAAACCGGTCGCCGCCCAGTTGCTGGACCAGCACCTGGGGGACCTGATGGACTTCGTCCGGAAGTGGGCGCTGAGCACCAACGGGCGCGACGGTCTGTCCCACTACTTCCGGGGCGTCGTCTACGTCACCCCGCAGACGTTGCAGGACCTGGCCCATTCCCTGCTTCCGGCCGTAGGGGGCGCGCCTGCCGCACCCGGGCCGCAGCAGGCGCCGAACCTGCCACTGCCACCCGGCGGGACCCAGCCACTGAACGGGTTGCTGGGCGGCGGGCACCCCGACCCCGGCAATGCCACGGGTCTCACCCCAGACCAGGAGCAGTCGATGCTCGGCCAATTGCTAGGGGGGCTGTGACATGCCCAAGCCCGTCCACCGCGACGTCGCCCGCCGGTTCCTGGTGGGAATCGCCGCCTGCGTGCTGGCAGGCGTCATAGGCCTCGTCGGCGCGATCGTGCAGACCGGCGGTGCGCTGCCGGGGAAGAGCTACACCTACGTCACCGCTGCCTTCGGCAACGTCGGCACGCTCAACTCCGGCAAGGATGTGAAGGAGAACGGCATCCGGACCGGAACCGTGTCCCAGATCGTGTACTCCGGCGGCCAGGCCATCGTGACGCTGCGGCTTGACGGCCCGCGCACGGTGTACCGCGACGCGCGCGCCAGTGTCGGCGACTCCTCCGCACTGGGCAAGAAATACATCGAGTTCGACCCTGGCACGCCGAGCGCGGGTCCCTTGGGTAACGCGCCGATCCCCTCGAGCCAGACCAAGGACTCCAGCTCGCTGGAGACCGTGCTGGACGCACTGGACCCGCAGACCCGGTCGGCGCTCGCGTCGAGCCTGCAGCAACTGGGCACCGGGCTCGCCGGGCACGGCGCCGACCTGAACGGTCTCGTGCGGGCCGCGCCGGGAATGCTCGACGACGTCTCGCAGGTCGCCGCCGCCGCGAGCAGCCCCGACGCGAATCTGCCGGGCCTGCTCAACAGCGCCGACAACCTGGTCGGCCGGTTTTCCGGGCGCGAACAGCAGCTCACCGCATTGGTGGGCCAGCTCGACACCACCTTGCGGGCCGTCGACGTCGACAACGGGGCACCGTTGCGCGACTCGCTGCAGAAGCTGCCGCAAACACTGGTGGACCTTCGTGGTGGGCTCGCCTCCCTGAACGCGCCCCTCAGCGACGTACGCGCCGCGCTCACCACGATCGAACCCGGCGCACAGTCGCTGGGGCAGGCGACGCCCGATCTTCGCGGCCTGCTCCGCGAGGGTGTCACGCCGCTGCGGAAGGTTCCCGGCGTCAGTAAGCAGGCGCTGCCCGCGGTCGACGACCTCACGCACACGCTGTCGGATGCCCGGCCGTTGGTGCCGCAGCTGGCACAGACGCTGCACAGTGCCGATCTCCTGCTGTTCGGTCTCGCGCCCTACGCACCCGACGCCGGTCGTTTCTTCAGCGAACACGATCTGCTGTCCGGTCAGCTGTCGCCCGATCAGCACTACTTCGCCGCCATGCTCGCCGCCCCCAGTCTGTACAGCGTCGCGGGCCTGCCGGATCCGCTGGTGAAACAGGAGCCGTATCCCGCGCCGGGTGGCGGCGCCTGGCACGACACACCGGGAGGCACCCGATGAGCCGGCTGCGTACCGTGTTCACCCGTCCCTTCCGCCTCGGCATAGCGGTGTTCGCCGCGTTCGTCCTGGTCCTCACGACGCTGGTGTTCAAGCCACAGCTGGAAAACCTCTTCTCGTCGGGGACGAAGATGCAGGCCGAGTTCGGCACGCAGTACAAGCTGCGCCCCTACGACTCGTCGGTCAAGATCGCGGGACTCGTGGTCGGCGACGTCACCGACGTCAGCGCGACCGATCACGGCACCGTGCTGGTCACGATGAAGCTGGACGACAAGGTACTCGACATCCTCGGCAGCAAGCCTTCGGCCAGCATCGAACCGCGGACCGTCCTCGGCGGGCGCTACACGGTCGATCTGCATCCCGGCGGTGAACCGGGCCGCTACGCCGGTGGTGCCATTCCGCTGGACCGCACCCGCATCCCGGTGGAGGCGGACCGCGTGCTCGAGGCCCTTCCCACCGACACCCTGCACTCCGTCCAGAAAGTCGTGGCCGATCTCGACCAGACACTGCGCCAGGGCGGGCAGCAGTCCCTCGGCGGGCTCGTGCACGACGCTCCCTCGGTGCTCGGGCCGGGGGCCGACGTGCTGCAGGCCGCGCGGGGCACCCGGCCGGGGACCGACCTGCCGCAGATCGTGCAGGGACTGTCTAATGTGGCCAACACGCTGACGGCCAAGGACGGCCAGCTGGATTCGATCGTCGTGTCGCTGAACAACACCGCCCGCACCCTGGCCGGGCAGAGCGGGCCACTCACCGACGCCGTGTCGTCGCTGCCCGGCACCTTGCGGGACACCCGGGCCGGACTGACCGGCCTGTCGGGCACGCTGGATCGGCTGACGTCCACGGCGCCCGCCCTGCATCCCACCGTCGATCAGCTCGGACCGCTCGTGCAAAAGCTCAATCCCGTGCTGCGGCAGGCGGTTCCGGTGCTGGATGACCTGCAGCCCCTTCTGCGGGACGCGCAGCCCGCGGTGCAAGAGCTCAACCCGGTGGCCCAGCAGGCCACCGATGTCCTGCAGACCGTTCGTGGTCCGGTGCTCGACCGGGTCAACGGCCCCGTCACGCACCTGCTGCTCAATACGTGGCACGGCACCGGTCCGTACGCCCAAAGCGGCGGGGGCAACCAGGCCGACCACAAGTTCTACGAGGAGCTGGCCTACATGGCCACCAACATCGACCGCGCCTCGATGACGCAGGACCAGCACGGCTCACTGCTGAGCTTCCAGGTCGGTGCGGGCACCGGGTCCGTCGCGGGCATCCCCTTCAACCTGGAGAACCTCATGGCGCAGATCACCCACGCGGCGGGAGGTGGTTCCCAGTGAACAAGATCCGCCTGACGTGGCAGCGGATGCGCAACGTGCCGGGCCTGCGCGCCGACCTGCTGCTGGTCGTCGCGCTGGTGGTGGTCGGCGTGATCGCGGGGGGTTACATCGTCTCGCGTTACGACGGCATCGCGCCGTGGGACCAGCGATACGAGTTCGCCGCGGACTTCGACATGGCCCCCGGCATCCAGCTGTCGAGCAAGCAGGAAGTGCGTATCGCGGGGGTGCCGGTCGGCAAGATCGTGGCCGCCGATCCCACGGCCGCCGGCAAGGCACGACTGACGCTGTCGCTGGAGCCGGGGCACCAGGTCTACAGCAACGCACAGGTCGTCGTTCGCTCGAAGACGCCGCTCAACGTCATGTACATCGAGCTGAACCCCGGCGGTCCACCGGGAACACCCTTGCCGCAGCACGGCGTCATCCCGGTCACGCAGACCCAGCGGGTGGTACAGCCCTACGAACTGCTGGACAATCTCGACGAGCGCACGCGTGACGCGCTGACCTCGCTCGTCGACGAGGGCGATGTCGCACTTGCCGCCGCCCCGCAACAGTTGCCGCAAGGGCTGAACGCGACCGATGCCGCGCTGGGCAGCCTGAAACCCGTCGTCGATCAGCTGCAGCAACGGCGCGACGCACTCCAGCGCCTCGTCACGGCGGTCGCGCGGATTTCGCAGGCGGCCGGTGGTGACAACCAGCAGCTCGCGACACTCGCTTCGTCGCTGCAGCAGACGCTGTCGGTGCTCTCGGCGCGCAACGGAGACCTTGGTACCACGCTCTCGCAACTGCCCGGCCTGACCGGCGATCTGCAGCACGCCGCGTCAAGCGTGTCCACGTTGACCGGTGAGTTGAACCCGACCCTGGACGCGGTCCACGACGCCGCGGGCAAGCTCCCGGGTGCACTGAACCGGCTCGGCTCCACTGTGGACTCCGCAGGTGGGCTGTTGCAGGCGGCGGGACCGGTGGTGCACGACGCTCGCCCGGTGGTCGCCGACCTGCGGCCGCTGGTCGGCGACGCGCACGCCGCCATGACAGATCTCGTGCCGACCGTGCATACGCTGCCCGGCGCCACCGCGCGGATCGTGCCCTGGCTTGACGACCTCGCCGCCTTCGTCTACCAGACGTCGTCGGCCTTCAGTCTCGCCGACGCCAACGGCGGCCTCGGCCGGGCGCAGGTCGTGCTCAAGGTCACCGATCCCACCGGGGACGGGCTCGTGCCCTCACTGACCAACGGAGGCCACCGATGACCGCCTTCCTGCGCCGCAGGGCGCCGCTGCTGACGGTTCTGGGCTTCGCCCTCGCCTGTGTGCTCGGGTTCGGGTGGCTGTGGAGCGAGACCGGGGCCGGTGTTCCCGGCGTGCCCGCCGGCGGCTATCGGCTGTCGTTCGCGACCTCCGACGTCAAGAACCTGCGCGAGGTCGGCGAGGTGCGCATCGCGGGCGTGACGGTGGGCCACGTGACCAAGACGGCCGTCGACAAGGGCCAGGCCAAGGTCGACCTGAGTCTCGACCAGGGGGTGCCGCTGCACGAAGGGGTCACGGTCCGGGTCGGCGTCAAGGCGCTGGTCGGATCGTCCTATGTGGACGTCGTCGACGGGCATGGGGCGCCGCTGCCGAGCGGGACGACGCTACCGGCGGCCTCGGTGAAGCAGGCGGTCGACGTGGATGAGCTCTACGACACGCTGGACCCCCGAACACGCCAGTCACTCAGCCAGGCGGTGCGTTCACTCGGCACCGCGACCGAGGGCACCGGAACCGACGTCGGCGAGCTCATGCAGGGGGCGGGCGTACTCGGCCAGCAGGGCAAGACCGTGCTCGACGCGCTGGCTGCCCAGTCCGATGACCTCAAGACGTTGAGCGGCAAGGCGACTTCCCTGCTCGATGCGCTGGACACCGGACGTGGGCAGATCGCGAGCGTGGTAGGCGACGCGCAGACGCTGACCAAGGCCACCTCGGGTGAGCAGCAGGCGGTGTCCGACACCATGCGTGCCCTGCCGGGAATGCTGGACGTCACGCGGACCGCGGGTGGCAAGCTCGGCGAGCTCTCGCCTTCGCTCGCGCCGATCGCGTCGGACCTCCGCCAGGCCGCGCCGTTCCTCGAACAGGCACTGCTCCAGCTGCCCCAGGTCACCGGCGATCTCCGTGGCCTGCTGCCCGATCTCAACGCCACACTGGACAAGGCGCCCGCCACCCTCGACCGGGTGCCCGCGTTCGGCGGTACGGTTCGTGCCCTCGTTCCGGGCGCGCGTGCGCTGCTGTCCGACCTCAACCCGATGCTCGGTTACCTCGAGCCCTACGGGCGCGACATCGGTGCGATGTTCGGCAACTTCGGCGCGACGATGGACACCGTCAACTCCGACGGGGTGCGTACCATCCGGCTCGGCACGATCTTCAGCCCGGCCAGCGTGCGGAACTTCCCGGTCAAACTCCCGCTGAACTCGTTGTACTGGACCAATCCGTACCCGCTTCCCGGGACCGTGGGCCGGCCCGCGCCGTTCAACGGGCAGTACCCGCACATACAGCACGAAGGGAACTGACGGCATGGCACGGCGTTTCGGTCTCCGGCTGTCGCGGCCGCGGCTGTCGCGGTCGATCCTGCCGTGGCCGCCGAACCGGCGGCACGGGATGGCCGCGATCGTGCTGGTGCTCGTCGCGTTGACCGGGCTCGGTCTGGCGCGCGCCAAGGTCGACACCGGTATCGCGTCCTTCCTGCCCGCTGCCGACCCGGCCTACCGGGCACTCGAGGACAAGGCGCGCTCCTTCGGCGGCGACCCCGTTGTGGTGCTGCTCGAATCGCGAACCCCGCAAGCGTTCTTCACCGACCAGGATCAGCTGTCCCGGCTGGTCGGTACCGAGGGCTCGCTGTCCAGGCTGCCGGACGTCGCTGCCGTCTACGGTCCGGGCACGGTGCTCAACCAGACCGCGGGCACGGCCCAGGACGTGCTGGCCCAGATCAGCGGCAGGCGGGACGCGTTGCGCACCGAGGCCGAGCAGAAGGCGCAGCAGCGCGGTGCCTCGCCCGCCGCCGTCAACGCCGCCGGTGACGCCGCGGTCGTCGATTTCGATCGCCGCTACGGCGCGCTGCTGGTGCGTGGCCTGCCGGCCGGTTTGCCCACCCTGCACAACCCGGGGTTCGTGCGGACCGTCTTGTTCGGTGACGATGGCAACCCCCGTCCGCAGTGGCAGTTCGTCGTGCCGAACTCCTCGACCGTCGCCGTGCTCGTGCGGCCGCGTGAAGGTCTCGATCAGAGTGCGACGGGGCGGCTCGTGGACAGTGTCAAGTCCACCGTGGACGAGTCTGGACTGGCCACGCGACGAGTGACGGTCACCGGAGTGCCCGCGATCACGGCGGCCTTGAGTGACCGAGCCCAGCAAGAACTGCCGCTGCTGGGGGGACTGTCGCTGGCGGCGGTCGCGCTGCTCTTCTTCGTCGTCCCGTGGACCCGGCGACGACGCAACCGGTTTCGTCCGCTGCTGTGCTCACTGGCGGGTGGTGCGGTGACGATCGCGGTCTTCGGCTGGATCGGACATCCCCTCTCGCTCGGTGTGGTCGCGTTTCTGCCGATCCTGCTCGGGATCGGCGGCGACTTCCCGTTCTACCTGTCACAGCCCGGCAAGCCGCGACGGATCCTTGTCGCCGCGGGCGCCGCTGTCGCCGGGTTCGGGGCGCTGGCTCTTTCCCCGCTGCCGTTCGTGCGTGAGCTGGGCTTCGCGCTGGCGCTCGGCGTCGCCGCGACCGTCGGCATCGCCGTCGTCGCGCGGCGGGTGTTCGGCGTGACCGGGCTGCCGGCACCCTCGGCGCCGGTGGCCGCGGCCCGTCCGGTCACGCGGAGCCGGCGTGCGCTGATCGCCGTCGTGGCGGCCGCGGGAGCGCTCGGCGGCCTGATCGCGTTGCCGCACATGGCGATTCAGGCGGAACCGGAGCAACTCGCCCGCGGCCTTCCGGAGCTGGCCGACGCCACCTACGCGGAGCGTGTGCTCGGCTCCGGCGGTGAGGTCGGCATCGTGCTGCACGGGCAGAACGTGCTCACCCCCGAGGTGTTGCGCTGGACCGATCAGGCGCAGAGCGAGATCGTGCGGGCACACGGCGACCAGATGCGGCCGGTGATCACGACCGCGAACCTCTTCCGTTTCCTCGGCGCGAATCCGACGCCGGAGCAGATCGAGGCGGCGATGACGCTCGTCCCTCGGTATCTCACGTCGGCCGTGGTCCGGTCGGACCGGTCGGAGTCGCTCATGCTGTTCGGCGTGGGGATCACCGACGTCGGTGAGCTGGGAAGGCTGCTGGCCGACGTCCGCGCCTCGCTGCCGCCGGCTCCACCGGGCGTACGGGCCGAGGTCGTCGGTCTCCCGGTCGCCGCGGTGCGCGGGCTGGATCTCGTCGACAGCAGCCGGTTGTGGCTCAACCTCGCCGGAGTCGCGGCGGCGCTGCTGATCATCGCGGTCGGACTACGCCGTCGTGGTGATGTCCTGCGCGCGGCGGCGACAGTGCTGCTGGCGACGGGCTGGGTGACGGGACTCGCCTGGCTCACGGTCGGCTCCCTCAGCCCGCTCACGGTGGCCGTCGCGACGCTGACCACGGTCACCGGATGCGAGTTCGCGGTCGTGCTGGCGCGCCTGCGCGATCGCCGGCCGGGCACGGTCCTGCGCCGCGTCGGTGTCGCGGCACTGGCCGCCACGGCCGGGTATCTCGTGCTGTGTCTTTCCGGGCTGGCCGTGCTCCGCGAATTCGGGTTCCTGCTCGCCGCCGGTGTGGCGGGCTCGTTCGGAGCCGCCTTGCTGGTCGCCTGGCTGACTTCGCGGACTCCCGCGCGGCCGGTCGCCGGGGCGGTGCCGGTCGAGAAGACGAAAGAGGAGGTGACGGTATGAAATCGTGGCTGCCATTGCTCGCCCCGCGCGGCCGGGCACGGTGGGCCGGATTGGTGGTGGGCCTGCTGGTCCTCGCCGGGGCGAGCACCCAGATCGGGATCGCGTGGGCGACCGCGCTGCCCGCCGGTGCCGTGCTGCGCTACGGCGGCACGACGATCAGCCAGGACCAGTTCCGGCACCGGATCGCGGTGCTGTCCGCGCTCTACGGCGTGGAACCACCCGCCGACGGTCCGGAGGCGGACCGGTTCAACCGTGACGCGGCGAAGTCCACCACGGTGAGTCTGGTGCTCGACCAGGCCGCCCGTGACAAGAACGTGGTCATCGCGGACAAGAACGCGCAGGACGTGCTGGACAAGCTGATCTCGCAGAACGTGACCGACGGGCGTGCCGCGTTCGACCAGTTCCTCGGTACGCATGGGGTCTCCGAAGCCGATGTCCTCGGTGAGATCAAGCGCCAGCTCGCGACCAACCGGCTGATGGAGATCGTGACCGCGAACGTCCCGAAGGTCACCGACGCCGACGTGCGAACCGCCTACGACACACACCGGTCGTCGATGATCTCGCCGGAGAAGCGGCACCTGCGCAACATCGTGGTGGGATCCGAGGCCGAGGCGAACGCGATGCTGGCGCAGCTTCGCGGCGGAGCGGACTTCGGGGCGCTGGCGAAGGCGTCCTCACTGGATCAGAGCACCAAGGACTCCGGCGGTGATCTGGGTACCTTGAGCGCCGATCAGATGGAGGACGCCTATTCGAAGGCGGCCTTCGCCGCACCGGCCGGCGGGTTGTTCGGCCCGGTGCAGACCCGCTACGGGTGGAACGTCGGGCAGGTCGTCGAAGTGCAGCAGGGGCAGCCACTGTCGTTCGACCAGGCCAAGGATCAGCTGAGGACCGATCTGCAGAACCAGCGGACGCTCGACGCGTGGCGCGCCTGGCTGGCTGATCAGCTGAAGGCGGCGAACGTCGAGTACGCCGACGCCTACCGCCCGGCCGATCCCGACGCGCCGCCTGCGGACGCGTCTCACTGACAACGGAGGGAGCTTGTGATGATCGTATTGGCGGCCTTGCTGGCCGGAGTTGGATGCCTGACCGTCGCTCTCGTTTCCGGAGTGCTGCTGTGGGCGTACATCGCGGTGGGCGCATCGGCGCTCGGACTCGCGGTGCTGGCGTGGGATCGGTGGCGGACGCGGCGCACTGTGCCGGCGGATGCCGGGCCCGGACCGGCAGCGGAGGACGACGAGGAGGCCACTGTGGAGGATGAGGAAGTCGCGGCCGAGGTCGGTGTCCGATGACCGGAGTGCTCCGGTCCGCTGAATCGGCGGACGTGGCCACCGGCCAGGGCCGTCCGCGGCGGGCCGTGGTGGTCTGGGCGGTCGTGGGTGTGCTGTGGTTGGTCGTCTGCGGCCGTGCCCTCGCCGGCTGGGTGACCTCGCCGGAATTCAGCCCGGCGCCGGTCCTCGGGCCCGACACGCTGCCCGGCCATTCCCTGGTCGCGCTGCGGGTGCTGGAGGTGCTCAGCGTCACGGTGCTGGCGATCTGCGCGTGGTTCCTGGTCGTCAAGCCGTGGCGGCGAGGGCGTCTCGGGCTCGACGCGTTTCTGATGCTCGGCGGTGTGTTCGGCTTCGTCGCCGACGCGTCGTTGAACCTGTACACGTACCTGTTCGCGTGGAACGCCCATTCGGTCAACCTCGGAGTGTGGGGGAGGTGGATGCCGTTCCACCATCCCGGTGCGGCGACCCGATACGCGGAGGCGTTGCTGTGGGGACTGCCGATGTACGTGTACTTCTGCGCGGGGCTCGGCTATGTCGGGGTGCGTGCCGCGGTGGCGTTGCGGCGCCGTTTCCCGCACGTGTCAACGGCGAGCCTGCTTGCCCTGCTGGGGGTGGGTGACTTCGTGTTCGACCTTGTCGTCGAGAACGTCATCATCCGGACCACCGACGCCTACGCGTTCGCCCGTACCCAGGGCGGGCTGACCCTGTGGGCCGGTTCGCAATACCAGTTCCCGCTGTACGAAAGCGTGGCGGTCGCTTTCGTCTCGCTCGCGTTCACCGCCGTTCGCCTGTCCGCTGTGGACGCCCCGGACGGCTTGTCGTTCATCGAGCGCGGCGCCGAACACCTGCCTCGCGTGCTCCGCCTGCCGGCCCGAGCCCTGGCGGGGGTCGGCTTCTGCGCGGTTGTGCTCGTCATGCTGTATCACCTGCCGTTCAATTGGCTCGGCATCACCGGAGACTCGATGGCGCACCTGCCGTCGTACATGCTGCCGGGGTGATGGAGCACCTCGACCGCGGGAAGGATCGAGATCACCCCGGGATCCGGTCGACAAGCGATGATCGACGGTCACAGCCCGACCCGGTGGCCCATCGCGGAGCGGCGGCGCCACCGGATTGGGCCAGTGTGTGCCGCGCTGCCACCCGGCGGTCGTGGGTGTTCGCGATCTTGTTGCCGGGCAAGCTTCGCCGGGAAGGCCGGGCGCTTGTGCGCAGGTCGGTCACCGACGCGCGCCGGGCGAGCGCGCCTCACCCCCGGGGCACGGGTGTTGCCGTCGGTGGTGTCGGCCGTTGCGGATGTGGTGATCTCGTTCCCGTGCCGAGGTCGCGGCGGAGGCGGTGGACGGCGAACGTCATCGCGACACCGCCGAGAACGGACAGCGCGGCGAGGCCGAACCATTGCCAGGCGTGGAACGCGGGGCCGAACCACCCCGCGCTGACCGCGAAGTAGCCCACCGCGGTCACGAGGTAGGCGATCCACATGCCGGGTGTCTGGCCGAGGGCCGATCCGCGCCGGAGCAGCAGACCCACGCCGAAGACCGGGTACGACACGATGGTCAGGCCGAACCCCAGCAGGTACAGATCGTCGGCGAAGATGTACTTCACACCCTCCCAGACGACCCCCGCGGTGAGCACGCCCGCGGCAAGGAGGCCGCCGACGGCCGCCCGGCTCCAGTCCGGGAACAGCTCCGCCCGCACGAGTCGTACGGCCTGGACGAGGAATGCGAGCTCGAACAGCACGGCCGGGATGAATGCCACCCACCACAACATCATGAACCAGTGTCCGTAGTGGTCGAACCACAGCTCGTACCTGGCGAGCAGTGACACGTCGTGGGCGAACCAGTAGAACGTGCAGATCAGGGGAATCGAATACACGCCGTCCCGGTTCGCGGCCCGGAAGGCGAGGAAGAACCAGACGTAGTTCGCGACCATGGCGGCGCCGGCGAGGACCAGGATGGGCAACGCGTTCGCGTCCACGACGCCGAACACCAGCTCGGGGTTGTACACGCCGAACTACTCTAAACGAAAATAGTCTAACTTCAACCATTGCTGGAACGACGCTCGACGTCGCGTCCAGTGGTGCTCACTCGATCGGGGGATAGTGCGCGCCGTGCGACCGTCGATGCGGTGGCCCGGATTGCCGTGATTTCCGGAAAGTCGCAGGTCATGGCGGCCTGTTCACGGGCTCGTACTGGATGTCCACAAGAGATCCAGTACCAAATACACGATGACTAGAATATTGACCCTCAGAGTAAATCTGGTCATACTCGTGCTGCTCCGACCCTGGTCGCGGATCCACAAGACCGTGACCGGCCGGCCGGGGCGTGAAGGCACGTCATCGTCAGCCTGTTGTCACAGGGCCGGACGGAGTCCGCAAGGGAGCGGAGATGGTGGATGTCAAACCCCGGGGGACCGGTGGCTCTGTGGGCGGCGGAACGAAGCTGGTCACGGCCGTGCCTTCGCGAGTGCGGGGACCGGTCGTCGAAGTGGGCGAGATGTTCCAGTTGCTCGGACGGGTCGTCTACAGTGCGATCCGGCACCCTCGCGGCTACTGGTCCGACACCCGCGACGAGATGTACTACCTGCTGCGTTACGGCGTCGTTCCGGCGTTCGCGACGGTCGGGATCTTCACCTTCGTGATCTCCTCCGTCGGCTACGGGCTTCTTCATCTTCTCGGCAGCGCGCAGCGGATGGCTCAGTTCACGTTGACGGTCGCGGTCCGGGAGAGCGCCCCGTTCATGACGGGCATGGTGGTCGCCGGCGTGATGGGAACGGCGGTGACGGCGGATCTGGGCGCACGCAAGATCCGCGAGGAACTCGATGCCATGCGGGTCCTCGGGCTCGATGCGATGCGCCTGCTCGTTCTGCCGCGCGCGATTTCGCTGACCCTGATGACAATGCTGCTCACCATCGTTTCGGTGGTCGCGAGTGTCCTGTGTGGAATTCTCGTCGGCTGCATCATCAATGACATCACGCTGAGCGTGTACATGGACAACCTGCTCCGCGACATGAGCGTGCCCGAACTCTGGGGCATGGCGCTGAAAACCGCGCTGATCGGCCTGCTGATCGCGGTGGTGCACAGTTACAAGGGACTCAATGTCGGTGGCGGGCCGGAAGGCGTGGGCCGTGCCGTCAATCAGGCGGTCGTCATCGCGTTCGTCGGCATGTTCATTCTGAATCTCGGGTTCAACGCCACGATTCAGGGGCTTTATCCCGAACTGCAGACAATGAGGTAAGGCGGAATGGTGAACAGTGGCAATGGAGCTACGGTGACCGCAGGGCGCGCGAGCGCGCCTCGTCGCCGCGACCGGCCGCGCCCGGTCAACCCGATGTCGTCGATGTTCGCGACAACCGGCGAAATGGCGAAGTTCAGCGGCCAGGCCTTTGTCGCGGCACCGAGCGCGTTCCGCCTCTATTTTTCCGAAGTGATCCGCCAGGCCGGCCTCATGGTCCTCTCCAGCAGCCTGATCCTGTGGACGTTCACCTTCGTGATCGGCCTCGAGGCGGCGCTTCTCGGCAGCTACATGCTGGAGGGCCTCGGCGCCGCCGACTACATCGGACTGTTCACGGCCGTGGCGGGGGTGCAGGCCGTGAGCGCACCGACGTTCGGCTGGATCTTCGCGGCGAAGGTGGGCTGCGGGTACGCGGCAGAACTCGGCACGATGAGGATCACTGAGGAAATCGACGCGCTGCACGTGATGGGGTTCCAGCCGCGCGTGTATCTCGTGGGCACCCGGCTGCTGGCGACCTGGCTGGTGGTGCCGTTCCTCTGGCTCGTGTCCACCGGGATGCTGATGGTCGGGTCCTGGCTCATGGCCCGGCCACTGCTGCAGACCGCCTCACCCGGTGGGTACAGCGACGTCTTCTGGTCGTTCCAGACGCCGTCCGGGCTGATCTACGCGTTGATCTGGGCGATGGTCACCTGCACGGCCATCGTGCTGGTCAGCTGCTACTTCGGCTACAACGCCTCCGGCGGGCCGGTCGGCGTCGGCCAGAACACGGCGAAATCGATGCTCGTGAACATGGTGCTGGTCAGCGTGTTCACCGGGATCTTCTACCAGCTTTTCTTCGGTGTCTCGGTCAAGGTGCCCATCGCGAACTGACAGGTGATTTTGTGACGACGCAGTATCTCCAGAACGCCGCGGGCGGGCACCCGTCCGCCGGAAACCCCGACAACCAGGCGACGGTCGAGGTCACCGATGTCCACAAGGCATTCGGTGATTTCCGGGTCATGAACGGCCTGTCGCTGAAGTTCGTACCCAACGCGATCACCACGGTGCTCGGCCCCTCGGGCACGGGTAAGAGCGTCCTGCTCAAGCACATCGTGGGGCTGCTGGAGCCGGACGAGGGCGAGGTGAAGGTCTTCGGGCAGGACATCTGGGCGATGAAGGAACACCAGCGAGCGGAGATGCGCAAGCGGTTCGGAGTGCTCTTCCAGGACGGTGCCCTGTTCGGCTCGATGAACGTCTACGACAACGTGGCGTTCCCGTTGCGCAAACACACCGAGCTCAGCGAAGAGGAGATTCGCGAGATCGTGATGGCCCGGCTTCGTGAGGTGGGGCTCGAAGCGTCCGTGGACAAGGCACCGGGCTCACTCTCGGGCGGCATGCGCAAGCGCGCCGGGTTCGCCAGGGCCCTGGTGATGCAGCCCGAGGTCGTGCTGTTCGACGAGCCCGACTCCGGCCTCGACCCGGTTCGCACCAGCCTGCTCAACGACCTGATCATGCAGGTGCATTCGGAGCACGGCGGCACGTATGTGCTCGTGACTCACGACATCAAGACCGCCCGCAAGGTCAGCGACTACGTCGGCTTGATCTGGAAGGGCAAGGTCGTGCACTACGGCCCCGCCGAGGAGGCTTTCGCCTCGCAGGACCCGTTCGTCCGGCAGTTCCTGGCAGGGGACTCGGCGGGACCGCTGGGAATGGACTGATATGACCCGAGCGCGACGATGGCTGACCGCGTCCTTGGTGACGATCTCGGTCGGCGCTGCCGGCTGTACGGCTCTGGCGAGCGACTCCACGAGCGACTACAGCGTCCGGCTGGTCATGTCGAACGCGGCCGAGCTGGCGGCCGGCTCACCCGTGTTGATCAACGGCCGTCAGGCGGGCGCGATTTCGGCGCTGGGCACGAAGGACGGCAAGGCCGTCGTCGATGTTCAGCTGTCCGGTTCGGACGCTCCCGTGCACAGCGGAACGACGGCCGTGGTGCGGTGGAAGGCGGTTCTGGGCGAGCGGTATGTCGAGCTCGTGCCCGGGCCGGTGCACAACGCCACGATCCCCTCCGGTGGGATGGTGCCGGTCTCGCAGGACCAGGTCGACGTCGACGAGGTGCTCTCGGCGCTCGATCCTCCGACGCGAGCCCATCTCACCTCCATGATCCAGCAACTGAACGCCACGCTGAAGGACAATCCGGGCAACGTCCAAGCGACGCTGCGGACGGCCGGGCCCGCGGTGGACGCGCTCGGTCAGGTACTCAAGGCCGTCGGTGAGGACAGCCACGCGATCAACAACCTGGTCACCGACCTGCGGGTCATGATGGAGCCGCTCGCGTCCCGGCAGGGACAGCTCCAGCAGGTCGTCGGCAACGTGACGAACCTGGCCACCCAGGTCGCGCCGCAACAGCAACGGCTGAGCGACGCGCTTGCCGCGTTGCCGCCGACCCTCGGGCAGGCGAAGTCCACATTGGACAAGGTGCCGGGCACGGTCGACAAGGCGGCACCGTTGCTGACCGATCTGCGTCCGGCCGCCTCACAGCTGGCCGCGGTGTCGAAGAACCTCAGCCCGTTCCTGGCCGATCTCCGGCCGACCGTGGCGGAGCTGAAGCCGACACTCGCGGCGGCGAGTGAGTTGCTGAAGAACACGCCCCAGCTCCTGGACAGCGCGCACGCCGTGGTTCCGGACATCAACTCGGTGGTGGACCGGCTCAACCCCGCGGTTGACTTCCTGCGCCCGTACACGCCCGACCTCGCCGGCTGGCTCGCGAACTGGGGCAGCGCGTTCGCCTATTACGACAGCCAGGGCCACTACGCCGGGGCGGTCATCCGTGCCGGCGTCTCGAGTTTCGACGAGAATCCAGGGCTTCCGCTCACGCTGAACGTCAATCCGGCGCCCGCCCCGGGCACCGCGTCGGGACAGCCCTGGACAGACGCACAGGGGAGCGGGATGCGATGAGGTGGAAGATCGTCGTGGGCCTGGTGGCCCTGGTCGCGCTCGCGGGAGCCGCGACCGTCGCGCTCGTGCGCACTGACGAGGTCAAGCCGACGGTGACCGCGATTTTCACCGACGCGAGCCCCCTGGTCGCGGGCAACCTCGTGAAGGCGGACGGTGTCACGGTCGGACAGATCAGTTCGATCACGCTGGCCGATCGGCACGCCGTGGTGCACATGGAACTGGACAAGTCCGTCCTTCCGTTGCACGACGACGCCAGCGTGCAGATCCGCGCCGTGAGCCTGCTCGGCGAGCGCTACATCCAGCTGAACCCGGGGTCGGCGGACCGGCCCGCGATGTCCTTCCCCGCAACGATTCCCGCGAACCGCGCGACCCGCTCGGTCGGACTGGACGACGTGCTCGACATGGTCAACGACCCGACCGCGACCGCACTCGCGGCGCTCGTGACCACGCTCGGGGAAGGGACCTCCGGGCAGGGACACAACATCGACGCCGCGCTGAAGGCGCTCGCACCCGCGATGACGGACACGAGCCGGCTCGGGAAGATCCTCGGCCAGCAGAACCAGGTGCTCGATTCGCTCATCGACAACGTCACCCCGGTGGCTCAGGCCGTCGCCGGCGACCACGGCAAACAGCTGGACAGCCTCGTCGGCGCGGCCAACACGAGCCTGTCGGCGGTGGCCGCGCAGAACGGGCAGTTCGACGCCGCGTTGCGTCAGCTGCCGGGCACCCTGCAGAAGGCCAGGCGCACCCTCTCCGAAGTCGCCGGGGTCAGTGATCAAACGGCGTCCACGCTCAGCGACGTCCGGCCGCTGACCGACAACCTGCCGGCGGTGACGCAGGAGCTGAGCGCGTTCGTGAACAGCGCGAATCCCGCGCTGGCGTCGCTGCCCCCGGTCCTCGACCGCGCTCAGGGGCTGCTCGACCAGGCCGCTCCGCTGGTGCGGGACCTGCGTCCCGGCGTCGGGGCGCTGAACAGCGTCAGTGCCTCCGGCGATCGCCTGGTCGCCGACCTGGCGCCGCGGCTCACCACGATCTTGGACTTCATGAAGAACTGGGCGCTGAGCACGAACGGGATGGACGGGCTCGGCAACTACTTCCGGGGAGTCGTGGCCGACACCCCGCAAGATCTGTTGCAGGCGCCCGGGTTCTCACTCGGCGCGGCGCAGTCACCGCCGCCGGACACGGCGCCTGCCGCGCCTCCGGCAGGACTACCCGTAGGGCCCACGACACCCGCTCCCGCCACCACGCCCGCGCCCGCGGCGGGCAACGGAAGCGCGACGGGACTGAACCAGACGCAGGAGCAGTCCTTGCTGCAGCAGTTGTTAGGAGGCCGGTGATGGCACGGGCATCCCGCAAGATGGCGGTGTCGTTCCTCGTCGGGGTAGTGGTACTGGGCGCGGCCGGGTTCATCGCGTTCGTCGCCGGCACGGCCGCCTCGGGGCTGCCGTGGGCCGCGACCACCGAGGTGAGCGCGCAGTTCGACAACGTCGGAACACTCAAGCCGGGCAGCGAGGTGCGCGAGAACAGCGTGCGCGTCGGCAAGGTGAAGTCGATCGAGTACGCCGACGGCCACGCGCTGGTCACGCTGAGCCTGGACGGTCACGTGCCGGTCTACGCCGACGCCAGAGCGGCCGTGTCGGACCAGTCGGCGCTGGCGAAGAAGTTCGTCGAGCTCGACCGCGGGCACCCGCAGGCGGGCAGCCTGGGCAACCGCGAGATCGACCTGCAGCACAACCTCGGTGCCACCGACCTGGACAATGTGCTCAACGTGTTCGACCCGCAGACCAGGGACAAGCTCTCGTCCGCGCTGCGGGAGCTCGGCAACGGCGTGGCGGGGCAGAGTCAGAACCTCCATGACGTTCTCGAGAAGGCGCCGCCCATCCTGAACGACGTCGGCGCGATCACGAACGCGCTCGCCTCGCCGCAAGCCGATCTGCCGCGGCTGTTGAACAGTGTGAACGACATCGCCGGCGCGTTTTCCGGGCATCAACAGGAACTGGCCGCCCTTGTCGGGGAGACCGCGAACACGTTCGACGCCGTCGGCGTCGACAACGGCCGGCCCCTGCAGGACGCGCTCAAAGGACTGCCGGACACCCTGCGCGACGCGGATGCCGCCATGGACGCGTTGAACGTCCCGCTCGCCGACACCCAGCAGGCGATGACGGATCTCGGTCCCGGCGCGGTATCGCTCGGGAGGTCGACGGCCGACCTTCGTGGCGTGCTGCGCGAAGCCATCCCGCCGTTGGGCAAGGTGCCAGGTGTCGCCGGGCAGGCGGCGCCCGCCGTGGACGACCTGACCGCCACCGTCGCCGACGCGCGACCGCTGGCGCCGCGATTGTCGGAGGGGCTGGACGATCTCGCGACGCCGTTGTCGGTACTCGCGCCCTACAGCCTCGACATCGTCCGCTTCTTCGGCCGGGCCAACAGCATGGTCTCCACATCGACGGCACCGGGGCGCCACGTGGCTCGTCTCGGGCTGTCGATTCCGGGGCTCTCGGTCGTGGCCGGCGGTCTGCTGCCCGACCCGATGTCGCACCGGATTCCCTATCCGGCGCCGGGGCAGGCCGACAGCTACCGCGCCGGTCTACTGCCTGGAGGATCGAAGTGAGCAGGCTGCGAAGGTCACCCGTGCTCCTCGGCATCACCGTTCTGGTGGCCGTGGTGGCGGCGCTGGTCGTGGTGTACCAGAAGGACGCGATCAGGATCGCGTTCAGCTCGGGACAGCAGATCCAGGCCGAGTTCGCGAAGGAGTACAAACTCGACGCCGACAAGAGCGACGTCAAGATCGCCGGCGTGATCGTGGGCAAGGTCTCGGGAATCGAGGAAACCGCCGACGGTCATTCCCTGGTGTCCATGAAACTCGACGACGGAGTGGTGGACCGCCTTGGCAGCACACCGTCCGCCACCATCAGGGCGACGACCCTGCTCGGCGGCAATTACTACGTCGATCTGGCGCCCGCCGGCGACGGCAAGAAGTTCCCCGGAGGCGCCATACCGGTCGAACGCACCCATCTCCCGGTGGAGCTCGACCAGGTCCTGCAAGCCGTACCCGAGCCGGCGCAGAAAGGACTGCAGTCGATGACCCGGCAGCTCGACGCGACGCTGGCACATGGGGGCACGCAGTCGATCCAGACACTGGTCGCCGAGGCGCCAGGGACGCTGGGGCCCGGGGCCGACGTGCTGAACGCCCTGCAGGGAACCCAGCCCGGCACGGACCTGTCCGGCCTGGTGACCAACCTGGACGGGTTGGCCGCGGTGATGACCAGGCGAGACGGTCAGCTGGGGTCCATTGTGGACAACCTGGCGACGACGACCGCCGCGTTGTCGGCCGGAAGCAAGCCGCTGGCGCGGACACTCGACGGACTGCCGGGGACGCTCGCGTCCACCCGTGCCGGGCTGCAGTCGCTGGACGGCACGTTCGACCGGCTCGACCAGACAGCGGACAAGGCGCGGCCCGCCGTCCGCGAGCTCTCCCCGTTGCTCACCAAGACCGACGCCGCCATCCGGCAAACGGCTCCGCTGGTGAGCGAGTTGCGGCCGCTGCTCGGGCAACTGCGCCCGGTCGTCCAGCAGCTGGTACCGACGGCCCAGAACGGCACGGCCACGCTGGACAACCTTGGCGGCCCGGTGATGGACCGGGTCAGCGGCCCCATCATGCACACGGTGCTCTCGCCGTGGCATGGCACCGGTGACTACCAGGGCAACGGTAACGATCACCTGCTCTACCAGGAGGTCGGTTATCTGGCCGCGCGCGCCGCGAACCTGTCGCAGTACGGCGACAAGAACGGCCCGCTCCTCGCGCTCGCGCTGGGCGCCGGGGCGTCCTCGGTCGGCGGCACGGACCTGTCGGTGTACCAGTACCTGCAGAGCATCGGGACCTTGCCGGAAGGCACGGCCCCCGCTCCCGCACCCGCGGCCGGTCCCGCGTCGCCGGCGCTGCCACCGCTTCCCCTTGGCTCAGGTGGTCTCACGTCGTTGCTGAGCGGATCCGGCCGGTAGGAGGACGAACATGGCGAAGAAGTTCTCGGCGAGGCGTACCTGGCAGCGTCTGCGCACCGTTCCCGGACTCGGCAAGCACACCGTGGCGGTCCTGATCGTGATCGTGCTGGGTGTGACGACGCTGGCCGTCGTCATGGCGAACGTCAAGTTCATCGGTCCGTGGGAAGACCGGTTCGTCTTCGCGGCCGACTTCGACAACGCCCCGGCGGTGGTCCCGTCCCAGAACCCCAAGGTGCGCATCGCCGGGGTGGATGTGGGCCAGATCGTCAAGTCGGAAGTGACGGCCGCGGGCAAGGCCAGGCTGACGTTCTCGGTCAACCCGGGCAGCGAGGTCTACGACAACGCGCATGTCGTGCTGCGGCCGAAGAGCGCGGTCAACGAGATGTACGTGGAGGTCGACCCTGGTGGTCCGCCCGGCAAACCCCTGGGACAGGACGCGGTCATTCCGGCCGCTCAGACCGCGCGGCCGATCCAGCCCGACGAGGTGCTCGACCATCTCGACGACCGGACACGTGCGGCGTTGAGCAGCCTGCTGTCGGTGTCCGACGTGGCACTGGCGAACGCGCCGAGCACGCTGCCCGCCGGACTCGACGCCACCGGCGACGCGCTGAAGTCGTTCCAGCCCGTGGCGGACGGACTGCGGCAACGGCGTGAGAAGGTCAGTCAGCTGGTCACCGCGCTGTCGAGCATCGCCACGGCGACCGGCGGCGACCAGGACCGCATGGCGGGACTGGTGAACTCGCTGCAGCAAACGCTGGGCACACTGTCCGCCCGCGACGACGATCTCCGCTCGGTACTGGACCAGTTGCCCGACACGACGGGCCAGCTGAACCGGGCGATGGGCAGCCTGACCGGGTTGACCGGCCAGCTCAACCCCACGCTCGACAACGTGAACCAGGCCGCGGGGGCATTGCCGGACGTGTTGCGGCGAACCGCCGGGCTGATGGACACGCTGGGGCGGACCGCGCAGTCCGCGCGCCCGGTGGTGGCCAAGGCGGCGCCGGTGGTGTCCGATCTCGGGCCGCTGGTCAACGACCTCAACGGGGCTCTGGGCCATCTGCGGCCGATGTCCCAGCGGCTGGATCCGGTAACGGCGACGCTGGTTCCGTACCTGAACGACGTCGCGGCCTTCCTCTACAACACATCCGGTGTGTTCGCGCCCTCCGACGCCGACGGCGGTTTCGTGCGCGGTCACCTCACCGTGCCACTGCCGGACGGTGGAGTGCTGCCGGGTTCGCACGGTGGCAACCCGGACCCGACCAAGCCCGAGGGGACCAAGTGATGAAGAGCAGGAAGGCCGTGTGGCGAACCGGAGTGCTCGGCGCCTTCGCGCTGGCCTGCGTCGGTGTCTTCGTCTACATGTTCACCGGCACCGGAGTCCGGCTGCCCTTCACGTCCGCACCCACCTACGCCGTGTCGTTCGCGACGGACAACGCCGGGAACCTCGTCACCGCCAGCGACGTGCAGATGGCCGGTGTCAGCGTCGGCAAGGTCGGCAAGATCGACAACCGGGGCACTGGCGGGGCGGTGGTCACGGTGACGCTCGATCCGTCCGCGGCGCCGTTGCACCAGGGCGCGACGGTCCGGGTCGGGCAACGATCCCTCGTCGGCGAGGGCTACGTGGACGTGGTGGACGGAAACGGTCCGCAGCTGGCGCCCGGAACCACGCTGCCCGCGTCGGCGGTGCGGCCCAGCGTGCAGCTCGACGACGTGCTGCGCAGCCTGGACCCGAACACGCGCGCGGCACTCACGAGCCTGTCCCGCTCACTCGGCGACGCGACGGCGGGCTCGCAGCAGAACATCTCGCAGTTGCTCTCCGGGCTGGGGAACCTGGGAAACCAGGGATATACGGCCATCGACGCGGTCGCCGCGCAGTCGCAGGACCTGACCGCGCTGAGCCAGGAGGCGGCCACGGTTCTGAACGCGCTGAACAGCAGCGAAGGTCAGCTGGGCCAGCTGGTTCGCGGTGCGCAGCGCATCACGTCGGCGACCAGCGGCCAGGCGGACAGTTTGCGGGCCACGATGCGTGATCTGCCCGGCGTACTGGGCAGCGCGCAACAAGCCACGCTCAAGTTGCGCGACCTGTCGACGTCGCTGGGACCGGTCGCCGCCGACCTGAAGGACGCGGCACCCGCGCTCACCTCCGCGTTGAACGAACTGCCGGCCACCACCGCGGATCTGCGCGGCATGATGCCGAGCCTGGACGATGCGCTCGCACGGACACCGGACACGCTGAGCCGGCTGCCCGCGGTCACGGCCGATGCGCGCGCACTCGTGCCCACGCTGCGCACCACGATGTCCAACCTGAACCCGATGCTCGGCTACCTCCAGCCATACGGTCAGGATCTCGCGGCGTTCTTCACGAACTTCGGTTCGATCATGAGCTTCACGGACGAGGCCGGCATCGCCTACCTCCGGCTCGCACCCGCGATGGGCAACGAGCAGGTGCCCAACGGTGTTCCGGTGCGGTTGCCGACGGTGTTGAGCTGGAAGAACCCGTACCCCGCTCCCGGCGCGGCCACGAATCCGGGACCGGGCGGCCAGTTCACCCGCATCTACCCCGAGCAGAAGTAGTCCCGTGGCAACGGCGGTGAAACTGGTCTACCTGGCCGGGCTCGCGATCGCGGCGGTGGTGTTCTGGTCGGTGGGCCGCTGGGGCCGGCGGAACGCCGATGACCTGGTACCCGCCGCGCGTTCCGCGGCCGCCAGGGAAAGGAAACTGCGTTCACTGCGGCGGGGGGCGGCGCTCTGTCACGTCCTGGCCGCCGCGTGCGCGGCTCTTGTGGTGGTCTACCTAATGGTCTATTAATGAATTATTTAGTTGTCTCGCAAGTGAGGAGTGCAACTTATGTCAACGGCGACACATCACTCACGCCCGGGTGTGAGTAAGGGGAAGATCATCGCGGCGGTCGCGACGGTCCTCTTCATCGCGATCATGTTGCTGATCACAGGTCTCAAGGCACATCACGACATACCGCTCGACCGCACCTACGGCACTCCGCCGCCGCCGGACCTGCCGTACCCGGTGAACAACAACATCGGCGCCACGATCGTGATGACCGTCATCGGCCTGAGCGGTGTCGCACTCGGCATCATCCAGTGGGTGCGGACGAAGTCCCCGTTGCCGCTGATGATCGCACTGAGCGGTGCGGTGATCTGCATCCCCGAGGTCTTCTTCGACGTGATGGGCGGCGTCTACTTCCCGTGGAGCGCGACGGAGCCTCTGGGGCAGGCCTACGCGATCCTGGGACGCGAGATGCCGTGGTGGATCGCGGCCGGATGGTTCGGGTACGGCGCGTTCAACTTCTTCATGTTCACCTTGCTCGCCTCGAAACCCTCGACGAAAACGATCTGGCTGATGCTCGGCGGGGCCGCGGTGGGCGACGTCGTGTTCGAGGAGATCCTGCTCAGCTTCAACGTGTACCACTATTACGGCAACCAACCCCTGGTGATCGTCTCGCAGCTGCCGTGGTGGTGGATCCCGTGCAACTCGATCGGAGTCTTCCTGGCGGCGGCGCTGGCCTACCGCTTCCAGGATTTCCTACGGGGCTGGCGCTCACTGCTGATGCTGGTCATCACGCCGCTGTCGGTGACGACCGTGTACGGCGCGATCGCGTTGCCGTCGTGGATCGCGGTCAACGGCAACTACCCCTGGCTGCCGACGCAGATTCTCGGGCTCGCGACGATCGCACTGGGCATCGTGGTGTTCGCCCTGATCCTCGAACTGGTGCTCAAGCGCAAGCCCTTCGAGCTCGGCTACACGCCGGCGAAGGACGTGGCGGAGTTCGGTTCGCCGGTGCAGGGCCGGATCGACGACCGGGTCAGCGCGGTGCGCTGACTCCCGCCGCATGTGGCTCGATGAACGCCTGACACGGTTGTTCCGTTGTCGGCGTTCATCGAGCCATTGTGCTTTTTCCTGGGGAAATCTGGTGTTCGTCGCCTATCTCGCCGCGGTACTGGGCGCGCTCGTGCTGGCCGTGGTGGCACCCGGGCCGTTCGCCGATCTGCTGCGCACGATCGGCGGCTGGATACTGGGCCTGCTGCGGGAAATGGCGCGGGGCCTGCCGAAGCCCTTCCCGCTGTGACCGCACGGTTAGCGCCGGAGTCCTTCCCGGTGTGGCTCCGCGGCGGGGGAGGCCTCGCCGCAGGCCGTGCACCGCGAGAACCCCTCTTCGTGTGCCTCATCGAGCGTCAGGCGCTCGTGGTCGCGTCCGTCGAGCAACGCGCAGCCCTCGCGGTGATAACGCATCCGGCCGGGAATCACGTACACAACCGCGTCCTCGACCGGCTCGGAGGGCGCTTCCGCGACGTCGTCCTCTTCGGGCGCCGCGGGTTCGGCTTCCTGGGTTTCACGCCGGAAGTTCCCGCGTGCGCGAAGATCGCGCCACAGGGGCCTGCCGAGGACGGCGAGGCAGAGCACGCACACGGCCACCGCGGTGTAGGCGAGCACGATCAGTTTGGTGAGCAGCGCGGCGGCCGTGAGCCCGCACGCCGCGAGAATCAGCAGGAATACCACCATGATCTCGTCCTCCTGTCTTGCTCAGCTGCCCATGGGCTGCTGAGGTGGCGAGTCCGGGTCGGCGGGCAGGTAGGGCGACGCGTAGCGCACCTGCGCGTCCTTGATCTTCCCGCCGAGCCAGTCCCGCCAGATCGCCATCTTCGCGTCGTTGTCGAGCTGTGCCTTGATCGCGTCCTTGAGCTGGTCGAACGACAGCGGCACGGCCGCCTGGATCCTGGTGACCTGCCCGACGTTCCAGCCGCTCTTCGTCTGCACCGGCCCGAACACCGCACCGTTCTGCGCGCCGAAGGCCGCCGAGGCGTAGCCGGGATCGAGGTCGGTCGCGGCTACCAGGCCCAGCTCGCCGCCCTTGTCCTTGGTCTGTCCGTCCAAAGAGTACTGCTTGGCCAGCGCCCCGAAATCGGTGCCGGAGCTCGCCTGCTGGGCGATCTGGGTCGCCTGGTCCTGCGAGGTCACCACGATGTTGCGGATATCGCGCTGTTCGGGCGAGACCATCTGTGCCTTGTGGTCGTTGTAGTAGGCCTGGGCGGCCGCGTCGTCGGCCTGCTTCGCGGGCGCGGTCACGCGTGCGAAGAGCTGAGCATTGCGCAGCTGCCGTTTGATCTCGTCGAGAACATCCTGTTCGGACACTCCTTTGTCGCCGAGGGTCTTGAGGAACGCGTTGCGATCGCCGTTGTAGTTGTCGTGGATGACCGTCGCCAGCTGGTCGCTCGCCGTCTTGTCGGCCACGACGACGCCCTCGGCCTGCGCGGCGTCGTCGAGGATCGTGCTGACGGCCACGGCCTTCGCGGTGTCGCGGGTGAACTTGTCGAGCTGGTCCGGCGCCGTCGGCGGCTGGATCCCGTACAGTGCCTTGAGCACATCGGTGCGCCGCTGCATGTCCTGCACGGTCACGATCCGGTCGCCGATCGCGAAGGCCGCGCCCTCCGGAAGCCGGTTCAGCTGGTCGACGACGATCTGCGCGATGGCCGCACCCGCCACCACCAGCGCGCAGAGCGCGGCGACCAGGCGGGCCCGGAAGGTGCCGGGCATCAGCCTTGTCGGCCACCGCTTGCGAGGCGGCCCGGCGGCGGCCGCGTCTTCGGTGTCTTCGGCCGGTCGTGTGCGTGTCAATACCTTCACGAGTAGATCTCCTTCCGCACCGTTGCGGCGGTCATGAGGGGTTCCGCCGCCGGCCGCCGGGCCGGCAGCAGGATGAGCACGGCCTTCGCGGCGAGGTAGGACGCCGCGACGCCGATCGCCAGCACCAGCCCGAAATCGCGCAACAGAGCCAGCGAGGACGGCAGCAGGGCCAGGTAGCCGATCGCCGACGTGACGCAGGCCCACGCGATCACCCGCCGGCCGGGCCGCCCGTGAGCGTTGGCGAGCAGCACCGTGAACTCGCATGCCGTCACCGTGATGAGCGAGCCCAGTGCCAGGGTCAGGGGCGTGAGCGAGAGCCCGGCGACGGTGATACCCGCCAGCGTCCAGCCGGTCGCCAGTACCGCGGCGAGCGACCCGCGGGCGGCGTCGCCCCGGCGTCGCAACCCGGCGAACAGCACCACTGCCGCCGCGCCGATCCCGGCCAGGTTCGCCAGGTAGCGATCGTCGGAGAGCAACGTGTAAGCGCGGTTCGCCGCTACGGGAAGCCCCGCCACGTCGGTGCGCAGTCCGGGTGGTGGCGGGGGCAGCGCCGCGCGCAGGTCGGACAGCAGCCGGGCCTGCTGCCCGACGTCACCGATCTTGACCCCGAAGGTCATCAGGGACTCCTGCCCGTCGGGTCGTATCACGGCGCTTGTGATGTAGGTGGGCAGGACCCGGAGCCCCGCGCTGATCTCGTCGGTCGTGGGTGCGGCGCCCAGGAAGCTGAGCAGCCGTGCGGGCGTCAGGACAGGCCGGACGTCAGCACCGAACTTCGCCGTGACGGCGTTCTCCGCCTCGCGGGACCATGCCAGTGCCTGGGGGCTGAGCACGTCGGCACCCTGGAGCACGACGTTGACCTCGCCTGAGGAACCGAGCACCGCTTCGGCGTGCTGCGCGTCCTCAAGGGAGGGCAGGCCCTGCGCCAAGTCCCTCGGGTCGGCCTGGATCGACGCACCCGCGAGGCCGATCCAGCCCGCCGCGGCCACGGCCGCGGCCAGGACCAGCAGCGGCCAGCGGACGCGCGGCCGGAGCGCGACCTGATCAAGTGGTGCGTTTTCGGGCGGCTCGTGGGACCGTGACCGGTGCAGTGCCAGCGCCACCAGGACCGTCATCACGACGCCCACCGCGAGCGCGAGCCCGAGTTCCCGCACGAACGGCAGCGGTGAGACGGCGAGTGAGCCGAAAGCCACCGCGCTGGCCAGCGCGGTCACGAGCACTCGCCGCCGCCCGGCGAGTGACTGCAGGTAGATGGGAAACGAGCTGCCGATACCGAGCAGGAGCGGCAGCAGCGCCACCGCGCCGAACGACATCGACACACCCAGCCAGCCGAAGAGCGCCAAGGTGAGTGCCGAGCCGGCGAGGCTCGCGGCGAGGGGGATCAGCCTGCGCGGCCTGCTCACTCTGGCCGGCACCAGCACCAGCCGCAGAATCATCGCGAGTGCGGTGAGGCCGGCGAGCAGGGGGGCCTCCTTGGCGACCTGGTCCGCGACGCCCGCGGTGATGGCCGGAATCCCGGTGATCGTCGTGCGATCGGCGGTCAGCTTCGCGTCGGCCACGGTGGACCGGACGGCCGAAACCAGGTGGCTTGTGTGCTCCTGATCGAGGTTTTCCCGTGGCCGGACCAGTACCGCGATGCTGTTCTGGCTCGGTACGACGAAATGCCATTCCGGCCGCGGCGCCCCGGTGGAGTCATAGATGACGTTCTCGACGAACCTCGGGTTGTGCAGCGTCGGCAGACCGGTGGGCAGGCCCTGCACGAGCAACGAGCCGTAACGCAGGTCGAAGGCGGCGACGGCCTGATCGCCGCGGGCGGTCACGGTCGTCGCGGGCAGCCCGGCGGCGCGGGCGGCCTGCTCGGCCTGTGCGCGCACGGCGTCACGCCGGCCCGCGATCTGTGCGATGAGATCCTGTGCGGAGATCGCGATCTGGTTCAGCACGGTCGCCGGGCCGTACACCGCCGCGACGTCCGGCAACCGTGAGAGTTTTCCCTCGACAGCGAGCAGCCGGCCCAGCTGATCCTGGTCGAGCAGGGTCTGGCGCGGCTGTGGCGTCTCCAGCAGGACGACGATCGGATCGCCGCCGAAGGAGCGGGCCTTGTCCTCGACCGCGGTCAGGGACGGATCGTTCGCGGGCAGGAACGATTCGATCTTCGTGTTGACCTGGAACCGCAGCAAGCCGCCGACGGTGGCGCCCGCTACGGCCAGCAGCAGGATCGTGGCCAGCACCCGGCGGGGCCGTAGCCGGCGCCGCCGGTCCGGTCCCGCCCGGGAAGCCGCTCTGCTCCACATGCGATCCGCCTTGTCTCTCGATTGTAGTCGAGGCCACAATAGTCTATAGGTCGAGTATCTGTGGAGGCTAGGCGAAAATTTAATCGGACTGCCAATAGTTGACCACTAGTGTTTCTGCCGTCTATGGTCTCCGTGTTCACAACGTGGCTGCGAGTGTGGAGGTCGGTTCAGTGAGCTTTGGCCGAGCGGTGGTCATTGGTGGCAGCATCTCCGGTCTGCTGAGCGCGGCCGCGTTGAGCGAAACGTTCGACGCCGTCACGATCGTCGAACGTGACGAACTGCCGCACGGCCCCGAGCATCGCCGCGGGGTCCCCCAGGGGTTGCAGGTGCACGCGCTGCTCGCGGTGGGGCAGGAGGCGATGGAAGATCTTCTTCGCGGCCTGGGTGAGGATTTCCAGGCCGCGGGCGGGGTGGTCGTCGATTCGCCCGCCGACCTCGCGGTCTACACGGCTCAGGGCTGGAGTGGCCGGGTCGAAAGCGAAGCGCGTGTGGTCTGCATGCGGCGGCCGGCCCTGGAGTGGGTGATCCGCCGCCGGGTCGCGGAACTTCCGAACGTGGAGATCGTGAAGGCGACCGCGGCCGGACTGATCGGCACGGACGACGCGGGCAGGGTAACCGGAGTGACCCTGCGCGGGAGCGCCGCAGCCTCGATCAGCGCCGATCTGGTCGTCGACGCCAGCGGTCGCTCGTCGCGGGCCGGTGCGTGGCTGGAGAACCTCGGCTACGACAAGCCGAGGGAGGTGGAGCTGCGCTCGTTCATCGGTTACGCCACCGTGCCCGTGCGGCTGCCGGAGGATGCACTCCCGGAGGGCGTCAAGGGTGTGCTGGCGCATCCCCACCCGGGTAATCCGCAGGGGGCCGCGGTCGTGCCGTGCGACAACGGCTTGTACCTCGTCGCCGGGCTGGGCATGGTGCACGCGGACCCGCCGTCGGACCGGGAGGAGTTTCTCGCGCATCTGGACAAGGCCCCGAGTCCGCTGGTGGGCGAGATCGCACGGAAAGCCGAGTTCCTCGCCCCGGTCGAGACCTACCGGATGCCGGGTAGCCGCCGTCGGTTGTGGGAAGAACTCGAACGTATGCCGGAGGGCTTCGTCCTCGTCGGCGACGCTGTGATGTCGTTCAACCCGCTTTACGGCCAGGGCATGTCGGTGGCGGCCGTCGAGGCAAGGCTCATGCGCGACGTCGTCCGCGATTCGGCGGGCGAGCGCACCGGGCTGGCGAGCCGGATCCAGCGCTCCTTCAAGGACACGATCGACACGGTGTTCGGCATGGTGGTCAACATCGACGGGCTCTACGACGATGCGGAGCTTCTCGGGGTCGACCGGCCCTCGGCGGAGGCCGTCACCGCGGGCCGGTACCTGTCCCAGCTCGCGACCGAAGACGTCGAGACCTGCCTGGCGCAGAAGTACGCGGCGCACTACTTCTCGGCGGACAAGGTGCGTTCACAGTCCATCCAGGACAAGTTGCGTGAGTGGATCGCCTCCGGCCGCGAGGTCACGCACACCGACCCCCGGTGCATCCCCGAGATCATGCGACGCTGAAAGTCCGTTCCGCGGTGAGCAGCAGGGCGAGCTTTTTCGTGGCTCGCACCTGCAATGCTCGCACCGATCCGGCGTTGCGGTTCATGGCCTTCGCGACCTGTGCGACCGGATAACCGAGGAAGAAACGCAGCACGATGCATTCGCGCTGGTCCCGCGTCAGTCCGGTCAGGCATCGCCGGACGAGTTCGATGTTCTGGGCGCGTTCGAAACCGACGGCGGGATCGTCGGAGCAGTCGGTGAAGTCCCAGCCCTCCGGCATGGTGACCTCATAGCGGGTCCGTGCGGCCTTGGCATTGTCCAGCAGCAGGTTTCGGGCGATCGTGATCAACCATGCGCCGAAGGTGGACTGGTGATGGGTCAGCCGGTCGAGGCGCGCCAGTGCCCGTGCGAAGGTCTCGCTCGTCAGGTCCTCGGCGAGCGAGAAGTCCGCCCGCGAGTGCAGGTACCCGTGCACGAGGTCGAAATGGTGACGATACAGAAGCGAGAACGCTTCCGAATCACCGGAACGTGCTTTCTCGACGAGTGCCCAGGTGTCCTCCGGGCTTACTCCACCGTGAGAGAAACGTGGCTTCGTTGCCGTCGTCGCGCTCATCGCCGGTCCCTCCGTCATTAGTCTACTGATCGACTATATGAAGGAGTATTGGAGATTGTCTAGTAGTAGACTATTCTGGCGAAGTACTGGGCGAAGAGGAAAGGGTGTTCGGGCGTGGAGGAATCGATTGAGCAGGTGGTCCGCAGGCTGGCCGCCATCGAGGAGATCAGGCAGCTGAAGGCACGCTACTTCCGTGCGGTGGACCTGAAGTTGTGGGGCATGTTCTCGGAGCTGTTCACCGCCGACCTCGAAATCGACTTCGCGGAGTCGACGAGCAAGCCGATGACACGTGAACAGTTCGTCGACTCCGCCAGGCGCCACTTCGACGGCGCGGTCTCTGTCCACCACGGACACGTACCCGAGATCGAGATCCTGGACGAGACGCACGCTCGCGGTATCTGGCCGATGTTCGACATCGTCGAGACTCCGCAGGAGAGCAAGTACGAGTCGCACACCGGATACGGACACTACACCGAGGAGTACCGCAACGAAGACGGGCGATGGCGGATCTCGAGGACTCAGCTGAGCCGGATCAAGCGTGTCGTCCTCGAGTCGCAGTGAGGAGGCGGTCGTGAGCGCCATCGCGGTGGGCCTTGCCCTTCCCCAGCTCGGTCCGCACGTCGACGGCCCGCTCGTGAAGGACTTCGCGCGGGAAGCGGAGCGGATGGGCTTCGCGCACCTATGGGTGCAGGACCATTTCCTGTACGCGCTGTCGCAGAGCGGGGAGTACGGCGGGAGCGCCTCCGCCCAGCCCAAGGCGTACGAGTCGGTGTTCGGCCCCACCGAGCTGCTCGCGGCCGTCGCGGCGTGGACCGAAAGCATCGAGCTGGGCACCAGCATCCTCGTCGGCGGCAATCACTGGCCGGCGCCCTTGGCGCAGCGTCTGTCGACGATCGACCAGCTTAGTGGGGGGCGTTTGACGACGGTCGGCTTCGGCGCCGGGTGGTCGCACGAGGAACACCAGGCGGTCGGTGTCGACCCTCGCACCCGCGGCCGGCGGATGGACGACTTCGTTCCGGCTCTGCTCGCCTGCTGGGGTGCCGACCCGGTACGGCACGACGGGCCGTTCTTCACCATCGCGCCTTCGCTGATCCGGCCGAAGCCACTGCGCAGGCCGAAGCTGATGTCCGGGATGTGGTCGGCGAAGGGACTGGTTCGCACCGCACGTGATTTCGACCTGTGGAACCCGGGCTCGATGCCGATACGGCAGGTGGTCGACACGCTGGGCGAGATCAACGAGATGCGGGAACCCGGACGCGCGCCGGTCGGCGCGATCTATCGGGTGGCGCTGGAGTCGACGGCGGGCAAGCGGCTCACCGTCGACGAGGTCGCCGAGCGGACCCTCGAGGCCGCCGGGGCCGGCCTCGAGGGCGTGATCGTGGAGACGAACTTCTGCTCGGAGATCCAGTCCGGCGGCGACTGGATGGAGTTGCTCAAGCGCCTGGCGCCCGTCCTCGACGCGGCGAGGAGCTGAACACGATGGCTCGAAGGCAGTTCGACCTCGTGATCGACGAGGTGCGCCGGGAGGCCCGCGACGTCATCTCGCTCGTCCTGCGCGAGCCCGGTGGTGGCCGGCTGCCCCGCTGGGAACCCGGGGCACACATCGATGTCACGCTGCCGTCCGGATTGTCCCGCCAGTACTCGCTGTGCGGCGACGTGAACCGGGCCGAGGAGTATGTCGTCGCCGTGCTGAGGGAAGAGCACGGCCGGGGTGGTTCGCGGGAACTGCACGACATAGCCGCGACCGGGCAGAAGCTGACCGTCGGCGAGCCGAGGAACAACTTCCCCTTCGACCAGGCGGAGAAGTACCTGTTCCTCGCCGGAGGAATCGGCATCACCCCGATCCTGCCGATGATCGCCGCCGCGTGTGCGCGTGGCGCGTCGTGGAAGCTGCTCTACGGCGGACGCACGCTCTCGAGCATGGCGTTCCGCGAGCACCTGGCCGCCTATCCGGCCGAACGACTCGAACTGTGTCCCGAGGACACGCATGGGCGGCCCGACTTCGCGGCCGCGTTGCGGGGTGCGGGCCCGGACACGCTGGTGTACGCCTGCGGGCCGGGCGGGATGCTCGATGCCGTGGCCGAGCAGTTCGCCACGCACGCGACCGGGGCGTCGCTTCGTGTGGAGCGGTTCGGCGCCGACGGGCCGGCCGACACGTCCGGAGCGGCGTTCGAGGTCGTGCTCGGGAGAACGGGCACGACCGTTCTGGTGCCGGAAGAACACAGCATCCTCGCCGCGGTGCGGGATGCCGTACCCGACGTCGCGTACTCCTGCGAGGAGGGGTACTGCGGCGAGTGCGAGACCCCGGTACTCGAGGGCACCCCGGACCATCGCGACAGCTACCTCACCGAGGACGAGCGCGAGGCGGGGGAGACGATGATGATCTGCGTCAGCCGGTGCCTCGGCGGGCGCCTCGTGCTGGATCTGTGACGCCCGACATAGGTACCTACGTAGGTGGTTTGGCCAATGGGCGGGCCGGTCGCGGTCCGGCAGGCTCGAGGACGTTGACAAGGAGGTCACACGCATGAACAGCGCAGACCTGCTCGTGCTCGAGCAGATTGGGATCACGGAGTTGCTCGCACACTCGCACCAGTGGGCCGGGCTCGCCGAACCGGCGGCGCACCCGGACGGCACCGCGGAGGAGGAACTGTACGCGCTCGGCAGGCTGGAGCGGCTGGGCCTGGTCGCACGATCGGATCGTCCCGTCGCCGGCGGTGTTTCCCTCACCGCCGCCGGTGTGGAAGCGCTCGCGTATCTGGCGACGGCCGCCTGAGGGGCCTCAGCCCGATTGCTCCTGCTCGCTGAACCACCGCGCGATCTGCGTGCGTGACCGGAAACCGAGCTTGGCGAGGATGTGCTCCACGTGCGCGTCGGCCGTGCGGTGGGAGATGACGAGCTTGGCCGCGATCTCCCGGTTGGTGAGGCCGTCGACGACGAGTGCCGCGATCTCTCGCTCGCGCCGGGTCAGCCCGGCGCGAGCGGAGGGCTTCTTCGGCTTGTGAGCAGGTTCGGCCGGGGCACCGATGGCCAGTGTCACGGCGTCGTCGAAGGACAGCTGCTGGCCCGCGGCGAAGGCCTCTTCGAACCCCAGGTCGCCCATGTCCTGCCGGAGGCGCGCCTCGATGGTCTGCCCGACCTGGCCGACGGCGGTTTCGGGAAGGCGCATCTGGCTGTACTTCCACACCGACTTAGCCGCCCCGAGCAGAGTCGCCGCCCGCTCGGAGTCGGTCTCGGCCGCCGACCACGCCAGGCCTTCGACGCACACCGCGACCATTCCCGGATGGTCGAACATCTGGTAGAGCCGCAGCGCCTCGCGCATGAGAGAGGTCGCGGATGCCACATCGCCCTTGCGCCACCGGACGGCACCGAGCGGGTACAACGCCACCGCCTTCAGCAGGTGCGCCTTGTGCGACTCGGTATAGGACACGAAGCGGGCCGCTATCGTCTCGGCCTGCTCGTGATCGAGCACGAAGGCGTACAACGCCGCCAGTGCCATCGACTCGGCGACGATGCCCGGATTCTCCCGGTCGGATGCCGATTCGACGGCCTTCTCCGACCGGTCGAAGGCCAACCTGACGTCACCGTCGGCGAATGCCTCGAGTGCGGATGCGAAGAGCACGAGGGTGCCGAATTCGTCGTACCCGTGGCGGGCCGTCAACTCCACGTGTTCCCGGAGCAGGGCCCGCGCGCGCTCGGTTTCCTCCAGAAGGAAACCGAGGACGGCCGCCGAGACCAGGCCCGCCGCGCGGGGCCGTCCTGGCGCCGCGACCCGTTCCAGAGCCGCGCACAACCAGCGATATCCCTCGAGGATGGCTCCCGTCTGCTGCCAGAACGGCCGCAGCGTCGCCGCCATCTCGACCGCGATCTCGGGGTCGCGCGCGTCGGACAGACTGAAATCGAGTGCCTGCCGCAGGTTCGCGCGCTCCGTGGTGGTCGTGGCGAACCATTCGACGTCACCGCAACTGCAGTAGGCCTCCAGCCCGCACCGGGCGAGCTGCAGGAAGTAGTCGCGGTGGCGCCTGCGCACCTCGTCGGCGTCGGGCGCGATCGTGAGTTTCTGGGCGGCGTACTGACGTACCGGCTCGAGCATCCGGTATCGGGTCCGGCCGCCATCGGCACCGTCGACTCGCGCGACGATCGACTTGTCGATCAGCCCCATCAGTGCGCGCAGCACGGTGACGTCTTCGTCGAGGGTGGTGCACACCGCTTCGGCGGACTGCGCGGTGAAACCTCCGGAGAAGGCCGACAGCTGTTCCCAGGTGCGTCGTTCCTGTGGCGAGCACAGGCGATAGCTCCATTCGATCGCGGCGTCGAGGGTGCGGTGGCGGGCAGGGCGTGTCCGCTCGCTCGCCGTGAGCAGGTCGGGGTCGGAAAGCCGGTCGAGGATCTCGGCGGGAGAGAACGAGCGGACGTTGGCCGCGGCGAGCTCGACAGCGAGTGGGAGGCCGTCGACCTGACGGCAGATGGCGGCCACGATCTCGCGATTGTCCGCGCTCAGCCGGAAGCTCGGCGCGGCGGAAGCGGCCCGTTCTTCGAACAGCTGCATCGCTTCGCTGGGCTGGTTGTCGCGGCGGTCCTGGGCCAGCGACGGCACGGGGAAGACCTGCTCACCCTCGACGCCGAGCACGTGCCTGCTCGTGGCGAGGATCTTCAGCGTCGGGGCCGCGCGCAGGAGCTCGCCGATCAGTATCGCGCCCGGCTCGGCCAGATGCTCGCAGTTGTCGAGGACGAGCAGGCAGCGCTGGCCTCGCAGGTGGCTGATCAGGGTGCCGACCGGATCACTCGATTCGTCTCGGATGCCCAGTACCGCGCTGATGGCCTGGGGAAGCAGCGCCCCCTGGCGAAGATCGGCGAGTTCGACCAGCCAGGCGCCGTCCGGGAAGGTGCGGTGGGTCTCGTGAGTGAGCCGCAGGGCCAGGCGCGTCTTCCCGGTGCCGCCCATGCCGGTCAGGGTGAGCAGCCGCGAGGTCGTGAGCAGGTTCTTCGCGCGCAGCAGGTCATCACGCCTGCCGATGAAGCTCGTCAGCTCGGCTGGGAGGTTCTTCACTGAACGCGCACCCATGGAACAACGATCTCACCTGGCCGTGTCCGCTGCCAACGGGCTCGGCGGATTTCGTGTTGAACCATGTCCAATCGGTCCCTCACCGTGACCGTGCTTGCGCGCCGTGTAGTCGACTGTGCACTGTGGTGGACGAACACTCGAAAGAATACTCGCGTAACCGACTAATTGTTACTAGAGTATTTGCCCAGGCGTCTCGCCGATGAGATCGTCATTCGAGAGGAAGCACGTATGGCCGAGTTGTTCGATCCCGTTCGGGGAACCAGTGAGCCGGGACGTCTTTGGTCGATCACCAATGTCTCCGAAGCCACTCCCGACATCTTGTCCCCGCTGTGCTGGAGCGTGTGGGGGCGAGGTCTCGAAGAGGGCGTCCTGTGGTCGATGTATTCGTTCGGCGTCGTGGCGCGCAGGGAGATCGTCATGTCCGACGATCCCAACGATCTCAAGACCGCCGCGATCTACGGTCGGCAGGCGTTCAATGTGGACGCTGTCCGGCGCATGGTCGCGCCGATGCCCGGCGTCGATCCCAACGACCTCGAACGTGACATCATGGGCGCGACCCGCGAGGGCGTCCCGAAGGAACCGGCGAGGCCGTGGCGGATCCCGATCATCCTGGTGAAGATGCCGCGGGCCATGCTCCGGACCGGCAGTGAGCTGCGCGCGGTGTACGAGGACGTGCGTCAGTGGTGGCATCGCGACGTCTTCGAGGCGAGTCGTACCGGCAGGCACACCATCGCCCGCCCGATCGACCGGTTGCACGAGGCGCGGGACAGGTTCCAGCGCATCTTCGGTATCCACTGCAAGGTCCGGCTTCAGCTGCAGGCGGTACAGAGTGCGCTGCACGACGCGGCGGCGAAGGCCGGGGACACCTCGCTGGCGACGCGGGCGTTTTCCGGGCAGGGCAACGTCCGCGAGGTCGGCATGGCCGAGGACCTGTGGCGGCTCGCGCAGGGTGAGCTGACCGAAGAGGCGTTCCTGGCCGAGTACGGCTTCCACGGTCCCAACGAGGGCAACGTCTACACCCGTTCCTGGCGCGAGGAACCGGCGCCGCTGCGCTCGATGGCCCGCTCGATGGCCGCCCGGCAGAACTACGTCTCGCCGCGGGCCCGCGAGGAGGAGGCCGTCCGCGCCGGCGCACAGGCCCAGGCGGAGCTGTTGAAGGCCACCTCCGCGCTCGGGCGGCCGGCCCTCAAGTTCGTCCTGGCCAGGGCGAGGAACATCGTGCGCAACAACGAGATCGGCAAAGCCGGCTACCTGATGACGCTGGACGGCTGCCGGGCGGCGGCCCGCGACCTCGGCAGGGAAGAGGTCGCCGGCGGCAGGTTGGCCGAAGTCGACGATGTCTTCTTCTTGACCTTGGAGGAGCTCGACCGGTTGGTGGAGGGCCGGCTTCCGGATGCGAGCGAGTTGATCGCCTACCGGCGTGGCACCCGCGAAGAGTACAAGCGCATGAAGCTGCCCAGCTCGTTCGAGGGCATGCCCGAGGTGACGACGGCGGAGCGGGCACCGTCCGCGGGACCGGGCGACGAGGGCGACCAGATCACCGGTGCGGCCGCCGGGGGCGGGCAGGTGAAGGGCCGTGCGCGTGTGGTCCTGGACCCGAACGACGACGTCGAGCTCGAACCGGGTGACATCCTGGTGTGCCGGTTCACCGATCCCAGCTGGGCGCCGCTTTTCACGCTCGCGGAGGCGCTCGTCATCGATCTCGGCGGCGCGGCGAGCCACGGTGCGCTGGTGGCGCGGGAAATGGGCATTCCGTACGTGATCGGAACCGGGGACGGCACCGCGCGTATTCACGACGGTGACCAGATCCTGGTCGACGGGCAGCACAACGTCGTCCGCGTGATCGAGCGGGCCAACCGCGGCGGGTGAACGTGGCCGGTACGACGAAGAGGGCCCGTGCGCCGCACGGGCCCTCTTCGTCGTAGGTGTCTCAGTAGTCCCCTCGGGCGTGGCGCGGAAAGCGTTCCTTGATGGGCGAGTCCGCGTTGTAGTCGGCGTAGCGGGCGATCTTGCCGTCACGCACCTCGAACGTACCCATGATCGGGATCTCGATCGCCACCGAACCGTCCGCGAGGTGGACCCTGTCCGTGCGTTCGGTCAGCACGATGTCGCCGCGAGATGCCAGGTTGTGCAGCTCCGCCGTGCAGTACTCCATGTCGAGCGTGTCGTGCAGCGCGGTGAGGAACTCCTTGGCCGCCTCCTTGCCCTTGGTCGGCGGCGACCCCGTGTTCTCCCAGGAGACATCGTCGGTCATCCACTTGTCGTAGCACTCGCGCATGTGTGGCCATGCCCCCGGACCCCATCCGTCCAGGAAGTTCACCACGACCTGTTCGGCCTCGTTCCGGGGCTGCGCGCTGTCGCTGATCTTCACGCGGTCTCCTTGATCGTTCGGCGAGGTACCAGGTACTTGCTCGCGTCACAAATAGTCTACCAATCTAGTAAATGCGAAGGTAGGCTGAAGCCGACCGAAGCGAGGGAGGCGAGGACCACCGTGGGCGAGAGGATCGAGGTAGGAGATCGGCTGATCTCTTACCAGGACGTGCTGAACCTGGACACCCGTGAGGTGCCCAAGCACATCCGTCAGGAGTCCAGGGGTGACTTCGACTTCGACGAGGCGCCGATCGACATCTACGTGTCGAGGACCTGGCACGAGAAGGAAAAGGCGAAGCTCTGGAGGAAGGTCTGGCAGCTCGCCTGTCGCGAGGAGCACATTCCCGAGGTCGGCGACCACTATGTCTACGAGATCGCCGGACTGTCCTACCTCATCGTGCGATCCGGCCCCGACGAGATCCGCGCGTTTCCCAACGCCTGCCTGCACCGGGGCCGGCAGTTGAAGGACTTCGCCGGCCGGTGCTCGGAGATCCGGTGCCCGTTCCACGCGATGACCTGGGAGCTCAACGGTGATCTGAAGCGGATTCCGGCTCCGTGGGAGTTCGCGCACGTCGACCCGGAAGAGTTCAAGCTGCCCCAGGTTCGGGTCGGGACCTGGGCGGGTTTCGTGTTCATCAACCCCGATCCCGGCGCCGAGCCGCTGACGTCGTTCCTCGGCGCGCTGCCGGAGCATTTCGCCAAGTGGGACATGAAGAACCGCTATGTCGAGGCGCACGTGTCGAAGCTGCTCCGGTGCAACTGGAAGGTCGCGCAAGAGGCGTTCATGGAGTGCTGGCACGCCGCGGCGACGCATCCGCAGACCGTGCCGTACGCGGCGTTCGGTGTCTGCCAGGTCGACTGCTACGAGACGTTCGCGCGTTTCATCACTCCCTCGGAGGTCGTCGGGCCGATGATGCCGGGGGACCCGGACACCGAGGACTTGCTGCGAGCGACACTGGACGTCCGTGAGGGTGAACAGCTGCCGGTCGAACCCGAGCCGGGGGAGACGGCGCGCTCGTTCGTCGTCCGCACCAGCAGGGAGAAATGGCGCGGCTTCATCGGTGACAGGGTCGAGGAGTGGGCGGACTGCGAACTCGTCGACAACTTCACCTACACCGTCTTCCCGAACTTCATGCCGTGGGGCGGGGTGCACAAGATCTGTTACCGGTTCCGGCCGAACGGCGACGACCACCGGACCTGCGTGATGGACGTGTTCTACGTGTCCCCGTTCACCGGTGAGCGTCCGGCACCGGCCGAGGAGGTCAGGCTCGGCTTCGACGACCCGTTCAGCAGTGTCGCGGGGCTCGGCATCGTGGGGAACATCCTGGACCAGGACTGTTTCAACATGGAGAAGGTGCAGTTCGGACTGGAAACCGCGACGAAGCAGACCGTGACGTTCGCGTCCTACCAGGAGGACAACATCAAGTGGATGCAGCGGCTGCTGCGCCGCTACGTGGAGGGTGAGTGAGCATGGCGGGAGGAGTGCGCAGCCCGTTCAGCGGTGTCCTGTACGAACTCGCCGAGCCGGGCCGGGTGCGCGTCACGCGGCGCGACGGCGAGATCGGGTACTACACGCCGCAGGGGCGATGGCTCGACGGCGCGAAGTTCGACGCGGACCCACATCTGTGCGGGTGGGTGAGTTCGCCGCGCAACAGCCACCGCATCAACACGGCATCGCACTGAGGCCCGCGGCCGAGCTTGACGGGCGCCTGTTCGGAAGTCCATCAGGAGGTAGCAGTGTTCGCGCAACAATCGGATATCACTACGGTCCCGACGATCACTTCCGCTCACGCATGGACGTTCTTCGTCGTGTTCGGCTCCTTCGCGGCGATCATCCTGTTGGCGGGCCTGATCGAGCTGATCCGGACTCGCTCGGCGCTGCCCCTCTACTGTCTTCTCGGCAGCGTCTTGTGCAATCCGGTGGAACCCATCTGGGACGCGCTCGGCAAGCTCCGCTTCCACAAAGGGAATATCGTGGCGTGGACCCAGTTCCGTGACCTGCCCGTTCCGATCGAATACCCATGGTGGGCGTTGTTCGTGTACACGTTCTTCACGGGCGTGACCTTCTACGTGTTCTTTCAGATATTCCGCCGTGGTACCACCTGGAAGCTCTTTTGGTGGTGTGTCGCCGGGCAGGCCGTCATGAACTTCGTCCTCGAGGGCTACATCATCACGAGCGCTTACGACTACTACGGCGAGCAGCCTTGGCGTATCGGATCGGACTTTCCTCTTTGGTGGGTCTTCGCCAATTTCGGAGAGCTTCTCGGCGGCGCTCTGCTCGTCCTCGCGGTACGGCAGTTCGGTCGCCGCGCTTACCCACTCGCGATCATCCTCATCCCGGCCTCATTCGCAGGGTGGGAGTTGTGGGCAGGCTGGCCTGTCTACGCCGCGATCAACAGCGACGCCGGAGCCGTCGTGCAGAACCTCGCCGCGGTCGTCACGGCTGCTCTCGCGTTGGGCACCCTCTACGTCGTCGGCCGTGGCGTCACCGCGACACCCCGAGTGGCCCGGACGGAACTGAGCGCGGGGACCGCGACCTCGGAAGTCTAGGGCTCGCCGCAGGTCCCGCCTCAGCTGTCAGTCTCGCGTGGCCGCGGTTGGCACCTGCGGCAGGACCTGGCCGACGAGAAGCTCCAGGCTCTGCCACGACAGCTCCGGCGGAATGCCGCCCAGCAGCGGGTGCAGCCGCAGCTCGTAATCCGGTTCGAGCGCACGGAGCCGCTGGACCGCTTCCTCCGGCGTGAGAATCCACATCCGCGGATCCGCCTTGATCGACTCGATGTCGCCGAGTTCCTTCCAGTAGCCGTTCACGCGGGCTCCGGCGCGTTCGCCCGCCCACCGGGCGTACATGGTGCTGGCGTGCACCAGATGCGGCGCCAGTCGCGCCAGCGTTCGCTCGGGGTCCTCGGTCACGTGCACGAACGCCGGGCCATGTTTCGGGAACGGTTCGGGAGCGGGACGGCCGGCTCGCGCGCACTCGGCCTCGTAGTACTCGTAAAGCTCCTCGCTTGCTGGCCGGTAGCCGAGGCCCAAGCGGGCCGCGCGACGCGCGGAGGGCTTCGCGTTGCCTCCGATGTAGACCGTAGGCCCGCCTGGGGAGGCGGGGGTGGGGGTCACCCTGACGGTCGTGCCGTCGAAAACGAACTCTTCCCCGGTCCACGCCCGCCGGAGCACGTCCAGCGTGTGCTCGTAGACGGCGGCGCGGCCCGGGTAGTCCACACCGAACATCTCGAACTCGTGCGGGCGGTACCCCATGCCCGCGGTGACGAGCAGCCTGCCCGGTCCGGCGATGAGGTCCAGGACGGCGAGGTCCTCGGCGAGCCGTAGCGGATGGTGCATCGTGATGCACAGGGCGGAAAGGTGCAGCGCGATCGAGCGGGTGGCGCCCGCCATCGCGGCCGCCAGAATCATCGGTGCGGGACAGTAGTTGTCTTCCGCGCCATGGTGTTCGGCGAGGTAGACGGCGGCGAAGCCCTGTTCGTCAGCCCATTTCGCCTGTTCCACGGCGGCCTCGTACAGCTGCGCGGGCGAGGCGGATCCCGGGCCGAGGTCGGGCGCCCGCATGTCGTAGCGCAGGCCGATCCGCATGCTGTGCCTCCTCGCTCACGCGGTGAACGTCACGGGCAGCCGGGCGGGGCCGCGCAGGATGAACGTCGGGTGATAGTCCAGATCATCGACCTCGACGGACGCGGCGATGCCGGGCAGGCGAGCGAGAAGCGTCCGGATCGCGATGATGCTCTCGCGGCGCGCCAGGTTGGCGCCGAGACAGACGTGCTCCCCGCGGCCGAACGCGAGGTGGTGCGGCCTCGGGGCGTCGAGGTCGATCATGTCGGGATCGGCGAACTCGCAGGCGTCGCGATTGCCGGACGCGAAGACGAGATAGATCATGGCGCCCTCCGGTATCGGGTGACCGCCGATCTCGGTGCCGGCCGTGGCGGTGCGGAACATCCCCTGGGTGGGCGCCTCGAGTCGCAGTCCTTCCTCGATCAGCGCGGGAACCAGCTCCGGATCCGCCTTGACGCGGTCGAGACGAACGGGATCGCGTAGCAGGTGCAGCATGGTGCCGGCGATCAGATTCGTGGTGGTTTCGTTGCCGCCGATGAGGAACTGGACGAGCATCTGCAGGATCTCGTCCGGCGTCAGTGGATGCTCACCGTCCACACGGGCGCCGAGCAGATCGGTGAGCAGGTCGTCGGCCGGTGCGCCGCGCCGGATCTCGAGCTGGTCGGTGAAGTAGTCGTAGAACTCGCCGACCGATCGGAACAGCTCGCAGATTTCACCGTGCGGCAGGTCGAGCGCGCCGACGCCACGGGTGAAGGCGCCGGACCACTTCTTGAACGTGGCCATCAGTTCAGGTGGAACGCCGAGGATCGTCGCGATCACCGTCATGGGAAGGGGAAGCGCGAAATCGGCGACCAACTCGGCCGTGCCCTTGCCTGCGAAGGCGTCGACCAACTCGTCGGTGACGCGCTGGAACAGTGGCTCCATCTCGGCTATGCGCCGGGGCGTGAACGCGTGGCTGACCAGCCGCCGGTGGCGCTGGTGCAGCGGCGGGTCCGCGTTGAGCAGCACAGGGGACCGGCTCAACCGCAGGCGCCGTTCCGCCTGCCCGCGCACATCCTCCGGGAAGTCTGGGTTGTTCATGATCCGCTCGGCGAGCGCGGTCACGGAACTGGAGCCACTGGCGTGCCGGGACGAGAACGTCACCGGATCGCGAAGCACCTCCCGGATGTCGGGATACCGGCTGACCACGAACGCGTTGAGCCGGCCACTCCACACCACCGGACCTTGTTCGCGCAGGCTCGCGTACGCGTCGAAGGGACATCGGAGGGCCGCCGGATCGAGTGACAGCAGGCGGGCGAACGGGCTGTCCGGCGCGATCCCGTCGCCCGGCTTCGCGTTGAGAACTTCAGGCATGACGGCCTCCTCGCTCGCGTATTACTCTAGGAATCTACTGTTCACCACTGGACTTAGGAAGGTGACGGTCTTGTTGATGCCTTATCACGCGGGCCTCGTCGTTCCCGACATGCGGGCCGCGATCCGCGATCTCGAATCGCGCCTCGGTCACACCTTCAACGAACCGACGAGGCTCACCGTGCACGAGGTGGAGGACCGTCTCGGTGGCACGACGGGACCACTGGAGATGCTCGTCGCCTACACGCGCGACCGGCCCTTCCGCATGGAGGTCATCGAGTGCCAGGGGCGGGGTATCTACTCCCCGGCGCAGGCGGGCTTGCATCATCTCGGCGTCTGGGAGCCCGATCCGGTCGCGCGGCTGAAGTGGCTGGAGACCGCCGGTGACCCGGTCGACGCCGTCTTCCGGCAGCCCGACGGCACGATCTCGGTCATCTACGCTCGCTCGGCGGCCGTACCAGCTCATCGCATCGAGTACGTCAACGAGGCGCAGCGCGAGCGCCTGGAGCGATGGTTCGACACCGGCGTGCTGTCCTGAGACCGTGGGTTCAGGTCGCCGGGCGGTTGACGAACTCGAGGAGATTGCCGTCCGGGTCCGTCACGAGGGCGATGGTCACGCCGGGGCGTACTTCGGTGGGGCCGTCGACGACCTTCTGCCCGGCGCCCTCCACCGCGGCGAGGATCTGGCCGAGGTTGGCCACGGAGACGGTCCAGTAGCGCAGGCCCGTCGAGTCGCCGAGGGTGCCGGTCACCGCGCGGCCGCCGGGTTCGTCGTCGAAGGTCACGATCTTCAGCACGCACTCGCCGACCTGGAACCGCTTGACCCGAAAGCCGTCCATCGGGACATCGGGAAGTGGCGGGAATCCGATCACGGTGCCGTAGAAGTCGGCCATCGCCTCGGGATTCGTGGTCACGATGCCGATGTCGATGGTCGGTTTCACCAGCTGCGCACCCATGTCGACTCCTCGAAGCTTGTTCAGGCTAACCATGTTTGAAAGTATGGTCGCTGAATAGATTATTTTGCACAAGACTTAATGGGGTGGCGGATGGACCTGGGACTGAAGGGCCGGCGTGCACTTGTCACGGGCGCGAGCCGAGGGATCGGGAAGGTCGTCGCGGACGTGCTGGCTCGCGAAGGCTGCGCGCTCGCGCTCTGCGCACGCGGCAAAGAGCAGCTCTCGCAGGTTCGCGATGAGCTCGAGGCGCGGCGGGTGCGGGTGTTCGCCGACGTCGTGGACGTCGGCGATCCAGCGGCGGTGCGTGCCTTCGTCGAGGCGAGTGCGCAGAACCTCGGTGGTCTCGACATCGTGGTGTCGAACGCGTCGCCCGGAAGCCTCAAAGGTGATGACTCCTGGGTGGACAGCGTTCGCGGCGATCTTCAGGCGTTCGCGGTTCTGGCCGAGGCCGCCCGGCCGCACCTCGCCGGGGCCGGTCACGGTGCCATCGTGGCGATCGGTTCGACCAGCGCTCTGGACGTCGGGATGCCCTCCGGGCCCAATTCGTTCGGCGCCATCAAGGCAGCGGTGCTGCACCACGCGTCGGCTCTCGCGCAGGCGTACGCCGCGGACGGCATCCGGGTCAATGTGGTCTCGCCGGGGCCGGTCGAGTTCGCAGGCGGTGCCTGGGATCAGGTCAGGCAAGGACGCCCCGAGGTCTACGACATGGTGAAGAACAGGGTGGCCCTGCGCCGCTTCGGTGATCCGGCCGAGGTCGCCGACGCGGTGGCATTCCTGCTCAGCGCGCGGGCAAGCTTCTGCACCGGGGCGAATCTCGTGGTCGACGGCGGGCTGCTGACCCGTGTCCAGCACTGACCGGGCCCGAGCGGAGGCGGCGATGGCACGACAGGTACTGACGGTGACCCGAGGGCACTCCTACGACCGCAACGCGTTCGGCGCGATGCTCGAATCGCTTCCGGGTATAGAGTGCGTCCAGGTCGAACAGCCCGCGGCGCAACGGCATTTCGCCGGCGTGGAACCGCACCGGTGGGACGCGTACCTCATGTACGACATGCCTGGCTTCGGGTTCAAACCCGATCACACGCCCCCCGATCTCCACGAGCCACCCGGCGAGTTCCGCGAGGACTTCCTGCGGGTCGTGGATCGCGGCCATGGGTTCGTCTTCTTGCACCACGCGCTGGCGGCGTGGCCGCTGTGGGACGACTACGCGAAGGTCATGGGCGGCCGGTTCCGGTTCATCCGGGAGGCCGGGCATCCGGACTCCGGATACCGGCACGCGGTGTCGCAGAAGATCGCCGCGGTGGCCGCCCATCCGGTTGTCGCCGGGCTCGAAGACGGGTTCACGATCACGGATGAGCTGTATCTGGCCGACATCGATGACACCGCGATCACACCACTGCTGGTCACCGACGCGCCGCTGACCGATCGCACGGTCTGGTCGACCTGGAACGCGGTACTGGGCAGGCGCGACACGAACGACGGATGGCGCCACCCGCGCGGATCAGGGGTGGTCGCGTGGATTCGCGAGCACCCGGCCAGCCGCATCGTCTATCTGCAGTTCGGGGACGGGCCCGATTCCTTCGGCAACGCGGCCTTCCGCCGGCTGCTCGCGAACGCGCTCACCTGGGTCGCCGACCGGCCCCGGGTGCTCTGAACCTGGGCGGGCCCTGGCGTTGTGGTGGCCAGGGCCCACCCGGATCATTCGACGGTCACTTCGCCCGTCGTGCCGTTGACGGTCAGGCGAGTGCCGTCCTTGATCTTCTTCGTCGCGCCACGGACGCCGAGCACACACGGAATTCCCAGCTCCCGGCTGACGATCGCCGCGTGGCTCATCGGTGCGCCGACGTTGACCACCACAGCGGCCGCCGAGGTGAAGATCGGCGTCCAGCCCGGATCCGTGAGTGGTGCGACGAGGATCTCGCCCGGCTCCAGGTCCGGCGCGTCCTCGGGATCGGTGATGACCCGGGCGACACCCGTCGCGGTGCCGGGGCAGGCACCGATCCCCGTGAGCACCGTGCCCGGTCCGGCCGGCTGCAAGTCGGGGTCCTTCTTCTTCGGCCAGGTGGTCACCGGCGGGATCTCGCCGTTGATGAAGAACGGCGGCTCGAGTTCGTCGAGCGCGTCGTACCATTCCCACCGCTCGGCGATGACCGGCACGAACGACTGTGGGTTCGCGATGAAAGCGTCGAGTTCGCTCTCCAGGAGCATGGTGATGTCCTCGGGACGGCCGAGCACCCCTTTGGCCGTGTATCGCTTCCCAAGCTCCCAGACGGGCAACCGTGCCTCGTGCAGCATGCGGATGCAGTTGGTCTTGCTCTGCTCGCGCGCCCGCGAATACAGCTCCGCGGATTCGAGCACCGCCAAGATCTGGGACAGTGCCTCGCAGTTGTCCGAAAGCTTGCCGGTGACCTCGGCGACGAGCGCCTGGCGTTCTCCGCGCAGCCTGGCAGCCTGCCGGCCGGGCTCCTTTTCGTCGTCCTGCAGCCGCATGCGGTCGATCATGCCCAGGGGGATCGAGGGGTGGGTCTCCCAGCTTTTCGGTGCTGCCGACCATTCGTCGGTCGAGCGGCTGCCGTACTCGTAGATGAACGCGTCGAACTCGCTGAGGAACGCTTGCGCGGTCTCGCTGCCCGACGACCGCAGACGCTCCTCCAGACCCGCCACACCCTTGTCGAATTCGGCGGTGAGTTCAGGGCTCGCCGTCACCATCCGCCCTAGCTGCCACATCGCCTGGTTCGGCGCGGCGGACGCGATGTCGCCCAGCCCGCTCATGAGACGGATGGCGAGTGTCGGATCGCCGAGCCCGGCCACCGCCTGGTCGAGCGCTCCGGTGACGACGGAACCCTCGTAGACCATGCGCAGGTGGGTCCGGAGTGTGGGGCCGTAGGGATACTCCATGACGCTACGTTGCCTGGCGAGGAGTTCGGAGTCGGACAGGGCCGTCAGGTCGGGCCGTTCGGCCCGCAGCTTCGCCGCGAGTTTCTTGTGTTCCGCCACATCGGGGCGCGCTTTCTCGCCGAGCACGCGCTGCACCGTCGCCAGGATGCGCTCGGTGTAGCCGGGCTTGTCGTCGTCCGGATGTGGAACGTAGGGCGGCGCCTCGATCTCGCCCAGGTAGGTCCGGTCCATCAACTCCGGGGTCGCACCGGGCATGCGTGCTCCGAAGGTGCGTGAGTTCGACAGGTTCAGGTAGATGTAGCCGTGAACCATTCCCTGGATGTCGATGAGATCGGGGCGGAACTCCTCGATGTCGAAGGCGCCGAACTCGACCAGGGCCTGCTTCCACTCGCGTTCCGCGGGTGGTCCGCCGATCATGCTCCACATCAGTGGTGTCGTGGCGTTGGGGGAGACCTCTCCCACGTTCGCCCTGGTGTAGACAGGCCATCGCTCACTGAGCGGAGTGTCCACGATCCACGGCCGTGAAATGTCGACCATGCGTGCCTCCTCGGGTGTGATACGCGTCCCGACATTAAACTCCACAGCTAGACTATTTGGAAGTAGATGTATTTGAAGAACTCTACTGATAGAGTAGTTGTGAACTGGTCACGGTGTCAGGGCAGGGAGGCCCGTGTGATCCTCAGCCTTGTCCGCCACGGAGAACCGGAGCGCGGGAGCGGCGTGACAGACCCCGGCGATCCGCCGTTGAGTCCGACCGGGCGGAAACACCTGGAAGGAGCTCGCGGACTGGTCGAAGCCGACGGGTATGACGCGGTGTACTGCTCGCCCCTGCTCCGGGCGACCGAGAGCGCGGAGATACTGGCTCCCGGCGCGCGGCTTCGCGTCGAACCTGATCTCGCCGAGTTCGACCGGGGCGCGAAGCGTTACCTGCACTGGGAAGACGGCGCGGGCGCCTACCGTTCTTACCTCGCCGGTGATCTTTCGCCGTGGGGAACTACCTTGGCGGAATTCCGGAACCGGATTCACGGCGCCATCGAGCGCATCCGCGAAGAGCACCCCGGCGAGCGCGTGCTCGCGGTGACCCACGGCGGCGTGATCAACAACTTCTTCGCGATGCTGCTCGGGTCCGGCCAGGTCTCGCTGTTCCAGCCGCGGTACGGCTCGATCAACCGGTTCCGGTACCTGCCAGACGAGGGATGGACGGTCGTCGAGCTCAACGCGACCGGCGATCGGCCGCAGATCTAGGGCCGGAGGGCAAGGAGGTCGACCACGTGGAACTCGTCTTGGTGTGTCACGCGCACCCGGAGCTTCAGTCCGAGGTGACGCGACGTGGCGACCCGGGGCCGAGCGCGACGGGCACGGCAGCGGCGGAGGCCGTCGCATCGCGCCTGCGGCACGACCGCTGGGACGCCCTCTACACGGCTCCGCTGCGCGAGACGCTGGAGACAGCCGCGATCGTGGCGTCGCGGCTCGGGCTCGAGGCGCGTGCCGCCCCCGCACTCGCCGAACGAGGCAACGGGGGTGAGACCACCGCCGCGATCGAGACCATCATCGCGGCGCATCCCGGTCAGCGGGTCCTCGTGGTCACGTCCGGCCGTGTGATCAACGGGTTCGTCAGCGGCTTTCTGGGCTCGGCGAAGCCCGTCCTCCGCCGGCCGGACCGCACCGGGGTAACCGGCGTGCTCGCGGGCCGCAGCGGCCGGCGCGAGCTCGTCTGCCTCAACGATTCCACCCATCTTCGCCTGCCGTGGCGGGCGCCGGTCACAAAGGAGCTCTAGCGTGGATTTCGACGTCATCGTCATCGGATCGGGCCTCGCGGGTCTCGCCTCCGCGCTCACCGCGAAGGAGCGCGGGGCCGCGGACATCCTCCTCGTCGAGTCCGAAGGTGTGCTCGGTGGCTCGACGCGGCTGAGCGGCGGCGTCGTCATGGGAAGCCGCAGCCGGCTGCAACGCGAGGCCGGGATCGAGGACGGCGGGGACGATCTGTTCAAGGAGTACATGGCGATCAACGTCTGGGACGTGGCCGCCGGTCCCGTCGAGCGCTGGGCGGCGCGAAGCGGCGAGACGATCGACTGGCTCGCCGATCACGGAGTGCCCTTCTACGAGCGGCTCATCTTCAGTGGCGACGACCGGCGTCCGCGGGGCCATTGCGTCAACGGTGGAGGCCAGGCCATCGTCGACGCGCTGGTGCCGCGCTGCCGCGAAGCGGGCATCGAGTTCCTCCTGGGCAACCGAGTGGACGAACTGGTCCACGACAACGGGCGGGTCACCGGCGTCCGCGCCGGCGGAGAGGAGCTCACCTGCGGGTCCGTGATCGTGGCGACCGGAGGGTTCGGCGCGAATCCCGAGCACCTGGCCGCGCACTACCCGATCGCCTGGATTCCGGGCGAGACCTTCTACATCGGGGCAGACGGCGCGCGCGGCGATCACCTGCGCTTCGCCGGTCAGGTGGGCGCTGCGGTCACCGGCGAGAACCGTGGTCTGCGGATGCTCAACCCCGGCGTGGACACGATGCACGAGGCGTTCCTGCCCGGCTGGACGATCCTTGTCGACGACCGTGGTCAGCGATTCTGCGACGAGACCGCGCCGTACGGGATCCTGGACAGCCTGCTCAAGCCCCGCGGGGACGTCGGGTACGTCGTCTTCGACCATGCCGCCCTGCGGCCGCCGCCCGGACTCGCCGAGCGGTACGGCGACGCCTACAAGCAGATTTGGCCCAACCACGCCAAGTTCAAGCCGAAGCACTACACCGCTGACGTGATGGAGCAGTTCTCCGGCCACGAGCGAGTCCACAGCGCGGAGTCACTCGAGGCCCTCGCCCGCTCGGCCGGCCTTCCCGAGGCGGATTTCGCCGGCACCGTCGCGCGGTACAACCAGCTCGTGGAGGCCGGCGAGGACACCGACTTCGGCAAGGCCGCCCGGTTCCTCAACCCGATCTCCACCGCACCGTTCTACGCCGTCGAGGTCCGGCCCACCGCGATCGCGCACACCGGATACGGCTTGCGCATCGACGACCACGCCAGGGTGATCGGCGTCGACGGGAACGTGATCGAGGGGCTGTATGCCGCCGGCGAGTGCACCGGCGGCATCGTCGGTCCCACGTACTCGGGCTCGGGCAGCTCACTGGCCAGCGCCGCGGGCGTGGGGCGGATGGCCGGCGAGGCCGCGGCGCGTGCCGTGCTCGCGGCGAGGGTCTGAGCCCGTGGAACCCGGCGGTGAAGCCATGCTGTTCGGCCCGCGGGACGAGCCCGCCGACCGCGACACGATGCTGCGGCTCGTTTACGACCGGCAGCAGATCGTCGAGGTGCTGCACCGTTACGCCCGCGCCATCGACCGGTGCGACGTGCCGCTGTTGAAGTCGGTGTATCACCAGGACGGCACCGACGCGCACGGGTCGTTCGACGGCAACGCGCACGAGTTCGCCGAGTTCATGATCCCGCGGCTCGCGGCGCAGACCAGCTACAGCATCCACCACGTCACCAACGAACTGGTGGAGGTCGACGGCGATCGCGCGATCGCCGAGTCCTGCCTGTTCGGGTACCACCGAGTGCCGGGCGGGCGCGAGTCGGTCGGTCGTTTCTTCGGCGAGGCCTACGCGGACCGTGCCGAGGCGGAGGGCACTCTCGGCGGGGAACACGAGTACCTCACCGGTGGCCGCTATCTCGACAAGCTGCTCAGGCGGGACGGGATCTGGCGGATCTGGCGGCGGCGGATCACCGTCGAATGGAATCAGTGCCAGCCGTCGCGCATGGTGCTCGACGGTGGGCGCGCCCGGTACGACATCCCCGGCGCCCGGGATCGCGGTGACCCCAGCTACGAGCTGAGCTTTGACAAGTTCGACGAGTGACGAGACAGGTCGTTCATGGTTAGCGACATCGAGCGCCTGGTGGCGGTCGACGAGATCAAGAAGTTGAAGGCACGGTATTTCCGGTTCCTGGACGCCCATGACTGGGCCGCCTTCGCCGAGCTGTTCACCGAGGACGCGGATTTCGACATCGCCGAGTCCTCCAGCGGCGTACGGTCCAAAGAGGACTTCCTTGCCGCGCTCGGTGCACATCTGACCCCCACGGTCTCCGTGCACCACGGCCATATGCCCGAGATCGACGTCGTCGACGAGCGCACCGCGACGGGTGTGTGGGCGATGTTCGACTCCGTCGAACCGCCCGCCGGCAGCCCGTACCCCGTGTTGACCGGGTTCGGCCACTACCACGAGGAGTACCGTCGGGAGGCGGGGATCTGGCGGATCAGCAAGCTGCGGCTCACGCGCCTGAAGCGGAAAACGCGAGCGGCATGACGGGGATGCTCGAGCTTGTTTCGGTACCCAACTTCCGGGACATCGCCGGACCGGTCGGATACGACACGCCGCGGGGACCGATGCGGCGCGGCCGGATCTTCCGGTCCAGCGCGTTTCTGGCCTCGCCCGAGGACCTGGCCACGCTCGGCGGGCTCGGGATCGCCGCGATCGTGGACCTGCGGGGGCGGCACGAGATCGAGCGGAGGCCCGACTCCGTCCTGGCCGGCGCCACCTGGCGGCACGCCTGGGTGCCGGCGCCGGGCGTGGACCTGCTGGGCGCGCTGCGCACGGCGGGCGACGTCCGGGCGGCCATGATCCAGCACTACCGTGAGTTCGTGAGCGCACCGCGCAAACGCGCGGGGTTCGCCGCGGCGCTCGCGGCGATCAGCGACGGCACGGCGCCGCAGCTGTTCCACTGTGCCGAGGGCAAGGACCGCACCGGCTGGCTGGCGATGTTGCTGCAGCGCCTTGCCGGGGTCTCCGAGCGGGAGATCGTCGCCGACTACCTGATGACCAACGAGACCATGCGCGGGCGCGGGGACAGCCGTGCGATGGTCCGGATCGCGCTGGGAGACCGGCCGGACGAGTTCTTCGCGCCCGCCCTGGTCGCCGACGCCGCCTATCTGGAGGCGGGAATGGACCAGTTGCGTGCCGACTACGGGGATCTGGAGAAGTACCTGTCGGCGGGGCTCGGGCTTTCCGGCGAACGGCTCGATCGTCTGCACGCTCTGCTCGTGAGTTGAGCACCGAGATGACCGGAGTTGAGATGGACGTGACGGAAACGGTGGCCCGCCTGCTGGCGATCGAGGAGATCGAGCGCCTGAAGGCCAGGTACTTCCGGTTCGTCGACGAGAAGCGGTGGGACGAGTTCGGCGAGCTGTTCACCGAGGATGTCGTGATCGACATCGAGGGATCGGCACAGCGGCCACGTGACCGCGCCCAGCTCGTGGCCGCGACGCGCCGGCATTATGGCGACGCACTCACGGTGCATCACGGTCACATGCCCGAGATCGAGATCATCGACAGCGATCATGCACGTGGTGTCTGGGCGATGGTCGACATGATCGAGGTCCCGGAGGGCGGCGAACTGCCCTCGTTCGTCGGGTACGGCCATTACCGCGACGAGTACCGGCGCGACGGCGGGGGATGGCGGATTTCCCGGCTCAGCCTCAGCCGGATCAAGCTTGACCGGGGCCCGCTCACCTGGTCGGCGACCTGACGGGAACGCCGGTGGGGAGGTCGGGCCCCACCGGCACCCGGTCAGCCGGTGGCGGTGTCGGGCTCGACCAGATCCGCCAGCCTGCGGGAGATGACCTCTTCGGCATCGGCGACGATCCGGTCGATCAGTGCAGCGCACGAGGGGATGTCGTGGATGAGCCCCTGGGTCTGGCCTGCCCACCACATGCCGTCGTTCATCCGCCCCTGCCCGAGGACCTCGCTGCGGCCGCGTTTACCGGACACCAGGTCCGCGATGTCGTCGAAGGTGCTCTCGGCGCGTCGTTCGATTTCGATCACCTCGTCCGAGATCCGGTTCTTCGCGACGCGGGCGGTGTTGCGGAACTTGCGGAACACGACGTTCGTGGCGCGCTCGTCGTTCGCCACGATTTGCCGTTTGACGTTCTCGTGGACGGGCGCTTCTTCGGTCGCGACGAAGCGGGTGCCCATGTTGACGGCCTCGGCGCCCAGCGCCAGCGCCGCCGCCAGCCCACGACCGTCGGCGATCCCTCCGCTTGCCACGACCGGGATCGACAGCGCCGCGGTCGCCGCCGGGATGAGCACGAGTCCGCCGATGTCGTCTTCGCCGGGATGACCCGCGCACTCGAACCCGTCGATGCTGACCGCGTCGACACCGAGTCGCTGGGCCTTGAGGGCGTGCCGCACGCTCACGCACTTGTGAATGACCTTGGCCCCGGCCCTGGCGAAGGCGGGCATGTGCGGTTCCGGGCTCCGGCCCGCCGTCTCGATGATCTTGATACCGGACTCGAGAGCGGCATCACGGTACTCGTCGTAGGGGATGGGATCGATGCTGGGCAGGATGGTCAGGTTGACGCCGAAGGGCTGGTCGGTGTGGTCACGACAGCGGGCGATCTCCTTCGCGAGCGCCTCCGGGGTCGGCTGGGTGAGTGCGGTCAGGAAGCCGAGCGCGCCGGCGTTCGCCACCGCCGAGATCAGATCGGCCGTGCCGACAGCGGTCATTCCGCCGCACACGACCGGATGGCGAACCCCGAACTCCCGCGTGAACCGGGTCGACAAGGCCATGTGTCCTCCAGAGCGCGAGCAATTACTCGTTATATCAACTAATTGGAGATAGAGTATAACTGGTAGTCGAGTCGAAGAAAGGGTCTGCTCATGAGGACAGCGCTGGTGACGGGTGCGGGACGGGGAATCGGCCGGGCGATCGCGCGCCGCCTGTCCGCCGACGGCCTGCGGATCGTCGCGGTGGATCTGGACGAGGGCGCGGCCAAGGAGGTCGCGGGCGAGCTCGGGGGCCGTGCGGATACATGCGATGTGACCGATCTGGGCGCGGTCCGCGAGCTTGTGGCTTCGCTGGAAGATCTGGCGGTCCTGGTCAACAACGCCGGTATCTTCCCGCCGGCGAAACTGCGCGACATTCCCGCTGAGCAGTTTCGTCGCGTGATGGACGTCAACGCGCTCGCTCCTCTGCTTCTGACGCAGCAGTGCATGCCGCTGCTGGAGGCCTCCGGCGGCGCGGTCGTCAACATCGCGTCCATGGCGGCGAAGGTGCCCACGCCGGGCACCGGCGCCTACTCGCCTTCGAAGGCGGCCCTGGTCTCGTTGACCAAGCTGTGCGCCGTCGAGTTCGCGGGGACGGGTGTCCGGTTCAACGCGGTCGCCCCGGGCGGCGTGCGAACCGAGGGGACCGCGAGCGTCTCGGCCGATCCGGAGCGTGAGGCGCGGTTCAACGCGCTCGTGCCGATGGGCCGCCGCGCCCAGCCGGAGGACATCGCCGATGTGGTGTCGTTCTTCGCCTCGGACGCGGCGCGCTACGTGACCGGGCAGGTGCTCTATGTGGACGGTGGACTGACCGAGGCGACGGTCACCTATCTGCAGGCCGCTCAGCGAGCCGCTACTACCTGAGGCGAGGATCGGCACGGATGTGCGGGTGTCCACCGTCCCAGGTGGACACCCGCACATCCGTTCGAGGCATTGCCCCATGACGCCTTAGGCGACGACGGAATCGGACGACGTCGTGCTCGCCGGTTCGGCCGGAACCCTCGGAGCCTCGACTACGACGTCGGCTCCGTGCTCGCGGTCGAGGCGCTGGGCGGTGAGCGCACGCAGCAGGAGCCGCACCTGAATGATGATCCAGACCCCGAACAGCGACAGCGGCGCCCAGAACACGAACAGCCCGTCCCAGGCGAATACGCCCTTGCGTACCAGGAAAGCGAGGGCGCCCGCCTCGAACATGATCGCGATCCAGACCGTCACCCAGCCGAACCAGCGCGGGAACGGTGAATGCCGCACCGGCGAGGAGGTGAAGCACATGACCGCTATCGCCACCCAGGTGAACACGTAGAACTGGTCGGTGGTCACCAGGGTCATCATGCCCAGCTCGTGCATCAGCAAGGTGACGTCGGCAGGCCGGGTGGGTGTCCACGCCGCGACACCCCAGAAGATCGGCGGCAGGACGAGGAACAAGGACATCATCGCGCCGCCTACCAGGGCGAGCGCACTCCAGATGCGTCCCTTCTCCTGGCGGCGGATCTGCACGGCACAGACCGCGAGAATCGGCAGCATGAAGGCCGACACCCAGGAAGCGATCGTCGCGCCGATCCGGATCGACACCGTGTGTTCCTGATAGAACGTGGCGACCTCGTGTGCGTCCAAGGACGGACTCGGCGGCGGGACCATGTGGAACAGGAAGATGAGGCAGGCGGAGTAGGCGATGGCCATCGCCACGCCCCACCACAGGACGACGACTTGGCTACGTTCTGACATGGACGAGATTCCTTTCGTTCGGAAGGCTGCCCGGCCCGCTGTGGCCGGCCGTGGGGACAACAGGTGGAGATGGGCTCACGCGGGGGTGCCGGCGACGTAGAGCACGATGACCATCGCGCAGACCAGCAAGCACCACGCCTGGAACACCATGCGCAAGGCCGGCGGGGCCGCCTTGAGTTCCATGAAGTCGCGGCCGACGAAGAGGATCTTGACGAAGGCGGTGACAAGCGAGGCGAGTACGCCGACCGCGCCGATGCCGGCGTGATCGTGTCCGAGCAGGAACGACACGAATGTGGCCGCGACGAGCCCGATCCACACCTGCACGAGACGGGTCTTCAGTGAGCTGATCATGTCAGGCCATTAGGTAGAAGAGCGGAAACAGGACGATCCAGAGCAGGTCGACCATGTGCCAGAAGCTCGCGCCGACCTCGGCGATGCGCTGGTCATGCGGCCCTGGGCCGCGACGGCTGACGAAGTGGCGCACCACCGCGAGGCCTGCCAGGCCCAGGATGACGTGCGCCGCGTGGATTCCGGTGAAGATGAAGTAGTACAGGAAGAAATCGTTGGTCGCCGGATTGATCCCGTGGCTGATCTCCGTGCTGTACTCCAGCACCTTGATCGCCAGGAAGATCAGCCCGCAGACCATTGCGCCGACGACGAGACGTGTCGCTTGCGGACGGTCGCCGGCGCGCAGCCGTCGGACCGCGCACGCGACGAAGAGTGAGCTGGTGAGCAGGACGATCGTATTGACGAAGCCGAAGGCGACGGTCAGCTGTGGTCGCGATTCCGCGAACAGGCGCGGCTGGTGAATACGGGCGATGAGAAACACGGCGAAGAACGTCGCGAACACGGTCATGTCCGCGAGCACCAACGCCCAGATGCCCGGCTCGCCGGGCACGTGACCACGCAACCACCGGTGTGGCGCCCGCTGCTCTGGCTCGGTGGAGCAAGACGCGCCTGTCACTCGGTGTCCGTCGCCGGCCGTGGCGTCTGCCATGGCATCAGGGACCGGCAGCCCAGCCCGCCGTCGACGGGAAGGATCGCGCCGGTGACGTAGGCGCTGGCGGGTGCGACGAGATACCGCACCGCGTGTGCGACGTCGTCGGGATCTCCGGCCGCCGGCGGGCTCGCCCGACGCCAGTCGTCGGGTCGGTGATCTTTTCCGATCTTGGGTGGCGCGGCCGCCGGGCGCTCACGTCCACGCTCGTGGTCGACCGCGATCGTGCCCACCCGGATCGCGTTGCACCGGATGCCGAGGTGGCCGTACTCGGCCGCCACGGCGCGGGTGAGCGCTTCGACACCGGCCTTGCCCGCGGTGTACCCCGCGAACCCCGGCATCGCCAGCCGGGCCGCGATGGAGGAGATGTTGACGACGGCCCCTCGGCGGGCGGGGGTCATCTTCTCGAGCGCCGCCCTCGTCGTGAGATAGACGCTGGTGAGGGCGCTGTCCTGCAGGCGCCGCCAGTTCGCCGGCGAGATCTGCCCCAGTGGTCCGTCGACCTCGCGGGTGTGCAAGAGGTCGGTGGGTCCGGCGTTGTTGACCAGAACCGAGAGGCCACCGAAAAGGTCCACGCACCGTTCGACCAGCCCGGTCACGTCGTCCTCGGCGGTCACATCCGCACGCACGAACTCGGCCTTGTGACCGGCCTCGGCGAGTTCGCGCGTCGCGACCTCGCCCTGTACCTCGTCACGACCGCAGATCAGCACGTTCGCCCCCGCACCGGCGAGCGAGCGGGCGATTGCCAGCCCTATGCCGCGGCTGCCGCCGGTGACGATCGCGTTCTCTCCGTCGAGGCGGAACGGGTCGCTCATGAGCCGGCGATCGCGAGGGCTTCGGTGGGACAGTGGCGCACGGCCCTGTGCACCGCTTCCTCCTGGTCCGGATCAGGCACTTCGCGCAGGACGACCACCGTTCCGTCCTCCTCGTTCTGGTCGAACACCTCGGGGGCGTTCATGACGCACTGTCCGGTCCCGCAGCATCGATCGAGGTCCGCGACCACGCGCATGGCGGCAACTCCGTCCTGTCGGCAAGAGGGCTTCGAAAAAACTCTAAGTTGCGAGTATTGTGCGAGCGAGTACGGCAGTCAATCTCGTTGTCAATATTTCATCACTAGACTAATCTCGGCGGTATGGGGCGGCGAGTCCGCCGCCCTGTTGCCTCAGGAGGGTGAGGAATGGACGTGACCGATCCCGTTCGCGACCTGTTCGACGCGAAGGCGGAGATGGCACGGTGCCCGCATCTGGCCTACGGGCCGATGCGTGAGGAAGGCAAACCGCTCTGGATCGAGCGGGTGCAGGCCTACGCGCTGACCCGCTACGACGACATCGTCGAGGTGTTGCGCTCACCCGAGCGGTTCTCGTCGGCGATGGCCAGCGGACCGGGCTCGGTGACTCCGCTGGCTCGTCGGCTCGTGGCCGATCCCGGCACCGGCCCGTTGTTGCGCGCCCGTGCGCAGCGACGTCTCGACATCAGCGCCTCGGTGGTCCTGCTCAACGCCGATCCGCCGCTGCACAGCCGCCAGCGCAAGCTGGTGAACCGCGCCTTCACCGCGCGCCGCGTGCTGGCCATGGAGCCTTCGGTGCGCCGGCTCGCCGACGATCTGCTCGATGCCTTCATCGGGGACGGCAGGGCCGAGATGGTCGGCCAGTTCTCCATTCTCATGCCGATGACGGTCATCGCGGACATCCTCGGTGTCCCGCCGGAGATGCACCCGACTTTCAAGCGCTGGTCGGATGCTTTCGTCGCGGGGACCGGAAGTATGAGCCTCGGCGATGAGGCCATCGCGGAGCTGTTCGCCTGTGTCGACGAGTTCTACGACTACTTCACCGACCGGATAGCCGAGCGTCGGGAGAACCCGACGGACGATCTGCTGTCGGCGATCATCAGCGCCCGCATCGACGGCGAGACACCGTTGACGCAGAACGAGATGCTGCAGATGCTGGTGCAGTTCCTGGTCGCGGGCAACGAAACGACGACAAGCCTGCTCACTTCGGTCATGTTCAAGCTGGTCGGCGAACCCGAGCTGATGGCCGCGGTGCGTGCCGACCGCGAACTGGTGCCCGTCGTGATCGAGGAGGTCCTGCGGCTGGAAACGCCCGTCCAGGGAATCTTCCGCACCGCGAACGAGGACGTCGAGATCGGTGGGGTCCTCATTCCTAAGGGCAGCAACATCTACCTGGTCTACGGCTCGGCCAACCGGGACGAGAAGGCTTTCCGCGATCCCGACGAGTTGCGGACGGATCGTGCCTCGGAGGGCAATCACCTCGCCTTCGGCAAGGGCGAGCACTTCTGCCTCGGTGCGCCGATCGCCCGGCTGGAGGCGCGCGTCGGCATCAACGCCTGGCTGGACCGGACGACGGAGATCTCACTCGACGCGAACCCCGGCGATATCGAATACCTCCCGAGTTTCGCCCAGCACGCCATCAAGCGGCTGCCGCTGCGGTTCACCGTATGAGGGGGTGTTGATGAGTAAGCACATCCTGCTGGTCTTCACCGACTGTGTTCCCGGTCGCGAGGCCGAGTTCGGCGAGTGGTACGACACGGTGCACCTGCGTGACGTCCTGCGGGTGCCCGGATTCGTGGCGGCTCAACGGTTCGCCGCGCGGACCGGTATGCGCGGCGAGCAGCCGGGGCACCGGTTCCTCGCGGTCTACGAGATCGAGGCCGACGATCTGGATGCGGCGCAGGCCGCGTTGCGCTCCGCGGTCGCCGGCATGCGGATGTCCGACGCGCTGGCGCCCACGCTGGTCACGCACGCTTACAGCGCGATCACCGACCGGATGGAGGCGCTCGATGCTGAGTCCGTATGACGAACTGCCGGTTCACCAGACGCCCTACCCGCTGGCCCGGGTGGCCGACAGCGACCACGGTTTCGACGACGGCTACTTCTTCGGTGTGTTCTGTCCCGAGCAGCGGATCTTCTGCTTCCAGGGGCTACGGATCAACCCCAACACCAACCTCGTCGGTGGGTACGCCGGGATCAACCGGGCCGGGACACAGCGGACAGTGCGGTTCAGCCGCACCTGGCGGGACAACATCGCCACCGAGATCGGCCCGTACCGGATCGAGATCATCGAGCCGTACCGGGACATCAGGCTGAGCCTGGACGACAACGAGTCGGGGTTCAGCTTCGACCTGCACTGGCTCGGAGCGGCCCCCGCGTTCGAGGAGGCCCACCACTTCGCGACCAGTCGCGGCAGGCCGATCACCGATCAGACCCGCTACGCGCAGAGCGGAACGGCCCGGGGCTGGTTGCGGCTGGACGGCGAGCGGATCGAGGTCGAACCGGGGACCTGGTACGCCGACCGGGATCACTCCTGGGGTCTCTACCACCAGCGTCCTCCGCTCGCACCGGACCCGAAATGGCTGCCGCCCGCCGAGCCGGAGGGAATTGCTCGGGCCCTGCGGTTCTGGACGTTGTTCGGTGCCGGTGAGTTGTCGGGCTTCTACGCCATTCACGAGACCCCCGACGGCAGGCAGGTGCCGATGAACGACACGTTCGGGACCCCGTTCGAGGGCCGGTTCGACTTCGGCTGGGACGGCAAGGGAGTCGACCTGGTCGCGGGGCGGCACGAGTTGGAGTTCGTCGGCGACAGCCGCATCCTGAGGGGCGCGACGATCACGCTGACCGATGTGGACGGGGGCGAGTGGGTACAGCGTGTGCGCCCGGCCGCGCCCGCCTGGGTGACGGCGACCATCGGCTACCAGGCAGGCAGCTGGAAGGACGGTGGCTCGTTCCGGACCTACCACGGTCCCGGCGCCGCGCTGGAGTGGGACGAGTTCGACTTCTCCCGGCAGCCGTTGGATTTCCGCATGTACAACGGGCTCGAGGCACGGGGACTGATCGGCAAGGAGTATCTGTCCGAAGTGGAGACCGTCGCGCCGGACGGGCGCCGGTGGTCCGGTGCCGGTCACACCGAACTGTTCCTCGACGGCCCCTTCCGGCCCTACGGGTTCAGGTGATGCCTCGTGATCGTCGAGTTGTCTCCCGCGGCCGAGCGAAGCTGGCGGCTGCTCGCCGAGCGGGCCGCGGCCGAGGCCGACCCCCGGCGGCGGGCGAACCTGGAGGTCGTCGCCCGCCACGTGCGTGAGGAGGTGCGAGGCGACGTTCCCGCGCTGATGGAAACGCTCGTCGCCCAACCTCATTACGAAGTGTGGGGTGCGTCCGGATCGGCGGGACCGAAGGGCGCCGACGAGGTGAGGGCTTTCTACGAAGCCGCCATCGAAATCGGCAAGAACCGCCTGGAGTTCGAGATCTCCCGGATCGTGGTCGACCAGGACACGGTGGTGACCGAAGGGGTGTTCCGGCATGCCTACACCGGAGAACTGCTGGCCCGCCGCGGTTTCGCCACGGCCGTCGACGTCGACCTGGACGCCTGGTACCTCGTCGAGTACCAGGCGCTGATCGTCTGGCCCATCGACGCGAACGGCCTCATCGAGGGGGAGCAGATGTACGCGGGTGAGCGTCCGCGCATCGTGTCGAAGCTCGCGCCGGGGGAGTCGGACCACCTCGGTCCGCCGGGTCGCGACTGACAGCAGCAGAGAAAGGACATTGCCCACAATGCCGTTGGATCCTGATGCGGTCGGGGCCACTTCCGGGCCCCGGCGAAGCGCGTGGAACCGCAAGGACTGCATTCTCTACGCGCTGGGTGTCGGCGCCGGCCCGGACGAACTGGCCTTCACCACCGAGAACACCAAGGGTGTCGAACAACAGGTACTGCCCACCATGCCGGTGGTGCTGAGTACGGATCCCGGGATCTTCAAGCGGTTCGGCACTTTCGACTGGGCCAAACTGGTGCACGCCGAACAGGGTGTGGAGGTCGTGCGCCCGCTGCCACCCGAAGGTGCCGTCCTGACGACCACCCGCATCGCGGACATGTTCGACAAGGGCAAGGCCGCGCTGGTGGTCACCGAGTCCGAATCGGTCGATGAGAACAGCGCAGAGCTGCTGTTCCGTACCCGGACCGCGTTGTTCATCGGTGGAGCGGGTGGCTGGGGAGGTGACCGGGGGCCCAGCACGTCGTGGTCCGCTCCCGACCGCCGGCCCGACCATACGGTCAGCTACGAGACACGTCCGGATCAGGCGTTGCTGTACCGGCTTTCCGGCGACCGGAATCCCCTGCATTCGGACCCGGCGTTCGCCCGGCGGGCCGGGTTCGAGCGGCCCATTCTGCACGGCTTGTGCACCTACGGTTTCACCGGCCGGGCTCTCCTGCACGCGCTGGCCGGAGGCGACTCGGCAGGGATGCGCACGATGGACGCGCGGTTCGCGTCGCCCGTGTTGCCCGGCGACGTGCTGCACGTGGACATCTGGCGGACGGGTGAGGACCAGGCGTACTTCCAGACCCGCAAGGATGATGGCACCGTGGTGCTCACCAACGGTGTCTGCACTCTCAACGGCTGAAGCGGTTGCGGCACCGAGCCGCGCGGGCGACCGCGCGGCTCAGTGGGACCGGTCGACGTCGCCGGCCGCCGAACGCAACGCGGCCAGCACGGACAGCAGTCGCTTCTGCTGGGCCGCCGTACTGCCGGTCAAGCCGAATCGCACCGCCTTCAGCGCTGCGGTCGCCTTCCCGGTGAGATCGCGGCCCTCGTCGGTGATCGTGACGCAGGTCGCGCGCCGGTCGGTCGGGTGGGCGTGCCGGTACAGCAGACCCTTGTTCTCCAGCCGATCGGTCGCGAGGGTGATGGTCGTCGCGTGCACCAGCAGGTTCCAGGCCAGTCTGCTCAGCAGACGGGTTCCGTTCTCGCTCAGCTCGAGGGTCATCAGCACGAGGTAGTCGGTGAGATTGAGGTTGAAGGCGCGCAGTTCGGTCTCCACCACGTCGGTCATGAGCCGGTGCAGCCGCAACGTCGAGCTCATGGCCAGGAAGGCCTCTTGCTGGTCGCCGAGATCGTATTTGGACCAGTAGTGATCGGCCCAGTCGACCGGATCCGTCAGGCTGAGATCCGCCGCCGCGCCAGGCTCTGCCGTGTTTCTCTTCGCCGCCACCTCATCGCCCTTCCGGATCGCAGCTGAACGTCCATCATAGCTCGAATACTCAAATATCGTGTAATAGACTTGTTCGTCGAGTAGCGAGGAAAGCGAGGTGCGCCGGTGCCGGTGGCTTCTGAGGCAGAGACGATCGGGGTCGGGATAGTCGGGCTCAGCGCGGGTGGTGGCTGGGCGGGACGTGGTCATCTGCCAGCTCTGGAAGCCGTGCCCGGTTTCCGGCTCGCTGCGCTGAGCGCCAGCTCCGCGGCGTCCGCGGCCGCCGCCGGCGAGCGTTACGGGGTGCCGCTGGCATTCGGCTCCGCCGCGGAACTGGCCGCGTGTCCGGACGTCGACCTCGTTGTCGTGTCGGTTCAGGCCGCCCGCCACGCCCCGGCGGTGGCGGCCGCGATCGACGCCGGCAAGCATGTGTACTGCGAGTGGCCGCTTGCGGTCACGGCCGCCGAGGCGAGCGAGCTCGTTGCCGCGGCTCGCGATCGCGGGGTCCGTGGCTTCGTCGGTCTCCAGGCCCGGTCCGCGCCGGTGATCCGGTACGTTCGCGACCTGGTCAAAGCGGGCTGGGTGGGTGAGGTGCTGTCCACGACACTCGTCGCGTCCGGCATGTCCTGGGGCAAGGAATCGGACAGCCGGACGTCCTATCTGCTGGATCGTGACGGCGGCTCGACCATGCTGAGCATCCCGTTCGGACATGTGGTGGACGCCGTTCAACTGTGCCTGGGCGAGTTCACCGAGGTCGGCGCCGTGCTCGCGAACAGGCGGCCCTACGTCCGTGACTCGGCTTCCGGGGAGTTCGTGCCCAAGACCGCCGACGACCAGGTCGCCGTGCACGGTGTTCTGGAGACCGGCGCGGTGGCCGTCGTCCACTTCCGTGGTGGACGCTCCCGCGGGACCAACTTCCGCTGGGAGATCAACGGCAGCGACGGCGATCTCGTGCTGGAGGGCCCGCACGGTCACCTGCAGCTGGCACCCGTGATGCTGCACGGGACCCGCCGGGGCGAGGGCGAGCTGACCGCGATGCCGGTTCCCGCCGAGTATCATCGCGTTTCGCTGTCGCGGGAGCAGCCGGGTAATCCGTCGGCGAACCTCGCGAACGCGTACGCGGCGTTGCTCGGTGATCTCCGGGAGAACACCGCCGAGATACCCGATTTCGCACACGGCGTGCGCCACCACCGGCTGATCGAGGCGATCCTGCGCGCGGACGCGACCGGGCAGCGGGCGTCCCTGTGATCCGCCTTCGTGAGGTGGCGGATGCCGGCCGCTGGTTCCGCGCCCGGTTCGTGCCGGCGGTCGAGGACCTGACCGTCGAACGGGTGGCGAGGGTGTCGCGGGGCGTGTCCCGGGAGACCTGGATCGTCGATGCGACGGTGGTCCGCGACGGACGCCCGGCCGCCGAGTCCTTCGTCGTACGGCGCGACCTGCCCGACGGATCGGTCATCCCGATGCCACTGCGCGAGGAGTTCGAGGTGTACCGGCGGCTTGCGGGCAGCTCGGTGCCGACGACCCGGGCACTGTGGTTCGAAGACGACCCGGAGTGGCAGCCGGACGGCAGGGCGGCCTACGTTCGTACCAAAGTGGACGGTCATTGGCGACTGGACTTCCTGGAAGGTGACGATCCGGGCGACGACGAGCGGAAGATCGCGGCCTCGAAGGAACATCTGGACAAGCTCGCGCTCGTGCACACCACGGACTGGCGTGCCCTCGGCTTCGGCGCGATCGGCACCGTTCCCGCATCAGCGGCGGAGTGCGCCACGGCTCTGGTGGACGATCTGACCGCCCGGTTGTCGTCGTTCCAGTTCGAGCCGTCGCCCGCGGTCGCGGAAGGCCTGGCGCAGTTGCGCGCCGGCGCGCCCACGGACTCGCCGGTGATCGCACTGTGCAAGGGCACGAACGGGCACGGCGAAGAGGTGTGGTCCGGGGGCCGGATCGTCGCCATGAGCGACTGGGAGCTGTGGCGGCTCGGCGACCCGGCGTACGACTTCGCGCAGCTGCAGGACATGGTGCCCGAGATCGTGCGTGACGGACGACGTGTGTGGGGCTGGCCGGAGGCACTCGGCTACTACCGCGACCGGACGGGTATCGAGATCACCCCGGAGCGGCTGGGCTGGTACCGGGCCTGTTACGGGCTCATCCAGTTCAGCTACGCCCACCACAGCGCCTACCGGCTCCGTCGCGGAGCGGGGAGTATCCGGCTCGCCTGGAACGCCACGGAAGTGCAGTACCGGAGCCAGCTCAAGCTCGCGGCCGCGTTCGGATTCACCCCGGGATAGCCGCTTCTCGCCGGCCGGATGCGTCGGTATGAGTCCACAATAGTCGGAAAAGCGCGCCGGTCTCGTTGAGACGGCGCGTGAATTACCGTGACGCCTCACGGGTTACACCGCCTCGGTAGTGGGGCGGCCGCGTCGGTGGAACGCTAGACAATTTTTGTTCCAAGTGCCACCATGGATCGGGTGATTCGCCTACCCGACGGCATTCGACGGCCGTTTCCGGGTGTATCAAAGCGACGAAAGAGGCGACCAATGACGATCGCACACCAGGCAGACGAGACGTACCGAATTCCCGATCACATCGTGCAGGCCGCAATCGACCCCGACTCCTACCTCGACTTCGAGGGGCGCGTGCTGCCGGCATATGCGTGGCTTCGCGAACACAACCCCCTGGGACGGGCGGAGCTGGCGGGACACGATCCGGTGTGGTTGGTGACCAAGCTCGCCGATCTGCGCTTCATCGAGCGGCACACGGACCTGTTCACCGTCACCCAGGACAACATCATCCTGGACAGCCGAGCCAGCGACGCGTTCATGCGTTCGCTGACCGGCGGGTCATCGAGGATTCTCGATGCGATCCCGTACCTCGACCCGCCTGAGCACACGAAGGTCCGGGCGGTCGCACACGAGCCGTTCCTGCCCCGCAACGTCGCCAAGCTGGAGTCTCAGATCCGCGAGCTGGCGCGGGCCACGGTCGAGCGGGTGCTGGCCACGGAGGGCGAGCTCGACCTCGTTGCCGATCTGGCACTCGGCTATCCCCTTCACGTCATCATGACGCTGCTGGGCGTACCGGAGAAGGACGAGCCGCTGATGCTGCGGCTCACCCAGGAGTTCTTCGGTGCGCAGGACGACGAACGCGGTGCGGGCGCCGCCGAGAACCCCGAGGAGGTCGGGAAGGCTTTCATCGAGGCCGCGATGTCCATCTTCGGCTACTTCAGCGAGCTCAACGCCGACCGGCGGGCCTGTCCTCGGAATGATCTGGTCTCCTTGATCGCCAACAGCCGGATCGACGGCGAGCCCATTGGTGAGGGCTATGCCAATGGCTGGTATCTCGCTATCGCCGCGGGCGGTCACGACACCACCGCGTCAACGATCTCCAGCACGCTGCTGGCCTTGGCGCAACGTCCTGACCAACTTGCCCGAGTCAAGGCCGACCTCGACCTCATCCCCCAGTTGGTCGAGGAAGGACTGCGGTGGACCACCCCCGCCAAGCACTTCATGCGCACGGCCACGCAGGACCTCGAACTCCGGGGCCGGCAGATCAAGAAGGGCGACCGGCTGATGCTGCTGTGGGCTTCGGGTAACCACGACGAGGAGGTGTTCGACAATCCACAAGCGTTCGACATCGGTAGGACGACCAAGCACATCGCTTTCGGCTCCGGGGCGCACACCTGTGTCGGCATGCACCTGGCGAAACTGGAGCTGCGCATTCTCTTCGAGGAACTCCTCCCTCGGATCGGCGGCATCGAGATCGTCGGCCGCCCGCAATGGGTACGCACCAATTTCGTCGGTGGTCTGAAGAGGCTGCCCGCGCGGCTTCTGCCCGATGTGGCTTCGGAACAATCGTCGGCGAACGGGCCGCAGGGAGCCGTCGGATGACGGAGCGGTCCGGCCCTCGAGAGGTGCCTGAAGTGGACAGGACGAAAGAGATCCTGGCGACACTGGCCGATGAGCAGGAACGCAACGAGGTGCCCGCCGACTATCCCGAGCTACCTGATCTCGCGCTGGCGAGATACACCGATCGGAATTATTACCAGGCGGAAATCGACACGGTGTGGCGCAGGTCGTGGCTGTTCGCCGGGCACGAGTCCGAGGTGCCGGAGGCGGGAAGTTATCGCGTCCCGGACATACCGTTCGCGCCGATCCTGTTGGTGCGCGGTCACGACGACACGATCCGGGCCTTCCTCAACGCGTGTCGGCATCGGGGAGCACCGGTGGCTCGGGGGTGCGGTGGGAAGGTGAAGCGGCACCTGATCTGTGGATTCCACTCGTGGGCTTACGACCTGGCCGGCAATCTGGTCGGCGTGACCGAGAAACGTGACTTCACCGACTTGCGGATCGCCGAGCGTGGATTGACCAGCGTGCGATGTGAGTCCTGGGGTGGTTTCCTGTTCGTCAACCTCGACCCGGAAGCACCGGCTTTCGACGACTGGAATGCCTCATTGGTAAGGCGTCACTCCGACATCATGACGGCAGACCTGCGCTTCGTGCACCGCCGGACCGTGGACGTCGACGCCAACTGGAAGGTCGTCACGGAGGCCTTTCTCGAGACGTACCACCTCAAGACCGTTCACCGCACTTCGGCCGCGCCCTATCTCCTCCCGCGTCAGACCGCCGTGGAACTGTACCCGAACGGCCACAGCAACAACTACGTCATGCGCAAGCGTGAGGTCGGTGCCGAGTCTCTGGCGAGCCGACGGCAGTTCCATCCCAGCGATGTGCCGGAGATCCCGGGCCTTCCGGACTTCTACCGGCTGTGCCCGCCAGCACCCTCGCTCTTCCCGAACGTGATGATCCCACTGAGCGCGGGCGGGTTCCCGGTCATCACGTTCTGGCCGACCAGTCTGTCCTCGACCCGGATCGAAATCGCGCATTTCGGCTTCAACTGGGGAGCGGGTGATCGGCCGTCAGGGTGGGCACAGAAGGTCGCTGCTTTCGACCGGCTGATCGACGAGGACGTCGAGAACCTCGCGCCGATGCAACGCTCCATCGAGGCGGCTGCTCACAAGGGAATCCCGCTCAGCTATCAGGAACGCCGCATCTGGCACCTGAACTCGGAGATCGACCGTTTCGTCCGCGACCGGGTCGCCAGTGGGACTGTAAAACGAGCGGTGTAATTCCCGATCATGGAAGTGCACCTGATGACCGACATGATGTCCGGCGTGGAGAACGCTGAGGACTTGAACCCCGTGTCCGGGCTGGATGGCCTGGACGAGCAGC
>NZ_JAAXLS010000090.1 GCF_012328925.1 Amycolatopsis acididurans
ACTGGCAAGACCGCGCCCGGCAGGAATCCCTCGCCCTCGGCGACGCCCCCCTCGACATCGACGCCCTGGACAACCTCGACACCCTCGACCGCGTCATCAAAGAAGCCCTCCGGCTACTGGCCCCCGTACCCCTCGTGATGCGCAAAACCGTCACCGACACCGACATCCTCGGCCACTACCTGCCCGCCGACACCCTCGTCGCCCTCGCCCCCGCCATCAACCACTACGTGCCCGAATACTGGACCGACCCCGACACCTTCGACCCCGACCGCTTCGCCCCACACCGCCGCGAAGACCACAGTCATCGCTTCGCCTGGCTCCCCTTCGGCGGCGGCGTGCACAAATGCATCGGCATGCACTTCGGCACCCTCGAAGTCAAAACCATCCTGCACGAAATGCTGCGCACCACCCACTGGACCATCCCCCACGGCTACCACATCCGCTGGGACAACACCTCCCTCCCCGTGCCCTCCGACGGACTACCCATACACCTCAACCCACTCTGACACCCCAACCGCGACACGAGCGCACCTGCGTCCACCGATCACGAGGACACGGACACCTCCCGGCCGGTGGCCAACCCGAAAAGGGGACCGTCTCAGGCAAGCACGATCCCCAACGGCAGGACCTCCGCAACGAAGAGCACTCCGGCCGGCACCCAGCTCGGTTACTCGGGGCCGGCGGTGCGTTGTCCTTGGCGCAGGCGGCTGGCGACGTAGCTGGCGCGGTCGCCGCCGTTCTCGCGGTGCCAGGCGCTGGCGGTGGTGTCGGCGACGCCGAGCAGGTCGGCGAGCATCTTCCAGTGGACCGCGCCGACCAGCGAGAGCCAGGCGCCGTTGCGGGCGGTGCGGACGCTGGGGACACCGAGCTTGCGCAGTCGAGTCTGGAGCGTGGCTGAGGTGATCGGCCGGTCGGGGCGCAGCCCGGGGAACAGGTAGGGCGTCGGGCGGTGCCGCAGCGCGCCGGCGAGCGGGCGGCGGTTGGTGACGAGCCGGTGCAGGAGCGCGGAGAGCCGGGGCCGCAGCCACAAGGGGTCGCGACCGAGTCGCAGGCCGAGGATGCCGGGTTCGTCGGGATGGGCGAGGACATCGTCGGCGGTGAGGTTGACCAGGCGCCAGCAGCTTTGGCCGTATTGCAGGACCAGACAGCCGGCGACCCGGTCCGCCAGTGGCAGCGTGTCGTCGGTCTCCAGCGTGACGGCGAGCAGGACACGGTCGGTGTCGCTCATGATCTCCCGGTCGCCGGTGTGGCGCGAGGTGCCGATCGCGATGTGGGCCGGGGCCAGGCCGTTGGTCGCGGCCCACAGCAGGAACGAGCGGGCATGGTGCTGGCGGGGCCGATTGCGGATCAGCCAGCGGTCCGCCACGGGTTGGGTGAGAGTGGCCAGGCTGGTGCCGCGGGTGCCGAGGTAGCTCAACAGCAGGCGGGCGGTGTCCAGCTTCCGGCGGAGGTGTTCACGCTGGTAGTACGTGAAGCCGGCGTCCTGCTCGGCGTGTTGGTGGGCCAGCGGCATCAGGTGCCATCGGGCGTAGCGGGCCAGGATGGTCTTGTCGTGCGGGGTGGTCACCCGCTCCAGCAGGGTCTGGACGTCGCGGGTGAGCTGGGCGAGTTCTTCCTCGCGGGGTTCGAGGAGTTCGGCGAGCACCAGCAGGCCGCGCAGGTGCTGCACGGCGGTGGTCTGCCGCAACTCGTCGAGCGCTTGGTGGGTGCAGGCCAGCTCGCCGGTGACCATCCGGCGGATGAGTTGCCCGCCGGGCCGGCGCAGGTACAGGGACAGCGAGTAGGGGTTGTCGTAGTTCTCCAGCAGCTCGGCCAGCGGCGCCAACCAGGCGGCCGGTCGCCCGTCGGGTTGGGTGAACACCTCGCCCAGGTCGCGGCGGGCGGTGCAGGACGGGCACTGGCCGCGCAGCAGGCGGCCCATCGCTCCGCAGGTTGGGCAGTGGTAGGAGAACGTGACGCCCGCGCAGTCCGGGCACAACGGTCCGGCAGCCTCGCGGCGGAACACCCCGGCCAGCTCACCGCAGCGGTGGCAGCGCTCGTGCGTGAGTCGTACGGCGTCCACACAGGACAGGCAGACCGGGCCTTCCGGCCAGTGCCGTTCAGCGCGGGCTGTGGTTCCGCACCGGGCGCACGGGACCTGGGCGGCCAGGTGGCACGGCACGCACCTGGCCACGCCGTCCGCACCGGGCATCGGCATCGACGGTCGTTGCCCGCAGTCGTCGCACGGTGGGCCGGGCCGTACCACTTCCCAGCACGCTGTGCACCACGGTCCAATGTGGTCACGAGCGCACACGACCTTGCGGGCGCCACAGCCCGAGCACGGTTCGGCCTGCGCCCGCCGGCGGCAGCGGTCACACCACGGTTCGCCGTCGGCGTCGCGGTAGGCCACCAACCGGGTCCGGCCGCAGTTACGGCACGGCTGACGCGGAATAGCCCGCTGAGCGCAGGCCCGGCAGACGCCGGTGCGCACGGTCCCGACCTTGCGGGTCTTGCCGCAGCGCGGGCACAGCACCTTCGGCGCACGCCGGTTGTCGCACCTCTCGCACAGCGGGCCCTCGTCGGTGAGCCGAGCCGCCGGCTTGTCCTCACCGCAGTCGACGCAGCGGCGCGGTGGCCGTTGATGCGCGCGCTGGTAGCACGCCTTGCACACCGGCCGCTGCTCGTCGCGGATGGCGACCGGTGCCGTCCGGCCGCACCGCGAGCAGGGTTCGGCCAGATGCGCCTGGCGGCACCGCTCGCACCACGCTCCCTCCTCGGTGTGAGCGGCGGCCAAGACGGTCTTGCCGCAGACCCAGCACGGCTTGCGGGGAAGGGTCTTGCGGTGGCAGGTGTAGCAGACCCGGCCCTGCGGGGTGTTCTTCGTGGCCTTCATCGTCCGCCCGCACACCGAGCAGGGCTGCGGGACGCGCCGCTCGCGCTGCCAGCACCGCGAACACACCGGCTGCCCGTCGCGCCGTGCGGCCACCCGCCCGGACCGGCCGCACAGCGAGCACGATTCGGCGAGGCGCTTTCCGTTGCAGTTCCGGCACCACGCCCCCTCGGCTGTGCGTCCGATCGGAACGGTCAGTCGACCACACCCGACACAGGTCTCCTTGTCCCGGCGGGCGTGGTAGCAGGTATGGCACAGCCCGCTGGTGACCAGAGACCGGTCGCGTCCACAACCGGCGCAGACACCACGCCCTTTCCCCACGTGCGTGCCCCGGTGCCCGGTCAGCTCTCGGCGTCGAAGAAGTCCGCGGACAACAACGGCATGTCCGGCACAGCCGGCCGCGGGCCACGGCGCGGCGGCTCGTCGGCGGCCTGCTGCGGCTCGATCTCCACCGCCAAGTCCTCGAAGCGGCAGTCGAGTATCTTGCACAGGGCCAGGATCAACTCGACCGGCATCTTCGGCGGACGCTCGGCCCGCACCAGCCGGTAGATCGAACTGCGGTCGAACTCGAAGCCATACCTACGCAGTTCCGGGATCAGCTTCGTGGTGGTGTACCAGTTCTTGCGGACGGCCATCAGCTCGCGCAGCCGCCATTCGTAGCGCGGCTGCTGGGCACGCAGGCCGTCGTTCTGCTCGTCCGGCCCTGGCCGGGACACGGCGTTCATCGCACCCTCCTCCGACCGCGGGCAGGCTCGCCCGACGCATGATCGGTGATGTCGTCGCTGAAGTCGTCGTCCATCTCCGCCTCCGTCTCGGCCATCGCGAAGCCGCGCTGCAAGGCGGCCTCCTCGGCCGCGTCCAGGTGCTCACGGACCTTCAGGTTCTTGAACTCGCTGCTGACCGCCGTGTAGATCGCCGTGGTTGCCGCGTGGGAATGACCGACCTGGTCGGTGACGAACTGACCGTCGTAGCCGGACTCGATCAACCGGGTCACGTACGTGTGCCGCAGGCAGTGCGGACCCAGATAGTCAGGCAGCCCCGCCAGTTCGCGCCAGTGCTGGAAACGCTGGTTCACCGCCCGCTCCGAGATCATCTCATCGCGCTCGGTCGGGAACATCACACCGTCGTCCTCGCGATCGACATAAAACAGCGGGCGCACGTTCGCCAAGTAGACCCGCACCGTCTGCACCGCCCACGGCCACACCGAGATCACCATCCGCCGCCGGGGCGGCTGCCCGGCGCTGGGCTTGCCCCACCGCACCGCCAGCGCCGCGTGGTCGCCGAACTCGGGCAGCTTCGCCTGTCGCCGCCAATCGTGCGTCTCCAGCCGTGCTGCCTCCCGGCGCCGCAACCCCCAGCCATACAACGTGGTCAACAACGCCAGGTCACGGGCCGCGGTCAACGCGCCCTTGTGTCCCTCCGTGCGCAGCCGCTGGATCTCCGGTTCCATGCAGCCGAACAGCCGCCGGATCTCCTCGCGGGTCAGCGGCCGGTTCCCGCTGGGCCTGCCGATGTACTCCTGTGCATGACGAACCGCGTTCAAATCCCGCAGCGCGAACGAGTTGAACCGGCCGAACAGCTCCTGACAGACCTGCGGCCACTCGTAGGCCGGATCACTCAGATACGCCAGATACAGCGCGAGATCGTTCTGATACTTACGCATCGTCGAGTCGGCCACGCTGTCGGCCAGCATCGCCGACCACCGATCGAACAGGCCCCGGTTCCACGCCGGCTCCCACGGGTAGCCGTCCGCCACCACCCGCACCTGGCGAGCGATCCGCAACCGCTGCCGCACCGTGTCCTTCGACAACCGCCGAGCCCGCTGATGATCAGCAAACCCTTGCAGAGTCTTCTCGAACACCGCCTCTGCCGGACGCAGCATCGACACGCCCGGCACCACATGCAACGTGGCAACCCCGGGCACTGTGGACATCGGGCCGCCACGGCTGACGTCCGTAGTCCATCGACCGTCAACCAATCGTCACCCTCCGCAACAGAGATCGTCGCAGATCTCTGCAAGTTGATGCGCTGGAAGCACCAATAGAGCGTAGGATACACCGTGTTGACGATCGTGTGGCCCCGCACCTCGATCAACACGGTGGGCACGTGATAGAAACTTGGTCGCCGCATGTACCGGCCAGGCGCCAGATCGCGGGCTAACCTCGTCGGGCCGTGATGCAGCCAGTGCAACATTGCTCGAACTTCTTCAGCCGTGCCCGCGACTCCTCGGCGCGCAGGCCCATGCAGTTCAGCACGCGGGCCGGACGGCCCAGATCACCGAGCTCGGCGACCAGTTGCGTGATGAGTTTCCTTGCAGGGCCTCGCTTCTGATCCGAAGTACAGTAGCGAGCCGAGGCCGAAGGCCAGCGCCCGCGGCGGCGAACCTGGTCGAGGAGCAGCCCTTGCTCGCGGTGGCGTTGTTCGTAGCGCACCCCGTAGTGCTCAGCCTGGGTGCGGGCGAGTTCACTGGTGCCGGGCCATTCGACGTGGCCGAGCGCGCAGTGCAGGACGGTGATGCGATCGAGGACTCCCGCAGTCTCGGCGAGGGTACAGACCTCGTCGAGCATTGCTTGTGAGTCCTTGCCGCCGCTGCTGTTGACGAGGATGACGTCATAGGCGGTGAGGTCCGGCATTTCGGTGGTTGATGCGTGCATGAGTCACCTCTTCATCAACGTGACGCGATTCGGTGTCCTGAATGGACGAACGGCGGCGCTGTCCTACGGTGCGCGAAAGGCGCGAGCGCGGGCCGACGGTCGCGCGATCGGTTTGTCAGCCCTCGAACGTGACGTCGCCCTGGATGCAGATGCGCAGTGGAACTGTGCTGTCCTTGTCGTTGCGCAGCAGCCACGACTCGGTGTCGTCGAGATCGATGAGACTCGGACCTGCCGGCTGGCCGGGTCGACGTAGAGCGCGACGTGGACTCCGGCGACGGTGATCGTCGGCCGTTCGTCCTCGTTCGTCATCGGCTCGAAGATGGCTGCACGGTTGGCCGTATCGGCGACGCTGGACAGATCGGTGTTGGCGGTGCTGTTCATGATGATCTCCTCCGAAGGCGGGCGACCCTCATCGCCGGCCCGCGCGGACGCAGGCCGGTGTGGCGTGGGTGCGGGTGGGGTGGTCTGGCCGCGTGGCCGGGGAACCGCGGTACCTGGTGCTAGCGGGCGGCGTCTGGGCCGCGCTGCGCCGCGGTGATGTCGCGGTGGTCCGTGCTGCGGTAGCTGGTGTCACGGTTGCTCGTGGGCGTCCAGCCCAGCGCGGCCAGCAGCGGCCGGACACCGGCCCACCAGCCACCAGGAAACCGCCGGAAGAGCCATTCCTCGGCGGTGTAACGGTCTAGGTCGGCGTTGGGCCGCGGGATCACGATCGAGGTGGGACTCAAGCTGAGCAGGTCGATCGTGATCACGAGAGCGCGGAAGGTGCCGCCAGAAGCGGGACCGATCATGCTGGCGCTGGGTGCTGCGTTGATCAGCGCGGCGTGGTACCGGGTGGCGTCACCGGGGGCCCACCACGCCCAGCGCGGGCGTTCCGTGGGGACGTCGATCTCGGCGATGAGTTGCCGGGCATCGTGAATGTCGTTGGTAGTCATGGCGGTTCGAGCTCCTTCGGATGTGTATCAGCCCATGCAGCGCGATGCCCTCCCCGTGGCGAGTTGGTGCTGGGGAGGGCATCGCGCTGAGGTGCGTAGCTGGTGGCCGGAGTGGTCAGAAGTGGCGGTGTCGCCGGATGGCATGCTCGACAGCGATGGTGATCGTGTCGCCGTTGGTCTGCGCGCTCGCCTGCTGGTAGAGCGGCCAGGACCAGACGCAGTCGCGCCCGTCGCAGTAGATGCGGACGTGCCCGTCGTCGTTTTCCTGGAGTACCAGGGGAAGGCGGTGCCGCTCGGGCTCCGGCCGCCGGGGCGCGTTGCCCGGCAGGGTAAGGCGTGAGCCGTCGTGAAATCCCACGTCGACCCCGCGCTCGGCGAGGTGCTGCACGACGTGGCTGACCAGGTCTTGCGCGTTGACCTTGCCGACGGCCGAGCCGGGCCGAGCGGGGTTTTCGAGGTAGTTGTGCACCAGGTCTTCCAGCGTTTCGACCAGAAGCATCGGTGAGTCCTTTCGCGAGAACGGGTTGCCTGCCGGGAGCGATTAGCCCCAGTTGCGGTGTTCGCGGTTCCACTTGGCTTCGACCTTCGGCGCCAGTTCGGCGCGCAGGTCGTCCTCGGTCCGGCCGTGTTTGGCGGCGAGCGCGGCCAGGATGAGCTGCGCATCCTCGTGGTACTCGGCGATGGTGTCGCGGTGGAACGCCACGTTGCGCTTGGCAAGGAGCCGGGCGTAGGACAGCGCGTCGATGTAGGAGCGCCGCGCGGTGAACTCGGTGTCGATCTGCCCGTATTGATTGGTGCGCAACGGCGTTCCGTCGGGTGCGGTGATCGCTTTGGCGGCCTTGGCTTTCGCGCGTTCGGCCTTCTCCGCTTCCCGCGCGAGTTGCTCGGGGGTCTTGATCCGGCTGGGCCGGTTGCGGACCTCGACCGGCGCGCTGGGGTAGCACTCGGTGCACGCGGCCTTGCCGGCCTGCTCGACGATCTCGGTCTCGTCGTGCCCGGAGAGCTGGGTGAGCCAGGCGAATCGGGTGGACGGGAAGCACGTTCGGCACTGCATGGTGCGGTGGACGTGGCCGCCGGTGTTGAGGACCAGCCAGGCGCGGGTCCAGCCGCCTCGGCGTTCGAACTCCGCATCGAGGGGGCGCGCGGCGGCCTCGCACTCGGCGATCGTCTGGCGGGTCTGCTCGATCCGGGGCTGCAACTCGGTCGCGTACTCGTCCATCCCGTCGTTCACCAGACGGCGGACGCGGGCGGTGAGCCCGTTGACGGTGTCGGTGGCCTTGGCATGCTCGATACCGAGCCGGGCGAGCTCTTCGTCGATCTCGGACGGGGTTGCGGTCGTGGGGTCGTCGATGGGCATGGTGGTTCACCTCGGAACGGGTTCGGGCCAGGCCGTGTCGGCCAGGCGGGGGCGTGGGAAGGCGTCGCCGGTGCGCCAGGCGCGGATGGCGGGGGCGAGTTCGCTGGTGACGGCGCGGTCGAGGTCGCGGATGTCGATCGCGGTCCGGCCGGTGCGGCGGGCGTCGGCCCACAGGTCGAGGACCTTGGTGAGGCTGTCGGCCAGCAGCGCGGTCGGCGCGGTGGGCGGGTAGTCCTCGGCGACCGCGGCCAGCAGCCCGGCCTCTCGGTCAACGGCATGCCGGGGGTGGTGTAGTGGTCGAGCTGGCGGACCGGCAGCGTGACCACGTTCTCGGGGCCGGGCTCGGCGCCGGCCAGAGTGACCGTGCCGAGCTGGACGTCGGCGCCGAGTTGGAAGACGTAGACCCAGAGGCCCATGCGGGTGGTCGCGCGGGTGAGCGACTGGCGCGGAAGGTGGCGGGCCCGTGCCACGTCGAGCGCCTTGGCGCGGTTGGCGGGCACGGTGAGCACGTCGTCCAGGTGGGCCCGTGACAGGTCGAGGCGGTCGTAGAACTTCACGAACACGAGGGACTCCCCTTTCGGTGTGGTGGCGCGGGTTCAGGCGCGGGTCTGGGCGAGCGCGCGGGGTGGCAGGGCGGTGGTGGTCCAGCCGTAGAGGTCGAAGACCTGGCGGGCGTGGGAGCGGCAGTAGAGGTCGAAGGCGCCGCCCTGGCCGGCGTGGGTGGCGCGGCGGTGGCAGTAGCGCGGGGGGTCGGCCGTCGCGAACTCGGTTTGCCAGGTGCACGCGCGCAACCGGTGGACGCGGATGACGAGGCCAGGGCCGCCGTTGATGCCGGCCCAGCGGCCTCCGTCGACGTCGGTGGCGTGCCAGACGTAGCGGGTCCACATCCCGCCGGACGGGGTGTAGGTGCGCCGGCCGACCTGGTGGACGTCGTGGGGGTCGATCGTGGCCAGGTGCCCGCCGGGCCAGGTGGTCAGCGCGCGACCGGCCGAGGACACGTAGGCGACGAACGTGTTCGCGCGTGTCATCGCGTGGCGTTCGCGTTCGTCCGAGCACGGGTAGCAGCTCGTGGCGCCGGTGGTCGGGTCGATCGCGCGGCCGGTGCCGATCCCGCTGGGGTCCGGGGTGGGCGGGTGGCCGCAGTCGAGGACGTCCGCCACGGGGGCGGTGAAGGAGGTGGTCATGGCGGCATCGGTCCCTTCAGGCCGGTGACGAGCGGAATCGGGAATGCGTAGGTCGGCCGTTCGGCCACCGGAGGCGGCTCGAACGGCCGGAGGTGATCAAGTGAGGTGTCCGAAGGTGGCCAGCAGCCGGGCGAACTCGGCCACCCGGTCGTGCGGGACGCGGACGGTGAACACCGAGTCGGACGCGCCCGAGCGCACGCAGACGCGTCCGTGGACGCCTGCGTCGACCGTGCCGAAGTGGAAGTCGGTGGCCTGGTCTCGGCGCTGTACGCCCAGGCGGGCCGCGACGGTCGCGGCGAGTTGCTCGCGGGCGGCGGCGATGCCGTCGCTGGCGTGCTTCTCGTCCCAGGCCGCGTGCAGCGCGGCCTCGTAGTTCGGCAGCAGCCGGCGCCGGATCTCGTGGGTGATCATGTCGGGCGGTTTGCCCTGGTCGACGGTGATCTTGTGGTCCTGCTTGTGGTCCTGCGGGACGTGGTTGCGCAGGAAGCCGAGGTGACCGGTGATGATCAATCGGCCCTGGTCGGTCTTGCGGCCGGTGGTGGTGCCGTCGATCAGGTCGAGGACCTGATCGTTCGGTCCGGCGAGGTGTGCTTCCGAGCCGTCGTCGGCCTTGCCGGTGTAGGCGCGCCACCCGGTTCCGAGGTGCTCGGCGACGGTGTGCGCGAGGTCGAGGGTGGTCATGGAGTTCTCCCGTGGGTCGGCGGCCAGCCCGAGACGCGCCGGCCGAACTGGTGGTGAGGTGCGGCGGCAACCGGCGCACGACGGGGCGCCGGCCGACCGTCGACGGGGACGGCCGACCGGCGGGAAAGGAGAGACGGAGGTCAGCGGCAGTGGCCGGTGATCTGGACCAGGTGGGCCATGTCGACCACGGGCCCGGCCCAGTAGCGGACGTGGGCCGGTTCGTTGCCGATTCCCCAGACGTAGAGCCGGAAATCGGGATCGCTTGGGCAGGCCCACACGGAGCGCTGACCGGGCCCGTTGGGCGCGGGGGCGCCGTGTTCGTCGCATCGGTCATCGACGACCAGGCCCCCACCCCAGGACGACCGCAGGTGCGCGAACACCCGGACGTACGAGGCGTCGAACGGCGCGGTGTGTGCTTCCTGCCGAGTCGCTGCCCATTCGGCCAGTGCGTCCGCGGACAACGGCCGGCGGGAGGTGATCACGGCGCGCACGGCGTCGGCGTCGGTGAGCCGCCCGTGGTCGCTGCTGTCCGCGTAGGCCAGTGCGCACGGCCCGGTGAACCACAACGTGATCCACTGCGGGCCGCGATGCCAGCCGCGCGCATAGCCGCGCCGGTCGCCCAGCTCGGTGATCGGGATCGGCGGCAACACGCCGTCAAGCCCCCGGTCCGGTCGGGGCGTCCACCCGTGTGCGCGGAGATCGTCGTCCACGGTCGGGTAGATCATGTCTGTGGTCCGGGCGCCGGAGTAGCCGCGTGCCGCGCGGCTCAAGGTGTCCGCCAAGCCGTTCATGCGGCCGGTGACGTTGCGCAGGCCCTGCACCGGCATGGGGTGCGAGCTCAGCGCGTCGTCGTGCAGGTCGGCGACCTGGCAGCGGAGTTCCTCCGCGAGCCTGGCGAGGCTGGTGAGGCTGCCGGCCTGCACGCGGTTCACCGTCTCCAGAGACTCGGCTCGTGCGCGTTCCCGGTCGAGTTCCGCGCGCAGTGTGTCCAGGGTGGTCGGGTGGTTGGTGGTCATTGTGGGTGCTCGCTTTCGTCGGTCGAATCGCGTGAATGTGCGGAGGTGATGGGAAAGGGGGTCACTGTTCGGCGAGCACGCGGTCGAGCTGATCAAGGAAGTAGTCGACGTCCGTGTTCGGGCGCATCGCGTCGCCCGACGGCATCCAGTCGAAGTCGTCGACGTAACCGGTGCTGGCGACCTGGTCGAAGGTGTCGACGTAGTCGGAGTGGTCGCATTCGCAGCAGTCCGGCGCGGTCACCGGGTACAACTGACTGCCGACGTTCCGCGACGCGGTGGCCAGCGCGCGGTCATGGAAGGTTGGCGCGGTGTAGGTGGCAATCGCGGTGACCACACGAGCGGCCGGGAATCGGGCGAACAACTCGGCCAACACGTCGTAGTGGGCGTGCCAACACGCCGAAATCGTGCGGCGCCTGCCGTTCGGGCCGGTGCCCTTGCCGAACACGGACGCGCTTCCCTTGGCGCCGGAGCCTCCCGTGTCGGTGGCGCGGAGGGTGAACGTGGCGCGGGGGCCGGCGCGGTTGCTGCGATCCTCGCCCGTGCGCACGGTGATGTTTCCGTCGTAGAGCGCGCTGGACACGTCGCGTACGACGTGGTGAATATCGGTGAGGGACACGCCGTACACGAACATGGTTGAGCTCCTTTGCTGATTCGGAAACGGTGGTGATGACGTGCGCGCGGATGAGTCGAACAATCCGCAACGGAAAATCAGACCGTTGCAACCGTTGCGCGCGGGTGAGAGCTGCGCGGCGCCCGTCATGAACGGGCGCCGAGAAACGCGGCTGACTATCGGTGACATGTCCGGGCGAGCTGGACTGTGGTTAGATCCAGGAATCGACGCGGTGGACGGTTGCGCCGCATTTCTTGGCGACGTAGTCCGCAGCGTCCGCCAGGGTTGAGAATCGGTAGCGGTAGGCGGACAGCGGCACCGGAGTGGGCGCCCCGTCGGTAGAATCGATGCGCCAACGTCCGCGCGGTGCGCGTTCGCAGGCGACGAACGCGCATCCGTCACGGGTGAACGCGACCGCGCTATCGGCGTCCTGTTCGCCGTAGGTGTCGTCAGTCATGACGTAGCCGTTTTGGGCGTACTGAAAGTGGAGCTCAACGACGTTGTCCGTGTCGGTGGACATGTGGTCTCCCTTGGCGTTGTCCGGTCCTGGGTAGGTCGCGTGCGCGGGTTCAGGCCCAGCGCGGTTGGAATTCCTCGGACAGTCCGTCAAAGGTCCACGCGCCGAAAATGCGGAACTGTCCACAACGCACGCGCACGTGTCCGCGCGGGACACAACCGCTTGGGGTGAACGTGGTGTGTTCGCCACGGCGATAGGCGCCGCGTGTAGCGGTGACCAACACGGCGATTTCGCCGCGCGTGGCGTACCCCGTCACCTTGGCCGGCACGAGTCCGGAGAAACTGTCCAGGAAGATAAGATCACCGATCCGAATAACAGTCATCCGAATCGAATCGCGTTGCGTGTCAGTCATTGCGAGACCTCCCTCGGGATGCGTTAGGCGGCGGACTGGTAGCCCGTGCCGGGGCAATTGGCCAGATGGGGCAGGTAGACGGTTCGGAAGTCGTTCCACGCGCGTTCGGAATTCGCGCGGGCCCGGTTGCGTCCCCGGTCCAGCCGGTTGGGGCCGCGCCGTTGTTCGGCTTCCTGGTTGAGCCGTTGACGGGCGAGCCAGGTCACGGCCTGCACCTGGTGTGCCGAGACCCGTTGTCCCGTGCGTGCGGAGATCAGCTCCGCGGCACGGCGGTACAGGCTCACCACGTGGTCGTACTGCCGACGGGAAACCGTTCCGTCCTTGCGACGGAACCCGTTCACCGGCGCGGAGTCGTACTCCTCGGACGTGAGCGCGCGACCGTGCGCCACCGACAGCGCGTGCCGGTCGATCACCACGCGCGGGTCATCCGGGTCCTGATCTCCGCCGAACTCGATCAGGTGGGCAAAGTCGCGGATCTTGGGACCGTTCAGGATGTCCTCATACCGCTCACCGGCGAGCAACCGGTCAGCCGCGCGTTTCTGCCCGGTTGTGGCGAACATCCCGGAACCGGGCCCACCGATTCCCTTACCCTCGCGCAGTACGCGAGCGGCATTAAGGACATTGCCGATCCATCCTTGCTGGGGCGAGTAGATCGCAAGCATTCCGGCGCCCAGATGCGCGTCACCGTTCGTGATGGCGGTTGCCACGTGGTGCGCGTCGGCATACCAGCGCATTCCTTGCGCGATTTCGTCGGGTGTGGCCTGTTCCCAGTGCCACACGATGTTTTCGTGGCTCACGGGGTGTGCCCGGAACCATGGATGATCGCTGGGGGCAGGCATGACAATTCAGTCCCTTTTAGGTGTGATTCACGGTCACCGGCGAGTCGTCCCACAAGCGGGACCATCCCGATTGCGCGGGACGCGCTCCGACCGTTCGTACGTATTTGTCCAGGGCGAGCAATTCGCGTCGCGCTTCTCCGACGTCCAATTGCCACAGTTCACGGGAGATCTCATCCCGCACGCGGTCAACGTCAATCGCGCCCGATGACGCGAGGGAATACAGAGCGGACGACATACCGCCGTGCCACTCGGACGCGATACGCCGCGTTTGCCCGTCGCTGATCATGACGATAACTGCACTCATGGTTTGCCCCTTGATTCACGCCGCGACCGTGACCGGAATGGATTCCATGGCGGAAAAATCGAAAATGGCGAGCTGTGCGGTTTCCCGCGCGAGCGTCATTGCCTCGGACAGATCTGCGGTCACGACGGAAACGTCCAGGTAGACGCGACCGGTCGCAGGGTCGCGCCATCCGCCGAGAACGCGACCGGGCAGCGAAAGAGCGTCTTTCGCTTGCCCGATGTACTCATGCAGGTCGTTACTGGTCACGGGACCGTCGAAAACGCGTTCGTGTTCCGGGTGTACGGCAACCGCATAGCCGGTACGGACGTCGGAACCGTCGTCAGGCTTGACGGAAAAGCCACCGTCGGGAACGGACAGAGCGTCCGCCATGGCGCTAATCCGGGCGGACCAATCGATCAGAGACATAGTCATGGCGGTACTCCGTTTCGTGTACGAAAGTGGTTGACTGGCAGCGATTCAGGCCAGTTGTGAACTGGCACCGAAACGCGCAACCCTCACCATTGCGAGATCTCCGCAAAGGGGACACATCCTGTATCCGTGCAATACGGCACTACTCGCGTGGTGAGGGTTGCGCGTTCCGATGGCACATTCCCTGAATCTCTAAAACTGTTGAGATAAGCCGTTATGTCTAGCGCGCAACGCAAGGAACCATGCCCGTAAGGGTTTAGCGTGCTATGGGCAGGCGAGAGCGACGCTCTCAAGCCAGAGGAACCCAATGTCGGCAACCGCCTAAAACAACCCCGAACGCCTACACATTGCGACGTTTTTCGGTGCTAGACCACCATTGACTTATCTTGGGGACACACCTGTGGCAGGCATGCCATTTATGCGCGCTACTCCGCTCTATAGCAAGAGCTATACAAATGGTGCTGCAAGCGCAGTTACTACACATTCCCTCTCGGAAATGAGCGTTTGGCTACGCGTCGTTCACCATTCCGCTCTGCACGGATTCGCTGCTGACCGCACGGCCCAAGCCGCTGCCCGCGCTATACGGGACTTAAGGTTGTTGTCATTAGGAAAGTTGCCGTGGTGATCGACTCGCAGGGACGCCGTGCCCTGGTCCTCGTCGCCCCCTCGGTAGCTGTCCTGCTGACGTGTCTATTAGACACCCAAGTAGGACACTCTGCAAGAGGGAATGCCCTCGCTGTGACCTTGCCGTTACATGATCTTGTGAGAGTGCAGGTCAGGCGGTATTCGTGCCGGCAACGCGCGGCTGCATAGGGAGGCGAGCGAAGCGAGCGACCGGCGCGGCAGAGGCCCCAGCGGACGCGACCGGCGCGGCAGAGGCCCCAGCGGACGCGACCGGCGCGGCAGAGGCCCCAGCGGACGCGACCGGCGCGGCAGAGGCCCCAGCGGACGCGACCG
>NZ_JAAXLS010000091.1 GCF_012328925.1 Amycolatopsis acididurans
TGTTTCGGTGGTTATGGCGGTGGGGAAACGCCCGGTCCCATTCCGAACCCGGAAGCTAAGCCTGCCAGCGCCGATGGTACTGCACCCGCCAGGGTGTGGGAGAGTAGGACACCGCCGAACATAACTTCACAGAAAGCCCTTGAGGCCCCGGTTGAGAACCCAACGGTTCTCCTGGGGCCTCAAGGCATTTCCGCGCCTTTTCAATCGGTATCCTCGCGATCGTGAGCACTCCGCGCCTGCTGGTCATCCAGCCCGACGAAACCGATCCGCCGGCGACGCTCGGCGACTGGCTTACCGACGCCGGCGCCCAACTCGACATCCGCCGCGCCTGGACCGTCGAGATTCCCGACAACCTCGACGGGTATCAAGGACTGGTGTGCCTCGGCGGAGGCATGAACGCCGAGGAGGACGACACTCACCCCTGGCTCGCGGATATCCGCCGGCTACTCGCCTCCGCGGCCCACGGCGGTACCCCCGTGCTCGGCGTCTGCCTCGGCGCGCAACTTCTCGCGAGCGCGACCGGCGGCCGCGTGACCAAAGCGGACAAGGGACCCGAGGTCGGCGGTTACCTGATTGCCAAGAAAGACGCCGCCTGGACGGATCCGCTGTTCGCGGAGCTGCCGTTGATGCCGGATGTCTTCCATTTCCACGCCGACGTCATCACCAGCCTGCCGCCGAGCGCCGTACTGCTCGCATCCAGCCCGAAGTACCCGAACCAGGCCTACCGGCTGGGAGGGTGTGCCTACGGGATCCAGTTCCACATCGAAACCACCGTCGAGATCGCGCAAGCATGGGCGCACGACTCACCGGAAATGGCCGAGACCGCGAAGCCGGGCACGTTCGACGCCGCGAACCTGACCGAACTGCACGCGGACCTGGCCGAGACATGGCGCCCGTTCGCGGCCCGCTTCGTCCAGCTCGCCGCAGGAGACCTGCAACCCGCGACCCCGCCACCGAACCGAACGCTGCCACTCGCCTGACCCGGGGACCCCCGGCCACTCGCGCGAGCACCGGATCGGCCTTGACTCGCACCGGACCGACCGATGGGACATGGCCTGGGCGCCAGCCTGGCGGCCACACCTCGGAGGCAGGCGAGCATGTGCTGTTCTCTTGCCGATGGGTAGGCGGCATCGGGTCCACGAGCCGGGTGGGCACGAGGCTGGCTGAGCCGAGGCCCGGACCGGGGACGGGCTACGGTGGAACCTGATGGCAGAGCAGGCACGGGGGTCGGCGTCCCCAGCGCGGTACGGCTTGACCGACGACCGCGCCGAAGCAGAGTTGCGAGCGGCGGGCTGGTGGACCGACAACGGCCCGGACCCGGCGAGCATCGTCGTCCTCACCGCGCTCTCCCGCGCTGCCGATCCGGACCTTGCCTTGCGTGGACTGGACCGCCTGCGCGAGGCGGACGAGGCAGGCTGGCCGGATCTCGCCGCCGCCCTGTGCGAAAACCGTATCCTGCGTGGCCGGCTCATCGGCGTCCTCGGTACGTCGACCGCGCTGGCCGACTTCCTGGTCAGCGCACCCACCGAATGGCGTCGCCTGGCGCAGGCCACCTGCACCGGAACCGACTGCTACGCCGACACCCTGCTCGCCGCGGTCCGCGACGGCGGATCCGACACGCCGCTGCTCACCGGCTCCGCCGCGGAACAGGCGTTGCGTGCCGCGTACCGGGGCCTGATCCTGGAAATCGCGGCCGACGATCTCGGCTATCTGATCGACCAGGAACTTCCCCGGCCCTCCTACACCGACATCACCGGCCGCCTCACCGCCCTCGCCGACGCCGCGCTCGTCACGGGGCTCGCGATCGCCGAGGCCGAACTCCGCAAGCCCGACACCGAACCGACGACGCTCGCGATCATCGCGATGGGCAAGTGCGGCGGCCGCGAGCTGAACTACGTCAGCGACGTCGACGTGATCTTCGTGGGGGAGGGGGACCTCTCACTCGCGACGCGGCTCGCGACCACCACCATGCGTGTCGTGGGCAAGGCCTGCTTCGAGGTCGACGCGGCGCTGCGGCCCGAAGGCAAGCAGGGCGCGCTCGTCCGCACGATGGACGGGCACATCGGCTACTACAAGAAATGGGCCCGCACCTGGGAATTCCAGGCCCTGATGAAGGCGCGCCCGGTCGCCGGCGACGCCGAACTCGGGCGCCAGTACACCGAGATGGTCGACTCGATGGTGTGGTCGGCGGCGGAACGCGAGAACTTCGTCGCCGATGTCCAGCAGATGCGCCGCCGCGTCGAAAAGCATCTTCCCGCCGAGATCGCCGACCGTGAACTCAAACTGGGGCGCGGCGGGCTGCGTGATGTCGAGTTCGCCGTGCAACTGCTGCAGCTCGTGCACGGGCGGGCCGATCCCGCGCTTCGCTCCCCGTCCACAATGGAGGCTCTCGACGCGCTCGGGGAGGGTGGCTATGTCGGCCGCGCCGACGCCGCCGAGCTGGAGAACTCCTACGAGTTCCTGCGCACCGTCGAGCACCGGCTGCAGCTGCGCCGCCTGCGCCGCACCCACCTGTTCCCGGAACCGTCCGACACGGTCGAACTGCGTATCCTCGCCCGCGCCACCGGCATCAAGCCGGCACGCGGCCGCGCCGAGGGCGACCTGCTGTTGTCCGACTTCCGGCGCCACGCGCAGCGGATCCGCCGCCTGCACGAGAAACTGTTCTACCGCCCGCTTCTGCAGTCCGTCGCGAGCGTGCCGACCGAGGCGCTGCGGCTCACCACCAAACAAGCCGCTCAGCGGCTGTCCGCGCTCGGCTACGTGGCACCGGACGGCGCCCTCCAGCACATCCGCGCCCTCACCGCCGGCGTCTCGCGCCGCGCGTCCATTCAGCAGACGCTGCTGCCCGTCCTCCTCGACCTGCTCGCCGACACCGCCGATCCCGACGGCGGCCTGCTCGCCTACCGCAAGGTTTCCGAGGCACTCGAGGCGACCCCGTGGTACCTGCGCGTCCTGCGCGACGAGGGCGCGGTCGTGGAGCAGCTCGCCTTCCTGCTCGGCACCTCGAAACTCGTGCCGGACCTGCTCGTCCGCGCACCCGAGGTGCTCCAGTTGCTCGGCGACCCGGCCAAGCTGACCGGCCGCGACCCGCGGGAGTTCGCGACGTCCCTGCGCGCCACGGTTCGCCGCCAGCCCGGGCTGAAGGCCGCGGTCACGGCGGCCCGTTCGCTGCGCCGGCACGAACTGCTGCGCGTCGCCGCCGCGGATCTCCTCGGCCTGATGGACGTGCAGTCCGTCTGCTTCGCACTGTCCAGTGTGTGGACCGCCGTGCTCCAGGGCGCGCTCACCGCCGCGCTCAACAAGCGGGAGGCGGAGCTGGGCTCGGCACCGGCCAAGATCGCGGTCATCGGGATGGGCAGACTGGGCGGTGCGGAACTCGGCTACAGCTCCGACGCCGATGTGTTGTTCGTCTGCGAGGCCAACCACGGATTCGGTGACGGCGAGGCCGTCCGCTTCGCGACGAGCGTCGCGGAGTCGGTGCAGCAGAGCCTCGGCCAGCCCACCGCCGACCCGCCGTTGCAGGTCGACGCGAACCTCCGGCCCGAAGGCCGGGGCGGCCCGCTGGTCCGCACGCTCGAGTCCTACCGCGCGTACTACGCGCGCTGGAGCCAGGTGTGGGAAGCGCAGGCCCTGCTGCGTGCCCGGCAGATCGCCGGTGACGACGACCTCGGCGAGCGGTTCATCGCCATGATCGACCCGATCCGCTACCCCGAAGGCGGGCTGGACGCGACGCGGATCCGCGAAGTCCGCCGCATGAAGGCCCGCGTGCAGGGGGAGCGGATGCCCAGGGGTGCCGACCCGACCCTGCACACGAAACTCGGCCGGGGCGGGCTCGCCGACGTCGAATGGGCGGTGCAGCTCCTCCAGTTGCGCCACGCCGACGAGGTGCCCGCACTGCGCACCACCTCGACCCCGGGCGCGCTGACCGCGCTCGCCGAGGCGGGACTCGTCGACACCGAGGACGCCGACTCGATGCGGGAGGCCTGGCTGCTCGCCACGCACGTCCGCAACGCGGCGATGCTGGTCCGCGGCAAGGCGGTGGACCAGGTGCCCAGCAGCGGACGCGACCTCGCGGCCATGGCCCGGGTGCTCGGCTACTCCGCCGAAGACGACCCCGGCGAGTTCGTCGACGCCTACCGCCGCACCACGCGTCGCGCCCACGCCTCGGTGGAGCGTGTCTTCTACGAGGACTGAGCGCGCGGTCACAGCGCGCTGACCGAATCACGTTCTACAGTGGCCACGTGACTGAGCGCGAACCGTTCCGGATGCAGATCAAGGTCCGGCTCTACGAGCTGGACCCACTCGGGCACCTCAACCACGCCGTGTACCACTCGTATGCGGAGGTGGCGCGCATCGAGGCGTTCGACCAGGCCTCCGGCGGCAGCACGGCGCTGCGTGAGGCGCACGTCGCGCCGGTCCTGCTCGCGTCCCAGATCAACTACCGCCGCGAGATCGTCCTCGGCGAGACCGTCGAGGTGACCGCCAGGGCCAAGTTCGGCACCGGCAAGTCGTTCCAGATGGAACAGAACATCGTCAAGGCCGACGGCGTGCTCGCCGCCGACCTCGCCCTCACTCTCGGCCTGATGCACCTGGAACGGCGCAAGCTCGTCGAGGATCCGCGCGGCTGGTTCGAGCGCGCTGGCTACGACATTTCCCTGCTCACCGGCGAGTAGCCGAGGCCTCCACCTTGGCGGGCGCGCGCAGCTGGTAGCCCACGCCACGGTGTCGACCTTGCGCCGCAGGTAGGACCGTCAGGTTCGATATCGCCGATTGTCAACTCGCACCAAGGCAGGCAAAAAGAGACGGGACGGCGGCCGGGGTCTTCCCCTCGGCCGCCGCCCCGTGTCCGTGGGCGCTACTGGATCACACGTCGTAGTAGAGCGCGAACTCGTACGGGTGCGGGCGCAGGCGCAGCGGGTCGATCTCGCTCTCCCGCTTGAAGCTGATCCACGTGTCGATCAGGTCGGGGGTGAACACGCCACCCTCGGTGAGGAAGTCGTGGTCGGCTTCGAGGTTGTCCAGGACGGAACCCAGGTCGGCGGGGACCTGCTTGACGTCCTTGGCCTCCTCGGGCGGCAGCTCGTAGAGGTCCTTGTCGATCGGCTCCGGCGGCTCGATCTTGTTCTTGATGCCGTCCAGGCCCGCCATCATCATGGCCGCGAACGCCAGGTACGGGTTACCGGACGAGTCCGGGCACCGGAACTCGATGCGCTTGGCCTTGGCGTTGGTGCCGGTGATCGGGATACGGACGCAGGCGGAGCGGTTCCGCTGCGAGTACACCAGGCTGACCGGCGCCTCGAAGCCCGGGACCAGACGGTGGTAGGAGTTCACCGTCGGGTTGGTGAAGGCCAGCAGGCTCGGCGCGTGGGCCAGGATGCCGCCGATGTAGTGACGCGCGGTGTCCGACAGGCCGGCGTAACCGGACTCGTCGTAGAACAGCGGCGAGCCGTCCTTCCACAGCGACTGGTGGCAGTGCATACCGGAACCGTTGTCGCCGAACAGCGGCTTCGGCATGAAGGTCGCGGTCTTGCCTGCGGCCCACGCGGTGTTCTTCACGATGTGCTTGAAGAGCATCAGGTCGTCGGCGGCGTGCAGCAGCGTGTTGAACTTGTAGTTGATCTCGGCCTGGCCCGCGGTGCCCACCTCGTGGTGCGCGCGCTCGAGGGTGAAGCCGGAGTTGATCAGGTTCAGGCTGATCTCGTCGCGCAGGTCGGCGTAGTGGTCGACCGGCGGGACGGGGAAGTAGCCACCCTTGTACTTGGTCTTGTAACCGCGGTTGCCGCCCTCTTCCTCGCGACCGGTGTTCCACCAGCCCTCGATCGAGTCGATCTCGTGGAAGGTGCCGTTCTCCGCGGAGTTGAAGCGGACCGAGTCGAAGATGTAGAACTCGGCCTCCGGGCCGAAGAAGACGGTGTCGGCGACACCGGACTCGGCGATGTACTGCTCGGCCTTGCGCGCGATGTTACGCGGGTCCCGGCTGTACGCCTCACGCGTGAACGGGTCGTGCACGAAGAAGTTGATGGCGAGCGTCTTCTCCTTGCGGAACGGGTCGATCCGCGCGGTTTCCGGGTCGGGCAGCAGCAGCATGTCCGACTCGTGGATCGACTGGAAACCGCGGACGGAGGACCCGTCGAAGGCGAGGCCCTCTTCGAAGGCGTCGTTGTCGAACGCCTTCGCGGGAACGGTGAAGTGCTGCATGACGCCCGGCAGGTCACAGAACCTGACATCGACAAACTGCACGTTCTCATCCGCGATGAGACGCTGGATATCGTCTGGAGTAGTGGACACCCTCTGTAACTCCTTCAACTGTTATGCCGGGGGCAGTACTCTCTTCGGCTCACGCTAAAAGGGCGGTGTTGCCCGTCCGTCACCCGTATGTTTCGCGGATGTTAACGGGACCCGCAAATTCCACCGCCCATCCACTTAAGCAGCTATTTCGTGGCAAGGCATACCCTAGACGGGTGGCAAGATGGACGGGCGAATGGTTGTCGAACCCGCGGGCGGGCCTCGGCGGCGGTGACGCTGAGCCACCGCGCTGGCGCGGAGAGCGACTGGGGCTGCCCGAGGGCGGTGTCGGTTCGGTCGCGCGCGGAGGCTCCCGGCTGCTCGGTTTCCTGATCGACCTCGTGTTCGCGTCGCTGGTGACGTCGTTGTTCTTCCGGCCGAACCTGCAGGACACCGCGCTGATGCAGACCTACAACCTGTGGTCGGCCGCTGTCTGGGCGGTGCTCACCGTCCTGCCGGTCGCGTTCTTCGGATACACCCCGGGCATGGCGGTGCTGGGTATCCGGGTGGCGCGGCTCGACGGCGCCACGATGACCGGGTTGTGGCGGGCACTCGTCCGCGCCGCGCTGACCGTGGTCATCCTGCCCGCCGTCATCCGTAACGCGGACGGGCGCAGCTGGCTGGACCGCATCACCGAGACGGTGGTGATCCGGTTCCGCTGAGCGTCAGCCGTGGCGGTGAGTGCGCTCGTGGCATCGGCGGGGCGGCTGGCACGACCCCCGTCGCCGAGACGGTGGTGATCCAGCTTCGCTGAGCGTCAGTCGTGGCCGCGCGGTGCTCGTGACGTCGCCGGCCAGGCTGGCGCGACCCGCGGCTGAGTCGATCGTGATCCGCCGACCTTAAGGCGTCAGCGGCGGCGGATGGTGCGCTGCACGTTGCGCATCTTCGCGCCCTGCGGCACAGGACCCTTGGGCATCGCGGCCCCACCCCGGTTACCGAGCGCGGTCAGCTTCGCCTCGAGGGCGTCGATCTGCGCGGGCTTGAGGTTGCGCGGCAGCTTCATCAGGTGCGGCTGCAGGCGGCGCAGCGGAATCTGGCCCTCTTCGTTGCCGATGACGACCTCGTAGATCGGCGTGTCGCCGACCAGCCGGGCGACGCGCTTCTTCTCCTGGGTGAGCAGGTTCTTCACCCGGTGCGGTGCGCCCTCGGCGACGAGGATGACCCCCGGCGCGCCCAGTACCCGGTGCACGGCGTCGAGTTGCGTGGTCGCGGCGACGGTCTGCGTCACCTTCCAGCGGCCGCGCAGGTTGTCCAGCGCCCAGCCCGCGGCACCCGGCTGGCCATCGGCCTTCGAGTAGACCGTGCGCTGCACGCGGCGACCGAAGATGATCACCGCGGCGAGCACACCGAGCACGATGCCCAGCGGAAGCAGGATCCACTGCGCGTTGAAGAAGAAGCCGACACCGAAGACCACACCGGCGACGACCACGATGGATCCGACCATCCACGGGATGAGCGCCTTGTCCTCGCGGCGCTGCATCTTGAATGCTTCGAAGATCTGGCCCCGCCGAGCCTTGCTCGCCGCGCGCTTCTCCCGCTTTGCCTGCTTGGCAGCTTCTTTGTCCTGCTTTCCCGCCATATGAACCAGGATACGGCCGGGTGGGCAACATCGAATCTGTCGGCCCCCTCTGCGAGGATGCCGGACGTGGTTAGCCCAGTCCCCGCAACGAACCGGCCCGGCCTGCTGGACGGGCTCGACCCCGAACAACGTGCCGCCGCCTCCGCCCCGCGCGGTCCGGTGTGCGTACTCGCCGGGGCCGGCACGGGCAAGACACGCACCATCACCCACCGCATCGCGCACCTGATCAGGTCTGGGCACGTCTCCGCAGGTCAGGTGCTGGCGGTCACGTTCACCGCGCGCGCCGCGGGCGAGATGCGCAACCGATTGCGAGCGCTGGGGGTGGAGGGCGCGCAGGCGCTGACCTTCCACGCGGCGGCGCGGCGCCAGCTTCGCTACTTCTGGCCGCGTGTGATCGGGGACCGGATGTGGGATCTCGTCGAGGGCAAGCTGCGGCTGGTCGGCCAGGCAGCGCACCGTGTCGGGCTCGGCACCGAACCCGAGGTGCTGCGAGACCTCGCCAGTGAGATCGAGTGGTCGAAAGCCTCGTTGATCAGCCCCGACGACTACGTGGCCGCCGCGGCGCGCGAGCACCGGGACCCGCCCGCGTCGCCGCAGCAGATCGCCGAGGTGTACCGGGCCTACGAGAAGTTCAAGAACGCCGCCCAGGTCCTCGACTTCGACGATCTGCTGCTGCACACCACCGCGGCGCTGGAGGAACACGGCGAGGTCGCCCGCGAGTTCCGCGACCGCTACCGCTGCTTCATCGTGGACGAGTACCAGGACGTCACGCCGCTCCAGCAGCGGCTGCTCGACGCGTGGCTCGGCGGCCGTGACGATCTCACCGTCGTCGGCGACGCCAACCAGACGATCTACTCCTTCGGCGGTGCCTCGCCGCGGTCGTTGCTGGAGTTCACCCGCCGCTTTCCCGAAGCGACCGTGGTGCGGCTGGAACGCGACTACCGGTCCACGCCGCAGGTCGTCGAGCTGGCGAACAAGGTCATCGGGGCCGCGCGCAACCGGCCTGCCGGGTCCCGGCTGCGGCTCATCGGCCAGCGCCCGAAGGGGCCCGAGCCGAGGTTCGCCGAGTTCGAAGACGAGCCCACCGAGGCGGCCGCCGTCGCCGCGCGTATCCGCAACCTCCTCGACGCGGGCGTGCCGGCCAGCGAGATCGCCGTGCTGTACCGGATCAACGCCCAGTCCGAGTCGTTCGAGCAGGCGCTGAGCGATGCCGACATTCCCTATCTCGTGCGCGGCGGCGAGCGCTTCTTCGACCGGCGCGAGGTGCGGCAGGCGATGGCCTCGTTGCGCACGGCCTCGGCGGACCCGCCCGGCGGTGACCTGGTGACGGCGGTGCGCTCCGTGCTCGCCCGCGTCGGTCTGACCCAGCAGCCCCCGGCCGGTGGCGCCGCGCGCGAGCGGTGGGACGCCCTGCTGGCGCTGGTCGAGGTGGCCGAGGAACTGGCCGCCACGGTCGAGGGCGCCGGGATGCCGCGTTACGTCGCCGAACTCGAGCAGCGGGCCGCCGCGCAGCATCCGCCGACCGTCGAGGGCGTGACGCTCGCGTCGCTGCACGCGGCGAAGGGGCTCGAATGGGACGCGGTGTTCCTCGTCGGACTTGCCGAGGGCACCCTGCCGATCTTGCACGCCGAGGGCGACCAGAACGCGATCGAGGAGGAGCGGCGCCTTTTCTATGTCGGCGTGACGCGCGCACGGGAGCACCTGTGGCTGTCCTGGTCGCTGTCGCGCCACCCCGGCGGGCGGCGGAATCGGCGGCGCAGCCGGTTTCTCTACGGGCTGATTCCCGAGCACCACCCGGACGCCCGGCCCACGCGCGGCCAGTCGGCGAAGGCCGGGACGAAACCGCGGTGTCGCATCTGCGAGCGGCCGCTGCTGGACACGATGGACATCAAACTCGGCCGGTGCCGCAAGTGTCCGTCCAATCTGGACGCCGACCTGCTCGACCGGCTGCGGGAATGGCGTGGCTCGCGGGCAAAGGAGCTGAAGGTGCCTGCGTTCGTCGTGTTCACAGACGCCACCCTTGTCGCGATCGCCGAACAGCGGCCCACCGACGAACGGGAACTGGTCGCGATTTCCGGTATCGGCCCGAGCAAGGTCGCGCGGTTCGGCGACGACGTGTTGGCGGTTGTGAACGACGAGCAAGCTTGACCGCGCGCGAGACGTCTTCCGTGCGGCGTAACCGCTGCGCAGAGGCGTTCTCCGCCGGTTCGAAGATTCTTCGGGAAAATCAGTTGTGCTCGTCTGGCAGGGCCAATAGCCTGCATAGGTCGGGCGAAGCACGCCCGGGGGGATTGTGTCCGTCGCCTGGGGGCGACTAGGGCCGGACAGCGAAAGGAGGTGCCTGAGATGACCAAGATCATGACGATCGGCAACCCTGGCACCATGCTGTCCTGCGCCATTCCCATGAGCGCCGCGGCCGGCCAGGGCGCCGGTATGCGCTGGTCCGAGCGCGCGCTTTTCACCACCCATGGCGTCCGTGTGCGCCTGGGCAATGCCGCGTTCGATCTCGCCGCGCCGGCGTACATCGATGTGCCGACGGCCAAGCAGCCGAAGTATCACGTTCCGCATCCTCTGCTCGAGAGAAGCCCCTGACACCCATTCAGGGAAAGGCTCACGAGGGCCGCGGAACCGTACATCGGATCCGCGGCCCTCGTGTTTTTGTGCAGTACCCCTCCACAACCGAAAAACCGTTACTACACAAAGGAGAACGGGAATGTCATCGGCAATCGCCTTCGCGTCAGAGAGGGCGTTACCCGACGAGCTCATCGATCCCGCCACAACCGGTGTCGGTGAGCTGCTCGACGCCGTGGCCTCACCGGATTCGGACCTGCCCTGCAGGTCCGGCGACGCGGACCTGTGGTTCGCGGAGGCTCCCGCGGAACTCGAGCGGGCCAAGCGGTTCTGTGCGGACTGCCCGGTCCGGCAGGCGTGCCTCGCCGGCGCGCTGGCCAGGCGGGAGCCGTGGGGCGTCTGGGGTGGCGAGATCTTCGAGCGTGGCGCCGTGGTGGCGCGCAAGCGGCCCAGGGGACGTCCACGCAAGCACCCGGTGGTCGAGCGGCCCGATCGCGAACAGCCTCTCGAGCGGACCTCGGCCGAGCAGCGGAGCGCTGCCGCATGAGTGCCGAGCCAGTGACCCGAAAGCAGCCAGAAGTGGAGCGAGTCCGACCGTGCGCCACGCCTGTGACCATCAAGGAGATCAGTGAGATGTTGATGAATGAAGAACTCGCGAGAGCACGAATACAGGAGCTGAGCGCCGACCTGCGCGAGCAGCGGGCCCGCGGTAACGCGCGTGCGGCCCGGCGCTGGGCCCGGATGGCCCGCTGGGCCACCCGGCGCGCGCGTCGCTACAGCTCCTGAGCCCTGGGGGCGGGGACGTTCGCCGCGGACGAATTCGCGGCGAACGTCCCTGCGGCTCGTGTTGAATGACCGCATGGGCGGACACGGACACGGACACGGACATGGGCACACGCACGACCACATCGACTGGGCCGACCGGATCCCCGACCTGCGCAAGGCCGATGAGCTGAACATCGCCGCGTACGAGGAGATCGCCAACCGGCTGACCGGCGATATGCCCGAGGGCTCGGTAGTGGTCGACGTCGGCGCGGGCGCCGGCGGGATGAGCGCGGCGCTGGCCGCGGCGCTCGAAAGCCGTGGTGGTGGCAGGCTCGTGCTCGTCGACGCCGTGCCGGAGTTGCTGACCGTGGCCGCCGAGGTGGCGTCCGGCCGGGACCGCGTCGAAGTCGCCACCGTTCGATCGGACGTCGCCACGGAGCGGTTGCGTGCGCTCGTGCCACCCGCGCGGCTGATCTGGGCGGCGATGATGTTGCACCACCTGCCCGACCAGCAGGCCGGTGTGTCCAGTTTCGTGGAGGCGCTGGCGCCCGGGGGAGTGCTGGCCATCGTCGAGGGCGGGCTCGAGACCGAATGCCTGCCGTGGGATCTGGGCATCGGCGTGCCCGGTCTGGAGCGCAGGCTGCTCGCCGCGCGAGATGCCTGGTTCATCGACATGCGGGCCTCGATCGAGGGGAACGCGCGCATGCCGTACGGCTGGACCACGGCGCTGAGCCGGGCCGGGCTCACCGATGTCGGGTCGTTCAGCGTGGTGGTCGACCATCCCGCGCCGCCTGCCGCGCCTGTGCGCGAGTACGTGCTGGCGCGAACCGCGCAGCTGATCGAGACCGTCGGCGAACGCCTCGACGAGCAGGACCGCGAGACCGCGCGACGGATCCTCGACCAGGACGACGAGGCGTACCTGGGCCATCGGGACGATCTGTTCATGCTCGGCGTGCGCACCATCCACTGTGGACGAAAGCCGTGACGTCCGCGGAACCGGTCGTCTGCGTGCGCTGCGGCGCGACGCGGGACGTGGCCGCCGATCCCGCCGCGGCGCTGACCTGGGTGGCCGAACGCGAGGGCGCCGCCACGCGATGGCTGTGCCCACGGTGCGCGCGGGAGCACGTGCGCGATATCGAAGGCAAGCTTCCGCCGGAGTACTGGTAGCCGGTTCCGGCGGCGGGCGTTTCGGGGTCGCGGTTCGTGGGTTGTGGCGGTGCGGCGCGGTTCGCGGTCGCGGATTGCGGCCCGTACGGCCCGTACGGTTGGGGTGAGAGGGGCATCTCGGCGGGGCCGGGCTCTGGGTGTGACTGGTGGGGTTGC
>NZ_JAAXLS010000092.1 GCF_012328925.1 Amycolatopsis acididurans
AGCCATCAGACACGAACGAGTGACCCCGCACGGGCGACTCGACCGTCCGACTTCTCATCGATCTTTCACATACGAAAGACCGACGAAAAATCAGTGAGAAAATGAAATCAAACATGAGAACCTACACTTGTCACCGTGCAACACCCGAGCTAGGACACTCAGGCCGGACGGGCCGCGCCGGCGTAGTCGTCGCCCGTGCGGTGGTACGTCGCGATCTGGATCGCCATCCCCGTCTGGGGGGCGTTGATCATCAGGCCGTTGCCGAGGTAGAGCCCGACGTGGTGGATGAAACCGGCCGGGCTGCCGTAGAACACCAGGTCGCCCATCGCGGGCGGTTGCGTGTTCGGCACCGGCGGTTCGGCGCGGAACTGTGAGTCGGCGGTGCGCGGCAGGGCCACCCCGGCGCTGTCGTACGCCGCCTTGGTCAGGCCCGAGCAGTCGAAGCCCGCGGCACCCGCGTCGGGACCGTTGCCGCCCCACACGTACGGCAGCCCGAGCTGGTCGAGCGCGAACCGCACGGCGCGGGTCGACGGGGCCGAGGCCTTCTCCGGCGCGAGCGAGAGCGTCGCGTACAGCTGCGCGTTGCCGAGCACCTGCTGCCGGAACAGGTCCGAATCGCGGTACTTGGCGATCGCGTTCCACCAGCTCTGGCCCGCCTGCAGGTCGGTGCCGTTCGCGCACAGCGTGCGGCCCGCGGCGACCGACGCGTCGTCGATGTTCTGGACGTTGCCCGCGCCGCGCTTCCACTCCGCGCCGGTGAGCTGCATCGGGCCGCTGCGCTGATCGGTCGCCGCCTCGCCGGCGGCGCCCTGCAGCGGCACCGCGCCCAGCGCCTTCGACGTCACGCCGTCGGCGTTGAGCGACCCACCGCCGAAACGGCCGTGGTCGGCACTGGCCTTCCCGATGCCGGCGAGCGTCACCCACGACAGGTGGCAGTTCGGCTGCTCGTTGCGCAGCGTCAGCTCACCGGTGGCGTACCCGACGAGTGCGCGCTCCGGAATGTCGAGCGGACCGCTCAGCCCGGCCGCCCACTTCTCCAGCTCGCTCTTGCCCTGCTGCTGCGGCGCCTGCGCCTGCACCGGCGCACTCACCTCGAGGACGGACGGCCCGGCGGCGGTCTGCGCGCTGCCGTTCGGCGCGGGCTGCGGCACCGTGGCCGCCGCGACCGGGGTGCTCTGCTGGGGCGGCTTGATGAACAACCAGCCACACGTCACCAGCGCACCGACCATGATCAGGGCGATCAGCGCCCGACCGACGACGGCACGGCCCCACTTCTGGAAACGGATGGTCACTCTCCCAACACTATGAGAAAGCCGAAGGTAGTCCACCAAGACACAACGATTGGATCATCGGAAAGTTATTAACCTCTCCTTATGACCGAGATCGATGCCGCCCGGCTCCGCAGCGAGCTGGCCGGCTCTTACGCCGACATCGACGTGGTGCCGACCACCGGGTCCACCAACGCCGACCTGCTCAGGGCCGCGGTAGAAGGAGCCGCGGACCGCACCGTGCTGATCGCCGAGGAGCAAACGGCCGGGGTCGGCAGACGAGCCCGCGCGTGGGCCTCTCCCAAGGAGAGCGGCATCTACCTGAGCGTGCTCTTGCGTCCGCGCGAGGTGGCGTTCGCCCAGGCAGGCTCGCTCGCGATGGTCGCGGGGCTCGCGCTGATGGACCTCACCACGGACCTGGGCGTGGACGCCGCCCTGAAGTGGCCCAACGACGTGCTCGCCGGGCCGGACCGCGGCAAATGCGCCGGCATCCTGGCCGAGGCCGCCTCGGGCGACGGGTTGAGCGTGGTGCTGGGCATCGGGCTCAACGTCCGCCCGCTCGGGCAGGACGTGCCGCCGGGCCCCGGCGGCCTGCGTCCCACGTCGCTGTCCGAGCACGGCGCCCGCACCACCGACCGGACGGAGATCGCGGTGCGGCTGCTGAGCGCGCTGGCCGACCGCGAGCGCCGCTGGCGCGCGGGGCACGGCGATCTCGCCGAGGCCGGCCTGTTCGAGGACTACCGCGCGCACTGCGAAACCCTGGGCAGGCAGGTGCGGATCATGTTGCCGGGGGACAAGACGCTGGTGGGCGTGGCCGAGGACATCGACGCCGCGGGCCAGTTGATCGTGGTCTCCGACGACGGGCGGCGGCACACCGTGTTCGCGGGCGACGTGGTGCATCTGCGGGCGGTACCTTAAGCGCAGCGGCAATGATCGGAGCGTGTTTCAAGTGGCTTACCCGGAGGATCTGCTCAGCGAGAACGAGCAGGTCATTGTGCACAGCCATCCGCATTTCAAGATGCTGATCTGGCCGGTGTTCTGGCTGATCGTGACGCTCGGTGCCGGCATCTGGCTGACCACATTGACCGGCGGTCTGACCGCCCCGTGGCACAACGTCGCGTTGATCGCGATCGGCGTGGTCGGGGTCCTCCTGATCATCTGGCTGTTCCTCGCCCCGCTGATCCGCTGGCGCACCACGCACTTCGTCGTCACGACCGACCGGCTGATCGTGCGCGAGGGCGTCATCAAGCGCACCGGTATCGACATCCCGATGACCAGGATCAACAGCGTGCAGTTCGAGCACGGCCTCGTCGACCGGATCTTCGGCTGCGGCACCCTGATCATCGAGTCGGCATCGGACGAACCGCTGCGCTTCGACGACATTCCGCAGGTGGAGCGCGTGCACACGGTGATCTACCGCCAGGTCAACGACAACCCCTACGACGACTTCCCCGGCCAACCGGACGGGCAGCCGCCGCACACCCGGGGCCGTCGCTGAGATGAGCACCAGGACACTCGGCCTGCCGCAACGGGCACCGGCCGCGAACCTGCCCTCGCGCGTGACGATCTGGGAGGTCGGCCCCCGCGACGGTCTGCAGAACGAGTCCGCGATCGTGCCGGTCGAGGTCAAGACCGAGTTCCTGGACCGGCTCGCCGCGGCCGGGCTGAAGGTGCTGGAAGCGACCAGCTTCGTCTCGCCGAAGTGGGTGCCGCAGCTGGCCGACGCCGAGGACCTCTTGAAGGGCCTGGCCAGGCGGCCGGACGTACGGTATCCGGTGCTGGTGCCCAACACCCGCGGGCTCGGCCGCGCGATCGACGCGGGCTGCGCCGACATCGCGATCTTCGCCAGCGCCACGGAGACGTTCGCGCGGCGCAACCTCAACTCCGGCCTCGAAGCGCAGTTCGCGATGTTCGAGCAGGTGCTCGCCGGGGCGGCCGGGCTGAACGTGCGGGCGTATCTGTCGATGGTCTTCGGCGACCCGTGGGAAGGACCGGTGCCGGTCGAGCAGGTGGTGCGTGTGGGCAAGCGCCTGCTCGAGCTCGGCTGCTGGCAGCTCTCGCTCGGCGACACCATCGGCGTGGCCACCACCGGGCACGTCGAGCAGGTGCTCGGGGCGTTCCTGGAGGCCGGGGTCGGGCCGGAGCGCCTCGCGGTGCACTTCCACGACACCTACGGCCAGGCACTCGCCAACACCGTCGCCGCCCTGCGCTTCGGCGTGTCCACAGTGGACGCCTCGGCCGGTGGTCTCGGCGGCTGCCCGTACGCGGAGTCGGCCACCGGCAACCTCGCCACCGAAGACCTGGTGTGGCTGCTCGACGGCCTTGGCATCGAGCACGGCGTGGATCTCGAAGCGCTGGTCGAGACCAGTGTCTGGATGGCGGCCAAGCTCGGCAGACCCAGCCCGTCGCGCGTGGTGCGGGCGCTCGCCGGTTAGCCGACTTTCACCCGATCCGGGAACCTCTTTTCGAAGGGGTGGAACCGGGGCGCCTCAGGGCGCGTCCGACTCGAAGCCGATTGCTGTACTACCGAGGAGGGGTGCCGTGACCGAGCACCGCACACAGGTGGAGGAGCTGCTGGCCGACTACCGGCGCAGCAGAGACCATCTCGCCTCGGTGCAGCGCGAACTCGCGTCGATCACCGCCTCGGCGAGCGACCAGGACGGCCTGATCACCGCCACCGTCGGCCCACGCGGCACGCTGACCGGGCTGGTCATCGACGATGCCGCGTACCGGCGCTACCGGCCGAAGGAGCTGGCCGAGCAGATCGTGCGCGTCACCGGCACCGCCACCATGCGTGCCCTCAGCGCCGCGGGGGAGAAGCTCGCACCGGCGCTGCCCGGCGGCACCGATCCGCAGGCGCTGCTGCTGGGCACCGGCGACCTCGACGCGACGGAGATCGCGCCGCCCAAGCCCAAGTCCCGGCCTCGGCCGCCGGCGGACGAGGAGAGCTTCGAAGACCAGAACTGGGTCAACCGGTGACGGGCTTCGAAGCCGACGCCGAGCGCCTCGCGTCGGGCGCGAAGGATTTCGACGGGCTCGTGCGCCGCGCCGCGCAGATCTCGGCCGACCTCGACGGGGCGCTCGACGGCGCGGCCGCTGCGTGGGGTGCCGACGAGGTCGGCCGCAGCTTCGCCGCCGCGCACGCGACGCCCGCCGAGGATTCCGCCAAGCGGCTGCGCGAGCTCGCCGACGGGCTCGGTGACGTCGGTGGCTCGTTCGCCGACGCCGCACGCCGCTACCGGGCAGGAGACGCCGCCGCGCAGCGGTCGATCGCCGACGCGGCCGGGGAATAGGCATGGGTATCGAACTGCCTAAGGAACTGGCCGACGTCGCGGCCGAGACCGGGTTGTCGTGGCCGCAGGCCGACGAGGACAAGATGCGCGAGCAGGCCGCCGCGTGGCGGGACGCGCACGGCAAGCTCACCGCTCTGGCCGGGGAGGCGGACAAGGTCGCCGGCGGTGCGATCGGCGCCATGACCGGTCCCTCGGCCGAGGCGGCGAGCAAGAAGTGGTCCGGGTTCGTGCATCCCGACAACGGGCATCTCACCGCCGCGGCCGCCGGGGCGGGCGACGCCGCCGACCGGCTGGAGCACGCGGCGGAGCAGGTCGGCACGGCGAAGGTCGAGATGGTCCGGCAGCTGGTCGACGCGGCGAAGAACCGGGACGCGGCGCAGGCCGCCGCTTCGGCCGGGCATCCGACCGCGTTGCTCGGGCTGGACACCGTGCTGCGTGGCACCGCCACGAATCTTTCCTCGCTCACCCAAGGGCTCGCGGGCGCCGTGGGACCGGGCGGCGGAGCGGTCTCCACGCTGGGCAACGTGGTCGACCCCAATCCCGGCGCGCGCACCGAACACGGGCAGGGTGGGCTGTTGAGCACCGTGACCGGGCTGCCGGGACATCTGGTGTCCGCTGTGGATTCGACGGTCGGTGCCACCACCGGTCCAGACGGTCCGTTGGGGTCGCACGGGCCGCTCGGTTCCAACGGCCCGCTCGGGTCGGACGGTCCGCTCGGCGAGCACAGTCCGCTCGGCGACCACGGTCCGCTGGGTGATCAGGGTCCGCTCGGCGGCCTGCCGCAGGTGAGCGGGCCTCCTGCCGCGGACGCGCCACCCGCGCACGACCTGCCCACGCCACCGCAGGGCCAGCCGGCGCTCCCGGTCGCCGGGCAATCGGCCGGTGGGCAGCCCACGCCGTTCCACCCGGACCCCTCGGCCGCAGGTACCGGCCCCATCCAGGTTCCGCAGGCGCCCGCGCACTACGGCGGCCTGCTGCAGTCCGGTGGGTTCGACGACGTGCCGACCCCGCCCAGCGGCATCCCGCCGGTCCACAGTGGAACCGTCGCGTCCGGTTTCACCGACGCCGCCTACTCGCCACCGCCCCAGGCGCCCGCCGCTCCGCCACCGGTCGCCCCGCCCGCGCCCGCGCAACAGCCCGGCTACGTCGCTCCGCCGCCGTATGCCGCCAGCGCGCCGCCGCCGATGGCACCCGGCGCGGCACCGCCGCCGCCCGCGGCGGGATACGCGCCCCGGCAGGCGCCGCCGGTCCTCGCGCCCGGCGGTTACGTCCAGCGGCAGCCCGGAATGCCCTACCCGGCACAGAGTTACGCCCCGCAGCAACCACAACAGCCGCAACCGTCGCCGCAGGATCGGCCGCCACGGCAGGACCTGCCGCCGAAGGACCTGCCGCCGCTGGGCGCGCCGAGGCGCGAACGGGAAAGCGTGGTGGCGCTGTTCCTGGTGCACATGTTCCCGCTCGGCCATCTGCCCGTCGCCGCCGACAAACCGGCGCGGCAGCTGCCCGTCCCGCCGCCCGAGGTCGACTACGCGCCCGGGTTGCGGTTCCCGCCGCACGACCATCCGGAGTCCGGCCGGTTCGACTCGTCCGGCGCGCTGGAGAAGGTGCGCGACGGATACGCCCGCCTGCCAACGCCGCCCGGTGAGCCGCCGGAGGAGTTGTTCACCGGCCACGATCCGCTCGGCGGGTCGCACGAACGCGACTGGGACCGGCGGTTCCTGGCCGGGATGCGCGACGAAATCCCGGAGTACGCGTGGCCGCCGGGGGAGCGCTACCCCGAAGGCGGGCACGAACGGGGCGAGCCGGACCTGCTCGCGGAGGGCACGATGCTGGACCGGTTCGGCGATATCGGCGGGCGGGTCTTCGCGCCGCTGGGTACGTCGTTCGCGCAGCGGTCGCTGCCACCGTCGGCCAAGGACGCCGGGTACCGGCGGTACCAGGTGCTGTGCGAGCTGCCGATGTGGAGCGCGGTGTCGGCGCCGTGGTTCGGACAACCCGGCGGTGGGGTGCGATACCGGTCGGTGTACTCGGCGGACGAGCTCGTCACGATGGGGTACCTGGAGGACGTCACCTTCGAGGAGGGCGAGTGAACATCGATTCGATCCTGCGGTGGCTCGACGCGATCGGGGTGCCGAAGGAGGTCGTGTCGATCGGCGCCGAGGCCGACAACGCGTGGTGCGTGCTGCGGGTCGACGAGTCCGAGGAAGGCGCCCCGGTGTGGGAGGTTTTCTGGCGGGAGCAGGGAAACCGCTACGACTGGGCGCGCTTCACCAACGAGCAGGTGGCGTGTCACTACCTGTTCGGCAGGCTCGCGTGGTCGCAGGTGGCGCGCGGCGCGGTGGGGGTGCTGCCTACCAGCGTGTGACGTCGTGCAGGTGGTGCACGGGGTCGTGGATGAAGTACCGCGCGAACGAGGCGATCGTGAAGTGCGCGCCGTCGCCGCGGTTTCCCGTGCGCTCCCACTGTGATCCGGAAACCTGGTCGAAGCGGGCGGCCAGAGTACTCGCCGCGTCGGCGAGTTCGTCCGCGACGCGCCGGCGATCCTGTTCGCCGTACCGGTCCTCGACGGCCGTCTTGTCCTGGTCCCGGTTGGGGGATAGTGCGGATCGTCGGTGCTCAGCATCAGGCCGAGGCGTTCGGTGTAAACACGGAAGACGTCCCGGACGTGGCAGGCGTACTCCAGCGGTGACCACGTGTCCGGTTGCGGGCGCCGCGCGACGTCCTCGCGGGTCAGCACGCCCTGCCATGCGGAAGCGTTGTCCCGCAACAGGTCCGCGACCTCTCCGGGGCCACGCTGTACCGGGCACCAGCGCGGATTTCTGAAAGCGCCTTTCAGCGTCGCTGCAAGATCGACAGTGCCGCATCGTGCAGATGCCCGTTCGACGACAGCGCGTTCCCGCCGTCGAAGGTGACCTTTCCGGACAGGTCGCTGAAGCTCCCCCCGGCCTCGGTCAGCAGGATCTGCATCGGCGCGACGTCCCAGGCGTTGACGATCGGTTCCGCGGCGAGGTCGATGGCGCCTTCGGCCACCAGGCAGTGCTGCCAGAAGTCGCCGAAGGCGCGGTTCTCCCAGCACGCGTCGGTCAGCGCGAGGTAGGCCTCCCGCGAGTGGTACTCCGTCCACGAGCCCAGGTGCGTGGTGGACACGTAAGCGTCCGAAAGGGACGACACGCCCGAGACCGAGATCCGCCGGTCACCGGTCGCGTCGCGCAGCCACGCGCCCTCGCCCAGCGAGGCCCACCACCGGCGTTCCAGCAGTGGCGCGCTCACCATGCCGACGACCGCGTTCCCGTCCTCCACGAGGGCGATCAGGGTCGCCCATACGGGTAGCCCGCGCAGGAAGTTCTTCGTCCCGTCGATCGGGTCGAGGATCCACGTCCGGCCCTGTGACCAGCCCGTTCCTCCTCGTTCCTCGCCAGCGATGCCGTCGCCGGGGCGTTCGGCGGCCAGCAGTGCGCGCACGGCGTCCTCGACCGCGGTGTCCGCGTCGGTCACCGGCGTGCGGTCCGGTTTGCGTTCCACCTTGAGGTCCCGCGCGCGGAAGCGGGCGGTCGTGATGGCGTCGGCGGCGTCGGCGAGTCGCGCCGCCAGAGTGAGATCGTCGGCATAGCTGGGCACGCGACGATGGTTTCACGCCCCCCGGTCGTAGAGTTGGCCAGGTGAGCATGGTGTTACTGGCCGAAGACGACCCGGCGATCGCCGAACCGCTGTCGCGCGCGTTGCAGCGGGAGGGTTATGACGTCCAGGTGGTCGGTGACGGACCCGCCGCGCTGGAAGCCACCGGGGAGCACCGGGTCGACCTGCTCGTACTCGACCTCGGCCTGCCCGGAATGGACGGCCTCGAGGTGTGCCGCCGCCTGCGCGCGAGCGGTACCGAACTGCCGGTGCTGATGCTCACGGCCCGCACCGACGAGGTCGACTTCGTGGTCGGCCTCGACGCCGGCGCCGACGACTACGTCGCCAAACCGTTCCGCCTCGCCGAGCTGCTCGCCCGCATCCGCGCGCTGCTGCGCAGGCGGGCGCCCGAGGTGCTGGAGGCCGGTGGCGTCCGGATGGACCTCGGCGCCCGGCTCGTCACCGTGGACGGCCGCGAGATCCAGCTCGCGAACAAGGAGTTCGAGCTGCTGCGGGTACTGATGAGCCGCGCGGGCCACGTCGTCAGCCGCGACGAGATCCTCGCCGAGGTGTGGAACGACCTGGAGTCCAAGACCTCCAAAACGCTCGACATGCACATGTCGTGGCTGCGGCGCAAGCTGTCCGACACCAGCGACGGCAAGGGCGCGGTCGTGCACTCCGGCGACGGCGAACGGCGCATCGCGACGGTGCGCGGCGTCGGATTCCGCTTCAACGTGGACTAGCCAGTGCGCCGCCGGATCCTGCTGGCCATCCTGCTCGCGGTCGCCGTCACGGCGGCCGCGCTCGGCATTCCGCTCGGGGTGACCGCGTGGAAGCTGGTCGAAAGCATCACCACCGAGGACCTCTCCGCCCGCGCCTCCCAGATCGCGGCCACCCTGGACACCGACCTCGCCGACGGCCAGCTGACCCAGAGCGACCTGGCCACGGTCGCGGTCGCGATCCCGCCCGGCGGCCGGCTCAGCGTGCAGTTGCCGGGGCGCGACACGCTGGTCCAGGGTTCGGATCCGGGCTCGGACGTCGTCACCGCGCGCGTGCAGCTCGCGCGCGACGGCAACCTCGAACTGACCATCCCGGCGGGCACCATGCGCTCCCGCCAGACGACCGTCACGCTCGCCGTGCTGCTGCTCGTGGTGCTGTCGGTCGGCATCGGCACCGTGGTGGCGACCGTGACGGCCCGCAGGCTGGCCAAGCCGCTGCGCCACGTGGCCGAGCGCGCCGCGAAGCTCGGCGGTGGCGACTTCCGGCCGGACCCGAGCCGCTACGGGGTCGGTGAGCTGGACATGGTCGCCGAGGCACTGGACACGTCCGGCACCGCGCTCGCCCAGCTGGTGCAGCGCGAACGGCAGCTCGTCGGCGACGTCTCGCACCAGCTGCGCAGCAGGCTGACCGCGCTGCAGCTGCGCCTCGAATCGCTGACCCTCCTCGACGACACCGACGCCGCGGAGGAGGCGCGCGCCGCGCAGGAACAGGCCGACCGGCTCTCCGAGGCGCTGGAGGAACTGCTGGCCGCCGCGCGGGCCGCGAGCGAGGTTGACGCCGAACCGGTGGAACTGGCGTCGAAGTTGCCCGAGGTCGCGCAGGAATGGCGCCAGCTGCTGCGGGCGGAAGGGCGCAACCTGAAGCTGCGGATCGGCGACGGGCTGATGGCCCGTGCCACGCCGGGCCGTCTGCGCGAGGTGGTGGGCGTGCTGCTGGACAACGCGCTCAAGCACGGCGCCGGAACCGTCACGCTCGCCGCGCGCCGGGGCGATGCGGAGGGCACGGTCGTGGTCGAGGTGAGCGACACCGGTTCCGGGATTCCCGACGAGCTGGTGCCGCACGTGTTCGAACGCGGATTCTCCGGCGGCGGCTCCACCGGTGTGGGGCTCGCGCTGGCTCGCGCGCTGGCCGAGGCCGACGGCGGGCGACTCGAACTGTCGAGTCGCAGGCCCGCGGTGTTCAGCCTGTTCCTGCGCGTACCGGTGCCCGGTGACGCGGCGGCGGTGCGCTGGCCCTCCGAACGCGTGCCGCGCTGAGCGTTGCTAGCCCATCGGGCGCAGCGGCTTGATCTCGGCGTCGCGCGCCACGTCGCGGCGCCGTCCTCCGAGGTCGTCCGGGAAGACCCACTTCTTGAAGCCCCAGAACCGGAACACCATGGCCAGCAGCATGCCGATGATCGACCCGCTGACGAAGTCCGCGGTTTCCTGCGCCCACCTGGCCACGAACGGCGTTTCGAGGTGGAGCGCGTAACGCGACAACCACAGCGGGATCAGGTTCACCACCACGGCGAATCCGCTGATCACGAAGAAGAGGAGTGCCTCGTGGTGGCGTTCCCGCCCGCCCCGGGTGCGGAAGGACCATTCCCGGTTGAGGACGTAGGAGACGATGGTCGCGACGATGATCGCGATCGCCTTGGCCGTGGTCGGCTTCGACTCCAGCACGCTCAGCTTGAGCAGGTACCACACACCGTTGTCGACGACGAAAGTGGTTCCGCCGACGATCCCGAACTTCAGCAGCTCCCGGTGCTTGATCAGCACGGAGCGCAACGGCTCCGGGGTATGGGAGAGCATGGATTCCACAACGGTCACTGCCGTAGTGTACGTAGTTCAGCCGTGCGGGGGTTTGTCAGGCAGCGCGCTCGTCCGGTTCGCCGGGTTCGGAAATGGGCGTGCGAACCAGCCTCGGACGTGCGCCTTCCTGCGGGAAAACCCATTTCTTGAAGGCCCACCAGCGGAAGATCATCGCGATGAGCGTGCCGAGAATCATGCCGCTGACGAAATCGGCGATCTCCTGGGTGACCACGCCGACATACGGCGTGCGCAGTTCGAGCAGATACCGGGAAACGGCCAGCGGCAGGGAGTTCAGGCCGACCGAAATGCCGCTGATGACGAAGAACAAGGCGGCCTCGTGCTGCCGTTCCCGGCCGCCGCGGGTGCGGAAGGACCATTCGCGGGACAGGACGTAGGACACGACGGTCGCCACGAGCACCGCGAGGATCAGGGCGGTGACCGGATTCTCGTGCAGCACGGTGAGTTTGAGCGTGTAGTTCACCACGTTGGTGAGCACGAAACAGACCGTGCCGACCACGCCGAACTTCAGCAGCTCGCGGTGCTTGAGCAGGAGCGAGCGCACGGGTTTCGGCAGCAGCCCGAGAAGGCTGTCGATGGCGGCCATGATCCGGACGCTACTCCGGGTGCCGTAGTGCCCTGAATCCGGCCGAGGTCACCACGGGACCCACGGCAGCCACCACCACGGCCGCGGCGGTTTGGGCTTGGTCTTCGTGGGGTCGCCGGTCGTGCTCTCCGCCGTGCTGCTCGCGGTCGTCGTCGTCGTGGTGGTCGTCGTGGTGGTGGTCGTGGTCGGGGTCAGCGTCGTGGACGGCGAGCCGGACGTGGTGGTGGCCGGTGTCGTGGTGGTGGTCTGACCGGTCGTGGTGGTGGTCGGTGCGGTCGGGTCCGGCGCGTCACAGAATGGATGGCCCTGGCAGTCCAGGTTCACCGACTTGGTCGCGGTCGCGCTGCCGAGCACGGCCGTGACGTTGATCGCGCGCCGGTCGTCGGGGCGGCCGTCGACCTGCAGCCACAACCGCAGATGCTCCTGCGGTGCGAGCGAGTCCTTGCTGGTGCACGTCGTGGCATCGCCCGCGGTGCCGCAGTCGGCGCGCCACCCGCCGAGCACGACGTGGGTGGCCCGGTCGACGGTGATCGTGACCGGTTTCGTGGTCTGGCCCTCGTTGCGCACGTCGATGCTGAGCCAGGTCGGGTGTACCCACGGCCACGGCCCGGCCCAGTTCGCGTCGACCTGCAGGCTCACCCCGTCCGCGGGCTGTTCGCGGACGGCGACGTGAACCCGGACCGACACCTGCACGGCGCTGCCCGCGCTGACCGAACCGGTGATCTCGCCGGGCTGGGCGTCCTGGTCGGCGACCAGCCGGAAGGTGAGCGTGGCGGTTTCGCCCGGCGCGAGGCCGCGATCGGTCTTGCAGGTCACCGTGCCGGTGCCGGCCGGGCAGTTCACGTTCAGCGGCCCCTGGTCGGTCTGCGCCGTGAAGCCCCTGGCTCCGGCGGCCCCACCGCCGCCACCGCCGGGGCTCACCGCGCGGATGCCGGAAGGCAGGTTCAGCGACGCGGACACCGGGTCCGACGTCGAACCGCCGTCGTTGCGCACCGTGATCGGCAACGAGACCGGACCGCCGCCCGGTTGCAGCTCCACCCCGCCCGGCGGGGTGGTCGCGCTCAGGCTCGCCGGGGTCGCGGCGGGCGGCGGTGGTGGGGCGACCGGTGCGGGCGCCGGGGCCACCGCGGGC
>NZ_JAAXLS010000093.1 GCF_012328925.1 Amycolatopsis acididurans
CAACCAGCTCAAACACTGGCGCGGCATCGCCACCCGCTTCGACAAACTCGCCACCGTTTACCGCGCGGCCGTCGTACTCCACGCCGTGATCACCTGGACCAACACATTGTCAGACATGACCTAGGCCGGCGCCACACGCGTTCGTAGCGTTCGCTGTCAAGAGCCCGACGAACGTGGAGGACAGCGATGCGAGTGGTGGAAACCCTGGTGATGGCGGCGGATCCGGACACGGTGTGGAAGATCGGCGGAGACACGGCGAACATCGCGAGCTGGGTGCCCGCGATCGAGAAATCACACCAGAGCGCAGATGTGCGGCACGCGACCTTCGCCGGCGGGGGAGGGGAAGCGGCCGAGCGCATCGTCGAGCACGACAACGCGGCGCGAAGCTATGTGTACGAGTACCTTTCCGGGCCGCTGGCGTTGCGGTCGTACCGCTCCCGGTTCACGGTGCGTGACCACGCCGAGGGTGCCGAGGTGGTGTGGGACGCCGAGTTCGAGGCCGAGAACGCCGACGAGGAACCGGCACTGGCCGACGCGATCCGCGGGATCTACCGCGCGGCTCTGGCGTCGCTGTCGGAAAAGTCGCGCTGATCGCTGTCTTAAGCAGACGATGCGGACCTGCGCACCGCGATCGCGAGTTCGGTCCGGTTGCGCAGGCCCGTGATCGCCAGGATGCGCGTGACGTACTTCTTCACGCTCGCCGGGTGCAGATGCAGCACCTCCCCGATCGACGCGTTCGACATCCCCTCGCCCACCAGCCGCGCGACCTCCGCCTGACGCGGGGAAAGCCGGGACAGCACGGTGTCCTCCACCGGCGCCGTGCGCGCGCGTACCGGCAGGTGGCACGCGATCTGCGCCAGCGGGCCGGCCAGCAGCCGCAGCGATTCGACCTCCTGCGGGCCGATCCGGCCGGGGTCCCGGTCGAACATCCCCACCAGCGCCTTGCGGCCGTCGGAGATGTCGAGATAGATCGCGGTCGCCGACTGGATGCCGTGCCGCTCCAGGTAGTCGGTGACGTACATCCGGTTCTCCGGCGTTCCGCCGTTCAGCTCGGACAATGTGGACACCCGCGTGGTGATCAGCGAGCGCAGCGCGTGCGGCATCGAGAAGATGTCGTGCTGGAACCATAGATCCTGGTATTCGGGCAGCATGTGCCGCGTGATGCCGATGATCGTGGGGGCCGGGTCGGCGCACGCGAGCGGGGCGGTGCGGCCGGTGAAGAACGTGGTGGAGCGGACCTGGTAGACCTCGGCGAGCGCGGCGGTCAGCGCGGCCTTGAACGCGGCGAGGTCGTGCGCGCCGTCGATGCGTTCGAGCACGCCGAAAGCGAGCTCGTAGGACCGGCGGCCGGCGTCTGCGAGAGTCGGCATCGTCGCCTCCCCCGTGGATGGTGCCAGGGAACGCGCCCACGGTACGCGAGGGTCGCCGGGGTGCCCAGTCCCCCGGAGGGGACAGTCTTTGTCCCCTCCGGAGGACTGCCCGCCCGGCCTGCGGATTCCTACCGTCACTGGCGACACGCAACCGGATCCACGGCGGGAGTTCTTCGATGCTCAACGGCAAGTACGTGATCGACACGGTGATCCACTCCTACAACCTCGATCCCCGCAACCACGCCGTGCCCCGCAATGCGCAGGGCATCACCGACATGATCTTCGGCGTGGTCGCGGGATCCGGGCCCGAATACGAGCTGACCCGGGAGCAGTACGTGCGCGACTGGGACGTCGAGGAGACGGTGTCCACCCTGTTCCTGGAAAGCGACACCGACTTCGCGATCTACCATCCGGTGCCGATCGGTGCCTATCACGACGGGCTGGTGTCGGTCGAGAAGGCCGCGGAGGTGCTGGCCAAGTTCCCAGCCCGTTTCCTGTCCTACGCCACCGTCGACCCGATGGCCGGGCAGGCCGCGATCGACGAGCTGGAGCGACAGGCCGAACTGCTCTCGCCGATCGGGCTCAAGCTCTACCCGTCGTCCTGGACGGCCGAGGGCAGGCACCGGCACTTCCGGATGGACGACGAGCAGGTCGTCTACCCCGTCTACGAAAAGGCCAAGGAACTCGGCATCTCGACGGTCGCGGTGCACAAGGCGGTGCCGCTGGGCCCGGTGCCGATGGACCCCTACCGCGTGGGTGACCTCGACGCGGCCGCGGCCGATCATCCCGATCTGAACTTCGAGATAGTGCACGGCGGGGTCGCGTTCGTGGAGGAGACCGCGTGGCTGCTGGCCCGCTTCCCCAACGTGTTCGTCAACCTGGAGACGCTGAACATCATCTGCGCCAAGCGGCCGGAGCAGTTCGCCGCCGCCGTGCTGGGCATGGCCGCCGCGATCGGTGACCACGTCTACGACCGGCTGTGGTGGGGCACCGGGCACATGGCCTACCACGCCCGCCCCTGCCTGGAGGCGTTCGAGGCGTTCCGATTCAGCGACCAGGACCTCGAGCGGGCCGGCCAGTTCGCGCCGGTCTCGCAGATCACCGACGAGCACAAGGCGAAGATCCTCGCCGGGAACTACGTCTCCGCGCTCGGGCTGGACCTGGACAAGATCAAGGCGGGCACCGCGAGCGACGAGCTCGAACTCCAGCGCGCCGAGGGGCTGCGGGCGCCGTGGTCGACCAGCCGCACGCCGATCGGAGCGTGAGCCGTGGCCGTGGAGGAACGCGTGCTGGAGGCGCTGCGCGAGGTCGTGGACCCGTGCAGCGTCGCGGCCGCCACGCCGATCGACATCGTGGAGATGGGCCTGGTCGAGGCGGTCGAGCGGGACGGGGACGGGGTGGCGATCCGGCTGTCGCTGACGACGCCGTCGTGCATGATGCTCGGCCAGCTGCTGGAACAGATCGACCGGCACGTGAGCCCGCTGCTGGGCGGGCGCCGTCCGAAGGTCGCCCTCGACGACGGCATGACCTGGACGCCGGAGCGGATGACCGGCCGCGCCCGGGAGATCCGCGAAGCGCGGCGCGAGGTGCTGTTGTCCTTGCTGCCCCCGAAGAGGTCGAATGGGTGACATGTCCCGCTACGACGAGCAGCCCTGGCAAGCCCGCTACACCGCCGACCTGGCGGTGACCGCATCGGAGCACGGCGACGCGGTGAGCATGTTCCGCGCCACCGTGGCCCGGAACCCGGACGGCGACGCGATCCGCTATTTCGGGCGCGGCATCACCTTCGGTGAGCTCGACGAGCTGACCGACGCGTTCGCCGCCGGGCTCGCCGCCGCCGGCTTCGAGCCGGGGCAGCGGGTCGCGATCTATGTGCAGAACACGCCGCAGTTCGTGCTCGCCCAGCTCGGCACCTGGAAGGCGGGCGGGATCGCGGTGTCGGTCAACCCGATGTACAAGGGGCGCGAGCTGGCGGAACTGCTGACCGACTCCGGCGCGTCGGTGCTGGTGTGCCTGCAGGCGCTCTACCGCGACGTCGCGGCGGCGGTCGTGCCCGGCACGGCGGTGCGGCTGGTGCTGACCACGTCGGAACTGGACCTGGCCGGGCGCGACGAGCCGCGGATCTTCGCCGGGATCGAGCGGCTCGACTGCCCCGGCACGACCGACCTGCTGGAGTTCGTGGCCCGCCACCGGGGTTCCGCGCCGCCGCGGGTGAGTCTGGACCGCTCCGACGTCGCGTTCCTGACCTACACCTCGGGCACGACGGGGCCGCCGAAGGGTGCGATGACCACGCACGCCAACGTGGTGTTCAACGCGGGCACCTACCGGGACTGGATCGGGATCGACGGCACCGACGTGATCCTGGGCGTCGCGCCGCTGTTCCACATCACCGGGCTCGTCGGGCACATCGCGCTCGGCCTGCTCACCGGGGCGCCGCTGGTGCTGATGTACCGGCTGGACCCGGCGGTGACGCTGGAGACCGCCGAGGCGGAGGGCGCCACGTTCACCGTCGGCTCGATCACGGTGTTCACCGCGCTGATGTCGGTGCCCGGTGCGAAGCCGGCCACCCTCGCGAAGATCTACTCCGGCGGTGCGCCGATCGCGCCGGAGACGGTGCGGCGCTTCGAGGAGACGTTCGGCCGCTACATCCACAACGTCTACGGCCTGACCGAGACCACGTCGCCGTCGCACGCCGTGCCCTTCGGTACCCGCGCGCCGGTGGATCCGCGCTCCGGTGCGCTGTCGGTCGGCGTGCCGGTGCCGGGGACGATCGTGCGGGTGGTCGGCGAGGACGGGCGGGAACTGCCGGTGGGGGAGGTCGGCGAGCTGGTCACCTCGGGCCCGCAGGTCGTGGCCGGTTACTGGAACAAGCCGGAGGAGACGGCGAAAGCCATGCGGGACGACGGCTTTCACACCGGAGACGTCGGCTACATGGACGCCGAGGGCTGGTTCTACGTGGTGGACCGCAAGAAGGACCAGATCAACGCCGGCGGGTACAAGATCTGGCCCCGCGAGGTGGAGGACGTCCTCTACGAACACCCCGCCGTGCGCGAGGCCGCGGTCGTCGGTGTGCCGGACGAATACCGAGGGGAGACGGTGAAAGCGTTCGTTTCGTTGCGCGCGGGCATGTCCGCCACACCGGAGGAGCTCATCGCGTTCGCGCGCGAGCGCATGGCGGCGTACAAGTACCCGCGCGCGGTCGAGATCCTGGCCGAGATTCCGAAGACGGCCAGCGGGAAACTGCTGCGGCGCGAGCTCCGGGAACGCCCGGCACGACGGCTCGACGCGCCGAGAAGGGGCGCTCACACCAAGTGAACTCCCATCTGCTGATGCTCACGTTCCGCGTGTGGCTGATCGAGTTGCCGGTCGCCGGGCTCAACTGGTTCGTGCTCGCCGAGCGGGTGTACCGGCCCCGGCTAGGCGAACTGCGAGCTCATCAGATCGCGATGACGACCAGGATCGTCTACATCTTCGCCCTGGCCTACGTGCTGCTCGCGTTCGCGGGCGGCTTCACCCCGCTGGACACGCTGGAGGCCGGCGCGTTCTGGATGCTGTTGTGGCTGGCGTTCGAGTGGGGCGGCAGCCTTCTCGTGCGCCGTCCCGTGTCCGAGATCGTTCGTGGCTGGCGGGTCCGCCGTGGCTATCTGTGGCCCTACGTGCTGGCGGCTTACCTGCTGGCACCCCTGCTCGTCGGCCTGGTCGTCCGGCCGTCCGCAGGGTGACCCACGTCCCGTCATATACCCCCGGGGGTAGTTGCCGACCGCGCCGAGCTCGGCTAACCTGGCAGAGGAGCATACCCCCTAGGGTATATGGAGGAAGATCGTGATTCAGGAAGCCGATGTCCGGGAACTGGCCGCTGCGCACCGTGGAGGTGCCCTGGTGGTGGATGTGCGTGAGCCCGGCGAGTACTCGGCCGGGCATGTTCCCGGCGCGAGGCTGGTCCCGCTCGCGAGCCTGCCGGGCCGGATCGCCGAACTGCCCCGCGGTGAACGGATCTACGTGATCTGCGCGAGCGGGGGCCGCAGCCGCGCGGCGGCGGGCTGGCTCGCCTCGGCCGGGTTGGACGCTCGTTCGGTCAGTGGTGGCACGAGTGCCTGGATCGCCGCCGGAGGACCGGTCGTGCGCGGCCCCCGCGAGAACGCGGCCTGAAGGAGGATCGGCGGCACGGGTCGGCTGCGCGGGCAAAACGGCGTATCGTAATACCCCGGGGGGTAGAGACGAGGAGACTGTAGTGAAGTTCGAGGCGGGCGAGTTGTCCGATGTGGTGAAGCGGTTGCGCCGGGCGCAGGGGCAGATCGGCGGGATCATCCAGATGATCGAGTCGGGCCGGGACTGTCAGGACGTGATCACCCAGCTGGCCGCGGCGTCCCGCGCGCTGGACCGGGCCGGATTCAAGATCATCGCGACGGGTATGGACAAGTGCCTGGAGGACGAGCGCGCGGGGTCGGCGCAGGCCGAGGCTAACCGCGCGCAGCTGGAGCAGCTGTTCCTGAGCCTGGCCTGATCTCCGCGGGCACCAGGCAGTGCGGGGGCAGGTGAAACCAGCGCAGCTCTTCGAAGTCGGCGGGCAGGCCCGTCGGTCCCGCCGCGACGGCGTCGGGCCTGGCTTCGAGGAGCTCGCGGGCGCGCAGCAACTGCTTCGGCAGGACGTCTTCGCCGGCTTGGACCCGCTCGTGCGGGTACGTGAGTCTGCCCTCGTCGTCGTAGAACACCTCGCTCAGGCGCAGCGGCGGCCGGGCCGGTGCCGCGCGATGGCGCCACAACCCGGTGTGCGGCTCGAAGGTGTAGTCGGGCAGTAGCCGGTGCCCGAGCCGGGCCAGCAGGTCCACCGCGTCGATGAGGTAGTCGCGCACGGCGTCGGAGATGAAGTAGTTGAAGTTGACCCTGCTCCAGCCGGGCTTGATGCCCTCGCAGCCGAGCGAGACCTCGTGCCGGAAGGCGTGGGAATGTTCGGTGTCGATCGCGAGCAGGCGGTGCCCGTAGGGCCCGGCGCAGGAGCAGCCGCCGCGGGCCTGGATGCCGAACAGGTCGTTGAGCAGCGCGACCACGTAGTTGTGGTGCAGGTACGAGCCGCGGACGGCGACCCGGAAGGACACGATGGACAGCCGGCGCGAGTGCCGGTTGCCCAGCAGCTCGATGTTCGGGTTCGCCTCCCAGCGTTCCAGCGCGCGGCGCCACAACCGTTCCTCGCGGGCTTGGATGACGTCGGTGCCCACGGCCTGCTTGAGGCCGAAGACCAGACCGGCGCGGATCGACTCGATGATCGCCGGCGTGCCGCCTTCCTCGCGGGCGACGGGATCGTCGAGGTACCGGTGCCCGAGCGGGTCGACGAAGGCCACCGTGCCCCCGCCCGGCGCGGTCGGCACCCGGTTGGTGACGAGCTCGCGCCGCACCACGAGCACGCCCGGGGTTTGTGGTCCGCCGACGAACTTGTGCGGGGACAGGAAGACCGCGTCCTTGTGATCCCCGCGTCCCGGCGCGCTCTCGCGGACCCGGATCGGCACGTAGGGCCCGGCCGCGGCGTAGTCCCAGAACGACAGAGCCCCGTGTTCGTGCAGGAGCGCGGCGACCCGGTCGGCGTCGGAGAGCAGGCCGGTGACGTTGGAAGCGGCGGAGAAACTGCCGATCCGAAGTGGACGGTCCCGGTAGCGCTCGAGTTCCGTGGCGAGCGCGGCCAGGTCGATGTGGCCGTCGGCGTCTTCGGGGATGACCACCACGTCGGCGATCGACTCGCGCCAGGGCAGTTCGTTGGAATGATGCTCGAACGGGCCGACGAACACGACCGGCCGCTCGTCGCGCGGTATCCGGTCGGTCAGCCGGTACCGCTCGTCGAGCCCGGCGGGCAGGCGCAGCTCGAGGATGCCGATCAGCTTGTTGACCGCGGCCGTCGCGCCGGAACCGCAGAAGATGACCAGATCGTCCTCACCGCCGCCGACCGCGTCCCGGATGAGCCGGCGCGCGCCCTCCCGCAGCGCCCCGGTCCGCAGCCCGGTGCCGGAGCTCTCGGTGTGCGTGTTGGCGTAGCGGGGAAGGACCTGCTCACGCACGAAGTCTTCGATGAAGTCCACGGACCGGCCGGACGCGGTGTAGTCGGCGTACACGGTCCGGGTCGGGCCGTAGGGGCCTTCGAACACCTCGTCGTCGCCGATGATCCCGTCCCGGATCCGTCCCAGCAAAGCGTCCACGGCAACCGAGCCTCCACGGCGGGGACCGGTCGCGCTGGAGCCCTAAGTCCCCGATGTCAGCGGCCGCACGTACTCGCGGTCGCCGAGCAGGTCCAGTCGCCGGTGCAGCACCGGGTTGTCCGAAGACTGGCTGCGGTGACAGGCGATCGCTTTCCATTGCCGCGAGCGGCTCACCGGCAACGGCGGCCCCAGTTCGCCGTCCGGCCGCCCGGCGAAGCGGGTGTGGAACTCGTCGTTGAGGGCGGTCGCGACCTGCTCGGGCAGCACCCACGCGAGCACGGGCAGCCGATCGGCGGCCGAGAGTGCCGCTTCGGTCGCCCGCTGGTGGTCCGGGTGGCCGGTGATGCCGCCGGTGTCGAATACGAGCAGGTGCGTCGGCCGGAAGCGCGCGATCGCCGTGCGGACCCGGTCTGTCAGGTCGGCCAGCGGGACTTCCGCGAGCCCGCCGTCGGGATAGTCGAGCAGTTCGGTGCTCTCGACCTCGAGAACCTCTGCGGCCGCCGCGAGTTCGGCGGAGCGAAGCGTCGCGAGTTCTCCCGGCCGGTCGTGCAAGGTGGACGCTTCGCCGCGGGTGAAACACAGCACGGCCACCGCGGCGCCTCGCGCCGTCAGCGAGCTGAGCAGGGCGCCGAGGCCGAACGACTCGTCGTCGGGATGCGCGACCACGACCAGTGCCCGCCGGACCCGCGTCAGCGCGGTCATCGCGGAACCCCGCACGCGTTGGGTGACAGTGTCCGTTGGACCAGGCCGAACCCGAGCACGCCGAAGGACACCACGGCCGCGCTCAAGCTGGCGTGGGCGAGCAGCGCGACCGACACCGGGACCGCCACGATCGCGATCTGGCTGCACTGCGAGCAGCCGCGCTTCACTCCGCCTTCGGGCGCCACATACGTCGAGGCCAGCCAGCCCGCGAGCGCGGCGGAGCCGAGCCACACCGGGTACCACCACCACGACAGGCTGTGGGTGAAGCCACTCAGCGCCAGCCCGTAACCGGCCAGCGCCACGATCGCCGCGGCCAAGCCGGCCGGCAGCGGGCGAAGACGCGTCATCGTTTCTCCATTCAGGTCGGCGTGGCCCGTGCGGGGGAGGGAAACACGGGCCACGCCGGGTCTGTCAGCGGCGGCCGAACGGCCACCACGAACGCGGTTCGCGCGGTTCCGCCGCGCACGAACAGCGCCGCGAGACGGGAACGTCGCCGAGCACCTGCTCGACGTGCCGGCCGCAACCCCGATAGGTGGGCCGCTTACAGCGCGGACAGGTAACCCTCTGGCACATACACACCTCCTGCGAACTTCCATGGTACCCCTGGGGGTATTTCGAACTTAACCGCGGGGACTGTGTTCCCGCAAACAGGGGACCGAAGTCCGTGGTCGTGCCGGGCCGGGTGGCGCAAGGTCGGTCGGTGACCGCGGCGGCGAGGAGGAACGACATGAGTTACGGCAAGACGGTCCGGGAAGAGCTGCGTAAGCCCTCGCGCGAGCTGCGGCAGGCGATCCCCTCGGTGTACGAGGGCTACCGCCGCCTGCACGAGGCCGCACTGGCCGACGGTGCCCTGGATGCGAAGACGAAGGAGCTCATCGCGCTCGCCATCGCGGTGAGCAAGGAATGCGACGGCTGCATCGCCGCCCATGCCCACGGCGCGGTGCTGCGGGGTGCCCAGCCTGCTGAAGCCGCCGAGGCCATCGGCGTCACGTTCCTGATGAACGGCGGCCCGGCGACCGTCTACGGGGCACGCGCGTATGCGGCCTTCGAAGAGTTCTACGCGGGCCACGGCCCGGCAAGCGACTAGGGCTTCGTTCCCTTGAAGCGCGGCGTGTTTGACAGCTGACGGGAGCGCGGTTAGTCTCGCTGGAAGATACCCCCAGGGGTATATCGGCGAGATGGAGGTTCCGTTGTTCTTTGCTCAGTACTACCTCGATTGCCTGTCCCAGGCTTCCTACCTGATCGGGGACGAGTCGACCGGCAGGGCGGTCGTGGTCGATCCGCGCCGGGACGTCTCGGAGTACCTGGCAGACGCGGAGTCGCGTGGCTTCACGATCGAGGCCGTCATCAACACCCACTTCCACGCCGACTTCCTGGCCGGTCACCTCGAACTGGCGGGCCGGACGGGCGCGTGGATCGGTTACGGGCGGCGCGCCGAGACCGAGTATCCCGTCCGCAAGCTCGCCGACGGTGAGCGCATCGACCTCGGCGAGGTCACCCTCGAGATCATCGAGACCCCCGGTCACACCCCGGAGTCGATCAGCGTGCTGGTCTACGAGCACGCCGACGACGAGGTCGCCTACGGGGTGCTGACCGGCGATGCCCTGTTCATCGGCGATGTGGGCAGGCCCGACCTGCTGGCGTCGGTCGGTGTCACGGCCGACGAGCTGGCCCGCATGCTCTACGACAGCGTCCAGCGCAAGCTCATGTCGTTGCCGGACGCGGTGCGGGTGTTCCCCGCGCACGGGGCCGGATCCGCGTGCGGCAAGAACCTGTCCACCGAACGATCGTCGACGATCGGGATGCAGCGCCTCACCAACTACGCCTGCGCGCCGATGGCCGAAGACGAGTTCGTCGCGGTCGTCACCGCCGGTCAGGCGGCGGCGCCGGGCTACTTCTCCTACGACGCCGGCCTCAACCGCAAGGACCACGAACTGTTCGACCCGTCCGCGGCCCGGCCGCTGACCACGGACGAGGTGCTGGCGCTGCGCGCGGATGGTGCGGTGCTGCTCGACGGCCGTGATCCGCAGGAGTTCGCCGCCGGGCACCTGCGTGGTTCGGTCAACGTTCCCGCCGACGGGCGATTCGCCGAGCAGGCGGGCACCGTCGTGCGGCCCGGGCAGCAGCTCGTCGTCATCGCACCCGACGGCAGGGAGCTCGAGCTCGTGACGAGGCTGGCCCGGATCGGGTTCGACCGCGTCGCCGGGTACCTCGCCGAGCCCGAGGATGTGCTGCCGTCTCTGGCGGATGACCTGGTTCAGGCCAGTCGCGTGACCGCGGCACAACTCCGGGACGCCCTGCGCGCGGAGCCGGGGCCGGTCGTCGTCGACGTCCGCAACCCGGCCGAACGCGAGGAAGGACATATCGAGGGCTCGCTGCACATCCCGCTCGCCCAGCTGCCCGACCGTCTCGGCGAGATCCCGCCCGAACGATCCGTGGTCTTCCACTGCGCCGGTGGTCTGCGGTCGTCGATCGCCGCGAGCCTGCTGCGCCACAGCGGCCACGGCGACGTGTCGGATCTGCTCGGCGGGTACGGCGCCTGGCTCCTGCTGCCCGAAGCCACCGCCACGCGCTGAGGCCGGCCCGGAGGCGGATGCTCAGCGTTGCCGCGCGATGTCTTCGATGAGTGCGGTGACGCGGTGCCCGACCATGCGACGCATGACGAGTGAGGTGGTCGTGCGTTCCACGCCGTCGATGGCGAGGACGAGGCCGGCGATGCGGTAGAGGTCGTCGGCGTCGCGTGCGACGGCGTGGACGAGCAGGTCGGCTTCGCCGCTCATGCCGAGGACTTCGATGACTTCCGGGACCCGGGCCAGTGCGTCGCCGACGGGGTCGAGTTTGCGTTGTTCGACGGTGACGCTGAGGTAGGCGGTGAGCGGGTAGCCGAGCGCGGCGGGTTCGATGCGCCGCTCGAGGCTGCCCAGGACGCCGTTTTCTTCCAGCCGGGCGAGCCGGGCTTGCACGGTGTTGCGGGACAGCCCTGCCCGTTCGGCCAGTGCGAGCGCGGTGCCGCGCGGGTTTTCCGCCAGTGCGAGCAGCAGCCGGGCGTCGATGGCGTCGATCGGCGCCGGTGTCCCGTCTGCCGGCTCGCCCTGCCTGTCTGTGTGCATCGTGCTCGCCTTTCGCGGCTTCGGAACCGAGGGCGTGTGCAGGATGCACACGCGTTTGCTGGTCGCTTGTGCAGTGAGCGTACAAGTGGTGCGCTGGTCGGGCACATTGCGCGAGAGGAGTTCATGATGTCCGCACCATCGGCATCCGCGGTCCCGGCCGGCGCGGGGGAGCGGCTCGCGGTTCTCGGGGAGATTGAGCGGCGGGTGCGGTGGCTGGCGACCGCGATCATTGATCACGCGAACCGGGTGCGGCCGAATCCGAGTGGGTTGAAGGTGGGTGGGCATCAGGCGTCGTCGGCGTCGATGACGACGTTGATGACGGCGTTGTGGTTCGAGCATCTGCGGGCGGGGGATCGGGTGTCGGTCAAGCCGCACGCGTCGCCGGTGTTGCACGCGATCAACTATTTGCTGGGGGAGTTGGACGAGGAGTATCTGACGACGCTGCGGGCCTTCGGTGGGTTGCAGTCGTATCCGTCGCGGTCGAAGGATCCGGATCCGGTGGACTATTCGACGGGGTCGGTGGGTATCGGTGCGACGGCGCCGATCTGGGGTGCGCTGGCCCGCCGTTATGTGGCGACATTGGGTGAGCGGGCTGGGGTGGGCCGGCAGTACTCGCTGGTGGG
>NZ_JAAXLS010000094.1 GCF_012328925.1 Amycolatopsis acididurans
GGGTGGGGCGTGGGGGTTTCGGCAGGTCCAGCGGGAGCCGGAGCTGACTGCCGGGGCGCGGGGCTGGCCGGGACGGCGCGGCCGAGGGCGGCGCAGCTGAGGGCGGCGATGCGGGCGTGGCGGGGACTCGCTTGATGCCGTCGAAGGGCAGCGGGTACTGCCCGGAGCGGGTCGGCCGGTTGCCCTTGTAGGGGTCGAACGGCAACTCCAGTTGCTGTCCGCCACGAGGGCGTCCACGCGGCCGACTGCCCTGGCCGGGTGGCGGCGGAGTGGGCGTGACGCGCTGGACGTCCAGCGGCAGCCGGTACTGGCCGTCGCGTCCGAGGACCGGTTTGTTCTCCGGCCAGTCGTCCCCGAGCGGCAGCGCCAGCTGGCGGCCCCGCGCGGCGCGTGCCTTCGGCGCGCTGGGTGCGGGCTTGGGCGTGGCCGCCGGTCGGCTGCGGCGCACCCCGGCAAGCGGCAACATGTACTGCCCGTCTCCGGTGGTGCGGGTGCGCGCGTAGGGGTCGGCCGGTCCACGACCCCCGCCACCGCCGTTCCCGCCACCACCGGACGAGCGGGGCCTGCGGCCACCGCCGCCGCCTCGGCCGCCGAGCAGGCCGAAGGTCTTGTAGGCGATGAAGCCGCGCACGATCGAGCCGAGCAGCGAGCGGCCACCGCCGCCGCGCAGCGACCCCAGGAACCAGAACGGGATCTTGAACAGGATGTACATCAAGGCGAGCGCGACGAGCAGGTTGACCAGCCCGGACAGGGTGGGTCCGAACAGGGTGAACCCGCCGGGTGCGAGGAACACCTTCATCGCGGTGATCAGCGTCAGGGACTGGCCGACCTGGATGGCCAAGCAACCGCCGAACGCTTTCCACCACCAGCGGGCGATGCCCTCGGTCTGCGGCAGCGCGTGGCACATCAGCGCGATCGGCGCCCCGGCGATGAGGATGATGGTGAGGGCGACGCGCACGATGTAGGTGACGAGCAGGACGATCAGCATCCCGGCGAGGAAGATGCCGATGAAGATGATGAAGATCCCGCCGTTGAGCGAACTCAACACGAGGTTTTTCAGGGTGTCGCCGGCCGAGCTGGCGTCCAGCCCGCCGCCCATCACGGCCTGCGCGAGTCCGTTGGCGATCTCGATGGCCTTGGTCGCCACCCACAAGCTGAGTGCTCCGGCGAGGAACCCGACCACGATCTGGGGCGCGATCTCTTTAATAGAGTGCCGGGTCTGGACGGTCTCGTAGCCCATGACCAGGATCCCGGCGATCAGGATCAGCAGGGCGTAGCTGGCGAGAAGGATCTGCCAGGAGTTGTTCCACAACTCGCCGATGCGCGGCAGCGAGTCCGGTGTCGGCGTGGTCAGCAGTGTCTTGGACAGCAGATCGAGAAGTGGGTTGAGCGCGGCGGTGACGATGCCCCGGAAGAAGCCGTTGATCGCGTTGGTGATGCAGCCGCCGATGTTGGTGATGCCGCAGTCGGCGTCGCCGTTGCCGCTGTCGCCGGGCGCTCCGGTGCCGGGGTTGGTCGGCGCGGGTGCCGAGGTGGTGGGTTTCGGGATGCAGCCCTCCCCCGTGCATGGGGGAGGGGCGGTGGTCGGGCTGCTCGGTGTGGCCGGGGTGCAGCCCACCTGTCCGGGGAAGCTGCATGTTGGCGCGGGCAGCCCGGTCGGGAGGGGCAGCGGTACACCGGTTGCCGGCGGTGTGGTGGTCGGCGCGGGCAGGTGGCAGACCGGCAGCGGCGAGTCCGGGCTGCACGAGTCCACCGGCGGCAGCGGCAGCGGCGGGGTCGGCGCGGGCTGCGCGGCGACCGGACCGCCGGGCGTGGCGGCGGCGTTCACGGCGAGGGTTCCGCCGAGCAGGACGACCAGGCTCACCGCCAGCATCGCCAGCGCGCGGCCTCGCGTCATCCGCGGCAGCCACGCCGTCCCCCGGCGGGGCCTGCGGTGCCGGTTGTCGGCGCGCCGGGTGGTGCTCGCGGCCGGGGGCGCGAGCAGTTCCCGGACAGTGCCGGTGGCTGTGCCGACGGCCTCCGGACGGGCCTGGGCGGGCGCGTCGGTGTGCAGGCTGGCCACGGTCGGAGCGGCCGATGTCGCACGACGGGTGGGCCTGGTCGGGCCTGGTCGGCGGGCCATGGCTCAGGCCCCCACGATGCCCTGGAGCACGGTGACGACCAGCGGCGCGAGCGCGGCCAGGCCGTAGCCGATCCCGGCGGCTTTGAACGCGGTCTTGGCCTTCTCGATCTCGCCGGGGTCGCCGCCGCCCATGACGTAGCGGACCCCGCCGATGGACAGGAAGACGGTCGCGAGGCCCGCCAGAATGCCCATCACCCAGTTGCGGATGTTGGTCAGCACCTGATCGATCGACCCGGCCAGCGCGAGCACCTGCGTGGTCTCCGCGTGCGCCGCCGAGGCGGACAGCACCAGTGCGACGACAGCCAGCTCGGTGATCACCAGGAGCCGCCGGCGGACGGTGCCGCGACGCCCCGCCGGAGCACGAGAGGTCGGAGGTGTGGTGGGTGCGTCGGCGCTCGGCCGGGACACGCAGGACCGGATCCGATGGGCTGGCCGAGCCGTCGTGAGGTGCGTGGTGGCAGGACGGCGGCGAGGCCGATGGTCGCCGCCGCGGTGGTGCGGTGGGCGGCGAGTGAGGGAACGGGTCAGGCGCATCGCGGCACTCCCGGAGTCGTGCCCGAGGGCCGCCGGGTGGTGCCGGCGGGCCGGGTGGGCGAGGTGGTGTGCGCGGGAGCGGCTGCTTTTCTCCCGCAGCCCTGGACTCCGGATTTCGGGGTCTTTTTCAACACGCGACCCCGAACTTTTTTCGACGACTTTCCCCCGACGGCCGTTACCGTGCGTGATGTGTCGGGCTGGCTTGTGGCGGGGCGCGCGGCCCGTCGGGCGGCGGTGCGGGCGGCGGCGATGATGGTCGCCGCGTGGACCGCGCGGACCTCCACATCGCGTTCGCGGCGCTCGCCGGAGTCGTCGTGCGGGGCCTGCTCGGCGAGCCAGGCGGCCAGCTTGTGCTCGGCACGCCGGCGGACTTGTTCAAGGGCCTTGTAGCTCACGCCCCGGTCCGCGGCGGCCTGGGCGAGCGTGTACTCCGGCTCCAGCCGGGTGGCGCCGATCAGCTCGGCCTGCTCGCCGGTGATGACGCCCTCGGCCACCGCGCGCGCGAGCACGAAATCCTCGTGCCCCCACGGCAGGCTCGGCTCGCTGGAGTGGAAGCCCTCATCCGTCGGTATCGGGCGGTCCAGCGCCTCGCGGATAAAGACGTGACCGGCGCGCAGCGCCGCGCAGCGCAGCCGCCACAGCACCCACGGCCGGGCGAGGTCCATGTGCGCCAGCTCGGACAGAAAGCCGGTCAGCACGGCGGCGTGAATGTCGTGATGGTCGTCGGCGTACTTGCGGCACAGCTTGGCCGTGATGGGGATCAGCGCGTGCAACGCCAGCCCGACGCAGGCCACCGTCCAGGCGCCGCCCTCATCGCGGGAACGGGTGACCAGGTGCACCCAGGCCGAGTCCACGGTCGCCAGCGCCAACTGCGGATCGCGCAGCAGGGTGGAAAGCTCATCCAGCGCAATCCGCCGCCGAGGCAGACCGGGGAAGAAGCGGCCATCGATCCACAGTGGTTCCGGTCCGGTGACCAGCCACCGAAACGCCGTCCGCGCGGAGTCCAGCGGCAGCGATTCACGCGCGAAAGGCGCGTTACGGAATACACGATTCGCCGGCATAGTCGGCTCCTTTGCGTGGCCGGAGAAACAACGACCAGGCAAGGACGCCAAATCAAGTCCACCAAAACGCCACCAAAGCGCCACCGGAGTGCCACCAAACCGCCACCGATGATCTTGAATGATCGTTTCCGCCCGCCACCAAGATCATCGTCAACCCCGCCGGGACGCCCACCGCAGCTCACATCAAGATCATTTACATGATCGCCGGTAATAGCCTCTGAGCTGCTGTAACGATGTTTCGGTGGCGGTTTGGTGGCGTTTTGGTGGCGGGCCACGTGATCCCGACGGCCGACACGGCACACGTCCGGGGTCGAGGCGGGAGAAACCCGTCGAAGTTTTTTCTAGCTTTCTTCAGCGGCGGGTGCCCTGGGGTTCTTCGCGCGCGGGCGCGCGAGCGTCTTTTCCACTCTGTCGCTATGCGGGCCGGGCGAAAAATATTTGAAGAAAGTTGGGTATGGGCTGTTGAAAAAGGGGCCGGATTTCGGAGTCCAGGAGTGTTCCAGGGCGCCCCGTCCACACGCGGCGCAACACCCGAGGCTCTGCGAGGAACCCCATGCCCCAGTCCGACCACCCGGCGCGCCGGTCCGCACCGCATGCCCCGTTGCGACGCGGCGACTCCACCCGCCCGGCGAGCACCCGCTCGGCTACCCGCCGGGGCGTCGAGCGCCGCCCCTATCCGACCGCGTCGTCCACCACTAGGGTCAGCCCCGCCAAGCCCGGCTCGCCGGGTGCACGCGCGCGGTCGCGCGGGTCGAGTTCGACGCCGACGCCGGCGACGGTGTGGACGGCCGGCCCGGCGCCGGTCGACCTCGACGCGACCTGGCCGGCACCGATCGTCACCAAGATCGTCGGCGCGTTCAGCGAGCCCGGCGGGCGGGTCGCGCTGCTGCCCTGGCCGACCGCGCGGCCGACCCCGAGCGAGCGTCCGCGGCTCACGCCGGTCTTCTCCGATGGGGTGCTCGCCCACGCTCCCGGAGCCGAGCCGGACGACGCAGTGGCCGACGCGCTCGCCGCCGTCGAGGGCCTGTACCGGACCGCCCGCGTGGTGCGCGTCCCGGTGGATCCGGCCGCCACCGGTCCGGGGTCGCGACCATTCTGGGCCGACCTTGTCGGCACCCCCAACGGCGCACCCGCAACCGTCTCCGAACTGTCGCGTCCAGACCTCACCGGCGGGGAGTTCGACGGCGCCGACGCCGCGCCGGCGGACACGGACTTGATCATCACGAGCCTGCGCCCCGAGCACGGCGGCGACCACACCAGCGACCTGGTGGCACTGGCCGCGGCCCGGCTGCTGCGGGTCGGCGGGATCCTCGCCGTGCTCACGCACTGTAACTGGCCGGCGGGTGAGCTGATCGACCCGACCGGCGCGGTCGTGGCCGCCGCGCAGAACGCCGACCTGCTCTACCTCCAGCACATTGTCGCCCTCCACGCGCCGGTGCGCGAGGGCCGGTTCGCCGTCGAATCCCTCACCGCACTCGACACCACAACGGCCGAGGACGAGGCGCGCGCCGCGCATCGCGCGGCCGTGCGCGGGCTGCCCGCGCCGCATCGGCGCATCCACTCCGACGTCCTGGTTTTCGCCCAGCCGCACGAGTACGAGCCCCTGTCCGTGAGCCCGGCCGAGCAGGCGTTCGACACCGGATTCATCCGATGACCAGCGCCGAGTTTCCGCACCCCGCCCAGCCCGCAACCCACCGCCAGGAAGGCACGCTCGTGGCCGACGACCGCGCCCAGCACCCACTGCCCCACACCCCTGCAAGCACTGCTGCCGACACCGCGTCGGCCGCCGCAGAGAACGCGGTCGACGGGCCGACCCAGCGCATCCCGCGCGCCGTCATCGACACCCTCGACACCGCCACCACATCCGCGGGTGTCACCGACGACACGGTGCGGGAGCTGGCGGTGTCGGTGTGGACGACCGCGCAGACCGCCTCGGCCGCGCAGCGCAAGAACCGGTACGTGGCCGAGTCGACCGCGCATCCCGCGAAGATGCTGCCGGCGGTCGCCGCCCACGCGATCGCCCACTACACCGAGCCCGGCGACTTGGTGCTCGACCCGATGTGCGGGATCGGCACCACGTTGGTCGAAGCCGTGCACGCCGGGCGGCGCGCGGCGGGGATCGAGTACGAGCCGCACTGGGTCGACGTCGCCCGCGCCAACCTCACGCTCGCCCACACCGCCGGGGTGGAACACGACGGGCGGGTCTTCCACGGCGACGCCCGCCAGATCGCCGCACTCTTGCCACCGGAGTATCTCGGGCAGGCCGCGCTCGTGGTCACCTCCCCGCCGTACGGGCCGTCCACGCACGGGCAGGTGTCGGTCGCGCCCGGCGCGGGGGTGCAGAAGTACCACCACCTCTACGGCAACACCCTCGACCGCGGGAACCTCGCCAACATCGGGCACCACCGGCTGCTGTCCGGGTTCACTCGCATCCTCGCCGGGCTGGTGCCGTTCCTGCGGCCCGGCGGGCACATCGCCATCACCATCCGCCCGTGGCGCGAGCACGCCGAACTGATCGACCTGCCCTCGCAGATCCTGGCCTGCGGCCTACACGCCGGCCTGATCCCCGTCGAGCGGTGCGTCGCGCTGCTGGCGCGCGCGGCCGAGCACGACCTCGTGCCGCGGGGGTCGTTCTTCCAGCGCGACTTCATCCGCAAACAGCGCGAAGCCGGGCTGCCCCTGCATCTCATCAGCCATGAGGACGTCCTGGTGTTCCGCGCGCCGCTGCGCCGGAGCGCGAGTTCAGGAATTGCGACGAACCATCAGGATTCCCGACGCCACGTCAGCGCCCGGACACGACACGCCGGGAACCCGAGGGGTGGCTCGGGCGTGTCGGGGAGTTGGGCGGCATGAGCACCCGACCAGGCCGCGCCACACCGCGATCCGGGCGCGACTCCGCCCCCGCCCTCGTCGCCGTCCCCACGACGGCGGCGGGGGCGGTGCGGGCGGCCACCCCGGACACGTTGACGGTCGCCGCGAGTCCGGGGCCGGTCATCGGCTCAGTCTGTACCGGCTATGGCGGGCTGGACCTCGGGGTGCTCGCCGCGCTCGGCGCGGGCCGGCGCGGCCAGTCAGCGGCTCGTCGCGTGACAGCGGTGACCGTGGTGGTGCTGGCCGCCTACGTCGGCAACATCGTCCTCGCGAACTGGACCTCAACGCACTGGAGCCCACTGCAGTTCGGCGTGTTCGCGGTACCCGCCGGGACACTCTGGGCTGGGATGACCTTCACCCTGCGCGATCTGCTGCACGAGGCGCTCGGCGGACGCGGGGTACTCGGCGCGATCGCGGCCGGCGCCGGGCTGTCCTGGCTGCTGGCCACGCCGCAGATCGCCGTGGCCAGCGTGCTCGCCTTCACCACCTCGGAACTGATCGGCTCGATCGTCTATAGCCGACTGCGCGGCCGGGCGGTGCTCGGCGCCGTGCTCGGCTCGAACCTGGTGGGCCTCGGGATCGACAGCGTGCTGTTCGTGCCCCTGGCCTTCGGCGGCTTCGCCCTTGTACCCGGCCAAGTCCTGGGCAAGACCGTCGCCACCGCGCTCACCGTCGCGGCGCTCCTCGCGGCGAAGACAGCCCGGCGGGCGGTGCGGCGATGAGGTTCTACCTCGGCGCCCACCAGCCCGCCTGGCTGGCCCGCGACCTGGGCGTGCCCCTGCTGATATCGCACCGACGGCTGGCCGGCCGGCGCAGCCTGCCGCGCGCGAGCGGGCCGTGGGCGTGTGATTCCGGGGGCTACTCGGAGTTGTCGCTGTACGGCCGGTGGCGCACCACCGAACACGCCTACGTCGCGGCGCTTCGCCGCTACGACAGCGAGATCGGCCACCTCGCGTGGGCCGCGCCGATGGACCACATGACCGAGGCGCATGTCTTGGCCCGCACCGGCGCCACGGTGCGCACCCACCAGCAGCGCACCGTCGCCAACTATCTCCGGCTGCTTGAGCTGGCGCCGGAGCTGCCGATCATCCCGGTGCTGCAAGGCCAGTCCATTGCCGACTACCACCGCTGCGCCGACATGTACGAACGACACGAAGTCGATCTCGCCGCGCTGCCGCTGGTCGGGGTGGGCAGTGTGTGCCGACGTCAGCACACCGCAGAGGTCGAACAGATCATGCGGTCGCTGGCGGCTCGGGGATACCGCTTGCACGCTTTCGGCGCGAAGGTGCTCGGGCTGGGGCGCTATGCCGACACGATCTCCAGCAGTGACTCGGCCGCCTGGAGTTTCCGGGGCCGGTATGTCCTCGGCTGCACGCCCAGCCACCGCAGCGAATCCAACTGCCTGCGCTTCGCGCTGGCCTGGCACACCCGGCTCCTGACCTCACTGCGCGCCGAGGAACCCGGCCGCGGGCCGACTTCCGCGCGCGGCAAGAAATCGCGAGCACGCGACCAGAGAAACGGACGCACCCGCCCCGGCTCGCCGCGCCCACGCCATGTGCGGGGCCGGATGGCCGCTCGCGCGCAGAACTCGCCCGCGGCGTAGCCCCCTTTTCACGGAACGGAGTATCGCCATGCCTTCGAACACCACCACGCAGGATGAGTCCGGCGACATTCCGCGCTGGGTCGCGACCGCCCGACGGGAATCACACGCCAGGCGTCTCGTCACCAGGACAGCCCGCCTGTTCCGCTCGCGCCAGCGCACCCGCCCCGGCACCTACCCGAGTACCGACCGCGGTATCAAGTTGGCGTTGTCGCGGCGGGTCCTGCGCGACTACCACGCCACCAACCTCGCCAAAGCGCGCGCCGGGTCCGAGGAACTGGTGCGCGCCGGGTTCAACACCGGCGACGTGCCCTACGGCTACCGAGCCGATCGCGTCCGGGTCACGCCGCCCGGCCGGCGACCGCGCTGGCGCACCCGGCTCGTTATCGAGCCGGTTGAGGCAGCCACCGTGCGCATGATCTTCGTGTGGCGCGGCGAAGATCGGGTGCCCGTCCGCGAGATCCGGCGGCGGCTCGCCGCGGCGCGGTACCCCGCGCCGCTGGACCCCGAGACCGGGTTGCCGGGCGTGTGGACAGTGCCGATCATCCGGGCCGTCCTGCGGAACCCGAAGTACCTCGGGCGCCAGGTCTGGGGCCGCCACCACGGGCGGCAGACACACCCCGACCGGTGGGTGTGGTCGCCGGCGTGGGCGCACCCACCGATCGTCAGCGCTGAACTGTTCGCCGCAGCCAACCCACGCCTCCAGACGGCCGCACGATGACCGGCAACCACTACCCAGACGGACTGACCCCGGACGACATCACCACGCTGCAGCGCGACGTCGACGACGAACTCCGCCGCGAGGGATACCCCGTACCCCACTGGCCCGACCCGCCATGCCTACCGCAGCCCCGTCCCAGCCGGAATCGACGTGCACGGCCGAGCACGGACACAACCGAGAGCGACGCGGCATGACCACACCACCCGACCCGAAACCCAGCGCCGCGACGGCACCTCCGCATCCCTTCACCGGAGACGCCCCCGTCGGACCGCCACTGCTCTACACACCCGCCCAGGCCGCGGAAAAGCTTGCCGTCAAGGAAACCTGGCTCCGCCGCAAGGCCGGTTTACGACTCATCCCCTGCACTTTCATGGGCAAGCACCTGCGCTTCTCCGACACCGACCTACAGGCCATCGTCGCCACCAGCAGCCGACCCGCTGACCCCCGGCCGGCACACGGCCACCGTTCTCAGCGACGCCGACGCCAGCGACCGCGCTAACAACCGCAGGGGCTTCCTCCGCACCAAAGTTCTTTGCATGAACCACTGGCGCTTTGTCCTGAATGGAGCGTTCATGGACGTCCCCGTGGAAATGACCCCCACACCACAGCGAAGGAGTTCATGATGCCTTGGGCGGAACAATCCGGAGACAACACCTGGAGAGTGCGCTACCGCCGCGACGACGGCACCATCGGATCCCTACCCGGGTTCCCCGACGAGACCGCCGCCGACACCTACATCGCGGATATGGAAGCCGACCAACGCAAAGGCACCTGGATAGACCCCACCGCCGGGCAGATCACCGTCGCCGCCTGGGCACCCGACTGGCTCGAATCCCTCGACATCGACCAGCGCACCGAAGAAAACTACCGCAGCTTCCTCAACAAACACATCCAGCCCCGCTGGGGCACCACCGCGCTCGCCGACATCACCAACCTCAAAGTCCGCACCTGGGAAAAGAAACTCCGCGCCAGCGGACTAGCCAAGACCACCGTGGACAGCATCATCAAGTGCTTCTCCCTCCTGCTCGCCGACGCCGCCGCCGAAAAACTCATCGCCGCCAACCCCATCCAAGCCCGCCGCAGGGGGCGGCGCCGTCGCACCCAGCGCACGCCCCGCAAAGTCTGGGCCGAACCGCACGAGGTGCTCCTGATCGCCGACCAGGTCGCGCTCAAGTACGGACCGGGCGGAGCCGTGCTCGTCGTCACCGCCGCATGGACAGGCAACCGCTGGGGCGAACTCGCGGGCCTCCAACGCCCCAACCTTCACCTCTTCGACAACGACACCGGCCACCTCGCCGTCGACCCCGACATCGGCGCACTCCACGAACCCAACAAAGGCCCCCTGTTCCTCGGCCCCCCGAAAACCGAAGAATCCGCCCGCACCGTCACACTGCCCCCGTTCCTCGTCCGCCTGCTCCGCGCGCACCTGGACACCCACGACCACCCCCACGTGTTCATTACGCCGGAAAAGAAACTCCACCGCCGCAGCAACTTCTCACGGCGCGCGTTCCGCCCCGCCGCCGACGGCAACAACCACATCGCCAACCCCGAGACCCGGCTCCACGCAGTCAAACCCGGGCTCAAGTTCCACGGCCTGCGGCACAGCCACAAAACCTGGATGATCGACGACGCCGTCCCCGAAATCGCCCAAGCACTCCGCCTCGGCCACGTCCTCGCCGACAAAGTCCAAGAAACCTACTCCCACGTCGCCCGCGCCGTCGAACAACGCCTCCTCGACGCACTCCAAGCCCGCTGGGACAAAGCCACCGCCGACAGCACCACACCGTCCGACCAGATAACCTGGCGCTCGGCCGCCTGACGCGATCAGTAGATGTCGGTCAGAAAGGCAAGCGCACGATCATGTCGTGCCGCGGGTGTGTGCCTGACACCGGCGCCGCCTTTGCGGCCCGGTCTCCGCAGTGGATGAAGATGATGGCCGGTCGTGGCCGAACTTCCGCTGCCAGCTAGGTCATGTCTGACAATGTGTTGGTCCAGGTGATCACGGCGTGGAGTACGACGGCCGCGCGGTAAACGGTGGCGAGTTTGTCGAAGCGGGTGGCGATGCCGCGCCAGTGTTTGAGCTGGTTGA
>NZ_JAAXLS010000095.1 GCF_012328925.1 Amycolatopsis acididurans
CTCATTCCCCGCCCGGCCAAACGCCGTCACAATCCCATTGATCCCATCACCCGGATACGCAAAAACCTGCCCCACACCCCACTCACGCAACCGCCCCAACAGGAAATCCGCAACCGTCTCGGACATGTCGTGTGTCCTTTCGCGCGAAGAGCAACCGTGCCGACGCCGCGACCGCCGCGCCGAAGACCGCGAGTACCCCGGCCTTCGCCGCGATGCCGGGCTTCGGCGGGCGTGGCGCGTTTTCTGGCTGTTCGTCGTGGTGGGCCGCGGCGAGCAGTTCGGCGAGGTGCATGCCTTCATGCCCGCCGCTGTCGAGTTCGTGGATCTGGGTGCGGCAGCTGAATCCGTCGGCGAGCACGGCCGTGCCGTCGTCGAGCCGCCGGAGCTCGGGCAGCAGCACCCGCTCCGCGCACGCCTCGCTCACCTCGCCATGTCCCGGCTCGAAGCCGAAATTCCCGGCGAGACCACAACATCCGGAGTCCAGCCGCTCGGCGTCGACCCCGGCGCGGTGCAGCAGTTCGCGGTCGGCGTCCCAGCCCATCACGGCGTGCTGGTGACAGTGCACCTGGGACACCGCCCGCACCGGCTCGGTGAACGCGGGCGGCCGGTAACCCGGTGAATGCGTGGTGAGCAGTTCGGCGAGCGTGACCGTCTGCTCGCCCAGTCGGCGCACGTCGCGGTCCTCGGGGAACAGTTCCGGCCCGTCGGCCCGGAACACCGCCGTGCACGACGGTTCCAGTGCGAGCACGAGCCCGCCGTCACGCAGATGCGGGGCGAGCGTTTTCACCGCGCGGGTCAGCACTCGTTTCGCCGTCGCGAGCTGTCCGGTCGAGATCCAGGTCAGCCCGCAGCACACCGGCTCGGCAGGCATCGTGACGCGCCAGCCCGCGGCCTCGGCGACCTCGACCGCGGCCATGCCGATGTGCGGATGGAAGTGGTTGGTGAAGGTGTCCGGCCACAGCAGCACCGTTCCGCGGGTGCCCTCGCCGCGCGGACCGCGCCGGGCGAACCACTGTTGCAGCGTTTCCCCCGCGAACAAAGGAACTTCCCGGTTTTCCACTCCGGCCGCGAACGTGGCGAGCCGGGACAGCGGCGGCGTGTGCGTCACCGCGTTGACGACGCGGCCGAGCTTCGTCCGGCCGACGAGCTGTGCGGCCACGGGCAGCCAGCCCAGCGCGAGATGCGCACGCGGCCGCCGCCACTGCCTGCCCTCGTAGTGATGCGCGAGGAATTCCGCCTTGTAGGTAGCCATGTCGACATTGGCCGGACAGTCGGTCTTGCATCCCTTGCACGCCAGGCACAAATCGAGCGCTTCGCGCACATCCTCCGAACGCCACCCGTCCGAGACAGGGCTGTCTCCGTGGCCGTTGAGCATCTCGAACAGGAGCCGGGCCCGGCCGCGCGTGGAGTGCTCCTCCTCCCTGGTCACCTGGTAGGACGGGCACATCACCTGGCCGGCCTCGGTGACGTGCTGACGACAACGGCCCACGCCCACGCACCGGTTCGCCGCCTGCGCGAACGATCCGCCGTCGTGCGGATAGCGGAAGAACAAGTCCTGCGGGGCGGCCGGCGACCAGTCCCCGCCGAGGCGCAGATGCGCGTCCAGCGGGGCCGGGGCGATGACCTTGCCGGGGTTCATCCGGTTGCCCGGATCGAAGATCGCCTTGAGCTGGCCGAACGCGCGGGTGATCTCCGGGCCGAACATCCGCGGCAGCAGCTCGCCCCGGGTCTGCCCGTCGCCGTGTTCACCGGACAGCGATCCGCCGAACTCCACCACCAGATCGGCCGCGGCCTCGAGGAACCTGCGGTAGGTCGCGACGCCTTGGGCGGTATAGAGGTCGAAGGGGATCCGGGTGTGCACGCAGCCCTGTCCGAAGTGGCCGTACAGCGCGGGCCCGGTATCGCTGGCGTAACCGAACTCCTCGTACAGTTTCTGCAGCCGCCGCAGGTAGTCGCCCAGCCGTTCGGGCGGCACGGCGGAGTCCTCCCAGCCTTCGAACGTGTCCGCGCGGTGCGGCACGTGCGCCGTGGCGCCGAGGCCCGCCTCGCGAACCTGCCACAGTTCCTTCTCGTGCCCGGGATCGTCGAGCACGGCCACGTTCGGATCGTGTCCGGTGTCGCGCAAGGCATCCAGCAGCCGCTGCGCGCGCCCGTCGGCCTCGTCGGTGGTGTCACCGCCGAACTGGACCATCAGGAACGCCTGTCCCTCCGGCAGCTCGCGCAGCGCCCGCGGGTTGAGGTTCTTGAGCTGTTCGTCCCGGATCAGCTTGTGGTCGAGGCCTTCCAGCGCGATCGGCTCGTGCGGCAGGATCGCGGGCACCGCGTCCCCGGCCCGCTGCACCGACGGGTAGCCCAGCACGACCAGGGTGCGCTCGCGCACCACGGGCACCAGTTTCAGCTCGGCGCGTAGCACGGTGACCAAAGTGGACTCGCTGCCCACCAGCAGTCCCGCGACGTCGAACCCGTGTTCGGGCAGCAGCGAGTCGAGGTTGTAGCCGGAGACCCGGCGCGGGATGTCCGGGAAGCGGGCCCGGATCTCGTCGGCGTAGGTGTGGCGCAACCGGCGCAGCCCGCGGTAGACCGCGGCCCGCGGATCGCCGCGGCGTTCGATGGCCGCGTAGTCCTCGTCGCTCGTCGGCCCGCACCAGAACCGGGTTCCGTCGTAGCACAGCACTTCGAGCGCGGCGATGTTGTCCACGACCTTGCCCGTGCGCTGCGCGGTCGCGCCGCACGAGTTGTTGCCGATCATGCCCCCGAGCGTGCAGTTGGGATGGGTCGCCGGTTCCGGCCCGTAGCGCAGGCCGTGGGGCGCCAGCCGGCGGTTGAGGTCGTCGAGCACGATGCCGGGCTGCACCACGCACGTCCGGGCCTCGGCGTCCACCGACTCCAGCCGGTCGCAGTATTTCGACCAGTCGATCACGACGGCGGTGTTGGTGCACTGCCCGGCGAGGCTGGTTCCGCCGCCGCGAGACAGGACCGGCGCGCCGTGCTCACGGGCCACCGCGATCGCCTCGACGGCCGCCTCCGGGGTGCGGGGTACCACCACTCCGATCGGTACCTGGCGGAAGTTCGAGCCGTCGGTCGAGTACGCCGCGCGGCTGCCGGCGTCGAACCGCACCTCGCCGTCGACCCGGTCACGCAGGTCGACCGCAAGCGCTTTCGGATCGGCCACGGCCTCCTCGGCGTATCCGACGACGGGGTCCGGCAGTTCGGTCGTGCTCACCGTGGCCTCCTCTGCTTCCACCACGTGGCCATCCCGGCGGCGCCGGCCGCCGCGGCGGCGCCGAGCAGGGTGTGATGCCGCGACATCCAGGCCTGCGCGCTGTGTGGTTTCGCGGTCTTGTCGAAGGCGCCGTGCGCGCCGTGGTCCACGCCGTCGGACCCGTCGGCGGGCCGCCACAGGTTCGCGGGCTGACGCGGATCCCGGGGCCGCTCGGTCTGCTGTCCGGAGAAACCCGTCTTGGCCAGGTACCGGTCGAGCAGTCCCGGTGCGACGGCGTTGGCCAGCAGCGTCGCGGCGGTCGACCCGCCGACCCAGTACTCGCGGCGACGCGGGTGGTCGGCCGCGAAATGCACCGCTCTGGCGGCCACCTCGGGCTGGTAGATCGGCGGGACCGGCCGGGCGCGTTTGGGCAGCCGCGAGAGCACCCAGCGGAACTGGGGCGTGTTCAGTCCCGGCAGCTGCACCATCGTCACCCGGACACCCGATTTGTCGTGCAGCAGTTCGCACCGCAGCGATTCGGTGAAGCCCTGGATCGCGTGTTTGGCGCCGCAGTAGGCCGACTGCAGCGGGATGCCGCGGTAGGCCAGCGCGGAGCCGACCTGCACGATCACCCCGTCGTCGCGGGGCCGCATCCGGGCCAGCGCCGCTCGCGTCCCGTTGACGAAGCCGAGGTAGGCCACCTCGGTCACCCGGCGGAACTCCGCCGCCCCGATCTCGGTGAACGGGGCGAACACCGAGGTGAACGCGTCGTTGACCCAGACCGCGATCGGACCGAGCTCGGCCTCGACCCGGTCCGCGGCCTCCTCGACCGCGGCCTCGTCGGCCATGTCCACCGGTATGGGAAGGGCCTGCGCCCCGGCGGCCTCCACCTCGGCCGCCGCGGCGCGCAGTCCTTCGTCGCCGCGCGCCAGCAGTGCCACGCGGTCACCGTGTGCCGCGAACTCCCGTGCCGTGGCGCGCCCGACACCGGCGGTGGCCCCGGTGACCACCACGACGCGCCGCTCCTTGCGATCAGCCATCAGTTCGCTCCCTCCTGCCGCGTGGCTTACCCTCGTTTGCGTGACGCAAACATCGGTGACGGAGGAGGAGGTGGGCACGGCGCTGGCGGCACTACGCGCGATGATCTCGATCGGAGACGCGACGCTGGAGCGCGCCACCGGGAGCCTGACCCTGACCCAGTTCCGGGCACTGCGCGTGGTCGTCGAGCACACGCCCGTCACCGGCACGCGGGTCGCCGCCGACCTGGGGATGAACCCGTCTTCGGTCACCCGCGCGTGCGACCGGCTAGTGACACTCGGGCTGCTGTCACGGGCGAGGAACCCGTCGAACAGACGCGAGACCCTGCTCGCGCCCACCGCGAAGGGCCGTCAGCTGGCGGAGCAGGTCAACCGCGACCGGCGCAGGGTGCTTGCAGGCATCCTCGACCGGCTCGATCCGGACTCCCGCGCGGCGGTCGTCGCCGCGTTCGCGCTGTTCACCGACGCCGCCGACGGGAAGGACTGAGCGCCCGAAGCCGGGACTCGTAGGACTGTCAGGGCCAGGACAACGGCCGCGCGATCACGCACACTCGAGGTATGGAGTCGTGGGAGTTCGGCAGGCTGGTCCGCCGCCTGCGTGATCGCGTGGCGCCCGAAACCGTCGGTCTGCGGCCGGGCGGGCGCCGTCGGGCGAGCGGGTTGCGCCGCGAGGAACTCGCCGGGCTGGCCGGTATCTCGGCCGACTACCTGACCCGGCTCGAACAGGGGCGGGCCACCTCGCCGTCGGCACAGATCGTGGAGTCGCTGGCGCGTGCCCTGCGAGTATCCGATGAGGAACGCGACCTGCTGTACCGGCTGGCCGGGCACGCCACACCCGGGCGCGACGTCGTTCCCTCGCGCATCACCGCGAGCGTGCAGCGCCTGCTCGATCGCCTGGCGAACACACCGGTCGTGGTCTACGACGCCACCTGGACGCTGCTCGTCGCCAACGCGCCCTACGACGCGCTCATGGGCGATACCTCGACCTGGCGCGGCATCGAGCGCAACGCCGTATGGCGCAACCTCGCCGGCCCCGGCACCCGCACCGTGCACAGCCCGGAAGAGAGGGCCGAGTTCGAGGCGCAACTGGTCGCCGATCTGCGGCTGACCGCGACGCGCTACCCGGCCGACCTGTCGCTGAAGCGGCTCGTGCGCGAACTGTCCGCGGCGAGCCCGCGTTTCGTGGAGCTCTGGGAATCCGGCGGCACCGCACTGCCGAGGGAGACGGGGAAACACAAGACCATCGATCATCCCGCGGTAGGCCGTATCTCGCTCGACTGCGACACCCTGATCGTGGCCGGCGACGACGTGCGCATCATGGTCTACACCGCCGAGCCCGGCACCGAGGACGCCGAACGGCTCGCGCTGGCCGTCATTCTCGGCACGCAGACGCTCGTCGAGTAGCTACAACCCCATCGGGATGGGTTGGGCGGGAACCCCCTCGGTCAGCAGCGCGGTCAGGCATCCGGCGAGATCGCGCGGTGAGAACAGGTCCGGGCCGCGGTAGGACACGACCTCGGAGTGCGGCCACCACCGGAAGCCGCTGACCCCCTCGGCCGCGAGTTCCACATCGGACAGCGCACCGCGCGGGGTGAACGACGAGACGCGCAGGAAGTAGTAGTCGTTGACCGAACCGTCGTAGCCGCCCGCAAAACCGGGGGCGACGAATTTCTGGTGCCACACGTGCGGAGGTGCCTCGTCGAGGGCGAGTCCCACCTCCTCGCGCAGTTCCCGCCGCAGCGCCGCGATCGGTGTCTCCCCCGGTTCGACGCCGCCTCCCGGAGCGGCCCAGATCGTCTCGTCCGGGTAGGCGAACCGGCAGAGCAGGACGCGATCGGCCTCGTCGAGCAGGATCGCCCGGACGGCGTGGCGCAGTCTCGGACCGCCGTGATCCGGGGCGACGGCGGCGCGATGATCTTCCCCAGGCATGACGGAAAGACAACCACACGACGACGGGGGCGCCACGGCGGCGCCCCCGTTCTCGTGTGTCAGCCCCACTGTCCGGGTACGTAGTCACCCGCCGGGTTGCGGCTGATGACGTTGAGCCGGTTCCACGCGTTGATTCCCGCGATCTGCGCGACCAGCGCGCCGATCTGGTGGTCGTCGTAGTGCTTCTGCACCTGCGCCCAGGTCTCGTCGCTCACACCCTGGTGCGCGTCGGCCAGCCGCGTGCCCTCTTCGGCCAGCGCGAGCGCGGCGCGCTCGGCCTCGGTGAACACGGTCGCCTCACGCCACACCGCGACCAGGTTGAGCCGCACCGCGGTTTCGCCGTTGTGCGCGGCGTCCTTGCTGTGCATGTCGGTGCAGTAGGCGCAGCCGTTGATCTGGCTCGCGCGCAGGTTCACCAGCTCCCGTGTGGTCTTCGGCAGCACGTCGTCACCGGCCGCCCCGGCGCTCGCCAGCCGCTTGGCGAACTTGCCCGAGACCTCGTTCTCGTAGAAATTGAAGCGGGCTTCCATGACATCTCCTTGCCGGATCGTTGCTTTCACCGACATGACGAGATGGCCCGGAAAAACCTGACAGGCAATCGAGGTGACGCCGGTCACGTCTTCCGGTGCACGCGGCGGTACGCCGAGGGCGGTGTGCCGTAGTGCTCCAGAAACGCCTGCCGCAACGTCTCGGTCGACCCGAAGCCGCACCGGCGGGCGACGGCCGAGAGCGGCAGATCCGTGGTGGCCAGCAGTTGCGAGGCCGCCTCGGTGCGCACCGCGCGCACGTGTTTTCCCGGCGTGCGGCCAAGATGTTCGCTGAACAGGCGGGTCAGCTGGCGCACGCTGAGCCCGGCGCGGCCGGCGAGTGCCGGTGTGCTCAGGTCCTCGTCGAGCCTGCCAGCGATGTGTGCCGCCAGGTCCGCGATGACGCGGTTCTCCGGCGGCGGCGCTGCCAGGAACATGCTGACCTGCGCCTGGTTTCCCGGCCGCTGCAGATAGGTGACCAGCGAGCGGGCGACCTCGCGTGCCAGGCTCGGACCGTGGTCCTCCTCGACCAGCGCGAGCGTGAGGTCCAGACCACTTGTGACACCAGCTCCGGTGTAGACATGACCGTCGCGGACATACAGCGGCGACGGGTCGACCGTCACCTCGGGATAGGCCCGCGCGAGCCGGCCGGCGTAGCGCCAGTGCGTGGTCGCGCGGCGGTTGTTGAGCAGGCCCGCCGCGGCGAGCACGGTCGCGCCGGTGCACACCGACGCGACGCGCCTGCTCAGGCCGGCGACCCGGCGGACGTGCGTGATGAACCGAGGGTCGCGCGCGGCGTCCTCGTGACCGGTGCCGCCCGCGACGATGAGCGTGTCGAGCGGCTCACGAAGCCGGTCCAGGCGTAGCTGCGCGGCGAGGGTGAGCCCGGACTGGCACCGGATCGGCTTGCCGTCGAGACTGGCCAGCCGGATGTCGTACCGCGGCCGCGCGCCGTGCCGGTTGGCCACGTCCAGCACGTCCGAGGGACAGGCGATGTCGAGCAGTTCCGCGTCCGGGAACGCGACGATGACGACGGACCGGCTCATGGCGCCAACCCTACTGGCCGTCTGACTTGGTTCGCAGGTTTTCGGACATCGGCGCTCCGCGTCCGCGGCGGCCCGGACACGCTGACAGCCATGAAAACCATTGCCTTCGTGCTGTATCCGGGCATCACCCCGCTCGATCTCGTCGGGCCGCTGGAGGTCATGACGGTGTTGTCGACGGTGTCGCCGGACTACGAAACGGTCGTCGTGGCGGAGCGGACCGGGCCGATGGAGACCGAGACCGCGGTGTCGCTGAGCGCGAGCCACACCTTCGAGGAGGTGCCCGACCCGCACGTGCTGATCGTGCCCGGCGGCAACGCCCCGACGATGCGCGCGATGACGGACGAAAAGCTGCTCGGTTACCTGCGCGCGGTTTTCCCGGCGATGCTGGGCTCGGTGTGCACGGGCGCGCTGATCGTGGCCGCGGCCGGCCTGCTGAAGGGCCGGGAGGCCACCACACACTGGGCTTTCCTTGACACGCTTGAGGAATTCGGCGCGATCCCGGTGTCGCGGCGCTGGGTCGAGGACGGTCCGGTGGTGACCGCCGCCGGGGTGTCCGCGGGCATCGACATGGCGCTGCACCTGGTGACCCGCCTCGCCGGGGCGGAGATGTCGCGCATGATCCAGTACGGCATCGAGTACGACCCCGCACCCCCGGCCGGCCCGCTGGACTGGCGCAGCGCCCCACGCGAGTTCTTCACCGGATTCGCGCGGGCCCGTGGTGTCGGAGGGCCTGGCGGACCACGACTCCCTGCGCGGGAGGATGCTGGGCAGGCTTTGAGCGTGCTCACCGCCCCGTTTCCGAGTGCGCGACAGTGCGAACACTTAGATGCTGCGGTTCCGAAGAGGCGCCCTATGGGCGTGCAGTCGATGCGGGCGTCAACCCACACCCTCCAAGCGCCGCAGCCGGCCTTGAAGCTGCGATCGCAAGTCGTCCCGTTCATCGAAGAACGCGACATCCGTAACCTGGCCGAGTTCGTCGAGCAACGCGGACGACCAAGCGTCCCGCGTGCCTGCCGCCACCGCAAGTACCCGATCCCGCGGCACCTTCGTATGACTGAAGACGTAGTAGCAATGTTCGGCAGCTTGTTCTCGGTTACTCGCCCCCATCGCCTGTACGTACACGCGTCGTTCGTGGTCGAGCCCGACAGCGGCCGTCACCTGCCGAGTCCGGCCCGACGTCTGCGGCAAGGGCGCATTGGGAGTGACCTGTTCATTGGCCCGTGCAATCGCATTCAGCTGACTCACAACACGATCGCGGAATTGGACGGGGCGGCGGTCAGTTGCAAGCCATCGCAATTGGTCGACTCGGAGCGCGGCCTCAGCAACCATCAGCACGAGCCGACCGATCTCGTCGACCGTGCCCCAAGCTCCAACGATGCCTTCCTCCGCAGCCAGAGACTTCACTCCAAGGGCCGCGACTGAGCGGTTCCAGGAGTCGGCGACGCGGGCGTTCTGCAGATCAACGTCAGCCATGTGCAGACGCATTGCCGTGGTGCCCTGGTCGGTCACACGGACGCCGCCCTCGAACGGCTCAGCGAACAACGTGATTTGGTCGTCGTCGTAGAACGCTAACGGAAGCGTGATGAGATGACCGTGACCGTACGGCTTCACATCCAACTGGTCATTGACCAGTGACAGTACTGACGTGCTGATCTTGGCTCCATCCATCTCCCTCACCTCCCTGGCTCCGTCCAGTATCCCTCTGGCAACTCGATGAAGCACTCGGAAGCGAATGCTTCGAAAACTGCTCGGTATGTACCGGGAGCGACGGTTGGACCTAACGGTACTGCGGGTATGTCATCCGGTATATAGGCGCTTTCGGCACCATTGGGTACGTAGGTGTGCTTGTGCGTCATGTCGGGCGGGAAGCCCCGATGGGTCTCGTTGGTGTCGAGGCGCCGCACCGGTACCCGGTTGATCAAGTACTGGACGTGAATCCGATCTGGCCTGGCGTCGGCCACATACATGCGGAGCATCCCCGTCTCACAGTCCATGACCTCGGTCCGGACATCGATAACAGCCTGTCGCGTTTGCGGCCTCAGCCGCGACCAGGTGAGCTGTCCGAGCGCCTTCGCATGGCCCAAGTCCGACAGCAGGGTCTCGATGGCGGATGTCGACACCGCGCCTGCGTCGTACTTGGGCACAAGCCCCTCCATCCAGGCTGTTTACAGCCTTCTGACGAGGACAACCGCTCTGTCTACACGCTGTTGTACAACGTTAGCCCACGAACAGTCGCTGAAGCTGGAACAACACCGAGCGCGTGGTCATGCATGTGCTTACATCGTTTGCTCACCGCCCCAGCTCACGCACCACCCGGGCCGGATTCCCGGCCGCCAGCACGCCTGGCGGCAGGTCACGGGTGACGACGCTGCCCGCGCCGACCACGGTGTTGTCGCCCACGGTCACGCCGGCACAGACGATCACGCCGCCGCCGAACCACACGTTGTTCCCGACGGCGATCGGCTCCGCGCGCTCCCAGCGCTCGCGGCGGCGCTGGTGGGTCTGTCAAACGAGCGGTGTAACTCGGGTTGAAGGGGAACTACTTGCGTCCGGCGGCCAGACGGCCGTCGAAGGCGATCTCGAACGCGTTCAGCGCGGGTTTCCACCGCATCGTCCAGCGTTTCC
>NZ_JAAXLS010000096.1 GCF_012328925.1 Amycolatopsis acididurans
CTCGATCCTGCCCAGCGGCTACCCCTTCGGCACACCACAAGAAGCACTCGACTGCGCCTGCGGGCTCTACCTCAACGACACCACAGCCTGGCAACCCCGACGAACTAACGGGCGCGACCACTAGTGTCTCGTGATTCTGTTGTATTTACTTTCCGTTGTTGTCGACCAGTTTCTTCACACTGGCCTGGACGAGCCGGACCTTGGCCAGGATCTCTTCGGCGGAGGGGTCCAGACGAACGGTTGGGGGTTGGTGTTCCAGTGGGCGATGTACTCGCGGATCTGCTTGATCAGCCCCTTGACGCTGGAGAAGGTGCCCCGGCGGATCGACTGGCGGGTGATGATGCCGAACCAGGTCTCGATCTGGTTGGTCCACGAGGCTCCCTTCGGGGTGAAGTGGAACCGCACGTTCGGGTGCGCATCCAGCCACGTCTGAATGTCGGGGGTGGTGTGGGTGGACAGGTTGTCCAGCACCACGTGGATCTCCTTGCCCGCGTGGGGTTTGGTGGCCATGACCCGTCAACACAACGTAAACAAAAGAGAATTACGGGACACTAGGCAGTGTTATAGAGGTTTTAGCGGCGAGTGCTCGTAGCCAGACCAACACGTGGGCCGGCTCGGCAAGGCCTACGCCATCGAAACTGCCCACCTGGTCTCGCACAGCATCCACCTCGTCTCCGTAGCCGACATCGCCAACGTATCGAGACAACCAGAGGAAGCTCACCTCCGCCCGTACCAGGCGCTCGGATAGCGTCAAGGGCAACTTGAACACGTCACTGATGACTGCGACAACCTTCTCGGACACCATCAGAAAGCCGGCCCTGCACCGCCGACCGGGGGACCAAGCCTATTGAGAGACAGGCGCCTTGACCAGCAAGATGGATGAACACCCGCTGGCACTCGGTCACGGTCTACAGCTATGGTCCGTCGCATGAACACGCATCCTGCGCATGGATGCTGCGAACAGGTGTTCGATTCCCCCCTCGGACACCGGAACGGACGAAATTTCGTCCTCTATGTAGGCCACCAGGGTGTCCCGTGGGACGGATCTTGGTGCACCCGACCTAAGCATCCCTGCATGGCTGGCGCGGTTCCGAAGGGTCGCGGCGGTATCGCCTGGTGTTGTGACGGGGTTGCGGACGAACTTTCGTCCGTCGAGCCTTTTTCTTCCTGGCTATTCGCCGGTCGACGTGGGCGGCAGTTGCGATGAGCGATTACCCTGTCGCGCCGCTCATCCCGCCTTCGCCCCAGTCGGTGGCTGTGGAGTCCGTGCCGGTGGCGCCGTTGCCGACGGTGGCGGGCCGGGTGGATCTGCTGTTGGCGGTGGCGGCGGTGAGTCGCTCCGGCCGGGTCCGCGACTGCGAGTTGCTTACCGCGCTGGGCTGGCAGCCTGGTGATCGCACGGCCGTCGAGCTGCTCGATTCGACGATTCGGGTGCGTCACGATCCGCGCGGCCGGTACGCGATCAACGATCGCGGCCAGGTGTTCCTGCCCGTCGGGGCGCGCAAGTTGCTCGGCATCTCAGCGAACACCCAAGTCGCCTTGATCGCCTTCCCGGAACACGACGCGCTTCTGGTGCACCCCTGCCCGGTCGTGACCGCCGTGCTGGCCGGCTTCTTCGAGGCCTTGACCGGAGCACCGTATGGCCGCTGACCACGACACGATCCGCGCAGCCAGTCACGTGCTGGACGCGCTCGGCGTGACCCTAGACGATCTGCACCGCAACGGCGGCGCGGCACAAGTGCCGACCATTGCCGAATATCTGCCTCGGGTGATGACCGTCGTGAGCGCCACGACCCGAGCCAGCTACACCAGCTACTGGAACCGCATCCGCGCCGAGTTCGGCGAACGGCCCCTGGACCAGGTCGACGCGTCCGAGATCGCCACCTTGCTGCAGACCACGAAGGCTGCTGCGCTCCGCCGCAGGAACAGCCGCGGCGGCCGGGCCGCCGCCGACCACCTTCTGCTGGCATTCCGCCTGATCTACACGTGGGCCGCCAAAGACGGGCTCATCAACCGCGATAGCGACCCGTCTCGACGCGTGGCCCGGCCACGGCGGCTGCCCTCCACTCGCCGGGCCCTCACCACGGCCCAGCTGGCCGAGCTCACCGACGCAGCAATTCTCAGCAGCCGCGACCCGATCCTCGATAGCCTTCTGCTGCGCCTGCACACCGAGACCGCCTGCCGTCGCGGCGGTGCCCTTGCACTTCGACTGCGCGACCTCGACCCCGACCTCTGTCTGGTGCTACTGCGGGAGAAAGGCGGCACCCACCGGTGGCAGCCCATCTCCCCCACCCTCGCCGCCGCACTCTGCCGCCTGGCCGTCAGCAGGGGCGCAGCCCGCCCCGACGACGCCCTGCTGCGCACCCGCGCCGGCCGGCCACTCACCCCCAGCCACTACGACACCTTCTGGACACGCGTCCACACCGCCCTGCCCTGGACCGCCATCCAGGGCGTCAGCACACACTGGCTCCGCCACACCACCCTCACCTGGGCCGAACGGCACTACGGCTACGGCATCGCCCGCGCCTTCGCCGGCCACACCGACCGCACAGGCGGCTCCACCACCACCTACATCCGCGCCGCCGTCGAAGAAACCGCCACCGCACTCGCCGCCCTCACCGGCGAACCCCACCCACTCACCCGCCGCGAGTAGAGCGACTAAGAGATAACCCGTGAGTTCCGGGGTTCCTCGTCGGGAACGCGAGGGTCCGATCCGCCCAGGGCCAGGGCGGTCCCACTCCTTTTGGGCGATACCGCGGAAAGCATCCGCCTTGCCGACTGACGCTCAGCTGCACTCCGGGGTTGAGTCGCAGCGGTACAGCTGTTGGCGCTAAGCCAAGATCCCCGGGTCAAAGCGAGCGCGTCGTTAGGCCAGTATCCGCGTACCTGGGGTGGCAACCGAATACGCCGGAAAGGGGCGCGGTCGGTCGTAGCCCTGGTCAGGGCCGGTGGTCGATCTTGGTGGCGAACATCCGGGCATCGCCGCCGATCCCGCATCCGTAGCAATGGAAAGTGTTGTGGCGGGGCCGGATTCTGAACGCTGTCGATCGGCAGAACGGGCAATCCCCGCGCAGCTGCTGCTCGCCTAGCGGGCTCAGCTGGACGTACTGGCCGACGAGTTCGGCGATCCCGTCAGCATCTGGAGGTCCCGGCTCGGGCGCCGAGACGGCGGTCGTGGTCATGGCCGGGAGGGTAGCGGCGGGCACCGACAAGAAGCGCGCGTCACGCTGGTCAGGTCAGCGCCAGTTCTTGTTCCAGGAGGGGAATTTCTCGGCGAACAGCTCGAAGCTCAGGCTGATTCAACGGCCAGCACCGCCGCGATGTTCCCGACGCTCGGGAGTTCACGCCTGGTGCGCGGTGTGCCGGGCGAACACCTGCTCGAGCCCAGCTGGGCCGAGGCGGTGCACGAAGGACCAGCCGGCCACCGCCGAACGTCAACGCGCTAATGGAGGAGGTCCTCGCCGAGGCCCGCGGTGACCGGGCGGCCGCGCGGCCGCTGCTGACCATGCTCACCTTCGGCTGCCGCAGCCTTCCCCGGTTCGAGGACGAACACGCCTGTCTGCTCGGCCGCACCACCACCCAGCAGCACCCCGCGTCGGTGAACTGGACCGACCACGGCGACATCACGCGCGCACTGCGGGCGATGGCGCGGCTCATGGACGAATTCGACGACCAGGCGGTCGAACCGGTGCGCAAGGCACTGCGCCGTGACAGCTGCCGCATCGACGAGCCGACCGAGGGGTGGCCTGGAGGCACTCCACTCGCGAGGTTCGCGACCAGGTTCTACAAGGCGACGAGTTCAGCGATCTTCCTAGCGATGTCTTCCAGCGAGTCCTCGTCGGTGCTGAGACCGTTGCGAGAGCCGAGGAGCGGGCTGATCGCCCGAATTTCGTCGTAGGTCACCCCGTGCGCGACGGGGATCAGCAGGTCGCGAGCCAGCAGCTCAGAGAGCTCCTTCTCCGACACACCACCGCGCTCGATGCGCTTGAGGAAGGCAGGCGTGATGAGGACGAGACCGATGCGTGTCTTTGCCAGGCCCTTATCGATCTCCCGCATGAACGGCAGACCGAGGATGATGTCCCGCTCGCTGAACCAGACCGACACGTCCCGCGCTTCGAGGAGGTCGTGCAGTTCCGTCGCGGTCTCTCTCCGGTCGTCCCAGGCATGGCAGAGGAACAGGTCATAGGACTCGGCGCGAGGTCCCACCGCTTCAACCTTCTGACGGTAGCGATCCAGCGCCGCGACTTCGTCAGAGCTGTAGGTGACGGGAGAACTGGCCGGCGACCAACGCGGACGAGTCGATCGGCCAGCGCCACCTCCACCGCTGGACCCGCCTCCACCGCTCGAAGCACGAGGGGTCGGCGAGGAATACGAGGACGGGGAGTAGGAGGACGGGGAGTAGGAGGACGGGGAGTAGGACGACCGGTATCGGCCACCATGAACAGGGCAGTCTGCGCCGCCACCACGGATGTGGCCGCGTACGGGCGCTGTGCATCGCATGGTGCAAGTCTAAAAGCGACCCCCGACAGTCCTGGTTCAGTCCTGCCGGGACCCGCGCCGCTCGGTCATCGTGCAGAGGACCACGGACATCAGTGCAACCGACTACCGACGTTGACAGGAGGCACCCGCGAAGCCGCACTCGGTCGCAGAACTGGTTCTCACTCAAATAGCCGGCCAGGGAGGTTCTGAGAAAGGTTTGTGAGAGGATTCGTGGATGGAAGCCATCGAACCGGGCGTGCTGTCCGACGCCGATGAGGTCGAGCGGCACCCGTGCCCGCGCTGCCTGGCCGAACCGGGCTCGCCGTGCCGGTCCCGCTCCGGCGCCGTCGCCGGGACGTATCACACCGGCCGGTTCACCAGGGTGGGTCGGCTGGCGAAGAACTTGCGGGTGCCGACGCCGGCCGATCGCGGTCTGGGGCAGCCGCGGCGGCCGGGCATCTCGCCGCCGGCGCCGATCGCTGCGGACGCTCCGAGCGCGGACATCCGCATCGGCTACGCCCGCTGTTCGCACCTGACTCAGGAGCTCCAGTCGCAGTTTGACGCGCTGGTCGGCCACGGCATCCCCAGAGACAAGATCTTCGCCGAGAGGATCTCCACTCGCATCCGGGTTCGGCCGAAGTTCGAGGCCGCCCTCGAGGCGGCCCGGCAGATCAAGGCACACGCCCCGCACTGCCAGGTCATTCTTACCGTCTGCGAGATGAAACGGCTCGGCCGCGACTCCGCCGAGCTGACCGCGCTGGCCGACCACCTGACCGCGCACGGGATCGTGCTGGAGATGCTCGCCGGGCAGCTGGCCGGGATCTACGACCCTTGGGGCACCGGCCGGCTCCTGTTCGCGTTCTTCGCCGCGATGGCCGAAACCGACCGTGAAACCATCCGCGAATCCACCCTTGAAGGGTTGAATGCCGCTTCCCGCAAGGGCAACCACGGCGGACGGCCCCCGGTCATCACCGACGACATGCTGCACGCCGTGCTGCGCCGCCGCGCGAAGGGCGAATCCGTCGAGGACATCCGACCAGACCTGATCATCCCCACCGGCAAACGCAAAGGCCGCAACCCCAGCCTCGCCAGCATCTACCGCGCCCTGGCCGAACACGCCAAGCGGGAAGCGCACCCTGACGCCGTCGCGCAGGCCCACGCCGACTTCGCAACCCTGGCCAACGATCCGCTGCCGGACGCGGCCGGGTACGACGAGTCGTCGTCCTCGGCGAAGGCGGTCACCCGATGACTCCCTCCCGGACCCGGACCGCGGCCGGCAGGTTCATCCAGGGTGTCCGGCTTGATCCGGCCGCGGACACCGGCCGCTACCCGTTCACGTTGCCGGCGGTGGCGCACCTGGCCCGCTCAGGGGGGCTACGACTCGGGGCCGGGGTGACGTTTCTGGTCGGGGAGAACGGCACCGGCAAGTCCACCCTGGTCGAAGCGATCGCGGTGGCGGCCGGGTTCAACCCGGAGGGCGGCAGCCAGAACTTCCGGTTCGCCACCCGCGCCACCGAATCCAGCCTCGGCGACGCCCTGATCCTGACCTGGGGCACCGCGAAACCGCGCACCGGGTTCTTCCTACGCGCCGAGTCCTACTACAACGTCGCCACCGAGATCGAACGCCTCAACCGCGAACCCGGACCACCCCTACTCCCCTCCTACGGCGGGATCTCGCCACACGAACGCTCCCACGGCGAGTCCTTTATGGACCTCGTGACGCACCGATTTGGCCCGCAGGGCTTGTATCTGCTCGACGAGCCGGAAGCGGCACTGTCGGTCCGCGGCTGCATGGCCGTCCTCGCCCGGCTCGCCGAACTCGCCGAGCAGGGCTGCCAGATCGTGGTGGCCACGCACTCGCCGATCCTGCTCGCCCTGCCCGGCGCCACGATCTACGAAATTGCCGAGAACGGCGAAATCTCGCCCGTCCCCTACGACGACGCGTTGCCGGTGCGGCTGACCCGCGACTTCCTCACCACACCACAGCGATATCTGCGGCACCTGCTCACCGACGAGTGAGCACCTCGATGACCCGCTCGGCGTTGCGGTGCAAGGGAATCGCGAGTTCGGGGTAGTCACCGGAGTTGATGCGCAGCAGCATCCGGCCGGTCACGAACAGCTGGGACAGCAGCCCATCCCGCGCCTGAAGCTGCGCGGAGAACGCCGTGACCACCCGGTCGGCCATCTCCGGCACCAGCAGCGAATGCAGGTACAGGGTGGCGGCGTCGAACCCAGCCGGCGCCATGCCCCAGCCTTCCCAGTCCACCAGCGCACACCCCGGCGCCATGAGGTTCGCCCAGTGCAGATCGGTGTGCGCCGCCGACCACGAACTCACCGTCGGATCGGTAACCCGGTCGCCGAAGAACACCCGGATCCGGTGCGCGACATCGGCCTGGGACACGTGCACCCGCACGGTGTCGACCTGTGCCAGCGCGTACAGCGAGCCACGCAGCTCGCGCCACCACAAATCCGGCAGCGGCAAGGGTTCGTGCAGCTCCGGGGTGGCTGAACAGTGCCGGCCGGGGACGATGGTCATCACCTCGGCGCGCAGCCGGTAGTCCCCGTCGTGCCATTCCCAACAGCCCAGCAACCGGGGCTTGGCCACCCCGGTGATGGTGGCGGCGTCGGCGTTGCCGGTCCAGAAATCGCCCTCCGCCCACCGATGGTGCTCCGACACCACCCGCAGCCACCGCGGCCCGTCCGGCGTGTCCACCGGGGCGCCGATGGTGCGTTCACGCCACCCGAACACCGGCTCCCCGGCCACCGTGGCGCCGGCCTCGGCCGCGGCCTTGGAAAAGGCCCCGGCCAGCCACGCCTCGTGGCTGCCGTCCGGGGTGAAGTCCAACTGGGAGGACATACCCGAAGGCTACGCGGCCGGGCTGGTCACCGTCCCTTGTACTTGGGCCAGCATGAGTTCGGGCTGCACGTCGTCGGGTTGCAGGTCGAACTGCACCGCGGCGAACAGTTCGGCTGGCAGGACGGGCCACAGTCCGGATAACACGGGTTACCCGGCGTCGGTGCGCACTTCGGCTCACACTTCGCGACCGCGGTGCGGGCGGCGAACGCCCCAGCCAGCTCCGCCTGGACCCGCGCGGCCTCCGGGCCGGACAGGATCTCGGCGAGCTCGGCCTCCAGCACGTTGCCGATCGGCAGCCACCGGGAGAACACGCACGGCCACACCGCCCCGTCGGGCGAGATCGCGGCCACCCCGTCCCCGCAGCGACCGCACAGCTGCTCAAGGCTGGCCTGCTGGTCGCGCACGCCCCGCCCGACCTGCCGCAGCCGGTCATAGCCCACCGAGGGCACACCCAGGTCCACCAGCTCCGTACGGGCCTGGTCGGCGTGCTGCCCGCCGCCGAGGTCGATCACCCCGGCCCGCAGCGGGATACCGCGCCGGACCGCTTCCGCGATATTGGCCCTGGTATCGGCATGGCTGCCGCGCCGCCGCGTGATCGCCTCGTGCTGGACCGGGTCATCGGAGTAGTAACTCGTGGCCAGCGACACGCCCGGCCGGGAAAACACCTCCCACAAGGCCGGCGTCACGTGCGCCAGATGCGAGAACACCTCCACCGCCAACCCCCGGCCCAGAGCGTGGTCAATAAACGTCGGTAACCCCGGGTGCATCGTCGGCTCCCCGCCGATGAACTGCACCATCTCCGCCCCCAGCGCGGCGGCGTCGTCGATCACGCGCCGCCAGTCACCCTCGGTCATCGAACCATCCGACCCCGCCGGCGAGCTGCCCGCGTAGCAGTGAACGCATTGATGAGAACAGCGACCGGTGATTTCCGCCCACAGAAACGACACCCGACTCACAACAGCCTCCCCAACCTCGAGCAACCCGGAACCGCACACCAGTCTGACCGACCACACCGACAAGATCACGCTGCTCACCCGAGCGGATCAACATGAGGCACCCGAGCCGCAAGCGACGCACCCAACCCATCGGACGGTGCCCCAGGTCACAGCGAACATTTCACCAAGCCGGGGCCCGACTCATTGACCAGCAGAATCATCGCTTCGCGCTGGTTTTCGTTCCGATATTCCTCAGACCCAGACACCGACTTCGTCGCGTCGAGCGCCGCCCTCACTGAAACCGAACGTCCACCCCGGACACGGCCCCACGACGCGGTTGCCGAGGCGCCGTCGATGGCGTTCCGTTCGCTATGGCCGTTGAACATCCGGTGGCACCGTTGATCCCGCCAGACACTGTGCCGCCACCTCGAACCCCCAACGTACTGCCGATGTCTCCGCTGCCGTCCGCGGTCGCCAGCGACAGAATGTTGATCGGCGTCGCCGCGATCAGTCACTCCGGTCGGGTCCGGGACCACGCTCTGATCGAGGCGTTGGGCTGGGCACCCCGTGATCGGATCGTGGTGGACCCGCGGAACTCCGTGATCATCCTGCGCCGGCACAACACCGGCGTCTCGGAGATCAACCGACGGGGCCAGGTCTTCCTGCCTGCTGGTGCCCGGAAACTGCTGGGCATCGCCGACAACGCCCGTGTCGTACTTGTCGCTGTCACCGCGTGGGACACGCTGCTCGTCTACCCCGCGACCGTCGTGGCCCAGTTGCTCGCCCACGACGCCAGCCTGCTCCACGCCGGTCCGGTCGTCCGCCGAGCCAGCGGTGCCGAGTGCTCGACGGGTGCCACCTTCCCGATGCATGAGCGGGGTACGGCGGGAGAAGGTGCGTCATGACCGCCGGCCCGGAAGCCGTGCGCATCGCGCAACTGCTACTCGCAGAACTCGGCCTGACCCCAGACGATCTGATCTCGACGCCACCAGCCTCAATCCCCACCATCGCCGGGTATCTGCCCCTGGTCATCGCCGCCGCCGGGCCCGGTGCCCACCGCACCTACGCCTCATACTGGCGGCGCGTCCTTGGCGCGTTCGGCGACCGTCGCCTCGATCACATCACGGCCACCGACATCGAAACCCTCATGCGGGACGTCATCGCCGACCGGGTACTGCGTGCCAACCACCAGGCCGGCCAGTACACCGGCCAACACCTCATCGGCGCCGTCCGCGCCATCTACACCCGCGCCGTCGCCGAACGCGCCAAGGACGCGCCGCCAGTATGAGGCGTAGGTGCGGTGGGCACCGGGCCCGGCGGCGGCGATGACCAGGGGCAGATACCCGGCGATGTGGGGATTG
>NZ_JAAXLS010000097.1 GCF_012328925.1 Amycolatopsis acididurans
AGCCATCAGACACGAACGAGTGACCCCGCACGGGCGACTCGACCGTCCGACTTCTCATCGATCTTTCACATACGAAAGACCGACGAAAAATCAGTGAGAAAATGAAATCAAACATGAGAACCTACACGAGCATCGCCGGTGGGGCGGCTGGCCGCGAGATAGTCGTCCCCGTTCCAGCGGTAGTTGCTGACCTGGACCGGCTCGCCGAACGTCGGGGCGTGCACCATCTTCCCTGCGCCGATGTACAGGCCGACGTGGTGGACGTTGCCTGGCGTGCCGTAGAAGACCAGGTCGCCGGGAAGCAGCGGCTGCCCCGCGGGCACCAGCGGACCGGCGTTGTACTGCGTCTGGGCTGTCCGGGGCAGGTTGATGCCGGCGGCGTTGTACGCGGCCTTGGTGAGGCCAGAGCAGTCGAAGCCGGCATGGCCGCCGGCTGGTCCGTTGCCACCCCAGACGTACGGGAGGCCGAGCTGGCCGCAGGCGAAGTTGATCGCCATGATCGCGGCCGGGTTGGGTGCCTGGATTTTGTTGCAGTCGCCGGTGCCGACGGTGGCGGTGCCGTAGCGTTTTGCTTGTGCCAGAACGCCGTTGACGTAGTCTTCGTCATGGTTGTAGGCGAACAGGGCCTTGCGGATGTCCTTCTGGGCGCCTGAGTCGCACAGGTAGAACGCGGCGGCGTAGATGGCGTCGTGTGGGTTGTAGCGGGAGGGCGGGTTCGAGCCGCCGGGTGGGATCGTGTGGCGTGCGATGACGCCGTCGAAGGTGGGCTTGAGGAACTGCATGGGGCCGCCGGCTCCCATGTAGTTCTCGCCTTCGGTGATGCCTTCGCCGGATCCGCGGCCGTGCTTGGATTCGGCATCGCCGATCGCGGCGAGGATCGTCCAGTCCAGCCCTGGGCACACGGAGGCTGCTGCACGGTAGAGCGACAGGTAGTCGTTGGGGATCTCGGCGATCGCGGCCTGGCTCGGTTCGGTGCCACCGGTGCCGAACAGCGCACTGACGATGGCTTTGCCGACACCTCCGATGAGGATGGGGACGGCGATGATGGCCGCGACAGCGGCAACGGCGATTTTCATGGGGTCACCTCCGGAAGCGGCTGGTGGGAAGGGGTGGCGGGAGCGGGTCCGGCGCGGCCCGTTCCGCGGGCGCCTGCTGCGCCTGGGGCGAGGTCGAGGACGGCGCCGCGGTGGGCGGGTCGACGTGGGGCCAGAGCCGCGCGAGCTCGACAAGACGCGCCCGGCCCGGTCGTCGCGATGCCGGACCGGAGATCGGCAACCAGCGCGCCGCTGCGGGGTTGTCCTCGCCGGCCACGCCTGCGACATCTGCGGCGCTGGTGGCTACGGGCACGAGCGCTGGCCGGTCCAACTGGGACAGTGCGTCGGCGAGTGCTCGGCGCGCGGTGGTTTCGCGGCGGTTGGTGGGCAGCCACACCAGGACTGGTGTGGTGATTCCTGTTGCGGTGGCGAGCTTTTCGTAGCCGTGCAGCTTGCGGCCAAGCTTGCCGAGGTCCTCGGTGCCGAAGTCGAATTCGAGGAAGAACTCGATCTGGTGGCCGTCTTCGCGCCAGCGGCCGTAGGCGTCGGGGCGGACCATGTCGCCGAAGAGCCGACCGCAGCGCAGTTCGGACCACCACGCGGTCAGGCGTCCGCGGGCACCGGGCTCCCGACTGAGCGCGACGAGGGTGGTGAAGAAGCCGTTGACGCCCACGGTGTGCGCGAGTCGCAGGGAGTGGGCGATGCCGATGGCGTCTTCATGGCGATAGCCGAGTTGTTTGGGGTCCAGACCGTCCTCGTAGGCGAGCGCCACGGAGCCGGCGATGTCGAGGACGTAGTGCATCGGTGCGGTGCCGGAGCTGACGAACGGCTGGAAGCGGTCGACGACGCGCCACTTGAACAGGTCCAGCAGGCGGTGGTTGGCCGCGCGCATGGTGGGGTAACAGAGCTCGACGATCTGCTGGGTGGTGAAGACCTTGTGTTCGTGCAGCATCCGGGCCAGCCACCGGTCCCGGAGGGTGAGCCGCCCGGCGAGCTGGGCGTGGTGCTCCCCGGTAGTGGCCGCCCGTGGCGTGGGGCGCTGAGGCATGTGCCCGCGCAATGCCCTCTGAGGCGTGGGATTCGAGATCATGGGTAGGCACCTCCCAGGCGTTGGCCGGAATTGGGGAAGGCGAAGGGCAACGCATCCGGGCATCACCGGAGCGGGCGAGCGCAGTAGGTGAGCCCGCATGCGTTGCGGGAGAACGAGACCTGCCGGGTCAGGCCGCGCGGCGCGGGTCCACAGTGGGCTGATCCGCGCGGCGCGTTGCGCCGTCGGCGTCGGTGACGGGCGGGCGCGTGTTGACCCTGGCAGCTTTGCGGATCGCCTTGGCGCGTCCGGGAATCGCGGGCGGGAGTTTCTCGGTCACCGCGGTGAACGGCGGCGCTTCCTCGCCACCCAGGACGAGCCGGGCGGCCACGTGATAGACACCGAGGTTGGACAGGTCGTGATCAGAAAGCCGCGGCATTGTGTGCCGTGCCAGGCGTTTGGCGTCCTCGGGACTGGCGTTGAAGAAGATCTTGCTGCGAGCGTTGGTGCTGATGCCCTCTTCGAGCTCCTTCGGTAGCTGCCCGAGGTACTGGTGCGCCAACGCCATGGAGAGCCGGTAACCACGGGCCTCGGCGAGCATGTCCTCCAACGGATAGGCCAAGTTCAAGAAGTTGTGACACTCGTCCACGTACAGCCCGCAATCGCGGCGTTGACGCTGCGGTACGCGAGCTCGGCGAGTCGCGGCCTGCCAGGTGCGCGCCACGACGATGGAGCCGACCAGCCGCGCGGTTTCCATCCCCAGTGCGTCGCGAGCGATGCGCACCAGGCAGATGCCGCCGGTGTTGAGCACCTCGTCCATGTCCACTGTGGACTGACCACCGGCGATGGCGGCGCGGACGAAGGGACGCAGCAGGAATCCACGGACCTTGTTCATCAGCGGCGCGATCACTTGCGCGCGGCTGGCTTCGGACAGGTCGTCGTACCAGGACCAGAAGCCTTTGAGGACCTCGTCGTCGATCTGGTCGCAGGCTCGTTGCCGGAACGCTGGCACGGTGAGCAGCTTGGGCAGGTCGACCAGGGTCGGCGTGCCGGGCATCGCGGTCAGCGTGAGCAGCCCGGCGCGGAGGATGTCGTCGGTGCGCGGCCCCCAGGAGGAGGCGTAGATCCGGGAGAAGATGCTGACGAGGTTGTCGACCGCGCGGGCCTTGTCAGCACCTTCCAGGGGGTTGAGCACTGGCGGTCGGGCTCGGGAGTCTGCGTCGAAGAGCACCACTTTCTCGCCGAGTTCCTCGGGCAGGCGCATGAGGATGTCGGAGACGAGGTCTCCCTTGGGGTCGACCACGACGACGCCGCGGCCGGCCTCGGCGTCGGCCAGGATCATCCGGGCCATCAGCTCGGACTTGCCGGAGCCGGTGGCGCCGAGGATGTGCAGGTGGTGGCGGGCGTCGGCGACGTGTAGGCCGACCGGGCGGGAGTGCCCGGATTCCGACAGTCCGAGCGGTTTGATCTGCTCGCCGGCCGTGGCGATGCCCGGCGGGGGTGGCACGGCTTTCGCGCCGGCCCGCTGCAGGCCAGGGGTGGATTCGTCGATCGGCAGGTGCGCGATCGCGGCCAGCTCGGGGATTGAGAGCAGGTCCCCCTTGTCGAGTCGGCGTTCGGCCAACACGGCGACCGGGTCGCGGCGCAGCCGGACCCGGCGGTAGTAGTTGTGCTCGGAGTAGGCGGCGAACGCCGAGGCGATCGCGTGCCCGCGGCCCCGCAGCACCTCCCGCACCGCCTGGACCTCGCCCGAGGTGGCGTCCTCGGGCACGGTGGTGGCCACGGCGTAGCGGATGCGGGTCTCGAACTGGTTCGCCCGTAGCTTCTCCACGACCGCGCGGTCCTGGGCGGCGTACTCCAGGCTGGTCTGCCGATCCAGTCCCGGTGTCCGTGTGCTGGCCGACGGCTTCGGGGTCTTGCCCGGCGTGATGACGTCGAGCAACCGGCCGACCAGGTGGACCGAGCCGCCCGCGTGCACCCGCCGGGCCGCTCGCCGGGCCTTGGTCACGCGGTGGCCGGCGACGGGGCGGGCGAGGATCTGCACGCAGGCGCGCTCGTGCGGGCCGAGCCCGACCGGTGCGCCGAGCATCGCCCGGATCGGGTCGGCCGGGTGCTCGGTGCGGATCGGCAGCGCTTCCGAGCGCGCGAGCCGCAGCTCGCCGCCGACCGCTTCGACGCGCCGGCCCGCTGCCGCCGTGGTCGGGATTGGGGGCTTGGCGGGGGTGGTGCGAGTGTGCGCGCCGGGCCAGGCGGCCTCGATCGCGCGTTCGACCATGCCGGGTGGCACCAGGCCGGGTACCCACAGGCCGATCTGCACGCCGTCGTCGGTGAATGTCAGCTCGAATGCCAGGTGCGGCTGCCCGCCGAAGCGGCGCAGCCATCCGGGACGCAGGAGGCCGACGAGGTTGGACCACACCGTGATCGCGCCCGTGGGGTCAACCGTGGGCGGCGCGAGCACGGTGACTGCGCGGGCGTCGGTCATCAGGCGCTGGTGGTAGCGGCGGCGCCACCGGCGCCGCGCGATGACCGCAGCGGTGACGGCGACCGCGAGCACCGGCCCGACGATCGGGCCCCACGTCAGGGCGAGATCGCGCAGGTGCGCCAGCACGTTCTGGAACGCGCCGAGCGGGTCACGCAGGTAGTCGCCGACCGGTGAGGCGAGGACCTCCGCGGTCTGCTCGACCCGCGGAGGGACCAGGATGGACAGGGGTGTGGTGGTGATTGGCCAGGACATCGGGGACCTCCCCACGCAAAGCGGTCGACGGGACGGGCGCGAGCTGCGGTCAGGCCGCCCGTGGCTGGTCGCCCGGCATCGAGCTGGGCTCGGCCGTGGGCGGCTGGCGGCGGTCGGAGCGGGTGTTGTCGACGACGAGCCGCAGGTGCCGGCGGCCTCGGCGGGTGGCGCGTTCGGCGTCGACCTCGGCTTGCCACTCGGAGAACCGGCGGCCGGCCAGCCGCTTGAGGTAGGCGGGCCCGCGGTTGGCCGGCACCCCGACCAGCCGCGGGCCCAGGACCGCGAGCAGGTCGCTGGCTTCCTGCGAGGCCCAGCCGGCCTCGGCGATCGCGGTCTCGTCGGGAAACACATCCGCGACCCGATCGACGGCAGGGTTAAGTGCGGCATCCTGTGTCCCGCCGTAGGAGTAGACCCACAGAAAATTCGGCGGCGGGTCAGGCTCGACGAGCGCCCGGAATCGAGACACCTCCTTGGTGTAGGCGTAGAAACTCGTGTCGGGGCGTGCCCGGCAGATATCCAGCCATGCCTGAAGGTATGAGTCAGAAAAGAAATCGCCGCTGTCGTGAATTCTGATCCACACGCCGCGGAACTTGGTCGCGCCGAGTTCGGCGACCATCGCAGCCTGCCAGCCGGCCAGGTCGTCGAGGACGTAGGTGAGGTTCGCCTGATGCTTGGCACGAACGACCGGCCAGGTGTAGGCGCCGTGCCGCGCGTAGCACGCCTGGGCGCAGATGCCGGCGCTGGGACAGGTGTTGTAGGTACGACCATCGGGCAGTCGCCCGGCCCAGGCGGGCAGCGACCAGTTCCACACGCCAATCTGGCGCATCTCGCTGTTTTGCGTCAGGAGGCGAGCGGGCCGGCGGACTGTGGCGGAAATGGGCAGTGACGTAGACATGGGTATCCCCTGAGTGCGATTCGATATGAACGGATTAGCGCTTGCGATGAGGGTGATCAGGCGGCGTCGAGTTCGATCTGCGACGCGTCGCCGTCGTCGAACGAGTCCGCGATTCCCGCGGTGTCGTCTGCGCCGAGTTCGACGAAGGAGTTCTCGATTCCCGACGAGGTGTCGGAATATCCGGCGATTTCCGCGGGGTTGGACGTGACCAACTCGTGCTCGACCGGCGAGGCGATGGACTGGAACGCAACCCGCTGCGTCCCGGTGCTGAGCAGACCTTGGCCGCGGTCGGCGGAGAGCAGGAACTGACGCTCGCCGAGCGATAGGTCGAAGGTGCGGGTGATCTCGTCGATCGCCTGGGAGGCTTGCCGCAGCAGGATCTGCGTGGCTGCGTTCGCGACGACGGCTTTGCCGAGGTCCGAACCCAGCACGTCCGCGGTGTCTTGGGTGGCGACCGTGAGGCCCGCCCACTGCTTGCGGCTTGCCTTGGCCATCCGGAACAAGAACTCGGCACCGGCGGGTTCCTTCATCAGCAGCCACGCCTCGTCGACCACGACCAGCCTGGGCTTGCGGATGGCCGGGTTGGAGACCTGCCGCCAGACCGCGTCGAGGGTGAGCAGCGTGCCGATCGGCTTGAGTTCGTCGGCGAGATCCCGCAGCGAGAACATCACCAGGTGTCCCTCCGGACGGGTCGAGGTCGGGCCGGAGAACAGGCCGGAGAACGCGCCGGTGACGTACGGGTGCAGCCGTGCCGCGACCTCGACCCCGGCGGGGTCACCGGTGTCGGCGAGGACCTCGGCGAGGTCGGCCAGCAGTGGCGCCGGGCGGGTCCAGGTCCGCGGATCCGAGGTGATCCCCACGCGCTGATAGGTCGCGGTGATGGCCCGGTCCAGCGCCGCCCGTTCGGTCGCTTCGAGCTCGCTGCCCAGCAGCACCGAGATCACCGTGTGCAGGAACAGACTGCGTCGGATGAGTGCGTCGCGCGGCGCGGTGCGGCGCCCGTCCGGGCGGGTGTGGATCGGCAGGTCCATCGGGTTGAGCCGGACCTGCTCGGCGCCGAGGTGCACGTACGTCCCGCCGACCGCGGCGGCCAGCCGGGCGTATTCGTCCTCGGGGTCGATGACGTGGATCTCGATCCCGCGGTACAGCGACCGCAGCAACTCCAGCTTCACCAGGTAGCTCTTGCCCGCACCGGAGCGGCCGAGGATCACGCTGTTGTGGTTGTCCAGGGCGAACCTGTCGTGATGCACGAGCCCTTGGCTTCCGACGTTGAAGCCGTAGAGCACTCCGCTTGGCGCGCCGACCGAGGTGGGGTCCGGCGGCGGCAGGTCGGGTGAGGTGAACGGGAATGCCGCGGACAGCGCCGAGGTGTCGAACGTGCGGCGCATGCCGACCAGGTCGAGGCCCATGGGCAGGCTGGTGATCCAGCCCTGCAAGCTGCGATAGGTGGTGGGTTTGCAGTCCAGCAGCAGCGACGCCGCCAGCGACCGGATGGCCGCGACCTCGTCGCCGAGGGCTTCCTCGGTGGGGGCGTGCACGGTCAGGTACAGCCCGAGCCGGTAGAGCTTGCCCTCGCCCCGAGCGACCCGCGCGGACAGGTCGTAGGCGTCCTCGGTAGCGGCTTCGACGTGCGGGTCGATCAGCCGGCCTTTCTCGCTCGTGTGCCGGCGACCGCTTTCGAGTTTCGACAGCTGTTTCTTGAGGCGGTTGGCCGCGGTGACGGGGTCGATCGGCTCGATGTGCAGCGAGACATCGACGCGTCCGGGGTAGGTCAGCAGCGGCTGCAACCAACCGGGGTGGACCTCGCGGGGGTAGCCGACGACGGCGAAGCTGGCGACCCATTCGCCACCGACTTCCAGCGCGCGGGGGCGCACGGAGATGGCGTCCGGGGTGAACGCGCTGGCCCGCCCGAGCGGCGGCTGCACGGCCTGGGTCTTCCGGCCGCGGCGCTTGGCTGTGGTCTTCATCGGCGGTACCTCCCCGCGGAGTTGGCGTAGTCGTCGGGGTCCTCGGCGGTGTCGTCGAAGCCGTCGTCCCAGGCGTCCTCGGCCTCGCCGAACTCGCCGTCGGTGGGGAACGCGGCGCGGCCGAACGCACCTGCGTCCCAGCCCTCGTCCGGGGCGGTCGTGATGACCTCGTCCGAGCCGGCGAGACGGGAGTTCGGCGGAATCACGCTGTCGGGATTGCAGGCCGCGGCGAGCACCGCGGTGGCCTGTCCGGCGTCCAGCGGGGTGACCACGATCCCCGACGGGGACAGCAGCTCGACCGCCTCGCCGAGCCGGCGAACCAGCCGGGCTTCGGCCGCGCGCCGGGTGGCGTCGTCGACCAAGGTGGCCTGCTTGGCGGCCCGGCGTTTCGCCGTCAACGCGGCCAGCGGTGAGGCGCCGCCGAGCCCGTCGGCCGGCCCCGTGGTCAGCAGCGGCTCACGCAGGATCAGCAGGACCTGGCGGCGCAGCAGGTCGGTGGCGCGGCCGAGCTGGTCGAGGTACTCGGCGTGCTCGCGCGCCGCCCGTTCCAGCGCCGGGTGCGGCAGCCCGCCGGCCTGCTCGCGGAGCTCGGCGATCTGCCCGGACAGGTCCAGCCGCTCCGCCCGCACCAGCACCTGCACCGGTGCCGTCAAGCTGTGCAGGTACCGCCCGAAGGAGGCGACGAGGGACTCCTGCTCGGCCGGAGTGCGCAGCCCGAAGTTGATCGTGGAGCAGACCGCGACCACGGCGACGCCGTCCTTCCCGAGGTCGATGACACCGGTGTCGGTGACCGCTTCGGCGGGCAGCCGCAGCGCGGCCGGCGAGACCGTCGATGCCGCGGCATCCGCGCCGCCTGCGCTGTCCTTCCGCTTGGCGCGGCCCGTGCTGCTGGTGTTCGCTACCTGGCTGCCCAGCCACTCGGGGACGGGCCGGATGTCTTCCGGCGCGGCCACCCGGTGCTGCGGGCTCAACCGCTGCCGCAGCGCCGCCAGCACCAACCGGTCGAGGGGAATGCCGTCGCGCTGCCCGAGCGCGAGGAACGCGGCGGTCACCCCGATCGGGATGGCGACGATGAGGAACGCCACCAGCGGCACGAACTCGCGGGTGAGCGTGTACGCCCCGTACAGCACGATCCCGGTGACGGCGAGGATGAGCAGCTGCCGCGCGGTCAGCGGACCGATGACGCGGTCCTCGCGATCGACGTCGGCGGGAATCCTTACCGGCTGACTCATTTCCCTTCACCTCCTGGAGCAGGTTTCGGCGCGCGGAACACCGGCGGCGGAACCGATTGGGTGCGCCGGTAGGCGTCCCCGATGCGCGGCTCGGGCTGGGCTTGCCGGAACACCGGCGCGGCAGGAGCGGACGCCGACCTGAGTGGCGACGACGGCTCCGGCGCGGGTGGCGTGGCGGGCCGGAACTGCAACTGCGGGGGCACCGACGCGGTGCGGATCGGGCGGGCCGGCGGTGGGGTGGCGCCGCGTCGACGTGGCCCTCCAGCGGCTTGGAACTGCGGCGCCGATCCGGGCCGAGGTCCCCGCCGCGGCGGTGAGATCGGCGTGGCGGGCGTGGGTGCGGAACTGAACTCAGGAGGCATGGCTGGTCCCTGGTTCGCCGGGGTGACGGCGGGGTCGTGAGTGGTGTCTTGAGGTGAGGGCTGCAGGAACTGCGGCGCCTGCGACGGCAGCCGCGACCGGCGGGCCGCGCGGGCGCGCTCGGCGTCATGGGCCGCCTTGAGCCGCTTGTTGACCATCTCCGGGGTGGGCGCGAGGCGCGGCTGCGCGGGCCACGGCGGGTCCGCCGACCC
>NZ_JAAXLS010000098.1 GCF_012328925.1 Amycolatopsis acididurans
TGTAGGTTCTCAAGATTGTTTTCGTTTGATCTTGACGCGAGCTGGGCGGACGTCGGGTTTCTCACGGGTGTTGCGCTGGCTGGTTCTCATCGGTTTTTCGTGTCCTTCAGGTAGGTGGCCGTTTCTCGTTTGGTTCGCAGGGGCGTGCGTCGGCGTCTTGGTCGCTGGTCGATGAGCGTTCGGCTGGTTCGAGGTGGGGTTCGATCGCTGTGATCAGGTTGAGTTGTTGGCGTAGTGCCTCTGTGGGCGGCGTGCGCAGGATGTCGCGGAGTCGGTCGGCGACGTCGGTTGGGATGGTGAGGTCGTCCAGGTGCCGGTGGAAGGTGCCGAGGTCGAGGGACGGGTTGGGTAGGTCGTTGGCGGCCCAGACGGTCCGGACCAGGTCGTTGGTCATCGCGGCTGCTGCCCAGCCGATCTCCACGGGGTCGTTGCGTTGGAGCACGGCCTGCATTTTTGGGCGCACGTGTCGCCATAGCCGGGCGTAGTGGTTCTTGATGTGTGCTGGCACCCGGTAGCGTGCATGGACTTTCGGGATGTCGGTGGTGAGGCGGGCAACGGTGCCGGTGGGGTCGTGCAGGATGACGCCGTCGAGGAACGCGTATCCCCAGGATTCGTCGCCGATCTGGTTCGGGGTGAAATGCTCGCGCCACTGTTCGGCAGTGCGGACCGTGAAGTCGACGGGCAATGGGTGTGGCCGGAGTTGCCATGGTTGCTTGTTGTCTTCGGTGGCCACGATGACAAGGTCGAGGTCGGAGTCGGCTCGCGCGGTTCCGCGAGCTACTGATCCGACCAGCATGATCCCGCATACGTCGGTATCCGTTTGGAGTTCGGCGATGACCTCGTCGAGGACGCGTTGGTGTAGTGGTGTCGGGAACTGCAGAGCCATCATCGTTCCGTGTTTGTTGTGGGACGGGTTCTCATGGACTTCACTTCTTTCGGTTGCGGAAGGTGTGGTGGTGGTGGAGTTCGTGGAGGGCTGCGCGGCGTCCTTCGGGGGTGAGGGTGTAGTAGGTGCGGCGTCGTCCGGGGCCGCGGCCGGGTGGGGCGCCGGCGAGCCAGGCGTGTTCGTCTTCGGGGCGGCTGGTGAGCCAGCCGACGTTCAAGAGGCGGTGCAGGATATCGTAGATGACCCCTGCGCTCACGTTGGTGCGGTTGAGGAGTTCGTGACCGTAGAACTCGCCGGGGTTGTCGACAAGATCTCGGAGGATGGCTTTTAGTGGTGTTGTCATGCGCAGCCGTGTGACGTTGATGTCGTCGAACCGACGGTGTTGCGGAGGTTTGCGTGGAGCCATGGCCTGGCGTTGCGCTTCGATGAGGATCTTTCCGCTGGGCTTGGGGCGGATCTGGTCGGCGCGCAGGCTGCCCATCATCACCTGCTGGATGCGATCTTGCGCGAGGTCGCTCAGCAGGGTGTGACCTCGTGGGGTTGGGTGGTGCGGCTTGTTGTAGGCGCCGCGGTGGAAGAGCGTGGCGCCGATGTCGCGTTCGAGCCGCTGGAACTGGTCGGTCAGTGTGCGTTGTGTCGTGCCGAGGTAGCCAGCGGCGGAGTGCAGGCTGGGGAAGGCCATGGTGATCTGGAAGCGGTGCAGGCGATACCAGCCGTGCAGGGTGCCCTCGACCGCGGCACGAATGTCACGGGGGACGTCTTTGCCGAGTTTGGTGATCATGTGTGGGTGGCTGAAGATCCCGGGCGGTCGGGCGGGGATGCCGAACCGGTGCAGGGCGTTGTTGACGATCATCTGGTCGGTGCCGAGTTCGGCGGCGATGTCCGCGGTCGAGCGCAGCTGGTCGCAGTACTGGTCGCGGAGCCAGTCCGGGTTGATGGGGAACGGCGCCCGACCGTTGTTCAGCGGGACGCCGAGTTGTTTGGCGATGCGAGCGATGATGTGACGCCCGATCCCGGTGTCGGCGGCGAGCTCGCTGAGGCCGCGTCCTTTGTGGATGTATTCGCGGTCGAAGAACTCGCGGGTGAACAGGCGGAGGGCGCGTTGTTCGGTGAGCCAGGCGGTCGGCGCGGCGTTCACGCCCCACGGGCGTTGTGGCCGGTCCAACCGCTCGAGAGCGAGCCGGATGTGTTCGATGTGGACACCCAGAGCACGTGCCGCTTCGCTTGGGGGACGGTGTTCGGTGACGATGAGACGGCTGATGGTGTCCATGTCGAGGGTGTCTGTGTCGATGCCGGGTAGGTCGAGTCCGCCGGCGAGTTCGGCGGGTGGTGACCAGGTCAGCGGCTCGTCGATACCGAGGTCAGTCAGCAGCGCGGCGGCGTGCTCGTGCAGCGCCTGCCGCAACGGTCCGGTCAGCGAGGCGGTGAAGTCGACGTAGCGGTTGCGGTCGCCTGGGTTGCGGAATGCGAGTGGGTGATCCCGGTTCGCGAGATCGGCGCCGGTGAGCAGGTGGTGCAGGTGGCGTTGGGCGAGCAGGAGGCGCCCGCGGGGGTTGCGGTCTCCGGGGTGCGCTCCGGCCGCGCAGGCCAGGTCCCGCCACTGCTGCAGGGTGATGGGTTCGGCGGGGACCTGGTCGTGGCGGCGCTGGTAGTCGATGGGTGCGCGGTGCTGGTCGAGGTAGCCGGTGAGGCGGCAGAGCAGGGTGAGGACCTGGCCGAGCATGGCGGAGTCGAACTGGTCGCCGAGTTCGGCCAGCATTCCCGTGACGTTGGCTCGGCGCACCCTGGGGTTGAACTGTGCGGTGAGGGCGGGCAGCAGATCACGGTCGGGGTGGCCGGGGATGAGCAGACAGACGCTGAACACAGCGCGGAACAGTTCCGGGTGGAACCCGGCTGTCGGCAGCAGGCGGGCTGCCCAGTCCGGCCACAACATCTGCGGAACCCACCGGGCTCGATCCCCGCTCACGGTGTCCCGAGCAAGGCCAGGCCGGGAACATTGCTCTGTGCCTGGAAGCTGGGCTGTGAAGAGCATGGTGCGCAGCCGTAGCCGTTCGGTAGGCAGCAGGCCGGAGTCGGCGGCGCGCAGATACCGGTTCTGGAACCGAGGCGACAAATTGTGCCACTGCGGCGGGGGCATGCCCGGAGGCGGGACCCGCCGTGAGGTCGGAAGTCTGGACAAGATCGCGCCGAGGTCGGAGACCGCGGCCTGATCGCTGCTGCTGCCGAGGATTGTCCTGGCCTGCATGAGTGCGGCTGCGGTGAGTGCGGTGTCGGTGCCGTGAAGCCGGTGTGCGCCGTTCTGGCTGTCGTGGTGGGTGGGCCGGTTGGGGTTGATCCGATTGGCGGCGGTGATCAGTGCGTCGTGGTTGCTGTGCAGCAGCCAGGACATCACCACCGGAAGATCGGCAAGCACCACAGCCGCATATTCTGCGACAGCTTCCCCCGTGTCTTCCCCGGCGTCGTGGGTGCGGTCCTCACCGGCGTTCTGCCCGGTGTGACGGCCGCTGGCATGGATGATGAGGTTCTGGATCCAGCGTTGAACGTTGAGGACGTCGTCGGTGGCAGCGACGGTCGGAGCGGTGGTCAGGTCGGTGCCGCAGCGCTGCTTTCGTGGCGTCATGGTGTGCGTGCAGGTGGCCGGAGGAAGGGGTGGGGTGACACCGCTGATTCTGATCCGGGGCGTGACCGTGCATGCCGGGCAGCTGTCGAGGAGGAGCAGCCGGTGTCGGAAGCATGCGACCGTCCAACTGAGCCGCCAGGACAGCTGCCAACGGCCGTGAGTGTCGGCGAGGCAGCGCGGGCAGTACCGGGTGCCGCCGGAGCGAAGACGGTGCGCTGCCGCGATCTCGTCGCCGACCGCGCTGTCCAGACGACCGGCTGGGTGCCCGGTGGCGGTCTCGAGGCGCCGCAACACCCGCTGGTTGACGCCGTAGATCAACCTGAAGGTGGACGGCGTGGTCGGGGTGATGCCGAGCGCCGGAAGCAGTGACCGCAGGCCCAGACGGTGGCGGCGGGCCATGGCCTCGATCCACGAATCGATGCTCTCCCCGTCCAGGATCGCGGTGCGCAGCGGCAATGCTCGCACCAGGGAATCCACACCCTCCCCGCCGCGCTTCCCGGTGCGGTTCCTGCTGACGTTGCTGTGGATGTGGGTGGCCTGGTTGACGGTCGTGTGGGTAGTCATGAGGCCGCTCGCTGCCGGGCGGTTCGGGAGGTGCGGGTGGCGGCTTCGAGCCGGTGACGGGCTTTCTCCGACGCTTCGTCGATGCGCACGCTGTCGAGCAGGTCGTGGGAGAGTTGTTCGTCGCCGGTTCTGATCGCTTTGAAGCAGCCTCGGGTGATCAGGGTCATCAGTGAGCCGATGTGCCCGCCGGTGCGGGCGAACAGATAGTCAGCAAGGCTGGTCAGCTGGCCCGGCCGGGTGTGGGCGAGGACCAGTTGTTTCTCGATCGCTTTGAGCAGTGCTCGCCAGTGCTTGCCGCGTTCGAAGGGGTCGACTGCGAGGCGGGTCCAGCGGCGCGCGGTCTGGGCCAGCGCGACCGATGGCCCGGATAGTCCTTCGTCGAAGAATCGGCGTTCGGCGAGCCCGACACCGGCGTAGATGAACGTGATCGGCAGTTCGTTGGCCAGCCACTTGAGATGGTTGCTGACCGCGAGCCCGTCGCGGCTGTGCTGGTCGATGAAGTGGACGTCGTCGATGATCCCGACTCGCGTTCCGCATTGCAGTACGCAGTCCAGCGCGTAGCTGGCCAACTGCGCGGCGGAGCCGCGCGATGCGCCGGGGTGGCCGTAGAACTCGCAGATCATCTTGTTCAGCGTGCGCAGGGTGGTGTTCGAGGTGAGCCCGACCCGGAACACCGGGATCCGCTCGTCCCCCGCCTCGGTCACCGTGCCGTGCCGGCGACGGGCGGTGCGGTCGAAGTCGCGGCCGAACAGGTTCGCGATCGTGGTCTTGCCCAACCCAGGCTGCCCATCGATCACGGCGGCACCGCAGACCCGGTCGGCATCCTGCCGGTTCGACGCGACGATCAGCTCCAACTCGTCGCGGACCGCGGTCAGCTGGGGTGTGGCGATCGTGCCGAAGTTCGCATGCCAGTCATGGCGGGCCTCGTCGTAGTCCGCTCGAACGTCACCACCCAACCTGGCCAGCGCTGTGGCGGTGAGCGTCTCGGGCCGGGTGCGGGGTGTGGTTTCGACGAACCGGCGCCACCCTTCCTTGCGGGACAAGCTGTAGGCCACCTGAGCACCCTCCTGGCCCGCTTGCTGCGCGGGTTTCTGTTGAGGCGCCTGGTGATGAGTTCGGCTCATTCCAGCACCTCCAGCGCGTCGTCGTAGAAGGCGTCCAGATCGGCCAACACCTCGGCTTCCTCGTCGTCGTCACCCGTCACCACGGCCAGATGGGCGCCAGTGCCGGTGTCCGGCTCAGCCGGCTGCGCAGTGGGCAGCGCAGTGGGAGGCGCTGTGGGAGGCGCTGTGGGCAGCGCCTCGGCAAGTTCGGTGTCGGCCAGGCCAGGGATCGCGGCCCGCTCAGCGGACAGGCGGGCGGCCATCCGGCGTTCGCGCCGGTCGGTGATCTCGCCGGTGCTCCACCGCGCCAGCACCTGCGCCAGTGTGCTGTTCGGGTCGGCGAACCGGTCGGTCCTGGTCGCGAGGGCGCGTGCGTAGCGGGCGGCCTCGGCGGAGAACGGAGTGTTCAGCATCGGGGTGTGTTCCCAGTCCAGCCGATGCCAACTACCACCACCGGGTTCGCCACCACGTTCGCCAGCGGGTTCCTGGAAGTAGACGAAGCGGACGTCGTCGTCGTTGACGCGGATCGGCCACTTCCCGGCCGCGACACCCCGGTAAGGGCTGGTCTCGTTGCGGTGCCCGTTCAGTGCCGGGCCGTTGTAGCGGCGTCCGTCGACATCCACGCCGTAGTGCTGGATCGTCCGCCACGCGACCCGCAGGAACTCGAACACCAACTCCGGCGCCGCCGGTAGCCGCAACATGCCGGCCTTGGCGATCCCGACGGCGAACATCTCGTTCGGCGAGACCGCCAGGTTCGGCCACTCCGGCACGGCCAGCCCACTGTGGTCGCTGGGGTGATAGACCGAGACGATCCAGTCCCGGATCACATCCTCCAACTCGTGCAAGAACAGAAACGCCTGCTCCTCCACCCGCAGGCCGCGGCTGTGCAGATCCGGGCCCTTATAAGCGGGCAGATGCTGGATCAGGCCCTCGCGCAACGACTTGAAGAACCGCTCCACTGTCGGCTTATCGGTCGGCTTGCGCGGCTGCGCCGGCTGGATCGAGATGCCCAGCCGGGCACAGACCCCGATCACGTGCGCAGACAAGAACGCCTTGCCATGATCGACCACCAGCGTCTCCGGCGGACACCACACCTCCCCAGCACCACTCCAACTGCCGCCCTCGCCGGTCATCTCACCACTGGTTTCGGTGAAGACCAGCCGCTCCGGCAGCCCGTGCACCGGACCCAACGCCGGCCGACCGGAACTCCGGCCGGTCACCGCCTCGAACAGCACCCCGGCGACATCCACGGCCTTGGTCGACACCGGCGTCACCTTCAACCCGAGGATCTGCCGGTCAAACAGGTCCTGCGCGACGGTCAGCTGGGCCCGCACCCACCGGCAGGTCACCGGTTCCATCGCGAACACGTCCAGGTCCTGGGTGTCCAGGATCAAGTACTCGCCGGGGCGGGTCGCCCGCAGCCGCCCATAGGCGCCCTGCGGTCGCTCGGCGATCGACCGGCGGGCCGCCGCCGAGCCGGACACCGCGTTCGTGCCCTTGGTCAACACCGCCAGCCGGCGGTAGGCCGTAGCCTGCGACGGGACCGGAACCACCCCCGGGCCGTGCTCACGTTCCAACCGGGCCGCTACCCGCATCAACAACGCGTTCCGAGTCGGCGTCGACGCCGCGACACCGGCCGCCAGTTCTGCGCGCACCGCCGCGTCCCAGCGCGGATCAACGCTGGACCAACCACGGCGATGCCGGTCGTCCAGCAGCGCGGCCTCGCCGCCGGCTCGATAAGCGGCGACCCAGTTCTGCACCGTCCTGGCCGTCACCAACAACTCGGCAGCCTTGGCCGCGTACCGGGAAGTCAGCGGCACTGCCTCGGCGTACTCCGCACGCGGCTCACCCGGACGAGCCGCCGCGGCGTGGCCCGAGGTGTATCCGGTCAGCACCTCCCGAACATGCGCCGCCCGCCGCGCCAACCGCTCACGTTCCGCCGCCGACAGCCCGGCCAACGCCAACCCCGGATCATCGTCCTGAGTAACCGACTCCAAGCCACGTGCTCGCCGAACCAGCTCCGCGACCGTCAGACTGCTGTAGCGACCGCCGGACAACTCGACGGCCACCGCGCGGCCGTCGAACTCCACCACCCGCGCCACCTCTCCGTCCAGCAGCAACGATGCGCCAACTGTCACCGTCATCGTCCGCCCGCTCACGCCCCAGCTCATGCTGCCGTTCATGACGCTGCTCCCAGCCGCACGATCGTGTCGCCGTCCAATCGGCGGGACAGGCCCGTGATCAATCGCGACTGCCACAGCAGATGCAAGATCACCGGCCGTACCTGGGTCCACCGGGCTGTTCCGGTCAGCCGCCGCTCCACGTCCGTGACCGTGCACGGCGACATCCCCGCCTCGCGCACGACCTCCAGCACCAGCGGCACCAACTCCTCGGCGACCAGTGCCGGCCGCCGGTAGCCAGCCAGGAACCGAACGTTCTCCAACAGCACCGGATCCGTACCCGACCACGCCTCGAACCGGAAACCCCGCTGCTCGCACAACCGACTCATCCAGGCGAACTGCGCCGACACCTTCGGATCGTCCATCCGCGACGCGGCTTTCACATCGACCACCGTCACCGCGCCATCGGCGTGCCCGAGCAACAGATCCGGCACGTGTCGCCGTTTCTGCTCACCGTCGAACTCTTCCACCAAGAACGGCTGCGCCGCGATCGCCACCACTGTGGAGTCCTTGTCAGCCAACAAGATCCGCGCCAACTCCAACCGACTCTCATACACCACATGGCCACCCGTCGTCGCCGACCAGTACCAGCCCGAGTAATGCCGCCGTCCGCGATACGCACGAAACTCGCGCACCGGCAACCCGGCCAGGACTTCATCGACAGGCAACCGGTCCAACGGCGTGTCCACGAACCCGCCGTCACCACCGCGATAGCGCACCACAACGTCACATCCACGCCGGCCGGGCAAAGCTCTCGGCAGGGATTCACTGCGTACAAGTTTCATGCGGCGACCATCACGCCGCTCCACGATCAACAGGTGAAGGCACACGCGACCGATCACCCCGACAGCCCAGCCATCAGACACGAACGAGTGACCCCGCACGGGCGACTCGACCGTCCGACTTCTCATCGATCTTTCACATACGAAAGACCGACGAAAAATCAGTGAGAAAATGAAATCAAACATGAGAACCTACAC
>NZ_JAAXLS010000099.1 GCF_012328925.1 Amycolatopsis acididurans
GTTCCGGTAGGCGCCATCGGATTCGGGCTCGTCCTCCGCCAGGATGACCAGCGGGATGGGGCCCGCCGGCCCCTCGGTGGGATGTTCGACGGTCACGGCCTTATTCACCGCATCGCGCACGCGGCGCGCGGCTTCGGCGAGTTGCGCCGTGTGCTCGGGGATGACCGACAGCCCGAATGCGGATACCGGGGCGATCGCGTAGAAATTGCCCCCGTAGGCGATGTCGACGCTGACCGTGCCGTGCCCTGGCACCTCGACCGCCAGATCGGCCTGGTACAAGAACGACGGCACGTTCTCGATCGTCACGCCTTGCACGGCCCCGTTCGCGACCTCGACCTCCGCGACCACCAGGCCGGCCGGCGTGTCGAAGGTGACCGTGGTGACCGGCTCCACCGCCGCGACCATGCCCGTCTCCACCACCACCGTCGCCGCGCCGATCGTGCCCGCACCGCACATCGTCATCCAGCCGCCGGTTTCGATGAACACGATCCCGAAATCGGCGCGCGAATCACACGGCGGCATCAGAATGCTGCCGCACATCTCCGAGAATCCGCGCGGCTCGTACATCAGGAACTTGCGGACGTCGTCGTGCTCACGCTCGTAGGTGGCGCGGATTTCGGCCATGGTGGCGCCGCTGACACGCGGCGCTCCCGCGACCACGACGCGCGCCGGGGCGCCGGCACTGTGCGCGTCGATGACGGAGTACTGGAGTCGGGACCTCACGGGTTTTGCTCCTTGTCACTAATTGGCGGCGCGAACGCTGAACAGCGGCTCACCGAGCCGATCGGTGTCGACCTCCACGCCCAGACCGGCTTCGGCGGGCGCGCTTCCCCTGCCCTCCCGCGATCGCGGGCGGTATCCGGCGACGTGCTCGTTGGTCCAGTCGTTGAAGAACGACACCGAAAGCATGTCCGCGGCGGCCGTCGAGGCCGCGAGGTGCGAGACGGCGGCCGTGGTGACGTCGCCGCCCCACGCGTCCTCAAGGGACACCGACATCCCGAGCGACACCGCCAGGTCACGCATCAGGCGCGCACCGCTCAGCCCGCCAAGGCGTCCCAGTTTCAGGTTGACCGATCCCGCACCCACATCCGCCTTCGCGGCGACCAGATCCCTCGGTGTGAGCACGGATTCGTCCATCACCATCGGCAACGACGTCAGGCCGCGCACGATCCGGCAATCTTCGATCCGCTGACAGGGCTGCTCCAGATAGATCGGAAGCTCGTCGATCAGGCGTACGGCGCGCACCGCCTGCTGCAGGGTCCAGCCGCCGTTGGCATCGGCGATCAGGCTCGTGCCCGGGCCGGCGATCTTGGCGACCGCGCGCAGCCGCTCCGCGTCGTCGGCCGGGTCGTTGCCGACCTTCACCTGGAAACAGGTGATGCCCGCCGCGGAACGGCGAGCGACGAAATCCGCCATCGCCTCGGGCGAGGACAGGGGCACGGCTTCGTAGAGCGGAAAATCGGCCTGCACCCGGCCGCCGATCAGATCGGCGACCGGAAGCGCGGCCTTCTTGCCGAGCAGATCCCAGCACGCGATGTCGATGGCACTCTTGGCATACGCGTGGCCCATCAGCAGGCCGTCCATCGCGGCGTGCACCGCACCCAGGTTGGTCGCGTCGACCCCCAGAAGCGCTGGCGCGAATTCGCTGATCGCCGCCCGTGCGCCTCCGGCGAACGCGGGCCAGTAAGTGCCGGCCAAGGTACAGACCTCACCCCAGCCCTGTTCGCCGTCTTCGCACGAAATCCGCACCAGGGTCGATTCCTGGCTGGTCGCCGCCCTGCCGCTGGACATGACGTACTCACCGTGCGCGTAGGTGAGTTCGTAGCCGTAGACATCGATCGCCACGATCTGGCTCATCGAGAAGTCCTCTCGTAAACGCTAACGTGTAACATACTACATATGACAGCTTGTTCTGTCTTGGTTCCTGCTGACACACTTGGGCAGGGACCTCTCAAGTCGCGAGGTCGCGAATTGCTGCGGTGCAAGGGAGACAGGAAGTGACGACGGATTCGTCCACAGGTGCCACATTGCAACGGTTCAGCCTGCGCGACCAAGCGCTGAGTGTGATCCGCCAGCAGGTCGTGACCGGTGACATCGTTCCCGGAAAGATCTATTCCGCGGCCACGATCGCAAGCCAGCTCGGGGTGTCCAACAGCCCGGTGCGCGAGGCGATGCTGACGCTGGTCAATCAGGGCGTCATGGAAGCGGTCCGCAATCGCGGCTTCCGCCTGATACCGCTTTCCGACAAGGACCGGCACGACATTTACGAACTTCGCGTGATGCTCGAAGTGCCGGCCATGGGGCGACTTGCCGGTCTTCACCCCGCGATCGACCAGAAGTTCGGCGAACTGGCCTCCGACACCGTTGTCAGCGCCGTGAACGGCGACATGGTGCGCTATCTGGAAGCCGACCGCCAGTTCCATCTGGGTCTGCTGAGCATGCTGGGTAACAACCGCCTCGTCGACATCGTGGGCGACCTCCGTGACCGCACCCGCCTCGTCGGGGTGCGCAAGCTGTCCGAGACCGGGCAACTCGAGCATTCCGCGCGTGAGCACCACACGCTGCTGGCCGCGCTCGGCAAAGGTGACTCGGCGGCCGCCGAAGAGGTGATGTTGCAGCACCTCAACCACATTCAGGGTGACTGGAACGCTCCAGGAAGCTGACACGATGCCGGCCGCGGACCAATGAAGATCCACGGCCGGCAGAGTCTTGTCCGTCAGCGGTTACAGCACCTTTCCGAGGAAATCGCGGCACCGGTCGGTCCGCGGACTGGCGAACAGTTCGGCGGGCGGTCCCTGCTCGACGATGTACCCGCCGTCCATGAACACGACGGTATCGGCGACCTCGCGGGCGAAGCCCAGTTCGTGGGTCACGACGATCATGGTCATCCCCTCCGCCGCCAGCTCCTTCATCACCGACAGCACCTCACCGACGAGCTCCGGGTCCAGCGCACTGGTCGGCTCGTCGAAGAGCATGATCTTGGGACGCATCGCCAGCGCCCGTGCGATCGCCACCCGCTGTTGCTGGCCGCCGGAGAGCATGCGGGGATAGGCTTCTTCGCGCCCCGCGAGCCCGACCTTCTCGAGCAACCGCCGCGCGTCGGCGACGGCCTCCGCGCGTTTGACCTTGCGTACGCTCATCGGTGCTTCGATGATGTTCTCCAGCACGGTCATATGCGGGAACAGATTGAAACCCTGGAACACCATGCCGATGTCCGCGCGCCGCCGTGCGATCTCGTGATGCCGCAGCTCGTGCAACCGTCCTTTGTGTTCCCGGTAGCCGACCATCTCCCCGGCCACCCGTAGCAGGCCGCCGTCGATGCGTTCGAGATGGTTGATACAGCGCAGGAACGTGCTTTTGCCTGAGCCCGAGGGCCCGATGACGCACAGCACCTGGCCGTGTTCCACCGAAAGATCGACCGACTTCAGCACCGGGGTGCCGTCGAACGCTTTCTGAACCCCGACACATTCGACGGCCACGCCGGCGTGCTCGGCGGAAGTCGTTACGGCAGTCATGCGGCCACCTCTCGCCGTTTGTTCGTCACGATCCGCTTGAGGTCGGTGAACGTGAACGCGGGCTTGTTGTCACTTCTGCTGAACCGGCGTTCCACGAAATACTGCCCGATCGACAGAATGGTGGTGACGATCAGATACCAGATGCTGGCGACGATCAGCAGCGGAATGGTCTGGAAATTGCTCGAATAAATCATCTGCGCGGAGTAGAGCAGATCCGGCAGCGCGATCACGCTCACCAGCGAGGTGGTCTTGAGCATGCCGATCAGCTGGTTGCCCGTCGGCGGAATGATCACGCGCATCGCCTGTGGCAGCACGATCCGGAACAGAATGCGCCGGGAACTCATTCCCAGCGCTTCGGCCGCTTCCCGCTGCCCGGGTGGCACCGAGTTGATGCCGGCCCGGACGATTTCGGCCATGTAGGCGCCTTCGTTGAGTCCCAGGCCGAGCAGCGCGGCGACATAGACCGTGATGAACTGGTTGGCGCTGCCGGAAACGAACTCCGGACCGAACGGGATGCCCAGCGACAACTTCGGGTACAGCGCCGAGAGGTTGAACCAGAAGATCAACTGGACCAGAAGCGGCGTGCCGCGGAAAAACCACACGAACGCGCCCGCGAACCCGGAGAACACGGGATTCGGCGACAACCGCATGACCGCGAGCACTGTGCCGAGTACGATGCCGATCGCCATGGCCGCGGCGGTGAGCCACAGGGTGCGAAGCAGACCGTCCACAATGGTGGTCGTGGTGAAGTAGTCGGCGACCACGCTCCACTGGAACCGCGGATTGGTGAACAAGGTGTGGACCAGCATCGCGGCCAGGACCAGCAGCACGGCGACGCCGACCCACCGGCCGTAGTGGCGTGTCCTTCTCACCTGCAGCGCGGCGACGTCCGCCTTCGACCGCTGAGCGGCCGGTATCTGTGTCGTCATACTGCCTTCTCCACTCTCGGTGTGCGCGCCGGGAGCCGCTCGGCACGCGGGCGGGCTCACTGGTAGACCGGCAGGGTCGAGCCGCTCGTGTAGATGGTCGGGTTGTCGATGGCTCCATAGCTCGTGTTGTTCGCCTGGAGAATCCGCGCGTACGCGCCGTTCGCGATCAGCGTCTCGTAGGCCTTGCGCACCGCGTTGAGCATCTGCGCGGAGTAGGCGGTGCGGGCTACGGCGGTGGCGGTGGGGCCGCCTCCGATCTCGCCGACGAGCGAGAACGGCTGCCCCTTGGCGATGGCACTCTCCCCCGCACCCCTGCCCACCAGCACGCCCTGGACGCGGTTGCTCGACAGCGCCAGCACACCGGCGGAGATCGAGGGGAACGCGTTGATGGCGATGGGCTGCTTCCCCTGGGCGGCACACGCGGCCTGTGCGTCGTTGAGGAACTTCAACTCGACCGAACCGTCCATCGCGCCGATCGGCAGGCCGCACACATCGGTGAGCGCCTTCGGTTTGACGGCGGCGTCCTGGGCCACGATGAAACTACTGAAGTCGCGCCAGTCCGTCACGAAGTCCACGACCTTCATACGGTCCGCGGTCACGTAGTACTCCCCGAAGGAGACGTCGTAGCGGTCGGCCTGCAGTCCGGGCAGTGTCTGGGCGAAAGGAATCATCTCGGGCTCGTACTTCAGCCCCATGACCTGCGCCAGCGCCTGGCCGAGCGCGGGATCCATGCCGCGCAGCTCACCGTTTTCCTTGACGGCCAGCGGAAGACCGATGTCGGGAATGGCCACGCGTAGCGTGCCCCGCTGCTTGATCTGATCGGGCACCAGTGCGACCACCTCGGCGGCGGCCTGCACGGTGACCTCGCTGGCGTTGCCCGACGCGGGCGGGTTGCCACACGCGGTGGCGACCAGGCCCGCGGCGGCGGCCACGAAAACGGCGCACGCGCGCCGGATCTTCAGATTCATCGTCGTACCCGTTTCGAATGTGGGGCGCTTCGGAGAGGACAGGGGCCGGCCGTGGCTGCACATGAAGCCACCAAAGACACCCCTGTCGATCGGTAAGCCGTAACCGGTAAAATTTAAGATGCTACGTGGCCACATGCCGTGTCAAGACCGTTCACCAACTTGAAACAAGCTGGTAGCAAGGTGAGCAGCCGCTTCGCAACCGTTTCCGGAGACCTTTCCGGACTACTTGTCTCCAGATACGTAATGTGTAACATTCTACGTACCGCGATGCTAGAGAGAGGTCCTCGTCAGTGAGATCGACTCGAATGTTCACCGTGGTCGACAGCCACAGCGCGGGAGCGGCGGCGCGAGTGGTCACCTCGGGAGCCCCCGTGGTGCCGGGAGCGACCATCATGGAGAAACGGCTCCGCCTCATGCGTGAGCACGACGACGTCCGCAAGCTCCTGATGTACGAACCGCGCGGCAACGCGCAGATGAGCGGCAGCATCCTGATGCCGCCGTGTGATCCGCGAGCCGATCTCGGGATCGTGTTCATCGAAACCGGCGGCTGGCTCACCATGTGCGGCGCCGGCACGATCGGCGCGGCGACGGTAGCGGTGGAGACCGGCATGGTCGCCGCTGTCGAGCCGGTCACCACGGTCACCTTCGACACGCCGGCAGGCCTGGTCACGGCTCAGGTCGAGGTTTCGGGCGGGATGGTGCGGGGCGTGACGATCGAGAACGTGCCGTCGTTCCTGTACGCGATCGACCAGGAGATCGAGGTGCCCGGCCACGGCACGGTCACCGTGGACGTCGCCTACGGCGGTAATTTCTACGCCATCGTCCCCGCCTCACGGTTCGGGTTGTCGGTCATTCCCGGGCACAGTGAGCGACTGGCCGAAGTCGGACGCCTTGTTCGTGACGCCGCCAACGCCACGATTCCCGTGCGGCATCCCGAACGCGGTGAGCTGGAGCGGATCCCCGACGTGCTGATCACCGACGAGAAGTCGGGATCCGAAGGCACGCACCGGGTT
>NZ_JAAXLS010000009.1 GCF_012328925.1 Amycolatopsis acididurans
GGAAACGCTGGACGATGCGGTGGAAACCCGCGCTGAACGCGTTCGAGATCGCCTTCGACGGCCGTCTGGCCGCCGGACGCAAGTAGTTCCCCTTCAACCCGAGTTACACCGCTCGTTTGACAGACCCCGAGCGTGAGCCCGAACTGGGCTTTCAGGGCGTCTGTCGCCTACCTCCGGGTGGGGGCGATCCGCAACTGCTCGTGGACCGGACGATGTTCACCGCCCCCCAACGGGCTTTGCTTTTCCCCGGACGAGGACCGGCCCTACGTCAACGACACCGACCAGGCGAATATCCGGGTCTTCGACGTTCGTCTGGGTGACGGGCCCCGGCGGTGTGTGGGTTTTCGCGCAGCACGGACTGCTCATCGGAAAAGTCCGGATACCGTGTTCGGCGGCATTCGGGCTGAGGATGTCGGGGCAGTGCTGCGGCGTTGAGGGTGAGCACGTGTTCGTGTTCGGCGGGGTGGGGTTGCCGGTGATCGTGTTCGGCGGCACCGTGAGCAGGTCGGAAACAGGCCACGGCCCTCCCGTCGTCTCTTGCCGGAGCGCCGCGGGAGGGCCGTGAAGGTGGTGCGGAGGCACCGGTTGATCACGGTAGAGGCGAACGCGGCCGCCGTCGAGCGGAAGCTCGTGTTGGGCCGGTTGCGCTGCCCGGGCTGCGCTGCGGTGCTGTCGGGCTGGGGACATGGCCGGGACCGGCTGGTGCGGGGACCGGCTGGGCTGGTGCGGTTTCGGCCGCGCCGGTCCCGATGCGCTGGTTGCGGCGTGACACACGTGTTGCTGCCGGTGGCGGCGTTGGCGCGGCGGGCGGATCTGGCCGCGGTGATCGGGGCGGCGCTGGCGGCGAAGGCCGCGGGCGCGGGGCATCGGCGGATCGCGCTGGCGTTGGGGCGGCCGGCGGAGACAGTGCGGGGCTGGCTGCGCCGGTTCGCCGGCCGGTTGGAGGCGGTCCGGGGCGTGTTCACGGTGTGGTTGCGGGCGCTGGACCCGGATCCGGTGATGCCCGACCCCGGCGCTGATGCGTGGGCCGACGCAGTGATCGCGATCACGGCCGCGACCGCGGCGGCAGCACGCCGGTTCGTGCTCGAGGTGTCGCCCTGGGAGGTGGCCGCTGCGGTCTCGGGTGGACGGTTGCTGGCTCCGGGCTGGCCTGGCTAGTGGATCAACACGAGCTCACCCTGCCCAGATGGTGATCATGCGGTGAGTCTTGCTCGGTCCATTGTGGATCCGAGCAGGAGGAGGTTCGCGGCGTGAGCGCCGAGGACGAGCAGAAAACGAGGGCCGAACGCGCCCGGGCGATCGGGTTGTTCCGCTACCAGCTGATCCGCGAGGCCGCGGATCAGCGGCATTCGACGAAGGAACGCGGCCGGATGATCCGCGCGATCGCCGACGCTGAGCACACCGATCCGTTTGGGCGGCGGGTGCGGGTTTCGCGCCAGACTCTGGACCGCTGGATCCGGGACTGGCGGGCCGGCGGGTTCGACGCGCTGGTGCCCAGCCCGCGGCAGCCGAGCATGCGGACGCCGGTGGAGGTGATGGAGCTGGCGGTGGCGTTGCGGCGGGAGAACCCGGACCGGACCGCGGCCGGGATCCGGCGGATCCTGCGCGCGCAGCTGGGCTGGTCCCCGGACGAGCGGACCCTGCAGCGGCACTTCACCCGACTCGGTTTGACCCGCGCGGACACGACCACGGCCACGGTGTTCGGCCGGTTCGAGGCCGACCGGCCGAACGAGCTCTGGACCGGCGACGCCCTGCACGGACCGCACGTCGGCGGCCGCAAAACTTACTTGTTCGCGTTCATTGACGACCACAGCCGGGCGCTGGTCGGCTACCGGTTCGGCTATGCGGAGGACACCGTCCGGCTTGCCGCCGCGCTGCGCCCGGCGCTGGCCTCGCGCGGGGTCCCGGCCGGAATCTATGTCGACAACGGGTCGGCGTTCGTGGATGCCTGGCTGCTGCGGGCCTGCGCGAAACTGGGGATCAAGCTCACTCACTCTACCCCGGGCCGCCCGCAAGGCAGAGGCAAAATCGAGAGAGTATTCCGCACGGTCCGGGACCAGTTCCTCGTCGAGATCACCGGCGAACCCGGCCACCCCGGCCGGCATCAGGTGAGCGATCTGCTGGAGCTGAACCGGTTGTTCGCCGCCTGGGCCGAAACCTCCTATCACCGGACGGTGCACTCCGAGACCGGGCAGCCACCGTTAGCGCGCTGGTCGGCGGGCGGGCCGTTCCCGCTGCCGGCTCCGGCCGCGCTGACCGAGGCGTTTCTCTGGGAGGAACGCCGGACCGTCACCAAGACGGCCACGGTTTCCTTGCACAGCAACACTTATCAGGTCGATCCGGGGCTGGTCGGGCGCAAGGTCGAGCTGCTGTTCGACCCGTTCGACCTCACCACCGTCGAAGTCCGTCTCGACGGTGTTCCCCACGGGACCGCGGTCCCGCACCACCTCGGCCGGCACGCTCACCCCAAGGCCCGTCCGGAAACCCCGCCGGCACCGCCGGTCTCGACCGGGATCAACTACGCCCGCCTCCTCGACACCGCCCACCAGGCCGAGCTCGCCCAGCGCGTCAACTACGCCGCCCTCGCCGGCAACAACGGCAGAAACGGCGGCGACGGCGAGATTCCCGGGCAACTCGACCTGCTCACCGGCGAAGAGACCACGCAGGAGACCGCGCGATGATCGAGAAAATGCAGCACTTCTACGGCTTCACCAGCACCCCCTTCGGCCGCAACCTCGCCCCCGGGATGCTGCACCGCCACACCTCCCACGGCGAAGCCGTCGCCCGGATCGGCTGGTGCGTCGCCGAACGCCGCATCGGCGTGATCACCGGCGAAGTCGGCGCCGGCAAAACCGTCGCGGTCCGCGCCGCCCTGTCCACCTTGGACAACTCCCGATACACAATCATCTATCTGCCCAACCCGACCGTTGGGGTCCGCGGCATCCACCACCAGATCGTCGCCGCCCTCGGCGGGCAACCCCTGGTCCACCACGCCACCCTCGTCCCCCAGACCGCCGACGCGCTGGCCACCGAACAGGACGAACGCGGCCGCACCCCCGTCCTCGTCCTGGACGAGGCCCACCTGCTCGATCAGGCCCAGCTGGAGTCGATCCGCATGCTCACCAACCACGACATGGACTCCACCAGCCCGTTCGCCTGCCTGCTCGTCGGCCAGCCCACCCTGCGGCGACGGATGAAAATGGGCGCGCTGGCCGCGCTCGACCAGCGCATCGGGCTGCGCTACGCCATGCCACCCATGACATCCGAGGAAACCGGCAGCTACCTGCGTCACCACCTCGGCCTCGCCGGACGATCAGACACCCTGTTCTCCGACGACGCCGCCGCGCTGATCCACCAGACCAGCCGCGGCTATCCCCGCGCGGTCAACAACCTCGCACTCCAAGCGCTCGTCGCCGCCTTCGCTGACGACAAGACCATCGTCGACGAATCCTCCGCCCGCATCGCCGTCACCGAAGTCACGGCAGAGTGAGCACCACACCGACACCCTGAACACCACGACCCCGCCCAGCACCAGCCAGGCGGGGTCGATTCATCCCCGGACATGCTCACCGCGAACGCCGCCAACATGCTCATCCCCAATGCCGGACAACAATACCGGAGAAAGTCGCCAACCTGCATTGGGGAGGCCCGGACTGGCGGACTCTCTTCCTGACCGCCTCCACCTCGCTCTACGCCATCGACACCAGAACCGGTCCGCGGACGGAGCCTTTCATGCGGAGGGGCGGCGGATGAGAACGAACCGTCCCGTGACTCCTGGTAGGAGTCCGGGGCGGTTCGGCCGTTCAGGATCTCGGCGATGTCCGGTTGCGCAGGTACACCGCCACCGCCGCCATGTCGTGGTCGCCGAGGCCGTCGTCGATCGCACGCACCGCGGTGTCGAGATTGACCATGGCCTGCGGCATCGGCGCACCGACCTCGTCGGCCAGCGCGGTGATCAGCTTCAGGTCCTTGGCCGCGAGGGTCAGGGCGAGTTGCGTGATCGAGGTGCCGGGGTTGGTGTAGTTGTCCTGGCGGTACTTGACCATCGGCGCGGCGATCGCACTGTCGCAGAACACCTCGTAGGCCTCCGCCCGATCGATGCCGGAGCATTCGGCCAGCACCAGCGATTCGGACACCGCCTGCCCGAGCGCGTAGATCACATTGTTCACAGCGAGTTTCATGATCGCACCGGCACCGGACTCCCCGAGGTGGTAGATGGTGGCGCTCATCGATTCCAGCAGCGGGCGCAGGTCCTCGACGACGTCGGCCGCGCCCCCGACCATGAGGGTGAGCCCGGCTGTCTCCGCGGCTTTCACCGCTCCTGACACCGGGGAGTCGATGGCGGTTCCTCCGGCATTCCCGACGGCCCGGGCCAGCCAGGCGGTGCCCGCGGGCCCTGTGGTGCCCATGTCGAGCGCCACCTTGTGCGGCGACCAGCCGGCCAGCGCACCTTGTGGACCTTCGTAGACGGCGCGCAGGGCCGGCTCGTCGGCGAGCATGGTGACGACGACGTCGGCGCCCGCGGCCGCTTCACGCGGGCTGTCGGCGACCTTGACTCCATCGGTCGCGGCGGCGAAGTCCTCGGCGGTGCTACGGGTGCGGTTGTAGACGACGACGGGGAACCCGGCGTTGGCGATGTTCGCCGCCATCGGGCGGCCCATGCGGCCCAGGCCCAGGAACGCGACCGTCTTCGGGTTGCTCATGATGCCACCGTCTTCCGGGACTCGGCCGCCCACGGATCGACCAGTGTCTTGATCCGGGTGCTGCGCCGCTCGGCCAGCGGCCGGAGGCCCTCCTCGACCAATTTGTCGAGCGAGAGCGCCACCGGTGCGACATCGGTCCATCCGCCCTCGCGAGAGGCCAGCAGTCGCAACGCTTCGGGCAGATCGAGTCCGCAGACGTGGGCGTTGGTGCCGATCAACTCGACCTCGCGAAGCGAAACATCGCGGACATCGATGTCCCGGGAGCCGTGCTGCAAGCCGACCATGACCAGCCGCGCGCCGCGCGGAGCCAGGCTCAACGCCTGTTCGAATCCCGTCGCGCTGCCGGAGACTTCGTAGATGACCGACGGGATGATGTCGTTGGCTGCCAGCACATCCTCGACGCTCCTCCCGCTCCCGGCGTGCACGGTGTGGGCGGCGCCCAGAGCACTTGCGATCCGCAGTCGCCCGGCGTCGAGGTCGGAGACCACGACACTGTCGCAACGGTCGGCAGCCGCATAGGTCAGGAACGCACCGATACCACCGGCGCCGAGGATGACCGCCGATTCGCCGGGCCCCAGGCGACCACGCCGCATGGCGTGCACGGCGATCGACATCGGCTGTGCCAGCGCGGCGGTGTCGGCGGTGATGCCGAGACCGGACGCGTCGACGCACGTCGACGCGGGCACCGCGACGTACTGGGCCAGCGCCCCGTTCCGGTTCAGGCCCAGCGTCGAGTACTGCCGGCACAGATTGGTCATCGCACGTTCACACCAGAAGCATTTGCCGCAGGAGACGCCGGCACCGGACACCACGAGGGCCCCCGGTTCGAATCCTCCGACGCCTGCGCCCCTGTCCTCGACGACGCCGGCCAGTTCGTGACCGGGGATCATCGGGCCGATGTGCCCGGTGACCGCATGGGCTTGCTCGATCGGGAACATGTGCGGGCCCGAGTCGAACTCGTGGGCGTCGGTTCCGCAGATGCCGACCCCGGCCACCTTCAACAGCAGCTCCCCGGGGCCTGCTTTGGCATCCGGTACCTCCTCCACACGGACGTCTCCGCGACCGTAGAACACCGCTGCACGCACGATTGCCTACCTCTCACCACTCGACTGCGATGTACTTGGTTTCCAGGAATTCGTGGATACCCTCGCTGCCGCCCTCGCGGCCGAGCCCACTGTGCTTGACACCGCCGAACGGTGCGGCCGGGTCGGAGATCAGGCCACGGTTGACGCCGACCATGCCGGTGTCCAGCGCTTCGGAGACGCGGAGGGCGCGGGCCAGATCGGCGGTGAACACGTAGGAGGCCAGCCCGAACGGGGTCGCGTTGGCCAGCGCGATGGCTTGCTGTTCGGTCTCGAACTCGACCAACGGTGCGATGGGTCCGAAGATCTCGTGTTCGAGGATCGGGTTGTCCTCGACGATGCCGGTCAGCACGGTCGGCGGGTAAAAGGCGCCCACCCCGCCGCTCGCCTTGCCGCCGGTCATCACGCGAGCGCCCGCTTCCACGCTGCGTGCCACCAGGTCTTCCATCTCGCCGACGGCGCCGTCGTTGATCATCGCGCCGACCTGCACCGACCGGTCCAGACCACAGCCCATGGACAGGCCCGCCATCGCCGAGGACAGCCGCTCGGCGAACTCGTCGTAGACGCCGGCCTGGACGAACAGACGGTTGGCGGCGATACAGGACTGTCCGCCGTTACGCATCTTGGCCACCAACGTGCCCTCGATGGCGGTGTCCAGGTCGGCGTCGTCGAAGACCAGCAGAGGTGCGTTGCCCCCCAGTTCCATCGAGACACTGAGCACGTTCTCCGCCGCGCCGCGCAACAACGTCCGGCCCACCTCGGTGGATCCGGTGAACGACAGCTTGCGGGTGGCGGGATGGTTGAGCATGGCGGCCACCACGGCGCCGGACCGTCGTGCCGGCACGACGTTGACCACGCCGTCGGGCACCCCCGCCTCGGCGAGCAGTCCGGCTATCGCCAGCGCGGTCAGCGGAGTGTCGGATGCGGGTTTGAGCACCACCGGGCAGCCCGCGGCCAGGGCGGGCGCGATCTTGCGCGTGGCCATGGCCGCAGGGAAATTCCACGGCGTGACCAGCACGGCCGTGCCGATCGGCTGATGGACCACCAGAATCCGCTTGTCGCCGTTGGGTGCGGTCCGCACGTGCCCGTCGACGCGCGGAGTTTCCTCGGCATACCAACGGAAGAACTCCGCGGCATAGGCCACCTCGCTCACGGCATCCGCCCAGGACTTGCCGTTCTCCCGGACGATCAGCCCAGCCAGCTCGTCACTACGTTCCATCATCGCCTCGAACGCACGCAACAGGACGGACGCGCGGAGGCGGGGGGGCAGTGGCCGCCCAGGCCGGGCCTGCGGCCGCCGCCGCATCGACAGCGGCGGCGGCGTCGTCCGGCGATCCGCTGGCCACAGTGGCGATCACCGCACCGTCGGAGGGATCGAGGACCTCGAACACGCTGCCGTCGCTGGCGTCACGCCAGGCGCCGGCGATGAACAGCTGATCGGCAAGGTCGGTGCGGACAGAGGGATGGGGCATGCGGATTCCGTTCGGTCGAACTGGAGGCACCCACGGCCTCCCTGCGCTGTCGGGGACCGGGGATCGGAAAATTGCAATCGATTGCTCCCAGCTTATGGCGATCTCCGGAACCCCGTCAAGGAGCATCCGGGGCGCAGCCACACCGGATGCCCTACCTTCTGCGCAAACAGTTGCAGGCCGCGTAGAGTGGCCGGAGGCCACGCGACAAGGTGGCCCACCGTGCCGAGGGGAGGCGCATGTCGGACGTCACACTCAAGGACGTCGCCGTTCGGGCCGGCGTTCACGTCGCCACCGCGTCGAGGGCCCTCGACCCCCAACGCCGCCATCTGGTGAATAGCGAGACCCGCCAACGGGTGGAGACCGCGGCCGGCGAACTGGGCTACCGGATCAACGTTCTCGCGCGCAGCTTGCGCAAGGGAAGCACAGGCATGATCGGGGCGGTCGTGGCCGATCTCGGCAACCCGTTCCTGCCGCCGATGCTGCGCGGCCTGGAGGAAGTACTCGGCCCGCGCGGCTACATGACGGCCGTATCCGAGACACACGAGGATCCCGAGACGTTCCGCCGGGTCTGTGAGCAACTCATCGCACGCCGAGTCGACGGCATCGTCGTCAGCGCCGCTCATGTCGGCGACAGCGATTTCATATCCACTTTGGAAAAGTCATTGCCGGTGGTCCTGGCCGTGCGGAGGGTCAGCGGCGGCGGCCATCACACGGTCACTCACGACGACGTCCTTGGTGCGCGGCTGGTCACGGAATATCTCGCAGGCCTGGGCCATCGGCGGCTGGCACAGCTCCGCGGCCCCGAGGACGTGTCGTCGTTCGCGGGACGCGCACGCGGTTTCCAGGAAGTGGTCGCGGAACACGACTGCACCGAGATCGTCGCCCACGACCGGGCAGGCGCACCGACCACCGATGAGGGCAAGCGACTGGCAGCGGCACTGCTGACAGCCGACGTGGGCCGGCCGACCGCGATCTTCGCGCACAACGACCTCATGGCCATCGGGGCGCTGGAAGCACTCGGCGAAGCCGGCCTGCGCTGCCCCGAGGACGTGTCAATCGTCGGCTACAACGACGCACCCCTGACCGCGCATGTGACGCCACCGCTGACCACTGTGCGCCTTCCCAGCAACGCGCTGGGAAGGCGGGTCGCGGCAATGATGCTCGGTCAGCTCGACCAGCACAAGGAACCGCCCACCACCGTTGCGCTGGAACCGGAACTGGTGATCCGCGCATCGGCCGCCGCCCCCGCCCGCGACAGGGCCGCCGGATAAGCACCCGAGCCGTCCTCCCACGAACCCGAGGCGTCACGCACGTTCGAGTCTCATTGCAATCGTTTGCATGCTTTTGCTAGCGTCTACTCGTCCCGCTCTGACGTCACTGGAGAGACAGCTGCCCATGGTCCAACAACTTCCCGCTCCCGGCCGGATGGGCGTCGATTACGAGACGCGCGTCGACTTCGCGCGATTGCGCGACTACCGGCTCAAGCGTGCGCGGGCCGCACTGGAATCGAGCGAGTGCGGCGCGTTCCTGCTCTTCGACTTCTACAACATCCGTTACACGACTCAGTCCTGGGTCGGCGGCGCGCTCGGCGACAAGATGATCCGCTATGCGTTGCTCACCCGCGATGGAGAGCCACATTTATGGGACTTCGGCTCGGCGGTGAAGCACCATCAGCTGTACGCGCCCTGGCTGCGGCAGGAGAACAACCATCCCGGCTTCCTTGGCTTCCGCGGCGCCGTCTCCCCTCGTGCCGGTCTCATGGCCGACGCCGTGAGGCAGATCAAGGGCATTCTCGTGGACCTCGGCCTGCAGAACTCACCTGTCGGCGTCGACATCGTCGAACCGCCGTTCCTGTTCGAGATGCGCCGGCAAGGTCTCGATGTCGTCGACGCACAGCAACACATGCTCGACGCGCGCGAGATCAAGAGCATCGACGAGATCATGCTGCTCAACCAGGCAGCGGCCATGGTGGACGGTGTCTATCAGGACATCGTGGAAGCGTTGAAGCCCGGGGTCCGGGAGAACGAGATCGTCGCACTGGCGGCCAAGAAGCTCTACGGCTACGGATCCGATCAGGTCGAAGCGGTCAATGCGATCTCGGGTGAGCGCTGCAATCCTCATCCGCACAACTTCACCGACCGCATCATCCGGCCGGGCGATCAGGCATTCTTCGACATCATCCATTCCTTCAACGGATATCGCACCTGCTACTACCGCACCTTCAGCGTCGGCCAGGCCACCGATCCGCAGCGTACCGCCTATGGGCGGGCGCGCGAGTGGATGGACAACGCGATCGCCGCGATCCGGCCGGGGGTGGGCTCCGACGAGATCGCCTCGCTGTTCCCGACCGCCGAGTCGCTAGGTTTCGACGACGAGCTCTCCGCCTTCGGACTGCAATTCTGTCACGGCCTCGGCCTCGGCCTGCATGAACGGCCGATCATCTCGCGCCTCAACAGCTATCGCGATCCCGTCGAGATCAAGACCGGCATGGTCTTCGCAGTCGAGACGTACTGCCCCGCGACCGACGGGTACTCCGCCGCGCGCATCGAAGAAGAGGTGGTCGTCACCGACGAGGGCCCGGTGGTGATCACCAAGTATCCCGCCGAGGATCTCGTTGTCGCCAATCCCTACTGACGCCACCACCCGTCCGGCGCGGCGTCACCGCGTCGGACGGGTGGGCGTGGCCCGGGAAGGGCGTCACTTCGGGAGTTCCGCTCCGGCGGTCTCGCGCATGCCGAGCAACAGCGTCGCGGCGCCGACCACGCCACAGATGGCCGGCCACAGGGCGATCGGGGTGATGCTCCCGAGGTGGCTCACCAGGTCGGCGGCGACGGTGGGTCCGAAACCAACGGCGATCAGGCCGAGGTTGATGCCCAGCGCCGCGCCAGTGTAACGGACGGCTCGGGGCATCAGTTCGACCGTCACGAGGAAGGCAGCGGCGATGGTGGTGCCGTTGACGAGGTAGTACACGAGGAAGACGAGGCCGATCACGACCAGGCTCCGCGCGTTCTCGAACGACCAGAACAAGGGATACGCCAGCACCACCAGACCGCAGTACCCGGCCAGCATCACTCGTTTGCGGCCGAACCGGTCGGAGAGCGAGCCGATGAAGGGAAACAGCAACAACGCCAGAAAAATCACCACGGCCATCATCCAGTAGAACGAGTTCGCGTTGATGCCACGAGTTTTGATGAAGAAGGTCGGGAAATAGGTGAGCACCAGGGTCGAGGTGCCGAACGTCGCGAAGGTCAGCAACGCCGCCTGCAGGACCCGCACCGGATGCTGGGACACGACCTGCTTGAGCGGGCTCTTCGCGACCTGCCGCGACGCCATTTCGAGGAATTCGGGGGAATCTTCGAGCTTCAACCGGAAGAAGGCGCACACGAGCGTGATCGGCGCCACCACCAGGAATGGAATCCGCCAACCCCACGACTGCATCTGCGCCGACGACAGGGTCATCGTGACGACGCCGACGACGATCGCGGCAACCGCGTAACCACCCGTCGTTCCCATGGGAGTGAGGGACGTATAGAGGCCTCGCCTGCCCGGCGGCGCGGACTCCGCAGCGTACGACGCGGCACCGGCCGCCTCACCACCGGCACAAAACCCCTGTACGATACGCAACGCGAGTAACGCGATCGGTGCAAGGATTCCGATAGTGGCATAGCTGGGCAAAAGCCCGATGGCGGTGGTGCAGACCCCCATGGCGACAACCGTCACGACGAGCGCCTTGCTCCGTCCGCGCCGGTCTCCCATCCGTCCGAAGAACCAGCCCCCGATCGGGCGGACGACGTAGCCGATCGTGAACGCACCCATCGTGGCCAGCACCCCGACCGCCGGCCGGTCATTGGGGAAGAAATGCCCAGCGATGTAGACCGCCACGAAGCCGTAGATGGCGAAGTCGAAGTACTCGATGAGCGAACCGAGCCCACCGGCGACCGCTGCGCGCAGAGGATTGACCGACGGTGTGCGCGCGGTCGTGGGGGTGACCGCTTCGCTGCGGCCGGTTCTGAGGTTCATCGTCGGGTCCTTTCGGCGATGCTTGTCGTTGTCGGAAACCGGGTGATGGTGTCGACGAGCAGGCGTCATTCGCATCGGCGGCGCACGGTCGGCGCCGATGCCCGTGGATTTCGCAGCTGGACGTCGTTGTGGTGCAGATCGCTGTCTAGCACTGTAGCTAGTGAAACAATCGTTTGCAATGATGGATGAGCAGCTAATTTTCGCGATAAGCAGGGCGTTCGCGGGCGACCCTGCCGGACTCTATTTGCAGTGGTTTGCAGTCGAACGCGCTCGCAGCGCGGATCCACTCGCGGACCGGCTCAGAGGTTGATCATGTGGCCGGACAAGCCCTGAATTGCCTCCTGCAGCGCCTCCGACAGTGTCGGATGGGTGTGCACGTTGCCGGCGAGTTCGTGCACGGTGAGGTCCCATTTGTGAGCCAGCGTCAGCTCGGGCAGCAATTCGGCGGCGTCGGGGCCGATGAGGTGCCCGCCGAGCAGTTCCCCATACGTGGTGTCACAGAGGAGCTTGACGAAGCCGGTGGGCTCCCCCAGTCCGTGTGCCTTGCCGTTGGCTGTGAAGGGGAAAGTCGCGACCTTCACCGCGTAGCCCTCGTCGCGGGCCTGCTGCTCGGTCAGGCCGAAGCTGGCGACCTGCGGCTGGCAGAAGGTGGCGCGCGGCATGAACCGGTAGTCCCGGATGGGGGTGGGGCCGGCTCCGGCGATGGCTTCAGCGGCCACGAGACCTTGAGCCTCGGCGACGTGGGCCAGTTGAAGTTTTGCGGTAACGTCGCCGATGGCATAGATGTGGTCCACAGTGGTCTGCATGGTGGCCGAGATCGCGATGGCGCCTCGGTCGGTGAGCGCGACGCCGGTGTTCTCCAGGCCGTAACCGCGCACGCGCGGGGCGAATCCGACGGCCTGCAGCACCCTGTCGACGGTGACCGTCGCGGTCGCGCCGGTGGTGGTGTCCTCAATCGACACCGCGACCTCGGCACCGTTGTCGTCGATGGACCGCACGAGGGTGGAGGGCCGGATGGTGACACCGAGCTTGTTGTAGGCCCTGGTGATTTCCTTGGAGACCTCGAAGTCCTCGTTGGGTAACACGCGGTCGAGAGCCTCCACGATGTGCACGTCGACGCCATAGTTGGCCATGACGTAGCCGAACTCCACGCCGATAGGGCCGGCACCGACGATGAGCACCGATCCCGGCAGGTCGCGGCTCATGATCTGTTCCTCGTAAGTGACGACGTTGGCCGAACGCGAGGTCCCGGACAGCAGTTTGGTCTCGGCGCCGGTGGCGATGATCGCGTGGTCGAAGGTGACGGTCCGCGTGCCGCCGCCGGGGCCTGCCACCGACAGGGTGTGCGCATCGATGAACGTGCCCCGGCCGTCGATTTCGGTGACCGCGTTCTTCCTCATCAGGTAGTGCACGCCTTTGACGCGTCCGTCGGCGACGTCGCGGCTGCGGTCGAATGCCGCGCCGTAATCGAAGCCGGGTTGGCCGGTGATACCGAACAGCTGGGCCTTCGTGGTCACGGTGTGGGCGAGTTCGGCGTTGCGCAGCAACGCTTTCGAAGGGATGCATCCGACATTGAGGCACACGCCGCCCCAGTACTTCTGCTCGGTGATCGCCGTGCGGAGTCCGAGCTGGGCGCAGCGGATCGCAGCCACGTAGCCGCCGGGCCCGGCACCGAGAACGACGACATCGAAGTTGTCAGCCATGACCTGGTTACGACCTCACATCAGGATCTGCAGCGGGGCGTGCAGAACGTCGAGGAATGCCTTCATCCATTCGGCGGCGACGGCTCCGTCGATGGGGCGGTGATCCACCGACAGGGTCACCCGAAGCATCGAGCCCACCGCCAGCTCCCCGTCGATCACCACCGGTTCGGACCGGGCCGCACCGACAGCCAGGATCGCCGACTGCGGTGGGTTGATGATCGCGGAGAATTCCTCGGTGTCGTACATGCCGAGATTGGAGATGCTCAGCGAGCCGCCCTCGAGCTCCTCCTGGTTGAGCTTGCCGTGGCGGGCACGTTCGGCCAGATCCCGCGTGTCGGCGGCGATCGCGGCTATTCCGCGACGGTCGACGTCACGCACCACCGGGGTCATCAGACCGCGACTGGACGCGACCGCGACCGCGATGTCGACGTCGTCGAAGGAGCGGACCGCGTCGTCGAGCCAGATCACGTTCATCGCGGGCACCAGCGTGTGCGCTCGCGCAGCGGCCTTGACGATCAGATCGTTGACCGAGATCTTGACCTCGCCCGCTTCGTTCAGTTGCGTGCGCAGCGCCAGCAGTGCGTCGACGCGGGCGCTGCCTCGCACGTAGAAGTGAGGAGCGGTCTGCTTGCTGGAGGTCAGCCGGGAGGCGATGGCCCTGCGCATCCGCGAGTGCGGGGTGTCGGTGGCCCCGGCCGGCGGGGTCAACATCGGAGCCGTGGCGGGTGGGGGTGCGGCCGGCGCCGCGTCCGGCGGTGTTCCGGCGGCCAGTCTCTCGGCGATGTCGCGTCTGACGATGCGGCCGTTGGGTCCGGTTCCGGCGATCCCGTTCAGATCGAGATCGGCCTCCCGGGCGAGGCGGCGCACCAGCGGAGTGGCGAACAGACGCCGGCCGTCGGCGCCGCGATCGTGTTGTTTCCCGGCTGGTTCCGCGGCACCGACACCGAGATCGCGCAGTGCCTGGTCGAGGTTGGCCACCGTTTCGCCGGGACGACCGGTCAGTGCAATCGGTGCGCCCACCTCCACGGTGGTGCCCGGGGCGACGAGGTACTTGAGGATGACGCCGGCGGCTTCGGCTTCGATGTCGACGTTCGCCTTGTCGGTCTCGACGGTGGCGATGGCCTCGGCCGCGGCGAACTCGGCGTTCTCCGCGACCTGCCAGCCGGCCAGGATCGCGTCGGTGCTGTCGGCCGCGACACCGGGCATTCTCAGTAGTGCGGGCATCGGTCAGGCCTCCGTGACTTCGGCGAGTTTGGCGGCGATCTCGTCGGTCTGCGCGATGGCGGCGCGTTCGAGGACCTTGCTGATGCTGGGTGCGGCTTCCCCACCCGTGACCCTCTCGACGGGGTGATCGAGCCAGTCGAACAGGCGACGCTGGATTTCGTCGGCCAGCCAGCCGCCGTAGGAGGTGCCCGCGGCGCCTTGTTCGGCGATGACGACGCGGTTGGTTTTGCGCACACTGGTCTCGATGGTGTCCCAGTCCAGCGACGCGCGGTCCAGCCAGCGCAGGTCGATCAGGTCGGCATCGTAGCCACCCTCGGTGATCGCCTCCAGACAGAAGCCCGTCATCGCCAGATACGAGATCACCGTGACCGCCGCGCCGCTGTGCCGCAGCGCGGCCTTGCCGACCGGCAGGTGATAGTCGAAATCCTCGGCGGGGGCTTCGCTCTTGCGGTTGTACAGATCGACGTGCTCGAGGACCACGACGGGGTCTTTACAGGTCAGTGCCGTGTTCATCAGGCCGACGTAGTCGAAGGACGTCGACGGTGCCACGATGCGCCAGCCCGGTTGGGTGGCGAACACCCCGGCAGGATCCATCGAGTGCTGGGAGCCGTACCCGGTGCCCATGGCGACCTTGGTGCGCAGCACCAACGGCACGTCGTTGTCGCCGCCGAACATGTGCCGGGCCTTGCCGACCTGATTGAAGAGCTGGTCGGCGGCCACCCACATGAAGTCGGCGTACATGAACTCGACGATCGGCTTGTAGCGGCCGTCCAGAGCCATCCCGCCGCCCAGACCGGTGAAGGCGTTCTCACTGATCGGTGTGCCCAGAGTACGGCCGGGAAAGCGTTCGGACAGTCCACGGGTGGCGCCATTGGTGCCGCCGTTGAGCCGGTGGATGTCCTCGCCCATGACGACGACCGACGGGTCGGTCTCCATGCGCCGGTTCAGCACGGCCGCGATCGATTCGACGAACTTGGACTCCGTCGTCGCGCCGGTGAAGGTGTCCCGGTCGACGAAGGCGAGGTCGCCGAACTCCGAGAGGTCTCCGCGCACGCCGACGTCGGCGAAGTCCGGGTCGGGCCATTCCCCGGGTTTGATCCGCCGCTTGCCTGGTTTGCCACCGGGTACCGGTTCGAGGAGCATGTCCCCCAGCTCGGCCATCGTCGTCTTGACCCGGCCGATGGCCTTCTCGACGACGCCTGCGTCGAGGATCTTGCGGCGTTCCAGATGGCCGGACAGCTGCCCGATCGGATCGCGGTCGCGGTAGGCCTTTTCCTCGTCTTTGCCGCGGTAGCCGAAGGCGCTCCCGGGAAACGCACCGTTCTGGTGGAAGTAGCGGTAGACGTCGGCTTCGACGATGGCCGGGCCGTTACCCGCGCGCATGTACGCACAGGCTTCCCGCATCGCCAGATGGGTGGCCAGCACGTCCATCCCGTCGACCTTCCAGCTGGCGATGTTGAAACCGAGGCCCCGCGCGGACAGCCGTGGTTCGCCGGTGGACTCCTCGACATTGGTCGACACCGCGTACCGGTTGTTCTCGATGAAGAAGCACAGCGGCAGCTTCCACGCCGACGCCAGGTTCATCGTCTCCAGCGTGGAGCCGATGTTGATCGCCCCGTCCCCGAAGTAGGTGACCGCCACCGCGTCGCTGCCGCTGTGGCGGTTCGCCCACGCATACCCCGCGGCCAACGGCACTCCACCGCCGACGATCGCGTTGGTGCCGATCGCACCGGCCTCACGCCACTGCAGGTGCATCGATCCGCCGCGGCCGCGGCAGAACCCGCGGGACAGCCCGCAGATCTCGGCCAGGCTGCGCAGAAGGACCGTGCGGATCTCGCCGGAGAACTCCTCGCCGGGGTCGATACCCGTGGGCGCGACGTGGTGCAGCGCCTTGGCCAGGAACTGGTGGTGGCCACGATGGGATCCATTGACCGAGTCGGCGCTGCGCAGCGCGAGCACCGAACCGACCGCGCCGCCCTCCTGGCCGATCGACGAGTGCGCCGGCCCGTGAATGAGTCCCTGCCCGGCCAACTCGAGGACGTATTCCTCGAACCCCCGGATCAGGATCAACTGGCTGAGCATGTTCTTCAGCAGCTCGGGATCGGCGGCGTCCCAGTCCTCAGGCGTCGAGGCGACCTCCACCCATGGGGAGGCCGGCTGCAGCGGTCTGTGCGTACTCACGTGTGTTTCTCCCAAGCTTCCGGCTGAGGCAGCGGTGGCACCATAACCCGCTTAATGGATCCATTTCAAGACTGTTTCCGGTCACTTACAGGAACTATCGTCTCTTTTGAGACATAAATGGCGCCATTTTGCTAGGAGCAACCATGGTTAGTCCGACATCCCCGACGACGCGTGGCCTGCCGGGACTCCGCCGTTTCGACCACGTCGGCATCACTGTGCCCGACCTCGCCGAAGCGACCACGTTCCTCGTCGACGTGCTGGGCTGCGAGTACCTGTACGCGCTGGGCCCGCTGCAGGACGACGAAGGCACCTGGATGAGCGAGCACCTCAACGTCCACCCTCGCGCCGTCGTCCCTGCACTGCACTTCTTCCGCTGCGGTGACGCCGCCGTGCTCGAGGTCTTCGAGTACCAATCGCCCGACCAGAACAGCACTCCGCCCCGCAACAGCGACATCGGTGGCCACCACATCGCGCTGTATGTCGACGACCTCGACGCGGCCGTCGAGCATCTGCGCGCCCACCAGGTCACCGTCCTGGGCGAGCCCACGGCGAGCACAGGCCCGCACGAGGGCCAGCGGTGGGTGTACTTCCTTGCGCCCTGGGGTATGCAGTTCGAGTTGGTGTCGTACCCCCAGGGCAGGGCCTTCTTTCGGCCATACTGAGGGCCATGAGCTCAGCCTCCGCCAACTCGCACGCAGCCCCGGCCGGCGCGGCAAGTGAGCGTGTCGCCGACTACCTGCGCGGCGCCATCCTCTCCGGCGCGATCGGTCCTGGGGAGCGGATCCGTCAGGAAGAGATCGCTGATCGATTCGGGATCAGCAGGCTGCCGGTACGCGAGGCGCTGCGGATGCTCGACGCCGAAGGCCTGACCGAAACCGAAACCAACAAAGGCTCCAGGGTGCCGTTTCTCGACGCCCGCGAAGTCGACGTGGTCTACCGGATGCGCGAATCGCTGGAAGCCCTGGCGCTGGCCGAGAGCGTCCCCGCGCTCGACGCCGACGCGGTGGCGCGGCTCGCGGGCATCCAGGCGCAGATCGAGGACAACGCCGGCGCCGACGGAGATATCCAACGCTTCCTCGAACTCGACCGCGATTTCCACCTCGGCAGCTACACCGCATGCACCGTCGAACCGCTGGCATCGATGGTGGTGCGGCTGTGGAACACCTCGCAGCACTATCGGCGCGCCTTCGTCGAACTGTCCGGGGCCGAACGCATGTGGATCGTCAACGCCGAACACCGCCTGATCCTGGACGCCATCGAACGCCGCGACACCGACGGCGCGGTCAACACGTTGCGCGGCCACATCCGCCGTACACGCATCGACCTGGCCACCCACCCCGACATCTTCCGGCCCGCGCGCTGAGCACGCTATGACGCGCAGCCGGGTTCGCCGCCGGCCCGGCCTGCCGCGCCGGAAACGCCGATCTTGGACGATTTCTGCTCAGTAACGGAATACCGCGGCAACGGGCCCGCGGCCCGGGACATCGGCGGAGGGGACCGCGTAGACGGTTCCGTCGGCGCGGAGCGTGTGGATCGCGGCCGATTCGAGTCCTTCGAAGTCGTGTGCGGGTGGCTTGTCCGGCAGGAACAGGGCTTCGACGCGGCCGGTTTCGGCTGCCGCGATGACGTCGGGGACGTCCGCGGATGCCACGCCGGTACCGGCCAGCTGCCTGTACCGGGCGGCGGCGTCGGTCCTGCCGCCGACCGCTGCCGGCTCGGCCAGTGTCCAGGCGCGCGCGTGCAACTGTGCCGGCGACACCCGGTCCGGGCTACCGGTGATCCCCGTGTCCAGGACGTGCGGGTACCGGGTGATCTCGCGGAAGGCCGCACGGATCTGGTCGACCCCGGCCAGCACAAGCGGGCAACCCTGCTGTGCCAGGATCCGGTCGACGGCGTGACTGACCGCGTGCAGATACCGCTCGAGGCGCTCCTTCTGCAGTTCGCGGCCGATTCCTTGCCCGTGCACGACCGCGCCTGTCCTGGCCCCGACCTTGGTGCCGAGGTGCTGGCCTCGCGGCTCGAGCGTTTCGTCGTATCGGAGCGCGTCCGCGACCCCGTGCGGCAGGTCGGGCACGGGCACCGCATGCATGCCGGACCGGCTGCCCCGGTAGAGCTGTGCTTCGTTCTCGCTGAGCGCGAGCACGAAGAAGCTGGCGTCCCCACTCAGCAGCGGCAGCAGCGGATACACGTGGAAACGGTCGGAGACCGTGATCAGTTCGTCGAAGGACAACGGCAGCCGGAACGCACGCCACCAGCCGGCACGGAGAAACAGTGCCAGGCCCTCACCGCGATCCCGCCAGAAGCGCTCGTCCTGGACGAGAGCATGCGCCGGCCGCAGGATGTCTCGTGCCGCCGGCCGCCGCAGCCCGTCGCGCATCAGGTCGGCCTCAGCGCGGTGGATCGCGTTGGTCAGCTCGAGAGAGTCCTGCTGCGTCTCCGGATCCGCCGGATGCGTCGGCAGGTACAGCGACACAGACGGTGAGCGCGGCTGCCGGAGCAGCCCGTCGAGGTCCTGGTGGGAGAACGAGTCCACGACGGCTCCCTTCGCGGGCGTGGTAATGCGGACTCCTGAACCGTCCGCGCGATCCCGATGGTGCGAACAGAGGCGAAAGTCCCGCTTCACACACCGGAGTAGGCGGCTGGGATCACCTTGCGCCAAGGACCTTCTCCTCTCGGACGGACCGCGTGAGGAGGTGAAACTGGGACAGGTCCTGACAAGGAGGCGAATCATGCAGGTGGCCGACATCATGAGCACCCCAGTCATCGCGTTGCCCGCGACGGCGACCATCGCCGCCGCGGCCACCGTCATGGTGTCGCGCGGCTACACGACACTGCCGGTCGTGGCCGACGACGGCAGGCTGGTCGGCATCGTGACCGAAGCGCACCTCGGACGCGCGCGGTTCGGGCAACACACCCGGCCCGAGGACGCCAACATCGTCACGGTCATGAGTGATCCGCACACCACGATTCCGGTGGACGGCGATGTCACCGCGGTGGCCACGGCACTGGCCGAAACGGGCGAACGATGCCTGCCGGTCACCCGGAACGCTCATGTCGTGGGAATGATCAGCTGGCGGGATCTGTTCCGCGCCGACCTCCACGGCGAGCAGGCGGGCTGGTCGCGATGAGCCGACAGTCATGGTGAAATCGGGGACTTTCGACTCGTGACAGTGTGGACGGTGAGGCGCCATCCTGAAACAGCCGGGGAAACCCGGTGACCCGTCCGGGGTGCTGGACTCATGATCGAGGCTTGCGAGCCTGGATTGACCCACCGTCACAAGACGGGGTATCCGCCCTCGGACGGGTCTTTTCGTGTCAGCCCGCGGCACAAGACAGGAGAGAACACATGGCGCTCGCACGAGACATCATGCACACCGGCGCAACCTGCATCGCCGAGCACGACACGCTGTACGCCGCCGCGCAGCGGATGCGCGAACTCGGCGTCGGCGCACTCCCGATCTGCGGCGACGACGACCGCCTGCACGGCATCATCACCGACCGCGACATCGTGATCAAATGCATCGCGGCCGACGGTGACCCGCACACGATGACCGCGGGCCAGCTGGCCCAGGGCGTTCCGTACCTCGTGCACACCGACGCGCCGATCGAGGACGTCCTCGACGTCATGGAGCGGCACCAGGTCCGGCGCGTGCCGGTGCTCGAGGGCCACCGCCTTGTCGGCATGATCAGCGAGGCCGACCTCGCCCGCCACCTGCCCGAAAACACCGTGGGCCGGTTCGTCGAAGCCATCTGCGCCGGGACAGCCCGGAAGTAGCCGGCGGGAACACGGCCCCCATCGACGGTGAGATCACACCGCCCCTGGAAAGCGCCGCGTCAGCGAGCTGAGATGCCGGACGAACCAGTCGCGGGCAAGTGCGGCGACCTCGTCCAGCGCTCCCGGTTCCGGAAACAGATGGGTAGCGCCAGGCACGACCGCCAGCTCGCAGTCGCAATGCATCGCGGCTTGGGCGCGCTGGTTGAGGTCGAGCACGATCTCGTCCTGACCACCCACGATCAGCAGGGTCGGTGCGGTCACGTACGGAAGGCGTCGCGCCGCCAGATCGGGCCTGCCGCCGCGTGACACGACGGCGTGGATGTCGACCGCGGGATCGGCCGCGGCCCACAGCGCCGCCCCGGCTCCGGTGCTGGCCCCGAAGTATCCGACCGTGAGCGACGCCGCGTCCGGCTGGGTTTTCAGCCACCGCGTGACCTCGACGAGCCGGTCGGCGAGCAACTCGATGTCGAAGACACGGGCGCGGACGAGTTCTTCGCGCGGGGTGAGCAGATCGAACAGCAACGTGCCGAGCCGGGCCTTGTTGAGGGCCGCGGCGACATGCCGGTTGCGGGGGCTGTGCCGGCTGCTGCCGCTGCCGTGGGCGAACACGACCATGCCGAGCGGGTTTTCGGGAATGGTGAGGTGCCCCGCCAGCCGTACCCGTCCGGCCATCACCGCGACCTCGCCGTCCCGGATCGGCGGATCCGCGGCCGCCGCGACCGCCGCCGCCGGGATCCGCCGCGCCGCGCGGCGAAGCAGGTCGGCGACCTCGGTGTCGGAAGTCTGCCGGAAATCGCGATACCACTGGCCGACGGCCATGAACCAGGCCGGCGTTTCCAGGCAGACCACCTCGTCGGCGTCATGGCGCAGCGACCTGATCGCGTCGAGGGCGCCCACGGGCACGGCCAGGATCACGCGCTTCGCGCCCTGCGCTCGCGCGACCTGGCAGGCGGCGCGCGCGGTGGATCCGGTGGCCACCCCGTCGTCGACGATGAGCACCGTCCGGCCGCTCAGCGAAACCCTCTCCCGGCCGGCGCGAAATTTCTCCACCCGCCGGCGTAACTCACCGCGCTCGGCGCTTTCGACGGCGGCCAGTTCCCCGTCACTCACGTGCGCCCGCCGCATCACTTCCTCGTTGACGACGCGGACGTGGCCTTCGCCGATGGCGCCCAGCGCCAGCTCTGGCTGGTGGGGCACGCCGAGCTTGCGCACGACGATCACGTCGAGCCGGGCGTCCAGCGCCCGCGCCACCTGGAACGCCACCGGAACACCACCCCGGGGCAGCCCCAGCACCACCACGTCCTCGTCCCGGAATGCCCGGAGCCGCTCCCCCAGCTGACGTCCCGCATCGGTGCGATCGGCGAACGGCATCGTCAGCCTCCCATCCACGCCCGGCCCCTCGGCGGGAGCCGGCAGTGCCGAGCCTGCGGTTCCAGCACGACCGTTTCACAGAGGCGACCGTCGTGGTTTCGAGGACTTTGGTCGCTAGTTCCGGGGCGGCTGGGGCGGCGAGAGTGAATGAGGAGCTTCACCAGCGCAAGCGCCGCAGGGTGGTGGTGCGTTGTTCACCGTGGAGCCGGGTGGTGCGCGAACAGTCCGATGTCGACTGTCCATTGCGGACCTCACGCCTCCCGCGGGATCGAACCCGACATCAAGGGAAGGAGCCGAGGATGAAGGCCAAGGTTGGTGACTGGCTGGTGATCAAGGGGGCGACGGTCGAGCAGCCGGATCAGCGCGGGCTGATCACCGAGGTGCACTCGGTTGATGGTTCGCCACCGTATGTGGTGCGATGGCTGACCAGCGGGCACGTGGCGACGGTGTTCCCCGGCGCGGACGCGGTCGTGGTCACTCCCGCGGAGCAGAAAGCGGCCGACGAGCGAGATCGTGCCCGGTTCGCGTCGGTGCAGACAGCGATCACGCACCACATGAAAAGCGAGTGAATGCCGCGTCTGGTGCTGCTCGGTGCCGGGGCGATGAATTCGCCGCGCTACCGTCCCGCCGGCCTGCTGGTCTCGTGGAACGGGCACCGGGTGGCGCTGGACGGCGGGGGCGCCGCGATCCGGGCCCGCCGCTGGATGCGTGGCTGGTCAGCGACGGCCGTGCGGAACTCATGCCGGAGATCCGCAGGCGAGCCGGCGGCCTCGGCGTCGAGCCCACCGTCGGCTCCTTCGAGGCGGACGGAGTCGAAGTGCGGTCACGGCCCGTCCGCCACACCTCACACCCGACAGTGGGCTACCTGATCGACACCGGCCGTCAGCGCGCCGCCTGGGCGCCGGAGTTCTGGGTGTTTCCGGAGTGGGTGCGTGGTGTGGATCTGATGTTCGCCGACGCCGCGGGGTGGCGCCGGCCGATCGGTTTCGCCGGCGGGGTCGGTGGGCACGCCTGCGTGCGGGACGTTTCCGCCGCCGCATGCCGCGTGGGCGTGCGGCGGCTGGTCTTCGCGCACATCGGCAGGCCCAGTATCCGCGCGATCGATCGCGGCGAGCGCCCAGCGTTCGGCGAGTGGGGCGAAGACGGCGCGGTGTTCCGGCTGCGCTGCAAACAGCTCATGCGATACGCACGCTGAGCGTGCCGTCCGGCTCCCGGCCGACCCGGGTTCCGAACCGCAGGCTGATGTGTTCCAGCGACGACCGCAGCCATTCCGCGTCGTCGCACGATACGTGCCGCAGCCGCAGCTTCTTCGTTTCCATCGCCACCATGCGCAGGGCGGCGAGAGTGCCCTCGCCCCGGTCGAATGTGGCGAAGTACAGCAGCCGCAACTCACCGCGATAGGCCTGAAAACCTCTGATGCCTTCGTAGTCGTTGATCAGGTCTCCGCAGCCGTAGAGGATCAGTTTCCCGCGGTATACCTCGATCGGGCGTGGATGGTGAGAAGAGTGGCCGTGCACCAGGTCGACGCCGGCGTCGACCAGCCGGCGCGCGAACCGCACCTGATCGGAGGCGACGGTGTAACCCCAGTTGGAGCCCCAATGCAGGGACACCACCGCGAGATCACCCTTTCGTTTCCGCACCAACGCCCGTTCCGCCAGGGCATCGGCACTGCGGTGCGAGAGGTCGGGGACCAAGGCCACACCCGGCCGGTTCGCCGTCGCGGCCCAGTCACGCGGAATTCCGCTGGAGGCCATCCCGCCCGCGGCGATCAGCACGCGCCCGCCGGACGGGAGGGGCAGGACCACCGGGCGATGAGCCTGTTCGACATCCCGTCCCACACCCACAGCGGCGATCCCGGCCGCGGCCACCGTGTCGAGCGTGTCGGCAAGGCCCCGCGGACCGAAGTCCAGGACGTGGTTGTTGGCAAGAACGCACACGTCCGGCCGCACCAGGGTGAGGCACGGCAGGTTGCCGGGGTGCATCCGGTAGTGCACGGCCTTGCCGTGTGCGAACCGGCCGCCGGCGGTGATCGCGGTCTCGAGGTTGAACAACCGGATGTCGGGCGCGTAGTCGTCCAGCACCGCCAGCGCGTCACCCCACGGCCAGCCGAAGCCGACCGGTCGCCGGAAGGAACCACCGGCCAGATCGGCGAGGTTCACATAGGTACGCGCGTCGGTCACGCTCGGTTCGCGCAGGGCCGGGTCACCGGGATGCGGGAGTATCTGATCGATCCCGCGACCGGTCATGACGTCCCCACCCAGAAAGACGGTCTGCGTACTCACGTGGCTCCCGATCCGCACGGTGATGCCGAGTGCAGATTACCGGGAACGTGGGTATGTCCAACCCAGCAGGAAGCGATTCCCGGGAGGTAACGGTGGCCGTGTCAACGAGCAGCAGCGGGATCGAGGTCCGCCTCGGCGAGCCGGGCAAGGTGCTGGCCGTGGAGGTGGGCAGGCTGAAGATCGACGTGCCCCGCTCCGTGGGGTACTTCGGTGGCCTGGCTGTCGCGGTCGGGGTCGGCTTGATCGAGCCACCGCTGGCCGCTTTCATCGCCGCCGTCCCGGCGTTCAAGGCGCTCACCGACACCGCGCTACCCAAGGCGGCGCGGGCGCTGGGCGAGATACTGGAAGGCGCGGCCAAACCGGTGGGCAGCGACGCCGAGGGCGTGATCTCCCTGGAGGACCAGCAGCGCACCGCCACCGTCGTGGACCTCGACCACCAGCGGCGAGCCGACTGACAGCTCAGCCGAGGACAAGTAGTCCGGCGAGCGTGGCGGAACCGAATACGAGCCAGGCGGTGTAGTCGCCCAGATGCCCGGAGTGCAGCCGGTGCAGCGCGGCGACGACGGCCGAGGTCGGGCGAGGTGCGCGCCGCGACTGCGACGGGAGCCCGTAGATCGCGAGCAGCGCCGCGCCGACAGCCAGTCCGGTGGAGACGAGATCGAGGACGACGCCGGACAGCGTCCAGCCTGCGTCCGGAATCTCGCCTGTGCCCGCGACCGCAGTGCCGAATGCTTGCGCCACATACGCGTGCCCGTCGGCGAAGGTGACGGCGGCCCGTGCCGCCGCTCGCGCGAGCGCGGGCATGCTTCCGAGCACGAGACCGCCGAGGAGAAGCAGAACGATCGCGGCGATGACGGGGATCGGAGTGTGCTTGGTCGGCGGTCGTTCGTCAGGCTCCTCGCGGCGCCCGCTGACCGTCTCGCCGGATGCCGCCGGCTCGGGCGCGGGTCCGAGGCCGAAGTACACCCGCAGCGCGACGCGCAGCACCGCGCCGCCGGTCGCGGCGGACACCGCCACCACCACCGCGGTGAGCCACTCGTGACCACCGGCCTCCTCGACCAGCGCCTTGCCCAGACCGGTACCGAACGGCGGCAGCCCGGCCAGCGCGAGCGCGCCGACGACGAACAGCGAGCCGTTGAGCCGCCGGTCGCCGCCCCGGCCGTGCAGGCTCACCTCGTCGATACTGCGGAACCGGTTGAGCAGCGTGCCCGCGAGCAGGAACAGAGCGCCCTTCACCGCGGCGTGCCCGCCGAGGTAGAGCCCGGCACCGGCCAGCCCGATCGGGCTCAGCGCGGCAAGCCCGAGGAGGAACAGTCCACTGTGGGCAATCGTCGAATACGCGAGCAACCGCTTGACGTGCCGCTGCGTCAGACACATCACCGCGCCGACGACGGCGGTCGCCACCCCCAGCACCAACAGCATCCGGTGCATCGCGGCCGCCGGCAGCAGGTCGTGAAACACCGTCCAGTACAGCCGGGCCAGCCCGTACACCCCGAGTGGCGCCATCACCCCGGAGAACAGCACGCACACCGGTGACGGTGCGACCGCGTGCGCGTCGGCGAGCCAGAAATGAAACGGTACGGCCGCGGCCTTGACCAGCCAGCCGGTCGCGATCAGGACGAACGCGGCGAGCACGAGTGCATCGCTGCGGTGACCGGTCAGCGCCACCGCGAGTTGCGGGAGTCCCAGTTGGCCGGTCCTGGAATAGAGCAACCCGATGCCGGTCAAGCCGAGATAGCCGCCGAGCGAGTTGATGACGGCGAAGTTCAGCCCGCCCTGCACCGACTCCGGCTCCTCGATCTTGAACGCCGCGAGCGCGTAGGCACTCGCGCCCATGAGCTCGAAGAACACGAACATGTCGAACAGGTCGCCGGTGAGCGCGAACCCCGTCATCCCGGAGACGAACAGCAGCAACAGGGCGTGATAGTGGGCGTGGACGTCGTCGAAGTAGCGCCAGCCGAACAGCAGTGCGGCGGCGGCGAGTGCCCCGATCAACACGGCGAGGGAGGCTGACGCGCGGTCCGCCTCGAGCACGATCCCCACGGTCAGGCCCGGCCGCGGCCGCCAGCCCCCCGACCAGGTCACCACCCGGCCGTCGCCGGTCGCGCGAACCAGCATCACCCCCGAAGCGACGTTGCCCAGCGCGAACAGCAAGGCGATCGTGTCGATCGCGACGCGCGGCAGCCACCGGTTGCCGGCGAGCAGGAGGCAGGCGCCGCCGACCGGCGCGGCGATGAGCACCGGCGACAGCGCCGCGGCCGGGATCATCGGTCAGCCCCGCAACTGGTGGAGCTCGTCGGGCACGACCGTGCCGTGCCGTTTGGCGACCTGCACCACCAAGGCCAGCAGCAGTGCCGTCACGGTGGCCGACACCACGATGTCGGTGAGCGTCATCGCCTGCACCACCGGGTCGACGACCGGGGAGCCCGCAGGTGTGCTCTGCCCGAACACCGGGGCCGAGGCACCGTTCTGGTAGCCGATCGCCAGCAGCAGCACGTAGGTGCCCGACTGCGCCACCGCGACGCACACGACCGTGTGCACCAGGTTCCGGCTGCGCACCACGCCGACGATGCCGATGAGAACGAGCCACACGGCGACCACGTACGGGTAGTAGCTCACGATGCGCGCTCCCGCCGGCTCCGCGTGGCCAGGTCCTGCTCGAGGAACTGTGCGAGCAACACGACCACGCCGGAAGCGACCGTCACCCCGATCGCGACGCTGAAGATCGGCACCGTGCCGGCCGACAGCAGCTCCCCGAACCGGCCGGTCGGTAGCACGTTGCCCAGGAAACCGGCGCCCAGCGCCAGCCCGGCCAGGCCGAGCACGGTCACCGTGCTCATGCCCAGTGCCTCCCCCGACTCGTACCACCGCACCGGCCGCACCCGGCGCAACGCCGGGTAGCTGCCCGCCACGTAGACCAGGTGCAGTCCGGTGGCCAGTACGACGCCGCCCTGGAAGCCGCCGCCCGGGGTGAGGTGCCCATGAACGACGACGTCCGCGCCGACCAGCAGCGTGACGGGCAGGAGAACGTAACCGGCGGCCCTGGTGGCCTGCAGGGTCCGGCCCGCGCCCGGTGGACGCCGCCGGCGTTCGTCCTCGGCCGGACGGAGCAAGGCGGCCGCGCCGAGCACGGAGGCCAGCAGAATCGCCTCCTCGCCGAAGGTGTCGAGCCCCCGCAGGTCGAAGTTCACCGAGGACACGACGTTGGGCGTGTTGCGGGCCAGCGCCGCATTCACCACCGCGTCCCGGTACAGGTGCGTCATGCCGCCGAAGGCGGGCATCCGCGCCAGCGCGCATCCGGTCAGCAGGACCAGCGCGACGGCGCCGATACCGAAGATCAACCAGCGTGCCCGGCCGCTCATCGCCGACGGCCCGCCACGACACGCAGCGAGAGCAACACCATCAACGGCACGACCGCACTCCCCACCGCCAGCTGCGACAACGCCACGTCCGGGGCCTGCAGCACGAAGAAGAGCACCGTCAGCAGCAAGCCGTACACGGACAAGGTGACCGCTTGGCGCCGGGGATCGCCGGTCAGCGCCACGACCGTGCCGCCGACCGCGACCAGCGTCAGCACGACCAGCAGCAGCGCCGTCATTCCGGCGACGCCCCCGTCGCGATGCCGTCGTGCTGGGCGTTCACCCGCGCCACGGCCATCCCCAGCACCGGCCCGGTCCCTGCCAGCAGCAGCACGATGACCAGCACCAGCGCAGTGGTCAGCCCGGGGCCCTCGGCCACGGCCGCGCCGATGCCGATCAGCGGGGCCGCGGCGGAGGTCACCACGACCTGGTAGTGCAGCCGCCGGTAGACCGAACCGGGCAGCGCGGCCGCGATCGCCGCCAGCACCGCGAGGAGGGTGCCGGCGGCGACGAGGACGGCGGCGATCGTGCCGCCCACACCCTCACCCATCCTGGTCCCGCACACCCGAGGCGAAGAGCCGCGTGAACACCAGCGTCCCGGCGAAGGACAGCAACACCGCGACCAGCGGCACGATCAAATAGGACGACTGGCCCTCCCCCAGGCTCACCAGCACCAGCAGCAACACCGTGACCGCCCCGGCGAGCTGGAGCCCGACCAGACGCCGCACCGCATTGCCGCGAAAAGCGAGAAACATCGCCGGTATCAGACCGCCGGCCGCCAAGGCGATCGCGCACGCCAGCCACAGGTTCACCGCCGGACGCTCCGTTCCAGGCGCTTGCCCCCGTCCAGCCGGTGCATCAGGAGCGTGTCGTGGTCCTGGTTCGCGTCGAGCACCACGACGCCCGGCGTCGCCGACAGCACGGCCGAGGCGAAGGCTTCACGTGTCGCCTGGCCGTGCTTGCTGTGCTCGGCGGGAAGCCGGACGTGGTCCAGTCGACCGTCCTCGCCGTGCGCGAGGGCCACGAAGACCTTCACCGTGTCGTGTGCGATCGCCCCCGGCAGTGCGCGAAGGGCGCCGACCCACCCCAGTCGTGGCCGCCATCGGTCACCGGCGATCCGCCTCGCCCCACCGGCGGCGACCGCACACGGCAGCGCGAGCACCACGGCCGCGACGACCTCCTGCCAGTTCGGCGTGCTCACCGTGACCAGCCACACCAGGACGAGCGCGACCCACCAGAACACCGTCTCCAGCCAGCCGCGCACGACACCCTCCCTCCGCGATACCGGCAGGCGTACCCGATCGCCGACAAGGTAAACAAGCGGAGACGAGTTCACGCTTCGCCGGGCCGGGCTGGTTACCGGCGAGACGGCCGGAACCGTCCGGCCTGTGGCGGGAGAGCCGCGATACCGGCCCAAGTGGCCGCTATCGCGGCGTCGCTCAGCGCCACCCGCCGCCAGCGACTGCTCAGCGATCCGGCCAGCAGCGCCGTCCCCGCATGGCCGGCGTCGGCCAGCCATCCCCAGCGGGCCGCCGCCGACTGCGGATACCCCAGGGTGAGCATGGACTGGACGACATGCCGGGCCGCAAGCACGGCGGCTACGGTCCGCGTCGTGGGAGTTGCCCTGGCCGCGGACACGCCGGCACCCAGCGCCACCCCCCACGCGAGTCTCGCGAAGGCAACGTTTCGCTGTGTCAGCGCACGGTGTTTCATCAGTGTCCTTTCCGGCCATACGAAACCAAGCCCTGGGCAATCATTGCTCGAGGCAAGAAGCGCGGGCAGCAGTCCAGACGGGGTTCAGCTCCGGGGCGAGCGGGGGCACCTGCCAGGCGGCACCGGCACGCTCGATGAGCCCATAATCCAGCCCGGGCTGCTTGCCCGCGGGGCGGCCTTGCAGGAACGCGACGATCCGCTGCTGGACATCGTCGTCGCCGAGCAGGGCCGCGTGGACCGCGGGGAGTTTGACCACCGGGATGCCGCCGCGAAAGTCCGGCGAGACCACGGCCGCGCCCGCGAAGGGCAGGAACGCGATCTCGCGTACACCCGGTACCGGCTCCAGCATCTGACCCCGGTAGCAGGGAGCCTTGTCGAGCATGGAGCGAACGAACGGCTCGTCGGGTCGGACGGTCGAACCGCTCGTCGCGCGGATCGTGGCGAACATGCCGCGCAGCAGCCAGCCGGTGGCGACGCCGAACCCGGAGCGGTCCGGGGGCGGGAAGTAGACACGCCCCGGCTGGACAAGCGGGCTCAACAGCACGGCCGCGTCGACGGCCGGATGCGCGAACCTCGTCAGATACGCGTGGACCACCAACGTACCCTCGCTCTGCGCCACCAGCGCGACGCTTCGCCCGGTGCGCTGGTGTACGGCGTCGACCTGCCTGCCCAGCCGGCTGGCACTGTCCATAAGGGACTGGTGAGTCGCGTTCTTGTCGTAGGGAAGCGGTTTTCCATCCGGTGCCGTTCCACGGTAGGAGAACCGGTAGACGGGCGAGGCGGCAGGGGTGCTCGCGACCGAGTCGTACCCGGCGACGAACACGATCTGCTGCGCCACTCCCCTGCTGGTCAGCCGGTCCACGCGTGGCGGCGGGCGCCGGGCCACCGCGCCACCGATGGTGGAGAACTGCCCCATGCCCAGCAGCGCGCCCGCACTGAGCAGGATCGCGATCGGCGCCGCGGGGACGAACCGCAGCCCGCGCCGGACGCGAGAAGCCGCGACGACCAGCCGGCGCCACAGCCACGCGTTGACCGCCGCCACCACGGCGGCCGCCACCACTCGCCACCATCCGGGCACCGTGGTCACCACGACGCAACCCAGCGTCAGCACGACGAAGGTGACGAACGCCCATCCGGCCTCCGGCAACGACGGCATGCGCCGCCACCAGTCGCCGACGATCCCGCCGCGCTGCAACACCAGCGAGAGGAACACCAGCGGGACGACCTCGCCGAGCACGAACCAGAACAGCGACGTCCCCGAAGCCGTCACCCCGATCGCGGCCCACGGTGCGAGCACGACGAAGACCAGCAGGTTGAACAGCAGGTTCAAGCGAAGCACCGGCCACCAGCCGCCGGGCAGACCATCGGCGCGAGCCAGCGCCAGGATTCCGGTGTTGAGCAGGCTGCGGGCGACGATCGCGAGCGCGGATTGCCAGCCGAAGGACCACCAGGAATCGTGATAGACCAGCACCCACCGCAGATCATGGAAGACCCCGAACGGGGAGGGAGCGCTCAGCTGCGGTGCCAGTCCCACGGACCCGCCGAGCCCGGCTCCTTCGAGGACGGCCGCTTCCACGGTCGCGGGCAACGCCACCAAGAGGACGAGCGCGAACACGCGGGACTTGGGCACATTCCGAGGCTTCCCGAGATTGCCCTGATCACACCCGTGTCGGTCGCCGAGTTCGGGGTAGCCCGAAGTGTCTTCGCGGCTGTTGTGGACGGAGGTGCGGCATGGCGCTGGCGGTAATGTTCGCGGTGCTGGCCGCGGCGGCGAACGCGACGGCATCGGTCCTGCAACGCAAGGCAGCCCGGCGCGAACCGGATCGGGGCGGGCTGTCCCTGCGCATGCTGCTCGATCTCGCCCGCCAGCCCGCCTGGATCGGCGGAATCATCACCATCCTGCTCGGATTCGCGTTACAAGCCGCGGCACTCGCGGCCGGGCCGATCCTGCTGGTCCAGCCGATCCTCATCCTGGAGGTCGGGTTCACACTGCTGTTGTCCACGCTCGTGTTCCGGTCGCGACTGCACGTTCGTGAATGGGTCGCCGTGCTGGGGATGAGCGCGGGTGTCGCGCTGCTGCTGGTGGCGTTCGCGCCCCGCGGCGGTGACACCCGCAACGCCCCGACCGCGGCGTGGATACTCGGCAGTGTCGTCACGGTTATGGTGGCCGGGCTGCTGACCCTGTTCGGCCACCGCAGCCGCGACGCTCGCCGCGCCGCATTCCTCGGCGTGGCCGCGGGAATCTGGTTCGGCTTCACCGCCGCACTCGTCGCCGGAGTGATGGCGGCCCTGGCAGGCGGCATCGGCGCGCTCGCCGGAACCTGGCAGCTCTACGCGCTCGTCGTCGCCGGTCCACTGGGCTTCTTCCAGCTGCAGAACGCGCTGCGCGCCGGCCGCCTCGTCGCCTCACAGCCCGGACTGACACTGGCCAACCCGGTCGCGTCGGTCGGCTGGGGCATCGCCGTGTTCGGCGACCAGGTGCGCGGCGGCGCGTGGATCATCGCCGAGGTCGCCGGCGCCGCGGCAGTCGCCGTCTGCACCGTGCTGCTGGCGCGATCCCCACTGTTGCAGGGTGAACAAGGACGCAGCGAACAGGACGCCTCCCCCGGTCAAGAACGGGCGGCGCGGTGAGCGCACTGCTGAAGCCGGCCGAACGGCTGGCGGGGGGACGGGACAATCTGCGCCGCATCACGGTGCTGGCGGCGGCGCTGGGCCTGGCCGGCGCCGACACCGCGACGGTGTCGGCGGTGGCCTCCGATCTCAAGCACGTGCTCGGCATCACCAACACCGGCATCGGGCTGCTGGTGTCGACGGCCTCGGTCGCGGCCGCGGTGGCGACGCTGCCGGTCGGGGTGCTGACCGACCGGGTGCGGCGCACCCGCCTGCTCGCCGGCAGCGTCGGCCTGTGGGGCGGCGCGATGGTGATGGCCGGGGCGGCGCAGACGTTCTGGCAGATGCTCATCGCGCGGATGCTGCTGGGCGCGGTGACCGCGACCACCGGCCCGACCGTCGCGTCGCTGATCGGCGACTACTTCCCGGCCGCGACCCGCGCCCGCGTCTACGGCCTGGTCCTGGGCGGCGAACTGGTCGGCACCGGCATCGGGTTCGTCGTGTCCGGCCAGATCACGGCGTTCCTGTCCTGGCGGTTCGCGTTCTGGTGGCTCGTGCCGCCCATCATCCCGCTGATCATCGCCTCCTGGAGGCTGCCCGAACCGCGGCGCGGCGGCCAGAGCGGGCTGGACACCGAGAGCCGGGACCGGGCTGAGAAGATGGTCACCCGACGCGACATCGAACCCGATCCGCGTGCCGTCCTGCGGGAGGATCCGGCGCGGAAAAGGCTGTGGTGGGTCGTGCGCTACGTGCTCCGCGTGCGCAGCAACGTCGTGATCATGGTGGCCTCCGCGCTCGGCTACTTCTACTTCACCGGGTTTCGTTCCTTCATCGTCGTCTTCGCCGGACAGCACTACGGCATCTCCGAGTCGGTGACCAGCGCGCTGACGCTGGTGGTCGGCGTCGGCGCGCTGGCGGGGGTGTTCGCCGGTGGCCGCATCGCCGATCGCTTACTCGGCCGGGGACGCTTGACCGCCCGCCTGCTGGTGCCGGCGGTGTGTCTGGCGCTCGTGCCCGCGGCACTCGGGCCGGGAATCGCCGTGGCATCCGCCTGGGTGGCGGTCCCGCTGCTGACCGCCGGTGCGGGTCTGCTGGGCGCGGCGAATCCACCGATGGACGCCGCGCGGCTGGACGTGCTGCACCCCGCGGTGTGGGGTCGCGGCGAGGCGGTGCGCACCACGGTCCGTACGCTGGCCGAGGCGGCCGCGCCGACGCTGTTCGGATTCCTCGCCGACAGCGTGTTCGGGCCCGACGGTCTCATGTGGACATTCCTGGTCTGCCTGGTCGCGGTCCTCGCCGCAGCACTCGGCGCGCGGCTCGCGGCACGCTCCTACCCACGCGATGTCGCCGCCGTCGCCGCGTCGAAGTGAGGGTCGCGCGTAGCTCCCGGAACCGGTGCGCTACTTCAGACTTGCGAGCCAGGCATCCACACCGGGCCCGAGTACCTCGGCCTCCGGCGGGGCGACCAGTGCGCCTTTCGACAGCGCTTCGAGCGGCGGGGCGATGGTCTGGACCGTCCTGCCGTCGCCGAGTGCCGCCTGCCTCCGGGCGGTCAGCTCGGGAAGGCGGATCCGCTCGGGTCCGGTGATCACCACGGTGCTTCCGCCCGACGGTTGCATCGCCTCATGGACGAGCACGTCGGCCACGGTGTCGGCGGCGATGGGCTGCACCAGCCAGTCCTGCACCTCGATCCGGTCGTCGTGGAAGGTCACGGCCGCGGGGTTGGCCGAGAACTCGAACCACTGTGTGCTCTTGACGATCGTCGCGTCGAGACCACTGTCCCGGACGATCTTCTCCTGCTCGCGTTTGGCCACGTAGTAAGGGAAATCGTCGAAAGCAGGATTCTCCACCCCACTGATCGAGAGGAACACGAGCCGGTTCACGTGCTGCACGGCACACGCCTTCGTCACGTTGCGGGTCGCCGCCGTCAGTGCCTCGCCCCAGTCCATCGAATCGCCGGACGGGAACGCGTTCGACGCGTCGATCACCGCATCGGCGCCCTTCACTGCGGCCGCGAGGCCGTCGCCGCTGACCAGGTCGACGCCGTTCGACCGGGACACCTCGACGATGTCGGCGCCCTTCGCCTTGAGACGCCGCACGACTTTCGAGCCGGCGGTGCCGGTGGCACCCATGACTGCGACTTTCATTGGTGGCTCCCTTCGGGACGGCCGCCGACAGCAGACGCCGAATTCGGTGGGCCCGCGAACTCTTCCACGCAACCTCGACCGTACCCATCCTGAATCGCCCGGGCCGGCCGCGGCGCCCGGCGAGCTGGGAGCCGGCACCGTTCGCTTTGGGTTCTTTCGTCCGGAATCCACCGGGTTGACTTCGTGTTTCCTCGCGATTTCTTATTGTGTTCACGTTGGAGAGCTGTGTGAGGCCTTGGCTTCACGGTAGGAAGGCCGTCATGTCAACTTCTCGCAGGACGTTTCTCGCCGGTGCCGCGAGCGTGACGGTGGCGCCGTCACTGGCCGGCCGGGCGTGGGGCGCACCGGCGTCGGCGTTGCCCTCACCCGCGCAGTCCGGCATCGATCACGTCGTGGTCGTGATGATGGAGAACCGGTCGTTCGACCATTTCCTGGGTTGGCTGCCCGGCGCCGACGGCCGCCAGGCGGGGCTGGTGTACCAGGATCGCTATGGCGTGTCGCACCCGACGTATCACCTCACCGACTACCAGGGCTGCGCGCATCCGGACCCCGATCACTCCTTCGACGGGGCGCGGATCGAGTACAACGACGGCGCCTGCGACGGCTGGCTGCGGGCCGGCTCGAACGACGAGTTCGCGATCGGTTACTACACCGCGGACGATCTCGCGTTCTACGGGCACGCGGCGCCTTACTGGACTACCTGCGACCGCTACTTCTCGGCGTTTCTGGGCCCGACCTACCCCAACCGCTTCTACCAGCACTGCGCGCAAACCGACCGGATCGACGACACCACGACGATCTCGACGCTGCCGACGATCTGGGACCGGCTCGCCGACGCCGGCCTGCGCGGCCGGTACTACTACAACGACACGCCCTTCACCGCGCTGTGGGGCAGCAAGTACCTGTCCATCAGCGCACCCTTCAGCGCGTTCCTGACCGACTGCGCCACCGGCAACCTGCCCGAACTCTCCTTTGTGGACCCGAAGTTCCTCGACGAGGACACCGGCACCTCCGCCGATGACCATCCGCACGCCGATATCCGCGCCGGGCAGTCGTTTCTGAACCAGGTCTACGAAGCCGTCACCTCCGGTCCCGCCTGGGGCCGCACGCTGCTGGTGATCAACTATGACGAGTGGGGCGGCTTCTTCGACCACGTCGCCCCGCAGACCGCGCCCGATGTGAACCCGGACTGGACGTTGCGCGGGTTCCGCACTCCGTGCCTGGTCGTCTCGCCACGCGCACGACGCGGGAAGGTGGCCCACGGCGTCTACGACCACACCTCGATCCTCAAGGCGGTGGAGTGGCGCTGGAACCTGCCACCGCTGACTCCCCGCGACAGCGCGGCGAACAACATCGCCGAAGTCCTGGACTTCAGCAGCCCCGCCGACCTCACGGCCCCACGCTGGAACGTGCCGCAGATCGTAGGATCCCCGTGCGCGGCCGGCGCCACCGCCGACTACGAAAAGTGGTACGCCCTTCGCGACCTCGCCCTGCAGGAAGGATGGACGCTCCCATGACCCGCACCTCCTATCGCCGGCTCGGCGCCGCCGTCGCGGCCGCGACCACGGCGGCGCTCGTCCCTCTCGTCACCTCAGCCACGCCCGAACGCGCCGAGGCAGCGTCGAACTACCTGCCGCCGGTCGGTCATGTCTTCGTGATCAACCTGGAGAACAAGGGCTACGACGAGACGTGGGGTGCGGCCTCGCAGGCCCCCTACCTGAGCCAGACCCTGCGGTCGGAGGGTGCCCTGCTCACCCAGTACTACGGCACCGCGCACAACAGCCTGGGCAACTACATCGCGCAGATCTCGGGTCAGGGCCCCAACGTCACGACCCAGGGTGACTGCCAGACCTACAGCGACTTCCAGCAGGCCGGCACCGCCGCGCCCGGGCAGGCCGTCGGCCAGGGCTGTGTGTACCCCGCCGCCCTGCCCACGCTGCCCGGGCAGCTGGCGGGATCCGGGCACACCTGGCGCGGATACATGGAGGACATGGGAAACGATCCGGCACGCGAGGCGGCCGTGTGCGGCCATCCGCCCGTCGGCGCGGTGGACAACACGCAGAAAGCCGAAGTGGGCGACCAGTACGCCACCCGGCACGATCCCTTCGTCTACTTCCACTCCGTCATCGACGGTCCCGCCTGTGACAACGTGGGCGCCCTGCCACGATTGCAGCAGGACCTCACCTCGGCGGCCACCACACCGGCGCTGTCCTACATCACGCCCGACCTCTGCCACGACGGCCACGACGCGCCCTGCGTCGACGGCCAACCGGGCGGACTGACCTCCGCCGACGCCTGGCTGCGGCAGTGGGTTCCGATCATCACGTCCTCACCGGCGTTCACCAAGGACGGAATGCTGGTGATCACATTCGACGAATCCGACGGCCCGCAACAGGACTCCAGCGCCTGCTGCGGCGAAGGCCCGGGACCGAACACACCGGCACCCGGAATCACCGGCCTCGGTGGCGGTCGGGTCGGCGCCCTCGTGCTGTCCCCCTTCACCAAGCCCGGCACCGTCAGCACCACGCCCTACAACCACTACTCGCTGCTCGCCAGCGTCGAAGACCTCTTCCGGCTGCCCTACCTCGGCTACGCCGGGCAACCGGGACTCACCCGCTTCGGCACCGACATCTACACCGCCAGGACGTAGCACCGGCCGGCAGACGGCAAAACCTCGAGAAACAGGCCGAGCAGAGCCGGAATGATCAGCCGAAGCGGCCGGAGATGTAGTCCTCGGTGGCCTTCTCGCCGGGGTTGGAGAAGATCTTCTCCGTGTCGTTGAGTTCGACGAGGCGGCCGGGCTGGCCGACTCCGGCGAGGTTGAAGAACGCCGTCTGGTCCGAGACCCGCGCCGCCTGCTGCATGTTGTGGGTCACGATGACGATCGTGTAGTCCTTCTTCAGCTCACCGATCAGGTCCTCGATGGCCAGGGTCGAGATCGGGTCCAGCGCCGAGCACGGCTCGTCCATCAGCAGCACGTCCGGCCGCACCGCGATCGCCCGCGCGATGCACAGCCGCTGCTGCTGACCACCGGAGAGGCCACCGCCGGGCTTGCCGAGCCGGTCCTTGACCTCGTTCCACAGGTTCGCGCCCCGCAGCGCGCGCTCGGCGATGTCGTCGAGCTCCCGCTTGCTGCCGCCGCCCGCCAGCTTCAGCCCGGCCACCACGTTGTCGCGGATGGACATCGTGGGAAACGGGTTGGGCCGCTGGAACACCATGCCGATGGTCCGCCGCACCTGCACCGGGTCCACATTGGACCCGTAAATGTTCTCGCCGTCCAGCAGCACTTCGCCGTCCACCCGCGCGCCGGGGATGACCTCGTGCATCCGGTTCAGGGTGCGCAGCACGGTGGACTTGCCGCATCCGGAGGGGCCGATGAACGCGGTGACGTTGCGCGGCGGCACCGACAAGGTCACGCTGTCGACAGCGTGGAACTTGCCGTAGTAGATGTCCAGATCCTTGACGTCGATTCGCTTAGCCATGACGCAGAGTGCTCACTTCTTCATTCGGGGTGCCGGGCGGCGACTGCTACCAAGTAAGAGTAGCGACTCATCGTGAGCGCCGGACTCCCCCTTGAATCTGAACAAAATGTGAACAACCAAAAAAGGCAGCCCGGGAGATAATGGACACCATTTCTCCGCGCTGTGATGAATCGTGAATCGGTAAAGGTAGCTGCTGTTACATAGCCAACACGGGCTACATTACCGTCTTTTTAACCATTAAGGAGACCATATTTACCCCTTTTCCTGTTTCACCTTTTGTTCACCTTCACTACGTCTTCCGTGCACTATTGTTGCTTAGCTTTTGGACGCGCGGCGGATCTGTCGCGAAGATTCAATCGTCCAGTTGGAGGATTTCCCCGTGAAGATCAAGCGGCACGGTGCCGCATTCGGCGTCGTGGCTGTAGGCGCACTGCTGCTCGCCGCGTGTGGTACCGACAACAACTCGGGTTCGTCCGGATCCGCGAACTCGAGCCAGCCGGCCAGCAGCATCAACTGCGCCGGCGGCACGCTGACCGCGGCGGGATCGACCGCGCAGTCGAACGCGATGTCCCAGTGGGTCAAGACTTACGAGAACAAGTGCAACGGCGCGACGGTCAACTACCAGGGCGGCGGCTCCGGTAAGGGTGTCCAGCAGTTCCAGCAGGGCACGATCGACTTCGCGGGCTCGGACTTCCCGCTGTCGTCTTCCGACCAGCCTGCCGCCGACTCCCGGTGCAAGACCGGTCCCGCCATCGACCTGCCGATGGTGCCCGGCCCGATCGCCGTGGGTTACAACGTCCCGAACGTGACGCAGCCGCTGAACCTTTCGGCGAGCACCCTGGCCAAGATCTTCAGCGGCAAGATCACCAACTGGAACGACCCGGCGATCGCCAAGGACAACCCGGGCGTCACGCTGCCCAACCTCGGCATCCAGACCTTCCACCGGTCCGACGGTTCGGGCACCAGCTACAACTTCAGCAACTACCTCGCCAACGAGGCCAAGGCCGACTTCCCCTTCCCCGCCAACAAGAACTGGCCGGCGCCGGGTGGTCAGGGCTCGAACGGCACCCAGGGCATCGCCCAGGGCGTGAAGAGCACCCCGGGCGGTATCGGCTACATGGAGCTGTCGTTCGCGACGCAGAGCCAGATCCCGTACGCCAAGGTGGGCAACGCGGCGGGCAAGTTCGTCGAACTCACCACCGACAACGTGAAGAACTTCCTTGCCAAGGCCAAGGTGACCGGGTCCGGGCACGACCTGAAGCTCGACTTCGACTACACCAACGGTGACGCCGACGCCTACCCCAACCTGCTCGTGACCTACGAGATCGTGTGTGCCTCCGGCAACGACAGCGCGAAGCTGCCGCTGCTGAAGAGCTTCCTGTCCTACCTGGCCAGCCCGGACGGGCAGAGTCCGCTGGCCGGTCAGGGCTACGTCCCGCTGCCGACCGAGCTCGCGACCAAGATCACCGACTCGGTCAACTCGCTGAGCTGACCGGCGCCTGTTGCGGGCCCGGCGCGCCAGGCACGGGCCCGCAACAGATTCCTCCCTTTCCGCGACCGAGGAGTTCATCATCACCACCGCGCGCGCCGGAGCAGGCGTCACGAAATCGCTCACCCATGGGCCGTCGCACCGGGGCGACCAGATCTTCCGCTGGGTGGTCCGCGCCGCGGGCCTGGTCATTCTGGTGCTCCTCGCCGCGATCGCGGTGTTCCTCTTCGTCGAGGCGATCCCCGCACTGACCTCGGACAAGGCGAACTTCTTCACGACGAAAGCCTGGGATCCCGATCAGAGCCAGGTATTCGGTATCGCGGCGCTGGCCTTCGGCAGCGTCGTCAGCTCCATCATCGCGCTCGTCATCGGCGTTCCGATCGCGGTGGCGGTCGCCCTCTACATCGCCCAGTACGCCTCCAAAGCCATCGCCCGGCCGCTCGGGTACGTCATCGACCTGCTCGCCGCGGTGCCCAGTGTGGTCTTCGGCCTGTGGGGCCTGCTCTGGCTCGTGCCGGACCTGATCCCGGTCGGCCAGTTCCTCAACACCTACCTCGGCTGGATCCCGATCTTCGCCTCGACCAACCAGACCTACGGCAAGTCGATGTTCGCGGCCGGGGTCGTGCTCGCGGTCATGATCCTGCCGATCGTGGCCGCCATTTCGCGTGAGGTGTTCGTCCAGACGCCCACCGAACACATCGAGGCCGCCTACGCGCTCGGAGCCACCCGGTGGGAGATGGTGCGGATGGCCGTGCTGCCCCACGGCCGCTCCGGCGTCATCAGCGCCATCGTGCTCGGCTTCGGGCGCGCCGTCGGCGAGACCATCGCCATCGCGCTCGTGCTCTCCGCCAGCAACGTGATCAGCATCCACATCCTCGACCCCGCCGGCGCGACGATCGCCGCCAACATCGCCAACAAGTTCGGCGACGCGGGAGGAATCGGCCGCAGCGCGCTGATCGCCTCCGGTCTCGTGCTCTTCGCGATCACGCTGATCGTCAACTTCGGCGCCCGCGCCGTCGTTCGCCGTTCCAGCAGGGAGAAGAAAGCGTGACCTCGGCATTGAACACTCCGCTGACCACGCCGGCACTGCAGCGGCCGCGGCTGCCCCGGTACGCCCCCGGGCTCACCGCCGTCGGCGCCATCGGGCTGACGAGCCTGCTGTTCTCGCTGACCGCGCTCCACGGCTACGCCGGGTTCGTCATCGTCGCCGCCGTCGTGTACGTCGCCGCCCTCACCGCGCTGTCCGCCGCGGTGGAAGGCAAGCGGCGCGCCAAAGACCGGCTGATGACCAACATCCTGCTCGGCGCCGTCCTGTTCGCCCTCCTCGCGCTCGTCGGTGTCCTCGGCTACACCATCTACCGGGGCCTGCACCGGTTCGACCCGGTCTTCTTCGGCCATTCCATGCGTGCGGTGGCCGAACAGGATCCCGACGGCGGCGCCTATCACGCGATCATCGGCACGCTGGAGCAGGTCGGGATCGCCGCCGTCATCGCCACCCCGCTGGGCATCCTGGTCGCGATCTACCTCGTCGAGTACAGCACCGGCCGACTCGGCCGCGTCGTCAGCTTCCTGGTCGATGTGATGACCGGTCTGCCCTCCATCGTGGCCGGCCTGTTCATCCTGGCGCTCTGGGTGCTTCTGCTCGGCCAGGGATATTCCGGCTTCGCCGGCTCACTCGCCCTCGTCGTGCTCATGCTGCCCACCGTGATCCGCTCCACGGAGGAAATGCTCAAGCTGGTACCGGACAGCCTGCGTGAATCGTCCTACGCCCTCGGGGTGACGAAATGGATCACCGTGGTACGGATCGTGCTGCCGACGGCCACCGCGGGCATCGTGACCGGTGTGATGCTGGCGATTTCGCGTGTCGTCGGCGAAACGGCACCGGTGCTGCTCACGGTATTCGGGAGCCAGTCCATCAACTTCAACCCGTTCAACGGCGCCCAGGCGTCGCTGCCGCTGTTCGTGTTCACCGAAGCGGGACTGCCCAACGACACCGCGATCGACCGCGCCTGGACCGGTGCGCTCACCCTGATTCTTGTCGTCCTGGTGCTCAACCTCGTCGCCCGTACGGTTGCCCGATTCGCCAGAGTTCGCAACTGATCGTCGCGAAAATCAATTTGTGCCAATATCGGACCAACGGTATCAAGCACATTTTCTCGGGTTGACCTGATAGCTGCGCTGAGCTGTACTCGGGACAGTTCACATGCTGATTCCGTGCAACTCAGAGGAATTCGCTCCGATGACCCGAATCCTTTTTGGACACAGCCGGAGGCTGCTGTGATCCCGGCCGGACGAGCAGTGCTCTCACTGGCGGAGCTCACGGCGGTCACCGGGCGTCTGCGCAGTCTGAACGCGCCGAACGAAGGTGGCCCCGGTAGTCCGCTCTACGATGTCGAGCAGGTGATCGCCACGCTTGAGGACCGGCACGTGTACAGCCTCCGCCGAATACGCAAAAGCGCATTCGATCTGTATGCCCGGCGGCGCGCGATCGAATACCTGGCACTCGACGCGGGCCCGAACGCCTTCGAATACGCGGTACGGAAGATCGGCAAGGCCAGTGGAGACACGCGACTGGAAGGGCTCACCCTCTGGTACCGGTCCACTCTCGATTCGCTCGCACGAAAACTCCGTGACCGCAGGGCCCCCGCACCACGCTACGGGCGCCGCAGGACCGTCTACCCCACGATCCGCGCCGGCCGCACGGTCATCAGCCGCGCGGGCATACTCGCCATCGGCAAAACCCTGACTCCGCTGAACGACCCGTGCGAGGGCCGGCCCCCGCTCTTCGACCGTCAACAGGTCGTCGCGGCACTGCGTGGCGAACCGTTGCCGCCCTCGGATACCGGCGGCCCGCAGCCCGGCGATCTCCTGACCGTCGACGAGATCGCGGCCGAAGCCGGCGTCACGCCCGAGGCGGTGCGCCGCCGGCTTCGCCGGCTCTCCGATCCACGCGCCGAGCCGGTCGTCGTCACCGGCATCGAACACCTGCGGCGCAGTGTGCTGGACCTGGTCACGCCGCAGGCGATCGGCTAGCCGCACGAAGGACCAACGCCCCTAGGGCCGCTGCCCTGCCTGGCCGACGATCAGGCCGTGACCGTTGGGGCAGGCATGGGATTGTCGTCGGCTCGGGCCGGCGCCTTGCTGGCCGAGCTGGGGCCGAACACGGTGCCGCAGGAGCGGCAGAACCTGGTGGCACGCCTGGCCGGCACGGTGTGGGCGCCGGTGCCCTGGATGCTGGAAGGCACGATCGTGCTCGAGCTGGTGCTCGGCAAGTGGCTGGACGCGGCGATCGTGGCGGCTGTCCTGATCTTCAACGCCGCACTCGGGTTCGTGCAGCAGGGCCGGGCCGCGGCGGCGCTGGAGTTGCTGCGCGCCCGGCTGGCCGTCTTCGCCCGCGTCTGCCGCGACGGGGTCTGGCAGCAGCTGCCCGCCGCCGAACTGGTGGACGGCGATCTGGTGCATGTCCGGGTCGGCGACCTCGCGCCCGCCGACCTGCGCATCGACTCGGGCACCGTCCTGGTCGACCAGTCGAGCCTGACCGGGGAATCCGTGCCCGTCGAGTGCGGGACCGGCGAGCGCGTCTACGCCGGGGCGACGATCACCCGCGGCGAGGCGACGGGGTCGGTCACCGCGACCGGAACCCGCACCTATTTCGGCCGGACGGCGGAGCTGGTCCGCACCGCCGGTACCAGCGACCATGCCAGCCATGTCGTGCTGCGCATGGTCCGCGTGTTCATCGTCATCGACCTCCTGCTGGCCGGGGCGGCCACGACCTACCTCGCACTGGGCGGTGCCGCGGCCGAGGAGATCGTGTCGTTCGCCGTGGTGCTGCTACTGGCGTCGGTGCCGGTCGCGCTGCCGGCGGCGTTCGCGCTGGCAGGAGCACTCGGTGCGCAGCATCTGGCCCGGCGAGGCATTCTCACCGCACGCCTGCCCAGCGTGACCGACGCCGCGGAGATGGATGTGTTGTGCGTGGACAAGACCGGCACGATCACCCGCAACCGGCTCACCGTCTCGGCGATCGCGGCAGCGGGCGGCACTGGCGAGGACGACGTGCTGCGCCTCGCGGCCGCAGCCTGCGACGAGGCGACGCAGGACCCGATCGACCTCGCCATCCTTCATGCCGGCGCCGACCGAGGCGTCCACATCGGACAACGGGAGACGTTCGTTCCGTTCGACCCCACCACGAAACGCTCCGAGGCAACCCTGGTCACGGGAACTCGCGTAGCCAAAGGCGCGCCCCAGGTCATCGCGGCGCTCGCCGGTCAAGTCCCCGGCGCCGAGGTCGACCGGCTGGCCGCAGGTGGAGCCCGTGTCCTGGCCGTGGCCGTCGCCGAGCCCGGTGGTGACTGGCGGCAGGCCGGACTGATCGCGCTCGCCGATCCGCCGCGCCCCGAGGCCGCCGGACTGATCGACGAGCTCGGCCGGCTCGGTGTGCGCGTCGTGATGATCACCGGGGACAACGCCGCCACCGCGGCCGCCGTCGCGACCGAGGTCGGCATCACCGGTCCGGTCGTGCGTGCCGGCGCACTCGCCGGCACCGGCGGCACACCGGCCGGCGCAGGGGTCGTCGCCGAGGTCCTGCCTGCCGACAAGCACCGTGTGGTCCGGCGGCTCCAGGAAGCCGGCCACACCGTCGGGATGACGGGAGACGGGGTCAACGACGCCCCTGCCCTGCGTCAGGCCGATGTCGGCATCGCCGTCGCCGGCGCCGGCGACGTCGCCAAGTCCGCGGCGGGAATCGTGCTCACCCGCGAGGGGCTCGGCGACATCGTCGAGCTGGTCCGGGAAAGCCGCCGCATCCACCAGCGTTCGCTGACCTACGCGCTCAACGTCAGCGTGAAGAAGCTCGAGGTGCCGATCCTGCTCACGCTCGGTGTGTTCGCCTGGCGGCAGTTCGTGTTCACCCCGCTGCTGATGGCGCTGCTGTTGCTGGGCAACGACGTCGTCAGCATGGCCATCACCACCGACCGCACCGACTACGCCCGCCGTCCCGACCGGTGGGCGGTGCGCAACGTCATCGCCGGCGCCGGCGTCGTCGCCGCCCCCTTGCTCGCGGCCTCGGCCGGTCTGCTGTGGTTCACCCGCGACGTGTGGCCCCATCTCGATCCCGGACAGCTGCGCACGCTCGCCTACCTCACACTGCTGACGAGCAGCCAGATCACCATCTACCTCGTCCGCACCCGGCGGCATGCCTGGACCAGCAGACCGAGTACCCCGCTGTGGCTGGCCACCGCGGCCAACCTCACCGTCGCACTCGTCCTCGCGCTCACCGGAACCCTCATGGCTCCCCTCCCGCCCGGCATCGCGCTGCTCGTGCTCGCGATCCTGCTCGCCGGCGCGAGCGTGGCCGACCTCGTCAAGATCCCCGCGTTCCAGGCACTGGCCCTGCACCGCTTATGGCGCACACCACCGCCCCGCTAACGACGCCGTGTCAGTAGGTGTGGCTGGAGCCGTTGGGTTGTTCCGGCCCAGGACCAGGTGACTGCCAGCCCCATTCCGTTTCGTGTCCTTCGATCACGTGCGGAGCGGTGCCGTCGGTATAGGGCTGGATCTGCATCAGCTGGCCCCACGACTGGCCCGGGTCGCCCTGCAGGTAGCTCGGCACCTCGGGTTCGGCGGCCACTTCGGGCAGCCAGCCGTTGGGCCCGCCGCCGATGTCGTCGGCCACGTCGGCCTCGTCGGCCAGGTGCCCCGCGGTGATGCGATAGGCCGGTACCTGGGCGATGCCGTCGTGCGAGACCATCGGCTGCAGGCAGGGGTAGGCGAACGCGGCCGGCCAGTCCATGTACACCGGCGCGGCGCCGACCCGCTGGGTGAGGGTGGTGAACGTCGGCACCCGTGGCGCGCTGACCGCGACCCAGCCGTCGTCGGTGACGTCGTCGTCCGTGGCCACCACGCGCACCACGGTCGCCTCCGCGGGCAGATCGTCGATCGGGAGGCGTTCGTCGGTCCAGGCACCGTTCTTCGGGTCGGCCGCCGACCCGCTGTTCGTGCCGACACCGCTGGCCAGCACGGTGGAACTCTTCACCACGCGCACCCCCTGCGGGGTCTGCGTACCGAATTCCAGTGCCACGCTGGTCGCCTTACCCGGGGGCGCGGCGACGGCCACCGCCACCTGGGCGCCGGAACGCTGCGTGGGCAGGGCGAACCAGTCGGTGCGCAGCCGGCCGGTGGACACACCGGAACTCGCGTAGCTGCTCCACATCGGCACGGCCGGCGAGGTGAACCCGTGCGGCGGATCGCTCAGCGGGTCCCGGCTGCCGTCCGGACTGGCGTGGAAACCGGTCTGCGTCTTCCCGTTGTCCTCGGGCGGCGGGGGTAACACGCTGTTCGCCGGCAGTGGTCGTGCCACGGGCACGGTCGGCGCGTCGACCGGTTTGAGCACGCTGGCCACCGGGTCCTGCTCCACCATGACGTGATCGGCGAGGTTGCAGGTGTCGTGGCCGAACAGGGTCGCGACGTTCGCGGCGCCCAGGCTGTAGCTGCCCCGTTGCTTCTGGATCGCCTTGACCATGCTGCCCATCTCGCTGAGCACGACCGCACCGCACACCACGACCAGCGACACCGCCCCCAGCTTGAGCGCACGCCCGCGCCGCTCGTCGACCAGCGGCGGCGGCCCGGGTCGCCCGGCACGCACGTTCTCCACGAACGCGAACACCGCCGCGATCGCCGCCGCGGCCAGCAACACGGTGGACAGCTGGAATCCGTGGAACGAGGGCGCCTTGTCGAACCAGGGCACGCCGAGGCCGGAGACGAACCAGTAGGCGTTCGGGCCGGTCGCGGCCAGCGCGGCGACCACGAGCAGGCCCGCGGTGAACGTGGCCCGGTTTCGTTTCGACCGCAGGACCGTGGAACTGACCGCCAGTGCGGTGAGCGCGGCCATCGCCGACCCCACCGCGGCGAAGGCACCGAAGTGGTGCGTCCACTTGGTCGGGGTCAGCGCGAGCAGCAGGAAGAACAGGGCGGTGGTGCCGATCAGCCGGCGTGCGGGGCCGAGTGCGGCACCCGGGATCCGGCTCCGGCGCAGCAGCACCACGAGGCAGGTGCCGGTGCACAGGATGAGCAGCAGCACCGGGAACCGGCGCGCCAGCGACCCGTCCGCGCTGTCGGTGAACAACGCCTGGTAGCGCGTGAGTTCGTCGTACCAGGGTTTGTTGGGCCCGACCGCGGTGCGCAGGCGAGTCGCTTCGAGGATCGAGGCCATCGTCTGGTCGGCGAAGACGACCACCAGGATGAGGAAGCCGGCCGCCGCGATCGGCGCGAGGACCGGCAACCATCCGCCGTCGCGGGCACGGTCACGCAGCAGACGGAACAGGGGCCGGGCGGCGACCAGGAACGGCGCGACCGCGATGAGCCCGGTCGGTGTCGCGCCCAGCGCGAACGCGGCCGCGAGCAGGCCGAGGCACAGCGGCAGCAGCCGGCGGGTGACCAGCGCCCGTTCCACCGCGCACAACGCCAGCAGCGAGCCCAGCGCCGCCCACGGCTCCGGCCGGACACCGTTGTTGTAAGGCAGCCACCACACCAGGAACACCAACGCCGCCACCCAGCTCGCCGCCGGGCTCGCGCGGACCTGCGTACCCAGCCGCGGCATCACCTCCCGGCTGATCAGCAGCCAGCTGATCGCGCCGAGCAGGAACGCGGGCAGCCGGATCCACGGCGGCACGGTGCTGACGTGGCTCATCAGCGCGTAGATGTAGTCGTTCCAGCCGAACGGCGCCTCCGCGACGCCGAACCAGCGGTGATAATTGGTCAGGTAACCGACTTTCCCGGCAACTCTGGCCATGGTCAGGATGTAGCCGTCGTCGGAGGTCACCGGGCCGATGAACACCCAGGCACCGAGCACCCCGAACACGGTGAGATCGCGCCCGGTGAGCTTCCACCACCCGACCGGCGCCCACCGCGGGGCCCGTCGCGCGCGGCTGGCGTCGAGCCGGTTCACCGCGACCAGGCAGCCGATCAAGGCCAGCACCCCGGCCACACCGATCCCGGCCTTCCAGCCGGTCGGCGACGACTGATAACGGGTGTCCGGGGTGATCCGCACACTCAACCCGGCGGTGGGGTCCTTCGCCGCGGCGATGTCGGTGTAGATGCCCAGAACCCGGGGGCGGACGTCTCCGCCGGCGTTGTAGACGGCGGTGCCGGCGACCGTGATCGTGGTGCGCGCCGGGTCGGAGGCCACCTGGACGTCACAGCCTGCCGCGGGAAGTTGCTGGCGAGCCACCTGCTGGCCCCGGCTCAGCGCCGTCAGCATCCCGTTCTGGACCCGAAGCTGCATCCCGACCCCGTCGGCACCGCGAGCTTGCGGGACCGTCGAGAACAGCAGCGCACCGCCCGGCTCCCGCGCCTCGGCCGACCGGATCGTGGCGCACGGCAGGTTGACCCGCATGTCCTGCGCCCAGTAGCCGACCAGCGGGGCGTTGACCGGCCTGGTGTCACCGCCGGACGGCCAGACGATCGTCGCGGTGTCCTGCACCACCGGCAGGAACGGGTACGCCAGCGCGCACGCCGTCGCGAACAGCCCGAGCACGATCGCGAGCCACCGCCACCGCGAAGTCCACCGTCTCGTGGCTGTCGTGGTCTCCGGGCCCGACACGTCCGGATTGGTCACCTCGCCCGAAGTGACCGTAGTTGTGCCACCGACCATCCACATTGCACGAACGCTAGCGCCTTGCCGTGTCACGGTTTTCCCGGGTTCCACCCCGGCGAACTATGTACCGTTGCTCCCGCGATGACGCATCGGCGCCTCGCCGAGCTGAAGGCCATGCCGGCCGACGGCCGCGAGGCCCGATCCCGGTGGCCATCGAGACCCCGCGCGGGCTGCTGGTCGCCGCGCTGCGGGAGATCCCGCAAGAAGTCCGACCACGCCGACGCGATCGTCCCGGCCAGCATCCTGCGGACCGACGTCCACACCGATCGGCCTCTGCCCGCCGACAGCGAACTCGCTCGTGCGGTCGCGGGCCGGTGACCAGGGCCTCCGGGCGCAGCATCCCATCACCCGCAGCCTGGTCAAGAACGACCGTCTCAACGCGGTCGGCTTTCTCCGGGCCTTCGCCGCCATCCCTCGTCCGGGCCCGGCCAGGGACCACTACGACCGGCGCCGCGCACGCGGCAACCGCCACGCCGCCGCGTTGCGGCACCTGTTCAACCGCATGCTCGGCATCGGGGCACGCGCCCGGGACCGCTTGACAAGTTCCATCGGAACGCCCCGGTTCGGTGCAGGCCCTGCGGCCGTTTCGTGCCCCGGGGAGCTCACCCGCCGCTCTCGACACCTTCGGATATGACCTGTGCTACCAGGACTCCCTCGAGGAATTCCGCTAGCTCGCCGGGCGCGTCCAGCGGCAGCACGTGTGCCACGTACTGGTCCGGCCGCACCACGACGACGCAGCCCTGAGCCCGGTCGACGCCACGCAGGTCGAAGACGTCCGCGGCCGGGTCGGGGCAGAACACCTTCTCGTAGTCGGTCAGCCCGAACGTGCCCTTGTGCGGGAGCAGCGCGGGCGGCAGGTCGGCGACGGTCACCGAGCGGTGGCCTTGCTGGAGGATCGCGCGGAAGTCGAGCACGGAATCGGGGTCCGCGCCCGCCGGGGTGAACCGTGCGGCGAGCACGTCCACGCTCCTGGCAAAGGCCCGCAGCCGCGAGTTCGCCGCGGCGGGGTGGGCAGGGTCGGCGAAGGCGTAGAGCCGCCAGGCGCCGTCGGCGCGAGCCGCGTGGCCCAGGTGCATCGGCTTGGCGTCGGCGAGCCGGACGACCGGCGCCGAGTGGAACCGCATCCCGAGCGGGAACCCTGTGGCGAGTTCCTGGCGCGACGACGAAGCCGTGAGCGAGGAAGGTCCATACTGGACGGACACGCCTGCCGTGAACCGGCCCTGCTCACGGAAGTACTGCGGGAACCGTTCGGATTCCTCGTCGCGGCCGCTGAACAGCGTGGTGAACTCGCGGTCGAAGTCGATCAGGCGCTGGGCGACGGCCTGGCGTTCGGTGGAATAGGTGCGCAGGATCTCGGGGCGAGACGTGCCGCGCAGCACGGTGGCGAGCTTCCAGCCGAGGTTCCAGGCGTCGGCGATCGAGACGTTCATGCCTTGGCCCGCCTTGGCGCTGTGGGTGTGGCAGGCGTCGCCCGCGATGAACACCCGCGGGTTGTCGGGGTTGTCGTCGAAGCGGTCGCACAGGCGCTGCCCGATCTCGTACACGGTCCACCAGCCGACGTGCTTCACGTCGATCGTGTACGGGTGCAGGATCCGGTTGGCGACGGCCGTGAGCTTCTCCGGTGTGACCGTGCGGTCGCGCAGCATTTCGCCGTCGCGGTCGTTGTCCAGCTCGATGTAGAGGCGAACCAGGTAGCCGCCCTCACGCGGGATGATCAGGATGCTGCCGTGCTCGGAGTGGATGGCCGACTTCAGGCGGATGTCGGGGAAATCGGTCGTCGCGAGCACGTCGAGCACGCCCCACGACTGGTCGGCGGCCTCGCCGCGCAGTTCCAGACCCATGGACTGGCGCGTGGCGCTGCGCGAGCCGTCGCAGCCGACGACGTAGCGGGCGCGGATCGTCGAGGTCTCCCCCGTCGGTTCGAAGTCCTTCATGTGCTGCAACGTCACGGTCACCGGGTATTCGGCGGCCGGGTCGGGGTCCACCTCGACGTCGGTGACATGTTTGCCGTAGCACGGTTCGGCGCGGGTGGCCGACCGTCGCATGTGGTCGCGCAGGTAGCTGAGCATGCGGGCCTGGTTCACGATCACGTGGGGCATCTCGGACAGCCCCTCCTCGACGTCGTCGATGCGCCCGGTCCGCACGATGCCGTCGTCGCCGGAGCGCCAGAACGTGACCTCGTTGACGCGGTATCCCTCGTGCACGAGGCGGTTGGCGAGCCCGAGCGTCTCGAACACCTCGACCGTGCGGCACGCGACGCCGTCGGCCTGCCCGACCGCGAGCGGCCCGTCGCGGCGATCGACGACAACCGTACGCAGCTCCGGGAACTGCGCGAGCTGCGCGGCCAGCAGGAGACCGGCGGGACCGGAGCCGACGACGAGCACGTCGGTCGTCTCGGGCAGCTCCGCCGTGCGGCCGGCGACGGACGGGTGCGGCTGCTGCACGAACGGGTCTCCGGGCCGGTAGCCGTCGAGGTAGAACTGCACTGGGGGCTCCTCTGCGTGGGGGACTCCACCATCTTCGGCACACCAGACTCGAGCAGAACAGGAAGTTCTGTGTTCCAGAACGGGCATGGCCCGAGGTCGAGGCTGTGAGACGCTGGTCTGTGACGGAAACATCGGTCTGTTGGGTCAGGAGGAGATTCCGCTGTGAAGAACTCACCGAGCTACTCCGTGACGAGCGTGGACCACGCGCTCCAGCTCGCCGTGATCCTGCAGGTGGAAGGGCCGCTGCGGGTGAGCGAGGCGGCCGCGCGGCTCGGCGTCGCGCGCTCGACGGCGCACCGGCTGCTATCGATGCTGGTGTTCCGAGATTTCGCCGTGCAGGACGCGAACCGGTGTTACGCCGCCGGGCCGGTGCTGTCGCTGGCCGCCCGGTCGCATTCGCGGATCTCCTCGCTGCGGCTGGTCGCGATGCCGTTCCTCGACGCCCTCGCGGCGCGGCTGGACGAGAGCGCGAACCTGATGGTGCTCTTTGGCGACCACATGCGGTTCATCGGCACGGTGGAGGGCAAACGGGTGCTGCGCGTCGGCAGCCGGGAGGGTTCCGTGATGCCTGCGCACCTCGTCTCCGGCGGCAAGGCGATCCTGGCCGAACTGCCGGCCGGCGAACTCGAAGCCCTGTACGCCCCGGAAGCGTGGGCGGGGCGGGAGCAGGAACGCCCTTCTCTCGATACCTTGCGCGACCAACTCCACGGCATTCCGGCCGCCGGCGTTGCTCTCAACGTCGAGGGCACCGAAGCCGGCGTGACGGCAGTGGGCCGCGTCGTCCGCACGAACGACGACGGCCTCCGCGCGGCCGTCAGCGTATCGATGCCGTCGACGCGCTTCACGACCGAAGGACTCGGCTCGATCGTACGCGCGCTGACCGTCGCGACGGCCGGCATCGAGCGGGAGTTCGCGCGGAAGGTCACCACCGGCGAGAACTAGGGCCGCACAAGGATCCGGCCTCGCACGGAGCCTGATTCCATTGCGGCGTGGGCCTTCGCGGCATCGGCCAGCGCATAGGTCGCGCCAACGCGACCGCGCAGCCGCCCGGAGGCGAGGCCGGCGTTGATGACCTTCGCGGCGGCCGCGAGGTCGGAGACCGACGCGTTGCTGATGGCGAAACCCAGCAGGCTCAGGTCCCGCATGTACAGCGCGCCGACCGGCAGCACCGGCGCGGCGCCCAGCCCGGCCATCACGACGACCCGGCCGCCCGCTCGCATCAGCGGCAGGGTCGCCTCGAAGTCGTGGCGGCCGCTGTTGTCCCACCACACGTCGTAGCCGTCGGGGGCGGCCGCGCGCACCTGCTCATCGAAGCCTTCGGCGTCGTACGGGATCACGGCGGCGGCACCGGATTCGGTACACCACGCGACGTCGTGGCGCGACGAGGTCGCCACGACCCGCGCGCCCCCGGCCGCGGCAAGCTGCACCACGGCGCTGCCCACCGCGCCGCCGGCTCCGCCGACCAAGACCGTCTCGCCGGGCGCGAGGCGCGCTTCGCGGAACAGTCCGATGTGGGCAGTCGCGGCAGCGTGCAACACGGGCGCGGCCGCGTCGGCGGACACGCCCGCGGGCAGGGGGTACACGCGGTCGGCGGCCGCGACGGCGTACTCGGCGAACGCGCCCTGGCGGCCGCCGTGCCCCAGGCTGTTGCACCACACGCGATCCCCCGGCGCGAACTCCGTCACGCCCGGGCCGGTGGCGGCCACCGTGCCGACGAGGTCGCGGCCGAGGACGAACGGGAACGGCGTGTGCGTGCGGTACGCGCCGGACCGGACGAACAGGTCCACGTGGTTGACGTCGCTCAACCCCATCCGCACCAGCACGTCGGTGGGGCCGGGCACCGGCGTCGGCAAGCGCCCGACCTCGATCTGCTCGACGCCACCGGTGGCGCGGATGTAGGCCGCCAGCATGGTTTGCGGAACAGTCACGCCGGGTCCCCGAGTTTGCGCGCGGCGATCGTGGTCCGGTAGCGCTGCTCCCACGATTCGGTCAGTGCGTCCTGCTCGGCGCCGCCCCAGGTGTAGGCGGGTGAGAGGACCGGCAGCACGCGTTCCACCTCGACGACAACGACCTCGTTCGCCGGGTAGCCCGGGCCGTTGACCTCCAGTAGCCACGAGTTGAGCCATTCGTACTCGGGCGTGCCGGGCGGGGCGAAACGCGTGTGGCCCTTGAAGCGGTAACCACGGCGGCTGAAGAAATCCACGGCTGTGATTTCGATACGCGGGTCGCGCCGCAGGTTCGCGATCGTGGTGGGCGAGGCGATGTCCATGAACGCGAGGTGTTCGTCGTCGTACACGCGCACCGAGCCTTTTGGCGAGAGGTTCGGCGAACCGTCCTCGCAGACGGTTGCGGCGAACGCGAGCATCGCCCGCTCGATGATGTCGCGCATGTCCTGGTCGATGACCGTCACGGCGTGTCTCCTTTCTTCTGCTGCACTTCGAGTGTCTCGCCTGTGGGTTCCGCGCCGAGGTCGACATGTCTGGTCTCCGGGCCGGCCGCCGCTCCGGCCACGATGAGGATGCCGCCGATGCAGAGCAGGACGAGCGGGGTCAGGTCGTAGGGCAGCACCCGGGCGAGCCCTGCCTGGTAGAAGGCGTAGAACGAGGGAATGATCACCGCGCTCGTGTAGCCCAGACCGTACGCGCTGGATCGGACGCCGACGTGGAAGCGCTCGGCGATATAGGTGCTCACCACCGAGTAGGTCGTGACCACGACCAGAACGAGCAGCACCACGGCCACGCCCACCGGCACCACGCCGTGCAGGTGCCCGCTCGCGATCAGCAGGAACAGCGGCGGCGCCGCGACGGCCGTCAGCACGCCTTGCGCGATGAGGAACGGCTTGCGGCCGATGCACTGGCTGAGCGCGCCGGCGCCGACGTAGGCCACGGCGAGGACGGCGTAGGCGACCACGAGCACGAGCGTGGACTGCACACTGCTCAGCCCGGCGTCCGTGCGCAGCACGCCGGGCAGCACCGCGCCGACCATGTTGAACGCGAGCCAGATCCCGGACATGAGGACGAACACCTGCAGGAACCCGCGCAGATTCCGGCCACGCAGCAGCTCCGCGAGAGGCGAGCGGCTCGATTCGGTCTTGCGTTCGCGCCAGGCGTCGGATTCCTGGACGTTGCGCGCGTACCACCACGCCCACAAGAGGGCGAGCACCGAACCGACGACGAACGGGATGCGCCAGCCCCACTGCACATAAGGCGACGCGGTCCCGCCGGCCGGGATCACGAGCAGGAGCCCAGTGGTGAGCAGCGCGATGGCGCAGTACGCGAGTGGGAAGCCGGTCATGATCACGGAGCCGGTGACACCGCGGCGCTCCCTGGGGCTCTGTTCCAGCGCGAGCGGGGTCGCAGCCGTGTACTGGCCGCCGAGGAACACCCCGTCGAGGAACCGCAGGGCCACCAGCAGCACCACGGCGGACACGCCGATCGTCGCGTAGCCGGGCAGCACACCGATCACCAACGTGCACAGCCCGAAGCCGGCGAGCGAGACGATCGTGGTGCGCCGGCGCCCATGCCGGTCGCTGAGGTGCCCGAACACGAGCGCGCCCAGCGGGCGGCCGAGCAGAGTCGCGACGAAAATCGCGGCGGTGAGGATCTTGGCCGTGCCGTCGGGCAGCCCGGCCGGCGTGAAGTACGCCTGGGCCGGCCCGAGCACGATCACGGGCAGGTACACGTCGAACATGTCGATGAACAACCCGACCTGCGCACCGAAACGGGCCTTGCGGCCGCGACGGACGACGGTGTCCGGGTCGAGCGAAGCGACGTGCGGCGGGGACTCGGTCATCGAGGTTTCTCCCGGGGTCGCAGGGTGGGGGTCCGCGGTGTTTCGCGGCTGGCCTGTCCAGTAAAACTGGGTGAACCCGCTTGCTCCCAGTCAATTCCTCAGGACAGAACCGCACTGGCTGAACAGTCCGAATCGGACAGTCACGCACCCACCCGCGAGCGTGCCCAGCGATCCAGCCGAAGAAGACGGCGCGACGCTCGGCGATCACTCCACCGGTGCCGTGAAGTGGAAAGCCGTGATGTCCAGCCGGTGACAGAAGTAGAAGCGGTGCGCGGCGGTGTTGGAGACCCCGGAGTCGAGCTCCACACGAACGCACCCAGCTAGACGGCCCAGAGTCTTCAGTTCACGCACCATGCGGGCGCCGACCCCCTGCGACCGCGCAGCGTCTTCGGTGACCAAATCGTCGACGAACAGGATGCGTCCCCGACTCGTGACCAGCGTACGGTACCCGGCGGCGGCAAGCGGCTGCCCGCCCAGCGAATAGGCGACCAGGAAACGCAAGCCCTGGTCGTGTCCGTCCGTCAGCATCTCGGTGAACAGCTCCTCGGTCAACCCCGGCCGGAGGCGACACAGCAGCCGCCACAAGTCAGCCGTCGACTGCGGATCGTCGCAACACCCCACCTCCCGGATGACCAGATCGAGTTCGTGCATGCCCCACCGCCCCTTTCTGTCGAGTGCACTCGGTGCTCGAATCGGCTGTCGGTGCGTCCAGGGCCACCGACGGCGCGAACGCTGTGACACGGTCGAGGCGCTGGGAGTTCCGTCGGGACGGGCGGTCGCAACGAACATCAGTTTCGCGTCTTCGAGTGGCATCGGCCGTTTCTTGGCTGGTTGTGGGCACGCAACACACCTCATCACGCTTCTGTGAACCTGCACGACACTAACCACGTGTCTGCGCGGGTGGAGCTGAGATTCTTCTGAGCAGAACAGTCGATGGCCCGGCCAGCAGAAACGCCGCAAGCTGTCAACGACGCGTGAAAACTTCGCGCGTCGTTGACATAGACGGAGAAGCCGACCCACACGTGTTGCGGCACTGCTGCGCCGGCACCGCTCCACCTCGCCCAGCGAAGGACACAGGGAACGCTCCGGTCTCCGCCGACCGGTCTTCGCTCGCGAACTCTTCGCCGCCTGACGGTTGGATGGGTTTTGCGCGGTCCACGAGAGCCCACTCACCGTCGTTGACTTCCGTTGGTCGATTCAGTGCAGCTCCTGAGCTCGCGCGCTGGCGTCAGGAACGCAGGCCGCGCAGGCCGGCGCGGATCTCGCTGACCAGGATCTCGGGCTGTTCCAAGGCTGCGAAGTGCCCGCCCTTGTCGGCCTCGCCGTAGTGGATCAGATTGCTGTAGGTGTCTTCGATCCAGCTTCGTGGCAGGCGAGGGATGTCTTTCGGGAAGACGGTCACCGCGACCGGAAGCGTCAGCTTCGGGCCGGCGAACGTGAGCGATTTGTTCTCCCAGTAGATGCGGCCGGACGACGCTGCGCTGTTGGTGAACCAGCAGAGGGATATCGCGTCGAGCATGTCGTCGATGCCCAGGACGTCCTCGGCGAGCCCGTGGTTGTCGGTCTTGGACTGGAACTTCTCGTAGATCCAGGCTGCCTGACCAGCGGGAGAGTCCGCCAGTGCGAACCCGACAGTCTCCGGCTTCGTACCCTGGAGGTGGTTCGAACCACCGAGATCGCCGGTGTAGAGGGCGAGCGTCTCCACGGCGTAGCGCTGTTCGGGCGACAAGGTGCCGGGTATCCGCGCGGGAAAGGCGTACTGGGTGTTCAGATGAATTCCGAGAAGCCCCTCAGGTCGCATGGCCCCGAGGGCGGTGGTGACGACGGCGCCCCAATCGCCGCCTTGTGCGGCCCACCTCGTGTAGCCGAGACGCTTCATCAGCTCCACCCACGCACCGGCGATGCGCGATACAGTCCACCCGGTTTCCGTGGGCTTCTGGGAGAACCCGAACCCGGGCAGCGACGGGACGACGACGTCGAACGAATCGGCGGCGTCGCCGCCGAACGAAACCGGATCGGTCAGCGGGCCGATCAGCTTCAGGAACTCGACGATCGACCCCGGCCATCCGTGCGTGAGTATCAGCGGCATCGCGTGGGGATTCTTGGACCTGACGTGGATGAAGTGGATGTCCAGCCCATCGATCTCGGTCAGGAATTGGGGGAAGCGATTGAGCCCGGACTCGAAGCGCCGCCAGTCGTAGCCACGCTCCCAGTAGTCGACCAGAGCTCTCGCGTTCTCCACGCGAACCCCTTGCGACCAGTCGCCCACCGTTTCCGGATCCGGCCATCGAGTTCGGGCCAGTCGCTGCTTCACGTCGTCGATCTCCGAATCCGGGATCGAGACGGTGAACGGGCGGACGAGGGCCGGGTTCGGTGCGCTCATTGCCTTCTTCTCCTGAGCTTCAGTGCGACTCTTCGTTGCACACTGGTGTGCAATCTACGCCATTGCACACTGATGTGCAACAATGGTGGCGTGCCCACAGAGTCCTCCCGTGCGCGCTCGACGAACGAGACACGCGATCGCATCCTCGACGTCGCCCTCGACGTGCTGGGCGAGAACCCCGACGCCGGAATGGGCGACATCGCCTCCGCTGCCGGCGTCGTCCGCCGCACCGTCTATGGCCATTTCCCCTCGCGCCTCGACCTGGTTCGGACACTCACGGAACGGGCTGTCGCCGAGATGACAGCCGTGCTCACCGAAGTCACCGCCGCCGACACGGAAGCGGACGCGACGTGGGTCGAATTCGTCGCCCGCGTCTGGCCGGTGGCCCACCGGTACCGAGTGCTGTTGGCGCTGCGCCGCGGCGAGTACGGCGAGGCGATCCACAGCCTGCTCGGGCCAGTCGATGAGCTCCTCGCCGACCTCGTGGAACGGGGCCAGGACAGCGACGTGTTCGCACGGCACCTGCCGGCCGGCATTCTGAGCCAGCTTGCCTACGGCGCCGTATTCGCCATCGCCGACAGCGACCTGCCGAACGGGACCCTCGGCGCCCGAGCAGCGACGATCACGAGCCTGCTGATGCTGGGAGTTCCCGAGACACGCGCGATCGCGCTTCTGGGCGACCAGCCCTGACCGGCAGCACCTTCTCGGCGAGTGTCCGTCCCTCTCGGCCGCGTCGCTCGACGGGGAACCGGCTGACCGAGCCGCCTGACCAAGGGCTACGCCGAGCCGCGTCCCCGCCCTGACGTGCTCGGCGTTCCAAGCCGCAGCGGCGTTCGCGGCAAGTACAACGACACCACCCGTTCGCGCTCCTGCATCGGCATCGAGCTCAACCCGAAGTTCCCCGACATCGCTCTCACCGCTGACGCGCAACCCGCCGTCGCGGAACTACCGGACGAGTCCGGTCATCGATTGTCAACCTTTCACTCAACTATCGGCGCGATTACTCGCTGGTCCCTTCAGGTATGCGCGGCGACGATGGTGGTGGACGAGCACCGTCGAGGAGAGGAGTCAGGATGGTCTCGGAGAGAACCACCACCGAACGCTGGGGAGCCGGGGTCATCCCCTACGCCGAGATGGGGTACTGGCAACCGGACTACGAGCCGAAGCCGACCGATGTGCTGGCGGCGTTCCGGATCACCCCGCAGGACGGGGTGCCACCGGAAGAAGCGGGCGCCGCGGTCGCCGGTGAGTCCTCGACCGCGACCTGGACGGTGGTGTGGACCGACCGCCTCACCGCCTACGAGCATTATCAGGCCAAGTGCTACCGGGTCGACGCGGTACCGGGCCGGCCGGGCGAGTACATCGCCTACATCGCCTACGACCTCGACCTGTTCGAGGAAGGATCCATCGCCAACCTGACCTCGTCGATCATCGGGAACGTCTTCGGGTTCAAGGCCCTCAAGGCGTTGCGGCTGGAGGATATGCGGATCCCGCCGCACTACACGAAGACGTTCCAGGGCCCGGCGCACGGCGTGGTGATGGAACGCGAGTACCTCAACAAGTACGGCCGCCCGCTACTGGGTGCCACCGTCAAGCCGAAGCTCGGCCTGTCCGCGCGCAACTACGGGCGGGTCGTGTTCGAGGCGCTGCGCGGTGGGCTCGATTTCACCAAGGACGACGAGAACATCAACTCGCAGCCGTTCATGCGCTGGCGCGACCGGTTCCTGTTCTGCATGGAGGCGGTCAACCGCGCGCAGGCCGAAACCGGTGAGATCAAGGGTCACTACCTCAACGTCACCGCCGCCACGATGGAGGACATGTACGAGCGCGCCGAGTTCGCGAAGGAACTGGGCAGCGTGATCGTGATGATCGATCTGACGATCGGCTACACCGCGATCCAGTCGATGTCCCGCTGGGCCCGGCGCAACGGGGTGCTGCTGCACCTGCACCGCGCCGGCCACGGCACCTACACCCGGCAGAAGTCGCACGGCGTGAGCTTCCGGGTGATCGCGAAGTGGATGCGCCTGGCCGGGGTGGACCACATCCACGCCGGCACGGTCGTCGGCAAGCTGGAGGGCGATCCGAACTCGGTACGCGGTTTCTACGACACGTTGCGCCTCGGCCACGTCGCGGCCGATCCGGTCAAGGGCCTGTACTTCGACCAGGACTGGGCTTCGCTGCCCGGGGTCATGCCGGTGGCCTCGGGCGGAATCCACGCCGGCCAGATGCACCAGTTGCTGCACTATCTCGGCGAGGACGTGATCCTGCAGTTCGGCGGCGGCACCATCGGCCATCCGATGGGCATCGCCGCCGGCGCCGCGGCCAACCGGGTCGCGCTGGAAGCGATGATCAAGGCGCGCAACGAGGGGCGCGACTACCTGGCCGAAGGGGGCGACATCCTCAAGGCCGCCGCCAAGCGCAGCCGCGAACTGGACGTCGCGCTGTCCACCTGGGGCGACGTCTCGTTCGACTACGCCTCGACCGACACGCCCGACGTCGTCGAGACGCCGACGGCCGTCTGAAGGAGGAGACCATGCGTATCACCCAAGGAACCTTCTCGTACCTGCCCGATCTGACGGACGAGGAGATCTCGCTGCAGATCCGGTACGCACTCGACAACGGATGGCCGCTCTCGGTCGAGCACACCGACGATCCGCATCCGCGTAACCACTACTGGGACATGTGGGGCCTGCCGATGTTCGATCTGCACGACGCGGCGGGCGTGCTGTACGAGGTCAACGAATGCCGCCGGGCGTATCCCGACCGCTACATCCGGGTGAACGCCTACGACGCGTCCTACGGCCGGCAGACCACGGCGCTGTCGTTCCTCGTCAACCGGCCCGCGGCCGAGCCCGGTTTCCGGCTCGACCGCCACGAGGACACCGACCGGCGGCTGCGCTACGCGCTGCACCCCTACGCGGTCGAAGCGCCGGCCGGCGACCGGTACCGCCCCGAAGCGCGATGACCGGCTTTTCGATGCCCCGGCGACCGGAGGACCGCCCGCCGGGGCCACCGGCCCAGGACACAGTGGACGAGCCACCTCTCCCGCCGGACGCGACCGTCGACCTCGGCGCGGAGCGCAAGGCATCCAATGTGGACGAGGTGCTGGACACCCTCGACGCGGAACTGGTCGGGCTGGCCGGGGTGAAGGCACGCATCCGGGAGATCGCCTCGCTGCTGCTGCTCGACCGGGTGCGGCACCGGTTCGGGCTCGATTCGGCGCGGCCCAACCTGCACATGTGCTTCACCGGCAGCCCGGGCACCGGCAAGACGACGGTGGCCCTGCGGATGGCGGAACTGCTGCACCGGCTCGGCTACCTCGACCGCGGCCACCTCGTCGCGGCGACCCGGGACGATCTCGTCGGGCAGTACATCGGGCATACCGCCCCCAAGACCAAGGAAGTCCTCAAACGCGCGATGGGCGGCGTGCTGTTCATCGACGAGGCCTACTATCTCTACCGCGCCGAGAACGAACGGGACTACGGCCAGGAGGCCATCGAGATCCTGTTGCAGGTCATGGAGAACCAGCGCGACGATGTGGTGGTCATCCTCGCCGGGTACGCGGACCGGATGGACGCGTTCTTCGGCTCCAACCCGGGGATGAGCTCGCGTATCGCGCATCATCTCGACTTTCCCGACTACGGGCTCGACGAGTTGATGGCGATCGCGCACCTCATGGTCGGGCAGGAGAACTACCGCTTCTCCGCCGAATCCGAGGCGGCGTTCCGCGACTATCTCGGGCGCAGGCGTCGGCAACCGCGGTTCGCCAACGCGCGCAGCGTGCGCAACGCGCTCGAACGAGGCCGGCTCCGGCAGGCGAGCCGGTTGTTCGACGGCGAGGACCGGCTGTGCGGCAAGCAGGAGCTCATGACGTTCGCGCCCGAGGACTTCCTGGCCAGCCGGGTGTTCTCGGCGTGGTCGGCATCAAGCGCTGAAGCGGCGGCTCAGTCCCACTCGAGCCCGCCGCGCCGCCACACGTAGGCATAGGCGACCAGGACCGGCACCATGAACAGCCCCATCTCCACCAGTCCGAAGACGCCGAAGGCGCGCGAGTTCACCGCCCACGGGTACAGGAACACGATGTCCACGTCGAGCAGGATGAACAGCATCGCCGTGACATAGAACCGGATCGGGAACCGCCGCGGCCGGGAGCGGCCCGGCTGCACTCCGCATTCGTACGGGTCCAGCCCGGGGCCGCTCGTCCGGTGCGGGCCGAGGAACCGGCCCGCGACGACCGACACCGTGGCGAATCCCGCCGCGAGCGCACCCAGAACCACGATGGGCAGCCAAGGGTTCATCGAAGTCACCTCGTTTCGTTACCGGAGAAAGGAAGCGGCCTGGCCCGCGAGACCGAGCAGCGGGCCCGGCGCCACTCCGGCGCCGACGGTGACCAGCCCGGCCACCGCGATCACCACCGCGACACGCGCACCGGGCCGGATGATCACGGCGCCGTCCGGGCGTGGCTCGTGGAAGAACATCAGCACGATCACCCTGGCGTAGAAGAAGACCGCGACCGCGCTGGCGAGCGCCGCGACGATCACCACCGCGAACCCGCCACCCGCGAGCACGGCCGAGAACACCGCGAACTTGCCGACGAACCCGCCGGTCAGCGGGATCCCGGCAAGGCCGAGCAGTAGCACCGCGAAGATCCCCGCCGCGACCGGCGAGCGCCGGCCCAGCCCGGCCCACGACGCCAGCCTGGTCGTCTCGCCGCCGCTGTCGTGGACCAGCGTCACGAGCGCGAACGCACCGAGCGTGCCGCAGCCGTACACGGTCAGGTAGAACAGCGTGCCGGCGATCCCGGACCGGCTCGCGGCCACGACCCCGAGCAGCATGAACCCGGCGTGGGCGACGGCGGAATACCCGAGCATGCGCTTGACGTCCTGCTGCGCCACCGCGATTACGACGCCGAGCACCATGGTCAGGACGGCCACTCCGGTCAGCACCGGCCGCCAGTCCCGTTCCGCACCCCCGAACGCCACCGTGAACAGGCGCAGGAACGCGCCGAAGGCACCGATCTTGGTCACCGCGGCCAGCAACCCGGTGACCGCTGTGGGCGCGCCCTGGTAGACGTCGGGCACCCAACTGTGGAACGGGGCGGCACCGATCTTGAACAGCAGGCCCACCGCGAGCAGCGCCATCCCGATCAGCAGCAGCGGCCGGTGCGCACCGGAGGCGACCGCGGCGCGGATGCCGGGGAAGGCGACCGATCCCGCGAACCCGTACACCATCGCCGCGCCGTAGACGAAGAACGCCGCCGAGAACCCGCCCAGGACGAAGTACTTCAGCGAGGCCTCGTGCGCCACCGTCGCGCGGACGCGGGCGAGCCCGCACAGCAGGTACAGCGGCAAGGAGAGGACCTCGACCGCGACGAACATCGTGAGCAGATCGTTCGCCGCGGGCAGGAGCAGCAGCCCGCCGACGGCGAACATGGTCAGCGGCAGCGACTCGGGCGGCGGTGGCTCGGTGCCGCGGCCGGCGATCAGCAGTACCGCGAGGATCGCCAGTACCAGCGCGGCTCCCTGCAGGAACAGGGCCGGTCCATCGACCACAATGGACCCGGCCGCGGTGACGGTGCACTCGCCGCGCACGGCCACGAACACCAGGCACCCCAACGCCGCCGCGAGCCCGGCGATCACCCATGTCAGCTGGCCACGGTGCCGGGCCTCGCGTGGCGCGAACGTGGTCACCAGCACGCCGAGCACCCCGGCCGCGAACACCACCAGCATCGGCGCGACCGCCGGGTAGTCGATCTGCGGCGGGGTCACGGCCGCTCACCTCCCGAGATACCGCCCTGCTGGGCGGTTGTCGCGACCACCGGCTCGATCACGTCGAGCACCGGCTTCGGGTACAACCCCAGGACCAGGATCAGCGCCAGCAGTGGCGCGACCGCCCAGCGCTCGCCGGCACCGAGGTCCCGCACCTCGGCCGTCCAGGGCCGCGCGTGGCCGGTCATCGTCCGCTGATACAGCCACAGCACGTATACGGCCGCGAGCACCACTCCCCCGGCGGCGATCACCGCCGCGGCCGGATGTGTCGTGAAAGCACCCACCAGCACAAGGAACTCGGCCACGAAACCGGACAGGCCGGGTAGCGCGAGCGTGGCCAGTCCCGCGAACAGGAACGTGCCGGCGAGCACCGGGGCGACCCGCTGCACACCCCCGTAGTCGGCGATTCGGCTCGATCCGTGCCGCTTGATCAGGAACCCGGCGAGCAGGAACAGCGCGGCCGCGGACAGCCCGTGGCTGAGCATGTAGAACGCGGCTCCGGCCTGGCTCTGCGTGGTCATCGCGAACACCCCCAGCGTGATGAACCCGAAGTGGGACAACGAGGTGTAGGCGATCAGGCGGGTGATCTCCGCCTGCCCGACCGCGACGAGCGCACCGTAGACGATGCCGATCACGCTCAGCACGACCACGAGCGGGGTGAAGAACCGCGAGGCCTCCGGGAACAGCGGCAGGCAGTACCGGAGCATGCCGAACGTGCCGGCCTTGTCGAGCACGGCCACCAGGAGCACGGCTCCGCCGGGCGTGGACTCCGCGACGGCGCCGGGCAGCCAGCTGTGCAGTGGCCACAGTGGAGCTTTGATCGCGAAGGCGAGGAAGAACCCGGCGAACAGCACGCGCCCGGTCACCGGGTCCAGCCGCAGGGTGCCCTGCCGCACCGCCTCGACGAGCGCCGGAAGATCGGACGTCCCGGCCCGCACGCCGAGCGCGATCACCGCCGCCAGCATCAGCAGGCCGCCGAACAGGCTGTAGAGCAAGAACTTCATCGCGGCGGCGGCGCGTCGCGGCCCGCCGTAACGTCCGATGAGGAAGTACATCGGGATGAGCATGACCTCGAACAGCACGTAGAACAGGAACACGTCGGTGGCCGCGAAGACCCCGATCGTGATGGCCTCCAGCAGCAGCACGAGTGCGAAGTACCCGCGCCCGGCCTGCCCGGCAGCGATGACCGCCGGGGTGAGCACGACGGTCAGCACCACGAGCGTCAACCCGATCCCGTCGAGGCCGAGGCTGTAGGAGATGCCCAACTGCGGGATCCAGGAATGCCGCTCCGCCAACTGGAAACCCGGCCCGCCGACGCGGAACCGCGTGGCCGCGAGTGCCAGCACGACCACCGCCACCAGCGCGGAGGCCAGTGCCACCCGCCGCGCGACGCGGCTGTCCCGCGGCAACGTGGCCATGACCGAGCCGATCAGCGGTACGGCACCGAGCGTGGTCAGCCAGGGAAAGCCCATCGCGATCACCGCCCCGCCACGAACGCCGCGAGGAGCAGGGTCGCGCCGGCGAACATCCAGAGGGCGTAACCGCGCACGTATCCGGTCTGGGCCCGGCGCAGCACGGCCGCGCCCCGGGCGACCGTCCCGCCGACGCCGGTGACGAGCCCGTCGAGATCCGTCTCCGCCGGACCCGCCAGCCAGCGGGCGAGCGCGCGGCCCGGGCGCATGAACAGCGCCTCGTTGACCGCGTCGCCGTACAGGTCCCGGCGCGCGGCACGCGCGAGCGCCCCGGCGGCACGTCCGGACCGGGCATGCTGCCGCCAGGCCGTCGCGATGCCCGCGCCGACGACGGTGAGGATCAGTACCGTCCACACCCAACCGGGCAGCGGCGTGTGGGGCTCGACCGGCTCGCCGAGCACGGGGGTGAGCCAGCCGACCAGCCGCCCACCGAGCCAGAGCAGCACACCGGCCCCGGCCGAACCGAGCGCGAGCACGCCCATCGGCACGAGCATCGTCGGCGGCGGCTCGTGCGGATGAACGCCCGCGGCCCACCTGCGCTCGCCGAAGAAGGTCATCAGCACCACGCGTGTCATGTAGAACGCGGTGAGCCCGGCACCGGCCAGCGCCGCCGTGCCGAGCCCCCAGCCCACCGGGCCACCGGCGCCGAAGGCCACCTCGATGATGCGGTCCTTGGAGAAGAACCCGGCGAACGGCGGCACCCCGATGATCGCCAGGTAGCCGGCGCCGAACGTGACGAACGTGGCGGGCAGCACCACGCGCAGGCCGCCGTAGCGACGCATGTCCACCTCGTCGTCCATCGCGTGCATCACCGAACCCGCACCGAGGAACAGCCCGGCCTTGAAGAACCCGTGGTTGAGCAGATGCGTGATCGCGAGCGCGTACCCGGCCGGGCCCAGGCCCGCCGCCAGCATCATGTAGCCGATCTGCGACATGGTCGAGGCGGCCAGCGCCTTCTTGATGTCGTGCTTGGCGCAGCCGATCACCGCGCCGAACAGCAGCGAGGCCGCGCCGACCAGCGCGACGGCCAGCCGCGCGTCCGGTGCCACCGCGTAGATCTCGTGCGACCTGGCGACGAGGTAGACCCCGGCGGTGACCATCGTGGCGGCGTGGATGAGCGCCGAGACCGGGGTCGGCCCCTCCATCGCGTCCAGCAACCACGACTGCAACGGCACCTGGGCGGACTTCCCGCACGCGGCGAGCAGGAGCAGCAGGCCGATCGCGGTCGCGGTGCCGCCGGCGGATCCGGCTCGGGCGGACACCGTGCCGAACCCGGGCGAGCCGAAGGCGCCGATCATCAGCATCATCGCCACCAGCAGCCCGGCGTCGCCGACGCGGTTGACCACGAACGCCTTCTTCGCCGCGACCGCGGCGGCCGGCTTGTGCTGCCAGAACCCGATCAGCAGGTACGAGGCGAGACCGACGCCCTCCCAGCCGATGAACAGCACGGCGTAGTCGTCGGCGAGCACCAGCAGCAGCATCGCCGCCACGAACAGGTTGAGGTAGCCGAAGAACCGGCGGCGGTGCGGATCACCGGCCAGGTACGCGACCGAGTAGATGTGGATGAGGGCGCCGACCCCGGTGATCAGCAGTACGAACGTCAGCGACAGCGGATCGAGCAGCAACCGGACGTCCACCCGCAGCCCGCCGACGGAAAGCCAGGTGAACAGCGGCACGTGCAGAACCCGTTGCGCCGGGACGAGTCCGGCCAGCTCCACAGTGGACAGTACGCCCAGCGCGAATGCGGCCACCGTTGTCGCGACCCCGAGCAGGTGCCCCCACCGGTCCGTCCGCCGCCCGCCCAGCAGCAGCACAGCGGCGCCGGCGGGGGGTAACGCGACGATGAGCCAGGCTGCGGATCCGGTCATGGCATTCCCTCAATGCTTGAGCAGGTTGGCGTCGTCGATCGAGGACGACCGGCGGTCGCGGAAGGCCGCCATCACGATCGCGAGGCCGACCACGACCTCCGCGGCGGCGACGACCATGGTGAAGAACGCGAACACCTGACCGTCGAGCCGGCCGTGCATCCGCGAGAAGACGACGAACGCCAGGTTCGCCGCGTTGAGCATCAGCTCGACGCACATCAGCACGACGATCACGTTGCGCCGCAACAGGACACCGGCGGCGCCCAGTCCGAACAGGACGGCCGAGAGGCAGAGGTAGTTCGCCGGGTTCACCGGACACCCCGGCGGCCGGGCACGGAATGCCACGCGGGTGTGCCGTCCGGCAGCCGCGCCGGAACGTCCACCGAGTTGCGGTCCGCGTAGACGCCCGGCGGTGGCAGCGGGCTGACCTGGCCGCCCAGCACGAGCCGGCCGATGCGCTCCCGCGACAGTTCGCGCTGCGTCTTGCGGGCGGCGCCGCGCTGCCCGGCGAGCGTCATCGTGCCCAGCGCGGCGGTGATCAGCAGCGCGCTGGTCACTTCGAAGGCCCACACGTACCGGGTGAAGATCAGCGTGGCGAGGCCCGGTACGTCGCCGCCCTGCGGGCCGGCCGGTCCGGGCGGCGCGAGCGCCGCGGCGCCGACCCCCGCGGCGACCAGCACCGCGAACCCGAGCCCGGTCAGTACGGCGGCCACCCGTTGCCCGCGCAACCGCTCGACCAGCGACTCGGCGGCGTCGACCCCGGCCGTCATCAGCACGAACAGGAACAGCATCATCACCGCGCCGGCGTAGACCACGACCTGCACCACGGCGAGGAAGGCCGCGCCCTGCCCGAGGTAGCAGACGGCAAGGCCGAGCATGACCAGCGCGAGCAGCAGCGCGCTGTGCACGGCCTTGGGCACCGCGAGCATCCCGGTGGCGGCCACCACGATGACCGGCGCGAGAACCCAGAACACGATCGTCTCGGTCATCGGGCGCTCCCTTCCGCCGGGAGCACCCGGCCGGCGTAGTAGTCGGCCGCACTGGCGCCGCGCGCCATCGGATGCGGGGGCGCGGCCATACCGGGACCGAGTCCGGCCAGCAACTGCTCCTTCGTGAACACCAGGGGCTCGCGGCCGAGGTCCGCAAGCTCGAACTCGGTGCTCATGGTCAGCGCCCGGGTCGGGCAGGCCTCGACGCACAGTCCACAGAAGATGCAGCGCAGGTAGTTGATCTCGTACCGCCGGCCGTACCGCTCACCGGGCGAGTACCGCTCGGCGTCGGTGTTGTCCGCACCTTCCACGTGGATCGCGTCCGCCGGGCAGGCCCATGCGCACAGCTCGCAGCCGACGCATTTCTCCAGCCCGTCGGGGTAGCGGTTGAGCACGTGCCGGCCGTGGAAGCCGCCCGGCGTTTCCTTGCGCTGCTCCGGGTAGAACTCGGTGGTGGGCTTGCGGAACATAGCCCGGAAGGTGACGCCGAATCCCGCGAGGGAATCGAGGAACCTGCCCACGGCGGCGCCGGCCTTCGGACTCGCATGTTTGCGGCGGAACACCAGCGGCGCCAGGGCCAGCACGACGGCGCCGGCACCGACGAACCCGGCGTCCTGGCCCCACAGGGTCTTCACGACGGCCACCACGACGATCCAGCCGAGGGAGAACGGGATCAGGCCCTTCCAGCCGAGCGCCATGAACTGGTCGTAGCGCAGCCGGGGCAGGGTGCCGCGCAGCCAGATGAACACGAACAGCAGCAGCAGTACCTTGCCCAGCAACCACAATGCGGGCCAGCCTCCGCGGTTCGCCCCGTCCCACAACGAGATCGGCCACGGCGCCCGCCAGCCGCCGAGGAACAGGGTGCTGGCCAGGGCGGACACCGTGACCATGTTGATGTACTCGGCGAGCATGAACGTCGCGAACTTCAGCGACGAGTACTCGGTGTGGAAACCGCCGACCAGTTCGCCTTCGGCCTCGGGCAGGTCGAACGGCGCGCGGTTGGTCTCCCCCACCATCGCCACGAGGTAGCTCAGCAGGGAAGGCGCCAGCAGCACCCCGAACCACAGCCGCTGCTGGGCCTGCACGATGTCCGATGTGGACATCGAACCGGCCACGAGGAAGACGCCGACGAACGACAGCGCCATCGCGATCTCGTAGGAGATCACCTGCGCCGCCGAGCGCAACCCGCCCAGCAGCGGGTACGCCGAGCCCGAGGACCAGCCGGCCAGCACGATGCCGTAGACCCCGGTCGACGCGGCGGCGAGCACGAACAGCACGCCCACGGGCAGATCCGTGAGCTGCAGCGCGGTGGTGTGGCCGAACACGGTGACCTCAGGGCCGAACGGGATCACCGCCATCGACAGGAACGCGCAGGCGCCGGCGATCATCGGGGCCAGCACGAACACCACGCGGTCGGCCGCTTTCGGGGTGATGTCCTCCTTCAGCGCGAGCTTGAGCGCGTCCGCGAGCGACTGCAGCGTGCCCCACGGGCCGACCCGGTCCGGCCCGACCCGCATCTGCATGAAGGCCACGACCTTGCGCTCGTAGACGACGCAGAACATGGTGATGAGCAACAGCAGGACGAAGATCGCGACCGCCTTTCCGGCGACCAGCCACCACGGGTCCCGCGCGAGCAACTGCGCCGCGGTCATCTCGCCTCCGGTGTCTTGCGGGACACCCGCACCCGGTCGGCACCCGCAAGCGGGGCTCCGCCATCGTCGCTCGCGTGTGCCTCCGGTGTCTTGCGGGACACCCGCACCCGGTCGGCACCCGCAAGCGGGGCTCCGCCATCGTCGCTCGCGTGTGCCTCCGGTGTCTTCGCTGTCCGCACGAGCGAACCGCTGACCGCGCCGAGCGTCTCGAGCACGGTGCAGCCCTTCGAGTTCTGCGGGAGCCACACGACTCGCTCCGACATTTCGGTGACGGCGAGCGGCAGCGTGATCGAACCCCGCGGGGTGGACACCGTGAGAAGATCGCCGTCCGCCACGCCGATCTCGGCGGCGGTGATCGCCGAAAGCCGCGCGACCGGGCGGCGCGCCGCGGCGGCCAGGTTCCCCTCCCCGTCCTGGAGGCGGCCGTTGTCCAGCAGCATCCGCCAGCTGGCGAGCACGGCCTCCCCCTGCTGCGGCGCGACGTGCACCGGGCTGACCGGTTCGAACCGGGGCCGGGCCCCGGACCACGAACCGAGCCGCGCCAACTCCTGCCGCGCACCGTCCACGCTGCCGAGATCCACACCCGCGCGGGCCGCGATCGCGCTGAGCACGCGGTGGTCGGGCCAGCGGCCCGCATCCCGCACGGCCGCTTCGAACACGCGGTGCCGGTTCTCCCAGTTGACGAACGTCCCCGCCTTCTCGCCGGGCACCGCGACCGGGAGCACGACATCGGCCCGCTCGGTGACCGGACCGGTGCGCGTTTCCAGGCTCACCACGAACGGCGTCCGCTCGAGCGCCCGCAAGGCCGTGCGGGAATCGCGCAGGTCGCCGGGCTCGACCCCGGCCACGAGCAGCGCGCCGAGTTCGCCGCGCGCGCCCGCGGCGAGGATCGCCTCGGTGTCTCGGCCCGGTTCCGCCGGCAGCGAGCGCACTCCCCACGCCCGGGCCACTTCGGCGCGAGCCCCGGGATCGGCCACCGGGCGGCCACCGGGCAGCAACGCGGGGAACGCTCCCGCCTCCAGCCCGCCGCGGTCCCCGGCGCGGCGCGGCACCCACCCGAGCGCCGCGCCGGTCACCTCGGCCAGCCGGGCCACCGCCGTCAGCGCACCGGGCGAGGCCGCGAGCCGCTCGCCCACGAGAATCACCGCGCCAGAAACGGAAAGCGCCTGCCGTGCTTCGCCGGAGGCCAAGGCACCGGCCTCCGCGCCGGGCATCGCGCGCAGCACGGTTCCGGCGAGCTTTGCCAAGCCACGGCTGGCGAACGGCGCGATCGCGAGCACGCGAAGACCCGCTCGGACCGCCTTACGCAGCCGCAGGAACACGATCGGCGCCTCCTCTTCGGGTTCGAGCCCGGCCAGCAGCACGACCGGGGCGCGCTCCAGATCCGCGTAGGCCGGACCGGGCGCACGCGCGACCACGGCGGTGAGGAAACCTGTTTCCTCCACCGAAAGCGGCCGGGCGCGGAAGTCCACATCGTTCGTGCCGAGCACGATCCGCGCGAACTTCGCGTAGCCGTAGGCGTCTTCCAGGCTCAACCGCCCGCCGGTCAGCACCCCCACGTTGCCGCGTGCCGCGGCCAGCCCCTCAGCGGCCGCCGCCAGCGCGTCCGGCCACGGCGCCGGTCCGAGCCGCCCGGTCCGCCGGTCCCGCAGCAGTGGTGCGCCGAGCCGGTCGGGCGCCGTGGTGTACCGGAACGCCCATCTTCCCTTGTCGCAGCTCCATTCCTCGTTGACCGCCGGGTCGTCGCCGGCGTTCCGCCGCACGATTTCGCCGCCCCGCGAATCCGTACGGATCGCGCAACCGGCGGCGCAGTGCTCGCACACCCCAGCCGTCGACACCAGGTCGAAGGGGCGGGAGCGGAACCGGTACGAACTCGCGGTGAGCGCGCCGACCGGGCAGATCTGCACCGCGTTACCGGAGAAGTACGAGTCGAACGTGGTCGAGTCCCCCACCCCGATCTGCTGCGCGGCACCGCGCTCCATCAGCGCGATCAGCGGATCGCCCGCCACCTGTTCGGCGAACCGGGTGCAGCGCGCGCACTGCACGCACCGCTCACGGTCGAGCAGCACGAGGCTGGAGATCGCGACCGGTTTCGGGAAGGTGCGCTTGGGACCGGTGAACCGAGACCGCGTGCCACCGTTGGTCATGGCCTGGTTCTGCAGCGGGCATTCGCCGCCCTTGTCGCAGACCGGGCAGTCCAGGGGATGGTTGATCAGCAGCAACTCCAGCACACCGCGTTGCGCGCGCTCGGCCATCGGCGAGGTGAGCTGGGTGCGCACCGCCATGCCGGGAGCCACCGCCGCCGTGCATGCGGTGACGGGTTTCGCCTGCCCGGACACCTCCACGAGACACTGCCGGCAGGCGCCCGCGGGTTCGAGCAGCGGATGATCGCAGAACCGGGGGATCTCCACGCCCGCCGCCTCGGCGGCGCGGATCACCAGCGTGCCCGGGGGCACGGTGATCTCGGTTCCGTCGACGGTCAGCGTGACCGGCCCGGTCATCGCCGGACTCCCTCGTCCGCGAAGAGAGCGCTGCGTCCGGGCGGGAACGGGCAGGCGCCCACGTGCAGATGCGCCAGGTACTCGTCCCGGAAGTGGGCGACCGACGAGACGATCGGGCTGGTGGCGGCGTCACCGAGAGCACAGAACGAGCGGCCCGCGACGCTTTCGCACACGTCGAGCAGCTTGTCCAGATCGTCGGCGCCCGCAGTGCCCCGCTCCAGTTCTTCGAGAATCCGCGTCAGCCAGAACGTGCCTTCGCGGCACGGGGTGCACTTACCGCACGATTCGTGCGCGTAGAACTCCGACCAGCGCAGCACCGCGCGCACCACACAGGTCGTCTCGTCGAAGATCTGCAGCGCCTTGGTGCCGAGCATGGACCCGGCCGCCGCGACACCCTCGTAGTCGAGCGGGACGTCCAGGTGTTTCCCGGTGAGGATGGGGGTCGAGGAACCGCCGGGCGTCCAGAACTTCAGCCGGTGCCCGTCGCGGACACCGCCCGCGCGTGTGAGCAACTCTCGTAACGTGGTCCCGAGTGGAGCCTCGTACTGACCGGGCCGCGCGACATGCCCGGAAAGCGAGTACAGCGTGAAACCCGGGGACTTCTCGGTGCCCATCGAGCGGAACCATTTCGCGCCCTCGCGCAGGATCGCGGGCACGCTCGCGATCGTCTCGACGTTGTTGACCACGGTCGGGCACGCGTAAAGGCCCGCGGTGGCCGGGAACGGAGGACGCAGCCGTGGCTGCCCTCGCCGGCCCTCCAGGGAGTCCAGCAACGCCGTCTCCTCTCCGCAGATGTAGGCACCCGCGCCCGCGTGCACCACGACGTCGAGGGAGAACCCCGAACCGAGGATGTCCTCGCCGAGGTAACCGGCGGCGGTCGCCTCGACGACCGCGGCGTGCACCCTCCTCAGCACCGGGACGACCTCGCCGCGCACGTAGAGGAACGCCTGCCGTGCGCGGATCGCGTAGGCGGCGATCACGACGCCCTCGATCAGTTCGTGCGGGTTGGCCATCATCAACGGCACGTCCTTGCACGTGCCCGGTTCGGACTCGTCGGCGTTGACCACAAGATAGTGCGGTTTGCCGTCGCCCTGCGGGATATAGCCCCATTTCACGCCGGTCGGGAAACCCGCCCCGCCACGTCCGCGCAGCCCGGCGTCCTTGACCGCGGCGATCACGTCGTCGGGCGGCATGGCGAGCGCGGCCGCGAGCGCGCGGTAGCCGTCGTGCCGCCGGTAGGCCTCCAGCGTCCACGACTCCGGCTCACCCCACATGCGCGTGAGCACCGGGGCGCTCATCGTGTTTCCTCGGGAAACCCGGCCAGGAGGCGCGAGGTCTGCCGGAACGTACACAGTGGACTCCTACCCCGCGAGGGAGACACCGCGCGCCCGGCGCGCAGGTCGTCGACGAGCCGCCGTGCGGCCGCGGGGGTCATGGTGTCGAAGAACTCCCAGTTGACCATTATCACCGGCGCGTGATCGCAGGCCGCGTTGCACTCCACGGCTTCGAGCGTGATGGAGCCGTCCTCGGGCGAATACTCCTGCAGGGCGCCGAGGATGGCGTCGCCGCCCATGACCGCGCACAGGGTGTTCGTGCAGACGCCGACGAGGTAGTCGCCGACCGGAGCACGTTTGTACATCGTGTAGAAGGTCGCGACGGCCTGGACCTCGGCGACGGTGAGACCGAGCCGGCGGGCACAGAACTCGATGCCCGCGGCCGAGACGTGACCTTCCACCGACTGCACGAGGTGCAGCAACGGCAGCAGTGCCGAGCGAGCGTGCGGGTAGCGCGCGATGACCACCTCCGCGTCCGCCGCCAGATCGGTCCACACCGGACTGTCTGCTGTGGTCATCGATCGACCCCTCCCATCACCGGGTCGATCGACGCGATCGAGGCGATCACGTCGGCGACCATGCCCCCCTCGCACATCGCGGGAACGGCCTGCAGGTTGACGAACGACGGGTCACGCATGTGCACGCGGTACGGCCGCGCGCCGCCGTCGCTGACCGCGTGCACGCCCATCTCCCCGCGTGGGGACTCCACCGCCGAGTACACCTGTCCCGGTGGCACCCGGAAGCCTTCGGTGACCAGCTTGAAATGGTGGATGAGCGATTCCATCGACTCGCCCATGATCTCGCGGACGTACTCGTGGTCGTTGCCCAGACCGTCGCCGTGCACCGTGAGCTGCGCGGGCCAGGCGATCTTCCGGTCCGCCACCATCACCGGTCCCGGCCGCAGCCGGTCCAGGCACTGCTCGACGATCGACAACGACTGCCCGATCTCCTCCAGCCGCACCCGGAACCGGCCGTAGGCATCGCAACCGTCCCAGGTGGCCACCTCGAACTCGTAGTTCTCGTAGCCGCAGTACGGCTCGCTCCTGCGCAGATCGTGCGGCAGCCCGGCGGCGCGCAGCACCGGCCCGGTGATGCCGAGCGCCAGGCAGCCGGCGAGGTCGAGGAAGCCGATATCCTTCGTGCGCGCGACGAAGATACGGTTCGCCGTGCACAGGTGCTCGTAGTCGCGAATCCGCTCGCGCATCACCTTCACGAACCCCGCGATGTTCCCCTCCGCCCCGGCCGGCAGGTCACGCGCCACGCCGCCGGGCCGGACGAAGGCGTGGTTCATCCGCAGCCCGGTGATCAGCTCGAACAGGTCAAGGACCAGTTCGCGTTCCCGGAAACCGATCGTCATCACGGTGAGCGCGCCGATCTCCATCCCGCCGGTCGCGATCGACACCAGATGCGAGGAGATCCGGTTGAGCTCCATCAGCAGGACGCGGATGACGGTCGCGCGCTCGGGCACCTGCGCGGTGATACCGAGCAGCTTCTCCACCGCGAGGCAGTAGGCCACCTCGTTCGCGAACGGAGCCAGGTAGTCCATCCGCGTGATGAACGTGACCGCCTGCGTCCACGTCCGGTATTCGAGGTTCTTCTCGATCCCGGTGTGCAGGTAGCCGATCCCGCACCGCGCATCGGTGACCGTCTCGCCCGCCAGCTCGAGGATCAGCCGCAGCACCCCGTGTGTGGACGGGTGCTGCGGTCCCATGTTGACCACGACCCGCTCTTCCGGCACCTCGCCGGCGCCTTCGACCACGGTGTCCCAGTCGCCGCCGGCGACGGTGAACACCGCGGCACGCTCGTCGCGGAATTCCACAGTGGACATCAGCGGTACGACCTCCGCTCGTCGGGCGGTGGCACGGACACACCCGGGTACTCGACGGGAATGCCGCCGAGCGGGTAGTCCTTGCGCTGCGGGTGCCCGTCCCAGTCGTCGGGCAGCTGGATGCGGGTGAGCCCGGGGTGGCCGTCGAACACGATCCCGAAGAAGTCGTAGGTCTCGCGCTCGTGCCAGTCCGCGGTCGGGTACACCGGCACGATCGACGGGATATGCGGATCGCTGTCGGGGCAGGACACTTCGAGCCGGAGGCGCCGGTTGTGGGTGATGGACAGGAAGTGGTATGCCACATGCAGTTCGGCGCCCTCGTCCTGCGGGAAGTGCACGCCGGAGACCGAGCAGCACAGCTCGAACCGCAACGCCGGCACGTCGCGCAGTGCCATCACGACCTGAAGGAGCCGTTCGCGCCGCACGACGAAGGTGAGCTCGCCGCGATCGACGACGGTACGCGGCGCGGCCGCGGTGAGCGAGACCCCGCGCTCGGCGAGTGCGTTCGCCAGATCGCCGGCCACCTCGTCGAACCAGCCCCCGTAGGGTCGCGGGCTTCCTTCGGGCTGCCGGACGGTGTGGCGCAGCCGGCCGTACCCGGACGTGTCGCCAGGACCGTCTACTCCGAACATTCCGGCGCGGGCCGCCACGACGCCGGGGCGCTCGGCGCTCATCGTGCCGCTCCCAGCGGCCTCCGCTGGATTTCCTCGTGCAGGGTGAGGATCGCGTGCATCAGCATCTCGGGGCGGGGCGGGCAGCCGGGCAGGTATACGTCGACCGGCACCACATGATCGACACCCTGGACGATCGCGTAGTTGTTGAACATGCCGCCCGAAGACGCGCACGCACCCATCGACAGCACCCACTTCGGCGCGGCCATCTGGTCGTAGACCTGGCGCAGCACCGGTGCCATCTTCTGGCTCACCCGGCCGGCGACGATCATCAGATCCGCCTGGCGCGGTGAGGCGCGGAACACCTCCATCCCGAAGCGGGCCAGATCGTAGCGGCCCGCGCCGGTGGCCATCATCTCGATGGCGCAGCACGCCAGCCCGAACGTGGCCGGCCACAGCGAGTTCTTCCGTACCCACCCCGCGAGCTGCTCGACACCGGTGAGCAGGAAGCCGCTGGGCAGCTTCTCCTCCAAGCCCATAGTTCCTCCGCGCGTCAACGGTTGGGGTCGAGCAGATGGGACAGCAACAGCAGCTGTGTGATGGCCAGCGGCTCGCTGCGCACGCCCGCGCCGAGGTTGCCGAGCGTGAGCGGCACCTCCCCGGCGTCGACGCCGAGCCGCTCCCAGATCGCCTTCTCCACCACGAGGCTTTCCTCCCGGGGCACGTACCCGTGGATGTGCAGGGTGTCGACCGGGCGGCCGTCGGAGTCCCTGGTGAGCTTGAGGTGGATGGCTCGCTGCTCGTTGCCGCCCAGCACCCGGCTCAACTCCGGATAGTTCATGGTGGGCCGCAACATCAGCTCCGCCGACAGGGGCGTGCCCGGCGGATCGTGCCGTCCCGCGATCGGCGCGAAGCGGACCACGATATCGGCGTAGGCCCGCTGCGGGCGGATGAACTCCGCCGATTCCGGCTCACGCCGCGCCAGCTCCGCGACCACCGCGTCGGTCCGGTAGCCGCGCTTGTCGGTGTCCCGCTTGACCTTCCACTGCCGCCGGACCTCCTCGGCCGGATCGAGATAGATCGAGATATCGAAGCAGGCGCGGGTCAGCTTGGTGTGCAAGGGAAGCAACCCCTCGACGATCACGAACTCGTGCGGCTCGACCAGTTCGGGCCGGGTCAGCTCGCCCGTGTCGTGGTCGTAGACCGGTTTGAGGATCGGGCGACCGGTCGCGAGCAGCTGCAGATGCTGTTCGATGATCTCGACGTAGTTGCAGTCGGGATGCAGCGCGGTGAACGGCAGCCCCTTGCGTTCACGGCGGTCGTAGCGGTGGTAGTCGTCCACGCAGATCGTGGTGACCCGGTCCTGGCCGAGTGCCTCGGCCAGCCCCGTGGTCAGTGTGGTCTTGCCGGCGGCGCTGTCGCCGGCGACGGCGATCATCACCGGCCGGGCGGGCCGGTCGCCCTCGACGCGCTCGATCCGGATCAGCTTGTGGGGCATGCCCGCTCCCGTCCCATCTGCCGCAAGGCGGTCTCCACCACGGCCGCGACCGTGAACCCGAGTTCGGCGTACACGGTCGCGCCGGGTGCGCTCGCGCCGAACCGGCGCAGCCCGAGCACGGCGTCGCCGTGGCGGGCCAGTGCCTGCCACCCGGTGGGCACCCCGGCCTCGATCCACACCACCGGGCAGTCCGCCAGCCGGAACTCGCCCGCGGCCAGTGCCCGCTCGAACTGTTCACGCCACGGCACCGACAGGACCTCGACGGCGACGCCCTCGCCCGCCAGTTCACCGGCCGCGGCCAGCGCCAGCGCCACCTCGGAACCGGTGGCGGCCAGCACGATCTCGGGCTCGCGCGCGTTCGTCCACACCGGACGAGCGCCGAACCGGTCGATCGCGTGGCCCTCGGAAGGTGGCTGCAGTACGGGCAGATCCTGCCGGCTCAGCACGAGCGCGGTGGGCCCGCTCGCCCGCTCCAGCGCGATGCGCCAGCACGCCGCGGTCTCGTTGGCATCGGCAGGCCGCAGCACCGCGAGGCCCGGGATGAGCCGCAACGACTCCAGTTGCTCGACCGGCTGATGGGTCGGGCCGTCCTCACCGACCATGATCGAGTCGTGGGTGAACACGAACACCACCGGCAGTCCCATCAGCGCGGCCAGCCGGATCGACGGCCGCAGGTAATCGGAGAAGACCAGGAAAGTGCCGCCGTAGCAACGGAATCCGCCGTGCAGGGTGAGGCCGTTGAGCACCCCCGCCATCGCGTGCTCCCGGATGCCGAAGTGCAGGGTCCGGCCGCGCCGATCGTCCACGGACACGTCCCCGCCGCCCGGGATCGTCGTGTTCGTGGAGGCCGCGAGATCCGCGGATCCGCCCACCAGACCGGAAAAAACCGTGGCCACCGACTCCAGCACGATGCCCGAAGCCTTACGGGTGGCCATCTTCGTCCCCGGTTCGAACACCGGCAGCCACCCGGCGAGGCCGGCCGGCGGCCCCAGCGGTGCCGCCGGGTCCCACTGCGCGGCCAGTTCGGGATGCGCCTGCGCCCACTGGCGGCGGCGGTCGCTCCAGGCGAACTGTTCGGCCTGCGCGCCGGCCGCCAGTTCGGCGCACCGCTTGCCGACTTCGGGCGGTACATGGAACTTCTCCGCCGGCCAGCCGAAAGCCGCCCGGGCGGCGGCGAGCCGCTCCTCGCCGAGTGGCGCGCCGTGCGCCTTGCAGGTGCCCGCCACCTCAGGTGCGCCGTACCCGATCGTGGTGCGCACCGCGACCAGGCTCGGCCTGCCTTCCTCGGCGGCCGCCTCGGCGAGCGCCGCGATCATCGCCGGCCCGTCGTTGCCGTCGGCGACGCGTACGGTGTGCCAGCCATACGCCACGAACCGGGCCGCCACGTCGTCGGAGCAACTGCGGCTCGCGGGCCCGTCGATCGTGACGTCGTTGTCGTCGAAGACGACGTTCAGCCGGCCGAGGCCGAGGTGCCCGGCCAGCGATGCGGCCTCGTGGCTGATGCCCTCCATCAGGTCGCCGTCCCCGGCGAGCACCCAGGTGCGGTGGCCGACCACGGTGTGCTCCGGTGTGTTGGCGCGGGCGGCGAGCATCCGCTCGCCCAGCGCCATCCCGACCGCGTTCGCCAGACCCTGCCCGAGCGGTCCCGTGGTGGTCTCCACGCCGGGCGTATGGCCGTACTCCGGATGCCCCGGTGTGCGCGAACCCCACTGGCGGAACTCGCGTAACTCCGCGGCGGCCAGGTCGTAGCCGAACAGGTGCAGCAGCGCGTAGAGCAGCATCGAACCGTGCCCGGCCGACAGTACGAACCGGTCGCGGTCCGGCCACCCCGGCTCCGCCGGATCGTGTCGCAGGAACCGCGACCACAGCGCCCACGCCGGCACCGCGGCGCCCATCGGGAGCCCGGGATGGCCGCTGCGGGCCTGCTGCACCGCGTCCGCCGCGAGCATGCGGATCGTGGTGACCGCGAGGTCGTCCACCTCGTCCCAGTGTTCGTCGCGCGGGTTCATGCCGCGTCCTCGCGCACCGTCGCTAGTTGCCGCAGGCGCGCCAGTTCCACCGCCATCGCACCCCGTCGGCGGAACAGCGCGGAGCCGGCGCAGAAGGTGGTCGCGCCCGCGCGGGCCGCGCCGGCGATGGTGTCCGGCCCGATCCCGCCGTCGACCTCCAACTCGATCGGCCGTCCGGTCCGTTCGACCAGCGCTCGCGCCTCCGCGATCTTGGACTCCATTGTGGACAGATAGGCCTGACCGCCGAAACCGGGGTTCACGGTCATCACCAGCACCAGATCCACCAGGTCGAGCACATGTGTGATGGCCGACAAAGGTGTTGCCGGATTCACCGCGACCCCGGCGCGCACCCCGAGATCGAGCACCGCGGTCAGCGTCCGGTGCAGATGCCGGCACGTTTCCGCGTGCACGATCACGAGTTCGCACCCGGCCTCCACCCAGCGTTCGAGCATCGGCTCGGGCCGGGCCACCATCAGGTGCGCCTCGAACCCGACATCGACCAGGGGGCGCACCGACGCGATCACATCGGGCCCGATGGTCAGGTTCGGCACGAAGACGCCGTCCATGACGTCCCACTGGATGCGGTCGATCCCGGCTTCCTCGAGCGAACGGCATTCCTCGCCGAGCCGGGCGAAATCCGCCGGCAGGATCGACGCCACCAGGCGCGGCCGCGATGGGGTCGGCTGCATTCTCCAGACCTCCCGAGTCGTTGTCGCCCGAAGGTAAGTCGGGGCCGTGGCGGCGCGATCCCCCCGCACGGGGGTGCGGGCGGGGGAATTCCGGAATCGCGGGAAGCGGCTCGGCGGCGGGTAAACTCCAGCTATGCGGAACCAACCGTTGCGAGTCCTTCTCGTCGACGACCACGCCATGGTCCTCGAAGGGCTCAAAGCGGTCCTGGGGCGTTTTCGCGGTCGCGTACGTGTCATCGGGCAGGCACTCGACGCGGACGAGGCGCAGTGCCTGGTGTCCAGCCTCGAACCGGACGTCGTCCTCGTGGATGTGCGGTTGCGCGGTTCGATGAGCGGGCTGGACCTGTGCCGCCGGCTGATCGAGGCGGCGCCGGACCGCAAGGTGGTCCTGCTGAGCGCGTACGACGACGAGCAGTACCTCTTCCAGGCCATGCGGGCGGGCGCGGCCGGCTACCTGCTCAAGTCGATCGGCGGCGAGGAACTGGTCCGCCATCTCGAACTCGCCGCCACGGGCGAGAAGGTCGTCGACCCCGGCATGGCAGGGCGGGCCGTCGCGTCCGCGGCGCGGCTGCAGGCCGGCGAGTTCTGGCCGGGCGCGCATCTGTCGTTGACGCAGCGCGAAAGCGAGGTGCTGGGCCATCTCGTGGCGGGGCTGTCCAACCGCGCCATCGCCGCCAAGCTCGTGCTCGGCGAGGAGACGATCAAAAGCCACGTGCGGGCCATCTTCCGCAAGCTCGACGTGAACGACCGGGCCGGTGCGGTCGCCACCGCGCTGCGCGAAGGAATCTTCCAATGACCCACGGTCTCGGCCTCGCCGACCCCGGGCGCGAGAACGCGTTGCTGGTCGGCATCATCGAGGCGATCTCCGCCGGGCCCGAGCTCACCCTGCTGGCCGCCAGGGTCGCGCCCCTGATCGCCGAGGCGACGAGCACCGACGTGTGTTTCGTGCACGTGCTCGACGACACCGACCGGTCGCTGACGCTGGCCGGTGCCACTCCGCCGTTCGACGAGCAGGTCGGCGCGGTGCGGCTGCCGCTCGGCGAGGGCGTCGCGGGATGGGCCGCGAGCCACGGCCGGCCCGTGGTGATCGTCGAGCACAAGGAACGGGACCCGCGCTACCGCTACTTCCCGCAGTTACGCGGTGAGGACTACACGTCGATGGTGTCGGTGCCGATGGCGAGCGAGCCCGGCGGCCTGGTCGGCGTGCTCAACGTGCACACCCGGGCCCGGCGCGACTTCGCCGAACGGGACGTGCGGCTGCTCACCTCGATCGGAAGCCTGCTCGCCGGGGCGATCCACCAGGCCCGGCTGCATCGCCGGCTCACGGTGCGCGAGCGCGCGCATGAGCGGTTCACCGAGCAGGTCATCGCGGCGCAGGAGACGGAGCGGCGCCGGCTCGCGGGCGATATCCACGACGGCATCACCCAGCGGCTGGTCAGCCTTCGCTTCCACCTCGACGCGGCAGCCGGCGCGCTGACCGGGCGTTGCGAGTTCGCCGCCGGGCAGGTCGAACGGGCGCGCGAACTGGCCGACTTGACCTTCGACGAGGCCAGGGCGGCGATCACCGGCCTGCGGCCACCGGTGCTGGACGACCTCGGCCTCGCCGACAGCCTGGCGAGCCTGTCCCGGTCACTCGCCGAACTGGACGTGCTGGTCGATGTCGAGGACTGCGCGCTGCCGGACCACGCCGCGATCGCGCTGTACCGGATCGCGCAGGAGGCGCTGCAGAACGTCGTCAAGCACGCGCAGACCAGGGCGGTCGCGCTGCGGCTGAGGACCGATGCCGGCGAGGTCGTCCTCGAGGTCAGCGACAGCGGACGCGGTTTCGACCGGGACGGGGCGTTCTTCGGTGACGGCTCCCCTTCCGGCGGCTACGGCATGGTCGGTATGGCCGAACGCGCGGAGCTCATCGGCGGCAGGCTGGCCGTCACCTCCCGCCCCGGGCAGGGAACCACGGTCACCGCACGGGTTCCCGCCCGGTGACCGGTATCCCGGCGGCCAGCGGTCCGCCACGGTCGGCCCGGCACGCCCCGAAACCGGGATACACCGCGGCCGCGCCGGTGAAGTCCTGGCGGCGGGTGTAGTCGTTGGTCACCACCACGCAGGCCAGTCCCGCGGCGAGCGCGGCGCGCAGGCCGTTGGCGGAGTCCTCCACCGCGACCGCGCGGGACGCGGGCAGCCCGAGCCTGCGCAGCACCTCGACGTAGGCGGCCGGATCCGGTTTGAGCGCCCCGATTTCGCTGCCGGTCACCACGACCTCGAACAGGTCCGGGCCGAACAGGCGGTCCAGCAACGGTGCCACCCAGTCGCGGGTGCCCGTCGTCGCGACGGCCAGCCGCACGCGGGCGGACACCAGTTCCCGCAACAACTCCCGGAGTCCGGGCCGCGCGGCGATCCCGCCGTTCGTGACCAGATCTCGCATCCGCTCGGTCTTGTCACGGTGCAGCCGCGCCGCGAGACCGGCCGCCTCGCCCGCGTCGTGCCCTCGGCTCTCCAGGTACGCGGCAAGCCTGCGGCGGCCACCGGTGATGGCGAGCAACCGGCCGTATTCCCCGGTGTCCCAACGGTAAGGCAGCCGGTTCGCCGCGAAGGCGGCATTGAACGCCGGGCGGTGCCCGTCGCGCTCGCTGTCGACCAGCGTGCCGTCGACGTCGAACACGACCGCCGCGTACGGCTTACGCGACATGGTCACGCACCATGTCGCCGCCGGTCAGCGCGGCCGCGTTGCCGCGCACCCGGTCCGCCAGCGCGTCCTGCCCGGCCTCGACCCGTTCCGGCCGCCCCTGCCACGCGGCCAGCGCCGGATCCACCAGCGCCCGTCCGAACGAGAACGTGAGCGGCCACGGCACCTCGAAGTCCCGCATCGCGGCCAGGTTCTCCGTCGCCTGGATGACCGGCTGCCCGCCGGACAGGAACGCGATACCGGCGACCTCCGCCGGGACCGCGCCGCGCAGCGTGCCGACCGTGGCCTTCGCGACCTGCTCCGGGTCCGCGCGCTCACCGGAGGACTTGCCGGGTACCACCATATTCGGTTTGAGCACGGCCCCGTCCAAGGCGACCCCGGCCTCGCGGAGTTCGGCGAACACGTCGAGCAGCGTCGCCGTGGTCGCCGCGGCGCACGCCGCCATCGAATGCTCGCCCTCCATCAGCACCTCGGGTTCGACGATCGGCACGACGGCGGCTTCCTGGCACAGCGCGGCATAGCGGGCCAGCGCGTGCGCGTTGGCCCGGCGCGCCCTGCTGGTCGGCCTGCCCTCGCCGATCACGATCACCGCGCGCCATTTGGCGAACCGCGCGCCGAGCGAGGCGTACTCGGCGAGCCGCTCGCGCAGCCCGTCCAGGCCCTCGGTGACCTTCTCCCCCGGTGCTCCCGCAAGCGGTTCGGCGCCGGTGTCGACCTTGATTCCGGTCAGTAGCCCGGTATCCGCGAGCGCCACCGGGAAGGGCCGTCCATCCGATGTGGACTGGTGGAAGGTCTCGTCACAGAGGATCACTCCGCTGATCCCCTCGGCCAGCCCGGGTGTCGTCACCAGCATCTCCCGGTAGGCCCGCCGGTTATCCTCCGTCGGCGCGATCCCGGCCTTCTCCAGCCGGGCGGACATCGTCGCGATACTTTCGTCCGCGGCGAGGATCCCCTTGCCCGGAGCGACCATCTCGGTGGCGGTGGCTTGCACGCTCACGCGCTGAACTCCCTTTCTTCCCGGTGGTGGCGGTACTCGACGACGCTGTAGGCGCCGAGCCGGTCGAGCTTGTGCTCGCTGAGCACGAACCGGACGGTGCCGCTGCGGGCGCGCATCACCAGCGACTCGGTGGTCGCCGCGAGCCGTCCATACCGGACCCCGCGCAGCAACTGGCCGTCGGTGACCCCGGTGGCGACGAAGAAGGCCTCCTCACCCGCGACGAGATCGTTCGTGGTCAGCACCCGGCTCAGATCGTGGCCGGCGGCCAGCGCCCGCTCGCGTTCCGCGCCGTCGCGAGGAGCCAACTTGGCCTGGATGACACCGCCGAGACATTTCAGCGCGCACGCGGCGATGACGCCCTCCGGGGTTCCGCCGATACCGAGCAGCAGGTCGATACCGGTACCGTCGCGCGCCGCCATCACCGCACCCGCCACGTCGCCGTCGGAGACGAGCCGGATCCGGGCTCCGGTCTCGCGTACCTCGTCGGCCAGCCGGGCGTGCCGCGGCCGGTCGAGCATGCAGACGGTGACGTCCTCGGGCTCGCCGCCCTTGGCCTTGGCGACGACGCGCACGTTGTGCGCCACCGGGGCTTCGATATCGACGGCGTCCGCCGCGTCCGGCCCGGTCACGAGCTTGTCCATGTAGAACACCGCGGACGGGTCGTACATCGTGCCGGCCGGGCTGACCGCCAGCACCGAGATCGCGTTGCCCATTCCCTTGGCGGTCAAGGTCGTCCCGTCGATCGGGTCGACCGCCACGTCGCACGGCGGCCCGTCCCGGCTGCCGATCTCCTCGCCGTTGTGCAGCATGGGCGCCTCGTCCTTCTCGCCCTCGCCGATCACCACGACGCCCCGGATCGGCAGCGTGTCGGTCATCGCGCGCATCGCGTCGACCGCCGCCCGGTCCGCGCCGTTCTTGTCACCACGGCCGACCCATCGGCCGGCGGACATCGCGGCCGCCTCGGTGACCCGGACCAGATCGAGCGCGAGGTTGCGATCCGGCGCGGGCCGGGCTGTCCTGGTTTCCACGCGGCCTCCTTCCCGTGCCCAGCACGCTAGGAGCGTCGCGAACCGGTCAGCTCCCCCTGCGGGTGGAACGGGCGGGGGAACCGCGTGGCCGCCGCCAGCCCCGGCCGGCGATCAGGTGTGCCACGAGCAGCTCGACGGTCGCCGGGGCCCGCCGGTGGGTCACCGCATGCCAGCGACGGCGAAGCGGTGTGCCCGGCAGCTGCACGGTCACCAGCTCGCCCGCGGCGAGCGGGCGAGCGACCGCCTCGCGAGACACCAGCGTGACGCCGAGCCCGGCGACCGCACCGGCGACGACCGCGCCGTTGGACCCGAGCGTCAGCCGCGGTGGATCGAGTTCCAGCCCGGCGAGCAGCGCCTCACAGGTCGAGCGGGTACCGGAACCGGCCTCGCGCATCAGCCAGGTGGTGACGCCCGGCTCGAACGTCTCCGCGACGGGCGGCGCCGCGACGGGGACGAGATCGTTGCCGCGCACGGCCCGGATCACCACATCGCCGGTGCCCCGCGGCGGCCGGCCGGCGATCACGAGATCGGTCTCGTTCCGGTCCAGCAGGGCCCACACGTGTTCGCTGGTGCCCACGTCCAGCCGCAGCCGGACGTCCGGGTACTCCGCGCGGAAACCGGCCAGCGCGGCCGGCAGCAGGTGATCGGCCGCCGTCGTCACCGCGGCGAGCCGGATGCGCCCGCGGGCCGGGTCCGGGTCACCACGAGCCGCGGACAGCGCCTCGTCGTGCAGCCCGAGGATCGCGCGGGCGTAGCCGGCGAAGGTCTCCCCGGACGGCGTGAGCCGCAGACCCCGCCCGTTCCGCTCGACCAGCGACACGCCCACCTCGTTGCTGAGCGCACTGATCGCCGCCGACACGGCGGACTCGGTCAGCACGAGACGGGCCGCCGCCGCACGCACCGAGCCGGTGTCGGCCACCGCGACGAAGGCCCGCAGCCGCGCTGTGGTCGTCATTCACCCGTCTTACCCGGTCACCGGCCCGCCGGGCCAGTGCTCAGTGGAACGAGTCGCCGCACGCGCAGGAACCCGACGCGTTGGGGTTGTCGATGGTGAACCCCTGCTGCTCGATCGTGTCGACGAAATCGACGACCGCACCCGCCAGGTACGGGGCGCTCATCCGGTCCACCGCGACCCGCAGCCCGTCGAACTCGCGTACGAGGTCGCCCTCCACGCTCCGATCGTCGAAGAACAGCTGGTATCGCAGGCCGGAGCAGCCGCCAGGCTGGACCGCGATACGCAGCCGCAGGTCGCCGCCGCCTTCTTCCTGCGCGAGCAGGGCCTTGGCCTTCACGGCCGCGGCCTCGGTCACGGTGAGGTCGTGCGTCTGCTGTTCGAGTGTCATGCCACTCCTTTCCCGGCCGGCGCCGGGTCCGAGGCGAGGCGGTGCCGCATCGCCTCCATGTCGACGGTGCGCACCTTCGCGATCATTTCTTCCAGCAGCGGTCCGGCCGTCGCGCCTTCGCGCGCGTACAGCACGATCCCCTCGCGGACGATCATCAACGCCGGTACGGCCGAGATTCCGAACGCACGGCCGAGTTCGGGCTCCGCCGTCACGTCGACGGTGCCGAACGTCAGATCGGGATGCCGTTCCGACGCTCGCGCGAACACGGCGGTGACCGGCTCGCAGGAATCGCCGAACTCGATGAAGAGGATGCCCGCACTCGTCCCGAATGCGGCGAAGCCTTCGGTAGTCACCGTCACCGGCGCCATGCATACCTCCTCACATACCGTACCGGGTATGGTACCGCTGACCGGGCCGGTTGCGCACCCCCTGGCTATTTCCGCTGTGGGCACTGCTGCGCGACAAACCGGTCACACCAACGGCGTGACATCCTCATCGAGACTCCTTGCCGCGGCACGGCCTTAGGCCTACTATATGCTTATATACTTATATTCGGAAGCTCCGTTATTGTGGTGCCTGACAAGGGAGTCAGATGTCAACGAGCCGGCCGGTGATCACGCGGGAAAGCATTCTCGACGCGCTTCGCGGCGTCGAAGACCCGGAACTCCATCGATCCGTCGTCGACCTCGGAATGGTCCGTGAGATCGAGATCGCCGGGACCGAGCTCACCGTCCACTTGGCACTGACGATCGCCGGATGCCCGCTGCGCGAATACTTCCACCGCGTCGTGCCGGAGCGAGTCCGCGCCGAGTGCCCGGAGGTCACCGCCGTGCGGGTGGAGCTCACCGCCATGACCGACGAGGAACGCTCGCAGGCCGTGGGCGGCGTCCGGGTCACCGTGCCCCGCGTCGGCGAGAGCGGCTCACGCACCCGGATCATCGCCGTCGGCAGCGGCAAGGGCGGCGTGGGAAAGTCCACCGTGGCGGTGAACCTCGCGGCCGCGCTCGCCGCGAGCGGGCACCGCGTCGGCCTGCTCGACGCCGATATCTGGGGATTCTCCGTACCGCACATGCTCGGCGCGACCGGGCGGCCCACGGTCGTCGGCGATCTCATCATGCCGCTGGAGGCGCACGGGTTCGCCGTGCTCTCGATCGGCAACTTCCTGCCCGAGGAAGGCCCGGTGGTCTGGCGCGGACCCATGCTGCACAAGGCGCTCGAGCAGATGCTCGGCGACGTGCACTGGGACGACCGGGAATATCTGGTGATCGATATGCCGCCGGGCACCGGTGACGTCTCGATCTCGCTGGCACAGTTCCTGCCGAACGCGGACTTCCTGCTCGTGACGACCCCGCACGAGAGCGCCGAACGGGTCGCGCTGCGCGCCGCCCGGATGATGACCAAGGTCGGCCTGCGGCTGTCCGGCGTAGTGGAGAACATGGCCAGCTTCGTCTGCGACGACTGCGGCCGGGAGCACGAGCTTTTCGGTACCGGCGCCGGGTCACGTCTCGCCGAACTGCTCGATGTTCCGCTGCTGGCCCGGATCCCGCTCGAGCCCGCGTGCACCACGACGGGAACGCCCACGGTGCTCGCCCATCCCGAAGCCGCCGCTTCGCTGCGGTTCGGGGAACTGGCCAAGGCGATCGCGGCGAAGCCGTCCCTGCTGCACCGCCCGCTACCGTTGTTCACCTGAGGGCAGGATCAGGAAGATCTGGCCGCCCTCCCGTGTCACGGTGAAGGCCGGTACCTCCGCGTCGGCAGGCCCGCGGACCCGCTCGCCGGTGCGCACGTCGAACTGGCTGCCGTGCCGCGGGCAGGTCAGGACCGCGCCGGCAAGCTCCCCTGTGGACAGTTCGGCGCCCGCGTGCGGGCAGCGGTCGGATACCGCGCAGAGCCGCCCGTCCACCTGATACACCGCCACCGGCCCGACCGGGGTCTCCGGGACCCGGCACACCAGGCCCAGCCGCCCCGCGGCGTCGGCCGCGTCGAGCAACGGAAACCGGCGCCCGGTCGTGCCGGCCTCCAGCCGCGCCGCCAACTGGGCCGCGAGCGCGCCACGGTTGACCACGACATCGCAGCCCGCCCGCTGGGCGGTCCGCCACAGCTGCGGATCCGGCACGGCCGAGTAGCCGAGGATGACCGTCCCCGGCCACCGCTCGCGCCAGTCCCGCACCGCTTCGACGGCACCGGGCGCGTCCAGCTCCAGCACGGCCGCGATCGGCTCACCATCCACTCCGGACGGTGAGCCGACCGCGAACCCGTGCCGCGTGGCGACAACGCGGACGCGCTTGGCGACCATCGCATCACGACCGTGCAGGACGATCGTGGCTGTCGATCGCATCATCTCAGATGAACAACGTGATGTCGGCCTTCGCCGCCATATCGATGAAGCTGGCCGCTCCGAGCGAGGGCTGCAGGCCGTCGACGAAATCCTCCGGCTTCAGCCCGTAGAGATCCATCGTCATCTGGCACGGATGCATCCGCACACCGACGGCGGTCGCCATCTCGAACAGCTCCGTCGGGCTCGCCACCTTGTACTGCTTCGCGAGCTTCTTGATCATCGAGGTGCCCGCGCCGCCGAAGTGGATCTTGCCGAGCTTCAGGTGGTCGGTACCACCCCGGTCGACCAGTGACTCGGCCTTCTGCATCCAGTTCGTCCCGGTCACCCGCTTGTCGTTGCGTTGCAGGACCCGCAGGCCCCAGAAGGTGAAGAAGACGTCCACCTCCAATCCCGACGCCGCGGCCGTGCTCGCCAGGATCAGGGTGGGCCACACCCGATCCAGGTCGCTGCTCCAGCACACCATCGCGAGCCGCTTGGCCCGCTCCTCAACCTCAACCCCGTCCTCGGCCATGACGCACCTTCCAGTTCTTTAACCGACCTCCCGGTCCCGGGTCGTGGCAACGGCTCGTACCGGATGTTCTTTCACACGTGCTGGATCAGCCAGACGACACCTTGAACCAACCGGAAAACCAGATATCCGGCGAACACCAGCGCCACCACCAGCCACCAGGGCGATACACGGCGCCGGCTGCGCCCGGTCCCCTCGGGCACCCCACTCATCGGCCATCACCTCTTATTCCGCACACCGGTAACAGTGAATATCGTGCTCGTCCATGAACTTCCGGTACTGCTGCATCGCGGCGTGCCCGTCGACGAGATGCACACGCTCCTCGGCGAACCGCTCCGGGCGCAGCCGCGCTATCCACCCGGCGCCGTACGGGTCGCGGTTGGCGACCGCGATGTCCTCGGCGAACGCGTTCTCGTTCGAGGCCACCAGTTCCCCGGTCAGCGGTGTCGGGAAAGGTCCCACCCACTTCGCGCTCTCGATGGTCGCCAGGGAGCGCCCACGCGCGAACGCCTTTCCCAGCCGCCGCCAGGTGATCTGCACCATCCGCCCGCCCATCGTCTGCGCGATGTCGGTCATCCCGAGCACGACCAGGTCTCCCTCCGGGCGCACCCACACGTTCATCCCGACGTCGTAGAGGAGGTCGTCCGGGATGACGCATCCGCGCCAGACAGCATCCGTCACCGCGCTCACCCGTCACAGGAGATGCCCTCGGCGTCCAGGAACCGGTGGTACGCCTCGATTCCCGCCGCGCCCGTGGCCAGATCCGCGGAGTCCGCGGCCCAGTCGCCGGGGCGCAACTTCGCCACCCATCCGGCACCGTAGGGATCGGAGTTGATCAGGCTCGGTGAACTGGTCAGCGCCTCGTTGACTTCGACGATCTCGCCGGACACCGGCGCGGGAACCGGACCGACCCACTTCCCGCTCTCCACGGTCGCGACGTTGCGGCCCTTGCGAACCTCCTTGCCCGCCTTCTTCAGCGTGACCGAGATGATCGTCTTCGCCAGGTTCTGCGCGACATCGGTCATGCCGATGGTGACCAGGTCGCCTTCCTGGCGCACCCACACGTGCCGTTCCACGAGGTAGTGAAGATCCTCGGGAAGGTTGCAGTTCTTGACCATCGCCACCGTTTCAAGCTCCTGTCTGCTGTGCGGTGTGTTCGGCCACCAGATGGTGGACGAGCATGTCCAGGGCGACCATCCGGATCTCGCCGTCGAACTCGTCGAGGAACCGCGGGTCGCGCCTACCCTTGCGAAGCCGGTGCTCGTAGCTTTCGCCGCAGACCGGGCAGGTCACCTCGTAGAAGTGGGTACCGTTCATTTCCTTGGTGCGCACGACATCCGCGTGCTTCCCGGCAAGATGCGCGTGCAGGGAGCGCGGGGGTCCCTCGAACGCGCACCACGGGCAGTTCATCGCGTCACCGCCGCCTGCGCCATCAGTTCCACCAGTTCGACGATCCCTCGCCCGGCTTCGGTGAGCTGCGCCAGATCCCCGTCGAGCTCCCGGTTCGCCAGCCCGACCTGCACGAGCTCGTTCACCCGTTCCCAGGCCACGATCCTCGGGCAGGACAGTTCGCCCGCGAGTTCCGCGGTCGTGGCCGCGTCCCCGGCGAGCCGCGCGAGCACACGCCAGCCGTCCGGGTCGGACGCGGCACGCAATGCCCGCAGCACGAACGCCAGCGCCGCGTCGCCGACCGGATCATCGCGCGCGACAGGTTCGTCGCCGCCCGGCCGGAAAGCGAAACCGTCGTAGCGTTCCAGCGCCACCCGCAGCGCGGCCAGCCGGACGCCGAGCCCCTTCCCGGTCAGCTCCGGGTCGAAACCGCTCACGTCGCCGCCACCTCCAGCACACCCGGCTCCGCGGGCCGGCGGAGCGCCTCCCGGACCAGCAGCGTGATGTCCCGCACCGCCAGCCGGTCCTCGTTCCCGGTGGTCTTCACGGCGTCGGAGTACATCGTCACGTCCTTCGGGCAGGCCACGACGAAATGATCCACGCCGAGCTCCATCGCCTCCCGGATCCGGTTCTCGCTCGGGCGTTCGGCGAGGAAGCTGTCGTCCATCCAGATCCGGCCACCACCGGCCCCGCAGCAGAACGTGTTCGCCCCGTTGCGAGGCATCTCGACCAGTTCGCAGCCCAGTGCCCGCAGCAACCGCCGCGGGGCCTCGACCACACCGTTGTAGCGGGCGAGGTAACACGGGTCGTGGTAGGTCACCCGGTAGCCGAGCGGTTCCACCTTGATGGTGCCGGATTCCACCAGGTCGGCCAGCAGTTCCGTGTAGTGCCATACGGTGTGCTTCGCGCCCCGCGCCGGGTACTCGTTGCGCAAGGTGTTGAGCGAATGCGGGTCCGTGGTGAAGATCTCGTCGAAGTGCGCCTGTTCCAGCGCGGCGATGTTGTGCTCGGCGAGCAGTTCGAACAGGCCTTCCTCACCGACCCGGCGCACGTCGTTGCCCGCGTTGCGCTCACCGTCGTACAACAGTCCGAAGTCGACTCCCGCGTCATGCAGGATCTCCGCGAGCGCCTGGGAATTCCCCTGCAGCCGGTCGTCGAAGCTCGCGAAGTCCCCGACGAACCACAGGTAGCGAACAGCTTCCTTGCGCGCGTCGGGGATCTTGAAGTCGAGCCCCTTGGTCCACCTCGCCCGCATCCGGGCGGACTTGCCGAACGAGTTCCCTTGCGTGGACAGGTTCTTCAGCGCCTGCTGCAGCGTGGGATCCATCTCGCCCTCGTCGACCAGGCCGCGCCGCAGCTGCACGATGGTCGGCACATGCTCGATCCCGACCGGGCACACCTCGACACAGTGCATGCAGGTGGTGCACGACCACAGCGTGCGCGCCGAGACGACCTCACCGGCGATCTTGCCGCCCTCGCCCGTGGTGAGCGGGCCCGAGCCGTCGGCGCGGGTCTCGCGGTCGAGCAGGGTCACGCCACCGGCCTGGGTGTCCGCCCACTGCCGCAGATCGAGGATCAGGTCGCGGGGCGAGAGCGGGGCGCCCGCGGTGCGCGCCGGGCATACCTCGTGGCAGCGCCCGCATTTGGTGCACGCGTCGAGATCCAGCAGTTCCTTCCACGTGAAATCGGCGAGTTCGCGGTAACCGGCGTGCTCGGCCTCGGGCGGCGGCGCCGGCAGTTGCCGTGCCGTCGACCGGTCGTGCACCAGCAGGTTCGCCGCGTCCAGCAGCATGTGCATCGCCTTGGAGAACGGGATGTAGACGACGAACGCCAGCGCGAGCACAGCGTGCACCCACCACTGCACCAGATGCGCCGCGTCCCCGCCCGCGGGCGACATGCCCAGCGCGGAGAACACCCGGGCCAGCACCCAGCCGACCGGCGACCAGACCTCGAACGGCGGGAACCGTGCACCGACGATCCGGAAGGCCTCCAGCAGGTAGCCGCTGACCAGGATCGCGCCGAACAGCCCGAGGAAGACCCAGTCGCCGGCCACGATCCGCTTGCGGGAGTACCCGCCCTCGGGGTGTTCGGCGCGCTGGTAGTCCAGCTTGCGCGGGCGCAGGAACCCGCGCCGCACCGCCATGTACGCCAGGCCGAGCACCGCGGTCAGCCCCATCGTGTCCAGGATGAACGAGTACACGACGTAGAACACGCCGTGGAAGAAGCTCAGCTCATGCCCCGAGATCAGTTTCGAGGCGTTGCGCAGGATGTCGTAGTCGATGGTCAGGATCACGGTGCCGAGGAACAGCGTGATGAAACCCCAGAAGATGAAGAAGTGCGCGATCCCGGCCGCGCGATCGCGACGGCCCACCGAGGTGTTCGCCGCGACCGCGCCGACCGACCAGTTGTCGCCCCGGCGCCGCACGCCCTGTGCCGGGCTGGTGAACAGCGCCTTCCACAGTGTCGCCGTCCTGGCCGCCGGACGCCCGCGCCGGTACTTGCGCACCCTGCGGTAGAAGCCCCAGAAGAACAGCACGATGGTGGCGGTCGCGAGCACGTAGAACGCGGCCTCGCCCACCGTGCCGATGCCCTGGAAGACCGGGCGGGTCTCGTCCGAGAGAACCACGTATCACTCCTTGATCTTGTCCACCAGCGCGGGCACCAGGTCGAACAGGTCCTCGGTCGTGCCGAAATGCGCGACGTCGAAGATCGGTGCGTTCTCGTCGGTGTTGCACGCGATGATCAGTTCGGCGTCGCGCATCCCCTCCAGGTGCTCAGGCGCACCGGAGATGCCGAACGCGAGGTACGCCTTCGGCTTGACCTTCAACCCGGACTTGCCCACCTGCCGCGTCTTGGGCAGCCAGCCGGAGTCGATGATCGGCCGCGAGGCCGACAGCGGCACGCCCAGCGTGTCCGCGAGTTCCTGTACCAGCTCGAGGTTGTCCTGCGAGTCGATACCGCGCCCGACCGAGACGAGCAGGTCCGCGTCGGTGATGTTGACGTCGCCGCCCTCGGGCTCGATGACCTGGCACAGGTTGGTCCCCAGGTTCCCCAGCGCGTCCGGCGCGGGCATGGACACCACCTCGTGGCTCGCCGAAGGCTCCTGCCCCGCGGCGGCGGGGAAGGAGCCGGCCAGCACGGTGCAGATCCCGCGCTCACCGGCCAGTTCCACCTCGGCCATCACCTTGCCGCCCATCACCTGGCAGGTCGCCACCAGCGACTCGCCCTCGGCGGTGAGACCGGCGACGTAGGCGGCCAGTGGTGCGTCCCACAGCACGGACAGCGCCGCGCCGAGGTCCAGCCCGATCGTCGCGTTCGACAACAGGAGCAGCCGCGGCGCACGCTCGGTGAGCACACTCAGCAGCGCGCTTTCGTAGGCTTCACAGGTGTAGTCGGCCAGTGCCGGGTGGTCGACCGACACGACCACGTCGGCACCGTCCACTTGGGACGCCAGCTCGGCCGGCCCGAGCACCACCGCCTCCGCCTTACCGCCCCAGGCCGCCGCCAGCTCCTTCGCCTTGCCCAGCAGCTCGTGGGTGCTTTCGGAGATCTGCCCGCCGACGTGCTCGGCGAGGACCGCAACATTGCCGCTCATGGTCTTTCCTCACGCCTTGACGATGCCGCGCTCACGCAGCAGTTCGATGATCTTGCCGGCCACGTCCTCGGTGCTCCCCGAGAACATCTCGGCGTGCCCGGTCTGCTCCGGCCGGTACATCCGCCGCACCGGCAGGCCCGGGCTTTCCGCGGCGCCGACCGTGACCTCGCGCAGCCCGCCCGCCTGCATCGCCTGCCGGATGCGGGTGATCGGCGCGTAGCGGGGCGTCTCCCGCGAAGCCTGCAGGCCGATCACCGCGGGTGTCGGCAGTTCCAGCTCATGCGAACGGCCGCCGGAGAACTCCTGGCGTACCACCAGGTTCCCGTCCCGCACGGTCACGCCGACGACGACCGACACATGCCGCCAGCCGAGCCGCGCGGCGAGCATCGGGGCCAACTGCCCGTCGAGGTCGTCGGGCGCCTGGACCCCGGTGAGCACCAGATCCGCGGGCTCCTCGGCGAGGTACGCGGCGAACGCGGCCGCCCGCGCGTGGGTGTCCAGCCCGCCACCGGAGAGCTTGACCGCCCCGTCCGCGCCCTTGGCGATCGCCGTGTACAGCGCCTGTTCGATGTCCGGATCCTCGGCCAGGCCGACGGCGATCACCTCGGCGCCGGTGGCGTCCTTGACGAGCAGGGCCTCCTCCAGCGCCTGGTCGTCCCACTCGTTGAGCACGAACTTCAGGTACTCGCGGTCGATACCGGTCTCGTCGGGAGTCAGCTCGATCTCCTCGACGAGGTCCGGAACCGCCTTCATGGCAACGACAATGCGCACGTTCTCACCTTCCTTGGTGCAGGACTTCGTCCAGCCGGAGCTGCCGGCGGATCTCGGCCAGGTCATCGGCGGTCGGGACGAAGGGATAGTCACGGAACGGCTCGCTCGGCCGGTACGAGCCGTACGGTCTGGTGCATCCGGGCTCGCCGTTCTCGCCCGGGCAGCCATTGGTCACGAACGGGACCCCGGTGTCCACAACCGACTCGAGCAGACGCTCGCCACCGCCGATGTGCAGCAGGTTCCCGTCCTCGCCGAACCGGAAGTCGGCCAGCCCGTAGCCCTCGGACTCGATCAGGTGCTTGGCCAGCTGCACCCGGCGCCAGCGCTGGATGGGCGACTTGGGATGCTCGGCCATCCGAGAGTCGGGCTCGGGGTTGAAGCAGAACAGGTAGGGGAAAATCTGCCGCTCGTTCAGCTGCACGAAGAGCCGGATCAGGTCCTCGTCCGCCTCGCCCAGCCCGACCAGCGTGTGCACGTTGACCTTCCACGGGCCGAAGATCTCCCGGGCGTCGGTGACGACCTCCCAGTACTTCTCCCATTTCAGCCCGCCGGCCGGCACGTTCGTGCGCAGGTTGCGGAACAGGTCCTCGGTCACCGCGTCGAGCCCGATGCCGATCATGTCCACGCCGAGGGCCTTGAAGCGCTCGAGCCGCTCCCGGTTCAGCGTCGGCGGCGCCACCAGGATCGACAGCGGGGTCCGCACACGGGCCGCGATGCGCTCGGTGATGTCGCAGGTGTCGGCGTAGGCGTGCCCGTGCGTCACCATCGAGATGCACAGCCGGGTCAGCTTCTCCTCGTGCTCGGCCATCCGCGCGACGAGGTCGTCGGTGCGCACGAGGGGCCATTCGACGCGGATGAACGACTTGTCGTTGTAGTCGCCAGGGCGTGTGCGGGCCAGGCCGCAGTAGCCACAGTCCGAACGGCAGCCTTCGTCGTAGTTCAGCAGCAGGTTGATGCCACCGAAGTCGAACTCGCGGGAGAACCGCCCGGACCGGAACCGCAACGCGATCGCGCTCGCCATCGAGATGCGGACCCACTCGGGACTGATCTGCCGTTCACCGGCCGGGGACAGGAGAACGGGAAGCTGACGGCCTGCCAACTCGACCCCTTTCAACTCTGCTCGGGGAAATAACAGGAACCGGCGGACCGCACCGGCGCGGCGGTGGCCAGCGTGCCGGCCTGGCGCCCCGCGGTCAGCACCGTCTGTGCGAGCTGCTCCGCGCCGACACCCAGCGCGCGGTCCGCACCCGAGGCCGACACGATCGCGGTGACCACGACGGGATCGAGCCGCCGCCACCGCAGATCCGCCTCCAGCCGGCCCAGCGCGGGCGGCATGAGCGCGAAGTCCCCGACCACCACGGCACTTTTGACGAGATCGCCGTGTGTGGACAGGTAGATCCGCACCAAGCCCTCGGGCGTCTTGAGCAGCGCGGAACCGCTGCCGTCCGGGATGGCGCCCTGCTCGGAAAGCCACGAGCGGGCCCGGTACCGGTCCCGGGCCAGCTCCGTCGCGCGCGCGAGCTCCGCGGCCTCGGCGGCGTCCGGCTCCAGTTCGACGCCGAACGCCTTGGCGAACCCGAGCGCCACGTGGTCGCGTACCGCGGCACCGTCGAACTCGCGCCCGGTTTCCCGGGTCACGGTGGTCACCCGTTCCTGCACCGCGGCGACGGCCTTGTCCGCGAGCTTCGCCGCGGGGATGCGCAGCACCTCGAGCATGAACCCGACGTCGAGGCCCGCGAGCACGCTGGCGTGGAAGAGCATCCCGCCGCGCTCGTCGATGTAGAGGCCGAGCCCGGCGATCTTGCGGCCACCCACCTCCAGGTCGTTCTTGCCGCGGAACGTCGCGGTGATACCGAGTTCGGCGAGCCCGGCGGAGACCGCGGCCGAGCACTCCTCGATGATCTCGCGCGGGCGCTTGCCCACCGGGGCACGATCGATCAGTGCCACCCCGAGCTGTCCCGCGCCCATGATGATCGCGCCGCCACCGGTCGGGCGGCGGCTCACCTCGGTCCCGGTGCGCTCGCACGCTTCGAGATCGACCTCCGCGGCGAGGTTCTGGTAACGGCCGACCAGTGCGCAGTGGCTGCGGTAGGTGTAGAGCCGCAGCGTCGGCGGGCGTACGTCCGCGTCACGGGCATAACCGGCCATCAGCGCCTCGTCGAGCGCGAGCCCCTCCGCCGCACCGGCACCGTTCTCCGTGAGCAGCCTCCAGCGCATCACGCCACCTCCACCGTCTGGTACGCGATATCCGAGTCGCCGGTCCACGTCAGCGAGCAGCAGTACTCGTACAGCCGCGGCTCCAGGCCCCGCGACCGCGCGTAGGCGATCGCCCCGTCCGCCGGGTACGCGATGCCGTTGAGCCCGAGGTCGATCGCCGCCTGGTCGAGTTCGGTCTTCACCGGTCCGAGCGGCCGCGCGCACCCGAGGTTCACCGTCGTCGCGGGCGCGGCGAGCCGGGTCGCGCGGAAGAACTCGGTGACGTCCCCGACCGGTGGCGGCGGCAGATGCGCCATCGGCGTGCCCACCAGCGGCACCAGCACGACGAGGATGATCGTGGACACGGGATGCCGGGTGATGATGTCCAGTGCGCGGTACTCGCCGAGGAACCGGCCGTAGTGCAGGCCCAGCACGATATGCGGGATGATGCGCAGCCCGCGGTCCGAGAGCAGCCCGAGCGCCCGGTCGAAGTCGGCGACGGTGAGGTCGAGATGGTAGACGTCGCGGATCGTCTCGTCGGCGCCGATGATGTCGAGCATCACGCCGTCCACGCCCGCTCCGGCCAGCCCGGCGGCCAGTTCCGGCGAGACCACTCCGGAGTGGACGATCACCTTCATCCCGAGCTCTTCGCGGATGCGCGGGATGTGCCGCAGGTGCGGCAGCAGCGGCACCCCGCCGGAGCGGGTGGAGCCGCCGGACACCAGCAGCCCCTCGCTCCCCTGCGCGTGCAGGCGCTGCGCCAGCGCGAAGAGGTCCTCGTCGGCCTTCACCGACACCATGCCGTGCAGCACCTTGGTCTGGCAGTGGTCACAGCTGAGCGCGCAGGCCGAGCCGGTGACCGAGACCGGCAGGAACCGGCGCGGGTTCTCCGGGGTCCATTCCGAGGTCTCCCAGCGTTTCAATCCCGGAGCGAAGAAGTCGATCACATTGCCGAAGTTGGCCCGCCGCACGTCGAAGGCCGTCGCCGTGTCCGCGGTCATTCGGCGATCACGCCCTCGAGCCGGTACTGGTCGACCTTCCGCGCGAACCACGCCCCGATCTCCTCGGGAACGGTCAGCAGGCACGACAGTTCGTCGGCGCCGTCATAGGCCAGTTCCAGCAACCAGCCCGCGCCGAACGGGTCTTCCTCGACCAGCCCCGGATCGGCGAGCACGGCCTCGTTGGCCGCGAGCGCGATCCCGGAGACCGGGCTGATCAGCGGACCGACGAACTTCGCGGCCTCCAGCTGACCGAACGCCCGGCCGCGGACCAGCCGCGTCCCACTGTCCACAACGGATAGCTGGGCGAGCGTGCCGCTCGTCTCCACACCCAGCGGATCGAGACCGATACGCAGTTCGCCCGGTGCCGTCGATTTCGCCCAGACATGCGTCTCCGGGTCGTACATCCGGTCCAGTGCGACGTGGTAGCCGCGGACCTCGGTCAACGCGCTCGCGCCGTCGATGTTCGTCATGAAAGCGTCTCCTTCGTGGCGCCGACCCAGACACCGGCCCTGATCTTGATCCCGCCCGGCGGTCTCGCCGCCCGCTCGCCGGGCCCGGCCATCCAGGCCTCGCTGGTGAACCGCGCGTCGAGTTCGGTCAGCGCGGCCCGCTCGTCGCCGGTGAGCTCGCCCGCTCGCGGTGCCAGGCCGAGCGCCGCCGCATACGCCGCAACGGCGGCGTCGCGGAATGCCTCCGGATCCGCCGGCGTCGCCGCCACGTACCGCCGCATCTGGCGGAGTACCTCCGCACGGGTTTCCTCGACCGGAAGCCGCAGCACCGCGGTGGCACGCTCGTGGTCGAACCGCTCGATCAGGTTGCCGCACACCACGACCGCGTCCTCGATCTGGCCCGCGCCATGCCCGCAGATCTTGCGGTCGCCGAGGCTGATCTCGAGATTGCCGTCCAGCTCCGCCGCCACCCCGGCGGCCCGGAACGCCGTCACCGCGGGCGCGAGCAGGTCACGGATCGCGGTGGTCCGCGCGGGCGAGACCGCGCCCGCCGGCAGGCAGATCTGGAAGAACAGCTGATCGGCGTCGAGGTAGACCGGGCCACCGCCGACCATCCGGCGGTAGACCGGCAGCCCCTGCGCCGCACAGTACTTCTCGTCCACCTCGTCCAGCCGCCGGTGGTAACCCAGGCAGACATAGGGCTCGGCGGGCCGGACGAACGACAGGGTGGGCGGAGCACCGGCCGACACGCCGTACGCGACGGCGTGCCACAGGGTCTGCGACCGCAGCGCCGAGACGCGGCCGAAGTCGATGACCCGCAACTCGCTACCCGGCATGGTCCATCGCTTCGTCGATCAGCTCGATGATGTCGCGCACCTTCAGGTGCCCGTTGCCCGTGGACTTCGCCGCGTCCTCGAACCGGGAGACCTCGTACGGGCAGCACACCACCAGCGTGTCGGCACCGGTCTCGGCGGCTTCGCGGACACGGCGCTCGGACAGGCGCTCGCTCGTGTGGTCGCGGGTGAACCCGTCGAGCCACATCCCGCCGCCACCGCCGCCGCAGCAGTACCCGTTCTGCTTGCAGCGCCCCATCTCCCGCAGCTCGATACCCGGGATCGCGTTGATCAGCGTGCGCGGCGCGTCGTACTCGCCGTTGTGCCGGCCGAGGTAGCACGGATCGTGGAAGGTCACCTTGTAGGGCAGTTCCTTCGCCCAGGTGATCTTGTCCACCAGCGGCGCGAGCAGCTGCGTGTAGTGCAGTGCCTCGAAGGTGTGGCCCCGCTTGGGATATTCCTTGACCAGCGCGTTGAACCCGTGCGGGTCGGGAGTCGCGATCCGGGCGAACTCGTACTTGGCCAAGGTCGCCGTGACGTCCTCGACGAGCGCGTCGAACAGTCCCTTCTCACCGGCCAGGCGCTGCGAGTCGCCGAGGGTCTTCTCCTCGGGCCCGAGGATCGCCCAGTCGATTCCGAGCGCGTGCGCCACCCGGGCGAACGCCCGCGCCGCCTCCTGGCCGCGCGGATGGTAGCTCCAGTAGTCCTCCACGTAGAACAGGACGTCCACCGGACCCGGCTCCTTGGACAGGATCCGCACCGGCACCCCGGCGTCCCGTGTCCACTGTGCACGCCGGCGCGGGTTCTCGCCGAGCGCGTTGCCGTAACGGAACGTCTTCTCGAACACGTCCTGCAACTCACCCGGCACGTTGCCTTCGCTGAGCGCGGCCTCCCTGGCGGCCGGCATGATCTGGATCATGTCGACCTCCTTCGGGCAGACCCGCAGGCAGTTCCCGCAGGTCGTGCACATCCACAGATCGGGGTCGGACAGCAGATCCAGTCCGGTCTGGACCTTCCGGTGGAGCTTGCGCGGGCCGTACTCCCCTACCAGGTCCACGGGGCAGACCGGGATGCACTTACCGCAGCCGTAACACCATTCGAGCGATTCGGCCCCGGACAGCTCGGCGAGTTTCGCGAAGCCGTCCGGGGTGTAGTCGGTGAGCACGCGCGGTTCGAACATGCGGTTCCACATCGCCGGCAGCTCGACCTCGCGGCCGGAGATCGTCGAGGCGACGGTGGCTTGTTCCTTCTCGATGGCACGGGGCGGAACCTTGCGCCCGGATATGGGCATGGTTCAGACCTCCAGACGGTAGACGCCGAGCAGGCGGCGGACGAGATCGGGCAGTGGTGGCACCACCCGGTTGAACTCCTGGGTCATGCGCATCCGCAACACGGTGTAGAGGTAGACGCCGTAGACGGCGGCCAGGAACACGTCGGTGCCGAACAGGCCGGGACCCGCGGCGGTGAACCCGGCGGCCTTCCCCGTCTCGTCGACGAAGGCCATCGCCTGTCCCACCGACAGGTAGGTTTCACCGCGCGAGGTTCCGCCGTCGAGATCGACGTCGTCGGTGACCACCAGCCGCAGCGCGCCGGTCTCCACGCGCGGATCCCATATCCACCGGGTCCACAGCCAGTACCGGTCCGGGAAGGCGAAGTGCAGCAACTCGCCCGGCAGGTCGAAGGCCGGATCGGCGAAGCGGGCCAGCACCGCGTCGAACCGGTCGAACCGCTGCACGAGGCCGCCCTTGGCGTGGAGCAGGTCGTCGATGGCCGCCGCGAGCCGCTCCGGCGTGACCTCGTCGAGGATGCGGTCCGCCTTCCGCCGGGTGGCGAAGACGTTGCGCAGCACCAGACGCAGGCCGGCCCGGTCCAGCGCGCGGGGTTCGGCCAGCAGGTCCCGCAGCAACCGGGACTTGCGCTCGACGTCCGCGGCGATCGTCCCGAGTTCGGCCATGGGCATCTTCTCGGAGATCTCGCGCAGGAACTCCTGCGCGCTGGGGGTGTCGACGACGGGTCCGGGCATGGCGGGCGCGGTCTCAGCTCGCGGCCGCGGCGGCGCGGGAACGGACGAAGGACACGGCCCGGAGCGCGGCGTTGGACGCCGAAGAGACGGTGTCCTCGAGGTCTGCCGGACCGAGCGCCGCGCCGCACGCGAAGATCCCCTCGCGATCGGTCGACACCGGATCCAGCGGGGCGCCGACCGCATCGATGAAGCCGTACTTGTTCTGGCCCACGCCGAGCAGCCCGGCGATCTGCCGGGTGCCGGCCGACGGTTCCATACCGACCGAGAGCACGACCATGTCCATCGGGATCTCCATCGGGCGGCCCATCGTGGTGTCCTCACCGCGGACGACCAGCTTGTCGCCCTTGGGCAGTACCTCGGTGACGATGCCCTTGACGTACTGGACGTGGTGCTTCTCCTGGGCCGGCCAGTAGATCTGGCTCTCCCAGTAGCCGTACATCCGCATATCGATGTAGAAGATGAAAACTTTGCAGTCCGGCAGCAGCTGGCGAACCTCGATCGCCTCCTTGGACGCGACCCCGCAGCAGACCTTCGAGCAGTACTCGTTGCCGATCCGCCGGTCACGGCTGCCGACGCACTGGATGAAGCAGAGCCGCTCCGGCGGCTCGCCGTTCGAGGGCCGTACTACCCGGTGCTCCTTGAGCATCGCCTCGAGGTCCTGCAGGGCGAGCACGTCCGGGAACTCGTAGTAGCCGTACATCTGGGTCTCGCGTCCGGGATCGAAATGCTGGAACCCGGTCGCCACCACCACGGCTCCACAGTCGAGGGACTCCACTCCCCCTGGCCCGTCCACGGTCAGCGTGAACGCGCCCGGCTCGCCGTCGAAGCCGGTCACCTTGGTGCCCAGCCGGACCTCGGCGAGCGGATGCGAGGTCACCAACTCGGCCATCCGGCGCATCTGCGGCTCGGCTTCCTCGCCGTGCGGGGTCAGGCCCGCATAGTTCTCCGCGATCGGCGTGCCGCCGAGAAAATCGCGTTGCTCGATGAGCACTACCTTCGCGCCCACCTCGGCAATACCGTGCGCGGCGCGCAGGCCGCCAGGGCCGCCACCGATGACGGCCACCGTGTCCGATGCCATCTGCCCTTCCTCAGGTCTCGTCGCGCCAGGCGCGCTGTTCAGTCGACGTCATCCCAGTCGAGATAGCGCTTCTCGCCCTTCTCGAGCTTCTTGATCCCTTCCTGGAACTCCGCCCAGGCCTGTTCCCAGTCGATGCCCATCTTCTCCAGCAGCGGCCGGTAGTCCGCGGAATGCCAGTGCAGCTGGCACACCTTGTAGGGATGCGCACCCATCGCGAGCGCGGCGAACTGGGCCTCGCTCATCACGGCCACGCCGACATTGCGCTCATGTGCCTTGGCCGCGAACTGGCTCTTGTCCAATGTGGTCACACAGCCGGTGTCGTGGGTGAGCACGACGTCGGGGTCGGCCTCCTCCTTCATCACCTCGATCTTGCGCATGGTGGCGAAGGAACGGGTGAAGTCGCGCTGCACCAGGATGTGCCGGAAACCGAAGCCGCAGCAGTCGAACCAGGTGGAGTACTCGCGCACGTCGGCGCCCAGACGCTGCGCCAGCCCGGTCACCACCGCGGTGCGCTGGCCGCCGTAGACGTCCGGATCGTAGATCGCGTCGCCCTCGACGAGCTTGTAGTAGTGGCACGCGGGATGCACCGTGACGCGGACACCGGACAGGTCACGAGTCTGCAGCGCGGCGATCTCGTCACGCATCGCGTAGAACCACTCCGAATAGTGGACCAGCTCCTCCGGGAACACCAGTTCCTTGCCGAGCTTGCCCATGATCTCCCGCACCTCGGCCCGCAGCTCGGGATGCAGCAGAAGCTCCTCGCGCACCTCCTTGTAGTGCCCGTAGGAGGTTCCACAGTGGACGAGCGGGAAGTAGCCGGTCTCGGCCGCCGCGGCGAAGTTGCGCACGGCGACCGCGGCCTGCGCGGCCACGTTCGACGTGGCGCTCGCGTAGTAGTTCCAGGCGGTACAGGAAGTCTGGTCACGCGGATCGTGGTAGTCGTACCCCAGCTTGCGCATGACCCAGAAGATCGAGGTGGAGTAGCCGGGGATGTGCCCGCACTGCCCGCAGGACTTGTGGTGCCACAGATGTCCTTTTTGGATTCGCTTCTCCCGGCCGTACTTCGTCGGCACGGTCACCACGTCGCCCTGGATCTTCTGCACGAGCAGCTCACCCTGCTCCTCCAGGTGCAGCAGTTCGGCCCGGGGATCCTCGAGCGACCGGCGGTCCGCGCCGCGCTCGAAACGCTCCTTCTTCTGTAAGAGGGCTTCCACCGGAATCGTGGTCATAGCTCGATACCTTCCTCTTCGAGGCGCTCCTCCATCACGTCCTGCAGGATCGAATGCAGGCTCGCGTCGACGTCGGCGATCATGTCCAGCGCCCCGGTGTGCAGCCAGATCAGGTACAGCTCGACGAGCGTCTTCTCCGAGACGTCCCAGCCGGTGCTCGTCGTGTGCAGCGTCTCCGACGGCAGCGCGCGGCGCCACAGGTCCAGGTTGTTCGACACGTCACCGGTTTCCGGTCCCCAGTCGGGAAACGCGTCCGGCTGCAGCATGTCCGGGGACACCTGGGTGCCGGTGGACATGATCTTGTAGATGATGCGCGAGTACCCTTCGAGCGCCTCCTTGGCCGAGGCCAGCCCGTTGTTGATGGCGACCTCGCGCATGATCGTGATGATCCCGCCCGGGTTGTTGCCGCGCGGGCAGCGCAGGCACGAGAAGCACTGGGAGCACTCCCAGATGTCCTCCTGCATCTGCTGGTAGACCAGTTCCACGTCCTCGCGGGCCGCGGCCTGCGCGATCCGGCGCGGGCTGAAGTCGTAGAACCGGGCCGACGGGCAGGCGGCCACGCAGATGCCGCATTCGTAGCAGCCGTAGAGGTAGTCGGAGAACCGGATGTCGTTCTTCACCTCGTCGAACAGGCGTTCCTTCTCCTCGATGGGGACATCCGGGTACCCGGCGACGACAGGAGCCTTGTAGTAGCTCGATGTTTCGGTCACGAGCCCATCTCCTAGAAGCTGATGACCGCGTCGGCGTTGAGGGCCAGATCGTTGAAGGCGGCGCCCCCGATCATGTCGACCCCGTCGATGAGGCCGTCCAGGCTGAGGTCGTTGAGATCCAGCGACGGCTGGCAGACCAGCAGCCGCACCCCCAGGTTCGTCGCCTGCTCGATGAAATGCCGCAGTGGCTGGCCTCGGTCGCCCTTCGGGCCGATCTTGTCGACGACGTCACGCTGCAGCAACGTGGGGCCGTACATGGTGAAGTAGATCATCACCTCGCAGTCCATCGCCGCCGCGGACGCCGCGAGGAAGAACGGTGTCGCCGAGCGCCCGGGATCGGCGACACCGTGGGTCTGCACGTAAAGGACCTTGCTGTCGAACTCGCCCGACCACATTGGACGCTCCCTCACTTCGCCCGGCGGATGAGCACGTGGAACACCTCACCGTCCTTGCGGATGTCGAGCAGATCGTTTCCGGTGCGGCCGGTCCAGGCACGCATATCGGGATCGACACCGGGATCGGTGGCGAGCAGTTCCAGGACCTGACCGGTGGACAGCGTCTTGATCGCCTGCGCCGTCTTGATCACGGGAAGCGGGCACTGCAGCCCGGTGCAGTCGAGCACCTGGTCGGCCGCCTGCTGGGACTCGGGCACGGCATCGTCTCCTCGTTGAGATCGAGCACTCATGCGTGATCCACACCACACATGTGTTATTGCTTATATACTGATATGCACGTGCACTTCTGTCCAGGGTTTCGCCGGAATTTCTCCACCCGTCCTCGAGAAAGCGTGGTCATGACCGTCTCGGATCTCCGCTGCGACCACTGCGCCCGCGCCGTCCCCGGCCCGGCAGACGGCCGGCGCTTCGTCTACCACCCCGGGCGCGCGCAGTTCCGCGACAGCTCGGGGCTGCTCTGTGTCCCGTGCTGGGACGAGCTTGCCGGGTGGCTGGGCCCGGACCGGCCGTTACGGCGATGTGCGGTCTGCGGCGAGACGGTGACACGAGAGCAGTGCCTGCACGTGCACCCACTGGAAGATCCGCAGACCTGGCGCCTGTGCGCCCGGCACGCGGTCGAGTTCCTCAACGGCCTGCACACGGTCGAGCCCAAGCTCGATCCGGCAGACTTCCGGTTCCCGGGAGCGGGATAGGGCTCAGCCCGCGCGGCGGCCGGGGGCGTGCTGCTCGCGCATGAACTCGCAAAGCAGATCCAGAGCCTGCACGATCTTCTGGCTCGTCAGCGCGTAGTAGACGTTGTTGCCGTCGCGGCGAGCGGTCAGGATGCCGCGGTCGCGCAGCATCCGCAGGTGCTGGCTGGCGTTCGGCTGCGAGGTGCCCAGCGCTTCGACGATCTCACCGACCGTGCGGGGACCGTCGCGCAGCTCCTCGATGATGGACAGCCGCATGGGCTCCGCGATGGCCTTGCACACGCGCGCGTACAGCTCGTACATCTCCTGCGCTTCGACGTGCACGTCACCTCCCGGCCCTCGTGAGCCCAGTCTAGCGGTGGCGCCGCGGACCGGCCGGAATCCGGGAGGTCATCCGGCCAGGTTGATCCCGCCGCGCACCCCGAGCTCCTCGGCCATGAACTCACGCAACAGGTCGACGGCCCCCACGACCTTGTTGCTCGTGAGGGCGTAGAAAATGGTGCTACCGGCGCGTTCGGTCGCCACGATTCCCCGGTCTCGCAGTACCGCCAGATGCCGGCTGGCGTTCGGCTGGGAGATCCGCAGCTCGTCGGCGATCTCACCCACCGAGCGCCGCCCGTCCCGCAGCTCGTTGATGATGAGCAACCGCGTCGGATCCGCGAGCGCCTTGCAGATGCGGGCATGCAGCTCGGTGAGCTCCGCCCGGTCCGTCTTTCTCACAGCAACTCCGTCCGCCCACGGCCACCAACGCCATCCTCAGGTTACCCTGCGCAGCCGAATCCGCGGCCGACGTGCGAAGGCGCTGCTTTGCGGGAACACCGCCCACCCGGCACTAAGTCGCGGTGTTCGTGCGCGGCGGAGCCATATAGCCCGTGCCGCATGTCCGGCACGGGTAGAAACACGCCGAGCCGGCTTCCGTGTGCGTTACCGGCTCGACGACGGAACCATCTTCACCGAGCACGGCTTCACCGGCCAAGACGAGGCGGACAACCGCGCCGCGGACGTCGAGTCCGACCAACACCGCCGCCGATTCATCGACCCCGCCTGGTCCGGCATCGCATCGTGAGCCATTCAGCGGATCGCCGTCCAAGGCTGGGTCACCAGAACACTCCGGCCCAAGTTCCTGGTTGAGGGTGACCATCCCTTGGAGCGCCGGTGCAGGCTGCCGTTGGCGCCGGTGAAGACGAACTGACTGTCGGGGTGGCGGTCTCGGTGTGCTCGTAGCTCGCCGGCGAGGAACGCCCCACACCTCGACATCGACCGCACCTTCAGCGCCCTACACGAGGTATGCGGGCGGCTGGAACTCGGCCGACCGACCGAAAGGATCGCGACATGTGGTCAGCACACCCGAACCCAAGAACGGCCCACCGACCTGCGGAAATGCGACTTCTGCAGGTCGGCGCGGGTTCTTTCAGAGCCGTTGAGCGCAGTTCAGAACCGTTCAGCGCGCGTGTTTGCTCCCCATTTGCTCCCCGCAGCGCGGATTGGGAGTCGGTGGCGGCGCGGAACGCATCGCGCGCTTCGTGGCATGAGCGGACGCAGTCCTGCGGTGGCCGTCCGAGGCGTCGTCCCGCTCGACACGTTAGGACGTTATCGATGTTCCGGCCGGTGCCCCGAAGTCCGGCACCCCGGTGTAGCCGGGCAGCTCGATGCCGTTGATCGCGCGCCCGACCAGCTCGGTGAACCAGTCGCCAGCGAAATCGGGGCTCGGCTCGGCGTCCGGCCCGGGGACATCGCGGCTGCGGGCGTTCAACCGGCCGATCTCCTGGTTGGCCTCGACGAACGAGCGCATCCGCTGCTCGTAGCGGGCGAACCCGGCCTCCGGGTCCCATCCGGCGGCGGCGAGCTCTCCGGCCATCAGGTAGGCGCCGACCAGGGCCAACCCGGTGCCCTGTCCGGACATCGGCGACGAGCTGAACGCCGCGTCCCCCAGCAGCCCCACTCGTCCACTCGACCAGCGGTCCATCACCACCTGGGCGACCTGGTCGAGGTAGAAGTCCGGGGTGTCGTCCAGATGCGCGAGGATGTCCGGGGTCAACCAGCCCAGACCCGCCATCCGCGCACGCAGCAAGCGCTTCTGGGCCGGCATGTCGCGGTGGTCGACGTCGAAGTCAGCTGAGGTGAACGAGAACATGGCCATCGCCCGGGTAGCGTCCTGGATGGGGCGCAGGAGGGCGGAGCGCCCGGACTCCTGGTACTCGAGCAGCCAGCGGTCCAGCCCGAACTCGTTGGGCACACTGTAGAAGGCCAGCACATGCCCGAGATGGCGGACGAACCGCTCCCGTGGCCCGAACACCGTCGCCCGCAGCGCCGAGTGCAGCCCGTCCGCCCCGACCACCAGGTCGAAACGCCGCCGGTCGCCGCCCGCGAACGCCACGTCGACCCCATCCGCGTCCTGGATGAGCTCGACGATCCAGTCACCGAAGACGTACTCGACACCGTCGCGGGTGTCGTCGTAGAGCACCCGCGACAGGTCCCCGCGCAGGATCTCGATCTCCGCGATGAACCCGTCACCGCCGTCGTCGTCCGCGCGGAAGGTCTCCAGGACGTTCCCGTCCACGTCCACGGTGCACGCGCCCGCGGTCTCGGTACAGGCCGCGCGCACCGCCCCGTCCAGCCCCATCCGCCGGATGACCTCCTTGGCCACCCCACGCGCATCCACCGCCTGCCCACCGGGACGCAACGCGGGGGCCCGCTCCACCACGGTCACCTCGGCCCCCCGCCGGCGCAGCCAGTGGGCCAGCGCGGGCCCCGCGATACTCGCCCCCGCCACCAACACCCTGGTACCGCTCACTGTGCCTCCCGCTTCTGCGCTGTCGGTGTGTCCGAAGTACAGACGCCGGATCCACCCGAAATTCATCGGTGACGCCAGACGACCGGGCGCCGTTCTCGCGTTCTTCGAGGTTGAGTGCGTAGCCGGTTCTTGGCCGCGAGTGCGGCTGAGGAGGTGATCGTGTTGCCGGTGTAGCGCACGTAGTCGAGCTGCGCGACCGGGCACTCCGCGACACCGTCCGGCAGGAACGCCAGAATCACCTTGCACTGGCTCGTGGCGTGCAGTCGCACCCGCATTCCGACGGATCCGCACATCTGCACCGGATGCGACGACGCCAGACACTCCAAATAGGACATCTGCATACCGTCGCGGACGGACAGGAAACGGTCTCGTCGGTTTCGTCACGCAGCGGGCCAAGGCCGGCCGGACGACGTCCGCGAGCAACCCGTGGTCGATGCCGTCCCCGGCCGGCAACCGGATCTGCGAACCGGGCCGGTAGGCGGACTGTGTGCCTGCGACTTCCACCAACAGGAACTACTCGGTGTGCCGCCAGCGCAATACATCGAGGGCCGCGGCCACCGCCACGACGTTCTCCGCCAGGCCCCGGGGAAGCAGCTCGTCGGCCTGCGCGAGTCGTCGGATCACCGTGTTGCGATGCGTGTACATGCGCTCAGCGGTGCGAGAGACGTTGCAACGCTCGCGCACGTAGGTGTCCACCGTGCGCTGGATCTCGGTGTCGGCATGCAGGAGGTCGCCGAGAGTGTCCCGGAGAAACTCGTCCACCCCGGTGGGGTCGTTGGCAAGCATGGCGACCAGCTGAACGTCCTCGTATCGAGCGACATGTTGCGGCGAGGTCAGCCGGGCCAGCATCCGCTGGGTGGCGACCGCATCGAAATGGGTGCGGCGGAAGCCGTCGACATCGGTCGCCGGGCGCCCGAATGCCACACGGATATCCGGGCTGCGGCTAAGCGCGTCCGACAGCTCTGCCAACGGAGGCACGCTGTCGACGGGTAGCCAGATCCACAGTGTGGAGGCGCCGGCCGTTACCGTCAGGCGGCGAGCAGCCCCGGCAATTCGCATGATCGCTTCGGTGACAGTCTCCAGTTGCCCTGCCGGGCTCGCCACGTCACTCCAGACGATAGCCGCGGTGTGCCAGCGGCTCAGTGGATAGCCCAGCTCCGCTTCGGCGCGGGCTGCCGTCACCGGCGCTCCTTCTAGCAGCAGAGTAACGATTGCCCGTCGATCCGCTTGACCGTCACGGCCGAGCTCGGCGCGTTCGATGTCCATCTGGGCGGACACGGCAGCCACCGTGTCGTCGATGAAGGTTGTGATCGACCGCCAGGACACCCCCAGCAGACCCTGAAGCTCAATGGGGTCGCGGGTCAACTCGAAACAAATCTCCATCCACAATTGCCAGGCCACGTTCTGCCCGACGCGGTACGCCTCCAATCCGCGCTCATCGATTCCGCTGCGCACCAGATCGCGAGCTATTTCGGCAGCTTCGGCGTCAGGGATTACCGGTACGGGTTCGCCGGGGTGGTGTGTGTTGGCCAGCGCCCAGCGGAGCACGTCGGCGAGACTGGATCGTCGCGTCGCCGCGATCAGGGCCGGATCCTCGGTGACCGCATGCATTCGCGGGCGGCTCAGCGAGGCCGTGTGCAGGGCCTCCACCCACTCATCGCGGCCGGCGAGCACTCGCTCCGCCGCTTGGCGCAGGAGCGCTCGCACGCTCGGGGAGAAGTCAGGCCATGCCGCATCCGATGTAGCACTGTGCACCATCCAGAGAAAATATCGGTGCATTTTGCGCTTGTGCAACTTTGCTGGGATCGGCGAGTCTTGACGGCGTCAGTCAACCGCGGTTTCGCAAGACCGCGTCGAGGAGGCCGGCTCTCGTGATCCATTCGCAGCCAACCGTCGAGAACCTGGATGTGCTGATCATCGGAGCTGGCCTGTCGGGCATCGGGGTGGGGTGCTATCTCAAGAAGCTGGTTCCCGCCAAGCGATTCGCAATCCTGGAATCCCGCGCCGCATCCGGTGGTACGTGGGACCTGTTTCGGTATCCGGGCGTCCGCTCCGATTCTGACCTGCACACCTTTGGCTACGAGTTCAAACCGTGGCGCGAACAGGAAGCAATCGCCGACGCGACGCAGATCCTTACTTACCTGCGCGAGACGGCGGCCGAGTACGGCATCGACCGGCGTATTCGCTACCGCCACAAGGTGATACGTGCTTCGTGGTCCTCGGATGCGGCGCGTTGGCTGGTCGAAGTGGAGCGTACCGACACCGATGAACGGCTCCGGCTGTCGGCGGCGTGGATCTTTTCCGCGGCCGGCTACTACCGCTACGACCAAGGGTTCACCCCCGAGTTCGCGGGCCGTGAACGGTTTCGCGGCACGATCGTGCACCCACAGCACTGGCCGGAGCGACTCGACTACAGCGGTCAGCGGGTCGTGGTGATCGGGAGCGGCGCTACAGCGGTCACCCTCGTGCCGGCGATGGCTCGCAGCGCCGAACACGTGACGATGCTGCAGCGCACACCGTCCTATGTCATGCCGATCCCCCGGCGGGACCGGATTGCCAACGCGCTGCGGCGCTGGCTAGGCGACGAGCGCGGCTACGCTGTCACTCGCCGCAAGAACATCGGACGGCTGCGAACCGTGTACCGGCTGTTTCGGCGATACCCGAACGCGGCTCGCCGCTACATCAAGCGGACGATCCGTCGGCAACTGCCGGCGGGCTACCCCGTCGACGAACATTTCACCCCGCCCTATGCTCCGTTTGACCAGCGGTTGTGCATGGTCCCCGACGGTGACCTGTTCCGTTCGGTCGCCGAAGGCCGCGCCTCGATCGTCACCGACCGGATCGCCGCCTTCACCACGTCGGGTGTTCGGCTGGAGTCCGGCAATGAACTCGATGCCGACATCGTCGTCACCGCCACCGGCCTCAATCTGCAGGCCTTCGGTGGTGTCGAGCTGACCGTCGATGGGGAGCCCGCGCGACTGTCCGACGCGGTCACTTTCAAGGGCATGATGCTGTCCGGCATCCCGAACTTCGCCTACGCACTCGGCTACGCCCACTCCTCGTGGACATTGAAGATCGCTCCACTCTGTGAGCACTTCTGCAGGCTGCTGGACCACATGGACACCCATGGATACGACATCTCTCGCCCGGTGCTCGCCGATCCTGCGATGCCGCGCCGCCCCTTGATGGATCTTTCATCCGGATACGTCCAGCGCAGCGTGAACCAGCTGCCTCGCCAAGGTGACCGACAACCATGGCTGAGCTCCGTTGACCACCGCGGCGATGTGGCACTGCTGCGTGAGGGCGACGTCGTCGATCCAGCGCTCCACTTCTCCACACAGAAAGGACGACACATGAGTCAGGAAAACAGCGCCCTGGGAATCGCAGAACGCTTCTTCGACGCCTACAACCGCGCGGACACCGAGGCGATGGAGCCACTCATCGCGGACGATGTCCGATGGGGTCATCACAACCGCTTCGCCGGCAGCGGCAGGGCGGGAATGCTCGAGAGCATCGCGAAGGTCGCCGAAAAGATGCCCGGGCGACGGTTCGGCGACATCATCCGGTGGGCGGGAGACGACCAGCAGCTCTACTGCGAACACATCTGGAGCGCGATCCCGGCTGCAGATGTGCCGGACTGGGGCTGGCGGAAGAACGTCCCGGTGACCTTCGAGTGCATCAGCTGCTTCCGGTTCGAAGACGGCCGCATCACCGAATGGTTCGACTACGGCTGAAAAATCCTCCACCGCACCCGGAAAGGACGACACATGAGTCAGGAAAACAGCGCCCTGGAGATCGCAGAACGGTTCTTCGACGCCTACAACCGCGCGGACACCGAGGCGATGGGGTCCCTCCTCGCGGACGATCTGAGCTTCGGCCATCACAACCGCTTCCGCGGCACAGGCAAAGCAAAGATGCTGGCCACGTTCTCACACTTCGCCGACCAGATTCCCGGACGTCGCTACAACCCCGTCCTCCGGTTCTCAGCGGGCCCGGACTTCATCTTCTGCGAACACACCTGGACCGGCGTACCGAAGGAGGACAGCACGGAGTGGGGCTGGAAAGCCGGCGAGGAGTTCACCGGCGAGGTCTTGACCGTACTCGGCTTTCGCGACGGCCTGATCACCGAGTGGTACGACTACGGCTGATTCGCTACGGCAAGGAAACCCAGTATGTATGGCTGAAGAGAACGAGGTTCTGATGTCCGAAGTACCGTTGGTCGACGTCCACGCGCACTATACGACCGCTGACTACATCGCCGACGCCAAGGCTGCTGGACACGCGATGCCCGATGGCATGCCTGCTGGATACTGGCCTTCATGGACACCCGAAGCGCATGTCGAGCTGATGGACCGATGCGGTATCGGCAAGTCCTACCTGTCGATGTCCTCCCCGGGGGTCCACTTCGGCGACGACGCCGCCGCTCACGAGCTGGCGCGGCGGGTGAACGACGCAGGCGCCGACGCCAAAGCGACCTACCCGGAGCGGTTCGGGCTGTTCGCCAGCCTTCCGATGCCCGATGTCGACGGGACGCTCGACGAACTCACCCGAGCCTTCGACGACCTCGACGCGGACGGCGTCATCGTCATGTCGAATGCGAATGGAACGTATTTCGGCAGCCTCGCCAGTCGTCCGATCCTCGAAGAGCTCGATCGGCGCAACGCCGTGGTCTTCCTTCATCCGACGTCTCCACCGGGATACCAGCTCGTCGATCAGGGCTGGCCACGGCCGATGATCGAGTTCTTTTTCGACACCGCGCGGGCAGTCGTCTCCTACGTCGCCAACGGTTTCACCGACGAGTTCAGCAACATCAAACTGATCATTCCCCACATGGGCGGCGTGATTCCCTTACTTACGATGCGCGTCGAGGCATTCCTGCAAGGAGGCGGACGGGCTCAGAGCCGGACGGTGCAGGAGCTGCTCGGTGACTTCTACTTCGACCTGGCCAGCAACATCGGCCCTGAGCACGTCGCCGCACTGAACTCGATCACCGGACCCGACAAGATCCTCTTCGGCAGCGACTACTGCTGGACGCCGCCAGAACCCACTCGCTTGCGTCTCGACGTCATCGACAAGCTTATGGAGACGCACCTCGCGGACTGGCGAGAAACGACTTCGCGGAATGCCGGGAAACTATTCGAATGCAACTGCACACCCGGCATCGGGAGCGCTGTCAGGAATTCGTCCGGAGCACGGCACGGTCAGCAATGGAGCGGACAATGAGCACACGGACCATCGATTTCGCTTCGGGCGGCGTTCGACTGAAGGGCGATCTCCACCTGCCGGACGACGCCACCGCACCGGTGCCCGCGGTCGTCTACGGTCCGGGATTCGGCGGTGTCAAGGAAATGCTGATCCCGTCCTATGCGAAGGCACTGAATCGGGCTGGGATCGCAGTGCTTGCGTTCGACTACGCGGGCTTCGGCAGCAGCGAGGGGCAACCACGCCAGCATTTGGACCTCGACGCCCAGCAGCAAGGGTACCGGGACGCATTGGATTACCTCATCGCTTGTCCCGGCATCGCTCCGGGGCGGCTGGGCGTGTTCGGCACCAGCATGTCCGGCGGGCACGCGCTGGCCGTGGCCGCGACCGACGCCCGGGTGCGCTCCACCGTCGTCCTCATCCCGTTCACCGGCCTGGATGTTTCGGCACAGCCGGCCGAATTGCTCACCGCTGCCGAGGAGGCTGCCACGCGCATGGCATCGGGTGAGCCGCCGCAGATGATCGCCAACAGCGGAAAGCCCGGTGAGCTCGCCGCCATGAACAGCGACGGCGCATGGGAATGGGTCGGACGAATGGCAGCAGACGCGCCGACCTTCCGCAATGTGGTCACCCTGGCCTCTCTGTGGAACGTTGCCAACTACCACCCCGCTACCGACGTGTTCGACATTTCCACGCCGGTTCACGCGGTGCTCGCCGTCGACGACGGAATCACCCCCGCCGCTGCAGCGCGCAAGGCACTCGAACCGATTTCCGGCGTGGAGATCGTGGAGTTTCCGCAAACCCACTTCGAGTTCTTCGACCACCACCTGCACGAGACCGTCGACCTCACGACACAGTGGTTCACCGCAGACCTCCTGTCGCGCTGAGGAAAGCCGCGTCCCGGTTTGCCACCAATTGTGGTAGACGACCTTCAACCGGGTGTACTTGAGCATCCCGTGCTTGCCATCCTCGCCACCGGAACCGGACTTCTTGTGGCCGCCGTGACAGGCGTGCGAACGAGTCGATGGGCATGATCGATATGGCTGGCCCGCCATGATCGGTCGGTGTCGCGGTGCCCGGTGAAGGACACCATGTCGGTGCCAAGATTCGTAACCAGAGCCGTGCCCACGTCATGCATCTTCCGGACCCCGGACACGCCGTAGTTCTCCTCGTGCAGCCGCGCGATCTCTGGTTTGATCGCACCGGATCACTTCGTCGTGGGACGGTCGAGCTCCTTGGCGAAAAACACCGACGCCGACTTCAAGATCTCATTCGCCCGCCGCAGCTCGGCGTTCTCACGCTTGAGCCGCTTGATCTCCTCCGCGGCATCGGTGGTCACGCCCGGCCGCTGGCCGGCCTCGACCTCGGAACAGCGCAGCCACACCCGCAACGTCTCGCTGTTGACCCCCAGCAGATCCGCGACGGGACGGATCGCAGCCATCTGGTTGGGGTGGTCCGGCAGCCCCTCAGCGAGCATCCGCAACGCCCGCTCACGCATCTCGGAGGAGTACTTCTTCGGCATCGTTCCCAATCCTGGCAAAGAGTCCGGAACGAAATCCAGGGCGAACCAGACGGCGTACCCCGCATCGTGCGGCTGCTCCGCCTGGGACACCGCGGCAAAGACACCGACGATCTTTACTCACATGAAACCGACCTGATGGTTGACCAGTTACGAAACGCCCTGCAACAACGCTGGGAGCAACATTTCACCTGGACCTGGGAAGAAACCCCAGGTCCAGACCAGGAAGCCGCATGAACTCTTCGGACCGGGAATTGTGGTCAGCACACCGTGCTCCCCAACTGCTCCCCGAACACACAAACGGCCCACCGACCAAGATCGTCGGCAGGCCGTTTGACCAGCATAGATACGGGGTGGGCGATACTGGGATCGAACCAGTGACCTCTTCGGTGTGAACGAAGCGCTCTCCCGCTGAGCTAATCGCCCCCGTGCGGTGTGAGTAGAACTCTAGCGGACGCCGTTTGGGCTCTGACAAACGGGTGGTCTTTGGGGCGCACGGTGCGCATCCGAGCGGGCACGGAGCGAACAACCGGGTGGTAATCAGGGTTGTCCAGGCCGGGCAGCGAGCCACGTCACCTGCGACATTGCAAACGCAACGCTGTTAATCGCGGACTTGACCGAGCAGTATGTACGAGGTGGACGATCACGAGGCCGGACACCGAGGCACGTGGGCCACGGGTGATGATGGAGACGCGACGGCGGGATGAACTCGTCCGGGTGATTTCGGGCCCGGTCGCGAGCGAATCGGCGCCCCGGCGCGTCACACCAGCAGTACCCGGCCGAGCGGGCCGTGGAGGGAGACGAAAGGTAAGACGATGCGTAACGATCACGTGACGCTCCGCTCGACGGCGGTGTTCGACCTGCTGGCGCCCAGGACACCCGCGGTCCCCGTGAAGGTGGAGCTGCGGTACGACACTCGCGACCCGTACGCGGTCGTCGCGGCCTTCCGCACCGGCCGCGCGGGCTGGGTCGAGTGGGTCTACGCCCGGGACCTGCTCGCGGACGGCCTGCTGGCCGAGGCCGGCGACGGCGACGTCCGCATCCGCCCCTCGGTGGAAGACCCCGAATCCGTGCTGATCGAGCTGAACTCGCCGTCCGGCCACGCCATGTTCGAGGCCTCGGCACAGGAGCTCGCCGACTTCCTCGACAAGACCTACGACGTCGTGCTGCCCGGCAACGAGCATCTGTGGGTCGACGTCGATGACGCGCTGACCCACCTCATCCCCCACGATCTGGGCTGATGACACCCAGCGACGGTAAAGGGCACCCCCCTGTGATCGCCGTTTCCGGCGTCGGATATGGTTTTGCCACACCACGACGACAGGGTAAACACCTCGGAGTCGAGCGGTAACGCGGACGTAGCGCAGCTGGTAGCGCATCACCTTGCCAAGGTGAGGGTCGCGGGTTCGAATCCCGTCGTCCGCTCGGAGGAGCCCACTCGGGCCCGTACGGTGGAGTGGCCGAGAGGCGAGGCAACGGCCTGCAAAGCCGTGTACACGGGTTCGAATCCCGTCTCCACCTCGCGCGATTAGCTCAGCGGGAGAGCGCTACCTTGACACGGTAGAGGTCACTGGTTCAATCCCAGTATCGCGCACCAGCTCAGCCCCCATTCCGAAGCCTCGGAACGGGGGCTTATTGCTGATGAGTACCTAACTGAGTACCTACGCCTCGCGCTCCGTAGGGAAAAGACCATCCATCGCCGTTGCTCCCTCGACCATCACCGGCGTGATCTGATGCCTGTAGATCATCTCCGTGACGGCCGTCCCCTTGTGCCCGACGAGGCGCGATATCTGCTCGATCGGGACGCCGCTGTCCGACAGCAGGGACACGAAGCTGTGCCGTAGCTCCCGGGGCGTCCACTCCCCCGGTTCGAGCCCAGCCTCCTTGGCGATGAGACGGAACGCCCGGCGGACGTTTCCAGCCGCCAGCTCGCCGCCTGTGCGCGTGCTGAAGACAAGGTCCTTGTCTTCCCACTGTGTGCCCGCCCGTTCCCTCGCCTTGGCCTGAGCCGTGCACTGTGCGGTGAGCACATCGACGCACCGCTTCGGCATTGCGAGCGTGCGGCGCGAAAGCCGGGTCTTCATGTCACCGGTCGCGCGCACCGACCGCCAGACTCGAATGCTCGGCAAAACGGGCGGGTCCCCCTCTGGGGTCCCAGTTAGGTCGACGTTCGCCCAAGTCAACGCGCGCATCTCTTCGGTCCTCGCCCCGGTCAGCAATGAAACGACCACGTAGGCCCGAATCGCGGGTGTCCGGAACCTCATGGCGGCTCCAAGAAGCGATTCCGCTTGCGCCATTGTCAGGGCTTTCGACGGTCGCCCTCCGAGTCCAGTCGGGCAAGCACAGAGCAGCACGACATTGCGCTTCACCTTATCGCGCGCCTGGGCACGAGAAATGACCTGCGAAAGGAGCGAGCGAACTCGCTGGAGCGTCGACGTACTCAACACATTCGCGCGGTCAGCGAGCCATTTGTCCACCTCCTCTGCCGTCAACTCTTGTAGCTTCCTGGCTCCGAGAAAAGGCTTGATATGTGTTTCAACCATGGTTCGGCGATTTTCTTTCGTGCTGTCCGCACGCCCCACGAGTCCATACGCGAGCCAGTCATCAACAGCGTCGGTAACTGTGAAATTGACAGCCTCCGTCAGCAACCCGTCTGCGTGCTCGCGCCGAAGGTTGTCCAGTAGATTCCGGGCCTCGGTCTTCGTGCGCGCGCTACGCCGACGCATGATCCGTTTCCCAGCGGGGGTGTATCCGATCGTGATCGCTGCAACCCACCGTTGCCGCGTCTGATCCCAGGAAAGTCCCCCGTCGCCTCGACTACGCCGCTTGGTCAATGCACTCCCCCGCTTCCCTCATTAGCAGTTCTACGTATTCATTAATTGCCTGCAATGGGACTAGCCGCGCGCGTCCTTGCTTGACTGTTAATAGGCGACCAGCTCGAATTTGTTCATAGATGACAGAGCGGCTCATTGAGAGAAGCTTCATAGCCTCCGGAATCCGGTACAGATGTCGCTGAGGTAGCGCCTCGAAATTCGGCGTCCCTGCGGTTTCCATTTTCGCGTCTCCCTGGCATCGCAGTATCGGTGGCAGGCGACGTCCATCCGGTCCTCCTATCGGTGTCGGGTTGGGCAGCGAAGTTGGCGAACTTGCGAATTTTGGGCCTGAGCAGCGGCTTTGCTGAGACCAAACTTCGCGGGCGCGAACTTAGGCCTACACCTTTGGCCTGGTCAGCGGCTAAGTTCGCAAGTTCGCTGTATTCGCGCCGTCAGGGGCGCGGGCGGTGTAGATCTCCGTACCGCGACCAGGCTTGCCATCGGCGCGGGGCCGCGTAGCGCGGTTGATCAGCCTGGCGTCGGCGAGCTGGGCGAGCATCGCATTGATCTGTTGGGCCTTGGTGTGCCCACCAAAGAACCCGGTAGTGATCTCTTTCTTGGTGCGCCCGCCCGGTCCAGCTTCGGCTATCCACGCAACCAACCGCGCCGGGGTCTGCGTGTCGGTGAAGATCGCGCGCGCGGTGTCGATGGAGTACCGCACCAGCGCAGCAGCGGCGTGCAGGTGCGCGGGGTGGATGACCGGCTCGCCGTCGAGGGCGGCGTGGATGGCAGCGATCCGCAGGCAGTTCGGCACGGCGCGCGAGATGAATTGCTCCACTTGGGGTCGTTCATTGGTGTCGGTGCTGAAACGGATGTAGAGCGCCCGCCACAACTCGGCGGCCTCGCCGGTGAAGCCAAGCGTGCCGAGCTTGGCCCCTGCGGCCAGCCGGTCCGCCAGCTCGCCGCCGAGCTGGCGCAACACGTCGGGGTCAGCGCCCTGGCTGAACGGCAGAAACTTCGACCGCGCCACAGCCAGCGGCAGGAAGCGGTTGTACGTCCCGCCCGCAAGGTCGGAATCGGAGACCTTCGCGCGGAACTCTTGAGGTGTGATGTGGGCCAGGATGCCGACGTGGGAGTTTGGGGCGACGCGGGCGGTGACAGTGAGGGTGGATAGGTCCCCGCCCTCCCAGGCGGAGCGGAGGATAGCGGACAGACTGTTGCCCTCGCGGCGCATCTTGGCCATCACGCCGCCCCACTCGGCCTCCATCACCATCAAACGCAGGTCCCGCCCCTCCGCATCGGCCGGGTCCTCGTCTTCCTTAATAGCGAACCTTTCGGCCAGCCCCTCTCCGGAGGACAAACCGGACTTGATGTTGGCGCGGTTGAACTCCGTGTCGGCCGCGTCGAGCAGGCGCCGCGCAGTGGACCACGAAGTCCCCTTGCGGCCGGAGGAAGTGCGGCCCACGATGAGCGGCCACACCAGCAGCGGATGAGGGTCGTCTCCGGCCCGCACGTGCGGCCCCTGCCCCAGATGCACCCCGGCGGCACACAGCAGCGACGCCAGCACCGCAACCGGGTCCGCCTCAGTAGTAGCATCCAGCTTCGACACGAGGTGGCCGAGATAGCAGTCAAGCGCGGTCTCATCTAACGTCGGCAATTCCGCACGGGCCTGCGCCACCTGGGTGATTGCCTCGGCTTCGGCGACATCCGTGGTCGCCGACGCGGCGATGGTGGGCAGGGCGCGCAGCGTGCGAGCGGGGTGTGACATCAGGCGGCCTCCTCCGTAGGGGTGGTCTGGGGTTGGTGGCCAATGAGCGGGGCGAGGATCGCGGCCGCGAGCGGTGGCGGGACGGCGTCGCCGACTTGGCGGTATTGGGCGGATTTGGTGCCCTGCCAGGGGTAGTCAGGTGGGAAGCCTTGCAGGAGACCGGCTTCGGCGACGGTGACACGGCGGCGGCCCTGCCCGTCGAACTCCACGAACTCCACGGCGTTGGCGCGCTGGCCGAAGAACACGGTGCCGGCGGGCTCATCGAGGGTGCGTGCGCAGGCGTTGTCCTGGCTGCCGTTGCGCATCACCCAGTGCCCGACCTTGCCGGTGATCGTGGTCGCCGGTTCGCCGGGTTCGCGGATGGTGCGGGTGCCCGCGTCGCCGCCGTCGCTGTAGTTCGAGCGCAGCGCCCACGCCGCGACGTTGCCGGTGAGCGTGGGCGAGGGCGCGGCGCAGCCCCGTTCGTACGGGACGGTGCGGCCTCGGCCGACGCGGCTGTTGTTGCCGGTGGACACCGTGACCTGGTGCAGGTGCTGGCGGGCGGCGTGGTTGCCGAACACCTCCGCGCCGCCGCTGTCGGTGCCGCCCGCGGTCACGGTCCAGGCCGGACGCACGGGCAGACCCCACCCGAGCGCGTCGGCCATCGACACCGGGGCCGGGAGCGGGTCGCCGAACAGGTCGGGCTCGGTCTCGGCGACATGGCCGCTGCGGTACTCCTGGTGCGTCGGCGCCGGCGGCTCGACCGGCAGGCCGTCACGGCGGGCGATGAGGATCGCCCGGCGGCGGGTCTGCGGTACGCCGTAGCACTCGGCGGCCAGGATGCCGCACCACGCCCGGTAGCCCAGCTCGCGCAGGAGTTGCGCGGCGTGCCGCCACAGCGGCAGCACGGGCGGAACCTGTTCCAGGGCGACCCAGCGGGGCCGGAGCGCGTGGACGTAGCGCAGGGGTTCGGCGGTGAGCTTGGAGCGTTCGTCGGCCCAGCCGTGCTCGCGCGGGGTGCGGCCGCGGGCGAAGGCGGTCATGCGGGCGAACACGGCGGGCTTGTCCCGCTCCCCGGCCCGCTTGCCCGCGGTGGAGAAGGCCTGGCACGGCGGGGACATGACCACTCCGGTCACCGGCCCCAGCGCGGCGGGGTCGAGGGCGGCGACGTCGGCGCGGGTGCGGTGGTGTCCGGCGGCGCGGGCGGTGGCGCAGGCGTTGGCGTCGATCTCGAACGCGCTCACCCGGCCCCGGTACCCCGCGAGACGCAGGCCATGGGACCAGCCGCCCGGACCGGCGAAACCTTCTACGATGTGCTCGGTGCTGCTCATCAGGCGGCCACCTCCAGGCGGGTTGTGGGCTCGGCGGCGGCGCGGTAGCGGCGCCACAGGTCGTCGATGGCGCCGGTGTCGTCGGCCAGCTCGCGCAGCAGGTCGGTGGGTGCGGTGTCGGCGGCCTGACGGAGCCGGTCGGCGTGCGCGGTCAGGGCGCGGCGCCAGGCGGCTTCCAGCACGGCGGCTTTGAGGTGCTCGGCCAGGGCTGCGGGTGGGGCGTCGCGGTAGGTGTCGAACAACCACTGCGCGAGTGCTTCCCGCCGGGTGCGTCCCGGTGCCTGCCCGGTGGTGACGGCGTGGGTGTAGAGCACGACGGGGGCGGGGTCCTGGTCGCGGGCGAGGACCTCGATGGCCAAGCCGAGCACGTGGGCGGCCTCGGGGTCGGCGAGGTCGTTGGCGTGCATTTCGGCGAGTACGCGCCGGGCGGGGCCGGTGGGGAGTTGCAGGAGACAGCCGAGGAGCTGGCGTTCCGGGTCGATCAGCGCGGCGGTGGCGGTGTCCATCGAGCACCTTCCAAGATCGTGCGACTTGCAGGAGCGGTTACTGTCTGTGGCGACTGCTGGGCGTGGTTGGTGAGGGCTAGGGGCGGTGCCGTGGTGCCGCTAGCCGGGGTGTGGCGGTGTTTGCGCTGGTCAGCGTGCGGGTGGTCTAGGCGGCTAGGGTGCTGGTCAGCGGGGTTGTGGGTGTCTAGGGTGGGGGTCTAGGTCTAGGGGCGGCCCGGTCTAGATCGCGGGCCGCCCCTAGCCCACCGATGGTTACGCTCCGTTGTTTTTGGTGGTGGTGCTGCGGACCTGGTTCAAGGCCTCGCGGCTGTAGCCGTTGCGGTTGTTGCCCTTGCCGGTGGCGGGGTCGGTGGACCACACCTGCCGCGGTTTGACGCCGTAGGGCTTGAGGGCGGTGGCGAGGTTGGCGGCGGTCCAGTTGCCGTACTGGGCAGGCCGCAGCTCGGCGAGGCGGGAGACGATCACTTCGGACCACAGCTTGTCCTCGCCGCGCTCGAACACGGCCAGGGTGTCGGCGAGCGGGTCCAGCCGGGCGGCCTCGATGTCGACGGTTTCCCCGGCGGCGTAGCCGGTGATGTTGCCTGCTTCCTCGCGGCGGCGGCGGGCACCGGCGGCGATTTTCTTGGCGTCGGTGGCATCCTTGTACACCGAGCGCACGATCTGGGCGTCCTCCCCTTCGCCGACGAGGTAGCCGATGCCGCGGTCGGTGCGGGCGAACATCGTTGCCCGGACACCGTTTTTGTACTGCGAGGTGCCCAGCACCATGTCGTTCGCGGTCTGGCCCAGGACCTTGAGGCAGTAGCGCAGGATGGCGTTGTCGGCGATGCCGGTGGGCAGGGACTTCGCGTCCGGCCGCTGGGTGGCCAGGATCAGCGTGATGCCCAGCGCGGGGCCGCGCTTGACCAGGTCGGTGCAGATCTCCTCGAATTCCTTGCCGTGCTTGGGGTGTTCGAACCACACCTGGCACTCGTCCACCCCGACCACGATCGGCGCCAGCCCGAGGTCGGTGCGGGCGGCCAGCTCGGGGGTGACCTTGTTGTCCGGGCACACCGACTCGGGCAGGGACCGGATCACCTTGGTGCGGCGCCGCATTTCGATGCGCAGCTTGCGCATCTCGGCCAGCATCACGTCGATGTCCTCCGGGTCATCACCGACGCCGTAGGCGTGCGCGCAGGGCGCGATGGGTGAGAGGTCGCCGGTGCCTTTGAGGTCGTAGGCGTAGACGATGGCGCGCGGGTCCAAAATCGCGATGAGCAGCAGTTCCCGCAGGGAAACGGTCTTCCCCATTCGCGGCACCGCCCCGATCACGGCGGAGACGAACATCAGCGTGACCGGCACCCACCGGCCGCGCTGGTCGGTGCCGAACGGTTGCGGCTTGAACAGGTCCACCACCGCGCCGGGCTTGGCCAGCGGCCAGTTCGGCTGACGGGACTTGGACATGTCCTTGTCGCCGACCCAAAGCACCAACCGTCCTTCGTGGACCTTGCCGTCACCTTCGGGCCACACACAGCCGATCTGGCGGCGCAACGCCGACGACAGCTCCTCCCGCTTGGCGATGACATCGCCGGCGGTCACGCCGAGCGGCAGGTTGACATCGGCGCGCCACCCGTCCCCGTCGCGGGCAATCGGCGAGGGGAACTCGATGCGCTTGCCCTTGGTGTAGGCCTGATTCAGCGCCCCGATCCCGAGCGAGCACAGGGCGTCCTCGACCATCTGCGAGGTGAGTTTCGGGGTCTTGGCCGCGTCCACCGCGCGCCCCGCGACGGGCTTGTCGGCGGGGGCACCCCACCAGCCCAGCGCGCACAGCGCCGAGATGAGCAGGGTCCAGTTCCAGAACGTGGGCAGCACGGACAGGCACACGTACACCACGGCGATCAGGGCGAGCAGCCCCAGCCACACCGGCAACATGCGCTTGCGCACGGCCTCGTTGCGGACCTCGCGCAGTTTCATGTACTCGCCCACGTCGGCGCGGTCGCGGGCGGCCATGCGCACCGGCTTGGACTCCGCGTCATACACCCACCGGTGCAGCCGGGCGACCAGGCGCCCGAGCGCGCCGAACGAGCGCAGGAACGCGGTCGGCACGTACACCGGCACCCGCAACGCGTGAAACGCGGTGGTGTGGGCGGCGTAGCGCACCAGGTACTTCACGCGGGAACGGAACTCCTCGGCGGAGGTCAGCCACTTGGCCACCAATGGCCGCGCGGTGGCATCTCCGATGGTTTCCCACCAGCTGCGCGAGGCATCCGGCGGATCCACCGGCACCCGCGTGGCGGCGGGCTGGTCGTCCACGATCTCGGCGTCGATCACCTCGGCCGCGGTACCGAGTTCGCGGCGGTCCTGAAACGGGATCTCCTCCGGCCTCGCCGCGCTATCCGGGCGCAGCGTGAACGGCACCACGTTGCCGTTCACCGCGGTCTCGTCGGTGTTCACGGACTCTCCAGTCGGGTTGTTCACGGGCTGCTGGTCGCCGGTATTCATGGGCTCCTCGGACTTGCTGCGGCGGACGGGCTCAGGCTGCTCGGTGGGCAGGGACATCAGGCGGCCTCCTCACGACGGGCGGACTCGGGTTCTGGACTCGGCTGGACCGTCGGGACTGGTGCCGGGGTGATCTCGGCGCGCAGGGTGTCGGCGACGTTCTTGCTGGTCCCCCGCGACACCTCGGGCACCACCTGCCGCACCCATGCCGGGGTGATCTCAATGCCCGGTGCCCACGCCGCGCGGGCCTCGGCGACGTAATCGCCGAGCAGCTTCCGCCCTGCCCCCGCCCGCGCCTTGGGCTTGGACACGCTCGACCGCGTGGGCCGGTGAACGGGTGGGCTGGTCGGTTCGTGAACGGGCGCGGGCGGGGTGTCGTGAACGCGCTCGGGCACCGGCTCTTGAACAACATTCATGTAATTTGTGAACGGGGTTGTAGGCGCGTGTGGTGGAGTGTTCACTGGAGGTGTCGCGCCGGTCGAGACCCCGCTAGCGCGACCCCGATCAGCACGGTCAGCGGCGGCGGCATGGACGGATTCGGTGAGCCGGTCCCGCAGCACCGGGGCGGTCTCAGCGGCAAGGAACACCAGCACCGGCGGCACCGAGTGCAGCACCACCCCCGCCGGATGCAGCACGGCCCAGGACTGCCACGTATTCATCACATACGTGGCCAGGAACGCGAACCACTTCGTCCGATGCGGCCACACCCCGGTCTGCACCTGATACCGCGCGGTGATCTGCTCCGCCCGCAGCACCGCCACCAGCACGAGCGAGACCATCGGGTCCAGCAGCCACGCCGCCAGCCACGCCAGCGACCACGGCCGCGCCCCGGCCGCAGCGAAGGTCTGGACGTTCACCATCGTGAACGCCAGCCCCAGGAAGATCCCCACCCACACCAGGGAATCCACAAAGGACCGGACCTTCTCCACCCGCAGCGCGATCACGTCCGGATGGTTGGACAGCGCCCGCACCTGCGCGGCCGCCTCGGCGTCCTGCCGGAGCTTCTCGGCTGTTGACAGTGGCACATGCCGCGCATCCTGAGGCGCCGTAACAGTTTCGGTGCTGGTCATGCGGAGTCACCTCCGGTGCGCCGGGTGTAGGGGTTGATCGCGGTTTTGTGGTCGAAACCGGTGCGGCTGCGGTCGTGTTCCGCACCGTCGCGGCAGGTGGCCAGGCACCACGTGTGTGCAGCGATGGCACACAGCTCGCCGCACCGATGGCCAGCTGGGAGCACGCGGAGCACGAAGCATCGGCGACCGCAGTAGCGGCAATACGAACCCATCAGTGGTGCCCCCTTGTGGTCGTGACGATCTCGGTCACCACGAGCAGCCGCGCCACCGCCGCCCCCGCGAACAGCGCGGGCACGATCAACGCGATGAACAGGACGGTGGTGTTGTGCCAGAACGTGATGACCAGCCATTGCAGGCCCACGATCACCGCCGCGGTGAGCAGCGTCCGCAGGGCGTTGCCGGTCATGCGGGTGACCTCACGGACACCTTTGCGGGCCTTGAGAGCCGATTTGCGGCCCGACCGCCACGTCGCGAACAGTCCGATCACGGCCAGCGTGCCCAGGACGTAGAGCACGGTGTGAGACATCAGGCCACCCCCTTCCACGAGTGACGGGCACCCTCCACGCGAGACGGTGCGGGCCGCAGCGGGATCACGTTGCGCGGCAACACATCGGTCTCGGTCGCGACGGGTGTGCCAGTCAGGTAGTCGTGCAGGTAGTCATTCGCCGCGAGCATCCCCAGCCGGTAGCGGCACGGCTCGCACGTGCGGTGCGCCTTCGGGAGTTCGGCGTAGCCGGTCTCCCCGCACTCCCGGCACGTCCGCCGCGCCGTCATCGCCTTCTCCAGCGCCGCCCGGCGGGCCGGGGTCATCGGCCGCACCGGCTTCGCCTCGGCGACCAGGTAGAGGTTGGCGTAGACCTTGTTCGCGGCCTTGCGGCACCGGAAATACATGACCGCTGCCGGGGACTGCCCGCCCGGCCGCAGCCCCATCGTGCGCAACTGCCGGCGGGTGGCCAGCTTGTCCCGCGGGGCGATGCCGTAGGACAGCAGGGTCACCCCGTCGAGCAGACCGCGGGTGAACTCCGGCCGCTCCGACCACGGCACCGGGCGCAGATCCCAGGGATACTGACGACCACTCATGCCGCACCACCCCCAGCCAGCAGCGCGAACTCACGCTCCCAGTCGATCCGGGCCGACTCGCCGCCCGGAGGCACCAGCGCCTCGGTCTTGGCCAACGCGGCGGCCACGGGCCTGCGGCGGAAGGAAAACCGGGCCAACCCGGTCGGTGAGGACACCGTGATCCAGAACCGCCAGGGCCGCTCCGCGTCCGGACCGATCAGCACGTCCCCCGCCCCGGCGGCCACCGTGCCGAGTCCGGCGGGCAACGACAGGCCGGTGGTGAGCAGGTCGCGTGCCAGCTCCCAGCGCACCCACTGCTCGGCACCAACCGCGAAGTCCAGCAGCACCGCATACGGGTCATCCACGGAGTAACGGAACTTGACCTTGACCGGGCGTAGCTCGATCACCGCACCCGAGCAGACCTCCAGCTTCGCCCACAACGGGATGTTCAGGCTCCGGGGCCGCATCAGCGCTCACCCCCGAACACCACGCGCACTCCGTTGCCACGCAACAGGTCAACGGCGTCCGCGAGTCCGGCGGCGGTCCCCTCGCCCGCCTGGAACGCCTGGTAAGCCAGGCGTTCCAGCTCACACGCCCACTGCTCGCGTGCCTCGGCCAGCGCCGCGGTGATCGCATCACCCACGACACGGTTCATCCGGTAGGGATCGGTGCCTACCATGGGGTCCTCCTCCGAATGGTCAGATACGGGCTGGATGGGGAGTCCCGGCGCGGCGTGCGCGTTCTTGGCGGAGTGAGCCGCCGCGCCGGGGTCAGTGATCACAAAGTGGGTCATGATTCGTGCCTCCTGTCAGGCGAGTACGGACAGGACCAACGCGACCGCGAGCGCGGCGCCGCCCACGATGAGCAGGTTCACCGCGTGCTTGAGCCGGGTGTGTTTGTCCACCGCGATCCCGCCGAGCAGGCACACGTCCTCCGCGACCACCTCGGCGGCGTAGGTTCCGGCGTCCAGCAGCACCGCCGGTCCGGCGTACGTGGCGTGCAACCACGTGCCCGGCGTCGGGACCTGCCACAGCTTCGGCCGGATCGTGCCCAGCAGCACCAGCACCGCCCCGAAAATCGGCACAGCGGCCAGCCACAGCGCGGCCAGCGCAGCCGCAGGCATCCCGGTCTTGGCCAGCGCCACCACCCCGGCCAGAGCGACACCCACGACCGACAGCAACGTCGTGGCCTTGGTATCCACCCGGCGCAGCTCGTCCCGTACCTGCTCATGCGCCCGCAACGCCAACGGCGAAGCATCCACAAACTGGCTCATCACGCGGCCTCCCCCTGGTCGAACCGGTGAATGCGCGCTAGCACCACGTTCGCCTCGACCAGCGACAACGCGTCGCGGACCGCCCGACGCTGGGCGCGACGCGCCCGCTCCACATCTGCGAACGGACGCAGAATGCGTCGTCCTGCCGTGCGCGCCTCGGCCGCCAACTCGCGGTCAACCTCATCAATAAGCGCATCGATCTCCGCAGCCTCGGCCGCCATTTCTTCCTCCTTGTTGGTCATCCAGATGTCCTGGTCAAAAGCCAGATCGACCGCCGCGCGGGCCTGTCGATTCGTGATTCGTGGGGTCTTCATGGGCTCCTCGTCTCAACTTGATGATGACGCATATTAACTTAAGTCAGAATGAGTCATCATGTCGCTCCGCTATCCGGGTGAACTAAGTCAGTAGTGGTCATCCCCCGCTATGCTCGGCGGCGTGACGAGCGAAGAGCCGGGCCTTGCGCGCTACGAGCAGGTAGCCGAAGCCATCCGTCGAGCCATCCGTAACGGCACCCTCTCCCCCGGCCAGCAATTGCCGTCCAGCCGCGAGCTGGCGAAAGAGCACAACGTCGCCATGAACACGGCCCAACGCGCCGTCAGCACGCTTCGCGATGAGGGTTGGCTGGTTGTCCGGCCCACGGTCGGCGCCTTCGTCAGCAAGTCCCCGCCAGCGAGTGCAGAGGACCTGCGCGAGACAGTTGCCCACCTGCAGGAGACAGTCGCCGAGCTGGCCACACGACTCGCCGACGTCGAGGCCGCCATCAAAACGCCTGCCGAATGAAGCTGACGAGACCGCTTATGACCTCTTCGCCGAGCCCCCAAAGCTCCTTAAGCCAGTGGGCCGCATCGCTGGGGAACTTGACCACAATCACCAAGAGCGCGACCACGATCACTCCGCCGACGAGCTTCCCCATCGCGCCGCCGCTGTTGCCGACTAGCGCCTGCAGCGGATCCTTCTTGCCCATCGGAATCTCCTCACGTCGTCCCTCTGCTGTTCTTGCCCTCGACATCAAGAGTCGTCCGAAGTTGGAGTTCCGAGTAGATGAGCCGGGGGTGAGCCGATCACACCTCTTCCGGCTCACCCACCGCTGACCAGGCAAAACGCAGTAGTTAGGGAGTCGCATGGGGGACGGAGCGGAGCAGGAGACCAAGCTCAAGCGCGCTCGGACGGCGGCTGGCTGGTCTCAGAACGAGGTGTGCAGGCGACTGAGCAGGGCGCGCCGTGTGCGCAACCAGATGCCACCGAAGCCTGAGAGCATCCTCCGCCAGTACCGCTGGTGGGAGCAGGGCAAGAAAAGGGCGACCGAGTGGCAGGCGGAACTCTGTGACGTGTTCAACGCGTCGCCGCATGCGCTCGGCCTGGTTGAGAATGACCCGTCGCCGTCACCGCTCATCGTCTCGACTGCCGCCCCGACGGTCGCCGACTACGGGGACGCGGCCTACCTGGACAAAGCCCGTGGCGATCTAGCCCGCCTCGTCGCTCTCGACAACCGATTCGGCGCTGCAGATATCGTGCGCATGTCGTACAAGTTTTTTAAGTCGTTGCAGAACCTTGTGGGCACCGGCGCTTACGAGCGCTCGCTAGAAAAGGAATTCAATTCACTTATTGGCGAGGTTGCGGAGCTTACGGGCTGGCTTGCGTACGACGCAGAAATTCACAAGCTGGTCCGACTCATGAACAACGAATCGCTGCACTATACGCGACTCGCCGGTGATCGGAGCATCGAACTCCTCACCCTTCAGAATTCAAGTATGCATGCTGGAGCACTAGGAAGACCGGGCGAGGCACTCCAAATCGCAACGTCCGTGCTTGCTGGAAACTACAAGCTCTCGCCTCGACTCCGCACGCTCTTCTTGACGCGGAAAGCCAGGGCACTCGCACAGGCTGGTGACGAATCTGCCATCGGACTCTTTGACGAGATTGAATCGCTCTACCTCGAAGGCGTCGAAGAAGGAGACCCGCACTGGGCGTGGTGGATCGATGAGCGTGAGCTGGCTTGGCATAAGGCGATGGCCACGCAAGCACTGCGGCAAGACGGCCTTGCGATCGTCGAATTCGAGCATTCCGTGGAAGCCACAGCAGCAACCGAAACACGGAGCCAATATCTGCATCGCGCCTACCTGCTCCAAGCGCAAGTAGACGCGGCATTGTGGGATGATGCCGAGGCGACCATCAAGTCACTACTCCCCCTAATTTCAGAGGTCGAGTCAACACGCACGAAGGTGCTCCTGCGTGACGCGATTGCACGGGTCGCGGCACACAGCAGGGTTCCAGGAAAAATCGAGAGCGGAATCGCTCAGCTGGGAATAGCGTTAGACGAATCCGACTTGACGGAGGCATGGTGAACCACGACGAACTGAGCGCGCTCGCCGACCCCACTTTTGAACAGTATTTCCTGGTCTCCCCTGAAAAGCTTCAGATGCTCTTCGATGCTGCGGGCATCCGCCCTGATGACAGTGTCCTTGAAGTTGGGGCAGGAGCCGGAACGGTCGCCCGCCACATGCCTCCCTGTAGGACATTGACGGTGGTCGAACTCGACTCACGTCTGATCGACACACTGAGACATGAAGTACCGCAGGCCACGGTCGTACAGGGCAATGCCCTGCAGATAGTGCCGTTGATCCCACACGACGTGCTGATCGGCAACTTGCCCAACGTCGTCACGGAAGCACTGATTGACATCCTTCCAGAGCTACCGTTCCGCACCGCTGTACTCGCCGCAGGTCGGCATACAGACTTCTCCCGGCTACAGTCGACGTTCGACGTCAGCGAGGTCACGACCATCAGCGGCGAGGACTTTCGGCCACCCCAGCCGAGTGTGTCACGAATCGTGCGCGTCGCCCGACGCGGGAGATGAGCTGCCGTGGCGACTGACTGATTGTCAACCTTGGTCCCCTTCAGATGTCACGTTCGGCACTAGCGCGCTGACGTCACAGCAGGAAGGCTCCTCCCCATGGCGTGGACCTTTCGCGTGGTCGAACTCGACAGCGACCGTTGGGCCTGCCGCTTTGGTCTCCATGAGTACGACACTCATCGAGGGATGGACGACGCGATCAATCACATCCGGGCTCTCGCGAAGAGTCGCTCACCAGCCGAAATTCTGCTTCATCGACGTGATGGCAGCGTGCACAAACTGGACCCGGCACGCCACGCCGCCGCTGAGGCTCGCAAGCTCGACGCCACGGGCGAGGGTTTCGAAAGTGCGCACCGCCTGGACCTTAGACTGCGGCGCCATGCTGGGGGTGTGGCGGTCTTGTCGGTGATCGGTGAGGTCGATCTGGCCACGCTGCCGCAACTGGAGGACGCCCTGACCAGGGCGCTGGTCGAGAAACCCACGCAACTGGTGGTGGACCTGTCCCAGGTGGCATTTTTCGGCTCGGCTGGCCTGAGCGCACTGGTCCAGGCACATCAGCAGGCTGCGCAGCACACTCGCATCGCGGTCGTGACCGCCCTCCCAGGGCCGGGGGCGACGTCGTCCCCGGCGGCAAAACCGCTGCTTGCCACGGGCTTGGAACGCGACCTGGACGTGTATGCCACGGTCGAGGACGCGCTTGCCGATTGCTCCTAGCCCGCGGGACAGGAGCACGCGAAAGCTACGAGTATCCAACTGAGTAGCAATCGCGCCGCACAAACCCGGACAAACACGGACATCAGCGGATACTCATATCATCGCCCATGACGCCCCTGACCTGCGCAAACGAGGGTGAAAGTTCCTTGACACGGTAGAGGTCACTGGTTCAATCCCAGTATCGCGCACCACCTTCGAACCCTGTCTTCCACTGCGGAGGCAGGGTTTTTCGCTGTCGTAGGCGTCCAGATTGGACGCTCGCCGCCGTGCCCGGCCGCGGCTGGGGAGATAGCCTCATCCCATGGCCGACGAGAAGGACCCGCGCGCACCGGTAGGCACAGGAAAACGCGCCGGCCTGCTGCACTACGAACTGCTCGGCTGTGCCCGGCGCGGGCATGTGCTGGTGGGGCGCGACGCCGCACAGATCCGCCCCGAGGACGCCATGGTCGTCCGCGAGCAGGACGGGCTGCGCTGGCACCGCTGCCTGCGTTGCGACGCATGGCTTCCACTCCCGCCAGGGGAACCGCGACGCGAGTTCTGCCCCGGACCCGACGAGGTGGACGTCCCGCTGCGCGGTCGCCTGCTCCGCGACCGCTACGTGCTCCGGCTGATCGCGCTCGATCGCGCGCTTCACTTCCTGGTACTCGCCGTGCTGGCGATCGGGATCTTCGCGTTCGCGCGGGAACGGGCCACGCTCAGCGGGCCGTTCTTCCGCATCGTCGACGCGATCCAGGGCGGCGTCGGCGGGCGGACGGGCAGTTCCGGCCAAGGCATGCTGGGCGAGCTGACCAAGGCGTTCAACGCCCGCGGCACGACGCTGTCCCTGATCGGGTTGGTCATCGCCGCCTACGCTCTGCTGGAAGGTGTCGAGGCGGTCGGGCTCTGGCTCGGACGCCGATGGGCCGAATATCTGACCTTCATCGCGACGACCGTGCTGCTGATCCCCGAACTGTACGAACTGACGCACCGGGTGAGCGCGCTGAAGATCGTCACCCTGATCGTCAACCTGCTCGTCGTCGCCTACCTGCTGTTCGCCAAGCGCCTGTTCGGCCTGCGCGGCGGAGCGCGAGCCGAGGCCCAGGAACGCGCCCGCGACGTGGGCTGGCCCGCGCTCGAACACGTCCTGCCCGGGCCGGTTCAGCGCACCTGACCTGCCGCCTCCAGCGCCGGAACCAGCGGTTCGAGTGCGGCGCGCAGCAGATCGGGCAGTGAGCCCGACACCACGACGAGGCCATCGGCCTTCGGGACCGGCCGCAGCCACTGCTCCAGCGCGACACGCACCGCCGCGGCGACACTCGCCGCCAGCACGCGCGCCGCGACGGCGTCCTCGATCCGCTCGGCGAGCGCGCCGGCCAGCGGATCCTCCATCGCCGTCGCGGTGTGGACGTAGACCTCCCGCAGGGCCGCCTGCGTCGTGATCAGCAGCAGCGCCTCACTCCCCCGCTCCCTCGGGTCGGTGTACTGCTCCACGACCGCCTCGACGACGGCTTCCGCGAGCCCGCCCCCGGACCGCGCGGACACCGCCGCCGCGACCCGCTCTTCGCGCTCCGCGGTGACGGCCGCGACGATCGCGTGCTCCCGGCTGGGGAAGTAGTTGTTGTACGTCCGCGGCGAAACACCGGCCGCATCGGCGATGTCGTCCACACGCACGTTGTCCGGCCCGCGCTCCAGCGCCAGCCGCAACGCCGCCTCGCGCAGCGCCTGCCTGGTCGCCTGCTTCTTCTGCTCGCGCAACCCCACCGCACCAGCATTCCAGTTCAACTGCGCGCACGCAAACTTGCGCGCGCGCACTTTTTCTGACTAGTCTCCGTCCCATGCGAACCACAGGCATCAGTTACGACACCGGTTTCGTCCGCGACGGCGGGTATTCCCGGGAGCACTTCGATCCGGACGTCGTCAGACGCGAACTGACGATCATCCGCGACGATCTGCACTGCACCGCGGTGCGACTCATCGGCGGGGACGCGCCGCGGCTGGAACTGGCCGCGAACATCGCCGCCGATCTCGGCCTGGAGGTCTGGTTCTCGCCCTACCCGCTCGAACTGGGCACCGAGGACATGCTCGCGTTGTTCGCCGACTGCGCCGCCCGCGCGGAGCGGCTGCGCGGGCGTGGCGCCGAGGTCGTGTTCGTCGCCGGCGCCGAACTCAGCCTGATGGCGAAGGGCTTCCTGCCCGGCGACACGGTGGACGAACGGCTCGGGTCGCTACTGGGGCGGCCGGATCACCTGCCCGCACTCATCGGCGAGGTCAGCGAAAAGGTCAACGCCTTCCTCGCCGACGCGGTGACCGTGGTCCGCGCACACTTCGGCGGCAGGCTCACCTACGCCGCCATCCCGCTCGAACGCGTCGACTGGGCGCCCTTCGACATCGTGAGCGCGGATCTCTACCGCACGGCCGAGACCGCCGGCCAGTTCGCCGACGGTGTGCGAGCCCTTGTCGCGCAGGGCAAACCGGTGGCGATCACCGAGTTCGGCACCACGGCGCGCCGCGGGGCCGCAGACCTGGGCGGACGCTGCATGGAGATCGTCGAGTACGACAAGCGCACGGGTGCGCCGCTGCGGCTGGACGGCGAGTACGAACGTGACGAGCAGGGCCAGGCCACCTACCTGCGCGAGCTACTGGAGATCTTCGACGCCGGCGGCGTCGAGGCGACGTTCGTGTTCCTGCTGGCACTCGACGGCTTCACGCACCGGCCGAGCGGCGATCCGCGCCAGGACCTCGACCTGGGCAGCCCGGCCATCGTCAAGATGCTCGAGCACGGCACCGGGGACACCTATCCGGACCTGCCGTGGGAGCCCAAGGCCGCCTTCCGCGCGGTCGCGGAGTACTATCGCCCCTGACGATTGTCCATAGTGGACATCGGCCGCCACCGTTCGGCCAGCACCGCCATCTCGTAGGCGACCTGACCGAGCTCGCAGTCCGGCGTGGCGAGCACCACGAGGCAGGCCTCGCCACGCATCGGCATCACGATGAGGGTCCCCCGGTCCATCCGGACCACGGTCTCGGTGACCCCGCCCGCCTGGAACTGCCTGGCCACGCCCTGGGTCAGGCTCAGCAGGCTGGACGCGGTGGCCGCGAGCACGTCGGCCCGGTCGACCGGCAGCCGGCTGGAGCTCATCATGACCAGACCCGCCGGCGACACCGCGAGCGCATGCACCACACCGCGCACGCGCGCGGCGAGCTCGTCCAGTGGTCCCCCGAAACCGACGGCATGACCGCGTGTCATCGGACCACCTCGCCGTGGCCCGATGCCCGGTCATCCTCGACGAGCAATCGCTTACTCACCGAGGTTCGAGGTGCGCGGGCGAGAGGGGAAGTGAGCCCAGTGGACGTCACGGTCGCGGTGCTCCTTATCCGGCTGATCGTAGGGGTCACGATAATCGCGCACGGAGTCAACCACTGGGGCGGCGGTGGCGGAATCGCGGGTACCGCCGGCTGGTTCTCCGGGCCCGGCCTGCGCCTTCGCACGTTACAGGCCCGACTTCCCGCCGTCACAGAAACCGGCGCCGGATCGTTATTGACTTTCGGCCGTTGCACGTCAGTGCCGTGCAGGGCGGTGATCTCGGTCATGCTCACGTTCGCGTTCGGTGTCCGTTCGATCGCGATCGGTGGCCTGCCGCCCAGTCCGAAGGGGACAGTCTGCGTGAAGGCCGAAGCAATTCAGGCGGGAACCAGATCGCCGTTGCGGAACAGCTCGGTGGCCGCGAGCCGCTCCACCGGTACCGACGCGGCGACGAGCGCACTGGCCTTGAACGCGCACGCGGCCCTGCTCAGCCGGTGACAGACCGGCTCCTCACCGGACTCCGGCCGCCCGCCCCACAGCCGGACCTCGGTCAGCCCGTGTTCCAGCGACCTGTGCACCAGCCACCGCATCCGCGGCTGGGCTTGGTAGACCTCGGCCGACACGGCGAGCGAATGCGGCCGCGGCCCACGCACCGGCGAGCTCAGCGCGGCCGCGAGATCACCGCCGCGCGCGCCGAGGATCCGCAGCGGCAGCAAGTCCGCGCCCCCGGGCACCAGCACCATCACGTCACTGCCGTCCATGGCCTCGTCGAACAACCAGCCGCCCGCGGAACGCAGCACGTCGGCCAGGCTCGCGCCCGCGACGACGACCCGGTGCCGCAGCGGCCGGCTCCTGGCCAGATGCGCCGTCGGGCCGATGACCGTGCGCCGGTCGAAGGATGCAGCACCCATGGTGTCTCCCTCCGGTGAGGACTACAGAATTGCCCCGCACTGCTTGAGCGCGGCCAGCTCCTCCCACGTCAGGCCCAGGCCGAGCAGTACCGATTCGGTGTGCTCGCCGTGTTCGGGCGCCCGCGCGGGTGTCGCACGAATTCCGTCGAAGCGGGCGGGTACGGGCACCATCGGCACAGCCCGGCCGCCGCCGAGGTCGGCCTCGGCGAGGTAGGCGTTGGCCCGTACTTGCTCGTCCTCGCCCACTTCGTGCGGCCGCAGCGAGGGCGCCCACTCCCCCGGGAACCCGGCCAGCGCCCGCCGCCACTGCGCGAAGTCCCGCCCCGCGAACACCTCGTCGAGCCATTCGATGCACGCGCGCGCGTTCCGCCGGCGCGCGTCGATGTCGGCGAACCGGGAATCCCAGGCCATCTCCGGCTTCCCGAGCAGCGCGCACAGATCGGGCCAGTGCCGGTCGGGAGCCAGCATCTGCAGCACGATGAAGCGGTCGTCCGCGGTGCGGTACGGCAGCATCAGCGGATTCCACGCCTGGTACCGATCCGGCGGCGGCCACGACGGTGACGCTTTGTCGATGCTGGCGTTGACCAGGTCCATCTGCACCTGCCACATCCCGGCGGCGAGCAGTGACGAGTCGATCACCGACGGCACACCGGTGGTGGCCCGCCGGTAGAGCGCGGCGCTGACCGCGCCCGCCATCGTCAGCCCGCCGACCACGTCGCCGAACGCGGTCCGCGGCGGCGAGGGCCAGCCGCCGTCGCCACCGTGGTGCAGTTGCTGCATCCCGCTGCGCGCCCAGTAGGCCCCGGCGTCGTAGCCGCCGCGACCGGCGTCCGGTCCGTCCGGGCCGAAGGCACTGCCGAGCACGTAGACGAGCGCGGGGTTGTCGGCCCGCACGTCGGCGACGTCCACCGACAGGCGCTGCCGCCCGGCCGGCCGGAGGTTGGTGAGGAAGACGTCCGCGGTGACCAGGAGCCTGCCCAGCAGCGACCGGCCTTGCGGCCGCTTCAGGTCGAGCCCGACCGATCGCTTGCCCCGGTTCGCTGCCTGGAACTGCACATCGACCCCGTGGTGCGTCTTGTGCAGCCCGGCGGTCACCAGGCCCCGGTACGGATCACCCGTCCCGGGGTGCTCGATCTTGACGACCTCCGCGCCCCATTCGGCGAGCACGGCGCCGGACATCGGGACGAACACGTGCGTGGCGACCTCGACGACGCGGACGCCGGACAACGGACCCGGCTCCACTTAGGACGTTCCTGTTCGGACGGTGAAAACGATCGGCAGCGCGAGCGGCGAGCGGGTGAGCCCCGCGTGGAACCGGACCTCGGTGTCATCGGCGAGGGCGATGTCGTCCATCCGGCGCAGCGTCTCCTCCAGCGCCACGCGCAGGTTCAGCCGCGCCAGGTTCGAACCGGCGCAGCGGTGCGGTCCGACGCCGAACGCGAAGTGCCGGTTGCGCTCGCGGCCGGGATCGAAGGTGTCCGGATCGGCGAATTCCGCGGCGTCCCGGTTGGCCGAGGCCCAGTGGATCAGGACCTTGTCGCCCTCCTTGACCGTCCTGCCACCGAGTTCCGCGTCACGCACCACGGTGCGGCCCACCGACACGAACGGCGGATCGAGCCGCAGCAGTTCCTCGACGGCACGCGGAATCAGCTCGGGCCGCGCGCGCAGCAGAGCGGGGATTTCCGGTTCGCGGCAGAACCGGTGGAACATCAGGCCGAGCGCGCCCGCCGTGGTCTCCAGGCCGCCGAGGATCAGCAGCTGCACCGTGCCGATGATCTCGTCGTCGGTGATGGGACGGCCGTCGATGACCGCGCCGAGCACCGCGTCCACCACATCGCCGCGCGGCGGCTGCTCGCGACGCGCGGCGATGAAGTCCTTGATCCAGTCGTAGAGCCCCAGCCAGCATTCGCGGGCCTCGGGATGGTTCGGTACGGAGGACCGCGAGGCGAGGTGGGCCACGCGCGGCACCTCGGCGGGCGGGGCGCCGAGCACGAGTTCGAAGAAGGCGAGGCTGGGAAACGGCCGGGCGAAGGCGTCCATGAACTCGCAGGCGCCGTCGTCGAGAAACTCGTCCAGCAGCCTGCCGACCAGGGCCCGTGCCGGCTTCGTCCAGCCGGCGACGACGGCCGGCGTGAAGTAGGGATTGACGAGCCGTTTGAACACCCGCTGCTCGGGTGGATCGGCCTCGACCGGGAGATTGCGCACGACGGTGGGCGCGCGGGTCACCGACAATCCGTGCGCGGAGCTGTAGGTCCGCCAGTCCTGCGCCGCGGCGAGGACGTCCTCGTAGCCCGCGACGACCCAGAAACCGCCGTAGGCCTCGCTGTGCGCCACCGGGCACAGTTCCCGCATTCGCGCCATCGTTTCCGGCATGTTCGCGGCCAGCTCCGCGGACAGGTGGTCGAACCGGTGCGCGCACCAGTCGTCAGGCATCGGGCCTGCCGCCGAGGTCGTCTTCTCCATCGAATCCCCCGCAGGGTCGTGAGCTGACTCACTCTAACAAGGTGAGCGGTTACTTTCCAATGGCAAGTGAATACTCTTTTACTTGTCCGCCGGTCCGCGACGAAGGAGTCCCGATGCCCGCAGATCCCGTCCCCGGCCTGCTCGGCGGCAGGCCGGCGAAGATGCTCATCGGCGGCCGGTGGGTGGACGCGGTGTCGGGCAAGACGTTCCCGAGCGTCAATCCCTCGACCGGCGAGGTGATCGCGGACGTGGCCGAGGCCGGGCCCGCCGACGCCGACCGGGCGGTGGCCGCGGCCCGTGCCGCGTTCGAGGGGCCGTGGCGCCGGATGAAACCCGTGGCGCGCCAGGAACTCCTGCTGGCCTTCGCGGACGCGGTGCAGGACGACTTCGATGAGCTGCGCCTGCTCGAAGCCCTCGACATGGGCGCGCCGATCGGCAAGCGCCGCCCGGGTGCCCGCGCGTGGGAGGCCGACATCCTGCGGTACTTCGCGGGCTGGGCCACGAAAATCCACGGAGAAACCCTGCCCAACTCCATCCCCGGCTCGGTGCTGACCTACACGCTGCGGGAGCCGGTGGGCGTCGTCGCCGCGATCGTGCCGTGGAACCGCCCGGTCAACAACGCGATCTGGAAGATCGCGCCGGTACTGGCCACCGGCTGCACGATGGTGCTCAAACCGGCCGAGGAGGCATGCCTGGCGTCGCTGCGGCTCGGCGAACTGCTCACCGAGGCCGGCGTTCCCGACGGGGTCGTCAACATCATCACCGGATTCGGCGAGACCGCGGGCGCGGCGCTGACCGAACATCCCGGCGTCGACAAGGTCGCCTTCACCGGATCGACCACGGTCGGCAGGGAGATCGTCAAGGCCTCGGCGGGAAACCTGAAGCGGGTGTCCCTGGAACTGGGCGGGAAATCGCCGGACGTGGTCTTCGCCGACGCCGACCTTGACCGCGCGATTCCCGGCGCGGCGATGGGCGTGTTCGCCTTCTCCGGCCAGGTTTGCTGTGCGGGAACACGGATCTATGTCGAACGGCCGGTGTACGACGAGTTCGTCGAGGGGGTCTCGGAGTTCGCCGGGCGGCTGAAGGTCGGCGACAGCCTGGATCCGGAAACCAAGATCGGACCGCTGGTCTCGGCGCGGCAGCTCGACCGCGTGCGCGGATACCTCGAACTCGGGCCCGCCGAAGGTGCGCGGCGGACGGCGGGCGGCGGGCGGATCGAGACCGGTGAGCTGGCACACGGGTTCTTCGTGCAGCCAACGGTGTTCGCCGACGTGCGGGACGACATGCGGGTGGCCAGGGAGGAGATCTTCGGCCCGGTCGCGTGCGTGCTGCCGTTCGACACGATCGACGAGGTGATCGGCCGTGCCAACGACACCGACTACGGCCTGGCCGGGGGCGTGTGGACGCGTGACGTCGGCAAGGCGCACCGGATGGCGGCGGAATTGCAGGCGGGCACGGTATGGGTGAACACGATGCTGCTGTTCGATCCCGCGGTGCCCTTCGGTGGCTACAAGACCAGCGGCTGGGGTCTGGAGATGGGCCGCCACGGGCTCGACGAGTACTTGAACGAGAAATCCGTGTGGCTCAGAACGGACTAGCCTCGGCCGCGCCGGATGGGAGCCGCCTGCGGCGCGGGCCGCCGGCGGCCCGCGCCCGGTCGCGGACGGCGATGAGCCGAAAGATGGTCAGCCGCGCCCCGCTTCGAGCACTTCCTCGAAGCCGCGGTGCAAATGCTGCGGCGCGGGCTCGTTGCGGCCGAACACGATGGTGTCGACCAGCCCGGCGCGCACCCCGGGCTCGGTGCGCCCGGCCACCCAGAAGTCCTCGCCGTCCACCACGGTCTCGCAGATCCACGGCGCCATTTCCACCGCCTTGGCGCGCTCGGACTCGCTCAGGCCCGGCCGCAGGTACGCGGTGTGCACGACCTCGGAGGTGCCCGCGTCGCCGGGCAGGATCTGCCACAGTTCGACGTGGCGGGCGTCGAAGGTCAGGTTCGTGTTGGGGAACAACGCGTACTGCAGGCTGATGTGGCGCGTGACGTCCGCCCACTCGCTTTCGTCGGTGCCGCGCAGTTCGTCGATGGACCGCAGCGCCGAGCAGTTGCGCAGATGCCGGCCGAACGCGTCGAAGGTCAGCACCCCGCCGTAGGCGTACTTCGCGAGCGTGCGCCGGTGCAGGAACTTGAAGTGGTAGTTCTCGCGGAAGGTGTCGAGGGTGACCTTCCAGTTGGCGCCGACGCGATGCACGTGCGGCTCGCCGTGAGGCTCCCAGTCGGCGAAGTCGAGCATCGCGAACTCATCCACCAGACCGGGGCCGAGATAGTCGTCGATGTCCACCGGCGGACCCGGACGCAGGCGGCCGACGATCAGCCCGTAGCCCTCGGCGACCGGCAGTTCGACGAGCCCTTTGTCCTGTTTGCACATTCCCGCGAAGCCCTCGTCGACCGGAATGGCGACGAGATCCCCGTCCAGATCGTAGGTCCAGGCGTGGAAGGGACAGGTGAACCGCTTCGCCTCACCCGAGCCGTCGGCGACGCGGACGCCGCGATGCCGGCACACATTGGCCAGCGCCCGCACCTTCCCCTGCTCGCTGCGGGTCAGCAGGATCGGCGTGCCGCACATGTCGACCGTGCGGTAGGAGCCCGGTTTCGGCAGCGCGCCCGACAGACACAGCACCAGCGGCCTGCCGCGGAAGAGCACTTCCAGCTCTTCGTCCTGGCGGGCCTGGGAGTAGATGCCGGTCGGCAGTTCGAGCACGCCGTCGGCGAAATCGGTGGTGCGGGCTTCGATGTGCTCCAGCAGCCGGCGGGCCAGGCTGTGTTCGAGAGCTTCCCTGTCCACGGTTACTCCCTTCATCGGGACGACGTGGCCTTTTCGCAGCTTAGACAGTAATCACTCACTCCGCAAGGATGATCGGGATTCCCCGCCACCCCGTTGCGACCAGGCGGTTTGGAAGGTGAGCGAACAACAACCGCGATGGCGCTCTACGATATAAGTGTGTACCCACTCAGTGTTCCGGTATCGGGGAGGAAACGTGGCTAAATCGGCGACCCGCGCGGCCAAACCCGCCGAGCAGCCGGTGCGCCGGCGGCTCACCGCGGAGGCCCGCAAGAGCTCCATTCTCGCAGCGGCGCGACGTGCCTTCTCCGAGACCGGAGACATGAACGGCACCACCATCAAGATGATCGCCGAGCACAGCGGCATCAGCGAAGGCGTGATCTACCGGCATTTCGAGAGCAAGGACCAGCTGTTCTTCGAGGCCGTCGTGGAGCCGCTGAAGAGCGCGGTGGACGAACTCGTCGCCGCGACCGCGATCGTCGACCGCGACGAACCGCTGACACCGCAACGGCAGCTCGACACCCTCAAGGGCCTGTACCGCCAGCTGATCGCGACACTGGAAGAAGTGCTGCCGCTGCTGGGCCTGGTGCTCTTCGGCGACCCACAGGTGGCTCGCCGCTTCTACCGGGAGAACTTCGCGGTCGCGATGGACCGCCTCGCCGAGGCGTGGCGCGAGGTCGAGGATCGCTACGGTTTCCCGTTCGAGTCGCCGGACATCTCCGCGCGCGCGGTCATGGGCATGGCGCTGATGCAGGCGCTGGAAGGCAAGCACGGCAAGCGTTTCGACCGCGAGCGCGCGCTGGACCTGATCTCCCAAGGCACCGTGCAGGGCTTTTTCCCCACCATCCGGCCGAACCGGCGCAAGCGCTGATGACCGGGTTCGACGTCGTCACGGAACTGGCGCGCCGCTTCGCCGAGGGCGACGGCGCGGGCGCGATGCGGCTGTTCCATCCCGGGATCCGGATCGAGCAGCCCGCTTCCCTGCCGCACGGCGGATGGCACACCGGGCACGACGGGGTGGCCGCGATGGGCGCGGAGTTCGGCCGGCTCTGGGAGCGCACCATCACCGATCCCCGCATCCTCGGCTGCGGGGATTCGGTGGTGCAGGTGACCACGCAGACGTGGACGGCGAAGGAAACCGGCCGCGCGGCCACGGTCGATGTGGTGGAGCTGTTCTCCGTCACCGACGGTCTCGTGTCCGAGATCCGGGTCTTCCAGCAGGACACGCATCTGCTGCTGGCGACGCTGGCTTAGCGCGGGGCGGGCACCTCGAGCACGAGTGCGGAGGCCATGCCTCCGCCGGCGCACATCGCCGCGACGCCGGTGCCACCGCCGCGGCGGCGCAGTTCGTGGGTCAGGGTGAGCACCATCCGCGTGCCGGTCATCGCGACCGGATGCCCGAGGCTGCAACCGCTGCCGAGGACGTTGACGAGATTATCGTCCAGGCCCAGCGCCTTCGTCGCGGCGACGGCGACCGACGCGAACGCCTCGTTGATCTCCCAGAGCGCGATGTCGCCCACGCCGAGGCCCGCCCGGCCGAGCGCCTTCTCGATCGCCGGCGCGGGGGCGAGCCCGGTCTCGGCGGGCGGCACCCCGACCGAGGCCCAGGCTCGCACCACGGCCAGCGGTTCGAGCCCGCGCCGCTCGGTGAATTCGCGGTCCGCCACGACGACGGCGCCGGCGGCGTCGTTCACGCCCGCCGCGTTGCCCGCGGTGATGCTGAACCCGTCGATCTCGGGATGCAGCGGTGTGAGCGAGGCGAGTTTCTCCAGCGTCGAACCGCGCCGGGGGTGCTCGTCGACCGCGAAGGTGAACGTCGTCCCGTCGCGGCGGGTGACCTCGATGGGCACGATCTCGTCGGCGAAACTGCCGGCGTCGATGCCCGCGATCGCGCGCTGATGGGAGCGAAACGCCCAGGCGTCCATCTCCTGCCTGGAAACACCGGCCTTCGCCGCGGTGTTCCAGCCGACGGTGATGCTCATGTCCGCGATCGGCGCGTCCGGCGTCTCCCGGTGGCTGGGCGCGAGCCAGTCGTCCTCCCAGTCGTCGGTGCCCGGTACGCGACGGCTCGCCTTCGGCATGGTCGAACTCGATTGCACACCGCCCGCGACCACGACGCGGTCCATTCCCGCGATGATCGACGAGGCGGCGGTCTGCACGGCGGACAGCCCGGACGCGCAGTGCCGGTTGTGCGCGATCCCCGGCGCATCCACCAGGCCCGCTTCGATCGCGACGTACCGGCCGATCGCTCCGCCGCCGTAGAGCGATTCGCCCAGCACCACGTCGTCCACGAGCCCGGGTTCGATTCCCGAACGCCGCAGTGCCTCCTTGACCGCCGCCGTGCCGAGCTCGAACGCGCCGACATCGGCCAGCGAGCCCTTGTACGCCGTCCCGATCGCGGTACGGGCACCCGCGACGATCACCGCTTCCCCGCGCATCAACCGTCACCTCGTCCTAAATGAGTAATCACTTACAACGAGATTAACGCATCCACCTCGGCGGCGTCGATGGCAAGATTGCTCCCAGACACCGCAGCGGAGAAAGCGAGCAGCGCATGAGCCGCACCCACATCGGCCGGGAACTGGGCCTGAGCCTGGAACTCGCCGGCGACGAACTGCGCGGCGCCGCCGCGATCGTGCCGGAGATGCACACGCCCGGCACCGATCTCGTGCGCACGTCGATCCTGGCCGCGTGGGCCGATCAGGTCGCCGGGCTGCTCGTGGCGCGGCTCATCGCGCCCCGCGTGCCGGTCACGCTCGAACTGTCGGTCGATCTCTACCGCGAACCCGTGCGGTACGAGCGCGTGCGGGCGAACGGGCGGATCGTGAAGGCCGGGCGGTCGGTGATCGTCGTGAGTGTCGACTTCACCACCGGCGACGGCGAGCCCGTCGCGATGAGCACGGCGTCGTTCATGGCCGCACCCGACATCTCGCTGACCATGCCCCCGCTGGACAACCTGCGCCTGGAAAACCGCGGCCCGGCGCCGCGCCTGAGGATGCCGTTCGCCGAACGCGCCCGGTGCGTGCGGCGCGCGCCGGGCGTGGCCGCACTCCCCCGCTCCGAGGACGGGCTCAACTCCTCCGGCACGATCAACGGCGGGCTCATCGCGCTCGCCGTCGAGGAAGCCGCGTTGTCGCTCACACCCGGCAGCACGTTGCTGTCACTGGCTATGCGCTACACACGCCCGGCCAGGATCGGCCCCGCGGTCGCCACGGCGTCGCTGCACGGCGACCTCGCGAGCGTCGAAGTGCGCGACGAGGGCGGCGAGGACCGCATCGTGGTGCTCGCGACGACGCGGGCGCTGCCGGTCAGCCCGGCGTGACGAGGCGTCCGGCGAGTTCGCCGGTCAGCTCGTCGTGGTCGACGAGCACGCGGCCGTTGACCATGGTGTAGTCATAACCCCTGGCACGCTGGGAAAACCGGTGCGCGCCGAGCGGGAAGTCGGTCAGCATCTCCGGCGTGTGCAGGTAAAGATTGTCCAGGTCCAGCACGTTGACATCGGCGAAGGCACCCGGCCGGAGCACGCCGCGGTCGGCGATTCCCCACAGATCGGCCGCTTCCACGGTGAGTTTCCTGATCGCCCGGCCGATGTCGAGGACTGCCTTGTCCCGCACCCAGTGCCTGAGCAGGAACGTCGAGTTGCCCGCGTCCATGGTCAGCGCGACGTGCGCCCCGGCGTCGGCGACGCCCACGACCACGTCCGGGTTCGTGATCATCGCGGCGACCGCGTCGAGATCCTGGTTGAGCACCGGGTAGTACAGCAGGCCGAGACCGCCGGTTTCGATGAGGTAGGCGACGAACGCCGCGGCCGCGCTGGTACCCCGCCGCGCGGCTTCGGCGGCGAGGCTGTTGTCCTCGCTCACGTCGTAGTCGGCCGAACCCGGCGGCATCAGGTACATCTTCGCCGGATCCTTGGGCGCCAGCGGCCCCTTCGCCTCCACCGGCCGTTCCGCCTCGGCGATCAGGCGCGCGCGGAACGACTCGTCCGCGAGCGCCGCGAGCCGTTCGTCCAGTGGTTTGCCCATCAGCCCGGCCCATCCGGGCAGGGCGTCGTAGGGGGTGCGGCTGACCAGCCCGTAGACGATGGCGCTGCCGCGGACGGCGGTCATCGGGCGCACGTCGGCGCCCCGGCCGCGGGCCTCGCGCACCTCGTCCATCACCCAGGACCACAGCCCGGGCCGCCGGTCACTCTGCATGATGGAAAACGCCAGCGGCCGCCCCGAATCCCGGCTGACCTGTTCCATCCAGGCCATCTCGGCGCGCGAGTTCCGCCGGTCGGCACCGTCGCGCTCGCCGATGCGCGGCACGACCTGGAACGTGCCCCGGCCGCGGTCGGCGAGCACACCGCCGATCGCGGACAGTTCATCAGGCAGGGCGAAGGTTCCCGGCACCGGGCGGCCGTCGGGCACGGTGTGCATGAACGTCCTGGACGTGGAGAAGCCGAGAGCGCCGTTGTCCATCGCCTCGCCGACGAGCGCGGCCATCGCGGTGATGTCGTCGGCTGTCGCGGGCTCGGCCTCGATACCGCGCTCCCCCATCACGTGGTAGCGCAGCGCGCAGTGGCCGACCAGGCCACCGGCGTTGACGCCGAGTTCCCGCTGTCCCAGGGCTTTCAGGTACTCGCCGTAGGTCTGCCAGCCCCAGTCGAGGCCTGCCATGATGGTGTCGGCGGGAATGTCCTCAACGGACTCCATCATCCCGGCGAGGTAGCCCTCCTGCCCCGGCCGGACCGGCGCGAAGGTGACGCCGCAGTTGCCCATCACCACCGTGGTGATGCCGTGGTAGCACGACGGCGTGGCCATCGGGTCCCAGAACAGCTGCGCGTCCAGATGCGTGTGCACGTCGATGAAGCCCGGCGTCACCAGCCTGCCGGACGCGTCGATCTCGCGCCTTCCCCGTTCGCCGACGATGCCGACCTCGGTGATCCGGTCGCCGTCGATGGCCACGTCCGCACGCCGCGGCGTCGAGCCGGTGCCGTCGGCCACCTCACCGTGCCGGATCACGATGTCGTGCATGGTTCACGTCCTTCCCGACGGCGGCCGTACAACTGAGCACATGCTCACCCACCATAGTCCGTCGCGGCCGGGCTGTCATCGCTTAAAAAGTATGCACTCACTTTGCTAGAGTGGTCGTCCGGGTCCGGCTCCGCACGCAGAAACCGGGAGTGCACTTGGGATCAATGGATGGCCGCGTCGCGATCGTCACCGGCGCGAGCCGCGGTATCGGGCAGAGCATCGCCGAACGGATCGCGGGGGAAGGCGCTTCCGTCGCGCTCGTCGCGCGCACGGCCCTTCCCGGCACGTCACGCCTTCCGGGATCGATCGAGGAGGTCGTCGAGCGCATCCGCTCCAGTGGCGGCAAGGCGGAGGCGATCCAGGCCGACCTCACCTCCCCCGAGGACGTGGAGACGGTCGTGGCCCGCGCGGAAGAGGCACTCGGGCCGGTGGACACGCTGGTGAACAACGCCGGGGTGAACTTCTACGGGCCCGCGCTGGAGATCACCACGAGCCGCTTCGGCGTGATGCTGCAGCTCATGGTGCACGCCCCGTTCCGGCTGTGCCAGCTCGCCGCGCGCGGGATGGTCGAACGGCGCCGGGGCTGGATCGTCAACATCACCTCGAAACAGGCCAGGCATCCGATGGGGCCGCCGTACCCGGACTGGGCCAAGGACGGCTGCGTGCCCTACGGCATGTGCAAGTCCGCGCTCGACCGCCTCACCACGGGCCTGGCCGCGGAGCTGTACGGTACGGGAGTGAGCGTTAACTCCCTCGGCACCTCCGGGCTGGTGATGACACCCGGCGTCGCCGTGGTCTCGCCGCACACGCCCGAGAACGCCCCGGTCGAACCGGGCGACGCGATGGCCGACGCGGCCCTGCGGCTGTGCACGTCCGCGCCGGACACCGCGACCGGGCAGATCGTCTACAGCATGGAGTCGTTCGGCAGGCCGTTCCCGGACGGCCCATGGGCACTGTCCGCCACCTACTGATTCAAGGGAGAGTCATGAAAGCGGTAGTCGATCCGGACGTCTGCCAGGGGCACGCGCGCTGCTGGGAGCTCTGCCCCGAGGTGTTCTCGCTGGACGAGGAAGGGCACGGGCACGTGGCCGCGGCGGAGATCCCGGCCGAACTGGAGACGAAGGTGCGCGAGGCCGCGGAGAACTGCCCGGAACGCGCCATCACCGTCAACTGACACGAGTGAAGCTCGCCCCGGCCGCCGCGCCGGGGCGAGCTTTTTCGCCGCCGCGTCAGCCCGTGATCGAAGCCGGGCTCGCGGGAGTGAAGTTGTAGACCCGCGCCGCGTTGCCGACGGTGATCTTGTGCTGCACCTCGTCGGGCAGGTGACCGAGCCACTTGTTGGCCATCTCGATGGTGTCGGGCCAGGTGGAGTCCGAATGCGGGTAGTCGCATTCGAGCATCACGTTGTCCTCGCCGATGATGTCCAGCAGCCGCACGCCGGCCTGGTCCTCGATGAACGTGCCGTACACGTGGTCCTTGAACAGCCGTCGGATGTCGGTGTCGAGGTCGAAACCGGCCTTGCCCTTGGCCTCGCCGCGCTCGTGGCTGGCGTTCATGTTGATGTCGAAGCGCGAGGCCCAGAATCGCTGCTTGTCCACGACCTGCTCGGCACGTTCGAGGAAGTACGGGATCCAGCCGATCGAGCCCTCGGACAGCGCGATCTTGAGGTTGGCGTACTTCTGGAAGTTGCCGCTGAACAGCCAGTCCAGCAGGGTGCCCGCCTGGTTCGCCGCCGCGGAGTAGGCCATGAACGCCAGCGTCGGCATGTCCTCGGAGGTGCGGATCAGGTTCGACGAGGAGCCGACGTGCATCGAGATGACGTAGCCGGTCTCGTCGCAGGCGCGCAACACCGGGTCCCAGTAGTCGGTGTGGATCGAGGGCAGGCCGAGTTTCGTGGGATTCTCGGAAAAGGCGATGGACTTGCCGCCCAGCGCCGCGGTGCGCTGGATCTCCTCGGCCGCGGCCTCCGGGTCCCACAGCGGAATGATCATCAGCGGGATGAACCGGCCGGGATAGGCCTGCGCGAACTCCTCCAGGATGAAGTCGTTCCACGCCTTGACGCACAGCAGGCCGAGTTCCTTGTCCTTGGCCTCGTGGAAGACCTGGCCGCAGTAGCGCGGGAAGGACGGGAACAGCATCGAGGACAGCACGTGGCCGTCGGTCATGTCCCGCACGCGCTCGGCGGGGTCGTAGCAGCCGGGGCGCATCTCGTCGTAGGTGATCGGTTCCGGCGAGAACTCCTCGCGCTTCTTGCCCGCGACCGCGTTCAGGCCGGTGGTGACGATCTGACGGTCCTCGTACACCCAGAACTCCGAGTCGCCGTCGCGCACCATTCTCGGCCCGGTGTCCCGCCAGCGTTCGGGCAGGCGCTCCTGCCACAGCCGGGCCGGCTCAATGAGGTGGTCATCGACCGAGATGAACCAGCTGAACGACATCGAGAACTCCCAACTTTCCGGGGCCGTGAGTGCATAAGAAAGCGAACGCTCACATATCACTGTAGCACCGGGCCACCCGCCTGCCAAAGGTTCGCGCAGGCCAGGAAGGCGGTCCGGCGGATCTCGGAAGGTGATCGAGCAACGATCGGTCAGAAGTAGCGGGCCGCGAGCCGCTTGCGGTGGCCGGCGGCCGAGCCGAACAGCGCGCGGTTGAAGGCGGCGCGCTTGAGGTAGACGTGGATGCCGCTCTCCCACGTGTAGCCGATTCCGCCGTGCAGCTGCATCGCCTTGCCCGCGATCTCCACGGCGGCACCGCACGCGTAGGACTTGGCCATCGACGCCGCGGCCCCCGCTTCGTCATCGTCGCCGGCGATCGCCCGGCAGGCGGCGTCGACGAGCTGACGCGACATCGCGAGCTTGACCATCATGTCCGCGCAAGCGTGCTTGACCGCCTGGAACGATCCGATCGGCCGCCCGAACTGCTCGCGCACACCCGCGTAGGCCACCGTGCGGTCGAGCATGGCGGCCGCCACGCCGAGGCTGTCGCAGGCCACCGCGACCGCCGCCCGGTCGGAGATCCGGCGCAGCGCCGCAGCGGGATCGCCCGCGAAGCGCCAGACTTCGGGCGCCTCGACGTGGTCCGCGGTCACCACGCCGACGGCGCGGGTGGTGTCGAGGACCTCCTGCCGCACACACCCGAGCGCACCGGCGTCGACGGGGACGATCACCGGCGTGCCGGTCTGGTCCAGCGCGGGCAGCAGAATCCGGCCGGCCTCCGCCGCGTCGGGTACGAATTCGGCCCGGCCCGACACGCGCGAGCCCTCGATACGAAACGGCGGGTCCCCGATCGCGACCGTGGGCACGACGCTTCCGTCCGCCGTGGCGGCGAGCAGTTCGTCCCGCCCCCGGCCGGGTTTCAGCGCGTTGAGCGTGCCGACACCGAGCACGACCGCGCCGAGATAGGCGGTGCACGCGGCGGCGCGGCCCATTTCCTCGAGTACGACGGCGACCTCGGCGAAGGTCGCGCCGGCGCCGTCCAGCTCTTCCGGCACCTCCAGACCCAGCCAGCCCGCCTGGGCGAGCTTGTCCCATCCGGCCGTGCCGGCCAGGAGATCCCGTGCGACCGCCCGCAGTTCGTCGTGGCCGTCGCCGAACCCGGTCATCGGGCGCTCACCGGTTCACGGGGCAGGCCGAGGCCGCGCTCGCCGATGATGGTGCGCTGGATTTCGCTGGTGCCACCGGGAATCGTCCACTCCCACGAGCCGAGGAAGTCGAGCATCCAGGCACCGGACTCCCATCCGCTGGAGACCGGTTTCGCGAGCACCGTGTGCGCCGGCGGGCCGCCGATCTCGGCCCCGAAGTCCATGATCCGCTGCAGCAGCTCGCTGTAGACGAGTTTCACGATCGACGCGTTCGCCGGGCCGTTCGCCCGGCCCTCGACCAGCTCGCGGCACAGTCCGCGTAAGGCGGTGATCTCGGTGTCGAACATCGCCAGCCGGTCGCACACCAGCGAATCACCGGCGAGCCCGGCCCGCGCGCACAGCCGCACCAGCCACCGGAATCCGGCGTTGCCGAGTCGTTCGGCGAGTTCCAGCATCGTCATGCCGCGTTCGGCGCCCAGCGTGCTCTGCGCGACCTGCCAGCCCGCGTTCTCCGGCCCGATCAGCCGCGTCGCCGGGATGGCCACGTCGGCGAGGAAGATCTCGCAGAAGTGCGACTCCCCCGTCGCCTGCCGGATCGGCCGCACGTCGATACCGGGTGTGCGCATGTCCATCAGGAAATAGGAGATGCCGTGCCGTTTCGGCGCGTCCGGATCCGTGCGCGCCAGCAGCAGGCACCAGTCCGCGTACGCCGCGCCGCTGGCCCACACCTTCTGCCCGTTGACGACGTAGGTGTCGCCTTCCCTGCGGGCGCTCGTTTTCAGTGCGGCCAGATCGGATCCGGCCTCGGGTTCGGAGAAGCCCTGCACCCAGATCTCGCCGTCGAGGATCGCGGGCAGATGCCGCCGCCGCTGCTCCTCGGTGCCCGCGGCCAGCAGGGTCGAGGCCGCGTGATGGATCGCCACGAACGCCAGCACCAGGCGGGGCGCGTCGTGCGCGGCGAGTTCGGAGTACAGCACGATCTGCTCGGCGACCGGCATCCCGCCGCCCCACTCACGCGGCCAGTGCGGCACCGCGAACCCCGCCGTCCGCAGTAGCTGGAACCACTCCTGCTGGAACCGCACGAACTCCTCGCCGGAGACCCCCGTCTGCGCACGCCGCCAGTCGGAGGGCACGTGCTCGCGGCACCAATCCCGCACGCCGGCGCGGAAATCCTCCAGCTCGGCGTTCATCCCTGAGCCGCCTTCCGGCGCACCGCGAGCGGCCGCGGCCGGTGCCCGGCCGAGCGCAACGGCAGCCGCGGCAGTTCCTGCGCCGGTGCCCGGTGCGGCGGCCGGTTGAGCGTCACGACGCGGGACGGCACGGCGGTCTCGATGGTGGGCATCACGCACTCCGCTCGCTGTAGAGCCCGGTCAGCCCGCGGCGCCCGATGCGGCGGGTCAGCTCGTCGCGGGTCGCGGACAGGCCCAGCGGCAGCCGCCGCAACGGCTGGCTGTAGCGGGAGAGCCAGGAAAGGGGGGCCTCGTCGCAGAAGCCGAGCGCGCCGTGCAGCTGATGCGCGACGCGGAACACGACCGACGCCGCCTCGATCGCCGCGAGCCGGAGCGCGAGCGCGTCCTCCACGGCCTCGTCCAGTCCGCTTTGGACACTCCACAACGCGTACCTGGCGAGCATCTCCATGCCGTTGCGTTCGGTCTCGGCGTCGGTGAGCTGGAACTGCACGCCCTGAAACCGGGACAGGGTCTGCCCGAACTGTTCCCGGACGAGTACGTGCGAGCGGGCCAGATCCATGGCGCGGTCGAGCATCCCCAGCAGCGTCCAGCACGGCAGCACGAGTCCGAGCGCGACATCGAGGGCGTCATCGCCGGACGCGGGCGTGACCTCCAGCCCGGTGACGAAGGCGGACTCGCGCGCCGGCGCGTCCGGCGGCCGCGCCACCGCGGTCGCACACCGCCCGTCCAGGGTCACCGCCGCCCAGCGAAGGCCGAGTCCCGCGACCGGCCCCCGCGGATTCGTGCCCGCGACCACGATCAGTCCGTCGGCGTGCGCGGGCCGGGCCAGGCGTTCGGCCACCGGGTACGGCAGCGCCCAGTACCCGGCGCCGCGGCACAGCGCGGCGGCCGCTTCGAGTTCGCCGGGATCGCCGCGCGGGTCGAGCTCCCACGCGCCGAGCTGCGCCAGCACCGGCGCGACCAGTTCTTCGCGGCGGTCCGGCTCCGCTTCGGCCCGCTGGATCAGCTTGTCCCCGCCCGCGGCCTCGAAGGCGCGGCGCGCCTGCTTGCCGTACTCCAGCGCGTCCGCACTCAGCTCGATGTTCATGACGCCGCCAGCAGCTGGCGGGCCAGCAGGATGCGCTGCATCTCGATGCTGCCCGACGCGACGGTGGAGGCGTGCGAGTACCGCAGGTGGTCCTCCACCTCGGCGCGGAAGCGGCGCCCCTCGGTGCCGGCCGGCTCCGCGAGTCCGATGATCTCCATGAGCACCTCGGCGCTGTCCTGGTCCAGTGTGGTCACCGCGATCCGGTACGACGCCGCGTCGCCCGGCCGCACCGAACCCTGGCTTTGCAGCGCCACGACCCGGTAGGCCAGCAGCCGCGCACGGCGGCAGTGCGTGAGCATGCGCGCCCAGCGGCCGCGCAGTTCGGCAGGCAGTTCCTCCCACTGGTCGCCGAGCACGCGCGGCGCCCGCTGCAGCAGACGTTCGCAGCGGGCGTAGCGGGCGATGCCGACCCGTTCGTAGGCAAGCACTTCCTGCACCACGCGCCAGCCGTCACCGACCTCGCCGAGCACATCGGCCTCGGTGACGCGGACGTCGTCGAAGAAGACCTCGTTGAGATGGTGCGGCCCCATCAGGCAGCGGATGGGCCGCACTTCGATGCCCGGCGCGGACATCGGCACGAGGAAGATCGTGAGACCCTGCTGTTTCTTCTCACCACGTGAGGTGCGCGCGAGCAGGAAGCACCACTGCGCCATGGTGGCGTAGGAGGTCCAGATCTTCTGCCCGGACACCAGCCAGCCGTCGCCGTCCGGTTTCGCGGCGGTGCGCAACGACGCGAGATCCGAGCCGGAGTCCGGTTCGGAGAAGCCCTGGCACCAGATCACCTCGCCGCGCGCGATCGGCGGCAGGTGCACGCGCCGCTGTTCCGGTGTGCCGTGCCGCATGATCGTCGGGCCGACCCAGTTGACGCCCATGTACTGCGCGCCGCGGGGTTCGTGGTGGGCCCACATCTCCTCGCGGACGACGGTCTGCTCCCACGCCGAGGCGCCGCGGCCGCCGAACTCCTCCGGCCAGGCCAGGCAGAGCAGACCGCGTTCGGCGAGGATCGCGGCGAACCGCTGTGCCGTGGCCAGATCGGCCGGATCGTCGGTGAACGCGCCGAGAAACCCGGGCGGAACGTGTTCGGCGACCAGTGTCCGCAGCTCGCTTCGCAGTGAGTCGGCGGCGGTGCCCATGCGGAAGTCCACGCTTCGGATGGTAGGTCAATCCTTGTAAGGATTGCTAGTCTTGAACTTGGAGTCCTTTGTGGACCACCCGCGGCCCCGATCGCGACGCGGCCGCCGCCGGTCACCGGACGACGGTGCGCACGCCGTCGCCGGCGCGAGCGGCGTCGATGCCGAGGTTGATCTCGTCCAGCGTGATGCGCCGTGAGATCAGCGAGCCCAGGTCCAGCCTGCCGCTCTCGGCGAGCCGGATGTAGCGCGGGAAATCGCGCAGGATCTGGGAGCCGCCGATGACCGAACCGGAGATCCGCTTGCCGGAGAACACCGTCTTGATCGCGGGCAGGGTCAGCAGATCGCCGACCGCCGGCATGCCCACGAACGTCACGGTGCCTTCGGGCCGGGCCATGTCCACCGCCTGCACCATCAGCTCGGGACGGCCGACCACCTCGAACGTGTGGTCCGCGCCGCGGCCCGCGGTCAGCGCCAGCACCTGTTCGACCGGATCCCCTTCGGCCGGGTCGATGGTGTGGTTCGCGCCCATCCCGGCGCTGGCCTCGCGGCGTCCGGTGACCGGGTCGACGGCGATGATGTCGGCGGCACCGGCGATGCGCGCGCCCTGGATCACCGACTGCCCGACGCCACCGCAGCCGATCACGGCCACGCTGGATCCGGGCGTGACACCCGCGGTGTTCAGCGCGGCGCCCAGGCCCGTCGTGACGCCACAGCCCAGCAGCGCGAGCTGTTCGTCCGCGAGATCGGTGCGCACCGCGACGACGGAGGCCTCATCGACCACCATCATCTCGGCGAACGTCCCGCAACCGCACACCGCCGCCGCACGCCTGCCGTCGGCGAGGGTGAAGCGTGCCGCCGCCTTGACCGCGGGGTTGAGTTCGCAGTGGTTCGACATCCCGTTCAGGCACCACCAGCAGCTCCCGCACGCCGGGGTGACCGATGCCAGCACCCGGTCCCCCACCTTGACCCGGCGCACCTCCGGGCCGACCGCCTCGACGGTGCCGCAGCCCTCATGGCCGGGCACGATCGGCAACGGCAACGGCGAGCGACCGTCGATCACGTTCAGGTCGGTGTGGCAGATTCCGCTGGCGGCGAGCCGGACCAGCACGTCCCGGCTGCCGACGTCCGGGGTGGGCAGATCCTCGAGTACCAGCGGCTGGCCTGCCTCGTAGGCGACGACGACTCTCACTGCCAACTCCTCCGCGCCGATGCGAGCGAGCACTTACTTAGCTAATATTGACAGGGAACGGCCCCGGATGAAACATAGCACTGGAAACTGGGCGCTCACTTAGTCTCGAGGAAGGTGCGCGGCAATGGACTACGCGCTGATCGACGCCGATGCGCACTACTACGAGCCCGACGACTGCTTCTCCCGCCACATCGAATCCCGGTTCCGGGATTCGACGATCCGCGTGGAACGTGACGGCGACGGTCTCGGGCGCATCTTCTCGCGCGGGCGCCGCACGTTCATGAGCGTCATGCCCGGCGACTACGCCTCGGCGCCCGGTGCGCTGCAGGGCCTGTTCATGGGCGGGGTCAACGACGGCTTCACCCACCGCGAGGTCATCAACGCCAAGGACCATCCCGAGTTCACCACGAAGTCCTCGCGGATGACGCTGCTCGACGAGCAGGGTGTCGAGGCCACCATCATGCTGCCCACGCTGGGTGTCGCGGTCGAGTACGACCTGCGCGACGACGTGGACCTCAGCTACGCGAGCTTGCGCGCGTTCAACCGCTGGCTGGAGGAGGACTGGGGCTTCGGCAGCGAGGGACGTATCTTCGGGGTGCCGATGCTGTCGCTGCTCGACCTCGGCCAGGCCATGACCGAACTGCACCGGGTCATCGACGCCGGCGCGAAACTGGTGCACCTGTGCCCGGGGCCGATCGCCGGGCGCTCCCCCGCCGATCCGGTGTTCGATCCGTTCTGGGCCACCGTGTCCGAGGCCGGGATCCCGGTGGTGTTCCACGTGTCCAACAGCGGCTACAACCACTTCTACGGCACGCACTGGTCGGAGGCGCCGGACAATCCCTCGCACCGGCAGTCGCCGTTGCAGTGGGCGTTGTGCAACACCGAGCGGCCGGTGGTCGACACCCTGATCGCGCTGACGCTGCACAACCTGTTCGGCCGCCACCCCGGCGTGAAGATCGTGTCGATCGAGAACGGGTCGAGCTGGCTCAAGCCGCTGTTCAAGACCATCGACAAGGCCGCCGCGCTGGGGCGGCGGGGCCCGATGATCGGCGGGCAGCTGCCGGACCGCCCGAGCGAGGCCCTGGCCGAACACCTGTGGGTGTGCCCGTTCCCCGAGGACGACGTGCTCGATCTGATCGGCGCGATCGGCCCGGACCATGTGCTGTTCGGCTCGGACTACCCGCATCCGGAGGGCCTGCGTGAACCGCGCGACTACGTGGGGCGGCTGGCCGGCTGCTGCGATCCCGCGATCACGCGCAAGGTGCTGCGCGGAAACACGGCCGCCCTCCTCGGCCTCGACGACAACGCGTGACGGTCTGCCTGTCCACTGTGGATACGCTGTCGTACTAGGCCTCAGGCGGGCGAGTCGTCGAGCTGCCGGACGACTTTCGCGGTCAGCAGGTTCTCGATCTGCTCGCCCGTCATGCCCAGCTCCGCCGCCAGGATCTCCACGGTGTGCTCACCGACCCGCGGCAGCATCAGCCGCGGACCGGCACCGGGCTCGGGCCCGCACCGCAGCAACGGCCCGAGCTGTTCGAACCGGCCCCAGTCCGCCGTGTCGTACGCGACCACGCGGCCCATCCGGCGGTTCACCGGATCATCCAGCACGCCGCGGCGGAAGCCGTCCCGGTCCAGCGGCTCGATCGGCTCGGCGGGCACACCGTGGCGGTGCAGGCGATCCACCCACTCGGCCGCGGGCGCGGCCGGGAAAGCCGCCGCCAGTACGCTTTCCGCCTCGCGCGCGACGGCGTCGGCATCGCCGCCCCGCAGCGGGACGTAGGTCGCGGGCAGCGCCGGCACCAGTGTGCGCAGGGCACGCCAGGCCCGCTCGTCCGGAACGACCAGGGCCAACCACGTGTCGCCGGCCGCGCGGTAGATCCGGTATCCCGGCCCGTATCCCGTCTGGTCCGCGTCCAGTTCGGGGCCGCGCACCACGTGGCCGTCGCGTTCGAAAACACCGCTGTGCACCAGCATTCCGGCGCCGAGCAGGCTGGTGTCCACGCGCTGCCCGTGCCCCTGTGCGATCCGCGCACGCAGGCCGGCCAGCACACCGGCCGCGGCGACCCAGCCGCCCGCCATGTCGATCGGGATCCACGTGGCGGCCAGCGGATCGTTGCCGGCCCCGCCGACCGCGCGCTCGAATCCGGTGACCGCCTGCATCAGCGCGTCGTTGCCGGGGAAACTCGCGCGCGGGCCCGAGGGGCCGAACGCGCTGGCGTGGCAGTAGACCGCGCCGGGGTTGAGCCGCGTGACGGTCTCCTCGTCGATGCCGAGCCGTTCCGCGACGCCGACCCGGAAGTTGTGCAGCACCACGTCCGCCCAGGACAGCAGGCGCTGCACGACCGGACCGGCCTCGGGTGCGCCGAGGTCGAGCGCGAGACTGCGCTTGCCGCGCTGGCAGGCCGCGACGGCGTACGCGGCCGCGCGCATGGCCTCACCCTCCGGCGGTTCGACCTTGATCACGTCGGCACCGAGATCGGCGAGGACCTCCGCGGCCAGCGGGCCGGCCACGAACGCCGAGAAGTCCAGCACCCGCAGGCCACCGAGCACACCGTGCCCGGACACCGGTGCCGCGGCCTTCGCGGTGGGGCGCACGGCGATCGGCGAGCCCACGAGCACGTCGTGATGGCCCCGGTCCGCCCGCGGCACCGCCAGCCCGATCGCGGCCAGATGCGGATCGGCCAGCATCTCGCCCGGCCCGAACACCGGCTCGCACGCGACGCGTGCCGCGCGCAGCCGCTCGATCCACTCGTCACGCGGCCGGGTCGCGAAGAACGACGCCCAGCGCGCGGCCCGTTCACCGAGCTTGCCGGTCATCTGGTCGGTGTAGTAGCCCTCGGCGCTCGGTTCGTCCCCGAGCACCTCGATCAGCGCGCGGTACATGCCCTTGCCGCCGAACCACACCTGGACCAGTTCGCCGTCGGCGCAGCGGTAGAGGAAGTTCGGGAAGGTGGAGCCCTTTTCCCAGTACGACTCGATCTCCGGCGCGGCGCGCTCCGAACGGCCGATCATGCAACCGAGCGTGGCGAGCATACCGTCGTAGAGCGAGGTCTCGGCCCAGCCGCCGGTGCCGGTGCGCGCACGGCGGCACAGCAGCGCGAGCACCGAGGTCAGCATCAGCGAGGCCGTGCCGACGCCGGGGGCGCGCACGTCGGCGAAGATCGGCCCGGGCCGGTGCCCGGCCAGCTGCGTGCAGAATCCGGACCTCGCCTCGACCAGCAAGCCGTAGTCTTCGATCGCACCCGCGGCGGTGCGGCTCGGCCGGCATCGTGCGTAGACCAGCGCCGGGTTGCCCGCGCGCAGGTCGCGCTCCCCCAGGCCCCGGCCCTCGACCACGGTTTCCGGCCCGTAGGCCAGCACGACGTCCGCGTCGCGCACCAGCGCGAGGACCTCGGCGCGGTCGTCGGTGACGACGATCCGCTTGTCGCGGTGCCACGCGCGGCCCCACGGCACGGACGCGTCGATCGGCGGCGCCGGGGTGCCCACCACCCGCACGACGTCCGCGCCGAGGTCGGCGAGCACCATCCCGGGCACGCCACCGGCGAGCCCGAGGCCGAGTTCGCTGGTACCCGCGGCGAGTTCGACCACCGACAGGCCCGCGCACGGGCTCACGAGGACACCGCCGCCGGCAGGGACAGGCGTGGCAGCACTTCCGTCGCGGCCAGCCGGACCACGCCGAGGGTGTCCTCGTGCGTGGCGGGCGAGATGACGAAATGCCGCACCCCGGCGTCGACGTACTCCTGCAACCGTGCCGCGACCTGCTCCGGGGTACCCGCGGGTGCGATCCGGTCGAGCATCTCGGGCGGCTTGTCCCCGTAGGCGCCGCCGAGGAACCCGCGCACGTCCTCGCGTGCGCGGTCGCCGTCGCGGCGCACCGAGCAGTACACGTAGGCCATCCACTCGAACCCGTCGAGATTCCGGCCGGCTTTCGAGGCTTCGGCCGTGATCGTCTCGACCGACCGTGCGTAGGCGCGCGGCGAGAGCAGGTACGGCAGCCAGCCGTCGCCGAGACGCGCGGCGCGGCGCATCGCCGGCGGTTTGCGTCCGGACACGATCAGGGGCGGCCCGCCCGGCCGCATCCCCGGTGCGACGGCCCGCAGCTCGATGTCGTGGAACGAGAAGAACTTGCCCGCATGACTGACCGCGCCGCCGCGCCAGAGCGTGCGCAGCACCTCGATCGCCTCGTCGGTGCGGGGGCCGCGCTCGGCGAGCGGGACACCGACGGCCTCGAACTCGTGCCGGAACTCCCCGCCGACGCCGATGCCGGCCGACACCCGGCCACCGGAGCGCGCGTCGAGGTCGGCGAGCTGCTTGGCCAGCACGACGGGGTGGTAGAGCGGCAGCAGGAGCACGGCCGCGCCGACCCGGACCCGTTCGGTCCACGCGGTCAGCAGGGACAGCCGGGCCACCGCCTCGCCGGTCGCGCTCGGCGGCAGCAGATGCCCGCCCTGCCAGACGGATTCGACGGGAAGTTCTTCCACGGCGGCCAGCCAGTCCCGGTCCGGCTCGGGGATCGCCGCCGCCCCGAAGGTGATTCGATCGGCTTTCAACCCGGCTCCTCCGGCAAGTGGGCACGTGTCGGCACCGGACGATGCCGATCAGCCAAAAGATAGCAAATGCTCACTTTTCAATGGTAGTTTTTCCTCGCGGGAAAGGGGAACGCATGGCCGGACCACTGGCGCGGTTGAAGGTCGTCGAGCTGGAAGGCAGAGGCCCGGGGCCGTTCTGCGCGATGATGCTCGCCGATCTCGGCGCCGACGTCGTGCGCATCGCGCGGCCCCGTCCGCCCCTGGCGGCGGCCACCGGCACCGAGAAGATGATCCACGGCCGGCGCGAGATCGATCCGGTCGGCCGCGGCCGCCGCACGGTCACGCTCGACCTCCGCCGGTCCGGCGATCTCGCCACCGCACTCCGCCTCACCGACGCCGCCGACGTGCTGCTGGAGGGTTTCCGGCCGGGCGCGGCGGAACGGCTCGGTCTCGGCCCGGAGGTCTGTCTCGAACGCAACCCCCGATTGGTGTATGCCCGGATCACCGGCTGGGGGCAGGACGGGCCGCTCGCGCACGTGCCCGGGCACGACATCAACTACGTCGCGCTCTCCGGCGCGCTCGATCCGTTGCGGCGCAACGGTGATCCGCCCGCTCCCCCGCTGAATCTGCTCGGCGACTACGGAGGCGGCGGGATGCTGGCGGTGGCCGGCATCCTGGGTGCCGTTGTCGAACGGTCCTTTTCCGGGCTCGGCCAGGTCGTCGACGCCGCGATGATCGACGGTGTCGCGCTGCTGACCACCGTCGTGCACGGAATGCGCGCCGAGGGCCTGTGGTCGGACGAGCCGGGGTCCAATGTGCTCGATCTGGGCGCACCGTTTTACAACGTGTACGAAACCGCGGACGGCCGTTACGTGACTGTCGGATGTGGAGAGCCGCGGTTCTACGCGGAACTGCTGCGACGGCTCGGCCTCGGCGAGGACATGCTGCACCGGCAAAGCGATCCGGGCGGCTGGGCCGCGGACCGGGCGGCGCTGGCAAGCGTGTTCGCCGGCAGGACGCTTGCGGACTGGTGTGAACTGCTGGAGGGCACCGACACCTGTTTCGCGCCGGTGCTCACGCCGGCCGAGGCGCCCGCGCATCCGCACAACGCGGCACGGGGCACGTTCACCGAGGTGGACGGCGTCACGCAGCCCGCGGCCGCGCCCCGGTTCAGCCGCACCCCCGGCTGCGCCGAGGCACCGGCGGTCGCGGCGGAGGCGGCCGGGATCCTGCGCGAGTGGGAAAGGAGCGAAGCGTGAACGCGACGATCGGAATCCCCCCGGCGGTCACGGAGGAGACCGAGCCGTTCTGGAACGCCGCCCGCGACGGCAGGCTGCTGATCGAGCGATGCCGTGACTGTGGCGCCGAATCCTTTCCCCCGCGCGGAATCTGCCGTTCCTGCCGCGCCAGGACGATGGAATGGACCGAGATCACCGGGGCCGGCGGCGAGGTGTACAGCCTCACGGTCAACCACCAGCGGTGGCTGCCGGATCTCGAAGTCCCCTACGCGATCGTGCTGGTCGAGTTCCCCGGCCACCCCGGAGTCCGTGTGGCGGGCCGGTTGCGCGGCTGCTCACCGGAAGACGCCACCATCGGTATGCGGGTCGAGGTCGGTTTCGAACCAGGGCCCGGCGGCTTCGCGATCCCGAGTTTCGTGGCGGGGACGGCATGACGGAGACGTTCGAGCGCCGCGCGGTGATCTCCGGCATCGGCCAGTCGGAGATCGGCCGCCGCGTGCACCGGTCCGGGTTCCAGCTCACCCTCGACGCGATCCTCGCCGCGGTGGCCGACGCCGGGCTGACCATGGACGACATCGACGGGCTGGCGATGTTTCCCGGCGGTGGCGTCGCGAACCTGCCCGGCTACGCCAACGGGAATCTCTACGAGATCCAGGACGCGCTGCGCATCACCACGACCTGGCGGCAGGGCCTGGTCGAGGGCATGTCGCTGCCCTTCTACGGACCGGCCCAGGCCGTGGCGACCGGACAGGCGCGGCACGTCGTGATCTGGCGGACGGTCAAGGAAGGCAGCGCGGCGCGCAACGCGGGCGGACGCCCTGCCTACGGGTCGGCCAAACCCGCCGCCGACGGGCCGCTGGCCTGGCTGCTGCCGGTCGGGATGCTCTCACCGGTCTGCCAGGTCGCCCCCTATGCCGCCCGCTACCTGCACGAGTTCGGCGTCACCCGCGAGCAGCTCGCCTGGATCCCGGTCACGCAGCGGGCGCACGCGTCGCTGAATCCCGACGCCGTCTACCGCACTCCGCTCACGGTCGAGGACTACCTGGATGCCCGGATGATCTCCACGCCGATGTGCCTCTACGACTGCGACGTGCCCGCCGACGGCGCCACCGCGATCGTCGTCTCGGCCGCGGAGGCGGCACGCGATCTGCGGGCGCCGGTGCGGATCGAGGCGATGGCCGGTGTCGTGGAGGGACGGCCGTCGTGGGAGCAGTGGGAGGACATGACCCGCGTCGGGCACGGTGCCGCGCGGGCGATGTGGGCGCGGACGGACCTCACACCCTCGGACGTCGACGTGGCCGAACTCTACGACGGGTTCATGATCGAGGCGGTGTGGTGGCTGGAGGCGATGGGTTTCTGTGGACCGGGCGAGGCCGGCGCCTTCGTCGAGGGCGGCAAGCGCATCGCGCTCGACGGTGAGCTCCCGCTCAACACCTGGGGCGGGCAGCTGTCCGGCGGCAGGCTGCACGCCGCGTTCGGGCACACCGCCGAGGCGGTGCGGCAGTTGCGTGGCGAGGCGGACGCCCGGCAGGTGACCGGGGCCGAGGTGGCGGCGGTGACGAACGCCGGCGGGTTCGAGGCGGGCGCGGCCCTGCTGACCCGTTGGTAGAACAGCGAACAGGAAGGGAAGGCGATGGTCGAGCGTGCGGGCCGGGTCGAGGGCAAGACGGCGATCGTGACGGGAGCGGGCTCGACGCCCGGGCCCGGGATCGGCACGGGGAAGGCGACCGCGGTCGTGCTCGCGCGGGAAGGCGCGAGCGTGCTGCTCGTCGATCTGCACCCCGAACGGGCCGAGGAGACCCGGAAGATGATCGAGGAGGAGGGCGGCAAGGCTGAGGTGTTCGCCGCCGACGTCACCAAGGCCGCCGACTGCGAGGCGATGGTCGGCGCGGCGGTGGACGCGTTCGGCGGCGTGGACATCCTCGTCAACAACATCGGGCTCGCCGCGCTGGGCACCGTCGTGGACACCAGCGAGCAGGACTGGGACCGCTCGTTCGACATCAACCTGCGGACCGCGTTCCTGGCCTCGAAGTACGCGGTGCCGGTGATGGCCGCCAAGGGTGCGGGCTCGATCGTCAACGTCTCGTCGATCTCCGCGCTGCGCGGTGACGGCACGGTGGCGTATTCGGCGGCCAAGGGCGGGCTGATCGCGATGACGGTGGACATGGCGTATTCCCATGGGCGGCAGGGAATCCGCGTCAACGCCGTGGCGCCGGGGCACATCACGACGCCGATGGTGCTCTCGGTGTCGGCGCCAGGACCGCGCGCGGAGTTCATGAACACCCTGCGCTCCGAAGCGGGACTGCTCGGCACCCCGGGCACCGGATGGGACGTGGGCTGGGCGGCGGCGTTCCTCGCCGGCGACGAGGCGCGGTGGATCACCGGGGTGACGTTGCCGGTGGAGTCGGGGGTGCTGAGCGTGACGCCGCTGATGATGGCCCCGCACCTGCGCGGGGTGCCCGAACCCGCCGAGTAGTTGCGTCCCGGTCGACACGGGCCCTAAAGTAAGTGAGCGAATACTCTCTTGCGTCGAGGAGGAGTCCGGCGAGATGGCTGAGCAGAACGGGGCGCTGTGCGAGCGGTACGCGGTCGCCGATGTCGATTCCCACATCATCGAACCGGCCGATTTGTGGACTTCGCGGATCTCCTCGCAGAAGTGGGGCGACCTCGTTCCGCACGTGCGTTTCCACGAACGGCGGCAGGAGGATTACTGGTACATCGGTAACCGCAAGCTCTACGGCGTCGGCGCGTTCGCGCAGGCGCGCTGGCCGGAGTTCCCGCCCTCGCACCCGAAAAAACTGTCCGAGGCGTTTCCCGCGGCGCTGGATGCCAAGCAACGCCTGAACTACCTGGACGAAGTCGGCGTCTACTACCAGGTGATGTACCCGAACATTCTCGGGTTCCACAGCCATGTGTTCCTCAAGGAGATGCCACCGGAACTCGCGACCGAATGCGTGCGCGCCTACAACGACTGGATCGCCGAATGGTGTTCGGCCGATTCGCGCCGCCTGATCCCGATGATGATGCTGCCGTTCTGGGACATCGACGAGTCGGTCGCGGAGATGAAGCGGTCCCACGAACTGGGACACAAGGGCGTGCTGTTCGCGGCGCGCTACGACAAGGTCGGCCTGCCGCGGCTGGTCGACGACTACTGGGAGCCGTTGCTGGGGCAGGCGCAGGAGATGGGCCTGTCGATGAACTTCCACGTCGGCTTCCTCAACGAGCCCGACGACCTCAAGGGCGCGGTGGACCAGTCGAAGAAGCTCGATTTCACCAAGGAAAGCGCGCTGGTGCTGCTGGGCAACGCGCAGAACGTCGCCGAGGTCGTGGTGAGCGGCGTCTGCCACCGCTATCCCAGGCTGAACTTCGTGTCGGTCGAGAACGGCGCGGGCTGGCTGCCCTTCCTTGGCGAGAGCATGGACTGGCAGTGGCTGAACGTGGGCGCGCACAAGGAATACCCGGACCGGCTGCTGCCGAGCGAGTACATGAACCGGCAGGTCTATGGCATGTACTGGTTCGAAAACCGGTCCCTGCGGCCGGTTCTGGACCAGCTGCGCGACAACCTCATGTTCGAGACGGACTTCCCGCACGCCACCAGCCTCTCCCCCGGGCCCGCCTCGGAATCGCCGAGCCCGCGCGAGATCATCGACCGCTCGCTGGACGGCGTGCCCGACGACATCGTGGGCAACGTGCTGCAGCACACCGCCACCAGGCTCTACAACCTGGAAGAACCGGTCCGCGCCTAGGAAAAAACGAAAAAGGGCCTTCGCCGTGGCGAAGGCCCCTTTCGCTGTGCGCTATCCGCGGGTGAAGCTGATCGGCACCGACAACGGGGCCCGGTTGAACGTCGAGTGGAACTCGACGTCCGCGCCGGGCTTGAGCCGGAAGTCCGTCATCCGCCGCACGATCTCGTCGATCGCGATGCGCAGGTTCATCCTCGCCAGGTTCGACCCGACGCACCGGTGCGGCCCGGCGCCGAACGCGATGTGCCGGTTGCGCGGCCGGTCGAGGTCGAAGGCGTCGGGGTCGGGGAACTCCGCCTCGTCGCGGTTGGCCGAGGCCCAGTACATGATCACCCGCTCGCCCTGCCCGATGCGGGTGCCGTCGATCTCCCCGTCGTCGCGCGCGGTGCGGCCGATGCAGATGAACGAGCCGTCCAGCCGCAGCAGTTCCTCCACCGCCTTCGGGATCAGGTCCGGCTTTTCCCGCAGCAGCGCGGGAATCTCCGGCTGCCCACAGAACCGCAGCATCGCCGCGCCCAGCACACCGGCGGTGGTCTCCAGCCCGCCGAGCACCAGCAACTGCACGGTCCCGATGGCTTCCTCACGCGTGATCGGCCTGCCCTCGATCTCGGCGCCCAGCACGGCGTCCACGACGTCACCGCGCGGTCCTTCCTCGCGCCGCCGGTCGAGGAACTCCGAGATCCAGCCCGCGAGCTTGAGCACGCACTCGCGCGACTCCGGCACGTTCGGCAGCGACGCCATCGTCGCGTAGTGGTTGACCTCCTCCAGGTCGTCGGCCGGAGCGTGCAGTGCGAGGTCGAAGAACGCCAGGCCCGGGAACGGGCGGGCGAACTCCTTCATGAAATCGCATTCGCCGGCGTCGATGAACTCGTCGATGAGCCGGTTCACGATGGCGCGGGTGGCCTCCTCCCAGGGGCCGATCTTCGCGGGCGTGAAATGCGCGTTGATGAGCTTTTTGAAGGTCCGCTGCAATGGCGGGTCGATCGTGACCGGCAGGATCTTCATCTGCTGGTCCCCCGGCGGCGCGGGCACCGTGATACCCAGCTCGGAGCTGAACTGCCGCCAGTCCTGAGCGATGCGCAGGACGTCCTCGTAGCGGGTGGCGATCCAGAACCCGCCGTAGGCGTCGCTGTGCGCGACCGGGCACCGCGACCGGGCGCGGGCGAGCGTCGGGTGGAGGTCGCGGGCCAGATCCGGTGAGAGGTGGTCGAAATGCCGCTCGATCCACTCGTCGGTGATCGCGCTCGGCTCCATCGTTTCTCCTTTTCTCCTCAACCCAGCGACGCCAGGATGTCCTCGGTGTGCTCGCCCAGTCCGGGAATGCCCGACGGGGCCGGTGGCGACGGGGCCGGCCCGAACGCGGGTGGGAACGACGGCTGCTCGACCAGCCCCCGCTCGCCCCAGCGGTACCCGACGACGCGGCCGAGCATCCGGTTGACCGGATCGTCGAGGAAACCGGCGGCGAACTCGCCGCGGCCGGCCTCCACCACCTCTTCGGCCGGCACGCCTTCCGATCGCAGCGCGGCCACCCAGTCCGCCGCGTTCTTGCCGCGGAAAATCCTCTCCAGCAACACTTCCTCCGGCTGAAGCGCACCGGTCGTGCGCAACGGAGGCGGTGCCGCGGGCAGCTCGTCGAGCCCGGTGACCGCGCGCAACCGTTGCCACGCGGGCACATCGGGTACGGCCAGCGCGAACCAGGCACCGTCGGCACCGGCGTAGATCCGGTACGCGGCGCCGTAACCGGTCTGCCCCGCGTCGAGCACCGGTCCGCGCACCACCTGGCCACCGGCGAGGAACGCGCCGGATTTCATCGTCAGCGCCGCGGCGAGCAGGCTCGTGGACACCGACTGGCCACCGCCGCGGCGCCGCCGCGCGTAAAGCCCGGCGAGCACGCCGCACGCCGCCATCCAGCCGCCGGTGACGTCGATCGCGCCCCACACGAGGTACGTCGGCGGCATGCCCTCACCACCCTGGCCCGCCTCGACACCGGACAACGCCTGCATCAGCTGGTCGTTGGCCGGCAACGTCGCGCGCGGGCCGGTCTCCCCGAAACCGCTGGCGAAGCTGTACACGACGTCGGGGTTCGCCGCGCGCACCGCCGCCTCGTCGTAGCCGAGCCGTTCGGCCAGCCCGACCCGCGAGTTGTGGTGCACCACGTCGCTCCACCGGAACAGCCGCTCCAACACGGCGGGCGCGTCCGGCGACTTGAGATCCAGCGCCAGCGCGCGTTTGCCGCGCTGCCCCGCCGCGAACATCGGCTCCATCCGGCGATGCACGTCCCCCGTCGGCGGCTCGACCTTGCACACGTCCGCGCCGAGCCCGCCCAGTACGAGCGGGGTGACCGGCCCGGCGAGATACGCGGACAGGTCCAGCACCCGGACGCCGGTCAGCAACCGGCCCGCACCGGCACGCCGCGGTTTCCCGTCTCCGGCGGCGGTGACCCGGATCGCGGGGCCCAGCGTCGTGATCGGCCCGCGGTCGGGATCGTCGTGATCGGCGGCCAGCCCGACGGCACGCACGTGCGGATCGCGCAACGCCTCACCGGCCCGCAACACCGGTTCACAGCGGAACTTCGCGCCCGCGAGGTCCCTGACCCACCAGTCGCGGTCGTGCTCGGCGAACCGCGCCGCCCATCGCCGGCCACGCTCGACCATGCCGCCGCTCATCAGGTCGGCGTTGTAGCCGTGTTCGCTGGGTTCGTCGCCCATGTGTTCCAGGAACGCCTCGTACGCGCCCTTGGCGCCGAACCAGAGCTGCACGTACTCGCCGTCCGCGCAGCGGTAGGACAGGGCCTCGGCAGGCCCCTGCTCTCGCCACAGCAGGTTGGTCGCGCCCGACGGATGCTCGGCCCTGCCGATGATCATCGGCAGGATCGCCTGCATTCCCTCGTACAGCGAGGTTTCCGCCCAGCCACCGACGCCGGTCGCCTCCCGCTCGACCAGGCACCCGAGCGCGCCGACGGCCGCCGACAGCCCGGCACCGATGCTCGCCACGGCGAGATCGCCGAAGGCCGGGCCACCGCGGTGGGCGCGGATCTGGGTCAGCAGCCCGGACCGCGCGTGCACGAGCAGCTCCAGATCCGGGATCGGCCCGAGCGCGTGATAGCTGGGCCGCACGCGCGCCACGACCAGCCGCGGGTTCCGCCTGGCGAGCTGCCGGTAGCCCAGCCCGCGCCGCTCGGCGAGTTCCTCCCCGCCGCTGAGGAACAGCACGTCGGCCTCGCGGGCGAGCGCGGCGACGGCATCCGCGGCGGCGTCGTCCGCGACGGCGACGATGTCCTTGCCCCGATCCCAGACCCGGCCGAACTCCACGCCGGCGTCCAGCGTCGGCGCGGCGGCGAGCTGAACACGCGTGACCTCGGCGCCCAGATCCCGGAACAGCCTGCCGGGCAGGCTCGCCGCCGGCCCGGCACCGACGGTGCTGACGCCCAGCGCGGCCTCGACGACACGCAACCCCTCCAGCGGTTCCACTTCGCCGCTCCCTCAGCTGCGCACGAGACGTCCGGGCGCGGCACCGGCGATTTCCTCGCCACCGCGGCGCGTCGCGACCCCGTTGACCCACATGTTCTCGACACCGGTGCTGCGGACCAGCAGCCGGTCCGCGCCGCCGGGCTGGTCCCGCACGCGTTCGACCGGTGTGGTGCCGACGGTGTCCGGGTCGAACGCGACCAGATCCGCGAAGAAGCCTTCCCGCACCAGACCGCGGCCGGCGATCCGGAACGCCCGGTGCGGATGGCCGGTCAGCCGCCATACGGCGTCCTCCAGGCTCAGCGCCTTGCGCTCGCGCACCCAGTGCCCGAGCAGGTGGGTCGAGTAGCAGGCGTCGCACAACTGGGTCGCGTGCGCGCCGGCGTCGGACAGGCCGAGCAGGGTGCGCTTGTCGGCGAGCAGTTCGCCGATCTCGTCGTCGCCGTCGTTGTCCAGCACGATGCGGTAGCGGGTGGCCATGTCGTCGGAGAGGGCGAGATCGAGCAGCAGGTCGAACGGCGTGGTGCCGCATTCCTCCGCGAGCCGGTCGAGCGGGATTCCGATCGCATCGTGGTGGATGCCCGTCTCCTCGACGCTGGTCTTGGGCCAGCGGTGCGCCCACGCCTCCAGCGTCGCCGGGCGCGCCCGCGCGCGCCATTCCTCGTCGCGGTAGAGGTCAGCGCGCTCGTCACGGGGACGTGCGAGCACCTCCTTCCACGCGTCGATCTCGCCCAGCGGTCCGGGATCGGACATGCCGATCTGCATCACGATCGGACGGCACGCGATCTGCGGGTACACCTCGCCCGGCAGCGCGCCGCCGCGGTTGACCGTGCGCATCGCCGCGCCCGGTTTGTCCGCGCGGGCCATCAGCGCGGTCCACGTGATCGGCACGCCGGTGCGCTCCGCGAGCTGCGAGAACTGGTCCACGAACAGGCCCGGCCCGATGGAGACCTGCACGACGCCCTTACCGAGTTCACCGAGTACCGACGCGATCGCGTACACCTCGTCGACCTCGGAGAACCGGCTCGGCACGGGACGCCCGTACGCGCCCTGGTGCGCGGGCTGGCGCGAGGTGGAAAAGCCCAGGGCACCGGCCGTGATCGCCTCGCGGACCATGGCGCACATCGTCTCGACCTCGCCGGCGGTGGCCGGGCGTTCCTCGTTGCCCAGCGCGAACAGCCGCAACGGCGAATGCCCGACGAACGCCCCGGCGTTGAGCCGTTTCGGCCGCTTGTCGATCGCCGCGAGATAGTCGGGGTAGGTCTCGAAGCACCAGTCGATACCGGATTCCAGCGCGTCGGCCGACATGCCCTCGACGTTTTCCAGCAGCCGCACGATCAGATCGCGGTGCTCGGGGCGGGTCGGGGCGACGCCGAAGCCGCAGTTGCCCATGACGACGCTGGTCACACCGTGCCAGCTGGAGGGCGTGAGATCGCGGTCCCACAGGATCTGGGCGTCGTAGTGGGTGTGCACGTCGATGAAACCGGGCGCGAGCGTCAGCCCGTCGAGGTCGACGACCTCGGTGCCGGGGCCGGGGGTGAGCTCACCGGGCGCGGCGACCGCGGCGACGCGGTCCCCCGCCACGGCGACGTCGGCGGCGCGTGCCGGCCCGGCGGTGCCGTCCACGAGCGAGGCCTGTCGGAGAAGCAGATCCATCGACACTCCCATCGGGTCGCCGGCGCACCGGAAGCTTAGCAAATACTCGCTTACTTCTTGACCATAGCGAACGCTTACTCACTAATGTAAGACCTGGCGACGACGCGAGGAGGCGGCCGGGATGGACGAGGTGCGCGGCACCCACGGCACGACGAGCTCGCCCGGCACGGCCGGTTCGGGCGGTGTAGCCGGCCCGAGCGTCACGGCCGGTTCGGCGGACGCACCCGACCAGGGCGGCGCACCCAGCCAGAGCGCCCCGCTCGGCGACGGCGGCATGACGAGCAGGGGTGCCGCGGCCAGTGATGGCGGCGCGCCCAGTCCGGGCACCACGGGCGGCCACCGCGGCACCCTCAGCCCACGCAGCGCACCCGACCCAGGCAGCGCACCCGGACACGGCAGCGCAGCCGGCCACGGTGGCGCCACGAGCTCACCCGGCGTCGCCTCCCCCGCGGAACTGATGCACCGCCACGAGTTCTTCATCGGCGGCCGCTGGATCCCCGCCCCGGCGGAGAGCCTGTTCAAGGTCGTCTCCCCCGCGACCGAGGAGGTCGTCGGCGAGGCACCGCTGGCCGGCGCCGCCGACATCGACGCCGCGGTGGCCGCCGCACGAACGGCGTTCGACGACGGCGAATGGCCCCGCACGCCACCCGCCGAGCGCGCCGCCGTGCTGGAGCGCGCGGCGGAAATCCTGCGCGGGCGTACGGGCGACATCGCCGGGGTGACCGTTGACGAGATGGGCTGCGCGATCAGCCAGGCGCCCCGCGCGCAGACCGGCATGGTCGCACCGCTCTTCGACTACTACGCCGCCCTGGCCCGCACCTTCGAGTTCGCGCGCGAGGTCGTCGCCGGCGAGCGGCGCGGGCTGGTGACGAGCGAACCCGTCGGCGTGGTCGCGGCGATCGTGCCGTGGAACGCCCCCGTGACCCTGTCGGCATGGAAAGTGGCACCCGCGCTGGCCGCCGGCTGCACCGTGGTGATCAAACCGCCGCCCGAGGCACCGCTGAGCAACTTCGTCCTCGCCGAAGCGCTCGCCGAGGCCGGGATTCCGCCGGGGGTGGTCAACCTCGTCCCCGGCGACCGGGACGCGGGCGAGCATCTGGTGCGGCATCCCGGCACCGACAAGATCGCCTTCACGGGTTCGACCGCCGCGGGCAAGCGGATCATGAGCCTGTGCGGTGATCAGGTGAAGCGGGTTTCGCTGGAGCTGGGCGGGAAATCGGCGGCGATCGTGCTCGAGGACGCCGACCTGGCCACCGCGATACCCGCCCTCGTCGGCGGCGGAATGCATCTGTCCGGACAGGTCTGCGGCGCGCTCACCCGGATTCTCGTACCGAGATCGCGCTACGCCGAGGCGGTGGACGCGGCCGCGACGACGGCCTCGCAGGTCCGCGTCGGGGATCCCCACGACCCGTCGACGCTGGTCGGCCCGCTCGTGGCACGACGCCAGCGCGATCGCGTCGAAGGCTACCTCGCCGGGGCCGTGGCCGACGGCGCGCGGGTGGCGGCCGGAGGCGGCCGCCCGCCCGGACTGCCCAGGGGCTGGTACGTCGAGCCCACCATTTTGTCCGATGTGGACAATGCGATGCGGGTGGCGCGGGAGGAGATCTTCGGACCGGTGCTGTGCCTGATCCCCTACCGCGACGAGGACGAGGCCGTGCGCCTCGCCAACGATTCGCCGTACGGCCTCGCCGGCGGGGTGTGGGCCGGGGATCCCGCGCGCGGAGTGCGCGTCGCCAAGCGCATGCGCACCGGCAGCGTCGCGGTCAACGGATCGTTCCCGCCGTTCCCCATGGTGCCCTTCGGCGGGTTCGGGCAATCGGGCCTCGGCCGCGAACTCGGCCCGGAGGGGCTGCGCAGCTTCCTCGAACCGCGCAGCATCGGCTTGCCCGCTTCGTAGCGGCCGCGAAGTATTGGCCGGAACTGGGTTTCGTCACCGCCGAAGGCTGGTGGAAGTGGTGCTTTTCCGCTACGCCCCGGCACGAGGAGGAACCGGACGGGCCGCTGGCGCTGGCGGCCGGCCGCTACGGCGCATGTGGCTTCGGGGCCGCTCGGACGTGCGCGCGCTCGCCCTGCCTGCCGACCAGGCTGAGGAATTCGACCGGCCCGGAGCCGGTCGCGCCGAACCAGTGCGGGGTGCGGGTGTCGAACTCCGCCACCTCCCCCGGTTCCAGCACCAGATCGTGCTCGCCCAGCACCAGGCGGAGCCGTCCATTGAGGACGAACACCCAGTCGTAGCCCTCGTGGGAGCGTAGATCCGGCTCGTCGTCGCCAGCCGGGAGCACGAACTTGTACGCCTGAATGCCGCCGGGCCTGCGGGTCAGCGGCACGATCGTCGATCCGTCCGCGCAGGCGATGGGACGAAGGTGCACCCGCGGGTCACCGGTCGGCGGCGCGTCCACGAGTTCGTCGAGCGTGACCCCGTACGCCCGCGCGAGCGGGAGAAGCTGCTCCAGGGTGGGCCGCCGCAGGCCCGCTTCGAGCCGGGACAGCGTGCTCACCGAGATCCCCGTCTGCTCCGCGAGTTCGGCGAGCGTGCTCTCGCGACGCTGCCGGAGGCGTTTCAGCCGCGGACCTACGGCGTCGAGCGTGCGGTCCAGTTCTTCGTCCATACCTCGATTTTGCCATTCGGCAACAAGGTTTGCCGGCCGGCGGGATCGGGCGCACGATCGGCACGTGACCCACGATTTCGGCAAGACCTACTGGGAACAGCACTGGGATCAGGCCGCCGTGCACGACGTGGCCGCGAACCCGTACCTCGCCCGCGAGACCGGCCACCTGAGGCCGGGCACGGCACTGGACGCAGGCTGCGGGCGGGGCGCCGAGGCGCGCTGGCTGGCCGCGCACGGCTGGCGGGTCACCGCCGTCGACATCTCCGCCGCCGCCCTCGCCAAGGCCGCCGGGCGGACAGCGGAGCAGATCACCTGGATCGAGGCGGATCTGACGGAGTGGACGCCGACGGAGCGGTTCGACCTTGTCACGACCAGCTACGCGCATCCCGCGATGCCGCAACTGGCCTTCTACCGCCGCATCGCGGACTGGGTCGCGCCCGGTGGAACGCTGCTGATCGTCGGACACCTGCACGAGGCGGGGCACGGACATCACCCGCCGCCCGAGGCGACCGTGACCGCCGAGGGCATCACCGCGGGCCTCGACGCCGCGACGTGGGAGATCGACACGGCCGGGCAGCACACGCGCCCGGTCGGCGGCCGGTCCTTGCACGACGTGGTCGTCCGCGCCACTAGGCGTGGTGTTCCTCGATGAACTCGTAGAAACGGATGACCGGCGGCGGATCGTTCTCCACGAGATCGCTCGTGGCCACCGTCCCGGCCGCCGCCCTCGCCCGCAGTTCCGCGAAGGGCACGGTGAGGTCGTCGGCTTCGATGTCGTAGATCGCGAGGTAGCCGTGCCCGCCTTCGCCGTCGTGCACCCGGTAGCGCCGTCCGGCGAGAAACCCCGGCACCGCGCAGATCTCGGGCAGACGGCCACCTCCTGGCTAGTACGTCACCATTTCCTCGCGCACGGCGAGAAACCACGATTCGCCGATGAAGTCCTCGGGCTCGCCGAGGTTGTCGCGGAACCAGTCGATCCTCGTGCGCAGGCCCGCCACGTCGTCGAAGTACACCTCGTTCACCGCGTCGTAGGCACGCTCACCGGTGACCGGGTGGTTCTGCACGTACGCCAGGCCCCGCGCCTGGTCCGGGATCACCACGCCGGACCCCGCCCGGCCCGCGTGGTTTCGCCACCGGTCCGAGAACGCGGCCGGGCTCAGCCCGCCGGCGCGCACCGCGACCGCCATGTGCTTGAACTTCCCGCCGCCGCACGACCAGCGCCGTTCGAGCCAGTCCGCGCCGCGCAGCACCGACTCCGCCGCGACGACCACGGGGCTCGCGCCCGGATCGAGCACGCGGTCGCCTTCCTGTGTGCCGAGCCATTCCTCGAAGGCCCGCAGCTGCGCCTCACCGGTGAACCAGTCGATCACGAGCCCGTCGTGCCTGGGCGCGGGACCGGTGAGACCGGGCAGCGTCGTGCACACGGCGGTCCGCACGGGCCGAACCTCCTCCGGTGCGCCGAGCGCGGCCTGCCCCGGCCAGGCGTGCGCGAACACGTCGGCGGGGATGTCCTTGTTCCTGGTGGCGAACCGGATCCGCTTGATCATGCGGCCGGTTCCCGCTGCCGGAGCGCGGCGACCTCGGCCCGCCACGCCGCCACGGCCGCTTCCTTGACCGGCCCGTATCCCCTGACCGACCGCACCGATCCGGCCAGCCGGACGCGCGTGTCGTAGCGCAGCCCGGAGCTGTCCTCGATCAGCCGTTCGTATTGGTCGATCAGCGCCCGTTCGGTGCGCCGGTCGGGATCGCGGCCGAAGACGTCGAACGGGGTGCCGCGCAGGAACTTCAGGCGGCTGAGCACACCGAACGCCAGCGCGTACGGTCTGCCCATCGGCAGTTTCCGGCGCAGCCCCAGCCGCCGCAGCGTGGGCGGGTGCAGATGGTAGGTCACGGAGTAGCCGCCCTCGATGCCCAGATCGCGGGCGGCGCGGTCGTAGTCGGCCCTGTGGTGCAGGCGCGCGACCTCGTACTCGTCCTTGTAGGTCAGCACCTTGAACCAGGCCTCGGCGACGGCACGCGTCAGCGCCCAGTCATGGCCGGCGTCGTCCTCGGCCGCGACCCGTGCCACGAGACCGAGAAACCGTTGCGCGCGCCGGGTGTTCTGGTAGTCGATGGCCTGCGCCGCACGCCGGGCGAGCAGATCGCGCAACTCCTCCGGCAGATCCGCGACCATCGTCCGCGCGACCTCCAGCGCCCGCGGCGACGGCTCGAACGGGACCACCGCACCTTCGGCGGTCACGCTCAGCGCGCGCTTCACGGCGGCCGGATCGTGCACCAGCCAGCGCCCCCACTCGAACGCCTCCCGGTTCGCCGCGGCGGTCTTTCCCTTGCCCGTCAGGGCGTTTTTCACATGCTTCAGCGACACCGGAAGCCCGCCGAGCTGGAAGGCCGCCCCGAGCAACACCACGTTCGCGAGCAGATGGTCGGCGAAGACGGCCTCGGCAACGCGTTTCGGTTCCAGGAACGTGGCCTTCCCGGCACGGTCGGTGATCGCGGTCTCCAGGCTCGCCAGGTCCGGCGCGCCCAGATCGCTTTGCAGCATCCCGGCGGTCGGGGTGAGTTCCCGGTCCACGACGACGAGCGTGTGCCCGTGCCGCACCTTCGCCAGGTGCGCTCCCCCGGCGGCCTGCAGGATGTCACCGGAGAGGTACAGATCCGCGGTGCTCACCGCGGCGGCGCCGAGTTCGCCGCGGTCCCTGGCCAGCTGGAGGTGCGAGACGACCGCGCCCGCCTTCTGCGACAAGCCGGTCTGATCCATGCCGCCGATCACGAACCCCGCCGACTCCGCCGCACCCGCGATGATCCGGTTCGCCGTGACCACACCCGTGCCGCCGATCCCGGTGAAGTAGATCCCGTAGCGCCCGCCGAACCGCCGCACCGCGGGCTCGGGCGGCGAACCGGCGGGAAGCGCCGGCCGGACCCGGGCCCGCGACCGGCGTTGTCCGCCACGGCGCGGGGTGATCGTGACGAAGGACGGGCAGTCGCCTTCGAGACAGGTGTAGTCGCGGTTGCAGGACGCGTCGTGGATCCGCCGTTTCTCGCCGAACTCGGTGTCCACCGGCAGCACGGACAGGCAGTTGCTCTTCACTCCGCAGTCGCCGCAGCCCTCGCACACCGCCTCGTTGATCACGACCCGGCGCGGTGGTTCGGGCAGCAGGCCGCGTTTGCGCAGCCGCCGCGCCTCCGCCGCGCACCGCTGGTCGTAGATGATGACCGTGACCCCCGGCACCCGCCGGAGCTGCTCCTGCACCTCGGGCAGCCGGTCGCGCCCGTGCACCCGCACGCCACCGGCCCACCGCGCTTTCCGGCCGTAGCGCCCGGGATCCTCGGCGCACACGACGATTCTCGCGACCCCCTCCGCGTCGAGGGCGCGTGTCATCGACGGCACGTCCATCAGCCCGGTCACGTCCTGGCCGCCGGTCATCGCGACAGCCTCGTTGTAGAGGATCTTGAACGTGACGTTCGCGCCCGCCGCGACACTGGCCCGGATGGCGAGCGTGCCGGAATGGCTCAGCGTTCCGTCGCCGAGGTTCTGGATCAGGTGCGGTTCGGCGACGAACGGCGCGAGCCCGGTCCACGGCACGCCTTCGGCGCCCATCGGCGTCGGCGGCAGGCTTTTCGTGCTCTGCTGCCGTGCCTCGAAGTACATGATCCCGTGGCAGCCGACCCCGCCGCCCACCAGCGCGCCGTCCGGGGCGACGGTGGAGCGGTTGTGCGGGCAGCCGCTGCAGAATCCCGGCGCTCTCGCCACCACCGGCAGGGAAATCGTCACCGGCGCCTCGCGCGGGCGCAGATCCGGCAGCACGCGGTGCAGGATCTTCGCGACGGCCGCCGAATCCAGCTCCCCAGCCTGCGGGACGAGCGGCTTCCCTGCCCGGTCACGCTTGCCGAGCACCGGAACCGGCTGCCCGGCCTCGTGGAGAACGGCACGCAGCTGCGTCTCCACGAACGGCCGCTTCTCCTCGATCACGACGATCTGGTCCACCTCGGCGGCGAACTCGCGCACGGTGTCCTCGACGAGCGGGAAGGTCATGCCGAGCTTGAGAATCCGCACGCCCGCCTCGTGCGGGGTGCGGCCGCGGTCGGCGAACGCCTGCACCACGTCGAAGTAGGTCTTCCCGGCACACACGACGCCGAGCCGTGCACCCGCCGCGGCGCCACTGACGCGATCGAGCCCGTTGTGCCAGGCGTAGGCCTGCGCGGCGAGCAGCCTGCGCTCCACGACGAGGATTTCCTGGTCCGGCACGGCATGCGGGCCGATCCGGGCGAGCGGCTGGTGCCGCCAGCGCTGCCCGTCGATCAGCACGTCCTCCGGATCGCCGGGCAGCTGCCTGCCGAGGTCGAGGTCCACGGTGCCGATGCCGTCGGCGACCGCGGTGACGATCTTCAGCCCGGTCCACGCGCCCGAGTACCGCGACATGCGGAAGGCGTGCACGCCCAGGTCGAGCACATCCTGCTGGTCGCCGGGATACAGCACGGGAACGCAGGCATCGGAGAACGTGTACTGGCTGTCACAGGCCAAAGTGGACGATTTCGAGGCGGGATCGTCGCCGCAGAACAGCACCGCGCCGCCGTTGGGTCCGGCGCCCATCGCGTTGGCGTGCCGCAGCGCGTCACCGCAGCGGTCCAGCCCCGGCCCCTTGCCGTACCAGGCGCCGGCGACCCCGTCGAGGCCGTCGTAGGGGATGACCGCGCCCATCTGGCTGCCCCACACGGTCGCCGCGGCCAGTTCCTCGTTGAGGCCGGGCCGGTGCACGATCCGGTGCGCGTCGAGATCGGGCAGGTTCTCCAGCGTCAGATCGAAGGTGCCCAGCGGCGAGCCCGGGTACCCGGAGACCATCGTGCCGGTGGTCAGGCCGTCGCGCTCGTCCAGCCTTGCGCGCAGTACGAGCAGGCGGGCGAGCGTGTCCACTCCGGACAGGATCGTCCGCTGGTCGCCCATTACGGGTAAACCTCCGGATTGACGTAGGCGAACCGCCCGCCCTTGAGCACCGCGCGCCGCAGATCGTGCCGTTGCAACACGGTCACGTCCTCGGTGGGATCGCCCTCGACCACGACCAGATCCGCCAGCATCCCTTCGCGGACCTCGCCGGTGTCCAGCCCGGCGGCCGGACCCATGTTGCGGGTCGCGGTGTGGATCGCCTCGACCGGCGTCATGTCGGCCAGCTCCACGTATCGCTGCAGTTCGGCGGCGTAGGTGCCGTGATGCGTCCACTGGTGGCCGAAGTCCCCGCCGGAGAGGATCCGGATGCCCGCGGCCTTGAGCCTGCGCAGCCCGTCGACCTGCGAGGCGAACTCGCGGTGGTAACCCGACGCCTCGATCTTCTCGTCGGTGATCCCCCACGGTCTCGCGTGGCCACTGACCATCGCGTACAGATAGTGCAGCCCGGGACAGACCCACACGTCGTCGCGGCGCGCCTCCAGCGCGGTGAGCGCCTCGTCGTCGAGGAAACAGGCGTGGTGGATGATGCGGACACCGGTGCGGGCCGCCATCGCGACGCTCGCCGAACCACGGGCGTGCACGGTGATGAACGCGCCGTGCCGGTCGGCCTCCTCGACGGCCGCGCCGAGCATCTCGTCGTTCATGTACACGTCCTCGGACGGGAACTCCGGCACCACCCCGTCGCCGGAGATGAACAACTTGAGCGAGCGCACGCCCGAATCGCATTGCCTGGCCACGATTTCCCGCAGCCCCTTGGCGTCGCCCGCGACCTCCATCATCTCGCCGTCGCCGCCGAGGCCGTCCACGGCCGCGACCATGGAACCGCTGGGCACGATGCGCGGCCCCGTGATGAGGCCGCGCTCGATCGCGTCCCTGGCCAGCAGATCGTCGAAGGGCTGGGTGACGCCGGCGCCGATGATCAGTGTGTAACCGCTTTCCAGGAACGTCTTCGTCACCCCGGCCACGTCGAGGATGTGCCGTTCCGGCGGGGTCGCCGCGATGGCCGCGTGGTCGAACACGAAGTCCAGCGGCCAGCTGATGTGGGTGTGCGCGTCGCCGAGGCCGGGCAGGACGGTCGCGCCGTGCAGATCGACGACGCGGGTGGACGCGGGATCGGCGTCGAGCCCGCCCTGGGCGACCTTGACGATCCGGTCCCCCTCGATGAGCACGTCGGCGCGGGCCGATTTCTCGCCGGGATCGCCGTCGCAGGAGAGCACGAGCCCGTTCGTCAGCAGTGTCCGTCCGGTCATCACCGACCTCCTAACTGAGCGAGTACTTACTCTACTCGAGAAGGTGCCTGAGGTCGATGCTCCGGATCCGCGCGCACGACCGAAGCCAGCGCGTGCTTCGGCGGCCGGGCGAGCGCGGCGATCACCACGGAGAGCGCCAGCAGTCCCGTGATCAGGTACACCGGGATGTGGTAGCTGCCGGTGGCGTCCACGATCTGGCCCGTCACGAACGGCCCGAGCCCGCCGAGCACTCCCCCGAGGATCTGGCCGAACCCGAACCCCTTCGAGAAGTTCAGTGCGCCGAAGTAGCGGCTGACCGCGACCGGGATGGTGGGCACGAGCAGGCCGTATCCCGCGCCGAAGAAGACCGAGTAGAAATACAGCGGCAGCCCACTGCGCGCCCCGAGGAAGATCACGGAGCCGGCCGTCATGCTGGCCGTGGCGAGCAACAGCACGTAGTACGGGCTGAACCGGTCGGACAGCCGGGAGAACAGGATCCCCGACACCGCGGCGATCCCGGCCGCGATCCCCAGGGCTCCCGAGGACACGACCGCGCTGACGCCCACCGTTTCCAGATACAGCACCTGGTAGGCGGCGTAGGTACCCAGCGCCCACGCCTCGATCCCGAAGATCGTGAAGATCATCCAGTAGACCGGGCTGCGCATCATCTGCCCGACCTTCGTCTGCACGGTGCCGATCACGTCGGTGTCGCCGTGTTCCGGGATCGTCCTGCCCTCGACGCCGTCCACCCACTGGCCCACGTCCTGCGGCCGGTCGCGCAGGAACACCGAGGGAATGGCGAGCACGAAGATGATCGCGCCCAACGCGAACAGTGCCCTGCGCCAGCCGAGATCGCCCACCAGCACGGCCATCAGCGGTGCGAAGATCAGCCCGCCGAATCCGGCACCGGAGTTGACGAAGCCCATCACCACGGCGCGGCGGCTGATGAACCATTTCTGCACCACGGTCGCCGACGGGATGTAGCCCATGAACCCGTCGGCGATCGTGAGCGCGACCCCGAACACCAGCCCGAACTGGATCGGGTTCTGCACCAGCCCGGTGAGCGCGGTGAACCCGGCCGTGGCGACCCCGCCGGTCATCACGACCGGCCGCACGCCGAAACGGTGCACGAGCCAGCCGGTGAGCGGACTGACCACCGCGCCGAGCAGGCCGCGGATCAGCAGCGCCGCCGAGGCGACCCCGACACCCCAGTGCATGTCGGGAAGCAGGCCGTGCAGCAGCGGCCCGACGATGAAGTACACCGCGCCGACCGCGGTGCCGTACTGCAGGAACGCGATCGCGCCCTGCTGGTAACCGCGGAACTCGACGAGGTCGCGGAAGCGGAACTTCGGTGTTTCGACTACGACAGGCATGGCGGTACCTCACAAGGGTGCGACAACGTTGGCGCGGAACCTGCTGGCTGGTATCACACGTGCGCGAATCCGAGGATCCGCGGCGCGGCCTGCACCCACGGATCGAGCGAGGTTCCCTTGCCCTGCCGGGCCCGCTCGCTCGCGCGTTCCCACGCGTCCTCGGCCCACGGTGGCTCGACGAACTCCGAACCCGTCACCAGGGTGTGCAGATCGAAGGAAGTCCTCAATGGATGGTCCCGGTCGCCCTGGCCGGAACGGAAGATCATCGTGGGCGCGGAGATCGTGCGGACCAGCGCGTCGTCGACGCCGGGCACGGCCTGGTGGGGCTTGGGCACCCACGCGTCCAGCCAGCGCAGCATGGCCTCGTGAAACCCGTCGCCGCCCAGGTCGAGAAAGCGCTGCTTGTTGCTCGGCCGCGCCTCGATCAGCGCGGCCCACTCCGGCATCTCCATCACGCCCTGGATGCCACCCCGCCGGACCGCGGTAATGCTTGGCAGCACATAGAAAGCGGCCATGTTCATACTGCTGTAGACGCCGCCGACCGGTTGCCAGACCACGAGCCGCTCGGTCAGCTCGGGGAACAGCGCCGCGGTCAGCACCGAGTCGCGGGCCCCGCCCGAGCCGCCCGCGATCACGACCGGGCCGAGGCCGAGCGCTTTCAGTAGGGCGCCGAGGGTTTCGGCCCGCATGTGCGATTCGGACGGCCCGAAGAACTGGACTTCCGAGGCGCCGCAGTTGGGCCGGTCCCAGACCAGCACCCGCAGCCCGCCCTCGGCGAGCGCGTCCGCGAGCGGGCGCGCACCGGGATGGTCCTTGGCGAATCGTCCGCCGAAGGTCAGTACGAGGGGTTTGCCGTCCGCCGGTCCGAGCAGTTCGTACTCCACCAGACCGCCGTTGATCTCGATGGCAGGCATGCGCCGTCCTTCCAGGGCCGCGCCTTCGCGGAACGGCTCACACCGGAACTCGACCTAACATCTGTTCGGACGGTAGCACCGGCGCGGGGCGCCCAACAAGACCGCGGACACGACTGTCACGTCAGGCGGCGCGGGCCTGACACTGTGTCACACGCTGCGCAGGACCGACACGACCGCGCCCAGCACGACCGCCTCGTCACCGTCGATGACCTCGTATGCCGGGTTGCGTGGTTCGAGGTAGACGTGCCCGTTGCGGCGCCGGTACACCTTCACGGTGGCCTCGCCGTCGATCATCGCGGCGACGATCTGGCCGGAGTGCGCCTCGGGTTGCTGGCGCACCACCACGATGTCGCCGTCACAGATCGCCGCGTCGACCATCGAGTCGCCGCGCACCCGCAGTCCGAACACCGTGCCGCGGCCGGTGAGCCCGCGCGGGAGACTCAGGACGTCGTCGACGTGCTCGTCGGCCGAGATGGGCACACCCGCGGCGATGTCGCCGACCACCGGCACGCTCACCGAATCGCCGTCCGTGTCGCGCGAGGGGGAATCGCGCAGGAACATCCGCACGTCGATCGGGCGGGACATCGCCGAGCTGCGCCGCAGGAAACCCTTCTCCTCCAGGGCCGCGAGATGCTTCGACACCGACGAGGTGGAGCGCAGGCCGACCACGTCGCCGATCTCCCGGGTGCTCGGCGGATAGCCGTAGCGGACCACCCAGTCCCGGATGGCGACCAGGATCCGCTGCTGGCGCAGCGGCAGGCTCGAGGCGTCCAGTTGCTCGAAGACGTCAAGATCGTCGAAGGTGGTCACCGGGGAATACTAGATGCCGCCCCGGCGGCCGGCCCGGGCGGCACCGAGTCCTTTGTGGATCGTGACCGGCGGAGCCTGGCGGCCGGCTTGAACACCGACAACACGAAGGCCGTGATCAACAACGTGGGCGCGACGGCGACCGGCCCGAGCAAGCTCGCGGGCGGGGCCGCCGGATCTCTCGCCGCTTCGGCCAGACTGACGCGCAGCGCGGTCACGAGCAGGACCGACATGACGACGGTGGCCGCGAGCTTGATCGCGACCCACCAGTACCGCAGCAGCCCGTACCGGGTGCCGAGCCCGAGCAGGATCCCGGTCGCGAGACACACCAGGCTGGCCCCGAACATCGGCCAGACCGCGAACCAGCCGGCGGCACGCAGGGCGATGCCCGCCGTAGCAGGATCGCTGGTCACCATGGCCAGCACGACGAGCACGCCCATCGCGACGTCCACCCCGAACCACACGGCCGTGCTCAGGATGTGCGCCAGGAGCACCTGCTTGCGCCCGCGCGCGCTCAGCCGCCATCGTGCGTCGTTCACCATGGGACCCAGGGTCGGCCGCGAGGGGGCGACGGGTCGTCCGTCCGGGAGCGGCTTCTCCGGTACGTCCGCAGACGTAGCCATGGGGTTCGCTCGGCGGAACAAAGCGAGCGTGAAACCGGTACAGTAGGCAAGTAGCTGGAGATTATCGTTCCTGCCAGCGGAACGAGACGCGTGAGGATGGTCGGGCCTTGACGACCAAGAGTACACCGGGGCGCAAGCAGGCACCCGCTGCGGACAACACGGGCACCGAGGCCGCCGCGCGGGTGGCCGACGTGCTGCTGCTGTTCGCGGGCGGCCCGCAGTACCTCGGGGTCAGTGCGATCAGCCGTGAGCTCGGCCTGTCCAAGGCCGTCGTCTACCGGATCCTGCAGTCACTGGTCTCGCGCGAGATGCTCGCGACCGATCCGGGCGTCTCCGGCTACCGGCTGGGACCGGCGGCCGCCGCGCTCGGGGCGAGCGCGCTGCGGCGGTTCGACGCGCGCATCGTCGCGACGCCGATACTGCGCCGGTTGCGTGACGAAACCGGCGAGACCACCACGCTGTCCGGTCTGGTCGGCGACGAACGCGTGTACCTCGACCAGTTCGAAAGCCCGCGAGAGATCAAGATGACGGTCGAGGTCGGGCGCCGCTTCCCGCTCTATGCCGGGTCCTCGGGCAAGGTCATCCTGGCTTTCCTGCCCGAGGAACGCCGCGAGGTCGTGCTGCACCGGCCGCTGACCCCGCTGACCGACCGGACCATCACCGACGAGGCGGGGTTGCGCGCCGCGCTGGCCGAAATCGGCCGCGAGGGGGTCGCGGTGTCGCTCGGCGAGCGTCAGGCCGGCGCCGGCTCGGTCGCCGCCCCGCTCTACGGCCCGGACGGCGAGGTCCACGGCTCGATCAGCATCTGTGGCCCGCAGTACCGCTTTACCCCGGAGGCCATCGAACGCTACCGCGACTTGATCCGCACCGCCTCGCAGGAGATACGCGACAACTGGACGTGGCTGCGCGCAGGGGAAAGCTGAGCACGGCACCGGCGGCTCGCGGGCCGCCGGTGCCGTCCGGGACTCAGCGGCCGCGCTTGATGAAGCGGCCTACCGGGTCGCTCTGAACCTTGCCGTCGGCGTATACGTGGTTGCCGCGCACGAACGTGTCCGTCACGCGCGCGGTCATCTCGAAGCCCTCGAACGGCGTGTATTCCTGCGTCGACTCCGAGTCGGCCGCCCGCACGGTCCACTGCACGTCGGGATCCACCAGCGCGAAGTCCGCGTCGTAGCCCTCGGCGATGGTTCCCTTGCGCAGCAGGCCGTAGCGCCGCGCCGGGTTCCACGACGTCAGCTTCGCGATCCGCTGCAGCGACAGCCCGCGCTTGACACCCTCGCCGACCAGCCCCGGCAGCAGGTACTCCGCGCCGCCGAAACCGGACTTCGCCAGGAACACGTCGTCACGGTCGGCACCGAACTTCATCTCGTCCCGGCAGCACGCGTGATCGCTGACCACCCAGTCGACCTCGCCGGCCAGCACGTGCCGCCACAGCGCCTCGACGTCGTCGCGCTCGCGGATCGGCGGATTGACCTTCGCGCCGAGCCCGGAGGCGGTGTCCACATCGGCCAGCAGGTGCCCGATCGTCACCTCGCGCCGGAAGTCGATGTGCGGGAACGCCTTCGCCATCGTCAGCGCCGCCGAAAGCGCCTTCTCCGACGACAGGTGCAGCAGGTTGATGTTCGGCAGCCCGGTCTCGTGCGCGAGGTAGGACGCGATGGTGACCGCGAGGCCTTCCGAGTGCGGCGGCCGCGACGCGCTGTAGGCACGCAGCCCGGTCAGCGAACCGTCCTGCTCCACGAGTTTGGTGTAGGCGGTCATGATCTCCGCCGTCTCACAGTGCAGCGACAGCGACAGGTGCGGCGCGTAGCCGGACAGTTCCTCGCGGGCCCTCTGCACGCCGCGCATCACGAACTCGAAGTGCGCGATGTCGTAGCGCTCGTCCGGCGGGGTCATCAGGAAGTCGCTCTGGCTCGCCGAGCGGCCGTGCAGGCCGTGACTGCCGTAGAACATGAAGATCTTGAACGAGGTGACGCCGAATTCCTCGACCAGGTAGGGAATCTCGTCGATGTGCTGCGAGCTCATCGGTGCCAGGTGGAAGGCGTAGTCGACGTAGGCGTTGCCGTTCGAGGCCGACAGCACCTCGGGGAAGAACTCCCGGTACGGGCCGCCCTTGTTGAGGTAGTACTGCCCGGTGCGCATGTAGGTCAGCGACGTCGTCACCCCGCCCTGCGCGCTGGCCCGGCTCTCGGACCGGGTGTCGGTGGACAGCTCGTTGTAGATGCCCCAGTGCTGGTGCGCGTCCACGACGCCGGGGAACGCGAGCAGGCCGCGCCCGTCGATCACGCGCGCGGCGTCGTCGGCGGGCAGGTCCGGCGCCACCCGCGTGATCGTGCCGTCGCTGACGGCGATGTCCAGCGGTTCCGGTACCCCATCGGCGTCCTCCGGCCGGACGACCCGGACATTCTTGACGAGCAGTTCCGTCGTTGCCATGTGTTTCCCTCCGCGTGATCGTTCAGGCCTGCCGACGCGCGACGTCGTCCGCGGCCAGGTATGCCAGCCCGAAGGCTGGCAGGAGCCCGTTACCGGGCAGGTATCCGGCGGCGCCGTGACCGGAGATGCCGGCCGCGGCGCCACCCGCGGCGTACAGGCCGGGAATCGGCCGGTCCTCGGCGTCGACCACGGCGGCGTGCTCATCGACGAGCAGCCCGCCCTGGGTGTGGAACAGCGCGGGCACGACCCGCACCGCGGCGTAGCGGCCGGACAGCGGGCGTTCCCAGTTGGTGCGGCCGAAGGGGTCCTCGCGCTCGCCGCGCGCGATCGCCGCGGCGAGGGCGAGTTCGTCGGCCAGCGCGGGAAGCGCGGTCGCCGCAGCGATGCCGGCCGCGTCCTCGCCCCACACCAGCGCGCCCGAGGCGACGGTGTCGCGGAAGTCCTGAAACGCCTGGCACTGCTGGAAAATCGTCTCGTCCAGCACGATCCAGCCGGTCGCACCGGGCCGGGCGGCGAGTTCGGCGGCGTATTCGGAGTAGCCGCGCGTCTCGTCGCCGAAGCGGCGGCCATCCTCATCGACCAGGATCGCGCCGTGGATGATCGTCGCCCAGCCGACCATCGTGCCCGCGTTCGCGGCGATCGCGGCGTGCCCCTGGTAGGCGTCGAGGTATCCGGTGGCGGCACCGAGTTTCTCACCGATGCGCAGCGCGTCCCCGAGCGACTGGTCACTGCCCTGGTACAGCGCGTCGGCGATTTCCGGCAGGTGCCGGGCGACGAGATCGCGATCGGCGCCGTAGCCGTTGGTGGCCAGCAGCACCGAGCGCGCCGGGATCTCCTCCCGCGTGCCGTCCGGATAGCGCACGACGGCCGCGCACACACCGTCGCCGTCGGTGCGCACCTCGGCCAGTTTCGCCGGGACGAGCAGTTCGATGTTCTCGTGCCCGGTGACCCGCCGCGCGAGATGGTCGATCACGCCCGAGCCGTGCCGCCCCGGGATCGAATGGCAGCGCGGGACGGCGTGGCCGGGGTAGTTGAAGTCGGTGACCAACGACAACGGCAGCCCGGCCGAATCGGCGAGCCACTCCACCAGCGGCGCGCTCACGTGCGCGAGCATGCGGGCCAGCCGCGCGTCGGCCTGGCCGTGGGTCTTGGCCATGATGTCGGCGACGAACCGTTGCGGCGAGTCCTCGATCCCGGCCTCGGCCTGCCAGCGGGATCCGGCGCCGGGGAACATCGCGGTGGACATCGACGTGTTGTTGCCGCGCCGGAAATGCTCGCTGGCCTCCACGACCAGCACCGACAGCCCCAGCTCGGCGGCCCGCAGCGCACCCGCCAGTCCCCCACCGGCCCCGGCCACGATCAGATCGGGACCGTCCGTCATCGTATCTCCTCCACGGCCAGCAGTCGCAGCGCCAGCGCCGTCGGATCGACGATCCGCGCGGGCAGGTCGGCCGGCTCGACGTCGACGGCGGAGCAGCCATTGATCACGGCGGTCGCGCCGAGCGCGGCCAGCTCCCGCACCGCGGCGCCGAGCGCCCGGTTCCAGGTCCTGGTCTCCGCGATCGCGGCGAAGGGCAGATCAAGTATGCGGGTACCGGCGAAGTACTCCCCCAGCCCGTAGTCCGCGATGCGTTTCTCCAGCTCCGCGCCGATCGCCTCGTTGCGCACGACCGCGCCGAACCGCACACCCTTGCCCGCCAGGTGCATCGCCGACAGCTTCAGCAGCCCGTGCACCGGCTTCCGCGCCACCGCATCGGGCACCGCGGGATCGAGCACGCAGTCCGGGAACGCCAGGTCGAAACCCTCGGCGTCGGCCAGCGCCGCCGCGACCGCGCGCTCGGAGGCCCGCACGGCGTCACCGGTGTCCAGTGAGGCCGGGGCGGCGGCGCCGACGTCGGCCAGCTCGATCTCCAGGCCCGGCGGGGCGAGCCGGTCGTAGCGCTCCTGCCGCCGCCGGATCTCCTCCGGTGGCAGGTGGATGGGCGTCACCGCGAGGGCACGCATCAGTTCAGCTCCTTACTCGTCGTCTCCGGCCAGCTCGCGCAGCGCGTCGCCGGTGCGGGCCAGGCCGGGCAGCTCGCGGCTCACCGCGACGGCGCGGTCCACGAGCGCGGGCCGCCGGGGCAGCCACGTTTCCAGCAGGGCGATCAGGTCCTGCTCGGTCAGTGGGTGGTGGTCGGCGTCACCGACCGGGTTGGGCACCTCGTGGGTCAGCGTGGCGCCATCGGTGAACGTGACGCTCACCCGCGTGGCGCGCTCGTCGGGCAGCCTCGCGGTGAGATCGTCCGCCGGCACGAGCCGCACGCGCCGCGCCAGCGCCCGCACCGCCGGGTCGTCGAGCGCGCTCTCCGGGCCGATCTCACCGGTCAGCGCGGCGGTCGCGACGGCGAACGGGGTGGAGAACATGGCCGACAACCGGTTCGACCAGTCCACTTCGGACAACCCGGCGCCGAGCGCGTGGCTCTCCACGAGGATCTCCTCGATGTCGTCCGGTTTCGCGCGGTCGCGCAGGGCGAGCATCGCGTCGGCGGCGGGGTGGGTGAACGAGCACGACGCGTGCCGTTTGAAATAGCCGCGCGTGATGTCCCAGCGGGTACCGAGTTCCGCGGTCAGCTCCCCCGCGTCGAATTCACCGAGCAGCGTGCCCAGCGACAGTGCGGCGGTGCCGGTGTTGCGGGCCATCCCCGCCGCGGCCATCCGCGCGGCCACGAGCCCGGACATGGCCGAAGCGCCCATCCACGCGTTGCGCACCGGATTGCCGTCCGTGGCCGAGTCGAAATGCCCGGCGATCGCCATACCCGCGCCGGTGTCGATGGCCGCGGCCGTCGCGCCCGGATCGAGGTTCAGCAACCGAGCGCACCCCGCGGCCGCACCGGCGACGCCCCAGTTGCCGTGCGGATGCGCACCCGGCCGCAGCCTCGTCGCCCGGCCGAACCGCGACGCGACCTCGTAGGCCGCGAGCAGCGCCGCCGCGGTGTCGGGCCCCGTGCTGTCCAGCTCCGCGGCCAGGGCGAGCACGGCGGGAAACCCGTGTGCGGCCGGATGTCCTTTGGCGTACTTGTTGCCCTCGTCGAGTTCGAGCGAGACCAGGGCCATCCCGTTGAGCCAGCCCGCCGCGTCGGTCGCCACGCAGCGCCCGGCCCCGATCAGCGGTGCCGGGCCCTCGGGCGCACGCCACGCCCGGCACAGCGCCTTCTGTTCGGGCAGCGAGGCACCCGCCGCGGTGACCCCGAAAACGTCCAGCAGTACCAGGGAAAGCCGCTCGAGCACCGCATCGGGCGCGCTGTCCGCTTCGGACACCCACGCGCCCAGTGCGGCGGTTTCTTCAGCCGTCACAGTCCCAGATACGCCTTCCGCACGCGGCCGTCGTTCGCGAGTTCCCTGCCGGTGCCCTGCAGGACGGTCGCCCCGCTTTCCAGCACGTACGCCCGGTCCGCGATCGCGAGCGCCTGTTTGGCGTTCTGCTCGACCAGGAGCACGGCGACCCCGGTGTCACGGATGCTGCGCACCGCGTCCAGCATCGTCCACGTCAGCTTCGGCGACAGTCCCGTCGACGGCTCGTCCAGCATCAGCAGTTTCGGGCCCGCCATGAGCGCCCGCGCGATCGCGAGCATCTGCTGCTGTCCGCCGCTGAAGGTCTGCGCGATCTGCCGCCGCCGGTCGGCCAGCACCGGGAACAGCTCGTAGACCTCCGCCAGCGATTTCTCGGCCTGCTCGCTCGTGCGGGTCCACGCGCCCATGCGCAGGTTCTCCTCGACGGTGAGCGTGCCGAACAGCGCGCGGTCCTCCGGCACGTGCACCAGGCCCTCGCGCACGAGCTGATCGGGTCGGCTGCCCGTCGTCGGCGAGCCGTTGAACGTGATCGTGCCCGAGGACGGTTTGAGCTGACCGCAGATGCTGCGCAGGGTCGTGGTCTTGCCGGCGCCGTTCGCGCCGACCAGCGCGACGATCTCACCCTCCCCCAGTGTGAGGTCGACGTCGTGCAGGATCCGCATCCGCCCGTATCCGGCGCACACCTTCTCAAGCGTCAGCATGGGTGGGCTCCTCACCGAGATAGGCATCGATGACGCGGGCGTCGCTGGTGACCTCTTCCGGCGAGCCGAGCGCGAGCACCCGGCCCTGATCCAGCACGAGCACCCGGTCGGCCAGCCGCATCACCGCGGCCATGATGTGCTCGATGAACAGCACGGTCACGCCTTCCTGCTCACGCAGCAGGGCGAGCAGGTCCAGCACCGGTTCGCGTTCGGCCGGCACCAGGCCGGCCAGCACCTCGTCCAGCAGCAGCACCTTCGGGCGCATCGCCAGCGCCCTGGCCAGTTCGAGCCGTTTCAGCCCGGCGGTGGGCAGTTCGGTCGACACGCGATGCGCCCACGGGCCGAGACCGACCCGCTCCACCACGTCGAGCGCGTGCTCGCGCAGTTTCCGCCGGGAGAACCGGCGATGCTGCGCGGCGAGGCCGACGTTGTCCAGCACCGACATGCTCGCGAACGGGCGCATCAGCTGGAACGTGCGCACCATGCCGGCGCGGGCGATGCGGTCCGGGGTGTGCCCGGTGACATCGCGGCCCGCGAAGGCGACCTGGCCGGCGTCCGGTTTCAGCGCACCGGCCACGATGTTGAACAACGTGGTCTTGCCGGCTCCGTTGGGCCCGATGATGCCGAGGATCTCCCCTTCGGCCACTTCGAATTCCACATCGGACAGTGCGTGCAGGCCGCGGAACGATTTGCCGACCCCGGCAACCTTGACGATGCTCATCGACGCCACCTCGCCGCGACGGTTCCCACTATTCCCTTGGGCAGCAGCCGCACGATCAGGATCAGCAGCACCGCGTAGAGCACCACGTCCAGCCCGCTGCGGCCCTGCAGGAAGCCGAGGAAGCCCGGCGGGGTGCGCAGCAGCGTCGCCGTCACGTCGGTGAGCGAACCGACGATGATCGCGCCCACGACCGGGCCCCAGACGGTGCCGATACCGCCGATCACCACCGGCACGATGGCCTGGATCGACACGGCCGAGCCGAAGCCGAGTTCCGGGTTCACGAACAGGTAGTACTGCGTGTAGAAGGCGCCGGCCACGGCGGTGATCGCCGCGGACAACGCGACCGTGGCCAGCTTGTGCCGCATCACCGGGGTGCCGAGCGAGGCCGCGGCCAGCTCGTCGTCCCGGATCGCGGTGACGTAGCGGCCCGCCCGCGAGTGCAGGAACACGATGCTGATCGCGACCGCGGCGCCGGCCAGCACCAGCGCGACCCAGAAGTAGGCGGGGGAATCGGCCTCGAACTGGATCATCCACAGCGACGAATCCGGCAGCAACGGCACGCTGAAGCCGACGGCCTTGTTGGCGAACGAACTGCTCGTCACGATCAGCCGCAGCATCTCGGCGAAGGCGAACGTGGCGAGCGCGAAGTAGGCGCCCTGCAGTTTGTAGCGGAACGAGAAGTACCCGATGACCACGGCGACCGCGGCAGCCACCGCCATGCCGGCGAGCATCCCGATCCACGGCGAGACGTTGTGCTTCACCAGCAGGTACGCGCTGGTGTAGGCGCCGAGCCCGAAGTAGGCCGCGTGCCCGAAGCTGAACATGCCGCCGAATCCGCTCATGATGTTCCAGCCGACGGCCATCAGCAGGAAGATCAGGATGCGCACGGCGACCGCACCCTGCGCCGGGGGCAGGATCAACGGCAGCGGGATCGCGATCAGCACCAGCACTGCGAGGATCGCGAGCTGCCGGTTCTGCGGGCGCAGGGGCGGGGCCTTGACGGTCGTCCCCTTCGGACCCGCGATGATGATCGTGCTCATGCGCTCCTCCTGTGTCCTGCGGGACACCCGCACCCGGTCGGCCGCATGAGCGGGGCTTCGCGATTGTCGCTCATGCTTGCCTCCGTGAGAAGAGTCCTTGCGGTCGCAGGAAAAGCACCAGCACGAACACCACGAACACGCCGAGCAGCGAACTCTGCCCACCCAGATAGATCGTGGTGAGCTGCTCGACCAGCCCGATCAGCAGCCCGCCGATGAGCGCACCGACGACGTTACCCATGCCGCCGAGCACCACCACCACGAACGCGGTGATGTTGAACTGCTCGCCCAGCGTGGGCGTCACGGTGACCAGCGGGCCCGCGAGCGCGGCCGCCGCGCCGGCACACGCGGTGCCGATCGCGAACGTCAGCGTGTGGATACGGCTCACGTTGATGCCGACCAGTTCCGCGCCCGGCCCGTTCGCGGCGACCGCGCGGATCGCGGTGCCGAGCCGGGTGCGGCGCAGCAACCAGAACAGCAGACCGCCCAGCGCGATCGCGCCGAGGAAGGCGTAGAGCCGCGAACCGGCGACCACCGCGCCCAGCAGCGGGAACTGGAAATCGCCGGGCAGCGAGATGTTCTTGGGTTCGGCACCGAAGAACATCAGCAACCCGTTCTCCAGCAACAACGACAGACCCAGCGTGATCAGCAGCTGGTTCTCCAGCGAACCACCGCCGCGGCCGGAGAGCAGTCCACGATGGACGGCGGCGCCGATCAGGAACAGCGCCGGTACCGCGACGATCAACGTCAGGTACGGGTGCATCCCGGTCGCGGAGATCATGCCGAAGGAGATGAACATCGCGACGGCCAGCAATGCGCCGTGGGCGAAGTTCACGATGTCCAGCACGCCGAAGATCAGCGTGAGCCCCATCGCGATGAGGCCGTAGAGACCGCCGGTCAGGATGCCGGTGACCACCGACTGCCAGACCACCAGCCCGCTGCCCGACTGCAGCAGCGCGACCACGACCGCGAGGACGAGGACGAGGCCGGCGACACCGGCGCGTCCGAGGAAACCTTTGTCCGCCTTGGTTTTCGGTTCGGTTGGGACGGCGGTCGGTGCCGCCGGGGAGGTGTCGAGATCACTCATGGCCGCCATGCCACCTGATACTCGGGCCGGGATTCGGCTTTCTCTGCGGGGAAGACCTGCTTGACCTGCCCGTCCTGGATCTGCATCAAGACGGGGAAGGCGTTTTCGTTGTCGCCGTTGGCCGCGAAGGAGATCGGGCCGTTGCCCACGGTCAGGGGTGGGACCTCGGACGCGGCGATCGCGTCGCGTACCTTGCGCGGGTCGGTGCTGGCGGCCTTCTCGACCGCCTGCGCGATCACCTGGACCGCGTCGTAGGACAGCACCGCGCCGGTGCGCATCGGGTCGCCGTAGGTGCGCTGATAGCGCTCGCGCAGCGCGACGGTTTCCGGGTTGGTCGCGTCGTAGTGGTAGTTGGTGCTGAAGTAGTCGGCGCCGAGTTCTCCGGCGTCGGTCACGAACTTCGGCTGGTCGTAGGCGCCGTTGGAGACGCCCCAGACCGCGTTGAGGTCGGGTTTGACCGACGCGATCGCCTTGGCCGCGAGCAGGCTGTCGCGGTAGTACCCGGCGACGGCGAGCACGTCGGCACCGGACGCCTTGACCTGGGTGACCTGGGCGGTGAGATCGCTGACCGTGGTCGCGTCGTAGCTGATGTTGGGCCCCACCTCGATGCCCAGCTGCTTGGCCGCGGCGGTGAACGCCTCCGCCGCACCGCTGCCGAAGTCGCTTTGCTCGTGCAGGAACGCGACCTTGCGCACGGGCTTTCCGGCCTGCTCGGACACCTGCTTGAGGTACCGCGCGGCAGCGGTGGCGATCGCCTTGCTGCCCGGCTGGACGCGGAACGAGTACTTGTAGCCGTGGGAGAAGATCGTGTCGGAGGCGGTCACGTCCATCACGAACGGCACCCGGTTGCGTTCGGCCACCACGGAAACGTTCGTGCTCACCGCGCTCTGGTAGGTCCCGACGAGACCGACCGCGCCCGCCGAGATCAGCCGTTGCGCCTCGCTCTGCCCGATATCCGCCTTGCCCTGGCTGTCGCCGGTGATCAGCTCGACCTTGCGGCCGCCGAGCGATCTGATCCCGCCCGCGGCGTTGATCGCGTCGACCGCCATCTGCGCGCCCCGGCGCATCTGCTGTCCGTCCACGGCATTGGAACCGCTGACCGGATGCAGCGCGGCGATCTTCACCGGCCCCTGATCGCGTTCGGCCGCCGCGCCCGCGACACCCATGGGTGCCGAGCCGCCGCAGCCTGTCGCAAGCACTGTGCACGCGCCAAGCGCGGCGATGAGCTTTCGCGCGGACATGTCACCTCGTTCCGCTTAGAGAAACATCTGGAATGATGCGGGTTATCGTGACACCCGCGCCATTGTTTGGTCAATATCTGCGCGTAACTTGACGCATGGCTGCGATCAGTGCGAACTTGGTGACCAGCGAGAGTCGTCGCAAAGAAACCAGACGTTTACAGTTGTTCCCCTCGGCGAAACGGCTATCCGAGAGGCCGTTGCCGGGACGAGAAAGGCAGGTACGCCCCATGACGGGCGCATTGTCCGGAATCCGGGTACTCGACACGGCCACCCTGTTCGCGGGGCCGCTGGCCGCGACGATGCTCGGCGACTACGGCGCGGAGGTCGTCAAGATCGAGCATCCGAACGGCGATCCGGTGCGCAGCCACGGCGCACAGCGCGACGGCGTCGGCCTGTGGTGGAAGATGCTCGGCCGCGGCAAGAAGGCCATCACGCTCTATCTCGGCTCGCCGGAGGGCCAGGAGCTGTTCCGGAAGATGGTGGCCGACACCGACGTGGTGATCGAGAACTTCCGTCCCGGCACGCTGGAACGCTGGGGGCTGGGCTACGACGAGCTGCGCGAGATCAACCCCGGTCTCGTGCTCGCCCGGGTCACCGGTTTCGGGCAGCGCGGCCCGTACGCGAAGCGGCCGGGTTTCGGCACGCTGGCCGAGGCGATGAGCGGATTCGCGGCCATCACCGGCGAGCCGGACGGCCCGCCCACGCTGCCGCCGTTCGGTCTCGCCGACGGCATCGCGGCGCTGACCACCGCGTTCGCCGTGCTGACCGCGTTGCGGGCGCGTGAGTCGACCGGACGAGGGCAGGTCGTGGACCTGGCGATCATCGAGCCGATCCTGACCCTGCTCGGCCCGCAGATCATCGCCTACGACCAGCTCGGCACGCTGCAGGAACGCACCGGAAACCGGTCCACGAACAACGCGCCCCGCAACACCTACAAGACCCGCGACGGCAGCTGGGTCGCGATCTCCACCAGTGCCCAGTCCATCGCCGAACGCGTGCTGCGGCTGGTCGGCCGGCCCGAATTGATCGACGAGCCCTGGTTCGCCACCGGCGCCCAGCGCGCGCAGCACGCCGACGTGCTGGACGAGGCGGTCGGCTCGTGGATCGCCGAACGCGATCGTGACGAGGTGGTCAAGGCGTTCGAGGAGGCGCAGGCGGCGGTCGCGCCGGTCTACACCGCCGCCGACGTGATGAGCGATCCGCAGTTCGAGGCCCTGGGCACGATCGCGACCGTCCCCGACGACGAGCTGGGCTCGGTGAAGATGCAGAACGTGCTGTTCCGGCTGTCGGAGACGCCGGGCGCGATCAGCTCCGCCGGCGCGCCGCTGGGCGCGCACACCGAGGAGGTGCTGGGCCGCTACGGCGTCGGCGAGGCCGAACTGGCGCAGCTGCGCGAAAAAGGCGTCGTCAAATGACGGTGTACCGCAGCTGGCTGTACGTGCCCGGGGACCGGCCGGACCGGATCGGCAAGGCGCTGGCGAGCGGAGCCGACGCGGTGATCCTCGATCTGGAGGACGCGGTCGTGGCCGCGGCCAAGGATTCCGCGCGGCGGACCGTGCTGGACACGGTGAATTCCGGTTATGCCGCGTTCGTGCGGATGAACTCGCCGTCCTCCCCGGAGGGCGCCGCGGATCTGCGTACGCTGACCGCCTCCCCCGGGTCGCTCGCGGGGGTGCGGGTGCCCAAATGCGAGGACCCGGGCGAGTTACGCCGCGTCGCCGACACGCTGGGCGTGCCGGTGTACCCGGTTCTGGAATCGGCGCTGGGCGTGGAAAACGCGCTCGCGCTGGCGACCGCGCATCCGATGGTGGCCGGGATTTCCCTTGGGGAGGCCGATCTCGCGGCCGATCTGCGGGTGCGGGGCGGCGAAGCCCTGGCGTGGCCACGATCCCGGGTCGTGGTCGCGGCGCGGGCGGCCGGGCTGCCCAGTCCCGTGCAGAGCGTGTGGACCGCGGTCCGCGACCTCGACGGGCTGCGCGCGAGCACCGCGGCCGGGCGCGAGGCGGGGTTCTTCGGCCGTTCGGTCATCCATCCCGCGCAGATTCCCGTGGTGCACGAGGTGTGCGCACCCGATCCGGCCGAGACCGCCTGGGCACGCGAGCTGCTGGACCGGCTCGCATCCTCCGGCGAAGGCGCCTGGATCGACCACGATGGACAGTTTGTCGACGCCGCGATCGTCGCGCGCGCCCGCTGGGTGCTCGAGGTCGCGGAGCCGGATTCCCAGTACGTCAAGGAAGGGCAGTAATGACACAGGACGCGTTGCTGGCGGCGGTGGCCGGCGGGGTCCGGCTGATCGAACTCGGTCAGCCGTTCTTCACCGGAATGCCGTGTTCGCCGAACCACCCGGGGTTCCGGATGACGCTGATCCGGCGCCACGGCGACATGGAGCGTCCCGACGGAGGCTCGGCGGCCAACGAGATCATCGTGACCGGCGGGCACGTCGGCACGCACATCGACGCGCTGTCCCACGTCAGCCACTGCGGCAAACTGCACGGCGAGGTCGACGCCGCCGAGGCCCAGCAGGGCGGGGTGTTCAAGACCCACGGTGCCGAGAACCTGCCGGGCCTGCTGCGGCGCGCGGTGCTGCTCGACGTCGCCGCGGTGCACGGCGTGCCGACACTGGAGCCCGGTTACGGCGTGACGGCGGAGGATCTGGAGGCGGCCGCGAAGCTCGCCGGTGCCGAGCCCGGCCCCGGTGATGTCGCGCTGATCCGCACCGGCTGGGCCCGCAACTTCGCCGAGCCCACCACCTACATGGGCAAGGAGTCCGGGGTGCCGGGCGCGAACGTCGAGGCGGCGCAGTGGCTGGCCGCACGCGGGATCGTCGCGACGGGCGCGGACACCACGGCCTACGAGCAGATCCCCGCCGGCGCGGGGCACGCGGTGCTGCCGGTGCACCGGGTCCTGCTGGTGGAGTCGGGCATCTTCATCATGGAGCACCTGAACCTCGAGGAGATCGCGGAGCAGGGCACAGGCGAGTTCACCTTCATGCTGGCCCCGCTGCGCATCGTCGGCGGCACCGGTTCCCCGATCCGTCCACTGGCGGCGGTGGCGGCATGAGCGGGACGATCGTGCAAAGGCTGGCCGGGTTCGCGGCCTCGGTGCGGGCCAAAGGCCTGCCTGCCGACCTGCGGGACGACGCCGCACGGCGCGTGCTGGACGTGCTCGGCAACAGTCTCGCCGCGACCTCGGAACGCCCGGCCGCCGCCGTGGGCGCGTTGGTGCGCGAGTGGGGCGGCTCCGGCCGGGCCACCGCGATCGGTACCGGCGACCGGCTGCCGGAGCCGAGCGCGGCGCTGGTCAACGGGACACTGGCGCATTCGCTGGATTTCGACGACACGCACCTGCCCTCGGTGCTGCACCCGTCGGCCTCGGTGGTGCCCGCGGCATTGGCCGTCGCCGAGGCCCGTGGCGCCTCGGGTGCCGCGCTGCTCGACGCGATCGGCGTCGGCGTCGAGATCACCGTGCGGCTCGGCATGGCAGGCTACGACGAGGAACTCGGCAACTCGGTGTTCTTCGAGCGCGGCCTGCACGCGACGGCGATCTGCGGCGCCCTGGGCGCGGCGGTGGCCTGCGCCATGCTGTCCGATGTGGACGAAGAAGGTATCGCCGACACCCTGGGCATCGCGTCCAGCATGGGTTCCGGCCTGCTGGAAGCCAACCGCACCGGCGGCACGGTGAAACGGGTGCACTGCGGCTGGGCCGCACACGCGGCGGTGACGGCGGCGGGGATGGCACGCCACGGCATCACGGGTCCGCCGACCGTGCTGGAGGGCCGCTTCGGGCTGCTGCAGGCCTTCTGCGGAGAACAGACCGATGTGGACGCGATCGTGAACGGCCTCGGCGAGCGGTGGGAACTGCCGGGGATCTTCTTCAAACCCTATCCGTGCAACCACTTCACTCATGCCGGGATCGACGCGGCCCGGCGGCTGCGCGAGCAGGTGGACGTGTCGGACATCGAGTCGCTGGAGCTGGGCGCGCCGACCGCGGTGCTGCGCACGATCGGTGAACCGCGCGAGGACAAGATCCACCCGCGATCGGGCTACCACGCGGCGTTCTCCGGCCCCTACACGGTCGCCGCGGGCCTGCTGGGCGGCGGCGGGCTCGGCGTCTTCCACGACGATTTCACCGACGAGGCCGCCGCGTCCCCGCAGCGGCTGGCGCTGGCCGCGAAGGTCCACTGTGTACCGGACGACCGGTGCGACGAGATCTTCCCGCACCAGTTCCCCGCCGTGCTCCGCGCGCGACTGTCCGACGGCCGCACGCTGGAGGAACGCGTGGACGCCAACCGGGGCGGCGCGGAAAACCCGTTGTCCGCCGCGGAACTGGCGCTGAAGTTCCGGCTCAACGCCACCCGCGTGGTGACGGAGGACGTGGCGGAGAGGATCACCGAGCTGACCTACGGTCTGGCCGGGCTCACCGATCTCGGCGAACTCACCGGCCTGCTGCACGGATGACGCCAGGGCTGGGCGAGCCGCCGGCTCCGCCCAGCCTTCGTCCACAATGGACTAGTGGTACCGGTACCGCCTGATTCCCGCCGCGCCGTCCTACGAAGTCGCCCCGTCCCGTACCGCGAGTGCGTCCTCGACCGAGCTCACCACGGTGAGCACCCGGTCCAGGCCGGTCATCTTCAGCGGGCTCAGCACCGTCCGGCTGGTGCACGCCAGCGCGAACCGGCAGCCGTCCTGGCTGCACCTGCTCGCCGTCTCCACCAGCACGGCCAGCCCCGCCGAATCCAGGAACGTCACACCCGTCAGGTCCAGCACCAAGCGGTCCGGTGGATGCGCGGACACCTCGTGCGCCGCCGCGATGCCCTCCCGGAGCTGCCGTGCCGACGCGATGTCGATCACGCCGCCCGCCCGTACCACCAGTGCGTCGGGCTCCGGGCGCTCCCACTCCAGGGTGAACACCTCTTCGGCCGCCCGGGCCTGCTGTTCTCGTCCGTCGCCATGCGGCATGATCAACATTGTCCCAAAGCGGCTAGGCAGGTGCAGCGCAACGGTTGCTCACCCGACCTGAACAGCGACGACACAGGTGTCGTCGACGGTGTTGGCGTCACTGTGTTCCAGCACGTGATCGGTCCATTCCTCCAGCGGCCCGCTCATCCCGGCCGCCACGCTCAGCAGATGCTCGATCGAATCCTCCAGCGGCTGGTCGCGGCGCTCGATCAGCCCGTCGGTGTAGAGCAGGAGCCGGTCACCCGGGCACAACCGGACCTCGCCTTCCTCCTGGCAGGTCTGCGCGAACGCGCCCAGCAGCACCCCCGGCAGCAGCGGCAGGCTGGTGGCCTGCCCGTCCCGCACGAGCACCGGCGGCGGATGCCCGGCGCGCGCCCACCGCAGCACTCCGGTCGACGGGTCGTACAGGGCGCACGCCGCGGTGCCCCGGATCTCGTCGGTCAAGTGGTAGGCCACGAGGTTGAGCCAGGTCAGCAGCCGCGCCGGCCCGGCCCCGGTGATCGCGAGCCCGCGCAGGGCGTTGCGCAGCACCACCATCCCGGTCGCGGCCTGGATGCCGTGTCCCACGATGTCGCCCACCGACAGCAGCACCTGCTTCGACGGCAGCACGACCACGTCGTACCAGTCCCCGCCGACGAGCTGTTCCTCCTCCGCGGGACGGTAGCGCGTGGCGATCCGCAGGCCGGTCGCGGTGATCGGGGGCTGCGCGTCGGGCATGATCGCGCGCTGGAGCCGCAACGTGAGTCGGTTCTGTTCCTCGGCGTGCTGCTCGGTGTGCGTCAGCTGGTCCCGGGTCGCCGACAGCGCCACCTCGGTCCAGTGCTGCGCCGAGATGTCCTGGTAGGCGCCGCGCACGGACAGCAGGCGGCCCGCCGCGTCCGGCACCGGTTCGGCGACGACCTTGACGTGCCTGGTCAGGCCGTCCGGGCGCAGCAGCCGGAACGCCACCGAACCCGGATGCCGGCGCTCGAAGACGGTACGCAAGAACCGTTCGATGGCGACCGCGTCGTCGCGGTGCGCGTACTCGGGCAGCCGCACCAGCGGGATCGGCTCGTCGGTGGCGTCCAGGCCGCACACCGCGAACGTTTCCTGGCTCCAGGTGATCTCGCCGGTGCCGATGCGCTCCTCGAACCCGCCGACGCCGCCCAGCCGTTGCGCGTGCCGCAACAGCTCCGCCAGCCGGGCCGGCTCGTCCTCGACGCGCCAGACCAGCAGCACCGCGTCGCCGTGCCTGCTGATCCCGACGTCGGCCACCACGGTCACGCCCGCCAGGTTGCGCCAGCGCATCCGGCGTGCGCGCAAGGACTCCCCCGTCGCGTAGACGTGTTCGATCCGGTCGAACAGCTCGCCCGCCGCCAGCGGATACGCCTCCAGCAGCAGCGCGCCGTCGACGGCCTCGCGCGGGCGACCGCGGGGATCGGCGAAATCGGCGTTGACGTGGTGGATCCGGAAGTCCCGCAGTTGCCCGTCCTGCAGGTACGGGCGCAGCACCAGCGCCGGATCGGGCAGGCCGTCGGCCAGGTCCGCGAGGTCGGCCGCCCACGACACCTCGGTCGCGGGGGCGTGTTCCAGGGTGTGCGCGCACAACTCGGCCAGCGATTCGAGCTGCCGCCGCACCTGCGGGGCCGGCGCGGCGACCGGTTTGGGCCAGCCCACCTCGACCACGCCGAGCACGCGCCCGCCGAGCCGCGCCGGGATCGCGGCGCGGCCGCCCTCGGGCGAGCAGCGCTGCCCGGCGGTGGGCAGCCCGTCGCGTGCGAGATCCTCGATCCACACCGCCTCCCGCCGGGCCAGGGCGCGCTGGGCCGGTGTGTCCACGCCGGGCGGCACATACCGCCACCGTTTCGCCTCCTCCGGCGCCAGCCCGGCGAACCCGGCCAGCGTCAGGGAACCGTCCCCGCCCGCCGCCCAGATCACCACCGTCGTCGCGCCCAGCGGGGTCAGCGCGTAGGCGAGCACCGATTCGGCCGCGCGCCGGCTGTCTTCGGCGGCGAGCACGGCGCTTTCGGCCGTACGCGACCGCACCACCTCCGCCGGGTCGTCCACAGTGGACTGTTTCGGGAGCACGGACAGCGTGTCCCCCGCCACGCGGTCGACCAGTTGCGCGGCCACCTCGAGCGGGGTCGAGTCCAGCTGGCCTGCCAGCAGTTCGATCTGCCGCGCGGCCTGCGCCGGACCGCACCGCAGCCGCTCGACGAGTACGCCCTTGGCCAGCTCCAGCAGCGCGCGGCCGTCCGCGGCCGTCCGCGTGTCGCGCAGTTCCCGGCGTAGCCGTTCGACAGTGGCGGCCAGCCTGGCCACCCCGGCGTCCTCGCCGGCCATCAGCGCTCCAGCCAGCGCCGCACGCGGGCCACCAGCGTGTCCGCGTCGACGGGTTTGGTGACGTAGTCGTTGGCGCCGGAGGCGAGGCTGCGCTCGCGGTCGCCGAGCATCGCCTTCGCGGTCACCGCGATGACCGGCAGCCCGGCATGCTCGGGCATGCCGCGGATCGCCTCGGTGGCCGCATGCCCGTCCATCTCCGGCATCATCACGTCCATCAGTACCAGCACCACCTCCGGGTGCGCGGCGAGCACGTCGAGGCATTCGCGCCCGTTCTCGGCCTCGAGCACGCGCATCCCCCGCAGTTCGAGAATGCCGCGCAGCGCCAGCAGATTGCGCGGATCGTCGTCGGCGATCAGCACCGTGCGGCCGGCCAGCCCGTCGTCCGGCACGGGTGCCGGGGCGGGCGTGGCGAGATGGAACGCGATCCGTGCACGCAGATCGTCAAGGCTGGTCAGGATCTCCACCGACGGGCCGTACTCGCCAGGCCCGCCGCCCTCGAGTTCCCGCGCCCGGTGCGCCAGCACGGGAACGCCGTGCAGCCGTGGGTCGTCCCCGATCGTCGCGAGAATCCGGCGCACCGGCTCGCCGCCCGCGCCCAGGTCGGCCACGACGCAGTGGAACGGCCCGTCGGGCAGCTCCGTGTCGTACCCGGCGGCGACGACCTCGGCCTGGCCACCGGGCTCCGGTTCGCCCGCCAGGTCGGACACCGCGCTTTCCGCGACGAGCGCGAGCAGGCCCCTCGGGCGTTCTTCCACGACAAGCAGCCTACGGGCCGGCGCGTCCTGCGTCGCCCCCGCGATTTCCTGCCTGGCCACGAAATCGGGCCGGGCGACGGGCAGGTACAGGGTGAACGTGCTCCCCTGGCCCAGCACGCTGTCCACGGTGATCGCCCCACCGAGCAGGTAGGCGATCTCGCGGCTGATCGACAGGCCGAGTCCCGTTCCGCCGTACTTGCGCCCGGTCGTGCCGTCCGCCTGCTGGAACGCCCCGAAAACCGACTCCAGTTGTGCTTCGGCGATGCCGATGCCGGTGTCGATGACGCGTAGCGCGAGGGTGGGCCCGTGCCGGCGGACGGCGGCGGGAAGCCCCGCCGGATCGGCGGTCTCGATGCGCAGCTCGACGGTGCCCTGCTCGGTGAATTTGACCGCGTTGGACAGCAGGTTGCGCAGCACCTGGCGCAGCCGCGAGTCGTCGGTGACCAGTTCGGCGGGGGCACCCGGCGCGGTGGTGACGCGGAACGCCAGCCCCTTCTCCGTGGTCAGCGGGCGCACGGTGGCCTCGACGTAGTCCAGCAGCCGGCGCAACGGCACCCGCTCCGGGCTGATGTCCATCCGGCCCGCCTCGACCTTGGACAGGTCGAGGATGTCGTTGATCAGCTGGAGCAGATCCGAGCCCGCGGAATGGATGATGTCGGCGTATTCCACCTGTTTCGGCGTGAGGTTGCGGGTGGGGTTCTGCGCCAGCAGCTGGGCCAGTATCAGCAGGCTGGTCAGCGGGGTGCGCAGTTCGTGGCTCATATTGGCCAGGAACTCCGATTTGTACCTCGACGCGCGTGCCAGTTGCTGCGCCCGCGACTCCAGTTCCTGGCGCGCCTGCTCGATCTCCAGGTTCTTGGTCTCGATGTCGCTGTTCTGCCGCGCCAGCAGGGCCGCCTTGACCTCCAGCTCCGCGTTGGACCGCTGCAGTTCGTCCTGCCGCGACTGCAGTTCCTCCGAGCGCGTCCGCAGCTCGCCCGCCAGGCGCTGCGATTCGGCGAGCAGCTCGTCGGTGCGGGCACTGGCGACGATCGTGTTGACGTTGCCGCCGATCGATTCCATGAGCTGGGCCAGGAAATCCCGGTGCAGGCCGGTGAACCGGTGCACCGAGGCGAGTTCGAGCACCCCGCGCACCTCGCCCTCGACGGTGATCGGCACGACGAGCAGGTTCACCGGCGCGATCCGGCCCAGGCCGGAGGAGATCGTGAGGTATTCGGCAGGCACGTCGTCGACCGCGATGGTCTTCCCGCTGCGGGCCGCCTGTCCCACCAGCGACTCGCCGAACGCGAACCGCCGGGGCTCGGCCGGGCCCGCGTAGGAGCCGATCAGCCGCAGCCCGGACTCCTCGGCGAGGTAGAAGGCGCCGTACTGCGCGCGCACCAACGGGACCAGCTCGTCCATGACGAGCTCGGCGACCGTGTCCAGATCGCGTTGTCCCTGCATCAGCCCGGTGATGTGGGCCAGGCTGGTCTTGAGCCAGTCCTGGTCGCGGTTGGCGGCGGTGGTCTCGCGCAGCGACCGCACCATCGCGTTGATGTTGTCCTTGAGCTCGGCCACCTCGCCGGAGGCGTCCACGGCGATCGAGCGGGTCAGATCACCTTCGGCGACCGCGCTGGTCACCTTGGCGATCGCACGCACCTGGCGGGTGAGGTTGCCCGCCAGCTCGTTGACGTTCTCCGTCAGCCGTTTCCAGGTGCCCGACACGCCCTCGACCTCGGCCTGGCCGCCGAGCCTGCCCTCGCGGCCCACCTCGCGCGCGACCCGCGTGACCTCCGCGGCGAACGCGGACAGCTGCTCGACCATCGTGTTGATCGTGGTCTTGAGCTCCAGGATCTCGCCCCGCGCGTCCACGTCGATCTTGCGGGTCAGGTCTCCGCGCGCGACGGCGGTGGTGACCTGCGCGATGTTGCGCACCTGGTTGGTGAGGTTGGTGGCCATCGAGTTGACGTTGTCGGTGAGGTCCTTCCAGGTGCCCGCCACGTTCGGCACCCGGGCCTGGCCGCCGAGCACGCCGTCGGTGCCGACCTCCTTGGCGACCCGGGTGACCTCGTCGGCGAACGCCGAGAGCGTGTCGACCATCGTGTTGATCGTCTCGGCGAGTTCGGCGATCTCGCCTTTGGCCTCGACGGTGATCCGGCGCGACAGATCGCCGCGCGCCACCGCCGTCGCGACCTTCGCGATGGAGCGCACCTGCCCGGTGAGGTTGCCCGCCATCAGGTTGACGTTGTCGGTGAGGTCCTTCCACGTGCCGGACACGCCGCGCACGGTGGCCTGCCCGCCGAGGTCACCCTCGGTCCCCACCGCGCGCGCAACCCGGGTCACCTCGTCGGCGAACGAGGACAGCTGGTCGACCATCGTGTTGATGGTCTCCTTCAACGCCAGGATCTCGCCCCGCGCGTCCACCCGGATCTTCTGCGACAGATCGCCGCGCGCCACCGCGGTCGCGACCTGCGCGATCGAGCGCACCTGGCCGGTCAGATTGCCCGCCATGAAGTTGACCGAATCGGTCAGGTCGCGCCAGGTGCCCGAAACGCCCTGCACGTCGGCCTGGCCGCCCAGCCGTCCTTCGGTACCCACCTCGCGCGCGACTCTCGTGACCTCGCCCGCGAACGACGACAGCTGGTCGACCATCGTGTTGATGGTCTCCTTCAACGCCAGGATCTCGCCGCGCGCGTCGACCACGATCTTCTGCGACAGGTCCCCGCGCGCGACCGCGGTGGTGACCTGCGCGATCGAGCGCACCTGGTCGGTGAGGTTGCCCGCCATGAAGTTCACGGAGTCGGTGAGGTCGCGCCACACGCCGGCGACGCCGGACACCCGCGCCTGGCCGCCGAGCCGGCCCTCGGTACCCACCTCGCGGGCCACTCTCGTGACCTCACCGGCGAACGAGGACAGCTGATCGACCATCGTGTTGACGGTCTCCTTCAGCACCAGGATCTCGCCCCGCGCGTCCACGTCGATCTTCTGCGACAGATCGCCCTGCGCGACGGCGGTCGCCACCTGCGCGATGTCGCGCACCTGCGTGGTCAGGTTGCCCGCCATCGCGTTGACCGACTCCGTCAGGTCCTTCCAGGTGCCCGAAACGCCCGGCACCTTCGCCTGGCCACCGAGCCTGCCGTCGGTGCCGACCTCGCGCGCCACGCGCGTGACCTCGGAGGTGAACAACGCGAGCTGGTCGACCATCCCGTTGAAGACGGTGGCGATTTCGCCGAGAAGCCCTTCCTGTTCGGGCAGTCTCGTGCGGAAATCGCCGTCGCGGACGGCGGTCAGGCCGGTCAGCAACCGGCGGAGGTCGATCTCGCCGACAACCGTCGCCGTGTCTTTCACGTGTACCGCCCGTTCCGGTAGGAGCCGCTGGGAAACACCACCGACAACATCCCACATCCGACGGCGCCGGAGGTGATATCGCGGCGCCGGATGTGCTGGGGCGCCGGGTAAGGCAAGATATCCGCATGCATGGGTCCGACCCCGAAAGATCGCCTTCCCGCTCCGACCTGACCGCCGAACTCGAACAGCTCGATGAGGGGCTCGCGGTGGTGGTCGCCGGAGAGCTGGACGTGGTCACGGCGCCGCGGCTCGACGAGCGGATCGAGCACGCGCTCGAACGCCGGCCGCCGCTGCTGCTGATCGACCTGACCGGGGTCACGTTCCTCGGCTCGGCCGGGATGACGTCACTGGTGGCCGCCCATCGCACCGCCGGGGACGCGACGGCCGTGCGCATCGTGGCCGTCGGTCGGTCCACGGCGCGCGCGATGCAGATCGTCGGACTCGACCAGCAGCTGGCGATCTTCCCCACGCGCGAGGAGGCGCTCGCGCACCGGCCGTAGGCGGCACCGTCCGACGCCGGCGGTCCATTGTGGACTGTGGCTGACCGAGGTCAGGCCGGGATCGAGTCGAAGCGGCCTTTGAGCGCGGCGCGCAGCTCCTGGGTGGGCGTCCCGGCCGCGAGCCCGCCGCCGAGTTCGGCGAAGAAGCCTTCCAGGCCCGCGGGCGTGACCAGGATCAGGGCGCGGGCGTCGGCGCTCGCGGTGAAGCCGTGGCGGGTGCCGCGCGGGACGTACACCCAGCTGCCGGGCGCCACCTCGACCTCCTCCGTGCCGATGGTGAAGGTGAACTGGCCCTCGAGCACCTGGATGCACTCTTCGCGCTCGCGGTGGATGTGCGGGGGCGGGCACGCGGCGTTGCCGCGGAAGTCGATCAGTTCGAAGGCGCCGCCGGTCTGGGCGCCGCTCAGCGCCACCCGTCCGATCAGGGGAAGCTCCCGGCCCTCGTCCGGACCCATCACGACGGCCTGCGCCGGCCGCATCTGCTGCTCGGTCATGAGGAGTTCCTTTCCGCCATTCGATGACACGCGACTGTTATCCTGTCACGTGAGTGCCTTCATGACACTGTTGTGACATTAATGCGGACAGGGAACGGGGTCAACAGCGATGGCTCGGGACAACCAGAAGCGCCGGACGCGCAAGGCGCTCGTCGAGGCGGCGGGGCGGCTGATGGCCGAAGGGCGGCGGCCGTCGGTCGCCGAGGTCGCCGACGCCGCCGAGATCTCCCGGCGCACGGCCTACCGGTACTTCCCCAGCGCCGAGCAGCTGTCGGTCGAGGCCGCCCTGGAGGCGACCCGGCAGAACATGGAGCTGACGATCGAAGCGGGCCCGGCCGACGCGCCGGTGGCCGACCGGGTCGACCGCCTCGTTGACGCGCTGTCGCGGATGACCATGGACAACGAACCGCTGCTGCGCCAGATGATCCGCTTCACCATCGACCGCGACGCGATCGAGCCGGGGGTGCCGCCGCGTCCCAGCCGACGTCTGGAATATGTCGAACGCGCGCTGAGCCCGCTTCAGGGGGCACTGGACCAGGACGAGCTCGACCGGCTGGCCCACGCCCTCGCCGTCGTCATCGGCATCGAGTCGACCATCGTGCTGCGGGACATCTGCGGACTCGACGCCGAAGGGATCCTCCGCGTCCAGCACTGGGCGGCCCGGGCGCTGGTCGCGACGGCGAGCCGCGAGGCGCGGGCGGACTGACTCCTTAAGATGTTCCTATCATCTGGATGACGTGAGTATCCTGATGCGGGGAGAGGAGTGCCGATGGTCCGGCTGACCCGGGCGCAACAGCAGGAGCGCACCCGCGCGGCCGTGCTGCTCGCGGCGCGGGAGGAGTTCGCCGAACACGGCTACGCGGGCGCGAAGGTGGACCGCATCGCGGAGCGGGCCGAGCTCACCCGCGGCGCGGTGTACTCCAACTTCCCCGGCAAACGGGCGCTCTACCTCGCCGTGCTCGTGGACATGACCGAGCACGCGGACCCGCCCGCGAAGCCGCCGGGCGCCGATCCCGGCGACGCACTCGGCGCGTTCGCCCGGGGCTGGCTCGAACGGCTGCCGCTGACCGGCGACCTGCCCGCGAACGCGGCGCTTCGGCTTCGCTCGCTGACCGGCGTGCTCGACGAACCGGCCCGCGCGGCGCTGGCGCAGATCACGCGGCTGGAGGCGCTGTTGCTCGCGTCGGCACTGGAAGCGCGGCTGCCGCCGGGCTCGCGCCGGGTGCGGCTCGCCGGGCTCGTGCTGACCTTGCTGTACGGCGCGGCTCAGCTGGCCGAGACCGCGCCCGGCTTCGGCGATCCCTTCGACGTCGCGCGCGCCTGCGCGCACCTGGCCGGGGCCGATCTGTCCGACATCTGGGCCCCGCCGCATCTCCCCCACGTGCGTGCCGCCCGCCGCTGCCGCGACGCCTGGATCCCGCCCGGCGGGCTGACCGACGCGATCACGCGACGCCCGGCCGACACCGCCGCGGACGGTGTCGTCGCCGTGCTCGGCACGCGGCGCCTCGAAGCAGCCGAGGAAGCCGTGCGCGCCGTGCGCGAGGGCGACCGCGTCACGGTGGCCGTGGTGACGAGCGACCCCGCCGAGACCGGACGTCTCGTACGGCTGCGGATCGGTGATCTTCTCGCCTGCCTGCGCCGCACGTTCGCGCCCGCCGACTGGCCGCGGCTGCAGCTCGTGCTCGACGGGAGCCCGCTGGCCTCGGCCCTCGACGTCGCCGAGCCGGGCGACGACACCGAGGATGCCGTCCGCGTCGAGGGCGGCGCGATCGTGGCCCGCGCCCGTGGTCGTGGCGCCGGGCACGCCGTTGCCGCCGGGGTGCGCCGATGAGCTCTTCAGTGCCGCGGAATTCCCAGTGTGACAAGCAAATCCTCGTGCAGCTGGAACCACACGGTGTGATAGGAGGCGGTGTGGTCGGTGAGATAGGACACCTCGCCCGATACCGCCCGCTCGAGCGCCCCGGCGAGCCGGTCGCGGTAGCGGGCGAACCGGGTCAGCACGCCGGAGAGCCGCGCGCACACCTCGTCCGCACGCTTGTCGAACTCGGCGAACATCTCCAGGATCCTGGCGCCACGCGCGGAATCGGCGGGGTCGCGGGTCTGCCACGCGGTGCACAGGTCGAGCAGTTCCGGGTTGAGCTCCAGGAACTCGCTGTACGCCTCGGCCACCACGTTCCAGGCGCCCGAGCCCTTCAGCTCCGCCGCGATCCGTTCGGCGTCGGCGTCCCGGCCGGCCTCGGTCAGTCCCCACCCGCCGAACTCGCCGGGCACGCGCGTCACGAGGCCGGCCACGGCGAGGTCGATCAGCTGGGACTCCACAGTGGACTCGTCGAGACCGGACGCGGCGGCGACCGCGGCAAGACTGGAGAAACCGATGCAGCGCAAGGCATGCAGCACCAGCAGATCGGTCTCGGTACGAAGAGGAAGGTCGGGCACCCGTCCAGGCTAGCGGTATGAAGTGGATTCTCGCACTCCCGGGTGGCGCCGGAAGCACGGCGGATCTCCTTGGTGGCAAAGCAGAAGGCCTCGCCACACTGCACCGCCTCGGCCTGCCCGTCCCGCCCGCGTTCGTCATCACCACACGGGCCTGCCGCGCATTCCTGGACACCGGGCGCTTCCCCGCCGGTCTCGACGAGGAACTCGGGATGGCGATCGCCGGTCTGGAGGCCGCGACGGGACGCCGGTTCGGCGGTCCGGACCGGCCGCTCGTGGTGTCCGTGCGATCCGGCGCCGCCGTGTCGATGCCCGGCATGATGGACACGATCCTCAACCTGGGCCTGACCTCCGGCACGACGGCCGCCCTTGCCCGGGAAACCGGCGAGCCCGGGTTCGCCGACGATTCGCGGCGGCGTTTCGTGGCCGGGTTCGCGGCCGCGACAAGGGAAAACCCGCCGCAGGACGTCCGCGAGCAGCTGCACATGGCCGTGGCAGCCGTTTTCTCGTCGTGGCACACGCCACGAGCGCGGACATACCGGGAACTGCACGGCATCGCGCACGATCTCGGCACGGCGGTCGTGGTGCAGGCGATGGTGTTCGGCAATCGCGACGCCCACAGCGGCAGCGGCGTCGCGTTCAGCCGAGATCCCACCACCGGAGCACCGATCCCCTCCGGCGAGGTCGTGTTCGGCCGTCAAGGTGAGGATCTCGTGTCCGGACGGTTCCCGGCCGACCCGCTGCGCGTGCTCGCCGAGCGGGAACCGCAGGCGTGGCACGCTCTTCGCGACGCGCTCACCGTCATCGAAAATCACTACCGCGACGCGTGCTATGCCGAGTTCACGGTCGAATCGGGGGAACTGTGCTTGTTGCAGGTACGCCCCGGGCGGTTCACCGGACGTGCGGCCGTGCGTGTCGCGGTCGATCTCGCCGACGAGCACCTGATCACACGCGAGGAGGCGTTGATGCGGGTCTCCCCCGATGACCTGCGGCACGCGCGTACGCCGCGCCTGGACAACGCCGAGGTGTTCGCCCGCGGCACCGGGGCCTGTCCCGGCGTGGCGACCGGCCGCGTCGCGACGAGCGCGGACGCGGCGGTGCGGATGGCCGCGTCCGGTCCGGTCGTGCTCGTCCGCCCGCACACCTCGCCGCTGGACATGCACGGACTGGCCGTCGCGGCGGGAGTGGTCACGGCGGTCGGCGGCCCCGCCAGCCATGCCGCCGTCGTCGCGCGGGCGATGGGCAAACCCGCGGTCGTCGGCGCGGGCGCGGTGGACCTGGCGGAGGGCACGCTCGTCACGATCGACGGTGCCGCGGGTGAGGTGGTGCTCGGCCGGGCCCGCGTCCTCGCCGGCACCGAGGATGCTCACCTGCGGCGACTGCTCGCCTGGGCCGACCGGACCTGCGGCGGCCGTCCGGATCGTGACGAGATCGCACGGCTCACTGCCGCCAAGGCGGCCCTGCTCTAACCTGATCGGGTGACGCATGCGGGAACGGACGAGACGACGATGCAAGGCACGCTGCTCGCGGGACGGTACCGGTTGCGGAGCCGTCTCGGCGCGGGCGCGATGGGCGTGGTGTGGCTCGCGCAGGACGAACGCCTGCAGCGGCCGGTCGCGGTCAAGCAACTGTGGCCCGGCCCGGACGACACCGAGGAGTCGCGGCAGCGGGTGATGCGCGAGGGCCGGATCGCGGCCCGGCTGCGTCATCCGCACGTCATCACCGTGCACGACGTGGCCGAGCACAACGGCCAGCCCGCGCTGGTGATGGAGTATCTGCCCTCCCGCAGCCTCGCGGCGGTCGTCGCCGAGGACGGGCCCCTCGAACCGGCCAAGGTCGCCCGCATCGGCGTGCAGGCCGCCGCGGCGCTCGCCGCCGCGCACGCGGCCGGGGTGGTGCACCGCGACGTCAAGCCCGGCAACCTGCTCGTCGGCGACGACGGCACGGTCAAGATCGCGGACTTCGGCATCTCCCACGCCACCGGGGACGTCACCGTGACCAGGACCGGAGTCGTGGCCGGCACGCCCGCCTTCCTGTCTCCGGAGGTCGCGCAGGGTGAGCAGCCCACGCAGGATTCCGACGTTTTCTCGCTCGGCGCGGCGCTGTACGCGGCGGTCGAGGGCGAGCCGCCGTTCGGGGAGGACGAGGGCAACGCGATCGCCGTCCTGCACCGGGTCGCGGCCGGCGAGTTCCCGCCGCCGCAGCGCGCGGGCGCGCTGGCCCCGGTACTGACCGCGATGCTGCGCCCCGATCCCGCCACGCGGCCCACGGCCGTGCAGCTCACCAGCGCGCTCCAAGCGGTGGTCGACGAGGTGCCGGTGCCGCCGGACACGCTGAGCCCGCGCGATGGGCGCACCCAGCCGGTGGCCACGCCGTCCTCGCTCACCGTCCCGGTCACCCCGGTCGGCAGACGCAAGAACGCGACCAGGCTCACCGCCGCGCCCACGCCGGACCGGAGACGCTCGGCGCTGCGCTACGTGCTGCCCGGCGCGGCCATCCTCGTCGCGGTGGCCGCGGTCGCGATCCTGATCAGCATCATGACGGCCTCGCCGCGCGGCGGCTCGATCTCCACCCCCTCGGCGGCCGGGGACGCCGCGGCGCTGGACGCGCAAACCCTCACCGACACGGTTTCGGGCTATTACGCGCTGCTGCCCGCCCAGGCCGATGCCGCGTGGACCCGGCTCGGGCCGGGCCCGCAGGCGCAGGGCCAGTCGACATATCGCGCGTTCTGGTCGACGGTTTCGGCGCTCACCGTCACCGCACCACCTCAGGTGAGCGGGACCAACACGGTGACCGTCGGCATCGCCATGACACTGGCCAACGGGTCCACCGTCACCGAGACACACGAACTGACGCTCATGGCCTCGGCACCGTCGCCGTTGATCAACAGCGACAAGGTCCTCACGAGCGACACCAGCACCGCGCCACCACCGCCCCCGACCACGACGCAGGCGCCGCAGCCACCTGTGGTCAATGCCCCGCCGCCGGCCAATCCCCAGACCAGCCACACCAAATCAGGACCCGGCAAACACGGCCACGGCTGAACTCACGCGGCCTCGGCGCAGGGCTCCCATTCGTAGGTCTCGCACGAGATCTGCGCCCACACCGTCTTGCCCATCCCGGCACGCGGCCGGGACCCCCACGCGGCGCTGAGCTGATCCACCATCATCAGGCCGCGCCCGCGAAGGGCCTCCGGCTTCGCCTGCCGCAGGATCGGCGCATCGGCGGAACGGTCGTCGAGTTCGACGTACACACTGCACGGGTCGGCTTCGACCCGTAACCGCAAGGTCCCCGCTCCACCCGCGTGATCGTGGGCGTTGGTCAGAAGTTCGGTGACCACGAGCTGCACCGCGAGGCAGTGATCCGCACCGAGGTCGCCGACCGCCTTACGCACCCACTCGCGCGCCTGACCCAGGCTGCCGCCGGGCTCGAGGACAAGCCATCGCGAGGGCGCGCCCCGCGTGCTGATGGAACCTTGTGTCATTGGGTCCTCCGTTCACCCTGTTGCTTCAAGGTGCGTCTCTGGCTACCACGAGTAGCGACTACTCAAACAGGGCGACGGGATACGCCCGATTCACCGAGCCTGGCCAGCGCCGATTCGTGGCAGGCGTGTGTGGAGAACAGCTCCCACATCTGGCAGGCCTGCAGGCAGCGCCGCACCGGCTTGCTGCCGACCACCAGCTCCACCGGCACGCCCTCCGCGTTCGCGCCGTTCTGCAGTTCCAGCAGCATCCGCGCGCCACCGACCGAGCAGAAGGACACCCGCGACACGTCCACGATCAGTGCCGACACGTCCTCCGCCGGCTGCCGCCCCACGCTGCGCCGCCACTCGTCGCGCGTGTCGAGGTCGAGTTCGCCCACCACGTACACCTGCGTGATGCCGCGGTGATGGTGTGTCAAGGTGGCCGAGAGGCCGGCTCGATCCGTCACGACCTCCGGGTGCCCGGACGCCGCGATTCCGAAACCGGGCGGCCAAACCGTGTCGGTCGTCACGTTTCGCCGGTTGCTCCAGCTGGAGGAGTTGTACGCGTTTCACACGCGGATGGATTCCGTGGCGCGGAGTTGTCTTTTCCCGACAAGGTTGTCAGAATTCCCGGCCATATGATCACCGTCCTCGTCACCGGCGCACTGCTCACGGGCCTCGTGCTCGCGGGCCGGTACCTGCTGCGGGCGCGCCGCGCGATCGTGGAACTGCACCGCGAACTGACCGGCTCGACGCTGCTGATGGCCCGGCTCAACGTGGACGTGGCCGAGCAGCTGTTCCTGCGGGGCGACGTCGCGACGGCCGCCCGGTTCGAGGAGCTGGCGACCAGGCTGGAATCGCTGGCCGAACAACAGGAACCGGGCCGCGCGAAGGTGAAATCCGGCCACTGACCGCCGGCTATCCACAGTGGACGATCAGAAGAACCCGTCGTGTGGTTTGACGATCACCGAGCTGGCCTTCTTGCTGGCGCGGCGGTGACCGTAGTCGGCGCTGATGGCCTCGGCCGTGCGGACCACCAGCGGCGCCACTTCCGTACGCACGGCGTCCACTGAGGACCGGCCGATCGAGGTAGAGGAGGCCAGCGCGGCCACCACCTTGCCGGTGTGGTCCCGCACCGGCGCCGCCGCCGATACCAGCCCCTCCTCCAGTTCCTCGGACACGATGGAAAAGCCGTCTTCCCGCACCGTGCGCAGGATCTTCCGGAACTCGTCCGGATCGGTCACGGTGCCCGGCGTGTGCGCGGTCAGGCCCGCCGCGATCACCGTGTCCACTTCGGACTGATCGGCCCAGGCTAGCAGCGCGCGGCCCATCGACGTGGCGTGCGCGGGCACGCGGGTGCCGATCGAGACGTTGATGCTCATGATCCGGCGTACCGGAACGCGCGCGATGTAGACGACCTCGGCGCCGTCCAGCGCGGCCAGCGATGCCGACTCGCCGGTCTTCTCGGCGAGCCGCAGCAGGTGCGGCTGCGCGATCTCGATCATGCCGTGCGAGGCGGAGTAGTGCTGCCCGATGCTGAGCACGCGCGGGGTCAGCCGCCATCGGCCGCCGTCGCCGTGCACGTACCCGAGGTGCTGCAGCGTCAGCAGGATCCGGCGGACCGCGGGCCGCGACAGGTTCGTGGCCGTGGCGAGTTCGGCGAGGGTGGGATTCGGCCGGTCGGCGTCGAAAGCGAGCAGCACCGCGAACCCGCGTTCCAGGCTCTGGATCAGGTCGCGGGGATTCTCAGCCGTCGTCATGGCCGCCATCTTTCCTCATGCCGGGGGGTTGACTCCGGGTCCCGCGCCATGCACTCTCTTCGTGAACGCACTGCGTGCAATCAGTACGCACAGCGTACAGGAGGTGTCGACGATGACGCTCGACCAGCGCGAACTGCGCAACGGTTTCGGCCGGTTCGCCACCGGCGTGACGGTGGTGACCTGCCGCAACGACGACGGTGACCCACACGGCGCCACGGTCAACGCGTTCACCGCGGTGTCACTGGAGCCGGCTCTGTGCCAGGTGACGCTCACCCGCCGGTCCAAAGCCTGCGGGTATCTGCCCGGCAAGCCGTTCGCCGTGAACGTGCTCGCCGCCGGCCAGCTCGACGCGGCATGGCATTTCGCCGGGAAGCCGCAGGAGCCGGCTCCGGGGTGGGCCGTAGGCCCGACGGCACCCGTGCTCGAGGGCAACGCGGCGACGATCTCGTGCCGCCCGTGGCGCACCTACGACGGCGGCGACCATCTCATCGTGCTCGGTGAGGTCGTCGCGCTCGACGTCACCGACGCCGAGCCGCTGCTGTTCTACGCGGGCGGCTTCCGCGAACTGGGCCCGCTGACCGCGGGCCGGCACTGGGCCGCGTCGCTCGACTGCCCCGACCTCGGGTGGTTCCCGGCGGCGTGGGCTGCCTGATTTCCCGCGACACAACCGAATACCCGTCAATGGAGAAGGGACGAACTGTGGTTGCCCAGCAAGAAAACCAATCGGCTTCGGGGACGCGCGTGACGCGTCCGATGACCGGCGAGGAGTACATCGAGAGCATTCGCGACGGCCGCGAAGTCTTCATCTACGGCGACAAGGTCGACGACGTCACCACACACCCGGCGTTCCGCAACTCGGTGCGGATGACCGCGCGGCTCTACGACGCACTGCACGACCCGGACCAGCAGAAGGTGCTGACCGCGCCGACCGACACGGGCAACAACAGCTTCACCCACCCCTTCTTCCGCACCCCGCGCAGCAGCGCGGACCTCTTCGCCGACCGTGACGCCATCGCGGCCTGGGCCCGGATGACCTACGGCTGGATGGGCCGCAGCCCCGACTACAAGGCCGCCTTCCTCGGCACGCTGGGCGCCAACTCCGACTTCTACGAACCCTTCGCCGACAACGCGCGCCGCTGGTACACCGAATCGCAGGAAAAGGTCCTGTACTGGAACCACGCGATCATCAACCCGCCGGTGGACCGCGACCGCAACCCCGACGAGGTGAAGGACATCTTCATCCACGTCGAGGAGGAGCGCGACGACGGCCTCATCGTCTCCGGCGCCAAGGTCGTGGCCACCGGTTCGGCCATCACCAACTACAACTTCATCGCCCACTACGGCCTGCCGATCAAGAAACGCGAGTTCGCGCTCGTGTGCACGGTGCCGATGGGCGCGCCCGGCATGAAGCTGATCTGCCGTCACTCCTACGCGCAGAACGCCTCCAGCCCGTTCGACTATCCGCTGTCCTCCCGCTTCGACGAGAACGACACGATCTTCATCCTGGACAAGGTCAAGATCCCGTGGGAGAACGTGTTCATCTACGGTGACGCCGAAAAGGCGTCCACGTTCTTCCCCGGCTCGGGCTTCCTGCACCGCTTCACCTTCCACGGCGTCACCCGGCTGGCGGTCAAGCTCGACTTCATCGCCGGACTGCTGATGAAGGGCGTGGAAGCCACCGGCACCAAGGACTTCCGCGGCATCCAGACCCGCGTCGGCGAAGTCATCGGCTGGCGCAACATGTTCTGGGCGCTGTCCGACGCGATGGCCGCCAAGCCCGACGAGTGGATCGACGGTGCCGTCCTGCCACACCTGGACTACGGGCTGGCCTACCGCTGGTTCATGACCGTCGGCTACCCCCGGGTGCGCGAGATCATCATGCAGGACCTCGGTTCCGGCCTGATCTACCTGCCCTCGCACGCCGACGACTTCAAATCGCCCGAGATCCGGCCGTACCTGGACCAGTACGTGCGCGGCTCGAACGGCATCGAGGCCGTGGACCGGGTCAAGCTGATGAAGCTGATCTGGGACTCCATCGGCAGCGAGTTCGGTGGCCGCCACGAACTCTACGAACGCAACTACTCGGGCAACCACGAAGGCGTCCGCGCCGAGATGCTCTTCGCCGCCCAGCAGTCCGGCGCCGCGGCGAGCATGACCGGGTTCGCCGAGCAGTGCATGGCCGAATACGACCTGGACGGCTGGACCGTGCCGGACCTGATCAACCCGGACAAGCTGCGGTGACACCGCACCGCTTCCGGCCCGCGTGAGAAGCCGCGGTCCGGCCCGCCGGAACCCCGCGGGCCGGACCGCACCCCACACCGAAGAAGGTCACCGATGACCGCGATGATGCTGCGCGAAACGCCGATTTTCCTTGCCCCACAGGAGGTTCCCGCAACGCTCGGCCCGTGCGTGGTGACGCTCGGCGTGTTCGACGGAGTGCACCGCGGGCACGCGCACCTCATCGAGCGGGCGACCGCGGCCGGGCGCGAGCGGGGCCTGCCGACGATGCTGGTCACGTTCGACCCGCATCCCGCCAGGGTGCTCGGCCTGCCCCGCGACACCTCCGCGCTGAGCACCGTCGAACGCCGTGCCGCGCTCGCCGGGGAACTCGGCGTGGACGCGGTGTGCGTGCTGCCGTTCACGACGACCTTCGCGCGGCTGTCGCCGGAGGACTTCGTCGCGGACATCCTCGTCGGCGCGCTCCGGGCCGCGCACGTGGTGGTGGGCGACAACTTCACCTTCGGTCACCGCGGTGCCGGGAACACCGCGCTGCTGCGGGAACTCGGCGAGCGGCACGGATTCACGGTGCACGCGCAGGACCTGCTCCCGGCCGAGGCGGATGTGGCGTGCTCGTCGACCTACATCCGGCGCTGCCTGCGGGAAGGTGACCTCACCGGCGCGACCCGCGCACTCGGCCGCCCGCCCCACCTCGAAGGCGACCTCGGCGCGGCCGGTGCGTTCGCGATCGAACCCGGCACCGCGTTGCCCGCGCCCGGCACGTACCTCGTGCGGCTGCCCAACCGCCGCGCCGCCCGCCTCATTCTCGGGCGGCACGGCGCGCACCTGCACGCGACCGGCCTCGCACCGGGCCGCATCGGGATCGATGTGCTCGCCCGCGCCTGATCCGTCCGGCGACCGCGCTGTCATGTCTCACCGCGATCGCGCGAGGGCGACCGCCGCGGCCGACCGTTCGGTCACCTCGGCCCAGCGTTGCTCCCGCAGCAGCGCCCGCTCCACCATCCACGTGCCGCTCACCGCCGGAACCTCCGGCACCGCAAGGTAATCCGCCATCGTCGCGGGATTCACCCCACCCGAGGGCAGGAAGGAAAAGCCACCGAAGGGTGCCGCGAGCGCGCGGATGCCCGCGGGCCCGCCGAGCAGGTTCGCCGGAAAGAACTTGACCTCGGTCAGGCCCAGTGCCGCCACCGTCATCAGATCGGTCGCCGTCGCGACCCCGGGCAGCGCCGGCAGCCCGCGTTCGGCCGAGCGCGCCAGGACCTCGCGCGACACCCCGGGGCTCACCACGAATTCCGCGCCCGCGTCGGCGACCTGGTCGACGTGCCCGGATACCAGCACCGAGCCCGCGCCCACGACGAGCCCGGGCAACGACGACAGCTCCCGGATGCCGGGCAGCCCCGCCGGGGTGCGCAGGGTGACCTCCACGACGTCGATCCCGCCCGCGAGCAGCGCCCGCCCGAGCGGCCGGGCCTGCGCCGGATCGTCCAGCACCACAACGGGAACCACGGGACAGCGCGCCAGCAGCTCCTTCATCGGACCACCTCCCCCGCGTCCCCGCGCGACTCGATGTCCTCCCGTGTCGGCAGGCCTTCCCAGTCCCCGGGCACGGCGCACACCGCCGCCCCGGCCGCGTTGCCGCGCCACAGGCATTCGGGCACCGGACAGGCCTCGACGAGGCCGCTGAGGTACCCGGCGACGAAGGCGTCACCCGCACCCACCGGATCCACCACGGTGACCTCGAGCGCGGCGGCCCGGTGTTGCTGATCTCCTTGCAGCGCGAGCGATCCCAGCTCGCCGAGCTTGACCACCACGGTGGCGGGGCCCACCTTGGCCACGCCGCGCGCCAGTTCCACCGGATCGGTCCCTGGCTCGCCTCCGAGCAGCAGTGCCGCTTCCTCGGGCCCCGCGAACACGACGTCCGCGGCGGCCGCGAGCCGGGCCAGCACCGGTGCCGCCTGCTCCGGCGGCCACAGGGTCGCGCGGTAGTTGACATCGAACGACACCAGGGTTCCCGACGCCTTCGCCACGTCGATGACGTGGCCGAGCATCGCGAGCGGTCCCGGACCGAGCGCGGCGGTGATGCCGGTCAGGTGCACCACATCCGCCGCCGCGATCACGGCGTCATCGATGTCCGATATGGACAGAAGTGAGGCGGCACTGCCCCGCCGGTAGTACCGGACCCTGGCGGGCTTGCCGCCGCGCATTTCCTTGAGCATCAACCCGGTCGGCGCGTCCGGATCCCGCGGGGCGAGCACGCGCACGCCCTCGGCGCGGATCTCGCGCGTGACGAACGAGCCGAGCGCGTCGTCGCCGACCCGGCTGATCCACGTGCACGGCACGCCAAGCCGGACCAGCCCGATGGCCACATTGGACTCCGCGCCCCCGATGCCCACCGGCAGCGACGAACCGCCCGTCACGCGCCCCCATGGCGGTGTGCTGAGCAGCGCCATCGTCTCCCCCAGCGTCACGACCGGCGTCATGCCGCCTCGCTCAGCCTCAGCAGCACCTTGCTGCTCCCGCTGGTCCGGTCGGCCGCGACCGCGAGCGCGGCGGCGGCGTCGGCGAGGTCGAAGGTGTGGGTGATCAGCGGGTCGACGTCCAGCCCGTCGCGCATCGCGGCGAGCGCGTCGGTGATCTCGTCGACGAACCGGTACGAGCCGATCCACGTGATCTCCCGGGTCACCAGCTCCCCGAGCGCGGCCGGGGCCGGTTCGCCGGGCAGGTTGCCGACCTGCACGAGCGTTCCGCCTCGCGCGGTCGCCCGCAGCACCGAGCCCAGTGCGCCCGGTGCGCCCGAGGCCTCGAAAACCAGCTCGACGTCCTCGGGCAGCGTCTCCCCCGCCCCGAGCCGCCGCACCTCGTCGGCGCCGAGCCGCCGTGCGATCTCCAGTGCGGGCTCGGCCAGATCGGCCGCGATGACGGTGGCCGCGCCCCGGTACTTCGCCGCGGCCACGACGAGCGAGCCGATCGGCCCGGCCCCGTTCACCAGCACCGTCCGGCCGGTGAGATCTCCCGCGCGGCCGACCGCGTGCAGCGCGACGCCGAGCGGTTCGGCGAGCGCGCCGTGCCGCGTGCCCACCCCGTCCGGCAAGGGCCGCAGCTGGCCGGCGGGCACCGCCCGGAACTCGCTGAAACCGCCGTCGGTGTGCGGATGCAGCGCCGCCGACCCGAAGTACCGCACGTGCGGATGCAGGTTGGTGCGCCCGCCGAGCCCGTCCGGCGCCGCTCCGACCGGCCGCGCCGGGTGCACGGTCACCGGCAGGCCCGGCTCCACCCCGGTGACGCCGGGGCCGACGCGGACGACGTGCCCGGCGACCTCGTGGCCGAGCACCAGCGGGTCCTTGAGCACCGCGGTGCCGGAGCCACCGTGCCGCCAGTAGGACACGTCCGATCCGCAGATCCCGCCCCAGTCCATGGCGATGACGACCTCGCCCTCGCCGGGAACCGGATCGGGCAGTTCGTCGATCCGGACGTCCCCCGGGCCGTGCACGACGGCGGCTCTCATACGGCGTCCTCCAGCCGGACCAGGTCACGATCGCGGGTCTCCGGCGAGAAGTACGCGGCCACGAACGTGATCAGCGAGTAGACGATGAGCATCGCGGCGATCGGCCACCAGTGCCCGGTCACCGCCGTGAGCGTAGCGGCGAGCACCGGGCCGATCGCGGTGGCCAGAATGCCGCCGATCTCCTTGGCCACCGCGAGCTGGGTGAAGCGGGTGCGCGAGCCGAACAGCTCCGCCATCGTGACGCTCTCCAGCGAGAACAGCCCGAGCACGCCGATGTTGAGCCCGACCACCATCGCCACGGTCAGCGCCGCGGCGTGCCCGGTGGCGATCGTGGCCATCATCGGCACCGCGACGACGACGGTGAGCGCGGTCAGCGCCAGATACATCGGACGGCGCCCGAACCGGTCGCCCGCCAGGCCCACGAGCGGCACGATCGCGAACCCGAGGATGGAGCCGTAGACGACGGCGGCGGTCGGCACGGACTTGGCGACCGCCAGGTTGGTGGCGATGTAGCCGACGAGGAAGGTCTGCACCAGACCGGAGTTGCCCGCCTGCCCGAAGCGCAGGCCGAGCGCGAGCAGGAAGGCCTTGCCCTTGCGCTGGCGCAGCCCCTGCTCCAGGGTGTGCTCCCCGCCCTCCTCGATCTCCTTGCGCGACAGGGCGACGCCTTCCACGACGTCCGGCCGCTGCTGGAAAACGGGGCTCTCCTTGAGGTTCGACCGCATCCACACGCCGAGCAGCAGCAGGACGAAGCTGAGCAGGAACGGCAGGCGCCAGCCCCAGGACAGCAGTTGCCGGTCCGGCAGCACCGCGATCAGGATCGCCCACAGCCCGGACGCGGCGAGCGTGCCCGAGTTCGTGCCGAGGGCGGCGAGCGAGGCGATGAGCCCGCGTTTGCGGGCCGGCGCGTACTCGGCGAGCATCACGGTCGCGCCCGCGATCTCCGCGCCGGCACCGAATCCCTGGATGAGCCGCAGCACCACGAGCAGGATCGGTGCGGCGAACCCGATCATGGAGAACGGCGGCAGCACGCCGATGAGCGTGGTGGAGCCGCCCATCAGCAGGATCGTGAGGAACAGGACCTTCTTGCGGCCGATCCGGTCGCCCATCCGTCCGAAGTAGACCGCGCCGGCCAGCCGCGCGACGTAGCCGACGCCGTAGGTGGCCATCGCGGCGATCAGCCCGATCGCCGGGCTCACGTCCGGAAAGAAGATCTTGTTGAAGACGATGGCGGCGGCCAGCGAGTACAGCTGGAAGTCCATGAACTCCATCGCCGTGCCGAGCCAGCCGGACACGGCGGCGCGGCTGAGATCCCGCGTCGTCCTTGCCACCACGCCCTCCGGCTCGGTTCGAGTGCTGTCGGTCATCGTGGCTCCTTTGCCGTATGGGTTCACAACTCGACACGGCCCGCCGCGAGGGCGGGCAGGTGTGCCTGGATCGAGGACACGAGGTCGCGGTCCTCGGCGAGATCGGCCGCGCCGATGGTCATCAGCAGCCGCGTGACCACTTTGTCCGGGTGCTGCCAGCAGCGCGCCAGCGCCACGGCGGCCGGATCGGCGGTGCCGAACACCTGCCCGCCGTTCTCACCCGGCCGGGTGGCGTTGACCCAGGCCGCCAGCGCCAGCACGAGCATCGGGGTGACGCCGCGCTCCCGCAGCGGGCCCAGCCAGCGCTGGAGGATCTTGAGCGATCCGTCGGACCCGATCTGCCGCAGCCGGTGCGCGATGGCGGGATTGGCGAAGCGCGTGATCAGGTCCTCGACGTAGCCGGCCACGTCCAGCCCGCCGGGCAGGCTGGCGGTGACCTCGCCGGTGAAGCGGCGCACGGCCCGCTCACCCCAGTCCGCGGCGACCGCCTCGGCGACGGTGCCGCATCCGGCCGCCAGCCCGAGGTAGGCCAGCAGCGAATGGGATCCGTTGAGCAGGCGCAGTTTCATCAGCTGATAGGGCGCCGCGTCGGGCACGACGAGCGCACCGTCGGTCTCCCACGCCGGGCGGTCGGCGGCGAAGCGGTCCTCCAGCACCCACTGGCGGAACGGTTCTCCCGCCACCGCGGTCTCGTCGCGCACACCGAGGGCCTTCTCGGCGGCGGCGCGGTCGGCGCCGGTGCTCGCGGGCACGATGCGGTCGACGACCGTGGCCGGGAAGGCCGCGGATGCGGCGAGCCAGTCCAGCAGCGCGTCGCGGTCCGGCCAGGCCGAGGCCTCGGCGAACCCGCGTACGACCGCGGCGAGCGCGGCCCCGTTCCCGGCGGCGTTGTCACACGAGACGACGTTGACGGGGGCACCGCAGCGGCGGAACCGGGCGGCCAGCGACGCGGTGAGCCTGCCCGCCACCGTCCGCATCGGCGCCGGATCGCTGACCGCGGTGGCGGCGAGATCGGCGGCCACGTCCGGATCGGCGGTGTCCAGCAGCCCGGTCGCGGGATCGCGGGTGTAGCCCTTTTCCGTCACGGTCAGCGTGATGGTGGTGATCTGTGGCGAGGCGATCAGCTCGTCGATGCGGGCGGCGTCCTCGCGCATGCGCAGCGCGTCCAGCACGGAGCCGACCACCCGTGTGCGGCCGGCGCCGGGCACCCGGTCGGTCACCGAGAACAGGCAGTCCTGGGCGCGCGCCGCCTCGACCGGCGCGGCCGAACGGGGTCCGACCGCCACGATTCCCCACGGCTGACCGGTCCGCGCCGCCGCGGCCTCGGTGTAGACGGCCTGGTGCGCACGGTGAAAGGCGCCCAGTCCGAAGTGGACGATCCTGGGACGCAGCTCGGCCGGGTCGGCCAGCGGCCGCAGTTCCGCCGGAATCCGGTCCACAGTGGAGCAGCTGAGCAGCGCGCTCACCAGTCGTGCACCGACCCGTCGAGACGCCGCGCCACGGGCAGATACCGCGGCTCGTACGGGAACCGCTGTGCGGCCTTCTCGTCGTAGCCGACCCCGAGCCCCGGCTCCTCGGACGGATGCAGCATCCCGTTTTCGAACCGCACGCCGCTGGAGAAGACCTCCATCGTCTCCGCCACGTGCGGCATGTACTCCTGGATGCCGAAGTTCGGCACGGCCAGGTCGACGTGCACGGCGGCCGCCATGGTCACCGGGGACAGGTCGGTCGCGCCGTGCGAGCCGGTGCGCACCTGGTACAGCGCCGCGAGGTCGAAGATCCGCCGCAGATGCGTGATCCCGCCCGCGTGCACCACGGTCGTGCGCACGTAGTCGATGAGCTGCTCGGTGATCAGCTGCTGAACGTCCCAGATGGACGACAGGTTCTCCCCGACCGCGACCGGTGTCGTCGTGTGCTGCCGGATCAGCCGGAAGGCCTCCTGGTTCTCGGCCGGGGTCGGATCCTCCATCCAGAACAGCCTGCAGTCCTCCACCCGCTTGCCGAACCGCGCGGCCTCGATCGGGGTGAGCCGGTGGTGCACGTCGTGCAGGAGGTGGAAGTCGAAACCGAACCGCTCGCGAACCGCCTCCAGATACGCCGGCGCGAAGTCCAGATAGGACTCGGTCGACCACGGTTGTTCCTCGGGCAGCGCGGTGGCGGCGGGTTCGTACACCACGCCCTTGCGCACGCCGTAGGTGCCGCCGACACCGGGCACCGCGGCCTGCGCGCGGATGGCCTGGTAACCCAGCTCGCGAAAGCGCGCCACGTCGTCGAGCAGTTCGGGCACATCGGCACCGCTGGCGTGGGAGTACACCAGCACGCCGTCCCGCGAACGCCCGCCGAGCAGCTGGTAGACAGGCAGCCCGGCGACCTTGCCCTTGATGTCCCACAGCGCGGTGTCCACGGCCGCGATCGCCGTCATCGTCACCGGTCCGCGCCGCCAGTACGCGCCGCGATAGAGGTACTGCCAGATGTCCTCGATGCGGGCCGGGTCCCGGCCGATCAGCAGCGGGACCACGTGCTCGCGCAGGTAACTCGCGACGGCCAGCTCCCGCCCGTTGAGCGTGGCGTCACCGAGCCCGGTCACGCCGTCCGACGTGGTCAGGCGCAACGTGACGAAGCTGCGGCCGGGCGAGGCGACGAACACCTCGGCCCGCTCGATCTTGCTCACGGGGATCCGCTCCTTCGAGGCTCAAGCTGGTGTAGCAGAGCTAGTATACAAGCACCTGTCGCGAAGTCCGTCAAGAAGTCGGCACTGGTGTGGCAGGCCTGTCTACTAGGGTTGGAGCGGTGAGCAGCAGGGGGCGAAGCAACCGGCGGGTCGTCTACGAGACGTTGCGCCGCAAGGTGCTGACATTGGAACTGCGGCCGGGGGCCGCGTTGTCGGAGAACGAGCTGGCCGCCGCGCTCGGCGTCAGCCGCACGCCGGTGCGCGAAAGCCTGATCCTGCTCGCCGAGGAAGGCCTGGTGCAGGTGTTCCCGCAGGTGGGCTCGTTCGTCTCACGCGTGGACCCGCAGCGCGTCGCCGATGCCCAGTTCCTGCGCGAGGCCGTCGAACTGGCCGCCCTGGAGGACCTGCCCGCCGAGCTGGACGGCGAGGTGGTCGAAGAACTGGAGGCGAACCTGGCGCGCCAGCGGGAACCCGGGATCGACCTCGAGGACTTCTTCGCCCTCGACGAGGACTTCCACCGCGGGCTGCTGCGCCTGTCCGGGCACGACCGCGCCTGGCCCACCGTGGTGTCGGCCAAGGGACATCTCGACCGTGCCCGCAGGCTCGGGCTCTACGAGGCGAACTCGCCGCGCACGTTCGTGGACCAGCACGCCGGGATCCTCGCCGCGGTGCGCGAACACGACCTGCCGGGTGCCCGCGAGCGGATGCGCACGCACCTGCGGGAGGTCTTCGCCGACATCGGGCGGATCCAGGAACGCAGCCCGGAGCTGTTCGCGTCGAACTCGACCGCGCCGCCGGTGCGCCGCAACGTCGTCGTGTGGGAGTGAGCGCCGCGCTCAGCCCCGCAGCGCCGCGCGCATCTGCTCGACGGTGACTTCGTACACGATGTCCTCGGCACCGACGGGTACCGACGTGGCGATCGCGGTGTCGGGAAACATGTCGACGCGCGTGAAGCAGGCCCCGGTGACGCCGCGCATCGACGTCGTGGGAACCAGCACGTCCTGCAGCGGCGGGTGGTGTGGCGCCAGGATGGTGCCGTCGGGAGCCGGGGTGGCCAGCTCCCGCGCGAGCCAGTCCAGCTGCCCGCCGGACAGCTCGCCATGACCGTGGCCGGGCACGGAACTGTCCAGCGCGATGATCCGCAACCCGCCGATCATCGCGCTGTAGTGGTAGGGATCGGTGCGAGGTCGCCGGTGAGCACCACGGCTTCGATGTCGCCGCCCAGCGTCTCGACCGACGCCAGCGCCGCGGTGAGGTTCGCGGCGGTGTCGATCTTGTCGTACAGCAGCGCTCCCTCGGCGAGCATGTGCAGGTCGCTGAGCTGCACGATGCTGTGGAGCGGGCTCATCGAAGCTGCGGGGCCTCGACGAGGGCGGCGCGCAACTCGGCGAGTTCGGCCGGGGTGGCGCCGTGGGCGAGCAGGAACTCCGCGGCGCTGCCGTGGCGGTCGGTGATGGCCTCGAGCGTGTTCAGGATCAGTTCGGGCGGGCAGACGACCTTGTAGTCGCTGATCGTCTGCTGGGGCAGGCCGATATCGGCCATCCGGCGCCGGATGTCGGCGACGAACCCGGTGCCGAGGTACTGCGAGCTCAGCGCGTAGTCCCCCGCGATCACCTCGGGCGCGACGCCGGCGACGGACAGCGCGAGTGCCACGACGACACCGGTGCGGTCCTTGCCCGCGCTGCAGTGCACGATCGCGGGCAGCGCACCCGGGCGGGCCAGTTCGCGCACGGCGGCGGTGAGCCCGTCGCCGAAGTCCTCGATCATGTGCCGGTAGATCCGCTCCAGCGGCACCTGGCCGCCGACCGGGATCCGGTCGTTGAAGATCGGCCGCCAGCGGGACTCGGGCACCGGGCCGGGAAACACGACCGGCGCCGCCTCCCGTTCGGAGGCTTCGCGCAGATCGATCACGGTCCGCACGCCGAGTTCGGCGATCGCGGCGAACCCGGTCTCGTCGAGCCGGTGCAGCGCATCGGCCCGGATCAGCGTGCGCGTCCGGATCCGCCCGCCGGACGTGGTCGGGTAACCGCCGACATCACGCACGTTGTGCGTACCGGACAAGGGATAGTGACGGTGCGGGGAGACGTTCTCCAGTGTGCTCATGATGTCGGCATCAACTCCGGCGCTGTGCGAGGACGATGGTTTCGATCCTGGCCTACGCCGTTCAGTCTCAGCCAGCGACATGAACGGGACGTGACTTCCGCTGCCGCCGCAGTGCCGCCACGAGATCAGCCGGCCTCAGCACCTCCCAGGGTGGAGGTCCGCGAGAACACGATCTCCGGCCGCGCTCAGCAGGCCTGAGCCGCCGCGTCGAGAAAACGGCTGAGCATGTCGTTGACGTAGGCCGGATTGTCCAGGTTCGCGTAGTGGCCGGCCTCCGGGATGATCTCGAAGCCGCCCCGCTGGTGCTCGGCCCACAGCGGCGCAGCGGCGGCGATGATGCCGGTCCGGTCGTACTCTCCGTGCGCCACGAGCAGCGGGCACGGCAGCCGCAGATCCGGGCGGTCGCGCAGGCTCCGCGTCACCGCGCGCCACGCACGCGCCAGCCCCGCCGACGACGACCGCGTGACGGCGCGGCGAAGGTAGCGCCGCGTCGGCGGCCGGGCCCGGCCCGTGCGCGCGATCAGCGTGCGCCGCAACGGCGGCGGGCACACCTGCAGCAACAACCCGGACAGCCGCAGCACGGCGATCTGCCGCCGCGGCGGCGGCAGCGTGACGCTGGTGCAGCCCAGACCGGCCAGCCCCCGGACGAGGCCGGGATGCCGGAGCACGACGTGCTGGCTGAGGTAACCGCCGAGCGAATGGCCCACCAGCATCACCGGTCCGCCCGCGACATGCCTGATCAGCGCGGCCAGCAGATCGGCCAGCTCGCCGATCTCGAAGGCCCCCGCCGTCCGCGGCGACGCCCCGTGTCCCGGCGCGTCCCAGGTCAGCACCCGCCAGCCACGCCCGGCGAGCATCTCCACCTGCGGCCGGAAGCTGTCGTGATCGGCTCCGGTCGCATGGCTGAACACCACCCACGGCCCGCGCTCGCCATGGACGTAGAAGCGCACCCCGCGAAACGTTTCCCGCACACCTGCCCGCATACCCACCCGGCCCGGATTGATCCGCCCCGCGGCGGGTAGCCGCAGGTCATGGACAAGGACGGGACGTGGCGGGAGTTCCGGGACAACGTCAACATGACGCCCCGCGAACTCGGCGACTGGCTGGAGACCAGCGAGTCCAAAGCGGCTGGACAGCACAAGCGCGCCGAGTCCGTCGGGCACGAGTCGGGGCGGCGGATCATGCAGATCCTGCGCAGCAAGGCCGCCGACCTCCGCGACGACGACTACCGCCACATGCGCAAGGTCATCGGCTACATCCACCGCCATCTCGCCCAGCGCCCCCAGGGCGACGTGCGGGACACGAAATGGCGGTACTCCCTGATGAACTGGGGTCACGACCCCCTGAAAACGTGAAGGAGGCCGTTGTGCCGGAATTCCGGAAAGGCGAACGGGTCAGCTGGGACGCGGGCAACGAGAGCTCGGTGGGCACCGTCGAGGAGAAGATCACCTCCGACACCCACGCGGGCGGCCGTCAGGTGCGCGCGTCCAAGGACAAGCCGCAATACCTTGTCCGCAGCGAGAAGACCGGCAAGACCGCCGTGCACCATCCGGACAAGCTCCACCGCCGCGGCTAGCGCGGTGTGACCTCCTTCACCCAGCGTTCACAACGCCAACACACACCGGACATACCGGTTGAAGATGGTGCTGGGGTGGAGTTGACGAGGTTCACCGACCTGGCCCTGCGGGTGATACTCCGCCTGGCGCAACCCGGCACCTCGGACGGGCTGGGCGGCCGGGAGGTCGCGGCGGCCGTCGGTGCCGGGACGGCCGAGCTCGATCCGGTGCTCGACCGCCTGGCCCGCCTCGATCTCGTGACCGTCGATCCGGTCTCGGGGGCCGTGGCGCTGGCACCGTCGGCGAGGGACGTCTCGATCGGCTGGATCGTGCGGCATCTGGAGGGCATGGGCGACGTGGTCGACTGCGGCGGCAGCTCGCCGTGCCCACTGGTGTGCGGCTGCCGGTTACGCGCCGCCCTGCGGGAGGCGCAGCAGGCGTTCTTCCGCACGCTCGATCCGATTCTGGTGCGGGACGTCGTTCCCAGGCGCACGCTCTCCCTCGGCATGCCGGTGATCCGATAGCCGCTGGGCCGCCATCAGGAAGTCCGCTCGGGCGTCGTCGCGACGGCGCCCGTCGGCGTGCGCGAGCCCGGAGCGGATCTCGCGCAACGCCGGACCGGCGACGCGCGAGAGCACGCTTTCCATGGCGGAGACCTGATGCGCCAGTTCGGCGAGCATCACGTCCACGGCGATGTTGGTGTCATCGATGGCGAGCATCGTGACGAGCATGCGCAGCTGCGTGCGCAACCCGGCCAGCGTTCCGCGATTCATGTGGCTGCTCCATTCGGCCCACCAACGGCTGCCGCCCATCTGAGCAACGCGATGTTTCGCGGCGAGTGCGGGCCATGAAAACGGCGTTACCAGGCTCCCCCGCCGCACCGGAGCGCGAGTGAGGGCGCGGCGTGATGAACGTTTCACCACGCGCGCCGCCGGATGGAGCACTGTGTTTGAATCGGGCGAGGCCGGAGAACCCGGCGCCCGGTGAGGAGCCTGATGTCACAGTCTGTCGGATCGGCGCCACCGCAGGCGCCTGGGTTGGTGCCACTGCTGGACGCGCTCGATCTCGAGCCGATCGAGCTCGACATCTTCCGCAGCCGCACGGCCACCGAGCCGGGACAGCGGCTGTTCGGTGGCGAGGTGTGCGCCCAGGCGCTGGTCGCGGCGGAACGCACCACCGACCCGCTGACCGTCCCGCATTCGCTGCACGCCTACTTTCTGCGCCCCGGCGACACCGGCTCGCGCGTCGTGTTCCGGGTGGACCGGCTGCAGGAGGGCCGCAACTTCAAGCGCCGCCGGGTCACCGCGATCCAGCACGGCGAGCCGATCCTGTGCCTGGAGTCCTCGTTCACCACCGACCACTCCGGCACCGCGTACCAAACCGACCCGCCATCGGCTCCGGAACCAGAGGACTGCTCACCGCTGGGCATCCAGCATCCGAGCGCGTGGCAGGTCGACCCGAGCACCGTGTTCGACCTGCGCCCCGCCGTCGCCGAGGATCCGGGAATGGACAAGCGGGCCCGGTTCATGCGCGATCTGTGGGTGCGCCCGCTCGGCTGGGACACCCAGGGCCGCGTCAGCCCGGCCGCGATCATCACGTACTTCAGTGACCTCACGTTCGTCTCGGCGCTGCTGCGCGCCCGGCCCCGCGCGGACGTCGCCGCCATGACCTCGCTGGATCACGTCGTGTGGTTTCACAACGAGGTCCGCCTCGACGACTGGCTGCTGTTCGCCAAGAGCAGTCCCGCGGTGAGTGATCTGCGCGGGCTGGCGCAGGGCCGCATCTTCCATCGTGACGGGACGCTCATCGCGAGCGTCGCCCAAGAGGGCCTGATCCACGCGCAGAAGGAGCACTGAGTTGACCGGACCACTGACCGGGTTGCGTGTCGTCGAACTAGCCGGCATCGGGCCCGGCCCGCACGCCGCGATGGTGCTGGCGGACCTCGGCGCGGACGTCGTGCGCGTGGACCGCCCCACCAAGGGCTTCGATCCGACCGGTGACAACGGCGATCACCTGCTGCGCAACCGGCGTTCGGTCGCCGCCGACCTCAAGACCGGCGAGGGCCGCGAACTGGTGCTGCGCCTGGCCGCGAAGGCCGACGTGCTGCTGGAAGGGATGCGGCCCGGGGTCACCGAACGCCTCGGCGTCGGACCGGAGCACTGTCACGCGGTCAACCCGGGCCTCGTCTACGGCCGGATGACCGGCTGGGGCCAGGACGGGCCGATGGCTCAGCGCGCCGGGCACGACCTCAACTACATCTCCCTCACCGGCGCGTTGCACGCGATGGGCCGCACCGGTGAGCCGCCGGCCCCGCCGCTGAACCTGGTCGGCGACTTCGGTGGTGGCTCGATGTTCCTCGTCGCCGGGGTGCTGGCGGCGCTGTGGGAACGGCAGCGTTCGGGCAAGGGCCAGGTCGTGGACGCCGCGATGGTCGACGGCGCGAGCGTGCTCATGCAGATGATGTGGGCCTTCCGCGGCGCCGGGGCGTGGAGCGACGAGCGCGCGTCGAACCTGCTCGACGGCGGCGCCCCGTTCTACGACACCTACACCTGCGCCGACGGCCGCTACCTCGCGGTCGGCTGCCTGGAACCGCAGTTCTACGCGGCTTTCCTCAAGGGCCTCGGCCTGGACGGCGAGGACCTGCCCGCACAGCTGGACCGCTCGGGCTGGCCCCGCATGCGCGCGCGGTTCACCGAGGTGATCGTGTCCAAGACGCGCGACGAGTGGGCGGAGATCTTCGCCGGGACCGACGCGTGCGTGACGCCGGTGCTGGCGTTCGAGGAGGCCGCCGCGCATCCGCACATGGCCGCGCGGGAGTCGATCATCTCGGTCGACGGCGTGTCGCAGGCCGCCCCCGCGCCGCGGTTCTCGCGCACCCCGGCCGCGAAACCGAAGCCCCCGCACAAGCCCGGCGCCGACACCGCCGCGGTGCTCGAGGACTGGGGCGCCTAACCGGTCTTCGGCTCGTGCCGCACCGGAAAGCTGACCGAGTTGGCGATGAAACACGTCGCGTGCGCCCGCTCGTGCAGTGATTCCGCCTTGGCGATCATGGCGGGATCGGCGAGGGTCACCTCGGGACGCAGCACGACCTCGGTGAACCGGCCGCTGCCGCCGGGCGCCTCCCGCATCGTGCCGCTCGCCGCGTCCACGTAGGCGGTCACGACGACGCCGTCGCGAGCGCACAGCGAGAGGTAGGTCAGCATGTGGCACTCCGACAGCGCGGCGACCAAGAGCTCCTCCGGGTTCCACCGGTCCGGCGTTCCCCGGAACGCCGGGTCGGCGCTGCCCCGCAGCGTCGGCTTGCCCTCGGCGGTCACGTCGTGGTCGCGGCCGTAGCCGCGGTAGTTCTCGGTGCCCGCGCCGGTGTTGCCGGTCCAGCGCACGGTGACGCGATAGTCGTGCTCCCTGCTCATGACACTCCTTCGGAAACAGCGGACATCGTCGCCAGGACGTGCTCGCGGGCAGCGGCGGCCGCCTCGCCGGGACGGCCGCCTTCGATGGCGGAGATCATCCGGCGGTGCTCGTCGTCCACCCGCGCCGTCCTGGCGGGCGCGGCCAGCGAGACACGGGTCGAGACGATGATCTGGTCCCAGATCCGCTCCAGCGCGTCCGCGACCATCGGGTTGTCGGCGAGCGTCGCGATCCAGGCATGGAAGGCCCGGTTGTGCCGGGTGCCCTCGACCAGGTCACCGCCACGCGTCGCGCGATCGGCCCGATCGGCGTACTCGGCGAGGCGGCCCAGATCCGCGGGCGCGAGCTTTCCGGCCTGCTGCCGGCGCGCGGCCAGCTCCGCGGTCAGCGCGTCCAGCGCGGCGCGCATGCGGTAAGCGTCGCGCAACGCCTTCGCGTCCAGTTCCACCACGGTCACCCCGCGGCGCGCGGCCCGCACCAGGCCGTCGCTTTCCAGGCGCCGCAGCGTCTCGCGGACCGGCGTGCGGCTGACGCCGAGCCGCGCACACAGCTCCTGCTCCGTGATCGGCTGCCCGGCCGGGTACGCACCCAGCACGATCAGCCCGCGGACCTGCTCATACACCGACGGCACCCGCACCTCCTCGCTCGTATGCAATGTATACCAAAATGCGCCGCCGCGGATCGGGAATCGATCTGGACTCCGAGGTGTTTTCCGAGCAAGATGTTGAGCGTCGAACCACTTTGAGGAGACACGATGCCGGCCATCACCGCGGACACCCTGACCCTGCCGCGCGTCAGCACCCCCGACCCCGCCACCGTCGCGGAGCGCCCCGTGCGCGCCGTGAGCACGGCCCCCACCGGTTACGAAGGAGAAGGATTCCCGGTGCGCCGTGCGTTCGCCGGGATCTCCTCGGCGGTGCTGGACCCGTTCATCCACATGGACCAGATGGGCGAGGTCGAGTACGCGCCCGGCGAGCCGAAGGGCACGCCGTGGCATCCCCACCGCGGCTTCGAAACCGTGACCTACATGCTCGACGGCGTGTTCGAGCACGCCGACTCGCACGGCGGCGGCGGGCTCATCACCAACGGCGACACCCAGTGGATGACCGCGGGCAGCGGGATCCTGCACATCGAGAAGCCGCCGGAGGACCTCGTCGTGTCGGGCGGGCTGTTCCACGGCGTGCAGCTGTGGGTGAACCTCCCGCGGGCCAGCAAGTTCACCCCGCCCCGCTACCAGGACATCCGCGCCACGCAGGCGAAACTGCTGTCCTCCGACGACGGCGGGGCGCTGTTGCGGGTCATCGCCGGCGGGATCGACGGGCACGAGGGCCCCGGCTCGACGTACACGCCGATCACGATGATCCACGCCACGGTCAGCCCCGGCGCGCGGCTGCGGATCCCGTGGCGCGCGGACTTCAACGCGCTCGGTTACGTGCTCGCGGGCAACGGCACCGTCGGCACAGGCGAACGACCGGTCCACAAGGGACAGCTGGCCGTCTTCGGCGACGGCGGTGCGCTGACCTTCGGCGCCGCCACGAGCCAGCCCGCCGCGGAGCCGAACCTGGAACTGCTGCTGCTGGGCGGGCTCCCGATCCGCGAACCGGTCGTGCAGTACGGCCCGTTCGTGATGAACACGCGCGAGGAAGTGGTGGCCGCGTTCGAGGACTACCAGGCGGGCCGCTTCGGGGTCGTTCCCGCCGAGCACCTCCCCCACACCTGAGTCACGTCCCCGTCGGCCCGAACCGCTCCGTCTTGATCCGGCGCGCGTCGTGGCCGAGTGCGAGCAGGATGTCGGCCGCGGTCTCCACGAAACCCGTGGGCCCGCACACGAAACAGGCCGGAGCGAACTCCGCGGGCCAGCCCCCGGCGTTCAGGTCGGCGACGCCGATCCGTTTCGGCGGCCGCGGCCAGCCCTCCGGCGTCTCGCGGGTGTACACAAAGGACACTTCAACGCCGGTGAGCGCCGCCTGCCGCAGTTCGCCGGCGTAGTAGACCTCGGCGGGGGTGCGCACCGAGTACAGCAACCGGAACGGCGTGCGCGCGCCGGCGGCGCGACGGGCCCGGATCATGGCCATCAGCGGCACGATGCCCGAACCGCCCGCGATCAGCAGCACCGGTTCCGGCGCGGTATCGCGCCACACGAACCAGCCGCCGATCGGGCCCCGCACCTCCACCGGATCACCGATCGAGAAAACGCCGGTGAGATGCGGGGAAACCTCACCGTCGCCGACGCGCTGCACGGTCAGCTCGACACGTTCGCCGTCGGCGGGCGCGGCCACCGAGTAGCTGCGCTGTGCGCTGTAACCGTCCTCCGCGGTGAGCTTGACGTCCACGTGCTGGCCGGGCAGGTGTCCCGGCCAGCCGGGCACGTCGAGGACGAGTGTGCGGGCGGTGGGCGTCTCGTCGCGCACGGCGGCCAGCCGCGCGACGCGCCAGCTCAGTCGCCCTGGTACCGCTGCTCGCGCCATGGGTCCCCGTAGTCGTGGTAGCCGGCCGCCTCCCAGAAGCCCGGTTCGTTCTCGAGCGTCAGCTCGATGTCATAGACCCACTTCGCGGACTTCCAGAAGTACAGATGCGGCACCAGCAGCCGGGCGGGCCCGCCGTGTTCGGGCGCGAGGTCCTCGCCGTCGTGGTCGAACGCGATCCACGCCTGCCCGTCGAGCAGATCCTCCAGCGGCAGGTTGGTGGTGTAGCCGTCGTAGGAGTGCACCAGCACGAAGTCCGCGGCGGTGTCCACGCCGGCCATCAGCGTGTCGAGCGAGACGCCGCGCCAGTGCGTGCCCAGCTTCGACCACTTGGTGACGCAGTGGATGTCCACGGTCGGCTCCTGCGCGGGAAGCGCCCGCAGTTCCGCCCACGACCAGCTGTGCTTCACCCCGGCCTCGGTGGTGATCGTGAACTCCCAGGTCTCGAGCGGCACTTTCGGCGTCGGTCCCACCGAGAGCACCGGGAAGCCCTTCCCCAGGTACTGCCCGGGCGGCAACGGCACGTCACCGCCCCGCCCGCGCCCGGTGAACCCGGGAGTCACGATGCCCAACTACGTCTCACCTCTCGCCGTCGACGCGTCGCGGCAGCTGCCACGGGTTCGCTTCCCGCAACGGCGGGGGAAGCAGGGCGTCGGGGAAGCCCTGCCAGGCCACCGGGCGCAGGAAACGCTCGATGGCGGCGGTGCCGACCGACGTCGTGGTGGGCGCGGTGGTGGCCGGGTACGGACCACCGTGCTGCTGCGCCCAGCTCACGGTAACGCCCGTCGGCCAGTCGTTCCACAACAGCCGCCCCGCGATCCGGGTGAGCGCGGGCATGATCGCCCGGAGGTCCTCGGCCTCGGACTCCTCGCCGTGCACGGTCGCGGTCAGGCCCGGCTCGAGCTCCCCGAGCAGTTCCCGCAGTTCGTCCTGCCCGGAGTAGGTGACCACGATCGACGTCGGGCCGAAGCACTCCGAGCGCACGATTTCACCGGCCTTGCGGAAGTCCACGCCCCGCACGGTCAGCAGCGCCGGCTCGAATCCGGCTTCCTCGGGCGCGGCGAGCACCGTCACCGACGGCTCCGCACGCAGCCGTGCGGTGCTCTGCTGGTAGCCGTTCGCGATGCGGTCGTTGAGCATCGGCTGCGCCGACACCGCCCGCACCGCCTCGCGCAGCGCGTCGTCGAGGCCGTGGCCCTCCGGCAGGAAGAGCAGGCCCGGTTTGGTGCAGAACTGCCCGGCGCCCAGCGTGAACGAGCCGACGTAGCCCTTGGCCACCTCGGCGCCACGCGCCTTGACCGCCCCCGGCGTGACGACGACGGGATTGACGCTGCCCAGCTCGCCGTAGAACGGGATCGGCGTCGGCCGCGCCACGGCGATGTCGAACAGCGCGCGCCCGCCGGGCACCGATCCGGTGAAGGCCGCCGCGAGGACACGCGGGTCCTTCAGCGCCTCGACTCCGGCGTCGACCCCGGAGATGACGTCGAAGATCCCCTCCGGTGCGCCGGCGCCGACGAGCGCCTCGCGCACGATCCGGCCGGTGCGTTCGGACAGTTCGGGGTGACCGGGGTGCGCCTTCAGCACGACCGGGCAGCCCGCGGCGAGCGCCGAGGCGGTGTCCCCGCCGGCGACGCTGAACGCGAACGGGAAGTTGCTGGCGGCGAACACCAGCACCGGGCCGATCGGCACGACGGTGCGGCGGATGTCCGGGCGCGGGCCCATCGGCCAGTCCGGATCGGCGTGATCGATCGTCGCGCCGAGGAAGGCGCCGTCGCGCAGCACGTCGCCGAACAGGCGCAGCTGGAACGTGGTGCGGGCGAGTTCGCCGCGCAGCCGCGGCGCTTCGGGCAGGTGTGTTTCCTGCGCGGCGAGCGGGATCAGCTCCGCCGCGGCGGCGTCGAGGGCATCCGCCGCGGCGGCGAGCCACCCGGCCCGCTGGGCGGGCGTCGTCTCCGCGAGCCGGGGCGCGGCGGCCGCCGCCGCGGCGAGCACCCGGTTCAGTTCGCTCGACTGGGTATCCATATTTCCCTTCCTTGTTCACATACATGAACATGATCCCGTATCTTGAATACTATTCGTCGCCAGGAACACGGGTCAACGGAGGACGTATGCCGGAGGTGGCCGAGCAGTCCGGGGTGAAGTCCGCGCGGCGCACGGTGGAGCTGCTGGAGGCGTTCGCGGTGCGGGACGCGTGGCTGTCGTTGTCGGAGCTGCACACGATCACCGGTATCCCGCGGTCGAGCCTGCACGGGCTGCTGCGCACGCTGACCGAGGCGGGATGGCTGGAGGCGGACGCCGCCGCGACGCGGTACCGGCTCGGCATGCGCGCGTTGTTGTGCGGCACGGCCTACCTGGACCGCGATCCGGCGATGCGGTTCGCGCGGGAGACACTGGAGGATCTGCGGGAGCGCACGGGGTTCACGGCGCACTACGCGCGGCGGGACGGCGGGCAGATCGTGTACCTGGAGACACGGGAATCGCGGAACGCGAAACGCTCCGTGTCGCGGGTGGGGCGCGCACTGCCCGCGTACTCGACGGCGCTGGGCAAGGCGCTGCTGGCGGAGCTGACGCAGGACGAGATCGCGGCGCTGTATCCGGAGCGGCTGATCTCGCTGACGCCGAACACCCTCACCTCGGTGGCGGCCCTGCGGCAGGAATGCGACACCATCCGCCGGCGCGGTTTCGCGACCGAGGTCGAGGAAAGCACCGCGGGACTGCGGTGCGTGGCGGCGGTGGTGCCCTACCGCATTCCCGGCACGGACGCGCTCAGCTGCGCGATCCCGGTGGACGAGGTGACCGACGCCGAAGCAGTCACACTGGGCGAGATCCTGGCCGAGACGGCGGCGAACCTGGGCCGCCGCCTGCGGCACGCGGGAATTCGCTGACCGCTACCAGCGGCCCAGCCACTCCGCGAAGAACCCGCCCAGCGGCTCCCCCGCGTGCGCTTCGGCGTGCGCGACGAAATCCGCCGTGGTCACCGCGCCGTGCCGCCACACGGTCGCCCACGAGCGCAGCATGGCGAAGAACCGCTCGTCGCCCACGCGGCCTCGCAACGCGTGCAGCGTCAGCGCGCCCCGCTTGTACACCGGCGGATCGAACAGGTGCGCCACACCCGGGTCGCCGATCGGGAACGCGGAACCGGGCACCCGCGCGCCCCACTCCCGGACCAGCTCGGCCACGCCCGGGCCGCCGGATTCCTGCGACCACAGCCATTCGGCGTAGGTCGCGAATCCCTCGTTGAGCCAGATGTCCTGCCACCGCGCGATGGTGAGGCTGTTACCGAACCACTGGTGCGCCAGCTCGTGCGCCACCAGCCGCTCGAAACCACACCGGCCGTCGACGTGGTTCGCCCCGAAGATGGCCATGCCCTGCGCCTCGATCGGGTCCTCGAGATCGTCGTCGGTCACCACCACGACGTACTCACCGAACGGGTAGGGCCCGAACAGCCGCTCGAAGCAGGCCATCATCTCCGGCTGGCGGCCGAAATCGGCGGACGCCTTGTCCCGCAGCCGCCGCGGCACCGCGACGCGCTGTGCCACCGGGCCGGGCAACGGCAGTTCGTCGTACCGTCCGATCTGGACACTCATCAGGTAGGTCGAGGTCGGCTCGCGGCGCTGGAAGACCCACGTCGTCGCGCTCGCGCCCGCCTGCCGCGACACCAGATCACCGGTGACGAGGACCCGATAGGCCGAGGACGTGGTCACCGCGACCGTGTAGGACGCCTTGTCCCCCGGCCGGTCGTTGCACGGGAACCACGACGGGGCCCCGATCGGCTGGCTCGCCACGAGCGCGCCGTCGGTGAGCTCGTCCCAGCCGATGTCGCCCCACCGGCCGCCGACCGGGCGCGGATTGCCCGAGTACCGGACCTCGACGGCGAACTCCGCGCCCTCCGCGAGCGGCCGCGCCGGTTTGACCGTCATCCGGTGCCCGCGGCGGGCGAACTTGGCGGCACGACCGTCGACCCGGACCGCACTCACCTTGAAGCCGGACAGATCGAGCGTGAACCGCGACAGCTGCCGGCGCGCGACGGCGGTGAGCACCGCGTGCGCGGACAGCCGGTTCGGCACGATCTTGTAGTCCAGGCGCAGGTCGTAGCGGGCGACGTGATACGTCTCGTCGCCGTGGTCGGGGAGGTAGCTCAAGCCCGGCGCCCCCAGGACGCGATCGGATTGCCCAGCCACCGCGAGTCGGCGGGCACCGCGTCGCCCCTGGTCACCAGCGAACCGGGGCCGACCGTCGTGCGCGCGCCGATGCCGGCACCGGGCAGCACGATGCCGTGCGGCCCGAGTGTCGCGCCTTCGGCCAGCGTCACCTCGCTCATGCTCATGATCCGATCATGGAACAGGTGCGTCTGCACGACACAGCCGCGGTTGATGGTCGCGCCGTCGCCGAGGGTCACCAGGTCCGACTCGGGCAGCCAGTACGTCTCCAGCCACACGCCGCGCCCGATGCGCGCGCCCATCGCACGCAGCCAGGCAGGCAGCAGCGGCGTGCCGCCCAGCGAGCCGACCAGCCACGGCACCGCGAGCGTCTCGACGAACGTGTCGGCCAGCTCGTTGCGCCACACGAACGAACTCCACAGTGGACGCTCCACGGCACGGAACCGGCCGGCCAGCAGCCACTTCATCACCACGGCGAGCAGTGCGGCGGCCACACCGGCAGACGCCAGCACGGCACCGGAAAGCAGCGCCGCGGCCCACAGCCCGGCCGCCGACCACACCGCCGCCAGCGCGGCGAGCACCAGCACCGCGAGCGCGGCCCCGCACATCACCGGCACGATCCGGCACACCTCGACCGCGGCACGGGCCACCTTCAGCCGCAGCGGCGGCTGGTAGGTGCGGCTCGCGTCGCCGGACTCCACCGTGCGACGCAACGGCATCGGCGGCATGCCCAGGTACGACGAGCCCTTCTTCGCCTTGCGCGGCGTCGAGGACAGCACCCCGACGAGCCCGCCCTTGGGCACCGCGCGACCGGGCGCGGTCATTCCCGAGTTGCCGAGGAAGGCCTGCTTTCCGATGCGGGCGCGGGCCACGTGCAGCCAGCCGTGGCCCAGTTCGTAGGTGGCGACCATGGTGTCGTCGGCGAGGAACGCGCCGTTGTCCACTTTGGTCATCTTCGGCAGCGCGAGCACCGTGGACGCCTCCACGTCCCGCCCGATCCTGGCCCCGAGCAGCCGCAGCCACACCGGCGTGAACAGGCTGGCGTACAACGGGAACAGCGCGGTGCGAGCCATGTCCATCAGGCGTTCGGTCGCCCACACCTGCCACGCGATCCGGCCGTGCACCGGGTGGTAGCCCTCCCGCATGCCGATGCCGAGCGCACGCACACCGGCCAGGATCAGCAGTGCGTAGGTCAGGAAGTAGACGACGGTGGCCGCCGGCACCGCCAGCAGGGCGCGGCCGAGCGAGGGCGCCCCGGCGATCGACGCGGCGACCACGGCGATACCGGGCAGCGCCGCGATCGCGGGCAGCAAGCCCAGTACCTGCGAGGTCGCGCCGTAGGCGAAGGCCCACAACCGGGACCGCCGCGGGCTGCCCGAGGGCCACCGCAACGCGTCCTTGCCGTCCCGCTGGGCGGGCGAACCGGCCCAGCGCTGGCCCGCGGGCACCGCGCCGGTCACCGTGGAACCCGCCGCGATCTCGGCGCCCTTGCCGATCCGGGCGCCGGGGAACAGCGTGCTGCGCGCCCCTACCCGCGCGCCGGCGCCGACCCGGATCTTGCCGATGTGCACGACGTCGCCGTCCACCCAGTACCCGGAGAGATCGACCTCGGGCTCGATCGCCGCGCCGCGGCCGAGTTTGAGCAGCCCGGTGACCGGCGGCGGCGAGTGCAGGTCGACGTCCTTGCCGATCTTCGCGCCGAGCGCCTTCGCGTAGTGCGTCATCCACGACGCGCCGGACACCTCGCCGGCACCACTGAACTCGGCCAGCTTCTCGGCGGTCCACAGTCGCAAGTGGACGCGGCCACCGCGCGGGTACCTCCCCGGCCGCACCCCGCGCAGCAGCAGCCGCGCACCGGCGGCGGAGATCGCGATGCGTCCGGCCGGGCTGAACAGCACGAACCAGGCCACCACCAGACCCCACCACGGCACCGAAGGGGCCCACGCCACGCCGAACAGCGAGCCCGCCGTAGACAGCGCCGCGAGAATCGTCGTCCAGCGCAAGCCGACGAGCGTCAGCAGCGGCAGCATCAGCACCGTCTGCGCGACGCCGGTTCGCCGCGGCACCGGCTTGACCTCGCGCCGCGCCGTCTCGGTGGCGTCCAGCCCGTCCAGCAGCGCCGCGAGCGCACCGAGCGCCGGGTTCTGGTAGATGTCGCTGACGGAGACCTGGGGGTGGCGGGTCCGGATCCTGGCGATCAGCTGGGCGGCGGTCAGGCTGCCGCCGCCGTGCGTGAAGAAGTCGGCGTCGGGATCACCGACCGATACGCCAAGGATCTCCGCCCAGCCCTCCGCGAGCCAGGCCTCCGTCGGCGACAGTTCATGGGCGCCTGCGGATTCCACTGTGGACAGTGGCCAGGGCAGGGCCGCGCGGTCCACCTTGCCGGAGGTGCGGGTCGGCAGGCCGGCCACGACCGCGAGCAGCGGCACCAGCGCGGCGGGCAGCTTCTCGCGCAGCAGCGCGGACGCGGCGTCGGTGTCCAACTCGCCGGAGGGCACGACGTAACCGACGAGAATCTGGTTGCCCGCCGCGGTTTCGCGGATCGCGGCCGCGCCACCGGCCACCCCGGGAAGTGCTTGCAGGGCGGCGTCGACCTCACCGAGTTCGATGCGGCGGCCGCCGAGCTTGACCTGCTCGTCGGCCCGGCCGAGGAACACCAGCCCTTCGGCCTCGGCGCGCACCAGATCGCCGCTGCGGTAGGCGCGCTGCCAGCCCAGCGCGGGCAGCGGGGCGAACTTTTCCGCGTCCTTGACCGGATCGAGGTAGCGCGCGAGCCCGGCGCCCCCGATCACCAGCTGGCCGCTCTCCCCCATCGCGACCGGTTCGCCCTGCTCGTCGACCACCGCGAGCTGCCAGCCCAGCAAGGGAAGCCCGATCCGGACCGGTTCTTCTCCGGTCAGCTGCGCGGCGCACGCGACGACGGTCGCCTCGGTCGGGCCATAGGTGTTCCACACCTCGCGACCCTCGACGGCGACGCGTTCGGCCAGTTCCGGTGGGCAGGCCTCGCCGCCGAAGATGAGCAGCCGCACCTCTTCCAGCGCGTCGGCGGGCCACAGCGCGGCCAGCGTCGGCACCGTCGAGACGATCGTGATGCGCTGCGCGATCAGCCACGGCCCGAGGTCGACCCCGGTGCGCACGAGCGCGCGCGGCGCGGGCACCAGACACGCGCCGTGCCGCCACGCCAGCCACATTTCCTCGCAGGAGGCGTCGAACGCGACCGACAGCCCCGCCAGCACGCGGTCGCCGGGGCCGATGGGCTCGTCGCGCAGGAACAGTTCGGCCTCGGCGTCCACAAAGGCCGCCGCGGCGGCGTGCGTGACCGCGACGCCCTTCGGTTTCCCGGTGGACCCGGAGGTGAAGATGATCCATGCGTCGTCGCCGGGAGCGGGCAGCCCGGGATGCTCGCCGGGCGGGAGGCACTGGGTCAGCTGCCCGCCGTCGGTGAGCACGGCGCACACCCGGGCCTCGCCGAAGACCAGTTCGGCGCGTTCGGCCGGATCGTCGGCGTCGACCGGAACGTAGGCGGCACCGGCGGCCAGCACGCCGAGGATCGCGACGTACAGCTCGGCGGTACCCGAGGAGATGCGCACGCCCACCCGGTCGCCGACGCCGATCCCGGCCGCGGCGAGGCGCGTGCGCAGCGCGTCCACCTCGTCGGCGAGCTTGCGGTAGCTGAGCACGCGCTCGCCGTCGTCGATCGCGTCGGCGCCGGGGTGCCGTTCGGCCGTGGCGGCGAGCACGTCCAGCAAAGTGCGTTCGCTCGCCGCGAGCCCCGACCAGAACAGCGCGCGGGGCCTGCTGTCAACCGCGGGTGTCGCCATCGCGGGGGCAGACATCAACCGGTCACTCACCTTCCGGAGCCAGGGGGGCCTGCTCTCGAAACGGTGAGGGGCCCGGTGCGACCGATCAGCTTACCGGAAGGTGAACCCGACGTTGCGGTGAGGTCACTTAACCTTCTTGCCCTTGGGCTTCTTTTCCCGCACCCGCACGTTGATGCGCACCGGGGAACCCTCGAACCCGAAGCGTTCCCGGAACTTGCGCTCGATGAACCGCCGGTAGCCCGCCTCCAGAAAGCCCGTGGTGAACAACACCAGCGTCGGCGGGCGGATGGCCGCCTGCGTCGCGAACAGCACCTTCGGCTGCTTGCCGCCCCGCACGGGCGGCGGGGTGGCCGCGACCAGGTCCGACAGCCAGCCGTTGAGCTGGCCGGTCGGCACGCGCTGGTCCCACGACTCGAGCGCGGTGCGCAGCGCCGGGGCGAGTTTGCGCACCGAACGGCCGGTCAGCGCGGAGATGTTCACCCGCTCCGCCCACGGCACCCGCACCAGCCCGCGGTCCAGTTCCTTCTCCAGCTGGTAGCGCCGGTCCTCGTCGACGAGGTCCCACTTGTTGAACGCCAGCACGCACGCGCGGCCCGCCTCGACCACCATCGTCAGCACCCGCAGGTCCTGTTCGGACAGTGGTTCGGCCGCGTCCAGCAACACGATCACGACCTCGGAGGCGTCGATCGCCGCCTTGGTGCGCAGGGACGCGTAGTACTCGGTGCCGTTCGCGGTGTGCACGCGCTTGCGCAGGCCCGCGGTGTCGACGAAGCGCCACAACTGCCCGTCCAGCTCGACCATCGAGTCCACCGGGTCCACCGTGGTGCCGGCGACCGAGTCGACGACCGCGCGCTGTTCCCCGGTGAGCTTGTTGAGCAGGCTGGACTTGCCGACGTTCGGCTTGCCGACCAGCGCCACCCGGCGCGGTCCCGCGGTGGGCGTGCCTTCGCGCGGCGCGTCCGGCAGCGCCTCCACGATCTTGTCGAGCAGGTCACCCGAGCTGCGGCCGTGCAGCGCACTGACCGGCTGCGGCTCGCCGAGCCCCAGCGACCACAGCGACGCGACCTCCGCCATCAGCCGCTGGTCGTCCACCTTGTTCGCGGCCAGGATCACCGGACGCTTCGAGCGCCGCAGCACCTTCGCGACCGCCTCGTCGGTGGTCGTGGCGCCCACCGAGGCGTCCACCACGAGCAGCACGGCGTCCGAAGTGGACATCGCCAGCTCGGCCTGTGCCGCGATCGCGCCCTGCAGGCCGCTCGCGCCGGGCTCCCAGCCACCGGTGTCCACGATCGTGAACCGGCGGCCGTTCCACAGCGCGTCGTAGGCGATGCGGTCCCTGGTCACGCCCGGGGTGTCCTGCACGACCGCCTCCCGGCGGCCGAGGATGCGGTTCACCAGCGTCGACTTGCCCACGTTGGGGCGGCCGACGACGGCCAGCACCGGCTGACTCAGCTGGGCTTCCTCCGCCTCCTGGCCACCGTCCACTCCGGCGTCGAGCGCGGCGAACTCCGCCTCGTCGGACCAGGTGCCGTCTACCTCAGTCATAACTTCGCTTTCTCGAATTGGGCGCGCCGCTCGTCCAGCGTGCGCACCAGGGCCGCCAACTCGGCCCGCAGTTTCTCGGTGGCGGCTTCCAGCCCGGCCCGGCCCTTGCCGACCTCGAGCGGGAACGGGTCCCCCACCAGCACGTCCACCCTCGGGCGGAACCGGCGCTGGCGATCCGCGGGGCGCCGGGTGCCGCGCACCGCCACCGGCAGCACCAGCGCGTCCGACCCGCGCAGCAGGAACGCCGCGCCGCGCTCGGCGCTGGCCACGTCGCCCTCGCCCCTGGTGCCTTCCGGGAAGACCCCGACTAGGCCGCCGTCCCGCAGGATCTTGCCGAGGGTGAGCAGCGGCGCCCGGTCCGGTGCGCCCCGCCGGACCGGCACCTGGCCGATCCGGCGGAGAAACCACCCCATCGCCCCGGTGAACATCTCCTCCTTGACGAGGAACACCGAGCGGCGCGGCAACATTCCGAAGATGAGCTGCGGCTCGACCATCGAGCTGTGGTTGGCGATCAGCAGCACCGGGCCGGTCCTGGGCACCCGCTCCAGCCCGTCGATGCGGATCCGGAACGCCGGGCGGAAGCACACGCGCCCGATCGCCCTGCCGAAGTCGTGCAGCAGGCCGCTGGCGCCCTCGGGAAGTCCCGCCGAGCTCACCGCGTGGCCTCCGCGGCGCAGTCGCTGAGCAGCCCGCGCCTGCCCGCCAGCTCCACCAGCGCGACCAGGACCTGGTCGATGTCCAGTTCGGAGGTGTCCAGGTGCACCGCGTCCTCGGCCGCGCGCAGCGGCGAGGCCGCGCGGCCCGAGTCCAGCCGGTCGCGGCGGTTGACCGCGGCCAGCGTGTCGGCGTGCGTCACCTGGCGTCCGGCCGCGCTGTCCTGCGCGCCGCGCCGCGACGCACGCACCTCCGCCGACGCCGTGAGGAAGACCTTGAGCCGGGAGTCCGGTGCGACGACGGTGCCGATGTCGCGGCCCTCGACCACGATCCCGCCGACCTCGTCGAGCACATCGTCGATGATCCGGCGCTGCCGGGCCACCAGCAGCTCGCGCACCTCGGGCACGGCCGAGACCGGCGACACGGCGTGGCTGACCTCCGGGCCGCGGATCTCGGCGGCCACGTCCTGCCCCGCGAGCGCGACGGCGGGCCGCCCTGGGCTCGTGCCGATCGTGAACACCGCCTGCCGCGCGATCGCGGTGACCGCCGCGGCGTCCGCCGGATCGGCACCCGCGCGCAGCACGGCCAGGGTCACGACCCGGTACATCGCCCCGGTGTCGAGGTAGCCGGCACTCAGGCGCTCGGCGAGCTTGCGTGCGACCGTCGTCTTGCCCGTGCCCGACGGACCGTCCAGCGCGACCACGCCTCGTAGGGCTCCCGCCACCGGTGCTCTCCTTAGTGCCTCGCCGAAGTCGTGCCTGCCGGTGCTCCATTCTGCCTGGCAGGCCAGGGCGTGGCCGCACCGGGCCGAACCGGGCAAACCGGTAACGTGAGCGGACGTGAACGTTGAAGTGACTCCCCTGCCCGGCATCGGGGTCCGCAAGGATTTCGCCCTCCGCAGCGGAAGGCGTGTCGGCGTGGTCACCCATCGTGACGGGCAGATAGAGCTGATCGTGTCCAAATCCGACGATCCGGACGCCTGCCTGGCCTCGCTGCCACTGACCGCGGACGAGGCGGGCGCGCTGGCCAACCTCCTCGGCGCGCCGCAGCTGGTCGCGCAGCTGACCGAGGAGCACCGGGAGCTTCCCGGTATCCAGACGCGGCAGCTGCCGATCAAGCCGAACGCGCCGTTCGACGGCAGAACGCTCGGCGACACCGCGTTGCGCACCCGGACCGGTGTGTCCGTCGTGGCGGTCATGCGGGCGGGCCAGGTCCATCCCTCGCCCACGCCGGACTTCACGTTCACCGCCGGCGACGTGCTGGTGGCCGTCGGCACCTCCGAAGGTCTGGAGAATGCCCTGAAGATCCTGAAAAACGGCTGAGCCTATGGATCACACCGCACTCTCCTTGATCGAACTCGGCGGCGTCTTCTTCTTCCTCGGCGTGCTCGGCAGGCTCGCCGGCAAGATCGGGATGTCCCCCATCCCGCTGTACCTGCTGGGCGGGCTCGCCTTCGGCCAGGGCGGCCTGATCCCGCTCGGCGACATCGGCGACTTCACGCACCTGGCCAGCGAGATCGGCGTCGTGCTGCTGCTGTTGCTGCTGGGCCTGGAGTACTCCGCGGCGGAGCTGTTCACCGGGCTGAAACGGTCCTGGATGGCCGGCCTGCTCGACATCGTGCTCAACGCGGCACCCGGCGTGCTGGTCGCGCTGATCCTGGGCTGGGGCCCGGTCGGCGCGATGGTCATGGGCGGGGTCACCTACATCTCCTCGTCCGGGATCATCGCGAAGGTGCTCGGTGACCTGGGCAGGCTCGGTAACCGCGAAACCCCGGTCGTGCTCTCGATCCTGGTGTTCGAGGACCTCGCGATGGCCCTGTACCTGCCGATCCTGACGGCGGTGCTCGGCGGCGTGAGCTTCCTCGGCGGGCTCGAAGCCGTGGGCATCTCGCTGCTGGTGATCACCGTGGTGCTGGTGATCGCGCTCAAATTCGGCCGGTACGTCTCGGCGCTGGTGGACTCCCCCGACCGCGAGGTGTTCCTGCTCAGGGTGCTCGGCGCGGCGCTGCTCGTGGCGGGGCTCGCCTCGGCGATGCAGGTCTCCGCGGCGGTCGGCGCCTTCCTGCTCGGCATCGCGATCTCCGGCTCGACGGCCGAGAACGCCGCGCACATGCTCGAACCGCTGCGCGATCTGTTCGCGGCCGTGTTCTTCGTGGTCTTCGGGCTCAACACCAACCCGGCCTCGATCCCGCCCGTGCTGGGCTGGGCCGTGGTGCTCGCCGTGGCGACGACGGTGACGAAGCTGGCCACCGGCTGGTGGGCGGCGCGCAGGCAGCGCATCGGCCGGCTCGGCCGCGCCCGCGCCGGTGCGGCGCTGGTGGCACGGGGCGAGTTCTCGATCGTCATCGCGGGCCTGGCGGTGACCGCGGGCGCGGCGACCGACGAGCTGTCCGCACTGGCCACCGCCTACGTCCTGCTGATGGCGATCATCGGCCCGGTCGCGGCACGCATCGTCGAACCGGTGGCCCGCACCCTGCAACGCAAAACCCCCCAAACAGAACC